>NZ_JACYUY010000026.1 GCF_014842025.1 Massilia sp. CFBP 13721
TCGTCCATTCCGGTAAGCCCTACGATCCAAAATTTGCGATGTAGGGCTTGACGGTCAAGACGGTATCTACAACGGCACCAGCACCTTCAACGCCGCCTCGACCTGCCGCAACCTGTGCGGCAGGTCCCCTTCCAGCAGCACGAAGCGGATGCCGCGCGCGTCCAGTTCCGCCACCAGCATGGCGAACACCTGCTGGCGCACCGCTTCCGATTCGCGCATCAGGCCATCGGCCACCCAGGGCGTATCGGGCGCGGTCACCAGGGTCAGCGCATAGTCATGCGTCGCCGCCAGCAGCGCCAGCTCCGCATTGACCCTGCCCCAGTACACCCGGCTGTAGAGCGCCGTCATCAGCGGCGTCGTGTCGCAGAACAGGAATGCGTTCGCCGCGGCGGCAGCGGCGTCCTCGCGCGCGCGCTGGGTGCGGGCGATGCCATACTGGTCTTCCTCGAAGGGCACGCGATCATGCGTGTCGACGAATTCGCGCAGGTATTCGGGCACCCATAGCGTGTCGTAGCGGCGCGCCAGCGCGCCGCACAGGGTCGACTTGCCGGACGATTCCGCGCCCAGCACGGCGATGCGGCGCACGCTCATGCCAATCCTTTCGGCTGCGCGATATTGCTCCAGGCGCGCAGGCCACGCGCCGCCAGCACCACGAACACCGCATACAGCACCGCCGTCACGTGCAGGTCCTTGACGATGTACAGGCCCACGTACAGCACGTCGACCACGATCCACACGTGCCAGTTCTCGACTTTTTTACGGGCCAGCAGCAGCTGGCCGACCAGGCTGCCGGCGGTCAGGAAGCCATCCATGTGCGGCACGTCGGTATTCGTATAGTTCTGCAGGAACCACGACAGCGCCAGGAAGGCTGCGCCCCAGCCGGCCAGCGCCCAGGCCCAGCCGGCGCGGCCGAGGCGCGTGACGACCAGCCTGGTCTCGCCCGTGCCACGCAGCCACTGCCACCAGCCCCACACGGAGGCGGCGATGAACACCAGCTGCAGGCCGCTGTCGCCATACAGGCGCGCATCGAAGAAGACAACCGCATAGGTGGCGGACGAGGCGATCGAGAACAGCCAGGCCCAGTGGTTCTGGCGGATGTTGAGCATTACCGTGGTGGCCGCCAGGGCAAACGAAACCAGTTCGAGCGGGGTGGTGGCGAAGCCGAATAAGGCGAGTTTGTCGTTCATGCGTGGGAAAATCGCGGCGACGCGAAACAGGGGGAAATGCCGCGTGCCGGAAGGAGACGCAACGGTCGAAGTCAACAGGGGATTATCCGGCCTCGTGGTCGAATGCGCAAGAACAACGCCGGCCGCGATGCTCGCGTGCCCCTGTGCATCGCGCGCCACAGCCAAAAAAATTATTAACACAATTATTTACTTCGTATTAACTTTGAGAAATTGTTTCGATATACTCATAGCGTTCCGGCAACACTTCCTGCATGCCGGAAGGTCTATCGAGGAGTGGTTCCATGTTTGTGCGTTCTGCCGTCCTGTGCGGCCTGTTGTTGTCGAGCCAGCCTGTCTTCTCCGCGCCCAGCGTGCCGCTCTCGGCATTCGTGCATGAGGACCAGTACTCCAAGCCGCGCCTTGCGCCTGACGGCAAGCACATTGCGATCACGGCGCGGGTCGCGCTGAACGACCGCTTCGTGCCGGTCGTGATGGTCTACAAGCTGCCGGAAATGAAGCAGACCGGCGCGATCCGGATGCCGCTGTTCGAAGTGCCGCTGGACTACCAGTGGGTCAGCCCGACGCGCCTGGCGATCGCCAAGGGACGCGAATTCGGTTCGCGCGAAGCGCCGATGGGGACCGGCGAAGTCCTCTCCGCCGAACTCGACGGCAGCAAGTCGCAATACCTGTTCGGCTACAAGATGTTCCTGTCGTCCAGCCGCGGCGACCGCTATGGCGACGACTATGCCTACGGCTATATCGAAGCGGTGTCGCGCAAGCGCGATGGCCACCTGTTCCTGACCAGCCATGCCTGGGAAGGCAACCACAGCCTGCTGTACGACATCGATTCGAACAAGGCGACCCGCCGCCTGATGGCCGACCTGCCGATGCCCGACCTCGAGTTCGTCCTGCAGCAGGACGGCAAGCCGCGTTTCGCCAGCGGCGTCGACGACCAGAGCCACGCCGTGCTGTTCCGCCTCGACGACGCCAGCGGACGCTGGAACAAGCTCCCCGGCGACAAGGTGCGGCGCTACGAGCCGTTCCAGTTCAGCACCGACGGTAAGGATTTCGTGGCCACCTATTCCGCGGACGGCGAGCCGGACAAGCTGGTGCGCGAAAACCTCGAGACCGGCAAGCGTACGGTGCTGTTCGAGGATCCGGTCGGCAGCTTTACGGGCGCGATGTACGGCACCTCGGCCATGCCCTTCGCCGCCCGTTCGACGGTCGGCTTGCCGCGCGTGCGCTATTTCGACGAGAACAATCCCGACAGCGTCCTGCACAAGCAGTTGAGCGCGCAGTTTCCCGGACAGTACCTGCACTTCATCGACGTCACCGACGACAAGAACCTGATCCTGTTCAGCGTCCGCAGCGACCGCGATCCGGGCTCGTACTACCTGTTCGACCGTACGGCCATGAAGGCCGACATGCTGTTCTCGGCGATGGAGTCGATCGATCCGGAGCAGATGGCCGAACGCCGTCCAATCAGCCTCAAGGCGCGCGACGGCCTGGCGCTGCACGGCTTCCTCACCATGCCGGCCCACGCCAAGGATGCCAAGGTGCCGCTGGTGGTGCTGCCGCACGGCGGACCGCACGGGATTTACGACGCCTGGTTCTTCGAGGAAGACGCGCAGTTCCTCGCCAGCCGCGGCTATGCCGTGCTGCAGCTGAACTTCCGCGGTTCCGGCGGCCGCGGCGTCGACTTCCTGGAAGCGGGCTACCGCCAATGGGCCGGCAAGATGATCGACGACCTGGTCGACGCCACGCGCTGGGCGATCGCCCAGGGTGAAGTCGACGGCGCCCGCGTCTGCTCCTACGGCGCGAGCTACGGCGGCTACGCCGCGATGATGCTGGCCGCGCGCGAGCCCGACCTGTACAAGTGCGCAGTCGGCTATGTCGGCGCCTACGACCTGAAACTGCTGGCCAAGCCGAGCAACAACCGCCACGACACGGTACGCGCCAGCTTCTACCGCAAATATGTCGGCGACGACCGCGAGGAACTGACGCGCAATTCGCCGATCGCGCAAGCGGCCCGGATCAAGTCGCCGGTATTGCTGGTCCACGGCGGCAACGACAAGATCACGCCGGTCGAGCACGCCGAATCGATGCGCGCCGCCCTGATCGCCGCCGGCCGTCCGCCGGAATGGTTCCTGGCCCCGAACGAAGGCCACGGCTTCTACGACACGGCCAACCGCACCGCGTTCTACGAAAAGCTCGAAGCCTTCCTCGGCAAGCATATCGGCACGGCGGCAGCGCACTGACCCGCACTGCAACCCTGCCCGGCATCCGCGGCGCCCCACGCCGCGGTTTTTTTTCGCCGGTTGCCCGAAATCGGACAGGATTGTCCGCAGGTTCACCGTCACATGGACGGCGACATTCGCTTCGCGTAGGGTGGACGGGTTCCCCGTCCACGCGGGTTGACAGCGAGATCATCGAGCCCGACAACGGAGCCGCTGACGATCGCCGCGTGGACGGGAGGACCCGTCCACCCTACAAAAAAGCCGCGAGGGATTTCTCCGGCCGCGGCTTGCTCTGACCAATATCCGAATTACTTCTTCGGATACTTGATCGTCATTTCCTTCAACAGGTTGTCGGCATGGTCGACTTCCTTCATCACCCACAGCATGTAGCGGATGTCGACGTGGATCGCGCGCGTGATCGCGGTGTCGAAGTACCAGTCCTTGGTAATCGATTCATAGGTCGAATCGAAGTTCAGGCCGACCAGTTCGCCGCGCTTGTTCATGATGGCCGAACCGGAATTGCCGCCGGTCGTGTCCGCGCTCGACAGGAAGTTGACCGGCACCGTGTTCAGCACCGGATCCTTGAACACGCCATAGCGCTTGGCTTTCACCGCCTCGGTGAGTGCCGCCGGCACCAGGAACGGATCCTTGTCGGTGGCCTTTTCGACGATGCCCTCGACGGTGGTGAACGGACCCTTGACCAGCCCGTCGCGCGGCGCGTAGGGCGAAACGGTGCCGTAGGTCACGCGCAGCGTCGAATTCGCGTCCGGGTAGACCGGTTTGCCCTGCGACTTCTTGTACGCGATCACGGCCGACATGTATTGCGGGATGGTGCGGTCGAGGTTGCCGTCGACTTCCTTGCGGCGCTCTTCCAGGCTATTGGCGACGTCGTTCATGCGCACGGCCAGCATGATGAACGGGTCCTTCGAGGCGCGGAAGGCGTTCACGTCCTGGCCGATCCAGGCCAGGCGCTTGGCGGTATCGGCCAGTTCGGTCGACTGGTACAGGGCAGCCAGGCCGTTCGCATCCGGTACCAGCGCGTCCAGTCCTTGCGGATGCAGCTTCGCACCGATCTTCGCATAGCGGTTCAGGGCCGCGGCGTAGCGTGCCTGGTCGACGCTGGTGACGAACGACTGTTCGAGGCGGGTCAGGCGCGCCTTGATGAACGAGAGGTCGCGTTCCTGGTAGCCGCTGTCGCGCTGGGCGTCCGGCTTCTGGCGTTCCTGCGCCAGGCGGTACAGCAGGCGCGCACTCTTGAGCAGGTCGCTGTGGGTCGCTTCGGCGTAGGCGGCTTCTTCGCGCGAGAGCGCCATGTCGAGTGCGATCACGGCGTCGAGGTCGGCCAGCAGCGTGGGACCGCTACCGTTCTTCCCATACCACGCGCGGAACTCCGCATCCTGCACGTCCTTGATCGCAGCGATGTCCTTGCGCGCGAAGCCGTCGAGCAGGCCCTGGCTCTTTTTCAGCACGTTGTTCAGGCTCTTGGCGACGCTGGCGTAGCGCACGTCCCAGGCCGGGTTGCCCTTGGTGGCCGAAGCAATCACGTCGAGGTCGGCCGTGATGGTGGACACGCGGCCCGGCAGGTCAGTGTCGCGCGCAAAGCGCACTTCCGACGGCAGCTTGTAGCGGCTGGTGCGGCCCGGATAGCCGGCCAGCAGGATCGGATCGCCATTCTTCAGGCCTTCGGCCGAGACGACCAGGAAGTCCTTCGATTTATAGGGCACGTTGTTCGGCGACGGGTCGGCCGGGCGGCCGTCCGGGCCGACGTAGGCGCGCAGGAAGGAATAGTCGCCGGTCTGGCGCGGCCATTCGTAGTTGTCGATGTCGCCGCCGAAGTTGCCGATCTTGTCCGACGGCGCGTACACCAGGCGCACGTCGCGGATCATCAGCTGCCTGATGCGGTAGTACTCGAGGCCGCGGTGGAAGGCCGGCACCGAGCAACGATACGCCTTGTCGCTCTCGCATTCGGCGATCAGGGCCTTGATGCGTCCCGAGATCGCCTCGTTGCGCTGGCGGCCGGTCAGGTCAGGTCCCAGGTCCTTCAGCACGCGCTCCGTGACGTTTTCGACCTTTTCGGTCACGTACACCAGCGAGTTCGGGCCGCCCGGCAGTTCTTCGGCACGGGTCTTTGCCAGGAAGCCGTCGACGATGTAGTTCTTTTCCGGGGTCGCGTTGCGCTGGATGGCGCCATAGGCGCAGTGGTGGTTGGTGACCACCAGGCCATCGGGCGACACGAACGAAGCCGAGCAGCCGCCGAGCGAGACGATCGCGCTCATCGGATGCTTCGACAGGTCGGCCAGCTTCTCGGCCGGCATCGTGATGCCGATGCGTTTCAGTTCGGATTTCAGTTGCGGCAGCTGGTGCGGCTGCCACTGGCCTTCGTCGGCCACGGCATTGGCCGCGGTGCCCAGCAGCAGGACAGGAAGAACGAGCGATTTGAACAAGGTAGACCCCGGTTGAGAAAAATTCAAGCGGGGAGTATAGCCCGGTTGGGGAGCGCCGGAAAACGATTTTTCGGCGTCAATACATGAGTGCGCGTGTTGAAACCGAACCTTGGAGGCGAGCATCCACGGCCAGCCACGCATCGGTCGCGCTCGGGCTAGAATGGCCGTTTCGCCGCCGGATGACACCATGGGACGTATCGCCTCTTCCTTCTCCACCCTGCTGCGCCGCCTGGCGCTGGACCCTTTTACCATCGGCCTGATGGGAATGGTGCTGCTGGCCAGCCTGCTGCCGGCCAGCGGCCAGGCCGCGCTGGTCCTCGGCGACGTCACCACGGTGGCGATCGGCCTGCTGTTCTTCCTGCACGGCGCCAAGCTGTCGCGCGAGGCGCTGGTGGCGGGACTGACCCACTGGCGCTTGCACCTGCTGGTGCTGGCCTGTACCTTCGTCATGTTCCCGCTGATGGGCCTGGCCATCCAGCCGCTGGCGCTGATGGTGCTCACGCCCGAACTGACGATGGGCATCCTGTTCCTGTGCGTGCTGCCCTCCACCGTGCAATCCTCGATCGCGTTCACGGCGCTGGCGCGCGGGAACGTGGCCGCCGCCGTCTGCAGCGCCTCGGCCTCGAATTTCCTCGGCATCTTCCTGACGCCGGTGCTGGTCAGCGCCTTCGTGCTGCAGGGCGCGCAGGGCGCGGGCGGCTCGGGCCTAGCGCAGGTCTGGAAGATCGTCGAGCAGTTGCTGCTCCCCTTTATCGCCGGCCAGTTGCTGCGGCCCTGGATCGGCGCCTTCATCGACCGCCACAAGCCGCTGCTGCGCTATGTCGACCAGGGTTCGATCCTGCTGGTAGTGTACACGGCCTTCAGCGAATCGGTCGCCGAGGGGCTGTGGCAGCACATCTCGGGCGCCACGCTGGCCGCGCTGATCGGTTTGTCCTGCGTGATGCTGGCGATTGCCCTCGGCCTGGCCGCCTGGACCAGCCGCCGCCTCGGCTTTTCGAAGGAAGACGAGATCACGATCGTGTTTTGCGGCTCGAAGAAAAGCCTGGCCAGCGGCGTGCCGATGGCGAAGGTGCTGTTCGCACCGTCGGCGCTGGGGATGATCATCCTGCCGCTGATGCTGTTCCACCAGATCCAGCTGATGGTGTGCGCGGTGCTGGCGCAGCGCTGGGCGCGGCGGGAGGAACGGGCCGAGTCGTGCGCCTTCGAACCCGGTAGTTAGGGCAACATGGGCTTGCACGAACCGACAACTCACAAGGCAAGCACGATGATCCCAACAACCACCACCCGCGTCGTCATCACCGGCGCCTCCAGCGGCATCGGCGCCGCCACCGCGATCGCTTTCGCCAGGACCGGCGCCATGCTGGTGCTCGCCGCGCGCGGCCAGGAAGGACTCGACGACGTCGCGCGCCGGTGCCGCGACGCCGGCGGCAGCGCCGAAGTGCGCGTCGTCGACGTGACCGACGCCGCCGCCGTCGGCGCCCTCGCCACCGAGGCGCAGGAGATCCTCGGCGAGATCGACCTGTGGTTCAGCGACGTCGGCATCGGCGTGGTCGGCAAGTATGACGAGGTCCCGCTGGCCGACCACCGGCGCGTGATCGAGGCCAACCTGCTGGGCCACATGCATGACGCCCACGCGGTGCTGCCGGTGTTCCTGCGCCAGGGTCACGGCATCTGGGTGAACATGATTTCCTTTGGCGGCTTCGTCGCCTCGCCCTATTCCGCGGCCTATGCGGCCAGCAAGTTCGGCCTGCGCGGCTTCAGCGAAGCCTTGCGTGCAGAACTGCAGGCGCATCCGGACATTCACGTCTGCGACGTCTATCCGACCTTTGTCGACACGCCCGGCTTCCGGCACGCGGCGAATTACACGGGCGCGAAACTGTCCTACCCGCCCGGCACGCTGGCGCCCGAAAAAGTGGCCGATGCCGTCGTCGCCCTGGCCCGGCAGCCGCGCGACACCACCGTGGTCGGCGCGCCGGCGGCGCTGATGAAGATCAGCGAACTGGCCGCGCCCCTGCCCGCGCTGCTGCTGGGCCGCTTCATGGACAGCTGGTCGAAACGGGCCGACCGGACCGGCAACACCGCCGGCGCACTGTACGCACCACAGGACGGCGTCAGCGGCATCCACAGCGGCCAACTGAAGACGCAGCCGCAGTCCAACACTGCGCTGACAGTTGGCGCCGGCCTGGCGCTCGGCGTGCTCGGCTGGCAGTTGCTGCGGCGGCGTGAGCGGTCTCGCTGAAGCGTCAAGGAGGTGTCGATTGCGGCGGATGCGCGGATGTCACTGCTGACTGAGCGCCCGTGGAGACGGGCGCGGAGGGATCGATACGCGTCCCCAGCCGATGTGCACACACCGGCTGGAGCAAAACCTTATTTACCCTGGCGACGCTTGCGCGAAGCGTACAGCATGCCCAGGCCGCTGAGCAGCATGGCGGCGGTTGCCGGTTCAGGCACGTCGGTTGGATCAGGGTCAGGACCCGGGCCAGGACCGGCGTCGAGGTTGGTTATGGTCAGCGTGTAGGTACCAGTACCGCCGAATTCGGTCATGCCGAAGGTGCCGAGACGGAAGGTCGGGGACTCTTCGCTACCGGTGTACAGCTGGGCGCCGTCAGTCACCAGCAGATAGGTATCGCTATAGAAATCAAGGATTTCCATGCCGCCGCCAATGTCGGCGTTGTAGAAAGTCAGGTCGACGACGTCAAACAGCGAACCTGGGAAATTACCCTCGACATCCCACAGGATAAAGCCTTCACCTTCGCCGGCAGCATCCGGCGAGACGGTGGAGTTGAGCTGCCAGCTGGCGGTGTAATCGCCGGTGAGGTTGAACTGGTACAGAGCAGCATTGGCTACGCCTGCCGAAAACAGCAAGGCAATGGCGGCGGCACTTTTCAAACTTTTCATCAGTTTCATCGAGTCGTTCCTGTCCAAGGGTTGGTCGCTAACCTGACCGTTTATGAAAATGTCGGGTGCGGTGCGGGTACTGCTCCGACTGCGCCCGATATGGTTACAACGCTTACAGGACGATTAGTTAGCATAAACTGTGCCTGGAAGAAATTTCCCCTTAAAAACAATTACTTGATGAACATTAATTAAATATAAATTCAATAATCGTAAGATTTTTCGACAACATTCGTTGCCGTAAATGTATTTACGCCCGCTATGGATAATGTCAGCGCCCAGGAGGATTGGCCTCCGGGGAAAGACCAGTCTGGTCACCGATCATTCGTGTCGAGAATGATGCCCCGGCCTGCAAGGTGGGCTGTTTTGAACACGTGCGCACGCTGCACGGATGCCGCGCACCTTGAAACATCGCGACAGATCTCTTGCTGGTTGAACGCGTGGGCGGCGCACACGCCGCTGGTCCGCAAACTGAACAGGTATAGCCGCCCACCCTACGAGTGTGTGAAAAAAACGCCATGGCGGCGTTGCATCGTCTCGCCGTACCCTCGTACTGTCTTCGACAATGCGCCTTGCCCTGACGATTTTTTCACAAACTCTACAGGTCCGAGCCTGCTTTCCTGGGAAAATCTGGCTTAACAGGCATCCTGCGCAGGGGCAGGATGCGACGCCTCGGGCTGGCCGGCCGATGCAGGCGGCGTCTCCACGATGAGCACCGTGCGCGACACGGCCTGCGTGGCTTTCTGCTGCACCACCTGGACGGCGACCGCGCGGCCGTCGATGATGGGTTTCGGATGGCGGAAGAAGAACATGGCGGGCCTGGTTTTAGTAATTGAACAACGGAGATGGGGACCAGGCCCGCTACTTCAAGGCGCGGCCCCCGCCTGCCAGCCGCCGCCGAGCGACTGGATCAGCGCGACGGCGACCGTCTGGCGGTCGCTCTGCACCTGCACCAAGTTGCGGCGCGCATTCAGTGCAGTCACCTGCGCCTGCACCACTTCGGTGTAGCCCACCTGCCCGGCCCGATAGCGGTTCATGATCTGCTGCTCGACCAGGTCGGCCGCTTCCGAGGCCTGGCGCCGCAACTCCTGCTGCTGGGCCAGTACGCGGGTCGCGCTGAGCTGGTCCTCGACGTCGGCAAAGGCGTTCAACACCGTCTGGCGGTATCGCGCGACCGCCGCCTGCTGGCGCGCTTCGGCACCCGCGACGCTGGCGCGGATGGCGCCGGCGTTGAAGATCGACTGCGCCGCCGACAGGCCGAACGACCAGGCCGCGTTCGAGGCCGAGAACAGGTCGCCCACGCGGCTGCCGCCGGAACCCAGGGAGCCGGACAAGCCGATGTTCGGGAAGTAGGCCGCACGCGCGATGCCGATCTCGGCGTTGGCCGCGGCGACGTCGCGCTCGGCGGCGGCGATGTCGGGGCGGCGCTGCAGCAGCGTCGCTGGCACGCCGACCGGCACCTCGGGCACCGTCACCCGCCATTCGGGACTGGCGGCCAGCGTGAATTCGCTCGGCGCCTTGCCGACCAGGATCGCGATCGCATGTTCGAACTGGGCGCGCTGGCGCGCCAGCGTCAAGGCGTCGCTGCGCGCGCTGGCGAGCTGGGTCTGCGCCTGCAGCACGTCGGTACGGGCGGCGATGCCGACGTTGAAGCGGTTCTGCGTGATCTGCAGCTCGCGCTCGTAGCCGGCGATCGTGCGGCTCAATAGCGCGCTCTGGGCGTCGAGCGCGCGGATCGTGAAATAGTTCGATGCCAGTTCGCCCTGGCTAGACAGGCGTGCGCTGGCCAGGTCGGCGGCGCTCGCCTCCAGCCCGGCCTGGGCGCTGGCGACGCCCGCGCGCAGGCGGCCCCAGACGTCCGGCTCCCAGCTGCCGCCCAGGTTCAGGCGATAGCTGTTGTCTGCGCCTTGCGAACGCACGCCCGAACGGTCGCCCGACAGGTTAAGCGAGACCGTCGGGAACAGCGCCGCGCGCTGCTGGGCGACGGCGGCGCGCGCCTGCGCATAGTTGGCGCTTGCTGCGGCCACGTTCTGGTTCGAGACTTCCACGCCGGCGACGAGTTCGTCGAGCAGCGGGTCGCCGAACAGCTGCCACCAGGGCCCGCGCTCGAGCGCGTCGGCGGGCGCGGCCGGCACCCAGCCGTCGAGCTCCTTGAAGGCGGCCGACGGCGGCGCCTCGGGACGCACGTAGGCGGGGCCGACGGCGCAGCCGGCCAAACTCAATGCGAGTGCCAGCAGGGTCAGTCGGAACGGGGTGGATGTCTGCATACAGGATCTCATTTCGAAATGGAAGGAACCGCCTCGTCCTCGATCGGACGGCGCGCCAGTTCGTGTTCGTCGGGCTTGTGGCTGCGCAGCTTGTCGAGCAGGACGTAGACCACCGGCGTGGTGAGCAGCGTGAGCAGCTGGCTGGCGATCAGGCCGCCGATGATGGCGATGCCCAGCGGCCGGCGCAATTCCGAGCCTTCGCCGAAGCCGATCGCCAGCGGCAGCGCGCCCAGCGCCGCGGCCAGCGTCGTCATCAGGATCGGGCGGAAGCGCAGCAGGCAGGCTTCGCGCACCGCCTCCAGCGCCGAGACGCCTTTGCCGCGTTCGAGGTCGAGCGCGAAGTCGATGATCAGGATCGCGTTCTTCTTGACGATGCCGATCAGGAGGAACACGCCAATGAGCGCGATGATCGAGAACTCCATGTTGAACATCAGGAGCGCCAGCACGGCGCCGACGCCGGCCGACGGCAAGGTGGAGAGCACCGTGATCGGGTGGATCAGGCTTTCGTACAGGATGCCGAGCACCAGGTAGATGACGACGATCGCCGCCAGGATCAGCAATGGCTGCTCCTTGTTCGATTCCTCGGCCGCGCGCGCCGTGCCCTGGAAGCTGCCGCGCACGTTGGACGGCATGGCGATGTCGGCTTCCGCCTGCTTCACGGCCGCCTTGCCGTCGTCCAGGTTGGCGCCCTCGGCCAGGTTGAACGACACCGTGGTCGCCAGTTCGCCGTCCTGGTGGTTGACCGAGGTCGGGGTCGAACTTTCGGCGAAGCTGGCGATCGCGGACAAAGGCACCATGGTGGTGACGCTGTTTGATAAGGCCGAGCCGCTGGAAGCGTCGCGCGTGGCCGTCAGGTTCGAGGCCGGCGCAGGCGTGCCGGCCGCTGTGGTGGTACCGCTGGCGGCGCCGCCGGTGGTGCTGGCGGCAACGGGCGTAGACGACGCCGGCGCCGTGCCGCTCGTCGGCTTCGCCGGCACGTACACGTCCTTCAGCGCTTCGGGCGACTGCGCATATTTCTGCGCCACGCCCATGATCACGCTGTACTGGTTCAGCTCATCGTAGATCTTCGACACCTGGCGCTGTCCAAAATTGTTGTACAGCGCATTGTCGACGTCGCGCGTGTTGATGCCCAGGCGCGCGGCGCTGTCCTTGTCGATGGTGACGAACATCTCGACGCCGTTCTCGGCCTGGTCGGTATCGACGTCGACCAGCTGCGGCTGGCGCTTCATGGCGTCGGCCAGTTTGCCGGCCCAGGCTTTCAGATCTTCGGCGTTGTCGCTTTTCAGCGTGTACTGGTAGGTCGAATTGCTGGAGCGCCCACCCATCCGCAAATCCTGCACCGGGTTGAGGAACAGCGAGACCCCGGTCACGCGCGCCAGTTGCGGACGCAGGCGCGCGATCACGGCCTGGCCTTTATCCGTGCGTTCGGAGGCGGGTTTGAGGTCGATGAACATGAAGCCGCCACCGGCCCGGCCGCCGCCGGTGAAGCCGACCACGGTATTCACGGCCGGATCGCGCTTGATGATGTTGACCAGCTGCTTCATCTTGGCCTGCATCGCCTGGAACGAGATGCTCTGGTCGGCGCGGATGCCGCCGCTGATCTGGCCCGTGTCCTGCTGCGGGAAGAAGCCTTTCGGCGCCGCCGAGAACAGGTAGACGTTCAGTCCCACCACGAACACCAGGATCACCATCACCAGCGCCATGCTGCCCAGCGCCCAGTCGAGCGAACGCTCGTACACGCGCAGCAGGCGATTGAAGCCGGCCTCGGACCAGCGCGCAAGGCGCCCCGGCGGGCGTTCGATCGTGTGCCCCTTTTTCAGCAGCCAGGCGCACATCATCGGCGTGGTGGTCAGCGAGATCACCAGCGAAATCATGACGGCGGCGGACAGCGTTACCGCGAACTCGCGGAACAGGCGTCCCACCTGCCCGCCCATGAACAGCAGCGGAATGAACACCGCCACCAGCGACAGGCTGATCGAGAGTACGGTGAAGCCGACTTCGCGTGCGCCGACCAGCGCCGCCTGCATGCGGTCCATGCCGGCTTCGATATGGCGCGCCGTGTTTTCCAGCACGACGATGGCGTCGTCGACGACGAAGCCGGTGGCGACCGTGAGCGCCATCAGCGACAGGTTGTTCAGGCTGAAGCCCAGCAGGTACATGACGCCGAAGGTGCCGAGCAGCGAAACCACCGTCGCCACCGCCGGAATGATGGTGGCGCGCACGCTGCGCAGGAACACGCTCACCACCAGCACCACCAGCAGGATCGAGAGCATCAGCGTGAATTCGATTTCGTGCAGCGAGGAGCGGATCGAATTGGTGCGGTCCGACGCCACCTGCAGCTTGACGTCACCGGGTAGCTGCGCCTGCAGCGCCGGCAGCAGCGCGCGCACGCCGTCCACCGTTTCGATCACGTTGGCCGAGGGCTGGCGCGTGATCAGCACGATCACGGCCGGTTCGCCATTGAACAGGCCCAGCGTATTGATGTTTTCCGGGCCGTCGATGACTTGCGCCACGTCCTGCAGGCGGATCGCGGCGCCGCCGCGCCAGGCCACGACCAGGTCGCGGTAGTCGGCGGCGGTACGGCCATTGGTGGGCGTGTCGGCCTGCGAATAGATCTGCAGGCGGTTGCCGTTCGCTTCCAGCGCGCCTTTCGGGCGGTTCGGGTTGCTCGACTGGATGGCGGCGCGCACGTCTTCGGCCGAGACGCCGTAGCGGTTCAGCGCATACGGCAGCAGTTCCACGCGCACCGCCGGCAGCGAACCGCCGCCGATCTCGACCTCGCCCACGCCGGGCACCTGGGCCACGCGCTGCTGGACGATGTTCGAGACGGCGTCGTAGATCTGGCCGGGGCTGCGCGTCTGCGAGGTGAGCGCAAGAATGATAACCGGCTGGTCGGACGGGTTGGCCTTGCGGTAGGTCGGGTTGCTGCGCAGGGTGGATGGCAGGTCGGCACGCGCGGCATTGATCGCGGCCTGCACTTCGCGCGCGGCCGAGTCGATCTTGCGGTTCAGGTCGAACTGCAGGCTGACGCGGGTCGAGCCATTGCCCGAGTTCGAGGTCATTTCGTTGACGCCGGCGATCACGCCGAGCCGCCGCTCCAGCGGCGTGGCGACGCTGCTGGCCATGGTCTCCGGGCTGGCGCCCGGCAGCGAGGCCGACACCGAAATGGTCGGATAGTCGACCTGCGGCAGCGGCGACACCGGCAGCACGAAAAAGGCGCCGATGCCGGCCAGCGCCAGCCCGAGCGTCAAGAGGACGGTCGCGATCGGGCGCTGGACGAAGGGCTTCGACAGGTTCATGCGCCGACCTCACGCGGCTTTGCCGGCGCCTTGCCGCTCCAGCGCCGCGAAACCCGGTCGAACGCCAGATAGATCACCGGCGTCGTGAACAGCGTCAGCAGCTGCGACAGGATCAGGCCGCCGAAAATCGCCAGGCCCAGTGGACGGCGCAGCTCCGCGCCCTCGCCCCAGCCGAACATCAGCGGAATCGCCGCGAACAGCGCCGCCAGCGTCGTCATCAGGATCGGACGGAAGCGCAGCAGCGCGGCCTGGCGGATGGCGTCCAGCGGCGACATGCCCTGGTCGCGCTCGGCCTCGATCGCGAAGTCGATCATCATGATCGCATTCTTCTTGACGATGCCGATCAGGAGGATGATGCCGATGATGCCGATCACGCCCAGCCCTTGCCCCGTGACCCACAGCGCCAGCAATGCGCCGACGCCGGCCGAGGGCAGCGTCGACAGGATGGTGAGCGGGTGGATGTAGCTCTCGTACAGCACGCCGAGCACGATGTAGACGCAGACCACGGCGGCCAGGATCAGCCACAGCTGGTTCGACAGCGAGTTCTCGTAGGCGCCGGAAGCGCCGAGGAAGCTCAGGGTGACCGCGGCCGGCAGCTTGATGTCGGCGGCGGCGGCGCGGATCGCGTCGACCGCCTGGCCGAGCGAAGCGCCGTTGGCGGTGTCGAAACCGATGGTCGTGGCCGGATATTGCGCCACGTGGGTCACCTGCAGCGGCGCCTGCTCTTCACGGATGGTCGCCACCGCGGACAGCGGCGTCGGTTCGCCCGAGCTGGTGCGCAGTTGCAGGCGGCCCAGTGCCTGCAGCGACATCGCTTCGTCCTGTTGCGCTTCGAGGATCACGCGGTACTGGTTGGTCTCGGTGAAGATGGTCGAGACGATGCGCTGGCCGAATGCGCTGTAGAGCGCGTCGTCGATGCTGGACGCCGTGATCCCGAGGCGCGAGGCGGTGTCGCGGTCGATGTGGACCACGGCGGCGGCGCCGACCGCGCCGGCGTCCGTCGTGACGTTCCTCAGCTGTTTTTGCTCGGCCATGCGCGCCACCAGCTTGCGCGCCCATTCGATCACGGTGGCGTTATCCGCCCCTTCGAGCGAGACGCGGTACTGGGTCGGGCCGCTTTCGGCGTCGATGGTCAGGTCCTGGGTCGGCTGCAAATACAGCGTCAGGCCGGCGACGTCCGCCACGCGGCGCTTCAGGCGCGTCATGATCTCGTCGGGGTCGCCGTCGCGATCGCGCTTCAGGTTGATCAGCATGGTGCCGGTGTGGAGCATGGTGTTGTTGGCGGCATCGACGCCGACGTTCGAGGCCAGCGACTCGACCGCCGGATCCTGCAGGATGGCCTTGGCCGCCGCCTGCTGCATCTCGGCCATGCGTTCGTACGAGATGGCCTGGCGCGCTTCGACGCGTGCCTGCAGCTGGCCGGTGTCCTGGGTCGGGAACAGGCCTTTCGGGATCACCACCCACAGCAGGGCCGTCAGCCCCAGCGTGGCCAGGGCGACGATCAGGGTCAGGCCCTGGCGCGCCAGCACCCAGTCGAGGCCGCGGTCGTACTTGTGGATCACGCGATCGAAAAAGGCCTGGGTCTTGTTGGCCCACTTGCCCGGCTTTTCCTCTTCGTGGCTGCGCAGCCAGCGCGCCGACATCATCGGCACCAGCGTCAGCGAAACGACGCCGGAAATCAGGATCGTAATTGCCAGCGTGACCGCGAATTCGCGGAACAGGCGCCCGACCACGTCGCCCATGAACAGCAACGGGATCAGCACGGCAATCAGCGACACCGTCAGCGAGATGATGGTGAACCCGATCTGCGCCGCGCCCTTGATCGCGGCGGCCATCGGCTTCTCGCCTTCTTCGATATAGCGCGCGATGTTCTCGATCATGACGATCGCATCGTCGACGACGAAGCCGGTGGCGATCGTCAGCGCCATCAGCGACAGGTTGTTCAGGCTGTAGCCGAGCAGGTACATGACGCCGAAGGTGCCGATCAGCGAGATCGGTACGGCCAGGCTGGCGATCACGGTGGCGCGGATGCTGTGCAGGAAGGCGAAGATCACCAGCACCACCAGCACCACGGCCAGCAGCAGTTCGATCTGCACGTGCTCGACCGAGGCGCGGATGCCGGTGGTGCGGTCGGACAGCACGTCCAGGCGCAGCGATGCCGGCAGGCCGGCCTGCAGTTCGGGCAGGCGCTCTTTAATCGCGTCGACGGTGGCGATGACGTTCGCGCCCGGCTGGCGCTGCACGTTGAGGATGATCGCCGGTTTCAGGTTGGCCCAGGCGCCCAGGCGCACGTTCTCGGCGCTGTCGACCACCTGCGCCACGTTCCCGAGGCGCACGGGGGCGCCATTGCGATAGGCGACGATCAGGTTCTTATAATCCTCGACAGTGACCAGCTGGTCGTTGGCGTTGATGGCGTAGGCGCGGGTCGGGCCGTCGAAACTGCCCTTGGCGCTGTTGGCATTCGCCGCAGTGATCGCGGTGCGCAGCGAGTCCAGGCCCATGCCGTACGAGGCCAGCGCCTCGGTATCGGCCTGGATGCGCACCGCCGGACGCTGGCCGCCCGAGAGCGTGACCTGGCCCACGCCCGAAACCTGGCTGATTTTCAGCGCCAGGCGCGTGTTGACCAGGTTCTGGATTTCGGTCAGGGGCACCGTGTCGGAGGTAATGGCCAGCGTCAGCACCGGCGCATCGGCCGGGTTGACCTTGGCGTACACCGGCGGCGCCGGCAAGTCGGCCGGCAGCAGCGAGCCGCCGGCATTGATCGCGGCCTGCACTTCCTGCTCGGCCACGTCGAGCGTCTGGCCGAGGCCGAACTGCAGGGTGACGATCGAGACGCCGGCGGCGCTGGTCGAACTCATGCGCGAGAGGCCCGACATCTGGCCAAACTGGCGCTCCATCGGCGCCGTGACCGTGCGCGCCATGACTTCCGGGCTGGCGCCGGGGTACAGGGTCTGCACCTGGATGGTCGGGAAGTCGACCTGCGGCAGGGCGGACAGCGGCAGGAACTTGTAGCCGACCAGGCCGGCCAATACGATGGCCAGCATCAGCAGGGCCGTGGCGACTGGGCGGCGAATAAACGGGCCTGATGGGCTCATGATTTCACCTCACCATGTGAGACAGACCCGTAGGGTGGGCGGCTTCGCCGCCCACGCGTCCAGCCAGCGGGTGCTTGACCGCGAAGCGTCAAGAAACCAGGAGTAACTGCACGCTCAGCCGCGACGCATCCGTGCGCTGAACGCGTGGGCGGGAGACCCGCCCACCCTACGATCCCTCGCGGATACGTCGGGGCGTGCGAGGAGCCATACAACATCATTGCGTGGCTCCCTCACGCTGCTGGCGACGCGGACGTTCGCCCTGCGCGCCCTGCCCGCCCTGGCGCCCACCTGCACCCTGCGGGCGGTCGCCCGGCAAGGTCACCTTGGCGCCATCCTTGAGGCGGTCGGCGCCTTCGGTAATCACCTGCTCGCCTGCTTTCAAGCCCGTCGCCACCTGCACCTTGTCGCCAGTGGCCTGCCCGCGCGTCACCTGGCGCAGCGCCACCGTCTTCTCCTGCGGATTGAGCACGTACACGAAATCGCCGTTGGCCCCATGGCGCAGCGCGTTGACCGGCACCACGACGGCATCCTCGATCGTGCGCACCTGCAGGCGCAGGTTGACGAACTGGCTCGGGAACAGCTTGTTGTCGGTGTTCTCGAAACGGGCCTTGGCGCGCACGGTGCCGGTCTGGACGTCGACCTGGTTGTCGAGCGCGGCGAAGCGGCCGCTGGCGAGCGCGGTGCTGCGGGTGCGGTCGAGCGCGGTGGCGGCCAGCTTGGCGTTCTCGGCGATGCGGCCCTGCAGTTCCGGCACATGGTCTTGCGGCACGGCGAATTCGACGTCGATCGGCGAGAACTGGGTGATCACTGCGATGCCGTTGGCGTCGCCGCTGCCGACCAGGTTGCCGATGTCGACCGTGCGCAGGCCGACGCGCCCGCCGATCGGCGCCTTGACCTGGGTGTAGCTCAGGTTCAGGCGCGCCAGGTTCTCGGCCGCGGTATCGGTCTTCACCGTCGCTTCCAGCTGCTTGACCAGGGCCGCCTGGGTATCGACTTCCTGGCGCGCGATCGAGTCCTGTTCCAGCAGGGTGCGGTAGCGCGACAGGGTCAGGCGCGCGCTTTCCAGCTGGGCTTCGTCGCGCTGGCGCTGGCCGGTCGCCTGCAGCAGCGCGATCTCGGACGAGCGCGGATCGATCGTCGCCAGCACCTGGCCGGCGCGCACGATCTGCCCTTCGGTGAAGTTGATCTTTTGCAGCACGCCCGATACTTGCGGGCGCACGGTGGCAATCGCCGCCGGCGTCACCGTGCCCAGGGCTTCGAGCGTGACCGGGATGTCGACCTGCTCGGCCGTCGCCACGCCGACCGTGGTGGCCGGTGCGCCGCGCCGTCCGCCGCCCGGACCGCCCCCGCCGGGGCCGCCGCCACCCGCGCCAGGGCCGGCCCCGGCGCCGCCGCGTGCGCCCGCACCCGCGGCGCCCGGACCCGCTCCGGCGCCACCCGCGCCCTGCGGCGTGCGATGCGTCAGGTGCCAGGCCAGCGCCGCCAGCGCCACCATGGCGAGCACGGCAATCACGCTGCCGATCAGCTTGCCGCGCTTCTTGCGGCGCAGGTCGGTCTTCGGGGTCTTGTTCGGGGTAACGGTGGAATCCATGCTCATCCTTGATGTTCGGCGTGCTTGCTGACAAAAGCGCAATGTAATCAGCTTGGAATGTAGCACGCCACGCGGGATGAATATGTTTCGTAACGTACATAGTACCCGCGCCAGATTGGCGGCAAGCGGACGTCTCCGGGACAGGTCTTTACACGGCTTTACGCCATAGGGCGACGTAAGGCGCAAATACACGAAAAACGGGCGCCGGATGTGTCCGGCGCCCGTTTTTCGGCATTGCGCAATTTGTAACAGCGGATACAAATCCGCTACATGGCTTTACCTCGTCAAGCTATGGCAGCTCGCAGAGGCAGTGGGTAACCGCCGCAAACGGCTTTTTGCCGTCCGCCAGTTCCGACAACCAGCCCAGGTCTTTCGCCACGCCGGCCACGGCGGCGTTCGGGATCGCATCGGGCAGCATGCCGAGTTTCACCTGGATGGTCATGGCCTGCGCCGCCGACACGCCGATCGCCGACAGCAAGCGCTCGAAGGTCGAACCCGGACGCTCGACATAGGCGACGCGGAAGTCGTCACCGAGTTTCGCGCGCTTCGCTGCCGAGCGCAGCGCGTCGCCATAGCTGCCCAGGCGGTCGACCAGGCCGCGTTCCTTGGCCTGGGCGCCGGTCCAGACCCGGCCCTGGCCGACTTCGTCGATCTTCGCCGGGGTCGTCTTGCGCGCCGCCGCCGCGCGCGTGGTGAACTCGCGGTAGACGTTGTTGATGCTGGACTGGACCAGCTGGCCGAAGCGCGGATCGAGCGGGCGCAGCGGGTTGTAGGCGTCGGCCAGCCAGGTGGTGGTCACGCCGGCCGTGCGCACGCCCAGCTTGTCGGCCACCTTGTCGGCGGTCGGCAGGATGGCGAACACGCCGATCGAGCCGGTGATGGTGGACGGGTCGGCGATGACTTCGTCGGCCGCCATCGAGATCCAGTAGCCGCCCGAGGCGGCGACGTTGCCCATCGATACCACGACCGGCTTGCCGGCCGCACGCGTCAGTTCCAGTTCGCGCCGGATCAGTTCCGAGGCGTAGGCGCTGCCGCCGGGCGAATCGACGCGCAGCACCAGCGCCTTGACGGCATCGTCCTCGCGCGCGCGGCGGATCATGTTGGCGGTGGAGACGCCGCCGACCACGCCGGGGCCGCCCTGCCCGTCGACGATCTCGCCGGAAGCGACGACCACGCCGACCGCGTCGCCAAAGGCTTTTTGTGGATTGCGCGCGAGGTAGTCGCCGAACGACACCTGGCGGAAGGTTTTGATCGATTCCTCGTACACACCGCGCTTGATCATCAGCGCGCGCACTTCGTCGCGGGTCTTGATGCCGTCGACGAATTTCAGGTTGAGCGCCACCTGCGCGGCGCTGCCGCCGGCCGCTTCCATCAGCTGCGGCAGCTGGTCGACGCTCTTTGCCACGGCGCCGGGCGCCAGCTTGCGGTTCTTCTCGATGCTGGCCGTGTAGCCCTGCCACAGCGCGCCATACAGGTAGGTGTCGGCCTCGATCGAGGCCTGCGACGGGCCATTGCTGATGAAGGGCTCGGCGGCGCTCTTGAATGTACCGACTTTCATCAGGTTGACCGTGACGCCCACCTTGTCGAGCGCATCGCGATAGTAATTGCGGTGCCTGCCGAAGCCCTGGATCATCACCATGCCCATCGGGTGCACATAGACTTCGCTGGCGTGCGAGGCCAGCAGGTAGCGCTTCTGGTCGAAGTTGCCGCCCCAGGCGACGACCGGCTTGCCGGCCGCCTTGACGCGGTCGATCGCGGCGCCGACCTCGTGCAGCATGGCCAGGCCGCCGCCATCGAGTTCGTCGAGCATCAGCAGTACGCTGCCGATGTGCTTGTCCTTGGCGGCGGCGTCGAGCACGACCAGCAGGTCGCGCAACTCGATCATGCGGCGCGTTTCGCCACCGACGTTCGACAGCAAGGCATCGCGCAGGTCGCCGCTGTGCTGCTCGACCAGGTCGCCGCGAAGTTCCAGCACCAGCGCGGTTTTCGACACCAGCGGCTTGGCGCCGCCGCCGAAGATCGCCACCAGCAGCGCGATCACGATGACCAGGAACAGGGCGTTCAGCACGAAGCGGCGGGTGGCGTCCAGGCCGCGCCAGAACATGCCGATACCGCGGCGCAGGGAAGTCAAAGGCTTGAAGGACATCGGAACTCCAATGAGGGGAAGATCAAACGGTCACGGCGAGTTTGCCCGCCGCTTCCTTGTGCGAAATCGCAAACAGGCCGGCGAATACGAGTATGCCATTGAGCATCAGCAGTTCAAGTCCCAGCCGATAGCTGCCAAGCAAATATTGCTGATTGAACTCAAGAACCGCGCAAAGAAGCGGCGCGCCGATCGTCACGAAGGGCACGAGGCGGTCGGTCAGGGTGCGCCTGGTCAGCATGCCGAAGGCGAACAGGCCAAGCAGCGGTCCATAGGTGTAGGCGGCCAGCTTCAGGATCACCACGATCATGCTCGGTTCGTCGATCCATTTAAAACCCAGCACCAGCACCAGGAACAGCAGCGCAAAGCCCAGGTGCACATGGCGGCGCAGGCGTTCCTGGCCAGCCTGGTCGAGGTCGGGGCGGCGCTTGATGCCGAGAATGTCGATGCAGAAGGTGGAGGTGAGCGCGGTGATGGCGCCGTCGGCGCTGGGGAACAGGGCCGACACCAGCGCGATCAGGAAGATGATCTGCACCGCGGCCGGCAGGTGGCCCATGACCACGGCCGGAAAGATCTTGTCGCCGGTGGCGGTGACGCCGGCCAGCGGCGCGTACAGGTACAGCAGGCCGCCCAGGAACAGGAATGACGACAGCACCACTACCAGCACCGCGGTCAGGCTCAGCAAGTTTTTTTGCGAGTCGGCCAGGGTTTTCACCGAGATCGTCTTTTGCATCATTTCCTGGTCCATGCCCGTCATCGTCAGCACGATGAAGATGCCGGCGACGAACTGCTTCCAGAAGAAGTTGGGACTGTCGAAGTCCCAGGTGAAGATGCGCGCCAGGTCCTGCGTCTGCATCGCGTTCAGGCTCTCGGGCACCGACATGCCCAGTTCGTTCAGCAGGAACCAGACGCAGGCGAACAGGCCGAACAGCATGCAGGTGGTTTGCAAGGTATCGGTCCAGACGATGGTCTTCACGCCGCCCTGGTAGGTGTACATCAGGATCATGGCCAGGATCACGAGGGTGGTGGCCCAGAACGGGATGCCGAGGCTGTCGAGGATGATGGCCTGGAGAATATTAACGACCAGGTACAGCCGCGCGGTCGAACCGAGCAGGCGCGAGATGATGAAGAAGCCGGCGCCGCTCTGGTAGGCGCGCCGCCCGAGGCGCACGTCGAGGTAGTGGTAGATAGAGGTCAGTTTCAGGCGGTAGTACAGCGGCAGCAGGATATAGGCCACGGCGATGTAGCCGAACACGTAGCCGATCAGGATCTGGCCATAGCCGAAGGCATCCTTGCCGACGGCGCCGGGCACGCTAATAAAAGTAGCGCCCGAGAGCGTGGTGCCGACCATGCCGAAGGCGACCAGCATCCAGTTGCTGCTCTTGTTACCGATGAAGAAGCTGTCGTTGTTGGCGTTGCGGGAAGTGGCCCAGGCCACGCCCAGCAGGAGCGCGAAATAGCCGATGAGGATGCAGAAGAGGAGAACCGGGGACATGTGTTTTTTGTTGGGTGGTGATGGTGCGCCCAGCAATATACACCCAGATGCCAGCGTGAGCCATCGGCGGTCGTACCATTGCGCATCCCATCGTGCGCAATATGGGGAACGCCGGTGCCGCGAATGGGATCAACGGCGCAAATGTGCGAATGATGAAACCGCGTGGGCACAAGTGCCCACCCTACAAAATCGTCAAGCCTCCTCGCCTTCCACTCGCTCGAACGGTCCGATGCACGCCTCCATCGTCTCGTCGCTGCACATCAGGAACAGCGCGCCCGAGGGATGGAAGCGCAGGAAGTTGGTCGCCTTGGTGCCGACCTTGATGATCTCGCCGGAACAGTCCTGCTTGCCGTTGTCCTTGACGATGCGGTCCTCGAGCTTGTAGAAGCCGTTCTTGCTGGGCTGGTCGGGGATGCGGTATTCGCTTTCGGAGATTTCTTCCTTGCTCGTCACCAGGGTGGTGCCGTCGCCGCGGAAGCGGTAGGTTTCGACGCAGTGGAGTTCGGGCAGCGCCAGGCGCCAGATGCCGAGGATGGGGTGGTTCGTCGCAGGCGCCGGCGGAGCGGCCTGGACGATGGGTGTGAGGACGACGAGGGACAGCAGCAGCTTGGACAGCGCACGCATGACAGCTCCTTTCACCACGGTTGTGATTCATCGGTTAGACCGCCGGCGCCGCACCCGGTTGCGGGTGCCGGTCGGCCCGGCCCGCCAGGGCCGGTATGCTGCTCAGTGCGTGCCCTCAGTGCTGCCCTTACTTGACTATTGCCCTGCCTTCGGCTTGGCCGGACGGCGGCTGCGTGCGGCCGGCTTGCGTGCTGGGCCGGCCGCCGGCCGGTTCGACGCGCCGCGGCCGCCTTTGGCGCGCGCATTACCGCGTTCGCCTGCGGCGACGTTGCCGTTGACGTCGTCGGGCAAGACATACTCGTTCTCGTCATCCTGCGCCAGTGCCGCCACCGGTGCCGCGACCTCGGCCACCGGCACCTCAGCGGGCGCCGGCTCAGCGGGCGCCGCCTCGGCTTCGGCCTGCGGCAGCCCGGGTGCGAGCGCGAGCGGCGCGGCTTCGGTCGCCGCCGCTTCCGGCGCGCCCTTCTTCGCCGCCGGCTTGCGCGGCGCGCGGCGGCGTTCCTTCTTGGCCGGCGCCGCCGCTTCCGGCACTTCCGCCGCTTCTGCCGGCGCAGGCGCGGCTTCCAGCACGGCCGGTTCGACCGCGGCCACCACTTCTTCCAGCGCAGCAGGCATCGGCCAGCGGTCGCCGGCCTCGTCCGCGGCCTGCTCGGCGGGCAGTGTCACCTCGACTGCTTCGGCTGCCTCGTCCGGCGTCACCGCCACGAACGGCGTGTCGCCGCGCGTGTTCTTGCGGCCACGTCCGCCGCGCGTGCGGCCCTTGCCCTTGCCCTCTTCCTTCGGCTCGGCTGCGGCCGGCGCTTCGTCGGTATCGGCGATCACGCTCGTCTGCGCGCCATCGAGGATGGCCTCGGCGGCGCTTGCCCCCTCGGCCGGCGCCGCAGCATTCACGCCGCTGCTGCGGTAGACGTAGGTGCCGGACTTTTCGTCGCGGCCGAACTCGAACAGGCCGCGGACCTGCGCTTCTTCGAGCAGGTTGCCGAAGGTGCGGAAGCCGTAATACACCTCGGAGAATTCGGGACGGCGGCGTTTCAGCGTGTCTTTCAGCAGCGAAGCCCAGATCTTGCCGGTGTCGCCGCGCTCGGAGACCAGCGCGTCGAAGGTCTCGACCACCATCTCCAGCGCCTGCGTCTTGCGCGCTTCGAGTTCTTCCTTGCGGCGGTCGTCGCCGGGGCGCTTGTTCTGCGGCGCCGACTTGCGCGCTTCCTGCACTTCCTTGCGCTTGGCGGCGGCGCGCGTCACTTCGCGCACCAGGTCGTCGTAGAAGATGAATTCGTCGCAGTTCGCCACCAGCAGGTCGGAGGTCGACTGCTTGACGCCCACGCCAATGACTTGCTTGTTATTCTCGCGCAGCTTGGAGACCAGCGGCGAAAAGTCGGAGTCGCCGCTGATGATCACGAAGGTGTTGACGTGCGACTTGGTGTAGCACAGGTCGAGCGCGTCGACGACGAGGCGGATGTCGGCCGAATTCTTGCCCGACTGGCGCACGTGCGGGATTTCGATCAGTTCGAAGTTCGCTTCGTGCATCGTCGATTTGAAACCCTTGTAGCGCTCCCAGTCGCAATACGCCTTCTTGACGACGATGCTGCCCTTGAGCAGCAGGCGTTCGAGCACCGGCTTGATGTCGAATTTTTCGTAATTCGCGTCGCGCACGCCCAGTGCGACGTTTTCGAAGTCGCAGAACACCGCCATGCTGATGTTTTCGGATGAAGCCATAGTTTTTTATTTTCTGATGAGGAGACAGGTACCTGCCGGATTATACGCACAACCACTCGTGCGCCACGCGCAGGTGCGGTCGAGCCTGGCGATAGGGCTCCGCGGCTACAGCCGCGCCAGCGTGGCGGCGTCGGGAATGCCGTCGAAAAACTGGTCGAGGCAGGTCTGGAACACGGCTTCGTCGGGGGCGACGTCGCTGAACAGGGTCATCGAGGAATGGAACTTGCGGTCGTCGGGCGCATCGAAAATGGCGCCGATCTCCATGTCCCGGTGCAGCGATACCAGGCGCGCGCACTCGCGCAGGCGCGGCCCCAGCACCGGATGGGCAAGGTAGGCGGCGGCTTCGTCGCCGTCCGCGATCGCATAGGTGCGCGCCATCTCGCTCTGGCCGAGGCCGGCGATTTGCGGGAACACAAACCACATCCAGTGCGTGCGCTTGCGGCCCGTGCGCAGCTCGGCCAGGACGTCGGAATACACGGGGTCCTGGGCGTTGACGAAACGGTCGAGGTCGAAATCCTTGTCCATGGCAGTTCCCCTTTCGCTTCATGCTACATCGTTCGACAGATTTGCTAAAGTGGCGCTACGATGAAACCCGAACACCTGCAACTGCTGCTGACCCGCGACATGCCTTACGGGAAGTACGAAGGCCGGAAAATTGCCGACCTGCCCGGTCACTATCTCGGCTGGTTCGCACGCGAAGGCTTTCCGCGCGGCGAACTGGGCGAGTTGCTGGCCCTGATGTACGAGCTCGACCATAACGATTTGCGCGGCTTGCTCGACCCGCTGCGGCGCAGCCGGTCAGCCCGGTAAGTAAGTCTGTCTTGTAGTTGATTCAAGCAACGAGTGGACGGGGTGCGCCCTGCCCTTTGGCCATCATCGGCCCACGCCACCGACATGGACAGCGCATGCAAGCAGATCCCGCCCCTAGTGTTCTCGTTGTCGAGGACGACGACCATATTTCGCAGGTCCTGCGCTTCATGCTCGAACGCCAGGGTTACCAGGTCGTGCACATGGCCGACGGGCGCGCCGCCGTGCAGCACGTCGCGCAGGCGCCCCCGCCGGGACTGGTCCTGCTCGACGTGATGCTGCCGTATGTCGACGGCTTCGAAATCCTGCAGCGGATCCGCGCGACGCCAGCCTGGCGCGAGGTGCCGGTCCTGATGCTGACCGCGAAAAGCAGCGAGCACGACGCCGTGCGCGCACTCGACGCCGGCGCCAACGACTTCGTCACCAAGCCGTTCCAGCCGCAGGAATTGCTGGCGCGCGTGCGCCGCTACCTGCGCCCTGGTGGGTAAGCTGGCCGGCTCCGCCCCGCCCACGCGTTCAACGGACGCCCGCTGCGACGCGCGGCTGATCGAACGCTGCTTGAACGCGTGGGCGGCGCACAGGCAGCCGATGATCATCGTCCACGGTAGAGCTGACCACCCTACTCATGTTGGCGCGAGCGGCAGGTCGACCCGGAACACGGTGCCGGCACCCGGCCGTGTCTCGAAGCTGATCTGGCCGCCGTGCTCCTCGACCAGGCTGCGTGCGATCGACAGGCCCAGGCCGGTACCGCCCTTCTGGCGCGTATCGGCGCCGTCGGCCTGGGCGAAGCGCTGGAACACGCGCGCCTGGAAGGCTTCCGGGATGCCGCTGCCCTGGTCGCGCACCGACAGGCGCGCGCCGCCGGCGTGCGCGCACAGCGCCAGCGTCACCGTGGCGCCGCGCGGCGAGAACTTGATCGCGTTCGACAGCAGGTTGGTCAGCACCTGCACCAGGCGGTCGTGGTCGATCGCGGCGCTCAAGCCGCGCGCGCCTTCCGCGCAGTCGAGCAGCAGGCGCACGCCCATCGGCGCCGCGTAGGCCTGCATGCCCGCCAGCGCATGCTCGGCCACCGGCAGCAGCGGCTGCGGATGGCGCGCGAACGCCATGCTGCCGGCTTCGATCTTCTGCAGGTCGAGCACGTCGTTCACCAGGCGCACCAGGCGCTCGCAGCTGGCATGCGCGATCTCGACCAGGCCGGCAACGTCGGGCGGCAGTTCGCCGGCGATGCCGTCGGCCAGCATCGACAGCGAGGCGTAGATCGCGGTCAGCGGCGTGCGCAATTCGTGCGAGACGGTGGCGACGAACTCGCTCTTGAGCTGGTCGACTTTCCTGCGCTCGGAGATATCGTGCAGGAACACGGCAAAGAAGTTGCCGTCCGCACCGGTGACCAGGCCGGCCGTCATCTCGATCGGAAATTCGACGCCGTGGCGGCTGATGACCAGCCGTTCCATGCGCCGCTCCAGGATCGGACTGTGGCCGGTGCTGCGCACCAGGTCGATCGCCTTCCAGGTGCTGGGGCGGAAGCGCTCGGGCACGATCAGTTCCGGCATCGGCCAGCCCAGCACCTCCGCGCGCTTCCAGCCGAACATGCGCTCGGCGGCGCTGTTCCAGTCGGTGACCAGCCCGCGCATGTCGACGCCGACAAAAGCATCCTGGGCCGCCTCGACGATGGCGCCGATGCGCTGTTCGCTGGCCTGCACCGCCGCCAGGGCGCGTTCGAGTTCGTGCGTGCGCGCCTCGACCCGGGCCTCGAGCGTCGCATTCGCGCCTTTCAGTTCGTGGCGGCGATGGCGCAGGTCGGTGATCAGGGCGTTCAGTGTCGCCGACAGGGTTTCGACTTCGACATAGCTGCCGGCGCCCGAGGCCAGCTGCAGGTTTTCGCCGCCGCGAATGCGTTCCGCCTCCTGCACCAGCCGTCCCAGCGGACGCGTGATGTAGCGCGCCAGGATCACGCCGACCAGCGAAAACACCAGCGCCAGGCCGATGCCGCTCCACAGCGCGCGCCGGCGCAGGGCTTCGGCCGGCGCGAATGCCTCGTGCTCCGCCTGGCGCACCAGCACGGTCCAGCCCAGGCCCGGATAATCGCCGAAACCGCGGCTGCGGCTGAAACCGACCAGGTAGGCAGTGCCGTCGGGCCAACGCTCGACCAGGTGGCCGGCATCCTGGCGCTGCGCCGCGCGCAGGCTGGGCAGGTCGAGTTTGGTGCCCTGCAGGCCGGCCGGGCCGAGCAGCACGTTGCCGTCCTCGCCGACGATCAGGGCGTCGACCTGGCCGCGCGTGGCCAGCGGCGCGATCACCGAGCGCTCGACCGCGCGCGCCCACTGCCACGACAGGTGCGCGCCCAGCACGCCCAGGGTCTTGCCGTCGGCATCCTTCCACGGGAAGGCGACGTCGACGAAGCGGCGCGGCTCGCCCTCCTGCTGCGGCAGCAGTTTCGCCAGCAGCACGGCCTCGTGCACGTCGCCGACGTTGATGCCCTTGAGCGCATTGCGGAACCACGGCCGCTGCGACACGTCCGCGCCCTCGAGCAGGCCGCGCCCGGCCACCTGCACGCGACCGTCGAGGCCGGCCATGCCGATCCAGTCGTAATAGCCGTAGGATTGCTGGATGCTGTCGAGCGCGGCGCGGCGCTCCTCCATACCGCCGCGGCCGGGGGCCAGGTCGCGCCGCTGCGCCAGCAATTTGACCTCGCGGTAACGCTCGTACATGCCGCGGTCGAGCTTGTCGGTGGTTTGCAGGGCCAGTTCGCGCAGGCCCTGGCCGATGCTCTCTTTCACCTGGCGGGTGGCGGCGACGTCGGCCACTTCGACCAGCAGCACGGTCAGGAACAGCGACAGCAGGGAAAAGGCCAGCGCCAGCCAGGTGCCGAGGCCGCGCCGGGCCGGGCGGCGGGAAGTGTGCTCGAGGGGGCCAGGCTGTGCTGCGGAAAGCGGTTTCGGGGAACGGTCCATGGGCATCGGATGATTTCTTATGCCGCAAGAGTACCATGCAGCCATGCCGCGACGCCCAGGGCCGGCGCCGCGCGCACGGCCGTGGCCGATTTCTCTTATACTTACCGGTTACTCCAACCGCACCAGAGCACAGCATGTCCAATAACGCCACGCCCGCCGCCCCCCTGCTCGACTACGTCACGTCCTGCGCGTTGCCCACGCCCTGGGCCCAGTTCACGCTGCATGCCTTCGTCGAACACTCGACTGGGAAAGAGCACCTGGTGATGGCGCTCGGCGACATCGGCGACGGCGAGCCGGTGCTGGCGCGCGTGCACTCGGAATGCCTGACCGGCGACGTGCTGTTCTCGCAGCGCTGCGACTGCGGCGCCCAGCTCGAGGGCGCCCTGAAACGCATCGCCGCCGAAGGGCGCGGCGCCCTGCTCTACCTGCGCCAGGAAGGCCGCGGCATCGGCCTGGTGAACAAGATCCGCGCCTACCGCCTGCAGGAAGCCGGCGCCGACACGGTCGAGGCGAACCTGCAGCTGGGCTTCCATGCCGACGCGCGCAACTACGAGCTGTGCCTGCCTATGCTGGAACAGTTTGGCATCAGGCAGGTCAAGCTGATGACCAACAACCCGCGCAAGATCGACGCCTTGACGCGCCTCGGCATCGAGGTGGTCGAGCGGGTGCCGCTGCTGGTCAACCGCAACGCCTTCAACAACAGCTACCTGAACACCAAACAGGCCAAGCTCGGCCACATGATGGCGCCACCAGCCGAGCTGGTGCCTGAAGATGGTGAACTGTAACGTTCTGCAGACAACAAACTAGCGTGGCAAGATGGCAGACAACGACTGCTATCGATGCAGGGGCGCCACTCCTGCATGTGCCCGCATGAAATTTATCGCCAGCCTGCTGCTGTCTTGCTGCTTCGGTGCGGCCCACGCGGCTCATGCCGCCGCTCCTGCCAGCGCGGCGCGCGGCCAGTTGCCCGCCGGGCCGGCCGCCAAGGAGCTGCCTGCGCCGCCGCTGGCGGTTCCACCGGCAACGCCGCCCGGCACCACGCCGCCGGCGCCCGGCCCCGGCGAACTCGACACCACGACCACGCTGCCGCCGCCCTCCTCGGCCGCGCAGCAGCTATACTCAGCGGCGCAGGCCGACCTGCTGCAAATCCGCATGTTGCTGCGTAACGGGCGCACCCAGTCGACCGTCGGTTCGGGCTTTTTGGTCGGAACCAGCAACCTGGTGCTGACCAATTACCACGTGGTCTCGCAGATGGCGCTCGACCCGGAGGTGTACGCCGGCGAGTACGTCGACACCGACGGCCAGCGCGGGCCGGTCGAACTGCTGGCGGTGGACGTGCTGCACGACCTGGCGGTGCTGCGCGTGAACCGCAACGGCAGCGGCTTTTTCAGCGTGCCCGACAAAGCGGTGAAGCTGACCCAGGGCCAGTACCTGTACTCGCTCGGCAATCCGCTCGACCTCGGCTTCGCCATTTCCGAAGGCGCCTACAACGGCGTGGTCAGCCGCAGCTTCTACGACCAGCTGATCTTCAGCGGCCCGATCAATTCGGGCATGAGCGGCGGGCCCAGCGTCACCTCGAGCGGCACCGTCGCCGGGATCAACGTCTCCAAACGGCGCGACGGCGAGGCGGTCAGCTTCCTGGTGCCGGTGAAATACGCGCAGCAACTGCTGCGCCAGGTGGCCGGCCAGCGCACGGTGCCGAAGGATTTCAACCCGCTCATCGCCGAGCAATTGCTGGCGCACCAGCGCGCGATGGTCGGGCGCCTGCTCGACACGCCGTTCTCGATCAAGAACATGGGACCCTACCTGGTGCCGGTGCGCGAATCCGGCCAGGTACGCTGCTGGGGCCGCTCGAACGTCATGGCCGAAGCCTCGTTCAGTTCGGACACGCTCAGTTGCGCGATGGAGTCGGCGATCTACGTGTCGGACAACCAGCAGACCGGGCAAGTATCGATGACCCACCAGTACCTGCGCACGGCGAACCTGCATCCGCTGCGCTTCGCCGCCCTGGCCAGCAGCCAGTTCGGCCTCGACCGGCTCGGCAACACGCGCGACGCGCGCCTGACCGGGCCGCTGTGCAGCGAGCGCTTCGTGCATTCGAACACGCTGCCGCTGCGCGCCGTCACCTGCGTGCGCGCCTACCGCAAGTTCCCGGGCCTGTACAACTTCACCCTGCTCACGGCCAGCACCGACAATCCGCAGGCCAGCCTGCAGAGCCGCCTCGACGTGGCCGGCGTCTCGTACGAGAACGGCATGCGGGTGGCGCGCGCGTTCCTGTACGCGCTCGGGCGGACCGGCAAATTATGACGGGACCCTGGTTCATCGAAACCCTCGCACGCAACGGCGACGTGCTGCACCGGCACCGGGTCGAGCGCCTGCCGATCCACATCGGGCGCGGCTACGACAACGATTACATCCTCGACGACGCCTATGCCGCCCCACGCCACGCGCGCGTCGAGGAGGATGCGGACGGGACACTGCTGCTGACCGACCTCGGCACCCGCAATGGGGTGGTACACGCGGGCAAGCGCAGCGAACGGCTGCCGCTGACGGGCAATACGGTGGTCCGGCTCGGACACACCACCTTGCGCATCCGCGCCGCCGATTTCCCGGTGCCGGCCGAACTGGTCGACCGCACCATGCACGGCTGGGAAGGCGCCCTGCCGGGGTTTGCCGGCGCGCTGCTGGTGTCGCTCGTGGCGCTGTTTACGATGTGGCTGGCCGATACCCAGGCCTTCCGGCCATTCCGCTACCTGCTGGCGCTGGCCTATGGGCTCGGCGCGGGCCTGGTCTGGAGCGGCCTGTGGGCCTTCGGCAACCGCCTGTTCGGGCGCCACGCGCGCCTGGGGCGGCACCTGTTCATCTTCGGCTGCGGCATCGTCGCGCTGATGCTGTTCAGGCTGAGCTCGTCGGCCGTGGGCTATGCGTATTCGATCGAAGTGTTTACCCGCTACGGGTCGCACGTGGCGATCCTGCTGGTGGCGGGCATGGTGTATTTCCACCTGACGACCGTCAAACCCGAGCCGCGCAAGCGCTACGCGGTGGTCTGCGCGGCGCTGGCAGTGCTGGGCTCGGGCCTGGTCCTGATCAGCAACGAGCAGCGCAACGGCCGCCTGGCCGATGAACTCTACATGTCGGTGCTGCTGCCGCCCGACATGCGCGCGACGGCGGACGACAGCGTGGACGACTTCCTGGCGGACGTCGCGGCCATGAAGCAAGAGCTCGACCGCGAGCGCCAGGATGAAGACGGCTAGGCACCGGCCGAGGGAGCGAGAACGAGCCGGCCGGACGCGTTCTTGATCCTCCCCAGTGCCCCTGTTGTCTTAGGCGCCGTGCGCGCCCTTGCCTGCCTGCGCGCTGGAACCGTCCGGCCGCTGCGAACCGATGCCCTGGCTCGAACCGGGATTGCCGCTTTGCAGGCTGGCGCCGGCGCCGCCATTGCCCTGGGCACGGTCATGGCCGTTGCCGGTCGTGAACGGATCGACGAAGCGCTGCAGCGTGTCCTGGCCCTGGCGCAGGCCGCGCTGGGTTTCCTCGGAGGCGGTGCGGGCCACGTCGTCGGCCAGCTGGCGTGCGGTTTGCGTGGTTTTCTGCACGTGCTGTTCGGTCACGCGGGCCAGCTCGACCTGGGCGTCGGCCGCCAGGCGCGAGATGTGCTGCTGGTAGGCGCGCAGCTTTTCGGTGGCGGGCTGGGCGCGCGATGCGGCGGCGCTGAGCACTTCGGTCTGGCGGTCGGCCGTCAGGATCTGCTGGCTCGCCAGGGTCGTTTCCTCGAGCATGGTCTGCACCAGCTGGATGTTCAGGTTGGACATCTGCTGGAAGGACTGGAACAGCGACTTGGACATGTCGTTCATGAAGGCGGTCTGCGCGTCCAGATGGGTGCGCACTGCAGGAGTTACCGATTGGGAAAATGGATACATGCTTGCCTCATTCATGGGTGATGGTTTGTAGGAATATTCGAATTGTGCGGCGCACGACCCGCAGGCCCGCACCGACGTTCCGTCCGGAAACGCCATGGGTTGGAAATGCCGTGGCCTGTCTGAACGAAGGCTCAAGGCTAAGGCAGCGAGAGGTCGACTGTTTGCGCTAAATCAAATGTGCGCCGCAACAGAAAGAGGGTCTGCAGGCGCGAGAATATGGACTGGGGGAAGGATCACGGCCCCGTGATCGAAGGATACGGGGCCGCTGCGCAGGCGCGAATGCCATGCGCATCCGGCGCGTTTAGCCGGTGTGACGCTCGACCCAGCCGGCAAAGGTGTCGACGAAGGTCTGCAGGAAGGAACGCAGCGAGGCATCGGTCAGCTCGTCGCCATTGAACTTGTCGGCGATGCCGCCGAGATAGGCTTCCGGCGCCGGCATGGCGGGCATGTTCAGGAAAGGCAGCATCTGGCGCAAGTGGTGGTTGGCGCCGAAACCGCCGAGCGCACCCGGCGACTGGCTGACGATCGCGCACGGCTTGCCGGTCCAGGCCGCCTTGCCGTAGGGGCGCGAACCGACGTCGATCGCGTTCTTCAGCGCGCCCGGCACCGAACGGTTGTACTCGGGCGTGACGAACAGGATGCCGTCGGCGGCGCGGATGCGCTCGCGGAAGGCGGTGAATGCCGCCGGTGGATTGTCGGTGTCGATGTCCTGGTCGTACATCGGCAGGTCGCGGATCTCGACGATCTCCATCTCGAGCTTGCCCGCCGCCAGCTGGCTCATCACCTTGGCAAGCTTGCCGCTGTACGAATCCTTGCGCAGGCTGCCCACCACGATTGCGATTTTTTTCGATGCCATGCTTTCCCTCTTTCTTCGTTTGCAAAATCCCGATGGTAATCATTTCGTCGATCGCCCCGCGCGCGCCTTCAAATGCGGCCGCGCCGGAATGCGGCCAGGAACTTGCGCGCCTGCGCCGCGCTCAGCACCTGCACCGGGTCGCCATGCCAGGCGTACAGAAAGGGCTCGCCGCCGAGACGGTCGGTCAGCTTGGCGTTGAGCAGGAAACGGGTCCCGGCCGGAAATTGCTCCGGGTTGCGCAATGCCTGCGCGCACTGCACCCGCATCGACGGCGCAAAGGCTTGCCCTGGCATCGGACAAATCCGCAGGCGGCCGCTACGGCCATCCGGCACCGAATGCACGGCCACTTCGCGGTAGGCCCAGCTGTCGCGCGCCATCGTCAAGCCTTTGCCAGCGGCGCGCCGGCGCGCACCACGGGCGCCTCGCGGATCGGCAGGTTGACCAGCGCCGCGGCGAGGGCCAGCGCAATGTCGGCGTACCACATCCAGGTGAAGTCGCCGAAGCGCACGAAGGCCAGGCCGCCCAGCCAGGCGCCAAAGAAGCCGCCGATCTGGTGCGACAGCAGCGTCAGGCCGAACAGCGTGGCCAGGTAGCGCATGCCGAACAGTTTGCCGACCAGGCCGGCGGTGGGCGGCACCGTGGCCAGCCAGGTGAAGCCGAGCGCGGCGGCGAGGATGTAGAAGGTCATGGCCGTCTTTGGCGCGACGAGATACAGGGCGATGATCAGCGCACGGCTGAAGTACATCAGCGCCAGCAGGTTTTTCATGCGATAGCGTGTCGACAGCGCGCCGGCGCTCAGGCTGCCGGCGATATTGAACAGGCCGATCAGGCCGAGCGCCGTGCCCGCCACGCCGACCGGCAGGCCGCACAGCGCCACCTCCCCCGGCAGGTGGGTCACGAGAAAGGCGATATGGAAACCGCAGGTGAAAAAGCCCGCGTGCAGGCACAGGTAGCTGCGGTCGCGCATGGCTTGCTTGAGCTGCTGGGTCAGGCCGATGCCGGCGAGCGGCGCCGCGGCGGGTGCCAAGGCGGCGGCAGCCCCGGCCGCGGCCACGGTCGGCTGCGCGGCCTTGCGCCCACGCACCAGCCAGGCCAGCGGAATCGTCAGCAGGGTCGTGGCCGCCATCGTGAACATGGCGATGATCCAGCCGGGACCGGCGATCAGGAACTGCATCAGCGGCGAAAAAACGAACTGGCCGAAAGAGCCGCCGGCGTTGATGAAACCCGAGGCGAACGGCCGCCGCGCCGCAGGCAGGCGCTGGGCGGTGGCGCCGATCAGGATCGAAAAGCTGCCGGCGCCGGCGCCCGCGGCCGAGAGCAGGCCCATGGTCATCAGGATGCCCCATTCCGAACTGACGAAGGGCGTGGCGGCCAGGCCGCCGGCCAGCAGCAGTGCGCCAAGCACGATTACGCGCGCCGGGCCGTACTTGTCGGCAATAGCGCCGAACACCGGCTGCGAAGCGCCCCACATGAACTGGCCGACGGCCAGGGCAAAGCTGATCGTCGCCACGCCCAGGCCGGTGGCGGTATTCAGGGGCGAGAGGAACAGGCCGGTGGTCAGGCGCGCGCCCATGGTGATCATCAGGATCGCGCTGGCGGCAAGGATCAGGAGCCAGGCGGCGCGTGGCGACATCTCGTTGTGGGTGCTCATCATCATCCCGTTATTTTTTACCGCAATGCAGGCGCATGCGGAACTGGAATGAGAGTTTAACAACGAACCGCGCGCCTTGCTGGCGCCCTGCCGTTTATTGCAAGGCCGCTGCGGGAGGGCGAACTGCTGACATCGAACAAACATCTGCGCGGATATCAGCCGGGTTATTCCAGTCCAACGATACGTACCGGCCCAGCCGGAGCGCTGCCCCGAACCATTTCGGCAGCTTCACCAACCACAAGAGAATGGCACCGGAATGCACGAGCAGACAACAAAAGCGGCTGCGGCCCGCAGGTCGCAGGCACGCGGCGGCAGCGTCGGACCACAACGCCTGCCGCTGCGCACGCCCACTGACACCGCTGCAAAACGCGGAGAGGATGACCACATGGAACTCAGAATCGCGAAGCTGGAAAGTTTTGGCGACGAATGCCGCAGGGACATGCGGTCCGTCGATGTGCGGCTGGCAAAAATCGAGACGATTGCCGAGGCGCTTTCCCGGAATGCGGCGACCAGGGCCGACGTCTCGCAGCTCGAAGCGACGCTGATCAAATGGTTCCTCGGCACGGCGGTCGCGATTGCCAGCGCGGCGTTCGGGTTTGCGCGGCTGCTGCAGTAAGCGGCAGGCTGCGCTGCCGCCCTAGTCCGCGGACAGCTTCATCAGCACCAGGCCGCAGACGATCAGCACGGCGGCGAGGATGCGCGTCGCGTTGACCTGTTCGCCCAGCACGGCGATGCCGACAATGAAGGCGCCGATGGCACCGATGCCGGTCCACACCGTATAGGCGGTACCGAGGGGAATAGAACGCATCGAAATCGACAGCAGGGCGAAACTCGCGATCATCATGACGATGGTGACGACCGACGGCAGCAGTCGCGTGAAGCCCTCCGACTGCTTCATCGAATACGCCCACACGACTTCGAGTACTCCAGCGACAACCAACATGATCCAGGCCATAACGGCTCTCCTTCAAAGAGCCGGGCCGTCCCGGACAGATGATTCCCACAATGGGGGGAGGTCGTCCTCCCTGTGCGCCGCTGGCAGAACCGCCATGGCTGCGTTGCACGCTCTCGCCGTACTCGCGTACTGTCTTCGAGCGTGCGCCTTGCCCTGACGGCCCTGCCAGCGGCGCACGTATATGCGTTAAGCGCCGGTCCTGATCAGCATGGCCACGGCTTCCGCCGCCATGCCCTCTTCCCGCCCTAGGTAGCCGAGCTTTTCGTTGGTCTTGGCCTTGACGTTCACCTGCTGCGGCGACACGCCCAGGTCTTCGGCGATGCGCGAGACCATTTGCGGGATGTGCGGCGCCATCTTCGGCTGCTGGGCGATGATGGTGGCGTCGATGTTGCCGATGGTGTAGCCGGTGGCGACCACGCGGGTGGCCGCTTCGCGCAGTAGCGTGCGCGAATCGGCGCCGGCGAACATCGGGTCGGTGTCGGGGAAATGCTTGCCGATGTCGCCCAGCGCGGCGGCGCCGAACAGCGCGTCGATGATGGCGTGCAGCAGCACGTCGGCGTCCGAATGGCCGAACAGGCCCAGGCGGTGCGGGATGGTCACGCCACCGACGATCAGCTTGCGCCCTTCGACCAGGCGGTGGCAGTCATAGCCGGTGCCGATGCGAAACGGTGGAGTCGGGTTATAGGATGCGAGTGCCATGATGTGCTTACAGTAATTCGGGTTGGGCCGTGGCCAGGTACATTTCGGCGATACGCACGTCCGACGGCAGCGTCACCTTCATGTTGCGCGGATGGCCCTCGACCAGTTTCGGCGACAGGCCCAGCGCTTCCACGGCCGAGGCGTCGTCGGTGACCTGTTTCGGGTCGCGCGCCGCGTCGCTGGCAAACGCCAGGGCCTCGCGCAGCAGTTTATACCGGAACATCTGCGGCGTCTGCGCCAGCCACAATCCTTCGCGCGAGACGGTACCGAGCTCGCCGGCGATGCTGCGCTTGACGGTGTCGACCACCGGCAATGCCAGCAGGCCGCCGACCGGATGTTCGCCGGTGCTGGTGATCAGTTTTTCGATCAGCGCTTCGTCGAGGCCGGGCCGGGCGGCGTCGTGCACCAGCACCCAGTCGTCCTCGCGCAGGGTCGGGGCCAGCGCCGCCAGGCCGTTGCGCACGGACTCCATGCGGGTGTCGCCGCCGCAGCGCAGCACGGTCACGCCGTGGCTCGGCACGATGCTGTCGATGACGGGGTCGTCGGCACTGACCACGACATAGGTATGCGCGATCAGTTCGCTGAACAGGAAGGCGTCGATGGCGTGGCGCAGCATCGGCTTGCCGCCAATTTTCAGGTATTGCTTGGGGCCGCTTGCGGCCATGCGTGCCCCGACGCCGGCGGCGGGGATCAATGCGAAATAACGTGGTGCCTGGGAATTCATGTGGTTCGTTGTCTTTTTGCCGGTCTGATAAGAGACTGTACCTCACCTGCGCAAACTTTGCCGAGACGTGCGTACTCCAGCGGTGTATCAATAGCCGCCTGTAAACGCTCGACTTTCGCCATTTCGCCTTTAATAAAAGGCATCCAGCCGCTGTTGATTTCGCGCTGTAACAAATTGCGCGCCTGGCCCGCCGGGGCGTACAGCGGCTTGCCCTCGAAGCGGCGCGCCAGCGCTTCGCTGACGACCTTTTCGGCGCGCGGCAGGAAATCCAGGTAGATGTTCAGGTGGCGCATCTCGTGCGCCAGGATCTCGCGGTAGGCGCAGGTGCCCGGGGCAAACTCGCGCCCGACGTAGACGACGATCGGCAGGTAGAACAGGTTCACCTCCAGCCGCGGCGCGATACACTCGTAGCCCGTGGCCGGGTCGCTCAGCATGCGGCCCTCCACCTTGACCGCGACGCGCGACTCGGTGCGCGTCAGCCCCAGCACGTAGCTGCCGGGGGCGCGGTCGCCTTTCATGCTGGAAAGCCCGTGGAAAGAATAACTATTGTCGACGCGGTGACCATTCTGCTTCGACGACATCACCGACACGCTTTGACCGATGGTGTCCTCGCAGCGCGCCTGGAAAGCCGTACGCGCGCTGGCCGGCGCCAGCACGCACAACAGCAACAGGGCCACCGGCAACTTCATCGCTCAGGTCGGCGACCAGTTTCCGTTCACGATCTTTTCCAGCCAGAAGGCGCCGATGATCGTCTTCACGTCGGTCACCTGCCCCGCCTTGACCATGTCGAGCAGTTCGGGAACGGTGGCGGTAAAGGTCTCCAGGAATTCGCCTTCGTCGAGCCTGGCTTCGCCGGCGGTGAGGCCGCGTGCCAAGAACAATTCCAGGTGCTCGTCGGAATAGGCGATGGCGTTGTGGATGGTGCAGACGAAGCGCCAGTCGGTGGCCGTATAGCCGGTTTCCTCTTCGAGCTCGCGTTTGGCGCAGGCCAGGTGTTCCTCTCCGAGGTCGATTTTACCGGCCGGGAATTCGACGAAGACCTGGTCGTTCGGGTAGCGGAACTGGCGTTCGAGCAGCACGCGGCCATCCTCGAACAGCGGCAGGATCACCACCGCGCCCGGATGACGGATGTATTCGCGGTGCGAGATTTTGCCGTCAGGCAGTTGAATGCGGTCGCGCGAGACTTTGAGGAACTTGCCGTCGTAGGCAATCTCGCCGTCGAGGCGGATTTCCTTCAGGTGCGAATCCATTGGACTCCTGGGTAAAGCGTTGATCGGACAATCAGCGGCGTTTACGGAGGTACCTGAAGATAAACCCTGGAAACGCCAGCACGAGGAACAGGCAGCCGGTCACCGCATAGAATTCCCAGCCCTGGGAAAACACGTTGCCGATGCGGGATTCCAGCAAGTAAGCGATAGCGCCGACGAGGAAGTATAGAACAAGGAGCTCGAGCAGGCGCGCGAAGAACGACTTCGTGCGCGCCTGCCCGGTGTGCGCGGGTTTCAAGGAGATGAAACCGAACACGCGCTCGTTCGCAAACGGAAGGTTGGCTGCCGCCAGGGCGAGCAGCACGACGATCCAGCCTGCGAACGAGACATCCATCAACTAGCGCTTCAGGACTTGAGGGTCAGCTGGATCGCCTGCAGGCAGGCGCCCAGCAGTGCGCCCGGGATCAGGCCGAGTACCACCACCGCCACGCCGTTCAGCGACAGCGCCACGCGCATGTCGGTTGGCGTCACGATCGGGCTGGTGTCGACGGCGTCGTCGAACCACATCGTCTTGACCACGCGCAGGTAGTAGAACGCGCCGATCAGCGAGAACATGACGGCGACCACGGCCAGCCAGACGGCGCCGGTGTTGGCGACGGCTTGCAGCACTGCCCACTTGGCCATGAAGCCCATCATCGGCGGCACGCCGGCCAGCGAGAACATCAGGACCGTCATGACGACCGCGAACCACGGGCTGCGACGACCCAGGCCCTTGAAGTCGGCGATCTGCTCGGCCTCGAAGCCCGAACGCGCCAGCATCATGATGATGCCGAAGCTGCCCAGCGTGGTCAGGACGTAGGTAATCGACGAATACATCGCGGCGCTGTATGCAGCCGGCATGTTGCTCGCGTCGCCGCCGACGACACCGGCCATCATGCCCAGCAGCACGAAGCCCATCTGTGCAATGGTCGAGTAGGCCAGCATGCGCTTCAGGTTGGTCTGGGCGATCGCGGTCAGGTTACCGATCGCCAGCGACAGCACGGCCAGCACCAGCAGCATCTGCTGCCAGTCGAAGGCCAGGGTCGGCAGCGCTTCCACCAGCAGGCGCATCACCATGGCAAAGGACGCCAGCTTCGGTGCGCCGCCCAGCAGCAGCGTCACAGCCGTTGGCGAACCCTGGTAGACGTCCGGCGCCCACATGTGGAACGGCACCGCGCCCAGCTTGAAGGCCATGCCGGCCACCAGGAACACCAGGCCGAACACGAGGATGGTCTGGTTGGCGCCGGTGGCGGCAACGCGGGCGATGTCCGGCAGGTTCAGCGAACCCGTGGCGCCGTAGATCATCGAGATACCGTAGAGCATGAAGCCCGAGGCCAGCGAACCGAGGATGAAGTATTTCATCGCCGCTTCGGTCGAGGTCGCGTGGTCGCGGCGCAGCGCCACCAGGGCGTACAGCGACAGCGACATCAGTTCCAGGCCCAGGTAGATCGACAGCGTGCTGTTACCCGAGATCATGATCATCTGGCCGAGCATCGTGAACAGCGCGAGCACGTAGAACTCGCCGCCCAGGTTACCCGACAGCATGCCGCGTTCGGTCACGTACTGGCGCGAATACACCAGCGTCAGGCCGACGGCCAGGTAGGTGAACAATTTCAGCAGGTTCGACATCGGGTCGGACACGTACATGCCGTTGAAGGTGTACACGGTCGCACCGGCGTTGAAGTCGGCGGCCGTGATCACCGCGCAGCCGACCAGGGTCAGCAGCGACAGGTAGTAGGTCACGTTACGGCGCGTGCCCTTCAGGTACATGTCGATCAGCAGGATCGCGGAAGCCGCGATCAGGAGGAAGATTTCGGCGTAGACCGGCACCAGGTTGGTGTCGACTGCCGCTAGCAATGTGTTATTCATGGCGTCTATTTCACTTTATTGGGGCAGCTTGCTCACGGACACGTGCTGCAGCAGGTCGGCCACCGACGTCTGCAGCGTCTCGGCGATCGGCGCAGGATACAGGCCCATCCACAGTGTGGCGATTGCCAGCACGGCCAGGATCGCGAACTCGCGCTTGTTCAGATCGACCAGTTCGGCCACGTGGTGGTTGCCCACCGGGCCGAACACGACGCGCTTGACCATCCACAGCGAGTAGGCGGCGCCCAGGATCAGTGCGGTGGCAGCCAGCAGGCCGGTCCAGAAGTTGAACTGCACGGCGCCCAGGATGACCATGAATTCGCCGATGAAGCCCGAGGTGGCAGGCAGGCCGGCATTGGCCATCGAGAACAGCACGGCGAAGGCCGCGAACTTCGGCATCGTGTTGACGACGCCGCCGTAGTCGGCGATTTCACGCGAGTGCACGCGGTCGTACAGCACGCCGATGCAGAGGAACATCGCGCCCGACACGAAGCCGTGCGAGATCGACTGCATCAGGCCGCCCTGCACGCCCATGTCGTTGAAGATGAAGAAGCCGAGCGTGACGAAACCCATGTGGGCGATCGACGAGTAGGCAACCAGTTTCTTCATGTCCTTCTGGACCAGGGCCACGAGACCAATGTAGATCACGGCGACCAAGGAGAGCACGATGACGACCGGGGCCAGGTAGTGCGCGGCGTCCGGGGTGATCGGCAGCGAAAAACGCAGGAAGCCGTAGGCGCCCAGTTTCAGCATGATCGCGGCCAGCACGACCGAACCGCCGGTTGGCGCTTCGACGTGGGCGTCCGGCAGCCAGGTGTGCACCGGCCACATCGGCACTTTCACGGCGAAAGCCATGAAGAAGGCGATGAAGATCAGGATCTGTTCCTTCATGCCCAGCGCCTGCACGTGCCACTTCTGGATGTCGAAGGTGCCCGAGACGTTGTACAGGTAGATGATCGCGATCAGCGTCAGCAGCGAACCGAAGAACGTGTACAGGAAAAACTTGAATGCCGCGTACACGCGATTCGGGCCGCCGAACACGCCAATGATGATGAACATCGGGATCAGCGTGGCTTCGAAGAAGAAGTAGAACAGCACGCCGTCGAGCGAAGCGAACACGCCGATCATCAGGCCCGACAGCAGCAGGAAGGAACCCATGTACTGCGCCACGCGCTCCTGGATGACTTCCCAGGCGGCGAGGATGACGATGACGGTGATGAACGCGGTCAGCGGAATGAACCACAGCGACAGGCCATCGACACCGAGACGGTAGAAGATGTTGAAGCGCTCGATCCAGGCCGACACTTCATAGAACTGCATGCCGTGGGCGGCGTTGTCGAAGTTGGCGATCAGCGGGATCGTCGGCAGGAAGCTGACGACACCGCCGGCGAGCGCCAGCAGGCGCACGAAGCCCCGGTTGGTGTCGCGCCCGACGGCGAGCACGAGCACGCCGAACAGGATCGGGAGCCAGATCGCCAGGCTCAGGTAGGGAGGAAATGTAGAGATCGTAGACTGCATCATTTGTCTTTTTCTTTGCCTGTGATTAGCGCCAGAACGGGAAGAAGTACAGCAGGGTCGCCATGACGCCCACGATCATCACGAACGCGTAGTGATAGATGTAACCGGTCTGGAACGTACGGGTGATCGTCGAGAACCAGCCGATCATCTTGGCGCTGCCGTTGACCATCAGGCCGTCGATCAGCGCGCGGTCGCCGCCCTTCCAGAGGCCGGTACCGACGGCGCGTGCGCCGCCGGCGAACACCGCCTGGTTAAACTTGTCCATGTAGTACTTGTTGTCCAGCAGCGTGTGCAGGAACTTGAACTTGTTGTAGAACCAGGCCGGGACGCGTGGATTGACCATGTAGCAGTAGTAGGCGAATGCAACGCCAGCCAGTGCCAGCCAGAACGGTGCGGTCTGCAGGCCGTGCAGTGCCATGGCGCCGGCGCCGTGGAACTCTTCGCGCAGGGTTTCCATCGCGGTGTGGTTTTCGCCGACGAAGATCACGTCCTTGAAGAAGTCGCCGTGCAGCATCGGACCGATCGCCAGGTAACCGATGATCACCGACGGAATCGCCAGCAGGACCAGCGGCAGGGTCACGACCCATGGCGACTCGTGCGGCTTCTGGCCAGGGGCCAGGCCGTGGTGGCCGTGGTCTTCTTCGTGGTGCGCATCCGAATCGTGCTCGGCGTGCGGGTCGGCATGGCTGTGGTCCGCGGCAACGGCTTGCTTGTGGTCGTCATGGGCATGCGAATCGTGCGCATGGGCTTTACCAAAGCGCTCTTCTCCGTGGAACACCAGGAAATACATGCGGAACGAATAGAACGCAGTCACGAACACGCCGGCCAGCACCGCGAAGTTGGCGAAACCGGCGCCCGGGATGTTCGATGCGTGCACCGCTTCGATGATCGAATCCTTCGAGTAGAAGCCCGAGAAGAACGGGGTACCGATCAGGGCCAGCGAGCCCAGCAGCGAGGTGATCCAGGTGATCGGCATGTACTTGCGCAGGCCGCCCATGTTGCGCATGTCCTGGTCGTGGTGCATGCCGATGATGACCGAACCGGCGCCCAGGAACAGCAGTGCCTTGAAGAACGCGTGGGTCATCAGGTGGAACACGGCGACGGAATATGCCGATGCGCCCAGCGCGACCGTCATGTAGCCCAGCTGCGACAGCGTCGAGTAAGCGACGACGCGCTTGATGTCGTTCTGGATGATGCCCAGGAAGCCCATGAACAGCGCGGTGATCGAACCGATGACGATGACGAAGGACAGTGCGCCATCCGACAGTTCGAACAGCGGCGACATGCGCGCCACCATGAAGATGCCGGCGGTAACCATCGTCGCGGCGTGGATCAGTGCCGAGATCGGGGTCGGGCCTTCCATCGAGTCGGGCAGCCAGACGTGCAGCGGGAACTGCGCCGACTTGCCCATTGCGCCGATGAACAGGCAGATGCAGGCGGCGGTCAGCAGCGGCCAGCCGATGCCCGGCACGACCATGCCGGCCAGCTTGTCGGCTTGCAGGAAGGTTTCGCCGTAGTGCATCGTGCCCGAGGCGGCCAGCAGCAGGCCGATACCGAGGATGAAGCCGAAGTCGCCGACGCGGTTGACCAGGAAGGCCTTCATGTTGGCGAAGATCGCGGTCGGACGGGTGTACCAGAAACCGATCAAGAGGTACGAGACCAGGCCCACCGCTTCCCAGCCGAAGAACAGCTGCAGGAAGTTGTTCGACATGACCAGCATCAGCATCGCGAACGTGAACAGCGAGATGTACGAGAAGAAGCGGTTGTAGCCGTCGTCCTCGGCCATGTAGCCGATCGTGTAGATGTGCACCATCAGCGACACCGAGGTCACGACGCACATCATCATTGCCGACAGCGTGTCGATCTGGAAGCCGACCGCCAGCTTGATGGTGCCGACCTGCATCCAGGTATAGATGTCCTGGTTGAAGGTGGCGCCATCGAGCACCGCCAGCAGGGTCTGCACCGAGATGATCAGGGCGATCAGGACACCGAGGATGGTTGCCGAGTGGGAGACCTTGCGGCCGACCACGTTACCAAGGAACTTGGTACCGAGCAGGCCGGCAATTGCCGAGCCTGCCAGCGGCGCCAGCGGCACCGCGAGTAGGAGTGAGGAAGAAAGCTGCTCCGCCATGTTGAACCTTATTCGTTATTGTTAATCAACCGAGACCGGTCAGCCCTTGAGGCTGTCGAGGTCTTCCACATTGATCGTGTCCAGGTTGCGGAACAGGACCACCAGGATCGCCAGGCCGATCGCCGATTCGGCGGCCGCGACGGTCAGGATGAAGAACACGAAGATCTGCCCCGCCGCATCGCCCAGGTAGTGCGAGAAGGCGATGAAGTTCAGGTTCACCGCCAGCAGCATCAGTTCGATGGCCATCAGCAGGATGATGATGTTCTTCCGGTTCAGGAAGATACCGACGATCGAGATCGCGAACAGGATCGCGCCCAGGACCAGGTAGTGTGCAAGCGATACAGTCATGGGGTCTCCTTGTTCGGCGCGGCCGCGGTTGCTGCAGCAGCTGCGGCGGCCACGTTGGCTTCGTCGATGGCGCGCTGGTTCACCGGCGCCATCTTGACGATGCGCAGGCGGTCGTTACGCTGGACGCGCACCGCGGCGCCCGGGTCGATGGCTTTGCTGTCCTTGCGCTTGCGCAGGGTCAGGGCCACGGCGGCGATGATCGCCACCAGCAGGATCACGGCGGCGATCTCGAAGCCGTAGATGTACCTGGTGTAGATCAGGCGGCCCAGTTCCTTGGTGCCGCCGATGTTCAGCGCGGCCGCTTCCGGCGTCTGGGCAAAGCCGCTGTAGCCGTTCCACAGCACCAGCGCCATCTCGATGACGACCACGGCGCCGATGATCAGGGCCATCGGCAGGTAGCCGAGGAAACCTTCGCGCATGCGGTCGACGTTAATGTCGAGCATCATGACGACGAACAGGAACAGCACCATGACCGCGCCGACGTACACCAGCACCAGCACGATGGCGAGGAACTCGGCCTTCAGCAGCAGCCAGATGCCGGCGGCGTTGAAGAACGCGAGCACGAGGAACAGCGCGGCGTGCACCGGGTTCTTCGCAGTGATGACGCGCAGCGCGGACAGCACCATGATGGCCGCGAAGACGTAGAACAAACCAGTTGTGAATTGCATGACTTGACGGGCCTTTTTCTTATCGGTACTTCGCGTCAGCCGCTCTAGCGGCAGCGATGTCGGCTTCGTAGCGGTCGCCCACGGCCAGCAGCATCTCTTTGGTGTAGTAGAGATCGCCGCGCTTTTCGCCGTGGTATTCCAGCACGTGGGTCTCGACGATCGAGTCGACCGGGCAGGACTCTTCGCAGAAGCCGCAGAAGATGCACTTGGTCAGGTCGATGTCGTAGCGCGTGGTGCGGCGGGTGCCGTCTTCGCGCTGCGCCGACTCGATCGTGATGGCCATCGCCGGGCACACCGCTTCGCACAGTTTGCAGGCGATGCAGCGCTCTTCCCCGTTCGGGTAGCGGCGCAGCGCGTGCAAGCCGCGGAAGCGGTTCGACATCGGCGTCTTTTCTTCCGGATACTGCACGGTGATCTTGCGCGACAAGGCGTACCGGCCCGTCAGGGCCAGACCCTTGAACAGTTCGGACAGCATCAGGCTGCCGAGGATTTCTTTGATTCGGTTCATTTTGATGTGCTTCCTTACTTCCAGATATTCCAGGACGTCTGCATGACGCCGGCCACCAGCACCAGCCACACCAGCGTGATCGGAATGAACACTTTCCAGCCCAGGCGCATGATCTGGTCATAGCGGTAACGCGGGAAGGTGCCGCGGACCCAGATCATCATCGAGACCAGCGCGAACATCTTCAGGAACAGCCAGAAGAAGCCGCCGAAGGCGCCGCCGAATTCCAGGAACGAGAACGGTGCGTGCCAGCCGCCGAGGAACATGATCGATGCCAGGGTGGCGATCAGGATCATGTTGGCGTATTCGGCCAGCATGAACATCGCGTACGACATGCCCGAGTACTCGACCATGTGGCCGGCGACGATCTCCGACTCGCCTTCCACCACGTCGAACGGGTGGCGGTTACATTCGGCCAGGCCGGAGACGAAATAGATCACGAACAGCGGCAGCAGCGGCAGCCAGTTCCACGACAGGAAGTTCAGGCCGTTGGACGCTGCCATGCCGACGTTCTGGCCGGCGACGATGTCCGAGAAGTTCAGGCTGCCCGAGACCATCAGCACCACGACCATCACGAAACCCATCGGGATTTCATAGGAAATCATCTGGGCCGAAGCGCGCATCGCGCCCATGAACGAGTACTTCGAATTCGACGACCAGCCGGCGATGATGATGCCGTAAACTTCGATCGAGGTAATCGCCAGGAGCAGCAGCAAGCCGGCGTTGACGTTGGCCAGCGCCGCGTCCGGGCCGAAAGGCACGACCGACCAGGCGGCCAGTGCCGGCATGATCGTCATGATCGGGCCCAGCACGAACAGCTTGGTGGTGGCTTTCGCCGGAATGACGATCTCTTTCAGCAGCAGTTTGACCGCATCGGCGATCGGCTGCAGCAGGCCCATCGGACCGACGCGGTTCGGGCCGACGCGGATCTGGATCCAGCCGATCAGCTTGCGTTCCCACAGGGTGGCGTAAGCGACCAGGCCCATCAGCGGCAGCAGCACGCACAGAATCTTGGCCACGGTCCAGGCCAGCGGCCAGACCGGGCCCAGCAGCGATTCGCCGCCGGTATAGATGTTATCGATAAAACCGGGCGTTGCCATTACTTGCCCTCCCCTGCTTTTTCAACTGCTTTTTCAATGGAAATCGAACCGAACATCGCGCCCAGCGTGGCCGTTGCCGGATGCGCGGCGGCGACGCGGACGACGTTCGCCGGCAGGCGCGCGTCGATGTCGGCGACCAGCAGCGCGCTGCCGTTGCCTTGCGTGACTTTCACCACGTCGCCGGCCTTCACGCCCAGCTTTTCAGCCAGCGCCTTCGGCAGGCGTGCCAGCGGCTGCTGGCCATCGGCCGTACGCAGCAGCGGTTCCGAACGGCGCGCGATGGCGTCGGCGAAATAGATCGGCACGTCGGCGATACGCTGCAGCGAACCGGACTCTTCACGGTCCGCCGCTGCGGCACGGTTGGCTGCCGACGGGGCCAGCTTGGCCACGTTGTTCAGCTTGCTGGAGTGATCGGTTACACCTTTACCCAGCGCTTCGTCGCGGATCGATTCGGCGGTGTCGTAGTCAAAACCTTGCAGGCCGAGCAGGTTGCCCAGCACGCGCAGCACTTTCCAGGCCGGACGGGTCTCGCCCAGCGGTTTCACCGTGCCGTTGAAGCTCTGTGCGCGGCCTTCGCAGTTCACGAAGGTACCGGCGGTTTCGGTAAACGGCGAGATCGGCAGCAGCACGTCGGCATACTCGAAACCATGCTTGAACGGCGACATGGCGACGACCATCTCGGCGCCGGCCAGTGCGGCGACGGCTTGCTGCGGATTGGCCGCATCGAGTTCCGGTTCCGCGTTAAGCAGAACATAAGCCTTCTTCGGTACGCTGAACAAATCGGCATTGCTCGTGGCGCCCACCAGGTGGCCGCCGACCGTGTTCGCCGCTTCGACGAAATAACCGAACTTGGCGCCGGTGGCGTTGGCGATCCATTGCGCGGCGGCGTGGATCTGCGATGCCTGCGGATGGTGCGTCACGGCGTTACCGAGCAGGATCGCGCCCGGCACCTCGCCGTCGATCGCGCTAAGGGAAGCGGCGATGGCTTTGGCCACGTCGCCGGCCTGCACGTTCTCGAAGCCGCTTGGCGCTGCGGTTTCCTTGGCGGCGGCAACGGCCGAGACCACTTCCGACAGCACGGCCAGCCAGTCAGCCGGCGCGGCGATGAGCTTGTTGGCGGTCGGGATCAGGTTGTCGTCATCAGCGCCGTGCAGGATCGACAGCTTGGCGCCGGCTTTCACAGCGGTACGCAGGCGGGTCGCGACCAGCGGGTGGTCCTTGCGCAGGAACGAACCGATCACGAAGGCACGTTTCAGGTTCGACAGCTCGGCGATCGGCATGCCCAGCCATGGCGTGACGGCACCGTCCAGCGCGAAATCGCTCTGGCGCAGGCGGAAGTCGACGGCGTTGACGCCGAAGCCGCGCATGGCTTTGTTCAGCAGGAACAGTTCTTCGACGGTCGAGTGCGCGGTGGCGACGGCGGCGATGCTGTCGGCGCCGTGCTCGTGACGGATGTTGCGCAGGCCGTGGGCGACGTATTCCAGCGCCGTCTGCCAGTCGGTCTCTTGCCACTGCCCGCCCTGCTTGATCATCGGATTGATCAGGCGGTCGGCATTGTCCAGCGCTTCGTACGAGAAGCGGTCCTTGTCGGACAGCCAGCATTCGTTGATGTGCTCGTTCTCGAGCGGCAGCACGCGCATCACTTTACCGCCCTTGACCTGGACGATCAGGTTGGTGCCGAGCGAGTCGTGCGGCGACACCGACTTGCGGCGCGACAGTTCCCATGGACGAGCGCTGTAGCGGAAAGGTTTACTAGTCAGCGCGCCGACCGGGCACAAGTCGATCATGTTGCCCGACACTTCCGAGTCGACGGTCTTGCCGACGAAGGTCGTGATTTCCGAGTGCTCGCCGCGGCCCAGCATGCCGAATTCCATCACGCCGGCCACTTCCTGGCCGAAACGTACGCAACGGGTGCACTGGATGCAGCGCGCCATCTCTTCCATCGAGATCAGCGGGCCGGCTTCTTTCGGCGTGACCACGCGCTTTTCTTCGTTGTAGCGCGAATTGCTTTTACCGTAGCCGACGGCCAGGTCCTGCAGCTGGCATTCGCCGCCCTGGTCGCAGATCGGGCAATCGAGCGGGTGGTTAATCAGCAGGAATTCCATGACCGACTTCTGCGCCGCAACAGCCTTGTCGCTGTGGGTGCGCACGATCATGCCCGGCGACACTGGCGTGGCGCAGGCAGGCATCGGCTTCGGTGCTTTTTCCACTTCGACCAGGCACATGCGGCAGTTGGCGGCGATCGACAATTTCTTGTGATAGCAGAAGTGCGGAATGTAAGTTCCGAGTTTGTTTGCGGCGTCCATCACCATGGAACCTGGTGCGACTTCGACTTTTTTGCCGTCTAATTCAATTTCAACCATTTGATCGTTACCTGACCTGGCTTAAAGGTATGCGGGCACTAGACACTGCTTGTGCTCGATGTGATGAATGAATTCCTCACGGAAGTTCTTGATCATGGCTTCGACCGGCATCGCGGCGGCTTCGCCGAGTGCGCAGATCGTGCGGCCCTTGATGTTGAACGCGACGTTGTTCAGGAGCTCGATGTCCTCCGGGCGGCCCTGGCCGTTTTCGATACGGTGCACCATGCGGTACAGCCAGCCGGTGCCTTCGCGGCACGGCGTGCACTGGCCGCACGACTCTTCGTAATAGAAGTAGGACAGGCGCAGCAGCGACTTGACCATGCAGCGCGTTTCGTCCATGACGATGACGGCGCCCGAACCGAGCATCGATCCCGCTTTCGCGATCGAATCGTAGTCCATGTCCGTTTCCATCATGACTTCGCCACGGATCACCGGCGCCGACGAACCGCCTGGAATCACGGCCTTGATCTTCTTGCCACCGCGCATGCCGCCGGCCAGCTCGAGCAGCTTGGCGAACGGGGTGCCCAGCGGAATCTCGTAGTTGCCCGGACGCTCGACGTCGCCCGAGATCGAGAAGATCTTGGTGCCGCCGTTGTTCGGCTTGCCCATCGCCATGTAGTTTTCCGGGCCGACGTTCAGCAGGAACGGCACCGCGGCGAAGGTCTCGGTATTGTTGATCGTGGTCGGCTTGCCGTACAGGCCGAACGAGGCCGGGAACGGCGGCTTGAAGCGCGGCTGTCCCTTTTTACCCTCGAGCGACTCCAGCAGTGCGGTCTCTTCGCCGCAGATGTAGGCGCCGTAGCCGTGCGCGGCGTGCAACTGGAAGTTGAACGTCGAACCCATGATGCCATCGCCCAGGAAACCGGCGGCGCGCGCCTCTTCCAGCGCTTCTTCGAAACGCAGGTATTCCTGGAAGATCTCGCCGTGGATGTAGTTGTAGCCCACGGTGATGCCCATCGCGTAGGCGCCGATGGCCATGCCTTCGATCAGCGCGTGCGGGTTGTAGCGAATGATGTCGCGGTCCTTGAACGTACCCGGCTCGCCTTCGTCGGTGTTGCAGACGAGGTATTTCTGGCCAGGGAACTGGCGCGGCATGAAGCTCCACTTCAGGCCGGTCGGGAAACCGGCGCCGCCGCGGCCGCGCAGGCCCGAGGCCTTCAGGTCGGCGATGACCTGTTCCTGGGTGACGCCACCCTCGAGGATACGGCGCAGGGCCGAATAGCCGCCGCGCTTGACGTAGTCTTCCAGGTGCCAGTTTTCGCCGTTCAGATCCTTCAGGATCAGCGGATTGATGTGACGGTCGTGCAGGCTGGTCATTACTTGATTTCCTTCAGTTCATCCACCAGGGCGTCGATCTTGTCGTTGCTCATGAACGAGCACATGCGGTGGTTATTCACCAGCATGACCGGCGCATCGCCGCAGGCGCCCATGCACTCGCCCTCTAACACGGTGAACTGGCCGTCTTCGGTGGTGCCGCGGAACTCGACGCCGAGCTTGTGCATCAGGTGGTGGGCGGCACGCTCGCCGCCGGACAAGGCGCACGGCAGGTTGGTGCACACGGTGATCTTGTGCTTGCCGACCGGGCGGGTGTTGTACATGTTGTAGAAGGTCGCCACTTCCTGCACGGCGATGGCCGGCATGCCGATGTAGTCGGCGACTTCCTGCATGGTATCGGGCGACAGCCAGCCCAGTTCGACCTGGGCGTGGGCCAGCGCGGCCATCACGGCCGATTGACGCTGGTCCGCCGGGTACTTGCCCAGCTCGCGGTCGATTTTTTTATAGCACTGCTCGGATAACAACATAATCTTTCTGCCTTTGAACTTATCGGTCAATGGAACCGAAAACGATGTCCTGGGTGCCGATGATCGTGACGGCGTCGGCGATCATGTGGCCACGCGCCATCTCGTCCAGGCTCTGCAGGTGGGCATAGTCGGGGGTGCGGATCTTCAGGCGGTATGGCTTGTTGGCGCCGTCGGAAACGATATAGATGCCGAACTCGCCCTTCGGGTGCTCGACCGCGGCATACGCCTCGCCCGGCGGGACGTGGAAGCCTTCGGTGAACAGCTTGAAGTGGTGAATCAAGGACTCCATGTTCGACTTCATCTCTTCGCGTGCAGGCGGGACGATCTTGTGATTATCGATCATCACCGGGCCCTGGTTCACGCGCAGCCAGGCGATGCACTGCTTGATGATGCGGTTCGACTGGCGCATCTCTTCCATGCGGACCAGGTAGCGGTCGTAGGAGTCGCCGTTGGTGCCAACCGGGATGTCGAAGTCGAGCTTGTCGTACACGGCGTACGGCTGCGTCTTGCGCAAGTCCCAGGCCACGCCCGAACCGCGCAGCATGGCGCCGGTGAAGCCCATCGCTTTCGCGTCTTCCGGCGACACCACGCCGATGCCGACGGTACGCTGCTTCCAGATACGGTTATCGGTCAGCAGGGTTTCGTATTCGTCCACGTAGCCGTCGAAACGCTTCGTAAACGACTCGATGAAGTCCAGCACCGAACCCTGGCGGTCTTCGTTCAGGGCATCGATCGCCTTCTTGCTGCGGATGATCGATTCCTTGTGCTTCGGCATGAAGTCCGGCAGGTCGCGATACACGCCGCCCGGGCGGTAGTAGGCCGCGTGCATGCGCGCGCCCGACACCGCCTCGTAGACGTCGAACAGGTCTTCGCGGTCGCGGAAGGCGTACAGGAACGGACCCATGGCGCCGATGTCGAGCGCGTGTGCGCCGAGCCACATCAGGTGGTTCAGCAGGCGCGTGATCTCGTCGAACATGACGCGGATGTACTGCGCGCGCACCGGCGCTTCGACGCCGAGCAGCTTTTCGACGGCCAGCACGTAGCCGTGCTCGTTGCACATCATCGACACGTAGTCGAGGCGATCCATGTACGGCACCGACTGCAGGTAGGTGCGCGTTTCGGCCAGCTTCTCGGTGCCGCGGTGCAGCAGGCCGATGTGCGGGTCGGCGCGCTGGATCACTTCGCCGTCGAGTTCAAGCACGAGGCGCAGCACGCCGTGCGCTGCCGGGTGCTGCGGACCAAAGTTCAGGGTGTAATTCTTAAGCTCAGCCATTATTTCATCCCGTAGGTTTCTTCGCGGATCACGCGCGGGATGTTCTCACGCGGCTCGATCGTCACGGGTTGGTAGATCACGCGCTTCTGCTCGGGGTCGTAGCGCATTTCGACATAGCCCGAAATCGGGAAGTCCTTGCGGAACGGGTGGCCGATGAAGCCGTAGTCGGTCAGGATGCGGCGCAGGTCACCGTGTCCGTCGAACAGGATGCCGTACAGGTCGAAGGCTTCGCGCTCGTACCAGTTGGCGGCGCGCCAGATCGACGTGATCGATTCCACGATCGGCATTTCGTCGTCGGGGGCGAAGACGCGCACGCGCACGCGCCAGTTATTCGCCAGCGACAGCAGGTGGGTGGTGACCGCGTAGCGCGGGCCGTCCCAGGTGCCTTCCCCATATTGGGAGTAATCGACGCCGCACAAGTCGATCATTTCTTCGAATGCGAGCGACGGGTCGTCGCGCAGGGTCTGCATCGCCTTGAGGTAATCGGCGGCCTTGACCACCACGGTCACTTCGCCGAGCGCTGCCGAAATGGCGGCGCCCTCGCCGAGTGCTTTTTCCAGGGCGAGTTGGAGGACTTCGAGTTTTGTCGTCATGGTGTTTCCGGCAGTGTATTAACGCGCGATCGTGTTGGTGCGCTTGATCTTGTTCTGCAACTGCATGATGCCGTACAGCAGCGCTTCCGCCGTCGGCGGGCAGCCCGGCACGTAGACGTCGACCGGTACGATGCGGTCGCAGCCGCGCACCACCGAGTACGAGTAGTGGTAGTAGCCGCCGCCGTTGGCGCAGGAACCCATCGAGATAACCCAGCGCGGCTCGGCCATCTGGTCGTAGACCTTGCGCAGTGCCGGCGCCATCTTGTTGCACAGCGTGCCGGCCACGATCATCACGTCGGACTGGCGTGGCGATGGACGGAACACAATGCCGAAGCGGTCGAGGTCATAGCGGGCTGCGCCCACATGCATCATCTCGACCGCGCAACAGGCCAGGCCAAACGTCATCGGGAACATCGATCCCGTGCGCGCCCAGTTGATCAGCTTATCGGCTGTGGTGGTAATGAAACCTTCGTTTAGAACGCCTTCATGAATAGCCATGGCTTATTCCCAATCAAGGGCACCTTTCTTCCAGATGTACCAGAAACCAACCACGAACTCGGCAATGAACACCATCATCGTGATGAAGCCGGTCCAGCCCAGTTCGCGCATGGAGACGCCCCATGGGAAGAAGAATGCCGTTTCCAGATCAAACAAAATAAAGAGAATCGCGACCAGATAGTAACGGACGTCGAATTTCATGCGCGCGTCTTCGAAAGCTTCGAAGCCGCATTCATAAGGGGAGAGCTTGGCAGCATCGGGCCGTTGCGGTCCGAGCAGATACCCGAGCACCTGGGGTGCGACGCCGACACCGACGCCAATCAGGATGAAGAGAAGAACGGGGAAATAATTTTCGAGGTTCACGATGGAGCCTATTTTGAACGATCGGGTTAATGAAACCACTGCATGCCTGCAGCGCCGTATCGCGCAATCCTGGCCACTGTCACCAGGACCGTACGACTGATCCTCGTAAAAAAAGCCAGCTCAGGCACGAGAGCAATCGCTCGTTTGCCCTTGCTGGCTTTTTCTGTATCTTGGTGCCGACGGCGAGACTCGAACTCGCACAGCTTGCGCCACTACCCCCTCAAGATAGCGTGTCTACCAATTTCACCACGTCGGCTGGAGACCAGTATTCTACCCTGCTTTAGCACCCTTTTTCAATGCTCAAATTGAGCCATCGCAAGGAAAAACAAGGAATTTCTCAAACTTTCCTTCGTTATGCCTTTGAAAACATGGCGAAAGAGGCATGAGGACCGGATAAATGCCCTGGTCAGGTAAATACCGGCTGTACTACGAGGACCTGCAGCAGCCTTGCGGCCGCTTTACTGCCAGAGACCGTAGGGTGGACGGCTCTGCCGTCCACGCGTTCAACACACGCTAGTGCATCGAAACGCCCCCACCAGCCTGTTGACTGCACGCGTGGACGGGAAATCAGTCCACCCTACAATGACAATTACTTGGCCGGACCCGGTTCCGACTGCGCAGGCGGCGCCGGCGACACCGTCGCGGGCACCGTCTCGGCAGGACCAGCCGGCGGCACGTCGACAGCCGGCGCCGTCGGCACGCCCGCGGTCGGGGCAAGCGCTTCAGGCGCAGTGGTCGTGGCCGGCACGTTCGCGCCGGCATTCGCAGGCACGCCATTGGCCGGCGCCGCCATCCGTTCCATCACGCCGCCGCTTGGCGCCGCGCTTGGGGTACGGTTGTTGCTCATGTACGCCAGCGACAGGGTCGAAGCGAAGAAGATGGCGGCCGCCACCGCGGTCGACTTCGACAGGAAGTTCGACGAACCGCTGGCGCCGAACAGGCTACCCGAGGCGCCGGAACCGAAAGCGGCGCCCATGTCGGCGCCCTTACCGTGCTGCAGCAGGACCAGGGCAATGATTGCCAGTGCGGAGATAACCTGCACGACAACAACAAGATTGAACATCACGCTCATACCAATTCCATTCCAAGTTTAACTACGTTGCAAATACTGAATTTCTGAATCAGGTGCTTGGTGGCACCGGGCGACTTCAGGCCGCCGCTTCCGCCGCGCCGATGATCGCCAGGAAGTCGGCCGCCTTGAGCGCCGCGCCGCCGATCAGGCCGCCGTCGATGTCAGGCTGCGCCAGCAGTTCGACCGCGTTATCCGGCTTCATGCTGCCGCCGTACAGGATCGCGACTTTTTCACTCGCCGCCGCGCTGCGTTCGCGCAGCTGGCTGCGCAATTGCGCATGCACTTCCTGCGCCATCGCCGGCGTGGCCGTCTTGCCGGTGCCGATCGCCCAGACAGGTTCGTAGGCGACCACGATACGCGCGATGGCGTCGTCGTCAAGCAGTTCCAGCACGGCAGACATTTGTTTGCCGACTACAACATTTGTTTGTCCCGCTTCGCGCTCGTCGAGCGTTTCGCCCACGCAGACGATCGGGGTCAGGCCGGCGTTCAATGCCGCCAGGGCCTTGTGCGCCACGTGCTCGCTCGTCTCGCCATGGTAGGCGCGGCGTTCCGAGTGGCCGACGATCGCGTAGCGGCAGCCGAACTCGGCCAGCATCGACGCGGCGACTTCGCCGGTGTAGGCGCCGCTCGCATGGAGCGACACGTCCTGCGCGCCCCAGGCCAGCGGCGTGCCGGCCAGCGCATCGGCGCATTGCTGCAGGTAGGGCGCCGGCACGCACACGGCGGCGTTTGCCTTCGCAATACTGCCCAGACCGTCAACAATGCCGCCGAGCAGCGTCGCGTTATTCGCGCGGCTGCCATTCATTTTCCAGTTACCTACAACGAGTTTGGGACGCATATTACCCCACAGTCAAATAACCCGCTATTCTAGCTGCCGTTCATGAGCGGGTCAAACAATGGCTGGGCTGGCGTGTTGAAAAGAGGTCAATGGAATTCGATGGTGTTGTAGGGTGGGCACTCGTGCCCACGCGGTCTTACTATATGCATATGGCAGAGCATTCGTCAGTTGAACGCGTGGGCGGAGGACCAGCCCACCTTACAGGTCTGATCCTAACGGCTAGCAAGTTCGACCGATAAGACTTGCATGAGATGTAAGGTGGGCGGGTCTCCCGCCCACGCGTTCAAGCAGCGCCAGCGCAGCCGTGCTTACACCACCGTGAGTACGATCTTCCCCACATGCGTACTCGACTCCATCAGCGCATGCGCCGCAGCCGCCTCCTCCAGCGGGAAGGTTTTATAGATCACCGGCTTCACCTTCCCCGCCTCCAGAAAGGGCCACACCCGCTCGCGCAGCTTGTTCGCGATCTCTCCCTTGAAGGCAACCGGCCGCGGCCGCAGCGTCGAACCGCTGATGGTCAAACGCCGCCGCAGCACCTGACCCAGGTCGACGTTCGCCTTGGCCCCACCCAGCAGCGCGATCAGCGCAATGCGCCCATCGTCCGCCAGGCAATCGATCTCGCGCGCCACGTAATCGCCGGCGACCATGTCCAGCACCACGTCGACGCCGCGTCCGCCGGTCAATTCCTTCACAACAGCGACGAAATCCTCGTCGCGGTAATTGATGCCGCGCTCGGCGCCGAGTTGCTCGCAGGCGCGGCATTTGTCGGCGCTGCCGGCGGTGGCGAACACGCGGTGGCCCAGGGCGGTGGCCAGCTGGATCGCGGTCACGCCGATGCCGGAAGTGCCGCCCTGCACCAGCAGCGTCTCGCCCTCGCTCAACTGGGCACGGTCGAACACGTTGGTCCAGACGGTGAAAAAGGTTTCCGGCAGCGATGCCGCCTCGACCATGCTCAAGCCGGCAGGCACCGGCAGGCATTGCGCCAGCGGCGCCGCGCAGTACTCGGCATAGCCGCCGCCCTGCACCAGCGCGCACACCATGTCGCCTTTTGAAAAACCGCTATCGCCCAGGTCGCCGTCGACGATCTCGCCCGCCACTTCCAGTCCCGGCAGGTCGGATGCGCCCGGCGGCACCGGATAGTTGCCCTGGCGCTGGAACACGTCCGGCCGGTTGATGCCGGCGGCGTGGACCTTGATCAGCACCTCGCCCACTTTCAGTTCCGGCGTTGGCCGCTCGCACGGCTGCAATACCTCGGGTTTGCCCGGCTTGGTGATTTCGATCGCGCGCATGGTTCGGCCTCCATTGAGAAAACAATCATTGTACGGCAGCGTTATCAGCCGTGTTTTTGTTGCTCTTTGGCGAAGCTATTTCCTATTGCTGTGCTCAAACGCAAACAAATTCTCTAATGCATGAGCTTTTTGGGGAACTTTAGAGCTGGCACAACGAACGCGTCCGTAACCATCTTGCGAGTCCTACCCCCGCCGCATAGATTGGAGGGCACGAGCTCAGCCACACGAGCCGTTTCCGCCCACTACCGAAGGAGCACATCATGCAATCGATGTCCGCTGCCCTGTCAGATTTCGCCCGCCGCACCGCGGCGGCCTTTTCCCGTCCCACGCCGCAGAATCGTCCGCGCCGCGGCATGCTGCTCGGCGGCGTCGCGCTCGCCATCGCCCTCGCCCTGCCCGGCCAGTACGCCGACGCCCAGGACTGGAACACCGAGCGCTGGACCGGCACCTGGGGAACGGCCCCGGCCGGCCCGCCGGCGCCCGCCAACCTGCAGACCTTCACCGACCAGACCTTGCGCCTGATCGTCCACACCAGCATCGGCGGCAACCGCGTGCGTATTCGCGTGTCCAATGAGTTCGGCGCTACGCCGCTGCGCATCGGCGCCGCCCGCATCGGTGTCCGCGCCAGCGGTTCCGACGTCGCCCCCGGCACCGACCGCGCCTTGACCTTCAGTGGCAACACGTCGATCACGATCCCGCCCGGCGCGCCGGTGCTGTCCGACCCGGTCGAACTGAATGTGCCGGCCCTGGGCGACCTGGCGATCAGCCTGTACCTGCCCGGCACCGTTGAAGCGAACACGATCCATAACACCGGCCTGCAGACCAATTATGTCTCGCTGCCCGGCGACTTCACCGCCGCCGCGACACTGCCGGTGCAGCGCACGATCACGGCCTGGCCGTTCCTGACGGAGGTGGACGTCGATAGCGCCGGCCCGTCCATCGTGGCGCTGGGCGACTCGATTACCGACGGCACGCGCAGCACGGTCGACACGAATAACCGCTGGCCCGACTGGCTGGCGCGCCGCCTGCAAACCGTGCGCGATCCGGTCCTCGGCATCAACGGGCGTCTCGGTGTTGTCAATCGCGGCATCAGCGGCAACCGCCTGGTGAGCGACCCGCCCAACCTGCTGGCTGGACGCAGCATCCTCGAGCGCTTCGACCGCGACGTGCTCGCCACCGCAGGCGTGCGCTACATGACCCTGATGATCGGCATTAACGACATCGGCAACAGCCCGGCGACCAGCCCGATCCCTGCGGCCGACCTGATCGCCGGCTACCGCCAGGTGATCGCGCGCGCCCACGCCAGGGGCATCGCCGTGTTCGGCGCCACGCTCACACCCTTCGAAGGCGCCGGCTACTACTCGCCGGAGAAAGAGGTAGTGCGCCAGGCGGTGAACAACTGGATTCGTTCGAGCGACGAATTCGACGGCGTGATCGATTTCGACCTCGCCACGCGCGACCCGGCTCACCCGACGCGCTTCCTGCCGGCCTACGACAGCGGCGACCATCTGCACCCGAACGACCTGGGGTACCAGGCGATGGGCAATGCGGTACCGTTGGGCTTGTTCCGGTCGTTGGGGACCGGACTCAAGGCGCAGCAGCAGAAGAAAGCGGCGGCAATCCTTGAGTGAAGCATGTGCGCCGCCAGTCTGGCTGGCGGCGCGTTTGGTTCCTCGGCGCGGGTGCTAAAGGCGCATCCCCAGCCAGATCACAACTTCGGTAGCGCCCGAAACGATCGCGGCCAGCAGCCGGTTCAGGAAACCTCCCGATCCGGCGCGCGCAGCCGATCGATCATGATGCTCCTGCTCGTCGCGGACGATTGCGGAAATTGCCCGGCTTGCCTCAGGGTCGGCCTGGCCGAGATCGTGCAATTGCTGCTGCAGGTGCTGCAACACTACCCGTTCGACCGCGACGGTCGTGGTGGCCATGGCCTGCGGCCCAAGGACGCCGGTGAACAGGCCCAACAGGAATCCGCCCGTTCCGCACAGCCAGCAACTGCGGCAGCGCCTGAGCACGCGTCGCTCCAGTTCGCCCGCGAAGATCGATCGATGCCGCTCTTCGTGCGCCTTGAATTCCGCCAGTTCGGCAAGCATCGTCCCGGCCCGCAGGCGCGCCAGCAGCAACTGCCCGGCATAGATATTCACGGCGCCATGCTCTCCCGCATGGTTGACCTTCAAGATGCGGTCACCCGCACCGCTATTCAGGTACGTGCTGATCATGACTCACCGGCTGCAAGACAGCGGCCGCCTTCTTGAACGCCATGGCCTGCTCGACAAAGGCGATGGCCGCATCGTCCGAAGCAAACGCGCGGCGTGGAAGAACATGCGCCGCCTGGCTATTCATCATGATCACGATGTAATTGTCCAGCGTCGAGATGGCCTTGATACCCGACCACGCATGGTGCGACGTGTTGACCGCAGTCGCTTCGCTCAATCCTGCTGGCGAGATCGAGAATGCGTGCCGGCCCAGCACCCCGCCATCCTTGTTCACCGACAGCAGGAAGCACGCGAAGTTGCCGAGGAATGCCCCCAGCAATGTGCCAAGCGCGACCATGCATGACGCCAGTGTTGCGAAAAGAAATACGCCAACCGAGCGCATGCCGTGCTCGGACCAGAAGTAGGCAAGCACGCCGCACGCGACAGCCAGCATGAACCACCAATTGCCGCGCCGCCTGAACAGCATTTGCAACGAAACCACGAACAGGTCGCGTCGGGTAAGGTCAACTGAAGCGTGCATGCCCTTCCTTTTGTAAGTCGTTGCGCCCTTACTTCCCGATCACCACCGGCTCATCGAACCCGAGCTCCTTCATGCGCGGCAGCTGCGTCTTGGCGTCGCCCACCACCAGCCACACCATCTGCGACGGATCCAGGTATTTCTCCGACAGCGCCTGGATGCGCGGCAGCGTCATTGCCTTGACGATCCCTTCGCGCTCCTTGACGTAATCGGCGCGCCAGCCGTACTTGCTGATGTTGTCGAGCATGGCCAGCTTGGCGGCCGAGGTCTCGAAGGCGCGCGCATTGCTTTTCACGAGGAAGTTGCGAGTCGTTTCCAGGTCGGCCGCCGAATAGGTCGCCGGATAGTCCTGCAGGATCTGCTTCACCAGCTGGGTCGATTCGAGCGTGACGTTGCTGCGCACGCCGCTGGCGATGATGAAGGGGCCGGCGCTTTTGCTGCCCGAGAAATTCGACGTGATGCCGTAGGTATAGCCTTTGCCCTCGCGCAGTTGCTGGGTCAGGCGCGAGGCAAACCCGCCGCCGCCCAGGATGTAGTTCATCACGGTGGCCGGGTAATAGTCCGGATCGGTGGCGGCCAGCGCCCGGTAGCCGACCTGCAGCACCGACTGTTTCGCGTCCGGCACGTCGACGAAGTACACCTTGCCGGGCGCCTGCCCGGCTGCGCTCGTGGCTGCCGGCAAAGCTACCGGTTTGGCCTTCCAGGCGCGGTTCAGGCCAGCGAGCGAACCTGCAATCGCCGCCTTCGGCAAGGCGCCGACCACGTGCATGCGCGCGTTCGAAGGCGACAGGTTGGCACTGTAATAGCGCTTCAGGTCGTCGATGGTGATGGCGTTCACCGTCTCGGCCGTGCCGAGGATGTTGCGCGAACGGAGATCGTCCTTGGCGTAGACCAGCTTGCTGAAGTTGATCGCGGCCAGCGCGTTCGGATCGGCTTCTTGCTGGCGGATCTGGCTCAGTACGCTTTGCTTGATGAGGGCGAATTCCTTCTCGTCCCAGCGCGGCTGCAGCAGGATTTCCTGCACCAGGTCCAGCGTTGCCCGGTAGTTGCGCGCCAGCGTCGTCACGCTGATGCGCACGTCCTCGGTGCGCGCCGTCACGTTGATCGTCGCGCCCAGTTGCAGGATCGCTTCTTCCAGTTCCTGCGGCGTTTTCCTGGCAGTCCCCTGGGTCAGCATGCGCGCCATCAGGTTGGCGACGCCGACCTTTTCCGGCTTGTCCAGCAGCAGCCCGCCGTCGATGGCGATGTCGAACTGCACCAGCGGCACTTCCCGGTTTTCGATGCCGACCACGCGCATGCCGTTGGCTAGCATGGTGTTCCACACCTGCGGCACCTTGACAGCCAGCGCCTCGCCGTATGGCGGCTCCTTGCTGCGATCAAACGTCGATGGCGTCTTCGTGTACTCCGCATTCGCGGTCGGATCGACCGCGTTCTCGGCGCCCTGCACTACTTTTTCTTCGACGACTTCGGCCTTGGCGGAATCGGTCAATGCCAGCGCCAGCTTGCCCCTCGGGACGAAACTGGTCGCGACAAACGGTTTACCCTTGATGTAGGTGTCGTACACGCGCCGCACGTCGGCCGTGGTGACGGCCAGCGTCTTTTTCACGCCTTCGGCCACATAGCCCGGATTGCCGCTCAGGTAATTGTATTCCGCCAGCAGCGCCGATTTGCCGAGCACGCTCGACACGGAGTTGTAGAAACGGGTCTCGAGGCCGGCCTTGATGCGGTTCAGGTCCTTCTCGGAGATGCCCTCCTCCTCGAATTTGGCAAAGGCCTGGTTGACGGCGCCGGCCACCTCGTCGAGCGGTTTACCCTCGAAGGCGCGGATGCGCAGCATGAACTGGCCCGCCAGTTCGGCGGTCTGGTTGCCGATCTGGACCGCGGGTGCGAGCTTGGTGTCTTCCACCAGCACCTTGTAGAACGGCGCGCGCTTGGTCTCGGACAGGTATTCGGCCAGCACTTCCAGCGCATACGAATCCGGATGCAGGTCTTCGACGGTCGGCCAGGCCATCGTCAGTTCGGGCAGCTTGGCGAAATTGTCTTCATGCGCCAGCTTGACGGTCTGCTTCAGCACGCCGGGGCGCTTGACCAGGGCGGGAATCGCATCGCCGCGCTTGATCTCGGAAAAATACTTTTCGACCCATTTGCGCGCCTGCACCGGATCGAAGTCACCCGCCAGCACCAGGGTCACATTGTTCGGCACGTACCACAGGCGGAAGAATTCCTTGACGTCGTCCAGCGTCGCATTCTGCAAGTCGTCGAGCGAGCCGATCACCTGCCAGTTGTACGGGTGGTTCTCCGGGTACAACGCCTTGTTGATGACGTAGCGGGTGTGGCCGTAGGGCGCATTGTCGACGCCCTGTCGCTTTTCATTCTTGACAACCTGCTTTTCCTTGGCCAGCACCGGCTCGGTCACGGTATTGATGAACCAGCCGAGTTTATCCGCTTCGGCCCAGATCATTTTTTCGAGCGCATCCTTGGGGACGGTTTGCAGGTAATTCGTGCGGTCTTGCGAGGTCGAGCCATTGGCGCCCGAGCCGCCGATGCGCGCCGTCATCTTGTCGAGCCCGCCCTTGCCGAGGTTTTCCGATTCCAGGAACAGCAAGTGTTCGAACAGGTGGGCAAAGCCCGTACGCCCCGCCTTTTCGCGCGCCGAACCCACGTGCGCGGTCAGGTTGACGGCGACGACCGGGTCGGAACGGTCGATGTGGAAGATGACCTCCAGGCCGTTGGGCAGCGTGAATTTCTGGTAGTCCACCGTCAGGGCGGCTTTCGGCGCGGCGGTCTTGGCTGCGGCGGCAGCATGCGCCGTTAAAGGGAGGGTCGACGTCAGGGTCGAGGCAACACACGCGGCCAGCAACAGGGTCGGGCGAACAATCTTCATGCAATCACATCCTCAGAATGGAACGAACGGGCGGCGCACGGGCGGCGCACATGCCCCAAGGTTCTGGATACTATTGCAATTTCCTGATTGCTACAACGATTGCGTCTGCTTAGTCTCGACCTGAAGCAGGCGCTGGAGCCGTGATACAAAGTGCAGTCTGGAAGGATGCTCAAGTATTGCGGCTCTTCGATTTTTAAAGAATCGCTCGCAGTGATTGTCACGACCGAGCGTTCTACACAGCCTAGGGAAAACGCGGACATTCCTGACCCGCAGAAGTTAAAACCTGCGAGTTCCCGCTTCAAGTTCTTCTTCGTGACAATAAAAAAAGACTGTTTTGTCGCTGTTGTGCAAGATTACTGCATCATCCTTGATGGAACGAAGACGTTATGCCATTGGTCGAGAAAAGAGGCAGCATCGATTACACAGACGCGGTCTGGACCATAGACAACTTGGAGCGTTCCTTCTGCACGCAAACGAGCCCTCAGCCATGCATCAGCAACGCTCTTGCTCTCGATGATGTGCTGTTCAATGTTGTTGGTCGTTTGCTCGTGCAGCCCATACCGATTGTTACTGCTGAACTGTAAGGCATGCGCATAAGCGTTTTTGGCGCGTTCTTCGGTAAGCCATCGGGCACTGAGGCCAAGTCCTTTATATTCGTCCGGGTATCCTATATCAGAACCTTTATGTACCAGGCATGAGGACGACACGCTTGGGAATTGGCCAACCTCCCGACTGTCCGCGTCATATCCGCAGCTGACGTTCAACTTACCATTAATATGGCGACAACTTTACCTTATCTTCAACAGCCATAACAGCTTGCGACGTGACTTTTGCTTTGATCGTTCCCTTATAGGTAGGCTGAAAGTAGCAATCGATGATCAAGCGGCGGCCATTTAAAAACCGCAGCTCAATATGCGAATCTCCGGTGGCATGAAGCTTGACCGTTCTACTGCTTCCCGGTGGCATGTCCCCAAGTTGATATGATCTGCCGGTAACGTCAACACTGACCCCGTGAAGCGATTCGGATCCCACATTGTCAAGCGTGAACTCTACTCCCGCGGCTTCTGCCCTCCCTACCAGATACATGGTAACGAGTGCTCTTGCTCCCCAATACGCGATGACGAGTGCTAACGCCGCGATTATCAGGGTTTTCTTTTTCATTGACTCACTTAGTTTGACGGCTTGCTACGACTCGCAATAAGAGTCTGAAGGCCCCCTGTCGCACCCGCCAGTCTGGATTGCTGTGTACTTGTACACCACCTTGCCTTTCTTTCCTTCATTACTGCGATAACAACGAGACTGATCTTGATGAGAGCATGCGCGACAGGCTGTCATTTAACTGGTTCGATTCCCATCCTTTTTTCTCCCGGTTCTGTGATTTACGGGAAATGTTCGGCCCCGGCGGGCGGCACGACCCAGCTGTGCATGCGCCCTTCATAGACCGACACCGTGGGCGCCGGGAATGCCGGATCGGCGAATGCGCCAACGGGAATGGCGATCCAAGTTGCGGCTTCTGTGGGCGTGTAATAAACGGTCACACCGCAGATGGGGCAAAAGTGAAAACGCGCGCTTGTGCCCCCGTCGCCAGTGCGAATATAACTGGTCGACTGCCCCGCCACCGTCACGTCCGTCTGCAGAAAACGGGCCTGCTCGGCGAACGGGCCGCCGGTACGACGCTGGCACGCAAGGCAGTGGCAGATCGGGATGCGCACCGGATCGCCAGTCACCCGGGCGGTGAGTTGGCCGCAACTGCAAGAGGCTAGGCGTGTTGGCATGACGGCTCCGAGATAACTGAACGCTGCACAGCTGAGGATATACCGCCATGCACCTTCATGCACTGGCAACGCACTTGAAAGTGACCGCGGCTGCTTGCATTCCATCGCGGCATGCTCGCGCTAACTATAAACAAAGCATTGGCAATGGACGAGTGCAGTCGTCCTGAAGCAGACGCTAGCGCCGTGTTATCCGAGTGCAGTCCATAAGAGGATCACGTACTGCGGCTCTTCAATTTTTCAAAGAACCGACCGCAATTTTCTTGGAATTCATCATCGGTACTATATTTGGCTGCAAACGCGGTATAAAGCGATCCAGCGGCCAAGTCGTCGTCGGCATTGGGGCATGCAACACCCAGATCATCTGCCATCCAAAGTACGATCTCGGTCTTATCGGCACCGTAACGGTATGCACTGTAAATAAATTTCCCTATACGCTCATAGTGCAGTTGTGACACAGAGTCCTCCCTCTCGATTAAACATTTTCCGTTAGGCCTCCAGGGTCCGCTCGTGGCCGATCTCGGCCAGCTCAGTGCAAGCGGCGAAGTACACCTGGCTGGCCACGATGGTAGCCGGTTCATTTACATGAACGTTTTCCACTTGATGCTTCCATTTGCGCGGTTGTCAACGTAGCAGGCATTGGTTCATCCACAGGAAAACCGTCCGGCCCGATAGTTACCCGCTTTGGCGGCGGTTCGTTGGGACAGCTGGCGACTGAAGCAGGAAGCGCGCTGGCAAGGTCGAACAGGCGAGCCCGCATTGGATCACGTGCAGCGTTCGCCCCGAGCCAAATCTCATAGTAACGCCTTCCTTGGCGCCACGACAATACCGAGACCGCACGTCCGGAACCGGTTTGCATGACGACCAATCGAGCCGGCAAGCCATTAACGCGCTCCGGTTCGTCCTTTGGATCACGCCACATGCTCGAACCGTCCGCCGACATATCGTGTTCGAAGACCGTTAACGCCTGGCCTTCCGGAGTACGAAATCCACGGTACAGGCGCGATACAGTGCCGCTGACCGTCTCCGAACGCCCGCCGAGGCTTTCAAGCCTGGCGAAAGGAGTACCGCGCAGGTCAACCGGTTCGAAGTCCAATCCCCTGGTCGCCAGCACCAGCGGCAGGAAGGTGATCGAATAACGCTGGAGGTTTGATTCACACACGCGCAAGAACCCGTTCTTTTTTTCCTCCAGGGCGCGTTGTTCTTTTTGTTGTGCAAAACCGGGAGCATCCGGCGGCAGCCCAAGTCCACAGGCTTCAATGCCCGCCATCTCAGCCCGAGGCATGGCTCGAGCAGCCATGACCAGGACACCTATTCCAGCGACCAATGGCCAGGATCTCATCAGCAGACGGTACATTTTCATTTTTGATATTCCAAAATCTGCCGCGGGTCATACGAATCAGCGCTCAGCACTTCGTTCTGAGTCTTCACACGGGCTGGATTCAGGGCGTATTTCGATAGTCAATGCGTGCAATACTCGCTTATATCGCGCATTGAACAGCGTTACAGCAAGTACAGCCATGGCAACAAGCGGAATTGCGCAGACAGTTCCCAAAAGCCAACCAATCGCCCCATATGAGAGCCACGTGCTCCAGTGAATGATGCCATCGCAATAAAATGCACACTGCGGATTGTGTTGCCAAGCGAGGTACAAAAAGAATCCCCCGACGACAAGGCCTAAAGCAACAGCGGATCCGAACACCGCGATCAAGCTTTTGTATGTAGTCATCAACCAACGCTCTTTCAGCAGTAGAACTGATCGCTCTTCCCTTATCAAGGCCGCTTCATACCAAAGCTGACGTTCAACGTTGCGTTAAAGAGCGACGGCAGAACTTTATCTTTAACGGCGATAACAGCTTGCGATGTGACTTTTGCCTTGATCCTTCCCCAGTAGACCGGCTCAGCGTAGGCGGGGAAGTACATACTCGTTGGCCACACAACGCCCATGGTTCGCTGCGGTCGCTCGTCAGCAGCCAGTGTACCCAGCGTATTTCTGTCAGTGCAATCCCGGGGTGACGCTATTTCAGCAGGAAGATCGTAGTCGCCCCTGAAGCGGGCAATCAACCGATGTCCGGATTCAAACGCGTCATCAGCATGCCACCGCTGCCACCCCCGCCCCTGCCATCTGCAAAACCCCATTGACCATGCGGGTACAAACCCGGGCCCGGTTGCCCAGGATATCGGCGAGCAGCAGGATCACGACGCCGAGCCAGCCGGCATAGGCCAGTCCGACATAGTCATTGAAGAGGATCGTGTGCAGCCAGTCCTGCGCGAACAAGTACAGCCCGGCCGTGACCACGACGCCTCCGGCCAGTGCCGCGGCCGGCAGCACCAGCTGCAGCCCCGCCTTGCGGCGCACCAGCGTGACGGCGCCGAGCATCGCCAATGCAGCGGCATTCGCCCCCGTGAAGATGCGGAATTCGCGCAGCAGCTTCAGTCTCACGTCCGCATAGGCCGATTCGATCAGGGACGCCAGCCGCGCACGCAGCTGCGACAGCGACAGTAGATGTTGATGCCTGCCGGCCTCGATAGCCGAAGCCAGCCGGGTGCGGCAGACGCAGTCGGGATCGAGCATGGCGGCTGCCACCCGCGCCACGTGCGCCGGTACGTCCCTGCGGATCGCCGCACGCGTGCGTTCGATGTCGGCATCGGTACGCCTCAGGGCCCGCTGCGCAAGCCCGACGATGGGTGAGCCGGTCAATGCGTCGACACGTTCTCCGGTTTTACGCTCGACTTCGACGCGCACGGCCGTGCTGGCCATGCGCTCGATCCAGATCGGATGCAGCCAGGAGAAGGCGAAGGCGGCACCGAACAGGAGCGTGCCGGCCAGGCTGAAACCGAGAATCGTTCGTCGCATATGGTGTCCTTTCAGGCGACCGATACGCAGACTCCTGGCCGCATGACCAGGAAGTCCCCTTCATCCCCGACAAGCATCCACCCTTCCCGCTCGTAGAACCGCCGCGCCGCCGCATTGGTCCGGAAAACGCGCAAGTAGATGCCGCGACCCGCGTGCCCGCTCTCGGCCTGGATCGCCGCCAGCAGGCGTGCACCGACACCTTCCGAGCGGAATCCGGCATCGAGCACCAGCATGCTCAGGTAGTCCTCGTCGTTGCCGTGGTCGACCTGCAGATAGCCGGCGAAGCGGCCATCGACCTCGATCACCCGCGTCGACAAGTCGAGGAAGGCCTTGTCGAAATAAGCCTGCTGCCAGGCGTCATCCCATCCCCAGATGATCTCGATATGGTGCCTGAGCGCCGCTTCGTAGAGCTGCCGGATGCGCGCCTTGTCGCCGGCAGCGGCGGGCCGCGTGGTCATCGACGGCGTCATCCGCCACCCGTGCGCGATTGCGCCGGCAAGGGCGTCCCCACCTTCCACGTGCGCGACAGCGCCTGCGCCTCCTCGATCTGCTCCTGCGTCATGGTCTTGGCGATCGACGCGCGCTGGCTGACGGCGTTGTTGTTGCCGCCGGCGGCGGCCAGGTTCCACAGCATGTAGGCGATCACCGGGTCGCCCGGCACGCCGGCCACGTGGTAGCGGTACATCAGGCCGAGCGCGTGCTGGGCTTCGCCGTGGCCCTGCTCGGCCGCCTTGCGGAACCAGGTGACGGCATGCTTCTGGTCCTGCGGCACGGCGTTGCCGGTGTAGTACATGGCGCCGACCACGTACTGGGCGTCGGCCTTGCCCTGCTGGGCCGCCTTCAGGTGCCACTGGAAGGCTTGCTTGTAGTCGCGCGCTGTGCCGCGGCCCATGTAATACATCAAGCCCAGCAAGTGCTGGGCATCGGGATTGCCGGCGCGCGCCAGCGGGGCGATCTCTTTCATCGCCAGCGCGTAATTGCGCGCGTTGTACGCGCTTGCCCCCTCGGGGAAACCTGCCAGTGCCGTGCCGTGCAGGCCGCAACTCAGGCCCAGCGCCAGCAGGATCGCTACGGTAAATTTTTTCATTGTCTCAGTGCGTGGATCGGTCTCTCGCCTACATCGTTATCGTCACTAAATTCTTTGCCCGATCTTGTTTTACTTCCAGCTGACCTTGCCCAGTCCGTCGACGCTCACCCGGCGATTGAGCGGCTTGCCGTAGACTGTGACCGATCCCATGCCCGACAGGTTCAGGTTCGCGCTCTGGTGCGCCGTGATCGTCGCATTGCCCAGGCCCGACAGTTCGAGCGTGACGGCGTCGGCCGCGAACTGCTGCGCGTCGAGTCCGCCCAGGCCGCCCAGCTCCGCCGTCAGGATCTTGCTGCGTCCGAACAGCGTCACGTAGCCGGCGCCGTGCAGGTCGAGATTGATGCGCTCGCTGTTCATGCCGGCCAGGCGCATGCTGCCCACGCCGCCGAGGCTGGCGCTGATGACGCGGAAATCCGCGTTCACGTTCATCGAGCCGGCGCCGTCCAGCGACAGCTCGAGTTCGTCGCCCTTGAAACCCGTGATCTCGGTGGTGCCGAGGCTTTCGGAACTCACTTCGCGCAGGGTCGGCAGCACCATGTCGGCGCGCACGCCACTGCCGCGGCCCATGCGCATGTCGTGCGTCTCGGTACCGATGACGACCGTATCGCCGCTTTGCAGGGTCGTCATGCGTGCGACCCAGCGCGAATCGCCGGACAGGACCAGCGAGGCCGGGCTGCCCTGGCGCACGCGCAGGTCGACCACGCCGTCGATCTTGATGCGCACCACGCGCGCGTCGAGCGGACGCGTTTCCGTGGCGGTTTCAGGCGCGGCCGTTGCCACGCGCATCAGCGCCAGCAATCCGATGACCGCCAGGCCGGACTTCAACAATGTGTTCATGTGCTTCTCCGTGTTCGATGCGTGTTCTTGTTTGAGCCGCTGCCAGGCTTTACCTGCGCTTACCCGGCAATTCTTATACAGTTTGACAATGAAGTCACTATAACGATGTGCCCGCGCCGCCCGGCCCGGATTGCGACAGACTGCAGATTTGCGGCACCAGACGACAAATCGACGGGCTCGCCGCCCCTGTCCGGTCAACATGCATACGCAAAAGGATTTCCGTTCCAACATTCCCTTGCGCTAAGATGAAATGCTTCGGGTGCGCTGCGCCCGGAGCATTTCATTTCGACTCAGCCCTTCTATCGAGGTCATCAATGCGCATGCGCCACCTTCCCGTCCTGCTCGCCGGGCTCGGCTTGTCCGTTTCCGCCCTCGCGGCGTCCAGCGACAAGTGGGACCTGCCGGTCCACACCAAGAAACTCGACAACGGCCTGACCGTCATCGTCACCGAAGACCACAGTTCGCCCACCGTCGGCGTCTCCGTCGTGTACCACGTCGGCATGCGCCTGGAGCCGAAGAACCGGACCGGCTTCGCCCACCTGTTCGAACACCTGATGTTCCAGGGGACGCCCAACGCCAAGAAAGGCGTGTTCGACAAGACGATCACCGGCGGCGGCGGCCGCAACAACGGGTCGACGCGCGCCGACTTCACCAACTACATCGAGACCGCGCCGGTCTCTTCGTTGGAACCGATCCTGTGGCTGGAAGCGGACCGCATGAAGACGCTCGACTTCAACAAGGAAACGCTGAAGAACCAGCAGGACGTGGTCAAGGAAGAGATCCGCGTGAACGTGAAGAACCAGCCCTACGGCGGCTTCATGTGGATCGACATCGGCCAGCACGCTTTCCAGAAATGGGAGAACAACCACGACGGCTACGGCAGCTTCGAAGACCTCGAGGGCGCCAGCCTGGACGACGTGCGCGCCTTCCATCGCGACTACTACGGCCCGAACAACGCGGTGCTGGCGATCGCCGGCGACGTGACCCCGGCCCAGGGCTTTGCGCTGGCCCAGAAATACTTCGGCGGCATCGCCGCGCGCCCGGTGCCGAAAGGCGGCGACTTTACCGAAGGCCTGAACAAGGCCGAAAAGCGCGTCGAGCAGAGCGACCCGCTGGCCCAGGTACCGGCGCTGGCCGCGGCCTGGAAGATGCCGGACCGCGGCAGCCGCGACCAGGCGCCGATGGCCGTGCTGGGCGAACTGCTGGCCGGCGGCGACGCCTCGGTGCTGTACCAGGGCCTGGTCAAGGGCCGCGAGCTGGCGCTCAACACCGACGTCCTGTTCGGCCTCACCAGCCCGTGGGAATTCGACGGCCCCACCCTGTTCACCGTCTACACGATGTACAAGCCGACGACGAATGCCGACGCCATCCTGAGCGCCATGGATGAAGAAATCGCGAAGATCGTCAAGGACGGCGTCGACGCGGCCACCCTCAAACGCGTGAAGACGCGCATGCTGGCCGACTGGAACAACGGGCTGGAAAGCTTCATCAGCCGCGCCGACACCCTGGCGCGCCTGCAGACCCTGTGGGGCGACGCCAACGTCGTCAACAAGATCCCCGGTTGGATCGAAGGCGTGACGTCCGCCGACATCCAGCGCGCCGCATCCACTTACCTGGTGAAGAACAACCGCACCGTCATCGACCGCAAGCCCGTCGCCAAGGTGGCGGACGCCGGTGCCCCAACCACGCCGGCCGCCGGCGCACAGAAATGAGGAACGCATCCATGAAAAAACTGATGCTGACACTGGCGATCTCGATGATGTTCGCTCCCGCTGCCTTTGCCGAGGCGCCCGCTGTTCAAGCCGCCGGGGCGCCGGACCGTGCCATGCCGCCCTACGGCGCCGACAAGCCGATCCCGACGCCGAAGATCGTCAAGAAGACCCTGTCCAACGGCATGACGGTCTGGGTCGTGCCGCGCCAGGGCCTGCCGCGCGTGGACTACGTGCTGGCCGTGCGCGGCGCCGGCTTTGCCGCCGACGACAAGGACCATCCGGGCTTCGCCAACATCCTGGCCGGGATGATCAACGAAGGCAGCGCCAAGCGCGACTCGCGCGCCATCGCCGAAGCGGCCCAGGGCATGGGCGGCTCGGTGGCCGCCGGCCCGGCGTCCGACGGCATCGTCGTCCAGGCCAATGCCGTCGCCTCGCAAGCCGGCCCGATGATGGCGCTGCTGGCCGAGGTGACGCGCACGCCGAGCTTTCCGGTCAAAGAGGTCGAGCTGACCAAGGCCAATGCGCTGCAGGCGCTGCGCGCGGCCGAGGCCACGCCGGCCTTCCGCGCCGAGCGCGCGGTCAACCAGGCCGTGTATGGCGAGCACCCGTACGGCCACACCCAGCCGACCGCCGCGGCGATCACGTCGGTCACGCAGGACATGCTGCGCGGCGCGCACGCACAGCGCTTCCGTCCGGACCGCGCGCTGCTGGTCATCACCGGCAGCATCAAGGAAGCCGAAGCGATGAAGCTGGCGCAGGCGGCGTTCGGCGACTGGAAGGCGCAGGGCCAGGCCCTGGCCGAGCCGGCGGCGCCGGCCCGCGCGGCGAAACCGGCGCGCATCCTGCTCGAACGCGGGGGCAGCGTGCAATCGACCATCCGCGTGGGCGGCCCCGGCATCGCCGCCAGCGCCGACGAGCAGGTGCCGCTGCGCCTGGCCAGCACCATCCTCGGCGGCGGCTTTTCGAGCCGCGTCAACATCAACCTGCGCGAGGCCAAGGGCTATACCTACGGCGCCTCGGCCGGCGCGCGCATGAACCGCGCCGGCGGCGCCATCATCGGCGGCGCCGACGTGCGCAACGAAGTCACGGGTGCGGCCTTGACCGAATACCTGAACGAGTACAAGCGCATCGGCAGCGAGCTGGTGCCGGCCGACGAAATGACGATGAACAAGCGCTACGTCGCCGGCGGCTACCTGATCAGCAACCAGCTGCAAGCCTCGGTCGCCTCGACGCTGGCGCGCAACTGGCTGATCGGCCTGCCGCCGGAATTCCTCGGCCAGTACGTGCCGCTGATCCAGAAGGTGACGCCGCAGCAGGTGCGCAACGTGTCGAAAAAGTATTTCGCACCCGAGGCGCAGTCGATCGTCGTGGTGGGTGATCCGAAGGCGGTGGGCGAGCAGCTCAAGGCGTTCGGCGAGTTTACGGTGAGCGACAAATAAGGACGTTATTGTCCGGTCGATTGTCCAAATCGATGCCCGCCGCGTGCGGGCATTTTTTATCGACCGGCCACCGTGTACGGGAAATTTTTGTTGGCCGTCGCGTAACGTAGGGTAGGCACTCGTGCCCACGCGGTACACCATCCGCACAGTCGCAACGCATGCCGGGTGTGCATCGGCACGAAAAACGGCCGTGGGCAGAGCCCACCCTACGGTTAGCGCGATTCGTAGGGTGGAGTCCCGACTCCACGCGGTACGGCGCATGCATAACCGTGCGCCCTACTTCGCCACCAGCTCGCGCAGCTTGCGGCGCAACTCGCGCTCGCGTTTTACTTCCTCGCGCCGGTCGGCGCTCATCGCGCGCCACAGCACCCACGCCATCAAGACGATCACCAGCGTGAACGGCAGCGCGAAGACGTTGGTCGCCGTCTGCACCGAACACGGTCCAGGTGCCGACCCAACGCCACGGCCAGCAGCATGTTGAAGTTGGACAGGATGCGGATGCCGCTATCGACGCCGCTGACCGCCGACGTGACGAACAGAGCCGTGGTGACGACGATGATGATGACCTGCGCCAGCGCCGTCGTCGGAATGCCGAACACGGCGTTCAAACCGCTGTTGATCTGCAGCGCGCCCATGCGAACAGCATCGAACCAGCTGGCGGTGGAAAATTCGGGTTCGTCGTCGCCACCGAGCTTCATGTTGCCGAAGCGGCTGAAGGCGACAAAGGCGGCGAACAGCACCAGCCCCAGCACCAGCCACAGGTAGAGCCAGCCGAAGTTGCGCGTGATGCCGGCCAGCGCCGCGTCGAGGGTGGCGGCCATCGTGGCGGGCGAGACGATGCCCTAGATGACGATGAGGAAAATGAAGCCTGCGGTGAGGATGAGTTGCATGTGGCGGACGACCGGGAAGCAAAACCGCATGGTAGCGGCTTGGGGCTTGACTGTCAGTCAACACAGGCAAGCGTGCTGGCCTTCGGGTATGCATGGGCACGTAAACGCGTGGACGGAGCGGTTCGCCGCCCGGTCCACCCTACGGTACACACGCAACCGTACGCGGGGCCGGTCGGGTGTGCGTGGACACGAAAACGCGTGGAGTCAGGACTCCACCCTACGATCATCTGGTATTCGTAGGGTGGACTTCGTCTACGCGTGACGCCTGAGTAGCTACCTGCCCCAGCGATGGCCGCAGGCTGATCCACCGTTACGCGTGTACGAAGCGGTTCGCCGCCCGGTCCACCCTACCCGCGCAGCGCCTTTTCCAGGTCATCCAGCTCGGCCGGCTTGACCAGGTGCGCATCGAACCCGGCCTCCTGGGCGCGGCGGCGGTCTTCGGGCGAGCCGTAGCCGGTGTGCGCGACCAGGCGGATGTGCGCCAGCTCCGGGTTGGCCTTGATCATGCGCGCCAGCTGGTAGCCGTCGGCGCCGGGCAGGCCGATGTCGAGCACGATCACCTGCGGCCGGTGCTGCAGCGCCATGGCTTCGATCTCGCCGGCATCCGACGTGGTCCAGGTTTCGTGGCCCATCTCGGCCAGCAGGAAGCCCATCATCTCCATGGCGTCGACGTTGTCGTCCACCAGCAGCACGCGCAGGCCGCCGGCGGCACCGGCTTCCTCGCTTGCCGCGCCGATGGCGCACTCGGCGCCGCTGGTGCGCAGGATCGGCAGCTCCACCGTGAAGGTGCTGCCCAGGCCGATGCCCGGACTTTCCGCATGCAGCTGGCCGCCGTGCATCTCGAGCAGGCGCGATACCAGCGACAGGCCGATCCCGAGCCCTTCCGGCGCGCGGTCCGGCGGCACCGCCGCCTGGGCGAACATGCCGAAGATGCGCGGCAGGTTGTCCTCGGCGATGCCGATGCCGTTGTCGTGCACGGCGATGTGCACATTGTCGCCATGCAGGGTCACGCTCAAGGTGATCTCGCCGCCTTTCGGCGTGAACTTGGCCGCGTTGTGCAGCAGGTTGCCCATCGACTGGGCCAGGCGCACCGGGTCGCCCGCGACCCAGACCTGGCATTCGGGCTGGTGCACGGCGAGCGTGTGGCCGCGCGCGCCGATCAGCGGGCCGGCGGTTTCCAGCGCCTGTTCGATGACGGCGCCCAGGTTGACCTCTTCGCGGCGCAGCACGATCTTGCCTTCCGAGATGCGCGCCACGTCGAGCAGGTCGTCGACCAGGTGCGCCAGGTGGTCGACCTGGCGCAGGATGACTTCGCGCGCATGCGCATGGCGCCCGCCGGCGTTCTCGCCGCCCACGCCGAGCAGCGTGGCGGCATTGCGGATCGGGCTGAGGGGATTGCGCAACTCGTGCGCCAGCGTGGCCAGGAACTGGTTTTTATTCGCGTCGGCCGCGCGCAGCAGCGCTTCCATTTCGCGCCGCGCCGAGACGTCGCTGGTGACGCGCGCCACCCGATACACCTCGCCGCGCGCGTTACGCACCGCGAACAGGCGGTCGCGCACCCAACGCATCGCGCCGTCCGGCAGCACCACGCGGAACTCTTCGTCGTAATGCGGCTGGGTCGCCAGCGCGGCCCAGCGCCCGGCCAGGCGCGGACGGTCGTCGGGGTGCACGGCGTCGAGCCAGCTGGCGTGCTGGCGCTTGAGCGAATCGACGCTGCGGCCCCAGATCGTGGCATACGCCGGACTGACGTAGCCGAGCGCACCGTCGGGCGCCGAGAACATCCAGAACACGTCTTCGATGTTGTCGGTCAGCTGGCGGAAGCGCTCTTCGCTTTCGCGCAGCTCGTCCTGGGTCTGGCGCATGCGCAGCAGCGCGTTGACGTTGGCGATCAGCTCGTCGGCCTCGATCGGCGCGGCCAGGTAATTGTCGGCGCCGCCTTCCAGGCCGCGGATCTTGTCGGCGCGGCCGGTCAGCGCGGCCGAGGTCTGCAGCACCAGCACGCCGTTGGTATCGGGGTCGGCCTTGATGCGCCGGCATACCTCGATGCCGTTGATGTCGGGGAGCTTCACGTCCAGCAGCACCAGCGCCGGATCGTCCTCGCGGACCATCGCCAGCGCATCGGTGCCGTTCGCCGCTTCCAGCACCCGGAAGCCCGCGCTTTGCAGGATCCGGGTCTTGGCGTAGCGCGCGCCGTCGTTATCGTCGACGTTCAGAATGAGTGGTGGAGTGACGGTCATGGTTCGGGATCTCGGGTGCTGGCAGGCGGCGAATAGGGGAAGTGACGCGGCAGCGTCAGCGTGAAGGTCGAGCCCACGCCGGGGCGGCTGGTGACGTCGACGCGCCCGCCCAGCAACTCGGCCAGGCGGCGGCACAGCGGCAAGCCGAGGCCGGTGCCCTTGCTGCGCCGCTGCAGCGGGTTTTCGACCTGCGTGAATTCTTCGAAGATCAGGTGCAGGTGTTCGGCATCGATGCCGATGCCGGTATCGGTAACGGCAAAGCGCAGCGTGTCGGCAGTGTCGCCAGGTTCAACGCTGACGCGCACCGAGCCCTGCTCGGTGAACTTCAATGCGTTCGAGATGAAGTTGCGCAGGATCTGGGACAGCATGGTCTCGTCCGACTCGAACGGCGCGTCGATGCCGTCGTTGTCGAACACCAGTTCGACGCTGTCGGTATCGACCAGCGGCCGCATCATGCCCTTCAGGGCGCGGAACAGGTTCTCGACCACCACCGGCGCCGGCTGCGCTTCCACGCGGCCGGCCTCGATCTTGGCCAGGTCGAGCAGGTCGTTCACCAATTCCGACATCTCGGTGGCGGTGCGCGAAATCAAGAACACTTGCCGCTCCTGCTCGGGCGTGAGTTCGCCGTCCATGCGGTCGAGCAGGAGTTTGGAGAGCGCCCGGATCGACGACAGCGGCGTGCGCAGTTCGTGGCTGGTATTCGACAGGAAGCGCGATTTCATTTCGTCGGCGCGGCGCAGGCGCTCGGCCTTGTCTTCGATCTCGGCATACAGCGCGACGATGCCGCGGTTGGTGTCTTCGAGTTCGCGCGTGAGCGAGAGCAGGTCTTCCTGGCGCTCGCGCAGCTCGGCCAGGGTCTCGACCAGTTCGCGGTTCTGCTGCTGCACTTCCTCGTAGGAGTTGACGTCGGGCGTGGCCGCCAGTTCGGTGGCGATCTGCCCCAGCTGGCTCGCACTGACGGGAACTTGCAGCGGCAACGCCTTGCGCGTCCGTACCGTGAAGCCAGCCCCGCCCACCAGCTCGCAGTCATCCATCAGGCGGTGCGCGGTGACCAGCGCCTGGTCGGCCATCGCCGCGCCTTCGCTGCCTTTCGCGGAAACCGCGCCGGCGCTGACGGTGACTTCCAGCTGCTGGCGCGCGGGCGTGTCGACCAGTACGAAGGTGGCGCGCGCGCTGCAGCCGCCATGGCAGGCCGCGCGCGCCACTTCCGATACGGCGGTGGCGATGCGCACCTGGTCCTGCTTGGCGAAGCCGAGCAGTCTGGAGACCTGGCGCGCGCGCTGGCGCACCAGCACCACGTCCTTGTCGCTCTCGAGGGCGACAGTGAGGATGCGCTGGCTCATCCCGGCCCCCTGCGCCGTACCACCAGCACCATGGCGTCGTCGCGGCGGCGGATGAAGTCGCGCATCAGCACGGCCGCCACCAGCGCGGGACTCCTCGCCAGCAGGCCCGGATACTTGTCCAGGTCCCACTGGGTCTGGATGCCGTCCGAGTGCAGGATGCAGGTCGCGTGCGGCGGGCACGGCGCCGAAAACTCCTGCACCTTGCGCATGTTGTGGCCGACGATGCCGTTGTGCGATATCAGCGCGCGCCGGCTGTCGCCGTCGAGCACGTAAGCGCCGATGTTGCCGATGCCGGCAAAACGGACGGTATCGTTGCCGAAATCGATGCGCGCCGCCGCCAGCGCGGCGCCGCGCGTGCTGCGCAAGGCGGCGTGCGCGGCGTCGACCAGCGCACCCGGTTCCGATTGCGGCCAGTGAATCAGTTCGCGGATCGCCGCCTGGGCGGCGACGGCGGCCTCCGGACCGTGGCCGAGGCCGTCGACCGCGACCAGGCTGGCGCCGCCGGCGTCGCAAGCCACGCCCCAGCCGTCGCCGCAAGCGTCTTCGCCAGCCAGCGGCACCGTCAGGGCGCCGACTTCGACCCGGCACAGGCTGGGGGCGGCCTCGTCGCGCCACAGGCGCATGAAGAACACGGCACCGTCCCCGGGCACCGTCCAGACGTCGAATTCGTGCGACAGGCGGCGCAGCGCACCGAGCCCGGTGCCGGCCGTGCCGGCGGTGGACATGCCGTCGCGCAGGCAGGCCTCGACGTCGGCGATGCCAGGGCCCTTGTCCACGGCCAGCACGTCGACCCCCGGCACGCCTTCGGCCTGCGCCACGTTCAGGTACAGCACGCCCTCGCCCGCGTGCTTGAGCAGGTTGGTGCCGGCCTCGGTGACGATCAGCGCCAGCTGGCCGGCGCGGGTGTCGCTGAAGCCCAGTTCGAGCGCCAGCTTCTGCCCGGCGCGGCGCGCGGCCGCGATGTCGCTGGCATGCACGATCGGATGGACATGCTGCGTCGAGAGGGAACTGATCAGCGTTTCCATTTGACGACCGCGATCGCGGTCCCTTCCCCGAAACGGGTATCGATCTCGAATTCGTCGACCAGGCGCTTGGAGCCGCCCAGGCCCAGGCCCAGGCCGCCGCCGGTCGTGTAGCCGTCGCGCAGCGCCATGTCCAGGTCGGCAATGCCGGGGCCGGCATCGATGAAGACGATGCCGACACCCTGGCGCAAGCCATCGGCCAGCTTGTCGAGGAAGACCATGCCGCCGCCGCCGTACTTGATCGTGTTGCGCGCCAGTTCGCTGGCGGCGGTGATCAGCTTGGTCTGGTCGACCAGCGACAGGCCGATGCCGACCGCCCGCTCGCGCACGTGCTTGCGCAGGTAGACGACGTCTTCGTCGGTACGCAGCGGCAGCTTGACGCGCTCGGTGCGCAACCGCTCGAGACGGTCGACCAGGTCAGTGTCGAATTCGACTGCAGTTTCAGCCCCAGTGCTCATCTGTTCAGGTTCTTTCCGAGCAGGACCATGCCCTTCTCGACGTTCAGTGCCGTCTTCACGCCGTGCAGCGTCAGGCCCAGCTCGACCAGCGTGATGGCGACGGCCGGCTGCATGCCGACCACCACCGTCTGGGCGTCGAGCACGCGCGCCATCGCCGCGGTGTTGCTGATCATACGCCCGATGAAGGAGTCGACCAGGTCGAGCGCCGAGATGTCGATCAGCACGCCCTTGGCGCTGTCGCGCACGATGCGCTCGGTCAGGTCGTCCTGCAAGGTCATCGCCAGGCGGTCGTGCATGTCGACCTGGATGGTAACCAGCAGCAGGTCACCCATCCGCAGGATAGGAATGCGTTCCATCGTGTTTCCGTTTTCTCGTTAGTTCTTCTTACCGATGGTGACCGAGGCGCCGGTGCGTTCGAGGGCGACCAGGAAGGCGTCGGCCAGGGTGGCCTTGGTGACGACGTCTTCCAGGTTCACGCCCAGGTGGACGATGGTCTGGGCGATCTGCGGGCGGATGCCGCTGATGATGCAGTCGGCGCCCATCAGGCGCGCGGCGGCGATCGTCTTCATCAGGTGCTGGGCGACCAGGGTGTCGACCATCGGCACGCCGGTGATGTCGATGATCGCGATCTCGGCGCCGGTGTCGACGATCTTTTGCAGGATGTTTTCCATCACCACCTGCGTGCGCGCCGAATCGAGGGTGCCGATCAGCGGCAGCGCCAGGATGCCGTTCCAGAGCTTGACGACCGGGGTCGACAGCTCGAGCAATTCCTGCTGCTGGCGCACGATGATCTGGTCCTTCGCCTTCTGGAACACTTCGATCGTGTACAGGCCGAGCTTGTCGAGCAGCGAGCTGACCGACCACGAGGCGCCGGCCAGCGCCGCGGCATCGTCGGCAAAGCCGGCGGTCAGCTGGGCGAACAGCGGCTGCTTGAGCGAAAACACGAAGCTGGCGGTCTCGGCCGGGGTCGAACCTGTCTTGGCGCGGCTGGACGAAATTTCGCTCAGCAGGTCGCGCACTTCGTCCCACGAGCGGTGCTCGATGTTCTCCAGTTCGCCGGCGCGTGTGGCGACGGCAAAGGCCGCCAGGAATTGCTGGCAATGGTTGCGCAGCTGTTCTTTCGAGCTGGCGGTGCCGCGCACCAGCAGGGCTTCAAGTTGCGCAATCCATTGCGAGCCGATCTCGGCTTCGTGTTCCTGGATGAGCTGGCTGATACGGGAGGCGTTGTCTTTCGTCGTCATCGATGGATCCTGGTTTTGGGGTCAGTGTCGTGGCTGCGCTCGAATCTGGGGACGAGCTGCTCCACAATTGGAGAATCACCAACTATAACACTTCTGCTATTGAATCAATGAAACGCTTGACGCTAAGGAGAGCCGCTCCTCTCCTAACGCCTGCGAGCGCTTCAAAGCTTGATCTGGCTCAAGTGTGCGTCATGCAGGATTGGTTAGCCTGATGTCTTGCGCTATTGCAATGGCTGCTGTCAACAGATTACGTAGACGCTGCGCACGGCTTGCATGGCGCATTACCTCCATCCAGGGAGAAGACCATGAAATTCATCTTCGGTCGGCGCGAAAAATTCTTGTACCGGCGTAATCCAGCATGGGCCAGCTTCATGGCGGGCACCAGGTTCGGCGTGATCGTCGTGGCGCTGGTGCTGCTCTACGTGAAATTCAACTGAGTACCTGGCGGCGGCGTTCCTCCAGCCGCGCGAACACGCCGCCCAGTTCAGGCAAGCCCACTGGCTTGGTGAGATGGACGTCGAAGCCCGCCTCGGCCGTCTTCAGGCGGTCGACGTCGGTGCCCCAGCCGGTGTGCGCCGCCAGGATGGCGTCCCGCATGTGCGGCAGTTTCCTGATTGCCGCCGCCGCCTCGTAGCCGCTCATGCCCGGCATGCCGATGTCGAGGATGACCAGGTCGAAGCCGCTCTCCGCCGCCCGCGCCAGGGCGGCGCGGCCATCGTGCACCACCGTGACCGCATGACCCGCCGTCTCCAGCAGCGCCGCCAGCATGGCGCCGGCGTCGGCGTTATCGTCCGCGATCAGGACGCGCGCCCGCGTTGCCGCCGGCATTGACGTTTCCAGGTGCGGCGCCGCAGCCGGCGCGTCCTCGTCCGCCGCCAGGATCGGCAAGCGGACCGTGAAGGCACTGCCCTGCCCCGGACCCGCGCTGGCCGCGCTGACGCTGCCGCCATGCATCTCCACCAGGCTGCGCACCAGCGCCAGCCCGATGCCGAGTCCGCCCTGGGCGTGCCCCATGTTCTGCGACACCTGGTTGAACATCTCGAACACCGCCGCCAGCGATTCGGCCGGGATGCCGATGCCGGTATCGGTGATGCGGATGACCAGCTCATGCGGCGCATGCGGCCCGTCCAGCGCCGCCGCCAGTACGATGGTGCCGCCATTCGGCGTGTACTTGCACGCATTCGTCAGCAGGTTGCCGAGCACCTGGGCCAGGCGCGTCGGGTCGGCATCGAGCCAGACCTGCGCCTCCGGAATGTCGACCTCGAGCTTGTGGCCGGCCCGTTCGACCAGCGGCAGCACGCTCTCGACGGCATTCATCACGACCGGCTGGAATGCGACCTTCGAACGCTTGAGTTCGATCTTGCCGCTGTTGATGCGCGAGATGTCCATCAGGTCGTCGATCAGGTGCACCATCTGGCGCAGCTGGCGGTCCATCATGTCGCGCGCGCGACCGAGCGAGGCCGGATTGTTGTTCGCCAGGCGCATCAGGTCGAGGCCGGTACGAATCGGCGCCAGCGGATTGCGCAACTCGTGGGCCAGCGTCGCCAGGAACTCGGTCTTGCGGTCGTTGGCATCGGCCAGGTCGGTTGCCAGGCGGTGCAGCTTTTCCTCGGCCGCCTTGCGCTCGGTGATATTCCGGCTGACCGAGGCATAGCCTTCGGGCTGGCCATCGCGGTCGAGCAAGGCATACACGCTGTAGATCATCCAGATCGGCGCGTTCGTGACCAGGTGGCGCAGGCGCAGCTCGACCTCGGCATGGCCTTCACGCATCACCCGCGGCAGGAATGTATTTTTTATGAAGTCCAGATCTTCCGGAAAGAACAATTCTTCGATATTCGACACATCCCATTTCTTCGCATGCCCGCCCACCATCTCAATGGCGGCGCGATTCAGGAAAAACGGCCGGAAGAACAAATCGCACATGCCAACAAAATCGTTGCTGCGCTCGGCCAGCGAAACGAAACGCTGGCGGTCGATCTCGGCTTGCTTGCGGTCCTGGATATCGGTATTGGCGCCGACCCATTCGCGGATCGACCCATCGGGCAGCAGGATCGGCACCGCGCGCACCGCATGCCAGCGGTAGATGCCGTCGGCACGGCGCAGGCGCTGCTCGTTCGTATACACCTGTTTCTTGTCGATGCAATCCTGCAGTTTCGCCAGCGAAGAAGCGCGCTCGGACGGATGCAAGGCGTCGAGCCAGCCGAAGCCTTGCCATGCCTCGAAGCTCTGCCCCGTATAGCCGCGCCACGACAGCGAGTCCTCGTGCACGGCGCCCTCAGGGTCGCAATGCCAGACGATTTGCGAGCTTGCCATGATCAGCGTCCGAAAGCGCTCCTCGCTGAGCCTGAGGCCGTTTTCGCTCTCGCGCGCCAGCTGGCTGAGCCGGTAGTTGCTTTCCAGAACCGCCGCCTTGGACTGGCCGGAGTCGGTGATGTCCGTGTGCGCGGTCACCGCACCGGTGATCCTGCCGCTGTCGTCCTTCATCGGCACCGCGCGCACGAGGATGATGCGGCGCGTGCCCGGGCTGTCGAAGGGCGCGATCTCGACCACGACGTCGGCCACCCGCTCGCCGCGCAGGGCCTGCGCCATCGGCCACTCGGCGGCGCCGATGCGCTGGCCATGCCGCGCCGACTTGTCGGCCCACCAGCCTTTCCAGTCGGCGTACTCGGCGACGCTGCCGGCGTGGGGCGGATTGCCCCAGATCCGTTTGGCTTCGCTATTGAGCACCAGCATGCGTCCGCTCGCATCGGCATAGGCCAGGCCCACCGGTGTCGCTTCCAGCAAAGCGTGGATGCGGCGCTCGTTCTCGTCGGCCGCATCCTGAGCGCGGCGCCGGTCGCTGACGTCGCGGAAATACACCGACAGCCCATCCGGCGACGGATAGCAGCGGCATTCGACCCACTTGTTCAGTGGCTCGGGATAGTAATCCTCGAAATGGGTCACCACGCCGGTGTCCATGGCGCGCCGATATTCCTTGCCGAACATGAGCTGCGCGGCATGCGGGAACAAGTCCCAGAAATTCTTTCCGATCAGGTCGGCGCTGCGCACACCCAGCATCGTCGCGCCTGTTTCGCTGAAATAGGTGTAATTCCAGTTGCGGTCGAGCACGGCCAGGCCATCGGTAATGCTGTCGAGGACGCGCTGCAGGTTGCCATGCGCGGCACGTACCCGCTCTTCCGCACTCTTGCGGTCGGTAATGTCGCGCGAGACACCGAACAAGCCGATCACCGCGCCATCGGCATCGCGATGCGGACGCTTCTGCGACAGCCAGATCCGCGCGGTCCCATCGGGCAAGGGCACCTCTTCTTCCAGTTCCTCGGCCTGGCCGCTGGCCATGACGCGCCTGTCGTTTGCCATGATGGCAGCGGCCGCGTCCGGGTCGCGCAACACGTCGGCATCGGTCTTGCCGATGACGGATTCCTGCGTCTTGCCGATCAACTGCAATGCCGCCGGGTTAGCCACCAGGAAGCGGCCGTCGCGGTCCTTGGCGAACATCGGATCGGGAGAGCCCTCGCACACCGCCTGCAGCAGGGCGACTTGCCGGCGCAAGGACTGTTCGCGCTGCACGTTGGTGGTGACGTCGCGGATCCAGATCACCACCGACGGCGGCACGCCCGCGCTGGCCGGCATGCGGCTGATCCGCCCTTCCCACCAGGTCTCGCCCACGCCGGGCATCTCGGTACGAAAATTCCTGACGTCCCAGGCCTGGCCCGTCGACAGCACATGGCGAATGCCCGCTTCCACGCCGTCGACCATCGAATTCGGAAATACGTCGCGCATGCGCTTGCCGATTGGGTCGCCGCTGCCGATGGCGGCGCGGTAGGCGGGATTGGCGTAGGTATAGCGCAGCTCGTCGGACGCGAGGATAGCGATCGAGGTTTCCATTTGTTCGAGCGCGGCGATGCGGGGGTCGGCCATCGACGCCTCTGCAAGCTCGCCAGTGAAGAGTTGTTCAGCCGAATTCTGCAGTTGCTGGCGCCAGGCAGTCACCAGTCCGGCAGGAACGTTGTACCGCTCAGCAATGCTGTCGTCGCTCCCGTCCGCCACCGCCTCCAGGGCGAGTTTCGCCATGAATGCGGGGGCAAAAGGCGCCTGTGCGGCGCTGGAGTCGGGGATGGCAGAATGCATGGTGTCGGTACAGGAGCAAAACCTGACATTCTGCACTAATCGAGCGATGGCAACGGTACCGGGCAGGCAATATTTCGTCAGCTGCGCTTTTTTGAACAACCGGAGGCGGCAGACGCAAAAAACCGCCAGGCTCACGCACTGGCGGTTTTTGCTTCAAGCGGCGCGAGCCGCTTGAAGATGCTTACTGCGCCGCAGCTTCCGCCGGATCCGCAGCCTTCATCGACAGCTTCAGGCGGCCGCGCTCGTCGGTCTCGAGGACCTTCACGCGCACTTGCTGGCCTTCTTTCAGGTAGTCGGCAACGGCGTTCACACGCTCGTTGGCGATCTGCGAGATGTGCAGCAGGCCGTCTTTACCAGGCATGACTTGCACGATGGCGCCGAAGTCCAGCAGTTTCAGGACGGTGCCGTCGTAGGTCTTGCCCACTTCGACCGAGGCGGTCAGTTCTTCGATGCGGCGCTTGGCTTCCTGGCCGGCGGCGGCGTCGACCGACGCGATGGTGACGATGCCTTCGTCGGTGATGTCGATCTGCGTGCCGGTCTCTTCGGTCAGCGCGCGGATGACGGCGCCGCCCTTGCCGATGACGTCACGGATCTTCTCCGGGTTGATCTTGATCGTGATCAGGCGTGGGGCGAAGTCCGACAGTTCGGTCTTCACGCTCGGCACGGCCTTTTGCATCTCGGCCAGGATGTGCTGGCGGGCTTCCTTGGCTTGCGCCAGTGCCACCTGCATGATTTCCTTGGTGATGCCCATGATCTTGATGTCCATCTGCAGTGCCGTGATACCCGCTGGGGTACCCGCCACCTTGAAGTCCATGTCGCCCAGGTGGTCTTCGTCGCCGAGGATGTCGGTCAGGACGGCGAACTTGCCGCCTTCCTTGATCAGGCCCATGGCGATGCCGGCGACATGCGCCTTCATCGGCACGCCGGCGTCCATCAGTGCCAGGCAGCCGCCGCAGACCGATGCCATCGACGAGGAACCGTTCGATTCGGTGATTTCCGACACCAGGCGCACCGAGTAGCTGAAATCTTCCGGGTTAGGCAGCGCGGCAACCAGTGCGCGCTTGGCCAGGCGGCCATGGCCGATTTCGCGGCGCTTCGGGGTGCCCACACGGCCGGTTTCGCCGGTGGCGAACGGAGGCATGTTGTAGTGCATCATGAAGTCGTCGGTGTACTCGCCCATCAGCGCGTCGATCTTCTGGCTGTCGCGCGCGGTGCCGAGGGTCGCGATGACCAGCGCCTGGGTTTCGCCGCGGGTGAACAGGGCCGAACCGTGGGTACGCGGCAGCACGCCGGTACGGATTTCGATCGGACGCACGGTGCGGGTATCGCGGCCGTCGATGCGTGGCTCGCCGTCCAGGATCTGGGTACGCACGACCTTGGCTTCCATGTCGAACAGGATGTTGCCGACTTCGGCCGCATCGGCGCTGACGCCTTGTTCCGACAGGGCTGCCATGACTTCCGACGACAGCGACTTCAGCTTTTGCTGGCGCGCCGATTTTTCGCGGGTCTGGTAGGCTTCGCGCACTTTTGCCGAAGCCAGTTCCGACACTTGCGCGATCAGGGTTTCGTTTTTCGCTGGTGCGGTCCACTCGACTTCCGGCTTGCCGCCTTCTTCGACCAGCGCATGGATCGCGTCGATGACGGCGCGCATCTGGTCGTGGCCGAAGACGACCGCGCCCAGCATGATTTCTTCGGACAGCTGCTGCGCTTCGGATTCGACCATCAGCACGGCCGTTTCGGTGCCGGCGACGACCAGGTCCATCTGCGAGGTTTTCAGCTGGGTGGTGCTCGGGTTCAGGATGTACTGGCCGTTGGCGTAGCCGACGCGGGCGGCGCCGATCGGGCCGTTGAACGGGATGCCGGCGACGCACAGGGCGGCCGACGCACCGATCATCGCCGGGATGTCCGGATCGATTTCAGGATTGACCGACAGCACGTGGATGATGACCTGGACTTCGTTCAGGTAGCCTTCCGGGAACAGCGGACGGATCGGACGGTCGATCAGGCGCGAGGTGAGCGTTTCTTTTTCGGAAGGACGGCCTTCGCGCTTGAAGAAACCGCCCGGGATTTTACCGGCAGCATACGTTTTTTCGATGTAATCGACGGTCAGCGGGAAGAAGTCCTGGCCCGGCTTGGCGTCCTTGCGGGCGACAACGGTGGCCAGCACGACGGTGTCTTCCACCGAAACCATGACGGCGCCGGAGGCTTGACGGGCGATTTCACCGGTTTCCAGGGTGACGGTATGTTGGCCGTAATGGAAGGTCTTCGTGACTTTATTAAACATTGGTAATCCCTTTCTATTTGCCGACAGATTTTCAGGAGCTGTCGTTCACCTCACCGCGCATGACCCGTCGGGCCACCGTTAAGAGAGCTTGGGCTCCCTCCTTCTACAATTGCAATGCTGCAAAATTTACAAACGCCAGATGCAAAAAATGCCCGCGGCAGTTGGAACTGACGCAGGCATTTCCGTGACTAAACCGTCTGGCGCAAAAATTACTTACGCAGGCCGAGTTTGGCGATCAGGTCGCGGTAACGGTTCAGGTCTTTGCTCTTCAGGTAGGACAGCAGGCTCTTACGGCGGTTGACCATCATGATCAGGCCGCGGCGCGAGTGGTGGTCTTTCTGGTGGGCTTTGAAGTGGCCGTTCAGTTCGTTGATGCGTGCGGTCAGCAGTGCGACCTGGACTTCCGGCGAACCGGTGTCGTTTTGGCCACGTGCGTTGTCGGCGATGATTGCCGACTTGTTGATGTTTTCTACGGACATGATGTTACCTTTCACATGCGGTGCAAGAGTCGCAACCCAGCGCACCGTGATTTGATTAAAAAAACCTGCCTTCGCGGACAGACCCGCCAGTATATGCGAAAACAGTTGGCGTCACCAGCTTTTGCTGCGGCCGGGTTAGGGCATCATAAGGGTTCCAGGTTATATGCGGGGGATGTCGTGAACAAGATGATCAGAATCGCAACGCTGTATGCCGCCCTCTTCCTGGCCGGCTGTGCCGGCCCGATTTTCAAGCAGGCGCCGCTCGTCGGCGACCCGGTCGCGGCCGTCACCAGCAAGATGGGGCAGCCGACTTCGGTCTACCCTGCCCCGGGCGGCGGCCAGCTGTTCGAGTACGCCACCGCGCCCTTCGGCCAGTTCACCTGGATGGCGCACATCGGCCCTGACGGGCGGCTGGTCTCGTACGAGCAAGTGCTTACCGGCGAAAAATTCGCGATGATCAAGGTTGACCAGGCGACCAAGGCCGACGTGCTGCGCACCATCGGCCGTCCCGCCGAACAGTCGCGCGTCCGGCTGCGCAACTACGAGGTGTGGTCGTACCGCTACAAGGAAGCGGGGGTGTGGAATTCGCTGATGCACGTGCACTTCGACGAGCAGGGCGTGGTGCGACAAATGATGAATGGGCCGGATCCGATGTTCGAGGTGAGGGATCGGAGGTGGTGAGCGCTCCGCTTATTTGCGTCCGCCATCGCTGCGCACGAAGGCTTCGACCGCGTCGAGCGTCGGCGCCAGTCTTTTCAGCGAATTCGACAGCGACGCCACCAGCGTGGTATGGGTGACGCCGTCGTAATACAGCTCGCGTACCGGCACGTGGACGACGCGCAGTTTTGCCGCCATGCCGCCGGTGTTGCGTACCGGGTTGACCAGATTGTCTTTGTTAGCCGCGATCAGGAGCGCGGGCGGCGACGCGGCGCCAACGTGGCTGATCGGCTGCGAGTCCGGCGGGGTGTTCGGCGCATCGAACACGGGTTGTGTAGTGCGGTTCTGCACCGGCAGGAAGTCGTACGGTCCCGCCAGCCCGATCCAGCCGCGCAGCATGTCCGGCTTCAGGCCCTGCTTCCCCAGCCAGCGCGGATCGAGCGCCAGCATGGCGGCGTTGTAGGCGCCGGCGCTGTGGCCCATCACGAAGATGTGCGCCGGGTCGCCGCCATGGCCGGCGATCTCGCGCGCGGTCCAGGCGACGGCGGCAGCGCCGTCAATCAGGAAATCGGGATAGCGCACCTGCGGATACAGGCGGTAGTCGGGCACGACGACCACGAAGCCGCGCGCGGCCAGGGCGCGGCCGACAAAGGCATAATCTTCGCGCTGGCCGCTGACCCAGTTGCCGCCGTAGAAAAAGACGATCACCGGGGCCTTATCGGCGTTCGCCGCGGGACGATAGACGTCGAGCATGTTGCGTGGGTCCGCGCCGTAGCGTAGCGCCGTCGTGGCCTCGACGGCGCCGGCGGGCGAGACGGCGTTCACGAGCGAGAGCGGCGAACAGGCGGAGATGGCGCCGGCCAGCAGCAGCGCGCCGGCGTAGTAGATGAGTTTGGTCATGCGCCGAGTATGGGGCCGCTGGCGGGGATGCGGCGCGCTGCTGGGCATGCATACGCAGTTGTTTCCACAACGACAAGAAGCCGCCCTATACTGCAGGCTTATGGCAACCGCAGACGCATCTTTCCAGCAACCGCGCACCCTGTCCGGCATCGGCGTGTCGCTGGCCGTGCATGCACTGCTGCTTGGGTTGTGGCAGCTGTCGCGGCCGGTGGCGGTGCCGGACGACGGCGAGCCGCGGCGGGTGCAGTTCCTGCGCCTGCTGCCGGCGCCGGCTGCCGAGCGCGGTGCGCCTGCGCTGCCCTCGTCTGTCCGAAGTTCCGCTTCCAGCGCACGCATTGCGCCGGCGGCACGCGCGACGCCGCCGGTGTCATCCCAATCCTTGCCCGAGCCTGCCGCTGAGCCGCTTGCCCTGCCCGCAATCCCGGCAGCGGACGCGCCACCTGCGCCGGCTATATCGAGCGCCGACCTGTTACGCGCGGCGCGGGCCGAGGCCGGCGCCGCCGACCGGGCGCTACGTGCGGAAAACCCGCGGCGCGGCATCCGGGCGCCGATCGAGACGGCGCAGATGAAGCTGGAGCGCGGTATTGCACATGCGGCCGAGATGGCGCCGAACCGGTGGTACCAGGCGCCGAAAACGCAGGAGATCCTGGACCCGGGCGGCTACGGGCGCCGGCGCCACAAGGTGATCACGGCGACCGGCACCTATTGCGTAACCTACGAATCGAATCACGGGCCGGATGGGCGCGACACGATGCGCGACGGGATTCCGCCGAAGTTCACCAATTGTCCGCCGCATGAGGAGCCGGCCAAGGCGCAGAAGTGGGATTGATTTCGTTAAGCGTCGTGCTGCGCGTTTGAACGTTTTCATCCGTGATCCCCGGCGCCGATATTCGGATGGTGCGGACACGTGGGCACGAGTGCCCACCCTACGTTACACCCCAGCTGCGGGTTTGATCACACGGCGGTCGCGCACCGTAGGGTGGGCACTTTGAAGTGACCCCACAAAGTTGGACAGTTGCGCTTATGCTGCTGCCAATTGCTGAGTCCTGAATTGTACAG
>NZ_JACYUY010000027.1 GCF_014842025.1 Massilia sp. CFBP 13721
CGTTTTCGTCGTGCTGCTGCACTTCCCACAGCGCCGACCAGGAGCCGACGTCGCTCCAGCCGATGTCGGCTGGCACCACGACTGCGTTGGCGGTGCGCTCCATGACCGCGTAGTCGATCGAGTCCGACGGGCAACTCGAGAACGCGGCTTCGTCGAGGCGGCAGAAGTCGAGGTCGCGGTAACCGGTGGCGACCGCTTTTTCGGCCGCCTCGGCAATGGCCGGAGCGAAACTGGCCAGCTCGGTGAGGTACTGGTCGGCGGCGAACATGAACATGCCGCTGTTCCAGTAGTAGCCGCCATCGGCGACAAAGCCTTCGGCGGTGGCCAGGTCCGGCTTTTCGACGAAGCGCTCCACCTGGTAGCAATCATCGCAGCCGGGCAGCGCCGCGCCGCGGCGGATGTAGCCGTAACCGGTTTCCGGCGCCTGCGGCACGATGCCGAAGGTGGCCAGGCCGCCGCCTGCCACCAGGCCGGCGGCGCGGGCGACGGCTTCCTTGAAGGCGCCCGTGTTTTCGATCACGTGGTCGGCCGGCAGCACCAGCATGACCGCCTCGGGATCGATCGCCTTCAGGTAGTGCGCCGCCGCGGCCACCGCCGGTGCGGTATTGCGCCCGGCCGGTTCGAGCAGGATACCCAGCGGCGTGATGCCGGCCGCGCGCAGCTGCTCGGCCACCATGAAGCGGTGGTCATTGCCGCACACGACGAGCGGCGCCTGCAGCCCCGGCAGGCCGGCCACGCGCAGCGCGGTGTCCTGCAGCATGGTCTTGTCGGCGACGAGCGGCAGCAATTGCTTCGGCAGCACGGCGCGCGAGAGCGGCCACAAACGGGTGCCGGCGCCGCCGGAGAGAATCACTGGGTAAATTTTCATGCCTGGGCTTTCTATCGATTATTCCCGCTTGCTACTTTTTTTTGACCGGCGCCTTCCTTGCGGCTGCTGCGGCGGCGATCGCGCGCATTCACCCATTCCTCGGAGCTGTATTCGGAGGCGTGCTTCATCTCTCCGGCACGGTCGACACTGTATTCCTTGAATACGATCATCTCGTTGAGCGTCACGTCGTGCAGCACACGCGTATATTCGAACAAGACGCTGCGGACAATTTCCGCGCCTTCGCAGATATGGCTGCCGTGGCCGATCCAGGTCGGTCCGACGATGTGCACGCCCGCTTCGATGCGCACGCCCGAACCGATGTAGACCGGGCCCTCGATGGTCGTGCCGTTCCAGTCGATGCTCGTGTTCAGGCCGACCCACAGGCCCGGTTCGATCTGGGTGCCGGGCACGTCCATGTGATTGACTTCGCCGGTCAGCACGGTCTGCAGCACTTCCCAGTAGTCGGACATGGTGCCGATGTCGAGCCAGTTGAACGGGCGGCCCTGAGCGAAGAACGGCAGGCCGCGCTCGGCCAGCAGCGGGAACAGTTCGGAGCCGATGTCGAAGGTCACGCCCGGCGGGATCAGGTCGATCACTTCGGGTTCGAAAATATAGATGCCGGTGCTGATGAAGTTCGACTTCGCCTCTTCCTGGCTCGGCTTTTCCTGGAACTCGGTGATGCGGCCCTCTTCGTCGGTGACGACGACGCCGTACGACGAGACCTTGTCCCACGGGACTTCCTTGGTGATGACCGAGGCCATCGCGCCCTTGCGGCGGTGTTCGAGCAGGGCCGCTTTCAGGTCGAGGTCGATCAGCGCATCGCCGCACATCACGATCGTGGTGTCATCAAAAAACTGGCCGAATTCCTGGATCTTCTTCATACCGCCGGCCGAACCGATCGGCTCGGGCACGATGGTGCCGTCGTCGGTGGTATAGCCCTCGAACGAGTAGCCGATCTGGACGCCGAACTGCTCGCCCTCGCCGAAATACTCTTCGATCTTTTCGTGCAGCCAGCTGACGTTGACCATGATTTCGGTCACGCCATGTTTTTTCAGGTGCTCGACCAGGTAAGCCATCACCGGCTTGCCGAGCAGCGGGATCATCGGTTTCGGAAGATCGTAGGTGAGCGGACGAACGCGTGTGCCCTTGCCTGCCGCGAGAATCATAGCTTTCATTAAAACGCCCTCGTTTCGTATGCTGTGGGACGGATGCGCCGTTCTGCGGCGCGCCCGCCCGGATTGGTCTGGTATGACGTTTTCGTTGACTGGTTGTCGTGTGCCGCCGCAGCCTCAGGCCTGCGCGCTCATCGTCTGGTAGCGCCAGGTATCGGCGCACATCTGCGCGACATCACGCGTGGCGACCCAGCCCAGTTCATCGCGTGCGCGCGCCGGATCGGCATAGCACTTGGCGATGTCGCCCGGGCGGCGGTCGACGATCTGGTAGGCGATCGGACGGCCGCAGGCCGCTTCGAAGGCGCGCACCATTTCCAGCACGCTGTTGCCATTGCCAGTGCCGAGGTTGTAGGTCAGCAGGCCGGGGCCTTGCGCCAGCTTTTCCAGGGTCTTGACGTGGCCGATCGAGAGGTCGACGACGTGGATGTAGTCGCGCATCCCGGTGCCGTCCGGGGTCGGGTAATCGCCGCCGAACACCGACAGTTTTTCGCGCTGGCCGGTGGCGACCTGGGCGATGTAGGGCACCAGGTTGTTCGGGATGCCGGACGGCGATTCGCCGATCAGGCCGCTTTCATGGGCGCCGACCGGGTTGAAGTAGCGCAGCAGCGCGATATGCCAGTCCGGCTCGGCCTTGATCAGGTCGCGCAGGATGTCTTCGATCATCAGCTTGCTGCGGCCGTAGGGATTGGTCGCCGACAGCGGGAAGTCCTCGGTGATCGGTACCGACGCCGGATCGCCGTAGACGGTGGCCGAAGAGCTGAAGACCAGCGTCTTGACGCCGAACTTCGCCATCGTCTCGAACAGCACGACGCTGCCCGACACGTTGTTGTCGTAGTAGCGCAGCGGCTGCGCCACCGATTCGCCGACCGCTTTCAGGCCGGCGAAATGGATCACCGCATCGACCTTGTGGGCGGCAAAGGCCGCTTCCATGGCGGCGCGGTCGCGGATGTCGGCTTCGACGAAATCGAACGACTTGCCGGTAATCTTGTGCACTTGCTCTTGCACCGTGCGCTGGGCGTTGGAGAGATTGTCGACCACGACCACGTCGTACCCGGCATTTTGCAACTCGACGACGGTATGGGAACCAATATAGCCCACGCCGCCAGTAACCAGAATCTTCATTGTCGTCACTCTCTTCACAATTATGCGCGCCTGTTTCGGCGCTCCAGAACGGCTGTTGAAAACCGTCCCCTCTTTGTCCTTCAGTAGCGGTTCTTACGACCGCGTCTTCCCTACCGCGTCCAACAGGAGGCCCATGGCGGCGTTGCACCGTCTCGCCGTACTAGCGTACTGTCTTCGACGGTGCGCCTTGCCCTGAGCCTCCTGTTGAACGCGTTTTATTCAGTACCTGCGCGTGCGCGCCGCTTCCTTTACCAGCAGCCAGATGAAGGCCATGTCCTCGATAAAATAGCGGCGGAACATGCGCCGCGGTTCCTGCAAAAACCGGTAAAACCATTCCAGTCCGGCGCGCTGCATCCAGCGCGGCGCACGTTTCACGCGGCCGATCACCACGTCGAAGGTGCCGCCCACGCCCATCGCGAACGGCACGCCCATGGTCTCCTGCCAGCGTCCGAGAAATTGTTCCTTCCTGGGCGAGCCCATCGCCACGAACAGCAGGTCGGCGCGGCTGTCGCGTACCTGCGCGGCCACCGCCGCTTCTTGCGCCTCACCCTGCCAGTAGCCGTCGCGCCAACCGGCGATGACCAGTTGCGGATAACGGCGCGCGTAGCTGTCGGCCACCGCGGCCACCACCTCGGCACGCGCCCCCAGCAGGAACACGCGCCAGCCGCGCTCGCCCGCCCTGCGCATCAGCGCCTCGAACAGGTCGACACCGGCGACGCGCTCCTTCAGCGGCTTGCCCAGCAGGCGCGACGCCCACACCACCGGCATGCCGTCGACGTTGACCAGCGCGCAGGCATTGATGATGCGCCGCAGTTCTTCGTCACGGCTGGCCTTGACCAGCTTGTCCACGTTCACCACCACGTGCTGATGGGGCTTGCCGGAGCGGATGAATTCCTCGATACGGCAGAGGGTTTCCTCCATCGACAGATTGTCGATCCTGCAGCCCATCATCGTGATGGCGGGGGTCATGGCGGTGCCTAGGCGGTTTTCAGCGCCAACTCTTTGGCCAATACTGCCACGATGCGCTCGGCGGCCTTGCCGTCCCACAGGTGCGGGCGGCGGCCCTGCTTGCCTTCGCCGCGCAAGACCTTGCGTGCTTCCAGCATGATTTTCTCGGGATCGGTGCCGGCCAGCACGTTGGAACCTTCATCGACCGTCACCGGACGCTCGGTATTCTCGCGGATGGTCACGCATGGTACGCCGAGGGCCGTGGTTTCTTCCTGCAGGCCGCCGGAATCGGTCAGCACCACGGCCGCGTCCTTCCACAGATTGAGGAAGGCCATGTAGGCTTGCGGGCCGGCCAGGGTCACGTTCGGGCCGAGGTCGATGCCGAATTTTTCGATGTTGGCGCGGGTACGCGGGTGCACCGGGAAGATCAGCGGCAGCTCGCTCGCGATTTCCTTCAGGGCGCCGGCGATGCGGGTGAAGATGACGCGGTCGTCGACATTGCTCGGGCGGTGCATGGTGACGACGCCGTATTTACCTTTGCCCTGGCCACCGTTTTGCTGCGCCCTCGCCTTGAAGGCGGCGGTTTCGAAGCCGGAAGTGTCGGCGTGGGTCAGCTTGTCGGCCTGGAACAGGACGTTGTCGACCATCACGTGGCCGACGTAATGCACGGCCGAGTCCGGCTTGCCTTCACGCTTGAGGTGTTCGAGCGCCGCCGGTTCGGTCACGAAGAACCAGTCGGAAATGCTGTCGGTCACCAGGCGGTTGATTTCCTCGGGCATCGACATGTCGCCGCTGCGCAGGCCGGCCTCGACGTGGGCGACCGGGATGTTGAGTTTCTTGGCGACGATCGAGCAGGCCAGCGTGGAGTTGACGTCGCCCACGACCAGCACGGCGGCCGGACGTTCGGCGATGCACAGTTCCTCGAAGCCGACCATGATCTTTCCCGTCTGCTGGCTATGGCTGCCGCCGCCGGCGGCCATGAAGACGTCCGGTTGCGGAATGCCGAGTTCCTCGAAGAAGACGTCGTTCATCTCGCGATCGTAATGCTGACCGGTGTGGATGATCTTGAACGACAGTGCCGACTGCGCCTGCAGCGCACGCACGATCGGCGCGATCTTCATGAAATTGGGCCTAGCGCCCGCGACCAGATAAATGAGCATGTTCAGACTTCCCTATACCACTGTAATAATTATGGAAAACGGACAACATTAAAAAAACGTTATTGTAAACCTGCATTCGACCGGAACGGCGGACGATACGGTTGAGATACGCAGCACGTCGCTCGGCTCCTTCGATTCGTAGCCGCGCGAGTACCAGCCGAGCGGTGGGTTCTCGGCACCGCGCACCAGTTCGAGCTTCAGGTCGGCGCCGGTGGCATGCATCTGCAGCGCGAAGCGCTTGCCGCGCACATGCAAACCAGTGCTGGTCAGGCGCACGTTCAGTTCGGGCGCAAAATGCCAGAACAGCTCGAGCGGATGCGCCTTTTTCGCGGCCACCTCGTCACGCACGACGAGCGTGCTGCTGGCGGCGTCGTAACGCACGCTGCGCAGGTGGCGCACCGGGTCGGCAAAGCGCGTATAGCCGTCGTGCGAGCCGCGGAAATCGAATTCATGGGGCGAGGCCGGCATGCGCTCGATGGTGGCGCGCGCCTTGCGCAGCCACATGAAACGCCCGCCAGAGACCGACTGGTCGCGCCCGTCGACGCGCACCGTGTTGTGGGCCGAGGTGCCGCGGAAATAGTCGCGCCACTTCTGTTCCTGCCAGTACGAATAGGTACCCGGATCGATCAGTACCTGCTCCCCCGCCACCGACAGCGTCATCGACAGCGCGTCGGCATGGCCGTGCGCGGCGATGCCGAGGTAGCCGAGCGGGCCGCAATCGAGCATGCCCTTGATTTCGTTTTCCTCGCCGAAATGCGAGCCGAACAGCAGGTAGCCGCCATCGGGGAAGGACCAGCCGGTGTCGGATTCGTGCGGGTCGGCGTCGGGCCGCTTGCCGGGCAGCGCGTGCAGCAGCCAGCGCACGCCCGGGTGATCGGACGGCTGGCCGCCGAACACGGTTTCTCCAAGCGCCAGCAACTGCGCCGCGCGGTCGCTGCCGGCGACGGCGAGGCGGAACACGCTGCCGTCGTCGCTGTCTCCCACGTTCGGCACATGGCCGTTGATATCGCGCACCGAGCGCAGGAAACGCAGCGCGCGCTGCAGCACGCTCCAGTAGGTGCGCGAAAACGCCACGTCGCAGGATTGCCCCACCAGTCCCGCCACGAACAGGAACTCGGCCGAGAACACGTGGTAGCCAAAGGCTTGCTCGCGGTTGACGCCGTCGAGCGAATACTGCAGGCGCGCCTGCTGTTCGAGTTCGCGCCGCGCCTGTTCCATCCAGGCGCCGGACGCCTTCCAGCAGGGCCAGACCGAGCTCGCCACGAACAGGCCGGCCAGTTCGCCGATCAGGTGGTTGTTGGCCGAGGAGTGGCGCGACAGGTTGCGCGAAATGGTGCGGCAATGGGCGTGAATACTGTCGAGCCAGTCGGTGCGCAGGCGCTGGCCCGATTCGCCGGCAAACAGCGTGCTCGCCTCGCCGCCCACCAGTTGCCACAGCAGCGCCCAGTTGATCAGGCGGATGCCCAGCTCCATCGGGCTGGTCCAGTTGGGGCCGTTCAGGGGTGGACACTGGTCGAGCCAGCTGCGCAGTTGCTGCTCGAGCGCATGCAGCCAGCGCACGTCGCCGCTGACGCTCCAGGCTTGGGCCAGGCGCACGAGGTGCAGGTGGCGGTTCAGCTCCCACACGTGCTTGATGTCGCCGACCAGTTCGGGGTTGTCGATGGCAATGTCGCCGGCAAACACGGCGGGACCGGTGACGCCGCTGTCCGGGTCGCGGTTCCAGACGGTCGGCACGCCGACGTCGAAACTGCGGTCGGCGAACAGCACCACGTGGCCGGCGCAGATGCGGTCGGCTTCGGCCAGCAGGGCGTCGACCTGGGCCGGGCTCAGCGCCGGGGCGCCGCGGACGTGGAAGCTGCGTGCGCGCGGCATGGGCGCCGCCGCGGCTGCCGATGATGCTGTTGTTGGCGATACGGCGCGCAAGGCGGCCCCACGGGCCATTTTCGTGCGTGCCATCCGGCGCACGCGGTAGCCGATTTCGGCCACCGACATGCAGCGCAGACGATTCACCCACCAAACCATGCGTACTGTAGCGTTCATCGATTCCCCACCAGGTCGTTGTAGATCGCAGCCAGACGGCCGCATACTGCTTCGGTTGAATAGTGCCGCGCCACCGTGGCGCGCGCGCGTTCGCCCAGCCTTTGCCGCAGGCCGGCATCCGCCAGCATACTTGCCAACGCGGCAGCGAGCGCTGCGCTATCGTGCGCAGGTACCAGCAAGCCGTTGTCGCCGCCCTGCACGGCTTCGGGAATCCCGCCGACGGCGCTCGCGACCACGGCCTTGCCGGCCGCCATGGCTTCGAGCAATGCCATCGGCAAGCCTTCGGCGTGCGAGGGCAGGCAAAACACGTCGGCCCGTGCCAGCTGTTCGGCGCGGGCGGCGGCATCGAGCCAGCCGGCCAGGGTAACCCGTCCCTCGATGCCGCGCTCGGCCGCGGCGCGGCGCCAGGCGGCCAGGTCGCCATCGCCGGCCAACACCAGGTGCACCTCCGGGAAACGCGGCGCCAGCAGCGCAACGGCATCGAACAGCTCGGCCACGCCCTTGGCGGCCTCGACACGCCCGAGGAACAGTATCCGGCCAGGGGCGGCGCTTTGATGAATGCTTGCCGGCAGCGGCACCGCATTCGGCACCACCGTCACGCGCGCGCGCGGGGCGAAGCTGCGCAGGAAGCCGGCCCAGCCTTCGGTAAGGGCGATCACGAGCGAGCTGCGCTCGAGCGTATGGCGGATCCAGCGCCGCATCAGGGCGCTTGATTCGATGGTGGCGAACTGGCGGAAGCCGCCGCCGTGCAGGTGGAAAATGGTCTGGCAGCCGGCGCAACGCGCCAGCCACAGCAGCAGCGACTTGCGCGCGAAGCTGGCGTGCGAGGCCGCGTGCGCATGCACGATGGCCGGGCGCCGCCACAGGCAAGCCTGCAAGGTTTGCCAGCCGCCGCGCACCGCCGCTTCCAGCTTGGCAAGGGAACTGCCTTCGCGGTGGGTGCTGACGTAGCGCACCTGGGCCTGCTCGAACAGGCCGCCGGCACGCAATGCCGCCACCAGCGCCGCCACCCCACCCCGCCCGTCGGGCGCGGTACCCAGCATCAGGATGCGCGGCGCGCGCGTCTTCATGCGCGAACTCCGGCAGCACGGAGGTCCGACGATCTGGTGGTGGAAAGCGTGTTCACTATTCTTGATAAAGGCACAATATTTCGATCATACATTATCAGTTGCCCTTTCCGCGCACAGTTCATGCCTCGACGGCGATAAATTCGAACTTTCCGTTGGGGCCGCGCGCAATCGCCGCCACCCGCTCCACCCCTACTTCCACGCCCGGTACGCGCAGCAGGAAGGCGGCAACCAAAGCGGCCTCGTGCGCGGCCGTCAACCCGGGGGTGGCGACGATGCGCAAGCGGAAACGGCCGTCGCTCCGATACAACACCTGGCCCTCGATCAAGTGCCGGTCGTGCCCCTGGAATACGCGGTCGAGGCGGGTCACGATGCGCCCGTCCGGCAAATGGATGCTGCGTTCCTGGCGCCCGATCACCCGCGCCACGGTCGGAAACACGCGCCCGCAGGCGCACGGACGGCCGTCGCCCGGCACGACGCGGTCGCCGGTGCGGTAGCGCGCCAGCGGCATGGCCGGGTTGTTCAGCGTGGTGCCGACGAGCTCATACGTACCGTCGTCACCGGCCAGCAGCTCGACGCCGCCGTAATCGGTCAGTACGTGATAACTGCCCGCTTCGCAGGTGCCGATCGCCGCCACCCGCTCGGCCTGGCCGTACCAGTCGAACACGCGCACCCCGAAGCTGCGTTCGACCAGCGTGCGTACGCCGGGCTCCAGCGTTTCCGACGAGGTCAGCACGCCGCGCAGCGCCAGGCCCCGATAGCGCCGCCCGTGCGCATCGAGCCAGGCGGCCAGCGCCGCCACCGACGACGGGTAGGCGTGCAGCACGACCGGATCGTAGCGTTCCAGCGCAGCGACGTAGGCGCCGATGGTCGCTTCGGACAAGTGATACGAAGACATCAGCAGCATCCGCCCCCAGCGGTCGTGGCACCAGTAGCGCCCGTCCGGCGGGCGGTCGGGGCAGACGATGTCGCCGCGGATCCAGGCGCGCCGATCGCCGGGGCGCCAGCCGATCCAGCGCAACTGGCGCTGCACGAAGCCCTCCTCGCGGATGACGGCGCCCAGGGTTTGCACCAGCGACAGCGGCGTGCCCGAGGTGCCGCTGGTGCGGATCGTGGCGCGCAAGAGCGAACCGGGCGTGCGCGGCCGCAGGAAGCGTTCCGGATGCTCGCGCAGCATGGCCTTGGTCGTGAACGCGCCGTGCGCGCCGGCCAGGCACAGCCGGGTGCCGTCCGCCGCGACGGCGACGCCCAGGCGGCGCGCGCGATCGGCGATGTACCGGTTCAAGTCTTCGGCCGAGCGTTCATGGCGCGCCAGGCGCGGGTAGACCAGCAGGCGGCCCCACAGGCCGCGCAGCAACGTGCGCGCGAACGAGCGCAGCGTGGCTTTCAGCGACCAGGTCCACATGGCGCCAGGATGCGCTGGTAGGCATGGGCGACGCCCTGCGCCAGGATGCCGTAGGTGCGGTGCGCCGCCACCCAGGGCGGGCCGCGGGCGGCGCATTGCGCGGCCAGTGCGGGCTCGCGCAGCAGGCGCAAGGTGGCGGCGGCAAAGGCCTCGGCCTGCATCGGCACGCACAGGCCGGCGCCGCTCTCCTCGATCACCCGCTGCTGGTCGGGAATGTCGTTGGCCACGCCGGGGATGCCGAGCGCCAGGTATTCGACCAGCTTGGTCGGGGACGAGACGTCGAACAGCGTCCCGCGCGGAATCGGCGACAGGCCCACTTCGGCGCGCACCGCATAGCCGAGCGCGTCCGCCTGTTGCAGCCAGCCGGTCAGCAGCACGTGGTGAGACAGGCCGCGCGTCGCGATGGCGGTGCGCATCCAGATCATTTCATCCGTTGATGGCGCTTCGCCGGCGATCACCAGCAAGGCCTCGGGCAACTGCGTGCGCAGGCAGGCGATCACGTCGAGCAGGAAGTCCGATCGGCGTGACTGCGCCACCCGCCCCAGGTAGAGCACGACGCGGCGTCCGGCCAGGCGCGGATCGCGGCTGGGGGTGATGGCGGCGCGGTCGAAGACGGCGGCGTCGACCCCCATCGGCACCGGCGTCATGCGCTCGAAGGCGATGCCGCGCCCGGCAAGCCAGTCGCGCATCGCGTCGCTCTGGACGAACACGTGGTCGGCGCGCGGCAGCACCAGCCGGTAAACGACTGGACGCGCAAGCGCCGCGCGCAGCGCATGCCCGAGCCAGGCCGCCCAGCGCCGCTGCCCTGCCATCGCGGCGCGGCGCGCCTCGAAGCCTTCGACGATCGGGAACGACATCCAGTAGACGAACGGAATGCGCAGCAGGCGCGCCGCGAGCAGGCCCAGCAGCGCGCTGGCGACCTTGTCGCGCACCTGGATGCAGTCGGGGCGCTCGCGGCGCCAGGCGCGCAGCAGGCCGAGCGCATCCCAGAGCGGCGCGAGCAGGCTGGCGAAGCGGTTTTTCAGGCTGCCGACGACGTGCATGCCGCCCCCATCCCAGGGCTTGCCTCCTGCTTCCCCGCCCTGCCCCACCAGCTCGGTGAATACGCCGTGGCGCGGCATCTCGGCGCCGAACAAGGTCGCGACGTCGGCGCGCAGCGGCGGCAGCGGGTCGCGGACGATGAAGGCAATCGAAAATGAGCGGGTGCGCATGGGAGCCTGTCGAGGTGTCGCGTCGATACTAGCGCAGGCCCTGTGGAATCAGGCCCGCCGCGGGGCAAGCGCGCGGGGCGCGCGATTGAGGGCGATCAAGGAGGAATGGCTGGCTGCTGCTGGAACGCCGTTCATGTACAGAACCTTGTCGTGCAATGCGCATTTCGCGATATTTAGGGTAGACTCCCGAGTCCACGCGTTAGTACCTGTGCATACCCCAGCGCTCCGGGGACCCCTTCACGTATGTGCTTCGGGGCTACGCTGCGCTTTTCGAAATGCATGTGCAGTACCGCGTGGACTCGAGAGTCCACCCTACGATTAACGAAATTCGGGCAGTGTGGCAAGTTCTAGCTGGAAAACAGCGCGGGTAGGCTTGACTGAGCGGAATGACGGCTACTGCTGTTCCTCCCCGGCCCCTTGCACGCTGCCCGTATCAAGGGCGCAGGCGTCGAGCAGCGCCCGCAACCCATCGCTCCTGCCACTCTCCAACTTACGGCAGAAATGCGCCCCGGAAGCGCGCACCCGCTCGACATCGGCCTCGGTCAGCACCTGCGGGTTGCGCGCGCTGCCGTCCGGCCACTGCACGTAGCGGTAGTTGCGCCCCAGTACGCGCTGCCTGGCGGACGAGGCCATCACCAGGGTCTGGAAGAACATTTCATCGGCACACAGCACGCTGCGAAAGAAGCGCGACAATGCGGGACGGCGCGCGACCTGCTCCAGCAGCTCGGCCAGGCAGGCGCGCGACAGCGTCCACCAGGTCGAGCCGCCGTAGGGCTGCAGGCCGGCGGGAAAGCGGCGCGTGCGCCGCAGCAGGCGCAGGGTGCGGTTGGCCAGCGCCAGCACCAGCCGCAGCGGCAAGGCGCTGCCTTCGCTGTAAAAATATTCGTAGCGGTAGTTGGCCGGCCAGCCCTGCGGGCCGAGCGGCACGGTGTCGATCAGTTCGACGTCCTCCAGCGCCGCCAGGGCCTCCTTGAGCGCGGTATTCGACAGCAGCGGATAATCTTGCCCCGACAGGAACAGCATCTTGTCGAAGGCGGCTTCGCGCGCGAGCACGTGGCGCACCGAGGCCAGCGTTGCTTCCACCTGGCTGAACGTGCCCCAGCGCACGTCGCGGCGCGGCGTGACCTGGTGCGCGCGCGCATCGACCCGGGCCGGATCGACGCGCCACTTGCGGTCGAGGTGGACGTAGAGGATGAAGTCCGGGTCGGCCAGCCGCGCCAGCAGCGCATTGAGCTGGGCGAGGTCCTTGTGCGCATGGATCAGGAACACCTGTTTCATCGCTCCCTCCTCGGCCATAAAAAACGTCCCGGCGGCACACGGGCCGCGGGGACGATTTTCATCACGCATCGGACCACCGCAGGCGCACCGACTATAACGTGGGCTGGCCGCCCGCCTGCGTTCAGTTCAGCGTGACACTTTGCCCCGCAACAGTGACCGTACGCACGGTGCCAGACGTACTCACCTTGACTTCCGGCCGCTTGCAGCCGACGTCGAGCAGCACCAGGAATTCGGCGACCGACTTGCCGTCGTTCGGCAGGTAGAAGGCGCCATGGTCTTCGACCACGTTGGCCTTGGCGCCCGGACCGATCCACTGCTTGAAACTGGCGTCGCCGTTGAGCGAACGCACGCACACCGACTGGCCGTTGACGGCGATCTTCACCGCGCCCGGGCTTTCCACCGTCATCGCCACCGGGGCGTGCAGGTTGAATTCATAGGTGTGCGGCACGGTCGCCGACAGGCGGTCGCGCACCAGGATCGCGTTGCTGGCGTTACGCAGGTGCCAGACCTGGCGCTTGGCCATCGTCAGCTGGCCACCGTAGGCGGCGGTGGCGTCGCCTACGGCGAAGTCGTAGCTCGGCTGGGCGGCGAAGCCGATGATCTTGCCGTTGCGCTGCAGCTGTTCGCGGTAGCCGTTCACCAGCTGGCCCTTGCCGCCATCAAAGGTGATCGAATTCTGCGAGCGGGTCTGGTGGTACCAGTCGGTCCAGTAGGGCGAACCGTACCAGTCGTACCAGCCGGCTTTCACCAGCAGCGGCTGCCCCGCCACCGACAGCAGCAGGCCGTTCTGGTCGCCGTGGCTGTGGTTGAACGAACCGTAGGGGCTCGACTTGAAGAACAGCGAGCTGCGCGCACTGGTGCCGATGTCGCTATGCATCGCGACCCAGCCGATGCTCGGGTAATACGCGCTGTTCGACGGCGGCGCCAGGGTCTTGGTATCGGCCACCGGCATCGGGTACGGCGCCTGCAGCAGCGACAGCGTGTCTTCGGTGCCGCCCAGTTTCGAGACGTACCAGGCCGCGCGCGGCGACACCATGCGCGAACCGAAGGCGTGGAACACGCGGGTGTCGGGTTTCGTTTCCGAGCCGTCGCCAAAGGCGTGGATCTTCGAGCCCGGCGGCGTGAACTGGGTGGCGAAGTCGAGGAAGCCGAGCGCCCACGGCTTGGCGTAGAAATTCACGCCGGTCGCCTGGGTCAGCGGGTCCCACAGCTGCACCAGGTAGCCGGCTGCGTATTCGGCGTAGGCGGTACCGTTGGCGAAGCCGCCTTCCGGGCCGGCCCAGGGCGACGGCGCATTGGCGTAGGCGCGGAACGAGAAGTCGAACCACTTCTGCGCTTCCGGGATGTCGCCCAGCGACAGCGAGGAAATCAGCACCAGGAACACCAGGCTCGTATTGCCGTGCGAATCGAACGGGTATTGGTCGAGGCGGCCATTGTCGCCAGCCAGGTTGCGGTAGATTTCCTCGGTACGCACGCGCACCGTTTCCAGCCAGCGCGCCTTGCGCGGGCCGTCGAGGTCGCCGGCGAGCGAGTCGACCGCCTTGATCAGCGACACCGAGATCTGGCGCGTCGCCTGGTCCTGGTTGGCATAGCTGGTCGGGCCTTTCGGGTCGAGGCTGGCCAGCTGGTCGCCCTTGCGCAGCGCTTCGTTCAGGAACAGCGGATCGCGCTTCATGCGCCACATCGCCGCGGCCGCTTCGAGCTGGCGGCTCGCTTCGTTGATGCGCTGGCGGATGTCGGTCTGCTGCGAGGCCATGGCGGCCGTCAGCGGCGTGGCGATCGTGATCGGCCAGCGCGCGTCGTTCAGGACCGGCAAGGCATTGATCTGCAGCTTGATCTCGTTGGTCATGCGGCTGACGTAGGGATCGAGCTCGGCCTTCTTGCCCGCGCTCCAGGTCGAATACAGGGTGAACGACGGCGGCAAGGCGCGCGGCCTGGCCTTGCCCGCGATGCGCGCGCGCAGCGTGGCGTTGTCCGGCACTTCGAACACGGTCGAGCGCGCCGTCAGCGCGAAGCTGCGCGGCGTCGACCAGTCGCCGCCGCCGCTGGGACGCACGCGCCAGGTGTAATTACCGAGCGGCAGCGCCTTGGCCGGCAGATACCAGTTGCGGTCGACGACGGCGACGGTCGGCGCGCCGCCGGCGGGAGTAATTTCGATGTCATACGCAGCCGGCCCGGCCGGATGGCGCGCCCAGGTGAAGCCTGGCGGATTCTGCGCCTGGACGGCGCCGCCCGCCGGACCCGGCTGGACGATCAGCGGATCGGTCGCCTGGGCCCAGTCCGCGTGCGCATTCAGGGACAGCGCACACAGCGATGCCAGGGCAAGGGCCTGGACCAGGCCCCGAAGTTGGGATTTCATGAATGATGCTCCGAGAACGATGGATGAGTGCGGCGGACCGGCCAGCGCCGTATGCTGGCCTTCCGCAGACTGCCGAGAACGGCGTCTGGTGCACAACTTCTGCAGAGCCCGCCGCACGAACGAAATGATGTTACCGCAGTAAGAAATTGAACAACGGCAACTTTTTTCGCGAACTCATCCTTTTTTCACTTGCATCACGGAAATCTGACCTCAGAGCAACACAGTTGTTTGCCCTGAATTTCACACTATTAACTGCTGTGTTTTGTTCACAAAGACAAAGCGCCAACACGCCTTGTCAGCCGGGAATCACGCTTGCCCGGCGCACGCCGTGCATGCGTTTCAGGTAACGCATGCAATACACCGCGAAGGCCAGCGGCGCCCGGTGCGCATGGCGCTTGCGCACCCGAAATTCTTCTTCGCGCGCGCGCAACTTGTTGCGCGTCGAGATGCTGCCGGCATGTTCGCGGAATACGGCCAGGGTTGCGTCGAGCTGGACCGGCGGCGTGGCGGCGGCCAGGCGCAGCCAGAGGTCGATGTCCATCGCGTAGCGCAGGCGCGGATCGAAGCCGCCGACGCGCCCGAACCATTCGCGCCGCACGAACACGGCTGGATGGGGGATCGCCGCCTCCCCCGCCGCGTAGGCCGCGTAGCTGAAGGGTCGCTGCGGGTAGGGTGGCAGCAGGCGCCCCTCCCTGAGCACCTGGATCTTGCCGACCACCCAGGCGGCAGCGCTGGCGTCGAACGTCTGCGCCACCTGCGCCAGCACGTCCGGATTGGCGTAATAATCGTCCGCGTGCAGGTGGGCGACGATGTCGCCGCGCGCGGCTTCGATGCCGCGGTTCATGGCGCGGCTGATGCCGCCGCCGACGTCGTGCAGGATGCGCTTGTCGGCGTCATAGGCGGCGAGCATGTCGAGCGTGCCGTCGCGCGAGCCGCCGTCGACGAAGATATGCTCGAAGTCGCGCCAGGTCTGGCCCTGCAGCGAGGCTAGCGTGTCGCCCAGGGTGGCGGCGCTGTTCCAGGTGCAGGTGACGATTGAAAATCGCGGTTCATTCTTCATACAGGTCCACCAGGCGGTCGAGGATGAGGGCGGCGTCAGCACCGAAACGGATACCGGGCTGCTGCTGCGGCGGGGCTTGGTCCAGCGTCGTACGCAGGCGCTCGACCAGCTCCGGCATGCTGTCGGCCAGGCGCAACTGCCCCGGGTAGTGTTGATAACTGGCCAGTTCCGGCGTGCCGCCGCGTGCCAGCGCCAGCACCGGTTTGCCCAGCGCCAGCGCTTCGAGCACGGTGGTGCTACACGCCTCCTCGCAGGTCGAGGGCACCACGCAGGCATGGCTGCGCGCCGCCAGCGCGAGCGCCGCCGGATAGGGTTGCCAGCCGAGAAAGCGCACGGCCGGCCCGCCGTGGCGCGCTTCGAGGGGCGCGCGTTCGGGGCCGTCGCCGGCGATGCTGATGCGCGCGTGGGGCGGCAGGCGCCCACTGGTCGCGGCCAGGAATTCGCCGAAGCCCTTGCCCGCATCGACCCGCCCGACCAGCGCCACCTCCCCTGCCCGCGGCGACGGCGCAGCGGCGGCGGCCCGGCGCAGCATGGCGTAGTCGACGAAGTTCGGGATCACGCGGCAGCGCCGCAAGTCGGCGCCCGGCACCGCGCGCAGGAACTGGCGGCGCAGGAAATCCGACACGAACACGGTCTTGCGCGCGGCAAAGGCGCGCGCGCTGGCCTGGCGGTAGCCGTCCACGGCCAGCCCGGTGACCGCGCGCCGCACGGCGCCGGCGTCACGCCGGATGCAGGCTGAACAATCGCGCGGATTGCGCGTCGTGCACGCCGCGCCATCGCGAAAGCGCAGGTGCACCAGGCATTCGCTGCCCTGGTCGTGGCGGGTCTGCACGAAATTGACCTGCGGGTCGACGTACAGGCCGACCGCCGGCAAGTGGCCGTGGTAATGCACGGCGTCGAAGCCGGCGGCATGGCGGTTGATGGCGGCGGCGATCCGGCGCGCGATAAACGGCCGTTTCAGGGGATTGAACACACCCAGCTGCTTTTCCTTCCAGCCCTGGTGGCCATAAGCGAAGCCGGGTTCGAAGCGGCCGCGAAAGCCGATTTGCGCCGCGCCGTCGGGACCGCAATCGCTGCGCCCGAGAATGCAGGCGCCGTGGCCGCGCGCCAGCAGCGCATTGCCGAGCGTGACCACATGCTTGCCCAGGCCACCGACCTGGATGCCCGGCAAGTCTTCGGAAACGAGCAGGATGCGCACATCAGCCTCCCGCCAGCGCCTTGACGCGCGCCCAGGCCCAGCGCCGGTCGCCCGCTTCGGCGATGAACACCATGCCGAGCAGCGCCAGCAAGCTCGCCGTGGTGGCCAGGATCAGCACGAAGTCGGCCAGGCTGCGGTCGAACAGGCGTTCGGCCAGGGCGGCGAACAGCGCCACCACGGCCGCCGCGCCCATCCCCGGCAGGTAAGCACGTGTGCACAGGCGCACAAGGCCGGTCGGCACGGTGCGCCCGTGCACAACGACGATGAAGGCCAGCGTGAACACGATCGATGCCGCCAGGTGGCCCCAGGCCGCACCGACGATGCCCCAGCCGGCCACGCCCAGGTAGACGATGCCGAGCCCGGCCAGCGCCCGCGCCAGCGCGAACAGGCCGGACAGGCGCGGGTGGCCCATGCCGTCGTTCACCAGGGACGGCAGGCTGGTCAGCGAATCGATGCATTGCGCCAGCGCGATCAGCGCCAGCACGGTGGCGCCGTTGCGGGCGAACTCGGCTCCCATCCACAGCGCCAGCAAGGGATAGGCGAATACGGCCAGCAGCACCAGCATCGAGGCGTTCAGGTAAACCACGTAGCGCGTCGCCTTGACGTAGGCGCGGTCCAGGCGCGCCAGTTCGCCGCCCGCGGCCAGGGCGCTGGCCGCCGGGAAAAAGATGCCGGACATGCGAAAGGTCAGCCCCAGCACCCGGTTGGCCAGGGTAGACGCCACCGTGAAATACGCCAGGCCGGTGACGCCGACCAGGGCGCCGATGATCAGCTTGTCGGCATGCGCATATGATAAGGCCGCGAAGCGCGACAGGCACGACCAGGCCGAAAAGCCGAGGATGTTCGCGCGCAGGCTGCGCCCCGGCCAGCGCCAGCGCAGTTCCGGCAATAAACGGCGGATGCCGCGCCACAGCACCAGGCAATGCACGCCGCTGGCCAGCACGCGCAGCGCAATCACCGCCAGCAAGCCATGCCCCGTCAACAGCACCGCCACCGTCAGCAGCGGCACCAGGGTACCGAACACCATCTCGATCCGTCCCGATACGTCGAAGCGCATCAGCCCTTGCGGCACGCTGTTGAGGTAGCTTTGCAACTGGCCGAACAGGAAGCCGAGCGCGGCCAGCTGCAGGCAGGCCACCGCCTCGATTCCGAGCGCCGGCGGCACCGCGAACACGCGCGTCACCAGCACCTCGGCGCCGGCAAAAATCCCCAGCGCACCCGCCATGCCGATCAACAGGTAGACGGCCAGGCCGAAGCAGAAGGTCGCGGCCACCTCCCTGTGCTCGCCGCGCGCATGCTGGCCGGCGATGTACTTGACCGAACCGGCGGTGACGTTGATGTCGATCACCGCGAAATAGCCGACGATCGCCGTCACCAGCGAATACAGCCCGTAGCCGGCCTCGCCCAGCCCGGCCACGACCAGGGGCACGGTCGCCAGCGCCGCCAGCGCCGGCACGGCGGCGCCGAGCAGGTTCGACCAGGCGTTGCGGAGCAGGCGCAGGTTCATGGTGGATCGCCGACGGCGGGATGGGTGGATGCAGGCCGGGCCGTGCCGGACGAGGGGCGCATGCGGGCCATCATGCGGGCGCCACGTCGGGCCGCAGGCGCACGTGCGTGCTGCGTTTGGCGGGTGCCGGGACGCCGGCGGCGGCCAGCGCCACATACGGCAGCGCGAGCGCGACGGCCAGCATTTGCGTCGTGCGCACCTGGGGGAACGGCGTACCGATCAGGACGTCGGGGATCATGAAGGCGACGGCGGCGACGCCGGCCGTGCCCAGGCCCAGCAATTCGGGCGGCAGGCTGCGCAAGGTCCGGCGCGCCGCCAGCACGAAGGCCCAGACCGTGCCCGCCAGCAGCGCGATGCCGGGCAGGCCGGCTTTCAGCGCCACGTGCAGGATGCCGCTGTGCACGAACAGGCCGCCGTCCGGATTGGCTTGCCAGGAAATCTGCTGGTAGCCGGTGTAGCGGCCCCAGGCGCCGATGCCGGTGAATGGCCGCGCCAGGATGTCGGCCAGCACCAGTTTGAGTTCCAGCACGCGCTCGCTTTCCGGACCGAAGCGGCGCGACTGCATGTCGTAGAGCAGGCTGGCCAGGCCGCTGCTGCTGCCCTTGGCCTGGCCCAGCCGGCTCAGGGCGGCATAGCTGAGCGCGCCGCCCACCAGCGGCAGCGCCGCCAGCGCCAGCTGGATGCGCCGCAGCGGCGGAAAGCGCAGCAGTACCACCGCGCAGCCGCATACGAAACCGATCCAGGCGCTGCGCCGGTAGGACAGCACGATGCAGGCCGCCGTCGCCAGCAGGGTCAGCCATTCGAGGGCCCGCCAGACCGGGCCGGGGCCGGTCCGCGGGATCGCCGCGTTGAATACACGTGCGGACCGGGCCGCCGGCGCAGCCGCAGCCGAGGAAGCAGACGCAGCCAATGCCGGGCGCGGCCCGAACAGGCCGACAGCGGCGATTGCGCAAGCCATCATGCACAGCAGGCTGTCGTTGATGTCGAAGAAGGTCAGGCGGATGCGGATCGCGTTCATGTTCGCGTACACATTGTTCGGGTCGCCGCCAAACGCCGCCCAGCGTCCGAGGCCATACAGCGCGCGCACCAGGCCGGCCAGCATGACGAAGCGCGCCAGCTCGATCGCCTCCTCACGGGTGCGAAATGCCAGCAGCAGCAGCGCGACAAGCGGCCCCATCCAGACGATGTTGGAAAAGCCCGAGGGCGCCAGCGCCTCCCTGGGCGGCACGCCGGCCAGCACCGCCGCACCCACATGGGCGCACAGCAGCGCCGCCCAGCCCCAGAACCAGGGCCGCAGGTTGCAATCTGGCGCCACGCCGCGCCGGAATCCGGCCGCGACCCGCGCGCAGCACCACACCCCGAGCATGGTCCACAGCACCACCGGAAACAGCAGCAAGCCCGAACCGCGGCTGTAGACGCCGGGTGTGACGAACACGGCCAGGCTGCCGTAGGTCGTTGATGACATCCAGAAAAAGGCGCACAGATACGGGTAGACGAGCAGGCGCGGCCACACCAGGCCGAGCCCGGCGGCCAGCACGCCGGCCAGCGCCAGCAAGACCACGACGGCAAACGGCAGCGAGGTGAAGACATACTGGAGGAAGGTGTCAAGCATGGCCGCCGCCCCAGGTGTCAACCGCGGCCACTGCGGTTGCCGCTGCCGCTGCCAGCGCCAATGCCGCTGCCGATGAGGCGGGTGCGGTCGGGGGCGCCGAGTGCGGCCAGCAGTTCGGCGATGAAGCGGTCCTGCACGCGCCAGGCGGCGGGCTCGTCGTTCGAGATGCTCGATACCCGCACCAGCATGCCGTCGGGGATTTCGCCCGACAGGCCGTAGGCCAGGCGGCGCAGCTTTTGTTCGATGCCGGAACGGGTGGCGTGTTCGCCGATCGTGATCCAGTAGGTGATCGGTTCGTTGCGCTCCTGCTGGCGCGCGACCAGGCGCTGCACCGGCAGGACGCCGAAGCGCGTGGCGAGGCGGTCGCTGCCGTCGCGCAGCAGCTCGAAACCCTGGGCCACGTAGCAGACCTCGGGCAAGTGCAGCTGCAACGCCTTGCTCTGGTCGCCGCCATACGCGATCGACAGCATCACGCGCCGTCCCGCCGCGTCGACATAGGTGCGCGACAGCGTCTGGTCGTAGATCTTTTCCAGCACGCCCTGCTGCTCGGGATTGGGCGTGAGCGGGATGATGTGCGGATCGATGCGCCACGCCCCGAAACGGGCCGGGATCATCGCCTCCAGGCTGAATGCCGCCTGCGCCGCCACGGCCTTTGGCGACGGCATGAGCGCGATGCTCAAGGCCGAGGCGACGGCCATCGCCACGCCCAGCAGCAGGCTGGAGAGGAAGCGCCGGTTCATCGTCCCTTCCCCCGCACGCCGGCGCGCCGGCGCGCCATCCATTGCAGGCCGGAGTCGACCGCCAGGATCAAGGCCAGCGCGGTCAGGAACAGCACCATGCCGGCAAAGCCGTGCAGGAAGCCCTGTCCGGCGGCGTCGCCCAGGTAATAGGTGACCAGGGTCAGCACGATCACGCGGATGACGTTGGCCGAGAACGAGATCGGGACGATCAGGAGCGCCAGCCCGACATTGCGAAAGGCCGACGGGTGGCGCATCAGGTTCAGGTAGAACAGCCCCAGCGCCTCGAGCGTGAGCAGGGTCTGCAGGCCGGCGCAGGCATCGGCCACCAGCAACTGGTACTGGCCGATCTGCAGGATCACGCCGGCGCGCGCCACGGGATAGCCGGCGGCAAACAGCAAGTGCTCGGTGGCCCAGGACACCGCCATCTTCATCGGCATCGTCACCGCGGCGACGAATTCGCTCGGCAGCGGCACCATGAACAGCATGAAAAAGAAGGGAAACCACAGCACGCGCAGCGCCGCCGCGCCGCGCTTGACCAGCACGACCGCGGCAAGGGTCAGGACGATGGCGCCGATCTCGAACATCAGGATGTGCTGCGTGCGCCCCAGCAGGTGCAGCAGCAGGCCGCAGGCCAGCACCGGCCAGCCGGCGGCCGCCGACGCCGCCGGCCCCAGCGCCCTTACCTCGGGCCACTTGCGGTAGATCAGCCACAAGGCCAGGCCGAAGATCATCGGCCCATGTCCCTGTTCCTCGCCGATCCAGGCGCCGCTGAACAGGCTGGCAAAGGTGGGCAGGAACAGCACGGCCAGGCCGAGCCAGACCGGCCACCATTCTGGGGCGGCAGCGGCCAGTGCCGTCCGTAGCATGCCCAGCGTGGCCCGGGGCCACGCGCTGCCTCGCGTGCCTGGACGGCTGGCCCCGGCGCCGGCGCTGGCATCGGCCGTGGCGGCGCGTGCAGGCTCGGCGCTGGTGCCGGACCCAGCGCTGGATCCGCCCCCCAAGCCGGTCCCGATGCCGATGTCGACACCGGCCCCAATGCCGCTACCCGGCGCCGATTGGCCGCTACCCGGCGCGCTCGGCACCGCGAAGCCGGAGCGTGCGTCCGCGCTCACTCAGAACTCCATCATGACGGCGCCGACGACTTCGGCGCCCGCCTCGACCAGTTGCTCGGCTATGCGCGCGACATCGGCCACGCGCGTATGGTCCTTGCGGGCGGCCAGCAGCACGCCGCCGGCCTGCCTGGCCGCGGCCAGCGCATCGACGCCGGCGCCGAACGGCGCCAGGTCGTAGAGCAGGATGTCGTAGCGGCTTTCCAGCAGCGTGTGCAGGCTGCGGAAGATGTCGCGGCTGAGCAGCTCCTGCGGATTGGGCGGCAAGGTACCGGCCGGCAGCACCGACAGGTCGACGAAATCCGGTACCCGATGGACGACGTCGAGGCCGGTACGCCCCGCGAGCAGGTCGGACAGGCCCTGGCGCGGCTTGAAGCCGAAGATGTCGTGCTGGCGCGGGGCGCGCAGGTTGGCGTCCACCAGCAGCGTCTGCTCGCCGAGCTGCGAGAGGACGACGGCGAGGTTGGCGGCGAACAGGGCGGCGCCGTCGTCCGGGTCGGCGCCGACGACCGCCAGCGCGCGCCGCCCACGCGCGAACCAGCGCAGCATCAGCTGGCTGCGGATCGCGCGCAAGGCCTCGACCTGGGGCGAGAACGGCTCGTAGGCCGCGACCAGCCGCGCCGAATAGCCGGCCTGCCCCGGCAGCACGTAGGGATAGGCGAACTGGCGCGCCAGTGCCTGGCGGATGTCGTCCTCGCCGACCAGCCCCAGGCGCAGCGCCGCTTCGCCATAGCGGATGCCGAGGTCGCGGTGCATGCGCAGCACGCGCTCGGCATCTTCAAGCGTCAGCTTGCCCGCCTCCTGCAGCAGCATGCCCATGCGCGAGTCCGCCACATCGGCAGCATCGGCCATGCCTGGCGCATCGGGCGGCAGCGGCGACAGGATCGGTGAATTCATCGGAACAATCCTTTCAATTCAGGCGCAAGGGCCTGCGCGGCCTGAACAGCGCCGGCAAGCCGCCGCGCCGCGGCTGCGCATGCCATTCGATGGTCCCGAGCACGGGAATGCCGAGCAGCTCCTGCACGTCGCCGGCCGAGCGCACCGGACGCTGCAGCAATTCGAGCAGCAGGGCCAGCCCGAGCCCCAGCACCGTGCCGAGCAGGATGGCGACGAGCGTATTGAGCAGCACGCGTGGACCGGACGGTTCGGCCGGCGCCACCGCCGGGTTCAGGACGGCGATGTCGGATTGCTCCGCCTGCGCTTCGATGCGGGTCTGCGAGAAGCGCCCGCTGGCGGCATCGAACGCGCGCTGCGCGCTGTCGAGGTCTTTCAGCAGGACGCCGAGTTCGTCGCGCGTGCGGTTCAGTTCGAGCACGCGGGTCTTTTGCGCGGCCAGCGCTTCGCGCAACTGGTCCTCGCGCTGGCGCAGGACCTGGGCGTTGCCGCCGACGCTTTTGGACACCATCCCGAGCGCCGCATTCAGGTCGGCGCGCATCTTCTCGACCTCGGCGCGCGTGGCCAGGTATTGCGGGTGCCTGGCGCCATAGCGCGCCGCCCCCTCGGCCAGCTTGGCCTCGGCCGCGGCCAATCCCACGCGCAGGTTCTGGATCAGCGGATTGTTCGCCACGTCGGGTGAATTGGCGGCGCCCCCGCCCGCCATGCGCTCGCGCGAGGTGGCTTCGAGCGCCGCCGCCTGCGCCGCCACCAGCTGGCTCGACAGGTCGTTCAGGCGCGACAGTTCGACGTCGACGCGGTTGTTGTCGAGGCTGACGATGCCCTTTTCCTGCTGGTACTTCGACAGGCGTGACTGGGCGCTTTCGACGTTGTCGCGCAGCTGTTTCGTCTGTTCGTTGAAATAGGAGGCGGCCTTTTTCATCGGCTCGGTTTTCAACAGCACGCTGGCATTCTGGTATTCCTCGGCAAAAGCGTTCGCCACCGCCGCCGAAAACGCCGGGTCGGCGCCCTTGAAGCCGATCTCGACCACGCTCGATTCGCGCGCCGGCTTGATGTCGAGCCGCCGGAGCAGCAGGTCGGCCAGCCAGTCGCGCACCGTGCCCTTGCCCTCGGTCGCTTCCTGGAACTGGGCGATCACGGCCGGACTCGTCGCCAGGCGCAGCCGGTCGACCACGCGCAAGGCCACATTCTTGCTGCTGATGATGTCGATCTGGGTCGCCATGTAGCCGGGCAGGAGCTGACCCGGCATCGTCAGGCCGGTCAGCGGATCGACGCCCTTGTAGTTCAGCAGCACTGAGGCGGTTGCCGTATAGGTCTTGCTCTGGATCAGGCTCCAGCCGAGCGCCAGCAGGATGGTGGCGAACAGGGTCGCGAGGATCAGGCGCCGCCGCGCGCGCAGCAAGGAGAGAAATTGGCGCAGGTTCATGGCGGCTCCACTATGCGGCTCCGATGCGGCTCAGAACCAGCTCTCGCGCACGGTGATCACGTCGTCGACCTGCACCGGATCGCTGGCACGCACCTCGAGCGTGACGGCGCGGCCGTCGGACTCGCGCCGGGTAATGCGCATGCCGCTGTCGCTGCCGCGCGGGGTCAGCCCGCCGCCGGCCGAGATCGCCTGCTGCACCGTCATGCCGCGCTCGATGCGGAACGCGCCGGGCCGCTGCACTTCGCCGGTCACATAGGCACGCGGCGCCCGTTCGACAAAGATGATGTCGCCGCCGGCCACCTCGACATCCTTGTCGAGCTCGCCCTTGCGCACCATGTCGACGATGTCGATCGTTTCGCGTCTGGTCTTGCCGTCGCGCGTGCGTACCAGGCTGATGAGGTCGCTCCCTTCGGCGCTGACGCCGCCCGCCATCGCCAGCAGGTCGAGCACCTTGCGCCGCCCCTCGACCGGATAGCGCCCCGGCCGGTTGACCTGGCCCAGCACCGACACCTGCTGGCTCGCCAGCGTCGTGACCAGCATGTTGACCTCGGCCTGTTTCAGGTAGCCGCCCTTCTCGAGCAGGTTGCCGATCTTTTTCTCGGCCGCCGCCACTGACAGGCCGCCCACCGCGACCTGGCCCAGCAGCGGGAAAGTGATCGTGCCGCCTTCGCTCACGCGTGTCTCGACCGACAGGTCGGGACTGCCATAGACGGACAGGCGCACCACGTCCCCCGGGCCGAGCAGTACTTCGGCTGCAACTGCGAACCCCGTCGCGAACGCCGCACCCAGTACCAGCAGGCCGGCGGCAATCCAGTGTCGTAGTGAGGTCATGATCGCTCCTGTCGGTGGGTCCATGGTCCGCGTTACTTCAGGCCGGCGACGCCGCGGTCGAGGGCTGCGTTGTCGGGCACGGGCGCAGGCTTGGCCGCCGCGGGTGCGGCGCCCTCTGCAGACGGTGCTGCCGCCGGCCTTGCCGCCGGCGCCGCCGCTGACGCTGCCGCCGAGCTTGATGCGGCGGGCGGCGGCTGGCCGCCAGGCAGCGCTGCGCCGCCCGCAGCCGTGGTCCCTGTCCTGCTCTCCGGCCGCGCCGCCGGCGTGCTGTTGGCATCGAGCGCCAGCTCCTTGTTCAGGTATTCGATCTTCGCCCCCTGGCGCAGGCGTTCGACCTCGGCCGCCGCCAGCTCCTTGTGCTTGCGGGTGACGAGAAATTGCGCGATCTGCGGTGCGGCAACCGTCAGCGGCACCGGCGCATCGCGCACCTCGGCCAGCGCCAGCAGCATGGCGCGCTCGCCTTCGCGCACGCTGAACAACTGCCCTTTCGGCATCTCCAGCAATTTCTTTGCCAGCCCTGCGTTGAGGTCGGCGGTGCTGCGCGTCGCCTGGGAACGCCCGTACTGGATACCATGGGCATCGAGCCAGACCGCCACTTCCTCGAGCGAGCGGGCGCCATCGGCCGCCGCGCGCACTTCCGGGGTCAAGTCGCGCGCGGCGAGCGTGAGCTGCTCCATGCGGAACTGCTTGCGCTTGTCGAAGTAGTCGGGATGCGCCTTGTAATAGGCTTCCACCTCGCCCGGCGTCGGCGGCGCCACCTTGGCGAGCCGCTTTTGCATATAGGCCTGGGCCACGATCAGCGAACGCGCGCGCTCGATCGCCCCCATGACCTTCGGGTCGCGGTCGAGTTTTTCGCCGATGGCGGCATGCTCCAGCAGTTCGCGGTCGATCAGCGCCTGCAGCAATTGTTTGCTGGCTTGCTGCTGGCGCGCGGCCGGTATGTTGGCGCGCTGTATCTCTTCGTTCAGTTGCAGGACCGTGATTTCCTCGCCATTCACGTTGGCCAGCGCCTGGCCGGGCCGGGCCGGCGGCGCCTTGTCGCCGCATCCTGACAATGCCGCCAGCACCAGCACCAGCGCGGCCATCGCGGCGGCGCGGCAGCCTGGCCTGTTTCCCGATCCTGCCTTGCGCGCGATGGTCAACATAGGTCCTCGACAATGATGGAAAGCACGGCAACACTGCTGAATGTAATGACGACAGCCGGCCGCGCCGTCAGGCGGCCACATCGGCAACCTGCGCCGCAAGAAAGGCCGCATACGCATGGCGCAATCCGTCGCGCAGCGGCGTGCTGGCGCTCCACCCGAGGGCGCGCAGTTTCGATACGTCGAGCAGCTTGCGCGGCGTCCCGTCCGGCTTGCCGGCATCGAACACGATCCGTCCCTCGAAGCCGACGACTTCGCCCACCATGCAGGCCAGGTCGTGGATGCTGATATCGACGCCGGTGCCGACGTTGATGTGCGAATGCATCGGGTCGGTACTGGCCGCATAGGTCTCGGGCGCCAGGTTCATCACGTGGACACTGGCGGCGGCCATGTCGTCGACGTACATGAATTCGCGCATCGGCTTGCCGCTGCCCCAGATGACGACTTCGGCCGCCCCGTTCGCCTTGGCGTCGTGGAAGCGCCGCACCAGGGCCGGGATCACATGGCTGTTCTGCGGGTGGTAGTTGTCCCCCGGGCCGTACAGGTTGGTCGGCATCACGCTGCGGAAATCGGTACCGTACTGGCGGTTGTAGCTTTCGCACAGCTTGATGCCCGCGATCTTGGCCACGGCGTAGGGCTCGTTGGTGGGTTCGAGTCCGCCCTCCATCAGGTAGTCCTCGCGGATCGGCTGCTGCGCCAGGCGCGGATAGATGCACGAGGAGCCGAGGAACAGCAGGCGCCCCACGCCGGCGCGCCAGGCTTCATGCACGACATTTGCCTGCACCATCAGATTGTCGTAGATGAATTGCGCCGGATAGGTGTTGTTGGCATGGATGCCGCCTACCCTGGCCGCGGCCAGGTAGACCTGGTCGATGCGCTCGGCGCGAAAGAAGGCGCGCACCGCCGGCTGGTCGGTCAGTTCGAGTTCGGCGTGGGACCGCGTGACGATATGCGTGTGGCCGCGGGCGCGCAGGGCGCGCACGATGGCGGAGCCGACCAGGCCGCGATGACCGGCCACATAGATGCGGGGTTCTGGATGATTCACGCTTCCTCCGATCCGGTTGCAATATCGGTTGCAATATCGGTTGCAATGCGCATCATCGCGTGCATTGCTGTGCAAGCCTACCTGTCGTGTACCGCACGTCTCTTGACGGGCATCGCCGTTTTTCAGGGAACCAAAAACGCTTTCCGGTGACGTCGGACGCGCCGCCGCGCTCGAACGATCATCCTGGACCCTCTTCGGGCACGGGCGAAGCGGCGCTTCCCTTGGCGCAGCGTGTTTAAGCGACGATTAAGCGCTTTGCTTCAAAACGCGTTCTCTCGCGTCAAAATCACGCGCACTGTCTTTAAAATGATCCACAGGTCCAGCCACACCGACCAATTGCGCAGGTAGTCAAGGTCGTACTGGATGCGCGCTTCCATCCGGTCGAGGGTGGCGGTCTCGCCGCGTAAACCGTTTACCTGGGCCCACCCGGTGATGCCCGGTTTGACCTTGTGGCGCAGCATGTAGCCCTTGATCAGTTTCCTGTATTGCTCGTTGTGGGCGACGGCATGGGGGCGCGGACCGACGATGCTCATGCTTCCCTGCAGGACGTTGACGAACTGCGGCAATTCGTCGAGCGAGCTGCGGCGCAGGAAGCGACCGACCGGCGTCACCCGCGCGTCGTCGCGGCGCGCCTGTACGACCTCGCTGCCGTCGTCGAGGGTCCACATCGAACGGAATTTCCAGACCATGATCTCTTCGCCGTACAGGCCGTAGCGGCGCTGGCGGAAAATGACAGGCCCCGGCGAGGTGCACTTCACGGCCACGGCGATCGACAGCATCAGCGGCGCGAGCAGGACCAGGATGATGCTGCCGAACACGATGTCGCTGGCGCGCTTGATCATGCTGTTCATGCCCATGAAGGGTGTCTCGCGGATGGCGATGACGGGCATGCCGCCGACGTTGTCGAAGCGCGCCTGCATCAGGTCGAACACGTACACGTCGGGCAGGAAATACACCGAGGCCGTGGTGTCCTGCAATTCGTCGATGAGGTGGCGGATGCGCGGCTGGGCCGAGATCGGCTGGCTGATGAAGATCAGCTTGATGTTATTGCTGCGCACGTACGCGATCACGTCGCCGACCCCGCCCAGCACCGGATGGCGCAGGCCCGCTGGATGGCGCACCCTGGCGCGGTCGTCGAAGAAGCCGTGCATCTGCATGAACAGGTTCGGATGGTGCTCGCAGATGGCGGCGAACTTGGCGCCGACCTCGTTGGCGCCGACCACGATGACCGAGCGCACCTCGCTGCCGCGCACGGGCCGCCCCGCCGCCCGCCGCACCAGCAGGTGACTGGCCAGCAAGGCCGCCGGGGTGGCGATCGCCCAGGCCAGCAGCACGCGTTCGTCGTAATAATATTTGAGGCCGCTGGCCGAGCCGAGGAAGTACAGCACGCCGATCGTCACGCACCAGCCGAACACGATGTCGCGCGCATAGGCCAGCATGCGCCCGCTGCGCCAGGTGCGGTAGGGATCGATGTGCTGGTAGACCGCCGACGAAATGAAAAAGGCCAGGACCATCAGCACCAGCGAATAGCCCGAGAACGGTTCGCGCCAGGCGAGCGAGGACACGTACAGCGAACCCATGATGATCAGGGGGTCGAGCACGCGCTGGAAAAACGAGATGAGCGGAATGTCGTTGACCGTCATCGCATGTGACCGGCTCAGAATTGGACGCTGGCGTTGATGGCGAGCGTATTGGCCTTGAAGTCGCCGATGCCGAGCACGGGCGAGCCGCTGCGCGACTGATGCACCCAGGCCGCCGACAGCGTCAGCTTGCGCCGGACTTCCCAGCTTGCCTTGAGGCTGGCCGAGCGCAGCGTGTCGTCCAGACTGCCGGTGCCGGTAAAACCGTCGCGCGGATTGTAGTCGCGCCGTTCGTGGACGGCGTCGGCCTCGACCCGGATCTTGCCGGTGGCGTTCCAGGTCGCGCCCAGGCTGACGCCCTTGTTCAGCGTATAGCTGACGACCGGGCTTTCCAGCGGGGCGAAATCGCGCCACACCGAGGCGCGCCCGGTAAGTTTGCCGCCCGGGTCGTACAGCAGCGTAACGCGGCCATTGGCGCCGCTCGTGCGCCCGGCGCCGAACGAGGGCTGGCTGCGGCGCGCATAGCCGGCCAGTCCCTGCAGCGTGGTCGAGCCGCCGGCTTTCCAGTCGACCCGCGCCTTGATCTCTTCCTGCCGAAAATCGTCGGTGAGCACCCCTCCCGCGAACGGGCGCCGGTTCGGATAGCTGCCGTCGATGCGGCGCAGCACCAGGCCGACGGTGCTGCCGCTGCGTGCCAGGTAGCGCCCTTCGAGCTCGACGACGTCTTCGGTGCGGTCGTTGAAGGATTGGGCGGCCAGTTCGTAGTCGAAGCGGTCGCGCGACAGTGCGGTGCGTGCCTCCCAGCGCGGATGGAGCTTCCAGACGCCCTCGAAAAAGCTGCGCCGCCCCTTGCGCAGGTTGCGTTCGTCGCTGGGAAAATCGGTGTACGGCGCCGGCGTCTGCGCATGGGTAGCGCCGAGCTTGCCCGAGAAGCGGTTGCCGAGCTCCCAGTACCAGGTCGCCTGCAGGTCGCGGCCGTCGTAGTCGAGCTGGCGGAAATGGTCGAATTTTACTTTCGACAGCTTGGCGACGGCGAGCAGGCGCTGGCGCCGGATGGGCTTGTCGAGCACCGCGCCAAATTCGAAGGTGGTCCAGGAATCGGAACGTCGGCCGTCGAAGGCCGGTGCGCCGTCGGGGATGCGCAGCAGGTTGTCGTCGTGCGCCCAGCCGATGCGCCCGTACAGGTCGAGCGGGGTGCCGGGAATGGCCGCAGCTGGAACCGGAGCCAGACTCGCAATCAGGACGCCGGCCAGGAAAGCGAGCGGATGCAGGCAAATTCTCGACATGTCGTTCTTTCGAAAGGCATTGCTGGACCGGGGATGACTGCACCGCGTGACAACCACATTTCTGACCGCCGCCCACACGCATGAGTTCCGCCCGCGCGTTTGACGCAAGAAGATATGCGCATCGTTGCGCCGGCTAATGTTGGTCGGGTGATGGCGGCCTGGAACGGCGGCCGCGAAGATGGGGTCGGATGCAACGTGGCATGCAGCCGGTGGCGGGACGCAAGGCGCGTCCGCCGTCGATGAATTGTCTCGACCATCGCCCCGGGCCGAGGCCCGAGGCTGTACTACCTATGAGCGTCAGCCCTCGCCGCGCGAGCGCGCTTCGATCTTTTCCCAGCGCTCGAGGGCGTCGAGCAGCAGGTCGTCGATCTCGGCGTAGCGGGCGTTGATGCGGCGCGCGTCGGCCGGGTTGGTCTTGTAGAAGTCGGGCGCGTTGAGCTGGGCGGTGATGGCCGACTGTTCGTCCTCGAGCGAGGCGATCAGTTTCGGCAGTTCGTCCAGTTCGCGCTGTTCCTTGTAGCTGAGCTTGACCTTCTTGGCGGAAGCGTCGGCGGGCGCTTCTACGGCCTTGGCCGGCGCCTGCTTGGCGGCCGGGGCCGATGGCTGGGGTGCGGTCGCCTTGACGCGTTCCCAGTCGCTGTAGCCGCCCACGTATTCGCGCCACTGGCCCTGGCCTTCGGCGACGATCACCTGGGTCACGACGTTGTCGAGGAAGGTGCGGTCGTGGCTGACGAGGAAGACGGTGCCGGTGTACTCTTCGAGCAGCTCTTCGAGCAGTTCCAGGGTATCGATGTCGAGGTCGTTGGTCGGCTCGTCGAGCACCAGGCAGTTGGCCGGCTTGGCGAACAGGCGCGCCAGCAGCAGGCGGTTGCGCTCGCCGCCCGAGAGCGACTTGACCGGCGAACGGGCGCGTTCCGGCGCGAACAGGAAGTCGTTCAGGTACGTCATCACGTGCTTGCGCTGGCCGTTGACTTCAACCCAGTCGCTGCCTGGGGCGATGGTGTCGGCCAGGCTCGCTTCTTCGTTGAGCTGGGTGCGCATCTGGTCGAAGTAAGCCACGTTGAGCTTGGTGCCCAGGCGCGTGGTGCCGCTGTCGGCCGTTTCTTCGCCGAGGATGATCTTCAGCAGCGTGGTCTTGCCGGCGCCGTTCGGACCGATCAGGCCGACCTTGTCGCCACGCAGGATGGTGCCGCTGAAGTTGGAGACGATGACTTTTTCGCCGTACGACTTCGACACGTTCTCGAGTTCGGCGACGATCTTGCCCGAACGCTCGCCCATGCCGACGTCGAGCTTGATCTGGCCTTGGGTGTCGCGGCGTGCCACGCGTTGCAGGCGCAGCGCTTCCAGGCGGCGCACGCGGCCTTCGTCGCGCGTGCGGCGCGCCTGCACGCCTTTGCGGATCCAGACTTCTTCCTGGGCCAGGAACTTGTCGAACTTGGCGTTCTCGACTTCCTCGTTGGCCAGCAGTTCGCGCTTGCGTTCCTGATAGGTCGAGAAATTGCCGGGGAAGGACAGCAGCTTGCCGCGGTCGAGCTCGATGATGCGGGTGGCGACGTTGTCGAGGAAGCTGCGGTCGTGGGTAATGAACAGGACCGAGCCGCGGAAGTCGCGCAGCAAGCCTTCCAGCCACATGATCGATTTGAAATCGAGGTGGTTGGTCGGTTCGTCGAGCAGCAGCACGTCCGGCGCCGACACCAGCGCCACCGCCAGCGCGACGCGCTTTTGCATACCGCCCGACAGCGTGCCCATCTTCGCATCGGCGTTCAGCCCGAGGCGGTCGAGCGTGGTATCGACCTTGTTGCTGAGGTTCCAGCCATCGGTGGCGTCGAGCTTGACCTGGATGACGTGCATGCGCTCCATCAGCGCATCGTCGTCGCCCTGGCCGAACTGGCCGGTCAGTGCTTCGTATTCGGCCAGCATGCCCTGCAGTTCGCCCATGCCGGCAGCGACGGCGTCGAACACGGTCGACTCGGAGTCGAAAGTCGGTTCCTGTTCGACATAGGCGATTTTGATACCTTGCTGCATGACGAGCAGGCCGTCGTCGAGCTTGAAGCGCCCGGCGATGGTTTTCAGCAGCGACGACTTGCCGGTGCCGTTACGCCCGATCAGGCCGACGCGTTCGCCGGTTTCGAGGGAAAAGTCCGCGTGGTCGAGCAGCGCGACGTGACCGAACGCGAGTTGCGCGGACGAGAGGGAAATGACAGCCATAATCTTGTGAGGGAGCCACCCGCGGTGGTCTCACGAAAATCGTTGAGAGGGCGCGGTACGGCGGAAGAAGGTGAAAGAAGCCGCCATTGTACCGATTGCGGCGGCGACACTTCCAGGAGTCTTCCAAATTAGCTGGTTTCGCCCGCTATAATTGCACGCGGTTCACGATACCGGCCTGCCATGCAGGGCCCGCTCGCCGAACCGCAGGGTGCCGCCAGCGGCGGCATCCGCCTCTCCCGTTGCCGCCGGAGCCGTCTCGAGCAGCGCAGTGCGCGCTGCGAAGATGCTGCTTGCGAATCCTTGCACACTGACCGCCGCGTTGATATAGCGCTTGCGCGGCGCTGGCCAGGCGTGCGAACTGGCTGCCGTTCATCTCCATGGGAGCAAACAGGCGGGCAAGGAAGACCTACACGGAATGTTGAGGCAGGATGGGTTCAGTGGTATCGCCAGCGGGAATCGAACCCACATCTAAGTCTTAGGAGGACCTTGTACTATCCATTGTACGATGGCGACACACGAGCTGAATTATACAGGGATGGCAACTATCTGGGAACGCAGCTACCTCGGGAAGCTGCACGGAGGGCTGCATATCCAGCTCCCCGGAAAACGGAGTAAGGCAGAGGCCGTGTCTGAATGTGAGACCAGACCATTTCCGTATCAACGGCTTGGCTTTGCCTGCAACGTCGATCGAACTTGGGGCAATCAATACCTGGTCAACTGCGCTATGTATGCAAAACATATGCAAATCAGGAAAATCCAGGAAAATCGTCGCAGGCATCGCGCCCGCGACGAACTGGCCCTATCGCCGCAGCTTCACGGCGCTCTTGCCGTGGTTAATTCTTCATAACTGGGCAGATTGATGCCATCGACCAGGCCGGCCTCGTATTCTTCCCGAAGGCCATCGAGCATGTTTTCGTATTGGTCGATACTTTCCTGCATCTCGACCTGGTCGTCGATTTGTTCGGCGCTCAGATCGCCGTCTTCCAGCGCTTCCATTTCGCGTAATTCGCGCTTGATTGACATGATCTTGCCGGACAAGAGAGAAATAAAGATCGACAATTCTCGTTCGCTGATGTTGCGCATCGCTCTCTCCTCACGCCTCGAAATACAAGGATGCACGCTTGAGCTCAACCGCGCGTGCAATCGCGGAACGTGCGATATTGTCGAGCGCGCCCTCGTAGGCTGTTTGCGTCATGGCGTTAATGCAGCGTATCGAATAATGCGACTTGTCGCTGCCGGTTTGCTGGACATCCAGCCCTGCATCGATGCTCGTCCCCTCCGGCAAGAGAAAATAGTACCACCCGCGAAATCCGAACTTGCCGTGTTCCTTGGTCAGCGAGACACCCTCGCTCGGCTTGACGAACCTGCGCCTGCTATCCGGGTTGATATCGTCGACGCCCCTGACCCAGGTTTCTTCATCTTTGGTAAAGGTCGTGACGTCGGGCGCCCGAAAACTACTGTCTTTTCGGAAAAAACCGGCATAGTCCGGGTAAAGACTGCCTGCTCCCGTGTAGTTCGTTTTGATGTCAGCAGGCTTTTTTCGATTGCTTTTGCATGATCGGAATAAATCAAGTGTCAATGTAGCCATCATTGTCCTCAGGTAGATTCTGAAACACATGCGACGGGAATGATGCAAACCTATGCATCGAGGTTACCGCTTCGAACGGCAGTGAAACCGCGATTTACTATACGCCGGCCAATCGGCCACAACCACTGCGCTGATGAAAAAACGACATTGTCCGCGCGTTCGGGGCGTGCGAGCCCCTTCTCTCTTCCACGCTATCATCGCCATTCCCGAGCCTGTCTGGAGTATGCGATGTTCGAGTTCATTACCGAGTTCCTGGAAAAGAGCGGCTACCTGGGCGTGTTCGCGCTGATGGCACTGGAGAACATCTTTCCGCCGATTCCATCCGAAATGATCATGCCTTTCGCCGGCTTCGTGGTCGCGCGCGGCGACTTGAACCTGGTGGGCGTGCTGCTGGCCGGCACGGCCGGTTCGGTGGCGGGCGCCCTGCCCTGGTATTACGCGGCCAAGGTGTACGGCTGCGAACGCCTCAAGCGCATTGCCGGCGGCAGCCACGCGCGCTGGCTGACGGTCACGCCAGACGACATCGACACCGCGCTGGAATCGTTCCGCAAGCATGGGCGCAAGGCGGTGCTGTTCGGGCGCCTGATCCCCGCCGTGCGTACGCTGATTTCGGTCCCGGCGGGTTTGGGTAACATGTCGTTGGGGCAGTTTTTGCTGTACTCGAGCATTGGTTCGCTGGCCTGGACCGGCTTGCTGACGGCGGCCGGTTTCCTGCTAGAAAATAATTACAAGGAAGTGGCGACCTATGTCGATCCGGTGTCGAAGGCCGTTCTCGGCGCCATGCTGGCCTGGTACCTGTACCGCGTGATCACCTGGCGCAAGCCGGCCCAGGCCGGCAGCCGCAAGCAGGAAGCCGAGATGAACTGAAGCGAACGTCAGGCGCCGCTGCCGCGCTCCAGGGCAACCGCCTGGGAAGCGACCGCCGCGCGCGCGGCTTGCAAGGCGTGCGCCACCGTGACGGCTTCGGGAGCCGCTTCGGCGCGCGCCAGCCCGGTCGCCGCGCGGCGCAGGCCGAGCATGACGCAGCCTTCGCGCAGCCGGCGCAGACGGTCCAGCGCCGCGACCGCATCGCCTGCCGCCAGGGCGGCGTCGACGGCCGCGCCCGCCTCCTGCAGTTGCCGCGCCAGCCCGCCCAGGTAAAGCGCCAGGCGCGCGCCGTCGATGCCGAGGCGGCGCAGGCTGGCCGCCGGCGTGTCGTCGTCCTCGAGCGCCATCAGGTGCGGGCGCACCCCCTCGATCCGGAACGGTTTCGTGACGTAAGCATTGGCGCCCAGCGCCGCGGCTTCGCCGATGGTCTCGGCGTCGTTGGCCGCCGACACCAGCACGAACGGCAGGACGGCCAGGCCGGGCGCGGCGCGCACCCGCGCCAGCAGCTCGACGCCCGACAGGCCGGGCATGCGCAGGTCGCAAAACACGATTGCAGGCAGGTGTCCCAGCGTCTGCCACGCCTGCAGCTGGCGCCAGGCGTCGGCGCCATCCTCGGCTTCTAGGATCTCGTAGTTGCCGCAATTGTCGACCAGATGCATCAGCATCATGCGCGACACCACGTCGTCGTCGACCACCAGCACTTTCATCGCCGCCATCGTCATCTTCGGTAAGTCGTTGCTCTGAAGAATATTATAGGACGCTTCCCCGGATCAGGCCGGAAGCCGTTCAAACGTGCCGAGGGTGGCTTCGAGCCGCGGCAGTGCGGCGGCGAGTTCGGCCAGCCGGCCGTGGCCGAGCGCCGCTTCGAGGGCCGCGCACAGGTTGGCCAGTTCGAACGCGCCCAGGTGGGCGGCGCTGCCGCGCAGTCCGTGCAGCAGGCGCGCGCAGGCAGCGCTGTCGCCGCCGTCCAGGGCCGCGCGCAGTTCGGCGCGGCGCCGCGGCAGGTCGGCGGCAAACGCCGCGCGCATGCGCGCCTGCAGGACCGCGCCCGGGTCCGTAGCCGCCGGCGCGGGCGCCGTGTCCACATCCGCCACGCCAAACATGGCGTCGAGTTCGGCCGTTGTTGGCACAAAGGCGGGGACAGATGCGGGCACAGAGGCAGGAACAGAGGCGAACACTGGGGCCGGTCCGGCGACCGGCAAGGACTGCAGCGGCGGCAACGCGATGCCGCGCTGCAGCTGGCGTTCGATGGCGTGGCCGAGTTGATGGTGCAGCGCCGCTTCGTCGATCGGCTTGGCCAGGAAGCCGTCCATGCCGCAAGCGAGATAGCGGTCGCGGTCCTCGTCGCTGGCGTTGGCGGTGAGCGCGACGATCATCACGTGCTGGTCGAGCACCGGCGCGTCGAGGGTGCCGCCGGCGCGGATCAGGCGCGTGGCGGTGGCGCCGTCGATCTCGGGCATGCGCCCATCCATCAGGACGATGTCGAAGCGGGTGCGCGCGCAGGCCGCCACCGCCAGCGCGCCGTTCTCGACGATCTCGATCTGGTGGCCCATCTCCTCGACCATCATGCGCGCGATGATCTGGTTGGTGGCGAAGTCCTCGGCGCACAGCACGCGCAGGCGGTGGGTGTGCGGCGTGCGCGGCGCATGCGTGCGCGTCGGCGGTTCGACGCCGTCGGGCAGCGGCAGCACGAAGCTGAAGGTACTGCCCTCGCCCTCCTTGCTGGTCACGCCGATGGCGCCCCCCATCAGCTCCACCAGTTGGCGGCAGATCGCCAGGCCGAGGCCGGTGCCGCCATAACGGCGCGTGGTGGTGGTATCGGCCTGTTCGAACTTGTTAAACAGGCGCGGCAGGGCACTGGACATGATACCGATTCCGGTGTCTTGCACCGAAAAACGTATCATGTGCTGCGCCTCCACAGTCTGGTCTTCAAGCCGGCGCTCGACGCGCAGCGTGACCTGCCCGCTCGGCGTGAATTTAAAGGCATTCCCGAGCAGGTTGATCAATACCTGGCGCAGGCGCGTCGGGTCGCCCACCACGAAGCGCGGCAAGTCGTCGGCCAGGTCGATCGCGAAGCCGACGCTGTGCGCGGCCGCCTGTTCGCCGAACAGACCGGCCACGTTGCCGATCGCGGCATCGAGCGCGAAGTCGATGTTTTCGATGGTGAGCTTGCCGGCCTCGATCTTGGAAAAATCGAGCAGGTCGTTGATGATGGCCAGCAGCGACTGGGCATTCGCCTGGCCGCGCGCGATCTGCTCGCGCGTGCTCTCGCGCACGCCGCCGTCGCGCAGGGCGAAGCCGAGCATGCCGATCACGCCGGCCAGCGGCGTGCGCATCTCGTGGCTCATGTTGGCCAGGAATTCGGATTTCTGGCGCGCCGCGTCCTCGGCGCGCTGCTTGGCCAGTTGCAGGCGCTGCTCGTTGTCGTACAGGGCGCGGTTGGCCGCGGCCAGTTCGTCGGTGTTGCGGCGCACCGCGCGTTCGCTTTGGCGCAGTTCCTCGGTCTGGCGCTCGAGCAGGCGGTTCTGCTGGGCGATCTCCTCGGTGCGCGCCTCGACCTGGCGCTCCAGGCGCAGCTTCTGGCGCGACAGGCCGCGCACGCGCAGCGCATAGCCGGCGTAACCGGCGCCGAGCAGGAGGAACACCGCAGCGCCGCGGAACCACCAGGTGCCCCACACCGGCGGCTCGATCGTGATCGCCAGCTCGGCCGGCGTCTCGCTCCAGACGCCGTCCTTGTTGGCGGCGCGCACCCGGAACACGTACTGGCCCGGGTCGAGGTTGGTGTAGGTTGCGAAGCGTTTGTCGGCGTCGGCGTTGACCCAGCCCTGGTCGAAGCCCTCGAGTTTATAGGCGAAGCGGTTGCGCTTCGGGGCGGCGTAATGCAGAGCCGAGAACTCGAGCGAGAACACCGAGTGCCTGGACGACAGCGTGAGCGCGCGCGCACTCTCGACGGGTCCGTTCAACAGGTCCGGGTAGGCCTGCTGGATGGGCCGGTTGAAGACCTGGATGCCGGTGATCACCGCGCGCGGCGCGATGGCGTTGTGGCGCAGCCCCTTCGGGTCGAAGGCGGTAATGCCGTTGAAGCCGCCGAAGTATAAGGTGCCGTCAGGCGCGCGCACGCCGGCGCTGTCGAAATAGGCGCCGTCGATGGTGCCGTCGGCCGCGGTATAACTGCGCCAGCTGTTCGCAGCCGGGTCGAAGCGCGACAGGCCGTTGTTGGTACTGATCCAGATGATGCCGTCGCGGTCTTCCAGGATCGCCGCCACCGGATCGTCGACCAGGCCGTCGCGCGTGGTGTAGCGCACGAAGCTGACCGAGCCGTCGGCGGCGGTCACCATCTTGTTCAGGCCGACCGCGGTGCCGACCCAGACGTTGCCGTGGCGGTCTTCCAGCAGCGCGTGGACTTCGTCGTGGCTGATGCTGGTGGCGTTGTACGGATCGTGGCGGAAGTGGCGGAAGCGCTTGTTGGCGCGGTCGAGCAGGTCGAGGCCGTTGAAGGTGCCGATCCAGAGCCGGCCGCGCCGGTCTTCCAGCACCGGGCGCACGCTGTTGTCCGAGAGGCTGGCCTGGCGCGCCGGGTCGTGGCGCCAGGATTCGAGCGCACCGGTGCGCGGCTCCATCCGGTGCAGCCCGCCGCGCGTCGAGACCCAGACCGCGCCGTCGCGCCCGAGCGTCAGCGCGCGCACGTTGTTGGCGTTGACGTCGCCCGGCACCAGCACCCGCCGCGTAAAACGTCCGCTGGCGACGTCGAAGCGGGTAATGCCGGTACGTCCGCCGATCCAGACGATGCCGTCGCGGTCGCGCACGACGGCATTGACCGACGAGTCGATCAGGCTGTTCGGATTGGCGGGTTCGTGGCGCCAGCTGCGGTAGGCGTCAAGCCCGGTCCTGGCCGGATCGAACAGTTGCAGGGTGCTGGCGCTGGCCAGCCAGAGCCGGCCGCTGCCGTCGTTGTCGAGGCCGCGCACGCGGTTGTCCGCGGGTATTCCCGCACCGTCGTGTTCGCGCAGGATGCGCGCGAAACCGCCGCTGGCGAGGTCGACGTGCGAGACGCCGCCATACCAGGTGCCGACCCAGAAGGTGCCGACGCGGTCGCGCAATAGCGAGGAGATGTGATCGTCCCCCAGGCTGTGCTTGTCCGTGACGACGTGGCGCCTGGCCTCGAAGCGGTCGTGCGCCGCATCCCAGCGGTACAGGCCGTCGTCGTGGCCGCCGACCCAGACCCCGCCCTTGCCGTCGTCGTACAGGGCCGCGATCCAGACCTGCGGGATGCCGTCGGCCGGGCCATAGCGTTTGGACGGCGCCCCCGCCGCCAGCGGCTTGCGTTCGAGCCCGCTCAAGAGGCCGATCCAGAGGTTGTCGGTGGCGTCCACCAGCAGCGCCTGCACCGCCTGGTTCCCCTGGGCGATCAGCGTGTGGTGTCCGAAGCCTTGCCTGGCCGGGTCGAAACTGTCGACGCCGGCGCCGGTGCCGATCCAGAGGCGGCCACGGCGGTCGAGGGCCAGGGCGTTGATGTCGTCGCTGGACAGGCTGTCCGGGTCGCCCGGAACGTGGTGCCAGGTCGTGAAGCGCCCGCTGGCGATGTCGAAATGCTGCAGGCCGTCGGCGGTGGCCAGCCATAGGCCATCCTTGCCGTCCTCGGCGATCGCGCGCACGTGGCGGTTGCCGTTGCCGCGCCGGGCCGGTTCGTCCGGCAGGTAATGGCGAAACGCCTGGGCGGTGGCGTCGTACAGGTCGAGGCCGCCATCGGTGCCGATCCACAGGCGCCCCTTCTTGTCCACGTGCAGCACGCGCACCCAGTTGTTGCCGAGCGTGGCGGGGTCGCCGACGGCGTTACGGAAATTCACGAAGCGGTAGCCGTCGAAGCGCGACAGGCCGTATTGGGTGCCGAACCACATGAAGCCGTCGCGGTCCTGGGCCATCGCCAGCACCGATTCCTGGGCCAGGCCATCTTCGACACTGAGGTGCTCGAAACGCAGGGTCGGCGCCGGCGCGGCCGAAGCCGGCGCGCCGCAGCAGACGGCCAGCAGCAGTAGCGCCGGCAACAGCGTCTTCAGGAAGCGGGCGGCGAAGGAAAGGGGTGTCGGTTGAAATTCCACCCCGTAAGCTTATCAAACAAAACAAAGCCTTAAGGCAATTATTGTCCTTCTGGCCAGCCTTAATCGCCTTTCGCCACCCCTTCGCGTCGCGGATCCGCACCACCGAACCAGTACGGCTCGCCGTGGATCGGCAGGCGCATGATGCCGTGCAAGCCGGAATTCTGTTCGCTCTGGCGCACCGCGTGGCCGCGCGCTTTCAGCGCATCGACGGTCGACTGCGGGAAGCGCCCCGCTTCCAGTTCGGTCGGGCCGTTACGGCTGCCAAAGTTCGGCAAGGCGATCGCCTGCTGCACGTTCAGGCCCCAGTCGAGCGTCCCGACCAGCACCTTGGCCACGTAGTTGATGATCGCCGGTCCGCCGGGCGAGCCGACCGCCAGCACCAGTTGCCCGGTCTTCTTGTCGAACACGACGGTGGGCGACATGGCGCTGCGTGGACGCTTGCCCGGCTCGACCCGGTTCGCGATCGGACCGTTGGCATCCTTCGAATCGAAGGAAAAGTCGGTCAGCTGGTTGTTCAGGATGAAGCCGTCGACCATCTGGCGCGAGCCGAATGCGTCTTCGACCGTCGTGGTCATGGACAGGCCGGCGCCGTGGCTGTCGACCACCACCAGGTGCGAGGTCGAGGGCGTTTCGATGGCGTTGTCGCGGCCCCAGGCCACCTCTAACCCGAGCGGATTGCCGGCCGGCGCTTCGCCCATCGAACGTTCGCCGACCAGGGCCGCGCGCTTGGCCAGATAGGCCTTGTCGATCAGGGCCGGCAGGCCGCGCCCCGGCAGCGGGACGAAATCGGTGTCGGCGGCATAGCGGTTGCGGTCGGCATAGGCCAGGCGTCCGACTTCCGAGAACAGGTGCACGGCATCCGGTCCCGGCACGCCGTTCGCCGGGGCCAGTTTGGCCATGTCGCGCGTTTCGAACATGCCCAGCATCTGGGCCACGGCAATGCCGCCCGAGGATGGCGGCGGCATGCCGCACACGGTGTAGACGCGGTAGTCGCTGCAGACCGGCTCGCGCACCTTGGGACGGTAGTCGGCGATGTCTTTCGCCGTCAGGAGCCCGGGATTGGTCGGGTGCGCCTTGACCTTGGCGGCGATGTCGCGCGCGATGTGGCCTTTGTAGAACGCGTCGGCGCCGCCCGCGGCGATCTCGCGCAGGGTTTTCGCCAGCGCCGGGTTTTTCAGCACGTGCCCGACCGGCCACGGCTGGCCTTTGGCATCGTAGAAATAGGCCAGCGCCGCCGGGTCCTTGCGGATGTGCGCATCCCAGGTCAGCAAGCCGTTCAGGCGCGGGCTGACCGCGAAGCCGCGTTCGGACAGGCGGATGGCCGGCGCGAACAGGGTTTTCCACGGCAGCTTGCCGTGCTGCTTGTGGGCCAGCTCGAGCATGCGCAGCACGCCCGGGGCGCCGACCGAACGGCCGCCGACCACACCGGTCGTGCGCGACACCGGCGTGCCGTCCGGGTTCTGGAACAGGTGTTCGTCCGCCGCTTTCGGCGCCGTCTCGCGGCCGTCGAAGGCTTGCACCTTCTTGCCGTCGTAATGCACCAGGAAGGCGCCGCCGCCAATGCCCGAACTTTGCGGCTCGACCAGGGTCAGTACCAGTTGGGCGGCGATGGCGGCATCGATCGCCGTGCCGCCCTGTTTGAGGATCTCGTAGCCGGCCTCGACCGCCAGCGGATTGGCGGCGGCCACCATGTACTTGCGTGCGGCCCAGCCGGCTTTTTCGGTGTAGCCGGTGGCGATTTCGGGGGCGCGCTGGGCAGTGTCCTGGGCCAGTACGACAGCAGATGGGGTGGCGAGCGCCAGCAGTAGCGCCGCGCCGGCGAGGGTGTTCAACTTGGTCATCGAATCTCCAAAAGCAAAACGGGCGTGCGAGGTGTCCGCACGCCCGATACCGTTGGCATCCTACATCAAATTGTCGAACGGCTCATTCCACCAATTACTTTGGTTGCATGCGGATGGCGCCGTCCAGACGGATCGTTTCGCCATTCAGCATCACGTTTTCGATGATCGCCTTGGCCAGGTGCGCGTATTCCTTCGGCATGCCGAGGCGCGGTGGGAACGGGACCATCTTGCCGAGCGAATCGCGCACTTCCTGCGGCATGCCCATCAGCATTGGGGTCTCGAAGATGCCCGGGGCGATCGTCATCACGCGGATGCCGCTGCGCGCCAGGTCGCGCGCCATCGGCAGCGTCATGCCGGCCACGGCCGCTTTCGAGGAACCGTAAGCCGCCTGCCCGATCTGGCCATCGAAGGCGGCCACCGAGGCGGTATTGATGATGATGCCGCGCTCGCCGTATTCGGCGCCTTCGGTGTTGCCCATCGCTTCGGCCGCCAGGCGCGACATGTTGAAGGTGCCGACCAGGTTGATGTTCACGGCGCGCTGGAACACGTCCAACGGGTGCGGGCCATCCTTGCCGACGGTTTTGACGGCCGGCGCCACGCCGGCGCAATTGACCAGGCCGCGCAGCGTGCCCATGGCCACGGCCGCGGCCACGACCGCCTGGCCGTCGGCTTCGGAGGTCACGTCGCACTTGACGAACTGGCCGTTCAGCTCGTTTGCCAGCGCGGTGCCGGCCTCGACCTGCACGTCGGCGATGACGACCTTGCCGCCCGCTTCCGTCATCATGCGCGCTGTAGCCGCTCCCAAGCCCGACGCGCCGCCGGTGATGATGAACACATTGTTCTGAATTTGCATGGTTTTCCCTTTTCGCTTTGTCCGGTCGTTTTGACGTTTACGTTAACGTCAACCTGCAGATTGTAGCGAATTTTTGGAGGGAAAAACCATGGTTGTCGTAAAAGCGTTGGGGCCGGCAGAACGATGCACAGACAGGTAGGGTGGGCGGCTAGACCCCTTCGGCTTGCGAACCAGCAGCGTTTGCGCCGCCCACGCGTTCAGCCAGCCAAAGATTCGTCGCGACATTTCAGAATGTGGTTGAACGCGTGGGCGGCATTCAGGCAGCAAGCGTGCATGCACCTGGGTATAGCCGCCCACCCTACCGGTCTGGGCATCTTTCTTGGAAAATTCGTTTTATCTGACTGGCATCCGGTTCAAAAGCATTGCATCGTATTGCCACTACGCGTACAGAGCCGTCCCTGGCTATTGACGGCCGCATTGCCGCCCCCGGTGTTATAGGTCGTGCCATTAGTATCGGTACAGGTGCCCCCCAGGCAGCTGTTGATCTGCGCCGGACCAGGCACGATCGCGGTCGGCTGGGCCGGCGGCCGTGCGGCCAGCGGTGGCGCGCCCGGCACGACTGCCGGCACGACGTCGACGCGTTGCGGCGCCGAGCGGCGTGCGCTGCGGTTGGCGCCTCGCTTCTGCTCCTTCGCTTTGCCGGCCTTGGCCGGGTCTGTCGGCTGCGGCGCCGGACGGGCCGAGGGATCGACCTCGAGCGCGCGGCCGGTTGGCGCGGCGCCGGCTTTTTCTTCCTGCGCCTGCGGGGTCTGTTCCGGCTGGGCGCCCGGTTCGGATTTCAGCGGCTGCGGATGCAGCACCGGGCCATAGCTGGGACCGGTTGGAGCGGGAACAGGGGTGGTCCGGGGAGCCGGGGCCGGTGTTTGCGCCTGCGCCTCTGCCTGCCTTGCCGCGGTGCTGGCCGCCAGTGCCACCAGCAGGGCCAGTGCGATCTGGACGGCGCGTAGCGGCTTCGAATGTTTCGCGTGCTTCATGTTCGCCTCCATTGGCGGCTGATTCATGGAACCATTATCTGCCGCCGTGGCCGTGCATGGCGCGCGCCTTCGTGCGCTGGCCGCCACCGGTGCCGTGTCATGTTTGCGTCAGTTTTCCGGGTTACGCTGGTTTTCGAAGCGCCCGCCGAGGCGCCGACAACAATTGGAGACGGCAATGCAGACGGTCCAGGAACTCTACGAAGCCAGGCGCGGCAGCGCCCTCGATGCGCTGGTGCACCTGCGCGACGACGACATGATCATCGTGCCGACCGGCGTCGGCGAACCGCCGACCCTGCTCACCGCACTGTCGAACGAACGCACGCGCTGGCGCAACGTGCGCGTGGCGCAGATCCTGGCGATGCGCAAATACGGCTACTTTGACCAGGACACGGCGCAGCACGTGCGCCACGCCGCCCTCTTCTTCGGCGGCGCCTCGCGCGCCAGCGGCCAGGGCGGCTGGTGCGATTTCATCCCGAACTATTTTTCCGAAATTCCCACCCTGATCGAGCGCGGCCTGATGCCGGCCGACGTCGTCTTCGCGATGGCCTCGAGCATGAACGCGCAAGGCTATTTTGCCCTCAGCCTGGGCGCCGACTACACCATGGCGGCGCTCGCCAGGGCGCGCGTCGTGGTGCTGGAGGTCAATCCGAACGTGCCTTTCGCCCATGGCAACTGCCACGTCCATATTTCGCAGGTAACGGGCCTGGTCGAAAGCAGCGAGCCGATCCTCGAAGTCGGCCTGCCAGCCATCGGTCCGGTGCAGGAAGCGATCGGCAAGTACGTGGCCGACATGATCGAAGACGGCTCGACCCTGCAGATCGGCTATGGCGGCATCCCGGATGCGGTGGTGATGCAGCTGACTCATAAGCACGACCTCGGCGTGCACACCGAAATGATCGGCGACGGCATCCTGACGCTGGTCGAATGCGGGGCCGTGACCAACCGCCGCAAAACGCTGCTGCCGGGGAAGATGGTGGCGACCTTCGCGCTCGGCTCGCGCCGCCTGTACGACTTCATGCACCACAATCCGATGCTGGAAATGCACCCGTCGAATTTTACCAACGACCCGTACATCGCCGGCCAGAACGACAAGCTCGTCTCGATCAATGCCAGCCTGCAGGTCGACCTGCTCGGCCAGTGCGGCAGCGAGAGCATTGCCCACCTGCCCTATTCCGGCACCGGCGGCCAGGTTGACTTCGTGCGCGCCGCCAACCGCTCGCGCGGCGGCAAGTCCTTCATCGTGCTGCCCTCCACCGCCAAGGACGGCACGATTTCGCGCATCGTGCCGACGCTCACGCCCGGCACCCACGCCACCACCAGCAAGAACGACGTCAATTACGTTGTCACCGAATACGGCGTAGCCCAGCTGCGCGGCAAATCGGCAAAACAGCGGGCGCAGGAACTGATTGCCATCGCGCACCCGGATTTCCGCGCCGAATTGCGGGCCGAGGCGAACCGGATGTGCGTGTTCTGAACGTCTGTGCTGAATGCCTGCGCCAACCGGGCGATCAGTAATGGTCGGAAACGCGCGGCAAGCGCGAGTGTTGCGTGCCATGATGACCTCCTCAGCAGGCTTGAATACAGGAGGAAAGATGAGCAACAGCATCAAGATCGAAGAACATGACCACCTGCGCGGAAAGCGTGATGCCGAGGTCGTCCTCGTCGAATACGGCGATTTCCAGTGCCCTTATTGCGCAAGGGCCCATGCGGCGCTGAGCGAGCTGATGCGCCGGCATGGCGGACGCGTGGCCCTGGTCTACCGCCACCTGCCGCTGGTCGACCTGCACCCCTTCGCCTTCGCCGCGGCGCAAGCGGCCGAGGCTGCCGGTGCGCAGGGCAAGTTCTGGGAGATGCACGACGCCCTGTTCGAGAACCAGGGCATGTTCGACGAAGACGCCTTGCCGGCGGTGGCGTCCAGCCTGGGCCTGGATGCGCAGCGTTTTGCGCGCGAGTTCGACGAAGGCAAGCACGCCGGTCGGGTCGAGGCGGATGCCGAGGGGGGCCGCGCGCTGGGGGCGCATGGGACGCCGACCTTCTTCATCAATGGCAAGCGCTATCACGGGGATTCGGATCATGCGTCGCTGGCGAAGGCGATCGAGGAAGCGCTGGGCGATGCCTGAGGCGGCAGGCTCCAGCGCTCACTCTTGCCACTGACCGTAGCACACCGGCAACTGCGCCGGTAAGCCATCACAAGCGCCGATCAATGCCGCTCTTGCGGCTCTTGCGCCACCGTCGTGCGCGCCGCGGCGCTGGCCGGTTGCATGCCGTTCTGGGCGCCCGGCTTGGGCGACCATTTCAGTTGGGCGACGTCCGGTTCCGACACGGCCACCCAGCCCGCGGCCGGCAGCAGCGGCACCATCAGCAGCGCGACGATGTTGATGATCTTGATGAGCGGGTTGACGGCGGGGCCGGCCGTGTCCTTGTAGGGGTCGCCGACGGTGTCGCCGGTGACGGCCGCCTTGTGCGTGTCCGAGCCCTTGCCGCCGAAATTGCCGTCCTCGATGTATTTCTTGGCGTTGTCCCAGGCGCCGCCGCCGGTCGTCATCGAAATCGCCACGAACAGGCCGGTGATGATGGTGCCCATCAGCAGGCCACCGAGCGCCGCCGGTCCGAGCAGCATGCCGACCGCCACCGGCACCACCACAGGCAGCAGCGAGGGGATGATCATTTCGCGAATCGCCGAGGCCGTCAGCATGTCGACCGCCTTGTGGTACTCGGGCTTGCCGGTGCCGGCCATGATGCCCTTGATGTCGCGGAACTGGCGCCGCACCTCGACCACGACCGCCCCGGCCGCGCGCCCCACCGCTTCCATCGCCATCGCCCCGAACAGGTAGGGAATCAGGCCGCCGATGAACAGGCCGACGATCACCATCGGGTTCGACAACTCGAAGGCCATCGACATGCCGGCCGTATCGAGCGCGTGGCTGTAGTCGGCAAACAGTACCAGCGCGGCCAGGCCGGCCGAGCCAATCGCATAGCCCTTGGTGACGGCCTTGGTGGTGTTGCCCACCGCATCGAGCGGGTCGGTGATGGCGCGCACCGAGTCCGGCATGCCGCTCATCTCGGCGATGCCGCCGGCGTTGTCGGTGATCGGGCCGTAGGCGTCGAGGGCGACGATGATGCCGGCCATGGACAGCATCGAGGTCGCCGCGATCGCGATCCCGTACAGCTGGCCAAGCTGGTAAGCCACCAGGATGGCGATGCAGACCACCAGCACCGGATACGCGGTCGACTTCATCGACACGCCCAGGCCGGCGATGATGTTGGTGCCGTGGCCGGTGGTGGAGGCTTCGGCGATGTGGCGCACCGGCTTGAAGTCGGTGCCGGTGTAGTACTCGGTGATATAGACCATCAGGCCGGTCAGCACGATGCCGACGATGGCGCACCCCAGCATGCTGCCGCGCATGACGCTGTCGTCCCACACCAGCCAGGTGACGACGATGAAGCCGACCAGCGACAGGCCGGCGGCCCACCACAGGCCCGTGTACAGGGCCGACATGATCTTGCGCCCCGGACGGGCACGCACCATCGAGCAGCCGACGATCGAGCCGATGATCGACACCGCGCCCAGCAGCAGCGGATAGACGACGGCCGCGCCATTTTCTCCGCCGACCAGCAGGGCGCCGAGCAGCATGGTGGCGATCAGGGTGACGACATAGGTTTCGAACAGGTCGGCCGCCATGCCGGCGCAGTCGCCGACGTTGTCGCCGACGTTATCGGCGATCACGGCCGGGTTGCGCGGGTCGTCTTCGGGGATGCCGGCTTCCACTTTACCGACCAGGTCGGCGCCGACATCGGCGCCCTTGGTGAAGATGCCGCCGCCCAAACGCGCGAAGATGGAAATGAGCGAGGCGCCAAACGCGAGGCCGATCAGCGGCTCGATCACGGCGTGGCGCGTCTGGCTGCCGCCGCCGGTGGCGGTGAGGTACCAGTAAAACAGGGTCACGCCCAGCAGGCCCAGGCCGACCACCAGCATGCCGGTGATCGCCCCGCCCTTGAAGGCGACGCCGAGCGCCTGGTTCAGGCCGGTTGCGGCGGCCTGGGCGGTGCGCACGTTGGCGCGCACCGAGACGTTCATGCCGATGAAGCCGCAGGCGCCCGAGAGCACGGCGCCGGCGAAGAAGCCGAGCGCGGTGCGGCCGCCCAGCAGAGCGTAGATGGCAACCAGCAAGACCAGCCCGACGATGCCGATGGTGCGGTATTGGCGCCCGAGGTAGGCCGAGGCGCCTTCCTGGATGGCTTGCGCGATTTCCTGCATGCGCGCGTTGCCGGGGTCCTGCTTGAGAATCCAGGCGCGGGCCCAGAGCCCGTAGAGTACCGCGATGACGCCGCATGCCACGGCAAACGCGAGATAGTTTGCAGCCATATCGTCCCCTTAGTTTTTAGATCAAGTCACAACAACACAACGAAAGATGTCCACCTCTTCGGCGAAGCAGTCTGACTCACTGCGTACTGCAAAACTTTGATTCAAACCAGCGGTGCGACGGATGGCGATGCGGTCATCCGGGACGAAAAAAAAGCGGACATCGCTGTCCGCCCTGGTATTACTCCGAGAGCGCGGCAAACGCCGCGTCGCGTACTTGTTCGACTGGTCCCACGCCGGTGATCTTGCGGTACTTCGGCGCGCCAGGCAGGCCCGACTGGGCCCATTTGTTGTAATAGCCGAGCAGCACTTCGGTCTGGTTATGGTAGACCGACAGGCGCTTCTTGACGGTTTCTTCCTTGTCGTCGTCGCGCTGGACCAGCGGCTCGCCGGTAACGTCGTCGACGTCGGCCACTTTCGGCGGGTTGAACTTGGTGTGGTACACGCGGCCCGAGGCGGCGTGCGAGCGGCGGCCGCTCATGCGCTCGACGATCAGTTCGTCGGGCACGTCGATTTCCAGCACGTAGTCGACATTGATGCCGTTGTCCTTCATGGCGTCGGCCTGCGCGATGGTGCGCGGGAAGCCGTCGAACAGGTAGCCGTTGGCGCAATCGGCTTCCTGCAGGCGGTCCTTGACCAGCCCGATCATGATGTCGTCGGACACGAGTCCGCCTGCGTCCATTACTTTTTTCGCCGCCAGGCCCAGCTCGGTGCCGGCCTTGATCGCCGCGCGCAGCATGTCGCCGGTCGAGATTTGCGGGATATTGTATTTTTCCTTGATGAAGTTAGCCTGGGTGCCTTTGCCGGCGCCAGGCGCTCCTAACAGAATGAGACGCATGAAAAATTCCTAAAGCAATGAATGTTGAAATTTGTAATTGTGTTGGCAACAAATGCGGATTGATGCATATCTGACTACCTTGGTACGAAACTTACCACAAAAGTAAGCCCCGACGCCAATCCCGGCGGTTGATAATCACTTTATTGAGATACCGCAGTGAGTCCGTTAATCAATTGCCATACAGATCAAGATGGGAAGTGCAAACGCACCCGCGCCAGGTCTTCCGGCGTGTCGACACCGCCCTCGGGCGCGCTGTCGGTGACGTGGACCGCGATCGGGTAGCCATGCCAGAGCACGCGCAACTGTTCGAGTGCTTCGGCCTGTTCCAGCGGCGCCGGTTCGAGTCCCGGATAGGCTTGCAGGAAGGCGTTACTGTAGGCATACAGGCCGATATGGCGCAGCGGCGCATCGCCGGGCGGCAACGTGTAGCGGGTGGCGGCAAAGGCGTCGCGGTGCCAGGGAATGCTGGCGCGCGAGAAATACAATGCCCTGCCCGCCTTGTCGAGCACGACCTTGACGACGTTCGGGTTGAACACGTCGGCCGCCGCGTGCAGCGGATGGGCGCAGGTGGCCATCGGCACCTGTTCTCCGATGCGGCTGGCGCAGGCCGCCAGCAGGGCCGGGTCGATCAGCGGCTCGTCGCCCTGCAGGTTAACCACGACCTCTTCCATGCCCAGGCCCAGATCGCGCGCCACTTCGGCGATGCGGTCGGTGCCGGACGGATGGTCGCTGCGCGTCATGCGCGCCTCGACGCCATGCGCGGCGCAGGCGGCCAGGATGTCCGGGTGGTCGGTGGCGACGACGATGCGCGCGGCGCCGGATGCGCGGGCGCGTTCGGCCACGCGCACCACCATCGGCTTGCCGCCGAGGTCGGCGAGCGGCTTGTTCGGCAGGCGCGTCGAGGCCAGCCGCGCCGGGATGATGACGGTAAAGCTCATCGCGCCCCGCTTAAACAGGCTCGACCTTGCGTGCCTGGTCGGCCCACATGATCGGAATGCCGTCGCGGATCGGATAGGCCAGGCGGTCGGGGCGGCACGTCAGTTCCTGGGCCTTCTTATCGTATTCGAGCGGTCCCTTGCACAACGGGCAGACCAGGATATCAAGCAGGCGAGCGTCCACGACATTTCTCCACAATATGTTCGGCCAGGGCGGCATCGATGCGCGCCGTGACCGGAACGGTCCACAAGCGTGGATCGTCCTTCAGGTTTTCAAGTTGCCCACATTTTACTGCATCCTTCTCCGTGATCAGGATGACATCCGCGTCGACGTCCGCAAACGGGTTGTCGCGGAAATCATAATGGTCGGGCAAGGGCAGTTCGGCAAAGGCCAGGCCGGCGCCGCGCAGCATGGCGAAGAAGCGGCCCGGGTTGCCGATCCCGGCCGCCGCCAGCACACGCCGGCCGGCAAAGGCGGCCAAGGGCAAGCGCTCGGCCGGGTTGTTCAACCGTTCGGCAACCTCGCCGATCAATTGCATTTGATACGGCGTGGCGCCGACACTAGCCGCCAGCGCGGGCGTGATCTCCGCTGCGTTGACGACAGTAAAATCGCGGCGGCGCGATGGCGCCTCGCGCAGCGGACCGGCCGGCAGCAGCCAGCCATTGCCGACGCCGCGGCCATCGAACAGCACGACCTCGATGTCGCGCGCCAGCGCGTAATGCTGCAAGCCATCGTCGGTGATCAGGACGTCAACCTCGGGATGGGCGGCCAGCAGCGCCCTGCCCGCCTCGACGCGCTCCCGCGCAACGACCACCGGCACCTTGGCGCGGCGTGCAATCAGCAGCGGCTCGTCGCCCACCTCGAGCGTATTCGACTGGAGCGTCACCGCGCGTGGCGCCTCGCCCTCGGCGCCATGGCCGCGCGAAATTACCCCTGGCTTGAAACCCGCTTCGAGCAGGGCTTGCGCCAGCCAGATCGTCAGCGGTGTCTTGCCGGTACCGCCAATAAAGATATTACCGACCACAATCACCGGCACCGGCAAGCGCCCCGCGCGCTTGATGCCGAGGCGGTAGAGCGTGGCGCGCAGGCTTGAGAGCAGCCGGAACAGCAGGGAAACCGGCCACAGCGCGCAGGCGAGCGGTCCGCGGCGCAGCCAGGCGCGCGTCATGATCGATTCGAGGGAATTGTTTTTCGCAGACATACGGGAAGGGGCAGTCCAGGCAGGCGTGCTGCCTGCCTGGTGCCGATTACTTCTTGCCGCCGGTCTGGGCGGCGAAGGTCAGCTTGTCGTAGCCGGCCACGCGCGCCGCTTCCAGCACGTTGATCACCATCTGGTGCATGGCGAACTGGTCGGCATTGACGATGACGACCGGGTCGGCCACCGGCAGGCCGTTGGGGCCGGAACGCGCGGCCGCCTTCAGGTCGTCGGCGAGGCCGGCCACGCTGCTGAAGGAGACCGGCGTGTTGTTCACCGTGTAGTTACCCTTGGCATCGACCGTGACGTTGATCTCGAACGGCTTGTCGGCGACCTTGTCGGCCTCGGCGGTAGGCAGCGTGATCTGCAGTTCGGTGAACTTGCTGTAGGTGGTCGAGACCATCAGGAAGATGAGGACGACCAGCAGGACGTCGATGAACGGGATCAGGTTGATCTCCGGATCTTCGCGCTTGCGGCCGCGGCGGAAATCCATCATTTGCGCGCCCCGTGGACGACGTCGACGAATTTCACGGCCTGCAGTTCCATGTCGACGATGAAGCTGTCGACCAGGGCGCGGAAGTGGCGGTAGGCCACCAGGGCCGGCATGGCGATGGCCAGGCCGAAGCCGGTGTTATACAGCGCCACCGAGATGCCGTGGGCAAGCTGCGCCGGATTGGCGCCGCCGGCGGCGTTTTGCGAACCGAAGATTTCGATCATGCCGACCACGGTGCCGAACAGGCCCATCAGCGGCGCCAGCGAAGCGATCGTGCCCAGCGTGGTGAGGAAACGCTCGAGCCCGTGCGAGACACCGCGGCCGGCTTCTTCGATCGATTCCTTCATCACCTCGCGCGGCGCGTCGACATTGCGCAGCGCGGCGGCGAGGACGGTGCCGAGCGGCGAGTTCTGCTCGAGGGTGTTGATGACGTCGGGGGTGGCCTTCTTGTTGCGGTGGACCTGGATGACTTCGCCAAGCAATTGCTTCGGCAAGATCTTTTCACGGCGCAGGTAAATCAGGCGTTCGATGATCAAGGCCAGGGCGACGATGGAGGCGATCAACAATGGCCAGATGGGCCAGCCTGCGGCTTGAAGAATGGCGAACAAGTGAACTCCTGAAGGGTAAAGAGAGGTGGAACCAAAGGATGAGAAGCGAATCCGGCAATGTAGCAAGTTGGCAGCAATGCGGCAAGTACAGTTCTGCACAAGTTCTGTGGATAAAATTGTGTGCAAGGGCCTGTTCCACATCAAAACGCGTTGATTCTTAAGGGAATTTTTCCAATGCGCAATAATGTAGCACCTGAAGAAACTTCGGTCGCACGCTTGCCAAACGCTGTTCCAACGCTTCCCAGCTCGGCCGCGACTTGCAAACATTTTCTGTGGATAAAATTGTGCGCAATGGCCCGTGCCTATGGTTAAGTACTTGATTTGGCTCAGCATTATTTTCGCGATTAAAAATGCGGCATGTCAACTTGGTCACAGGTCAGCGAGCGCTGCTGATTTGTTCCCCACATTTTTTGTGGACAAAATTGTGTGCAACACCCTCTCCTCCAAGATAAGCACTTGATTTAAAACAAGAAACCTCTGCTGGCGCGAAATGAGGCAACGGGCCTTGTCCACATGCGATTTGTGCTATCCGGGTAGGCGACAGCGGCGTTCGCATTCTTGACCGGTCAGGAAATCTGGCTTTGCACACTTTCTGTGGATATGAATGTGCGCAAGACTGCTTGTGCCAGCTTAAGTGCTTGATTCGATTCAGATTGCGTGGCCTGCTTGAATTTGTGGCAGTCGCTGCGTTCGTGTACCGACGCGGGTGGCGCCTGTCGCGACGGAGAATGCTGGCTCACCATCTATCGATGTTCTGCACATTTTCTGTGGACAAAATTGTGAGGAAGCGACTTGAGCCAGCGCAAGCTCCTTGATTTAAAAGGAAAAATTTATGCTGCTCAAATATTTTGCACTGAGCCAAATCCTGCATACATCCTCTGCCGTACGGGCTTTTCCAGCATCGAATGCGCGGCTCAGGGTGCGAATTGGCTCAGCCTGTACGTCTGTGCACACAAACTGTGGAAAAGAATGTGCGCAAGATCAGGGAGGGATAGCTAAGTGATTGATTATAAACAGCAAGGATCCTCCTGCCTGCTTTTATGGCAGTGGACAAGCGAGGTGGGAAATATACTGCCGAGTTCCCCACATTTTCTGTGGATAAGATTGTGCCCAAGTGCATCCCGTACCCGTTAAGTGATTGATTTTAAACAAATCGTCCTCTGCTGCCAGCAAACAAGGCGCGCGCCCTGCCCTGCGATTCCGTACAAAAAGCCCTTGTCGGCAGACCTTGCTTATGCCATAAGCTGTCCGCTCCACCGTCCGCCAATGAACCATGCTGAACAATCCAGATTCCGGCGCCGCCTACGCCGCCCCGCCCGTCCTTACCGTCACCGCCCTGAATGCGCAAGTGGCGCGCCTGCTCGAGCGTTCGTTTCCCCTGACCTGGATTGGCGGAGAAATCTCGAATTTCACGCGCGCCAGTTCCGGCCACTGGTATTTCACCCTGAAGGACGACGCCGCCCAGGTGCGCGCGGTGATGTTCCGCGGCCGCGCCCAGTACGCCGGCTTCGTGCCGCGCGAAGGCGACAAGGTCGAGGTGCGCGCGCTGGTGACCCTGTATGGTGCGCGCGGCGACTACCAGATCAACGTCGAAGCGATCCGCCGCGCCGGCGTCGGCCAGCTGTACGAAGCCTTCCTGCGCCTGAAGGAAAAGCTCGCCAGCCAGGGCCTGTTCGACCAGGACCGCAAGCGCCCGCTGCCGCTGTTTACGCGCAGCATCGGCATCGTCACCAGTCCGCAGGCCGCAGCCCTGCGCGACATCCTCACCGCGCTAAAGCGGCGCGCGCCGCACGTGCAGATCGTGCTGTATCCGGCGCCGGTGCAGGGCCAGTTCGCAGCGGAGAAGATTGCGGAAGCGGTCAATACGGCGTCGCGGCGCGCCGAGGTCGACGTGCTGCTGGTCTGCCGTGGCGGCGGCTCGATCGAAGACCTGTGGAGTTTCAACGAAGAAGTCGTGGCGCGCGCGATCGCCTCCTGCAGCATCCCGGTGATTGCCGGCGTCGGCCACGAAACCGACGTCACCATCGCCGACTTCGCCGCCGACGTGCGCGCCGCCACCCCGACCGCGGCGGCGGAACTGGCCGCCACCCCGCGCGACGACTGGATGAGTTCGCTCGCAGCGGACGCCACCGACCTGCGCCGCGCCATGCGGCGTCAGCTGTCCGAAGCGAACCAGGGCCTGGATAACCTCAGCCGGCGCCTGCTCAGCCCGACCGCGCAGATCGCGCACCAGCGCCTGAAACTGCGCGCCATGGCCGGCAGCCTGACCCACGTGGTACGCGCACCGCTCAACCGCGGCGGCGTGCTGCTGGCCCAGCTGCAGCAGCGCTGGGCACGCCACCGCCCGGACGTGCGTTCGCTGCGCGCCCAGATCATCTCCGAAGGCCGGCACCTGAACGCAAGCCTGTGCAGCGCGGTCAAACAGCGGCGCGACGCACTCGACGCCCTGGCCGCCCAGCTGGAACTGCTCAATCCCCAGCGTACGCTCGAGCGCGGCTATGCGATCGTCAGCAATGCCGAAGGACAGGCGCTGCGCAAACCGGGCGAGATCAAGGCGCGCCAGGTGTTGACGGTGCGCCTGGCCGAAGGCAGTGCCGAAGTCAAAGTGTCGAGCGTCCAGAACCGGCTGGAGTAAGGGAGACTTGTGCTTTCGCCAGCAAACAAGCAGCGTCTGCCCATCCGGTTTAGAATATGCGCCGTTTCCGAAGAATTAATTCGTTGCCAACCAATAAAGGAATAAGACATGGAACATACTCTGCCACCGCTGCCGTACGCAAAAGACGCCCTCCAGCCACACATCTCCGCCGAGACCCTGGAATACCACTACGGCAAGCATCACGCGACCTATGTCACGAACCTGAACAACCTGATCAAGGGTACCGAGTTCGAAAACATGTCGCTGGAAGAAATCGTCAAGAAGTCGTCGGGCGGCATCTTCAACAATTCGGCCCAGGTCTGGAACCACACCTTCTTCTGGAACTGCATGTCGCCAAACGGCGGCGGCGCACCAACCGGCCCGGTCGCTGACGCGATCAACGCCAAGTGGGGTTCGTTCGACAAGTTCAAGGAAGAGTTCTCGAAGTCGGCCATCGGCAACTTCGGTTCGGGCTGGACCTGGCTGGTGCAAAAGGCCGACGGCGGCGTCGACATCGTCAACACCTCGAACGCCCACACCCCGCTGGCATCGGACGACAAGGCCCTGCTGACCTGCGACGTCTGGGAACACGCCTACTACATCGACTACCGCAACGCCCGCGCCAAGTTCGTGGAATCGTGGTGGAACCTGGTCAACTGGGAATTCGTCAACAAGAACCTGGCGTAATACCACAAGCACTCTCCGGCTACGGCCGGAACGCTCTACGGACGGCCCGCTCATCGAGCGGGCCGTTTTCTTTTGTGCCACGCCTTCCCCACATCCGCGTCCTTGCATGCCGCCCGCATACAACGCTGCGTTTCCACAACGCTCTTTCAACAGTAGATTGATCCATCGCAAGCGCTAGTGCCGACGCACTATTTACGTGCGAAATGGAGCGTCTAATGGTCCGGCACATTTGCTGACAAATAGTAATTTATCCAAGACCATTGATCAGGGAGAAAACGTGAACATACAGCGATTCATCTCCACCGCGTGTGCTGCAGCCGCCGCGCTCGCCTTGGGCGGCTGCGCCATCCCCGGCCCCGGCGCCGGCGGCGGCAAGGTCGTCCTGTCGACCGACAAGATTTATCCGGCCATTGGGCCCTACTCGCAGATGATCGGCCACGGCAAGCTGATCTATTTCTCCGGGATCATCGCCCTGAACAAGGCCGGCACCGCCATCGAGGGTACGACCACCGAGGAACAGACCAGGCTGGTCCTCGACTACATCGGCCACGGCCTGGCCTCGCAGGGGCTGGGCTTCGAGGATGTCGTGTCGAGCACGGTCTACATGCGCGACCTGAACGACTTCGCGGCCATGAACGCGATTTACGGGCAGTACTTCAAGAAGGATCCACCGGCGCGGGCAACGATCCAGGTGGCACGCCTGCCGCGCGACGCGGCGATCGAAATCGCGATCGTCGCGGCACGCCGTTAAGTAGCACCGATAAATCAACAGGAGACCAGGATGCAAGACCTTACGGTAAAACACGACAACGCCGCTTCCCCGACCGATCTCGAGCTCGCCACCGTCCCCGCACACTGGAGCCGCAACCGGCGCGACTTCCTGCGCATCCTCGGGTCCGGCGCGCTGGCTGCCACCCTCGCCCCCTTGACCGGCTGCAGCAGCGGCAACGCCAGCAGCCGTGCCGACGAACTGCGCAACCAGTTGCTGGCCGACGAAGGCTTCTGGGCCACGGTGAATGCGATGTTCCCGCTCAATCCGGCCAAGCGCTTCATGAACGTCGGCACCGCCGGCTCGATGCCGAAGGTGTCGCTCGACCTGTTCGACCAGGAAAACCGCGCCAAGGCGGCCGAGTGCCTGAGCGGCTACACCAATCTGCTGGCCGAACGCACGCAGGTCGCGCCAGGTTTTGGCGTCGATCCCGATGAACTGGCGTTCTCCGCCAACACCTCGTCCGGCATGTGCCATGCGATCCTGGGGCTGCAGTGGGCGCCGGGCGACGTGGTCGTCACCACCAACCACGAGCACCCGGGCGGCGACGTGCCGCTGGCGATTGCCGCCGCGCGCTACGGCATCGAGATTTCGCGCGTCGCGCTCCCGGTCGGCAACAACCAGAACGCGCAGACCTATGTCACGCTGTTCGACGACCGTATCCGCGCGCTGCGCACCCAGGGCAAGCGCGTGCGCGCCATGATGTGGTCGTCGCCGACCTACAAGACCGGCACCATGCTGCCGATCCCGGAACTGATGGAAGTGGCCAAACGCAACGAGCTGATCAGCATCGTCGACGGCGCCCACCTGCCCGGGATGATGGCCTACAATTATGCGGACCTCGGCATGGACTTCATGTCGGGCGCCGGCCACAAGTGGCAGTGCGGCCCCGGCTCGACCGGCATCCTGGTCGTGCGCAACAAGATCCGGGCCAGTAATCCGCTGCCGCTGCCGGCCTGGTATCCGATCCACACCAGCAGCTGGACGCCGCAACCCCGTACCACCAACGGCACCGCGACCTACGATATCGCGTCGGTGATCACGTCGTGCGGCAGCCTGCATACGCCGATGCACCATGCGCTGGTGTCGGCCTGCGGCGTGTGGGACCAGCTCGGCCGCAAGAAGGTCGAGACCTACGACCTGACCCTGTCGGCCTACCTGAAGGAGCGCATCGTCGAGATCTGGGGCGTGGGCAGCCTGTATTCGCCGAAGGACGATCCGAAACTGGTGTCGGCGCTGACTTCGTTCAATCCGTTCCGCAACCCCGCCGACGTCCTCAACAGCACCAAGTCGGGCCAGTTCGTGGCGCGCATGTTGAGCGACTACAATCCGGGCTTCGTGATCCGCAACGTCAACGTGCCGGTGGTCGGCGCGCCGAGCGATCATTACGTGATGCGCATTTCCACGCACCTGTGGACCAGCGTGCATGACGTCGACAAGCTGGTCGATGCGATGGTGGACCTGAGCGCAAAGATGGCGTGAACTGCGTGGCCTGATCCTGCCTCCCCCTCTCAAGAGCCGCCATGTGCGGCTCTTTTCATTTTCGTCTCGACTGGTGCGACTGGCGACCTCGTCGATTTGTACCGAAAATGTATCGAACTGTCGGCAGAATGTAGTAATCCTGCACCAACACGATTGCTTCTATACAATATCGGGAGAGGAGACCTGTATGTACAGAGTATTACTGGTGGAAGACGACGCGCGCCTCGCCGAGCTCGTCACAGAATATCTTTCCGGCTACGAGTTCGCGGTGGAACTGGTCACGCGCGGCGACCAGGCGCTGGCGCGCTTCCAGGCCTTTGCGCCGGACATCGTCGTGCTCGACCTGATGCTGCCCGGCCTGGACGGTATGGTGGTGTGCCGCCAGATCCGCGAGCAGTCCGAGGTGCCGATCCTGATCCTGACCGCGCGCGAGGATTCCTACGACGAAGTCTCGGGCCTGGAGCAAGGCGCCGACGATTTCGTCAACAAGCCGGTCCAGCCACGCGTGCTGCTGGCGCGCCTGCGCGCCTTGCTGCGGCGTACCCAGCCGAAGGCGGCACCGGATACTGGCGAACTTGTTTTTGGCGCGCTGCGCATCGTCGGCGCCGACCGCACCGTGTACTGGCGCGACGAACTTTGTTTGCTGAGCAATACCGAATACAAGCTGCTGCTGGTACTGGCCGAGGCCGCTGGCCGCGTGCTGTCGCGCGACGAGCTGCTGAAGAAGATGCGCGGCATCGAATTCGACGGACTGGACCGCAGCATCGACAATTGCATCTCGAAACTGCGGCGCAAGTTCGATGATGCCAAGTCGGAGAAGATCAAGACGGTGTGGGGCGAAGGGTATCTGTTTTCGCCTTCCGCTTGGAGCTGAAGGTTTAGAGGAAGACGCACAGACCTGTAAGGGGGGGCGGCTGCACCCGGGCGTGTGCATGCCTGCTGTCTGGATGCCGCCCACGCGTTCAACCAGCAGGTGAGTCGTCGCGAGGTTTCAGATTGTGGTTGAACGCGTGGGCGGCGTTTGAGCAGCGGGCGGGCACGCTTTCGGGTATAGCCGCCCACCCTACGGGTCTATGCTTACTCAAACAACGGCACGATCGCCAGCGGCGGATACGCCGTCACCAGCTGCGTCCGCTCGTTGCCGGCAAAGCGGTACAGCACGGTCGGAAAGCCGTCGTCGGTGTCGCCGGGAAAAGCCACGCCCGGCGCCACGGCCAGCGTGACGTCGCTGCCGTCGGGACGGTGCAGGCGCACGCCGGTCTCGCCCGCCCGCTTGGCGAACACGAAGCGCACGCCGCCGCACTGGCGCGTGCGCAGCGAACCGTCGCGGTAGCGGGCGAAGCCGAGCGCCTGTTCGCAGGCGGCGCGCAGCTCGCCCTCCTCATACACGCCGTCCGGCTGCAGCGCGATCGACACGCGCGGACGCAGGTTGAAGTTGCCGATCCGGCGGCTCAGCAGCAGGGCGACGTTTTCGTCGTAGGCGCCCTTGAGCAACGGGAACGGGGTACGGCCGAGCGGATCGAGCGGCAGGTTGACCTGGTTCGTCTTGCCGGCCAGCGTCAATTGCACGCCGTCGAGCGAGGCGCCGCGCTCCTGCGGTGCGACCTGCAACTGGCTGAGCAGGAAATTCTTCTGCCCGCCGTATTTCTCGAAGACCACCATGGCGCGGTAGGCGTCGCGGTAGCTGACCCAGTCGCCGGCGCGCGCCTGCACGCAGGCGGACAGGGCAACGAGCGCCAGGGTGCAGCAGGCAGTGAGGTGGCTGGCCAGTGGCATCGTCAGAAGCGGTACGCGATGGCGGTCGAAACCGTCAGGTTGGTCGGCCGCTCGACAAGCGGGCTCATGCGGACACTGCCCAGCAGGCGGGTCGCCTGCACCTGCGAGGTCAGCATCCAGGACGGCGACCAGGCCCAGTTCCAGCGCACGCCCAGGCGCGCATCCTTCAGCCCGCCGCCGGCAGCGAACACGGGATTGCCGCTGGCAAAAGAGTCGGACTCGCTGACGCCGAAGAAGGCCATGTTGTAGCGGCGGTTGGCCAGCGTCACGCCGGCGTCGAACGCCAACCGGTGCTGCCCATCGAACGCGATCGCCAGGCGCTGCACGCCCAGCTCGAGTTTCATGCCGTTGCGCGCATTGCCGGCGCCATACAGCAGGCTACTGGTGAAGCGCCAGTCGGGCGTCAGGTAATAATTAAGGAAGCCGCCGCCCTGCACCCGGCTGTGGATGGCGGGCATGCCGGCCAGCCGGTTGCCGCTGAGGGCAGCCTGCGGCGTGGCGACCAGGTACAGGCGCATCGTGCCGACGCCGTCGAAGTCGCCGCCCTCGCCCTCTGGATCGCGGCGCGGCTGCCATTCCAGCAAGGGACCGAACTCGACTTGCGGCGCGCGCGACAGGTGGATGCCGGCACGCATGCCGGAAACGAAGGCGCCATTACTCCATTGCACCTGCAGCACCGGCAAGGCCGCGCGCTCGCTGTCCTGCGCGCCCTGGTAGCGCGGCGCCGACACCGCACCCAGCCCGACATACATGTCGCGGCTGCCGTCGGGCATCGGATTGGTCGCCGGCACCTGCGCACAGGCACTGCCCGCGGCTGCGGAAAATGCCAGGGCGGCCACGGCGGAAAGCTTGGTCATGGGTGAAGGAATCAAAAGCCTGGATGCCGGTATTTTACGTTGAGGCAAGCCTGGCTCCCAAGTCTTGTTTTCCCGTGTGTAAATAATTGGAGGAGCCCGCCCTGGTGGTGGAACGGCGCTCGGGTGGTCGCACGCGCTGCGGCGATCGGAATAAAAAAACCCACTGACACTCGCATGTCGAGTGGGCAAACGGAAAACCTGATAGGAATCATCCTAACCGGTTAGTTGTTTTCATTTTCATATCAGATGTCGACGAATTGTCGCGAATTTGTAAGCCAGCACCGAAATGTTTGCTCCTATACAATGTCGGCAGGAGAAAATGAATGGTGGTGAAACGAACAGACGGTGACGGCGATGCGCGAGGATTCGGGTGAACCGGATCTTTTTCCGCTTTTTCATGCTGGTGATGCTGTCGATCACGGCCGCGACCTTCGTCATTTATTTCGCCATGAGCCGCCTGTTCGGCGATCCGCTGGAAGACATCGCGCGGCGCCAGGCCTCGGCCCAGATTTTCCTGATCGAGCAGTACGTCGACGCCGCCCCCGCCGACGAATGGCTGGCGCGCCTGAACCGGGTGCGCGAAGTGTCCGACACGCGCTACGACCTGATCCCGCTCACCACCGCGCGCACCTTTCTTCCCGCTACCAACCTGGGGGCGCTCGACCGCGGCGACGTCGTGCTCGACGTCGACGGCAAATCCTTTTATCGCCGCGTCGACCTGCGAGGCGAACGCTACATCGGCAGCGAGGACGAGGTCATCCACGCGCGCGACTTGCCGATCGACGTCAGCCTGGCGCTGCAGATGGAAGCCGTGCGCTACGTGATCGTGGCGCTGGCGCTGCTGTTGCCGATCGCCCTGTGGTCGCGCTCGCACTGGCAGGGCTTGCAATCGCTGTCGCGGGTGGCCGACGAATTCGGCGCCGGTAAATTGTCGGCGCGGGCGCGCATGCGCCCTTCCGCCAGCATCTACCCGCTGGCCGAGCGGATCGACCACATGGCCGACCGCATCGAGGAATTGCTGGTGTCGCAAAAGAACCTGCTGCATTCGGTCTCGCACGAGTTGCGCACGCCGATCGCGCGCCTCGAATTCGCCTTTGAACTGCTCGACGCGCGCACCGACGACCCAGTCCTCAAGAAGCGCATCGCGGCGATGGAGGGCGATTTGTCGGAACTGAACAGCCTGGTCAACGAATTGCTCGGCATGGCGCGCCTCGACAGCGGCCAGGCGCTGCTGCTGGAGACGCTGGACGTAGCCAGGCTGCTGCGCACGGTCGAGGCGGGCCTGCCGCCGGCGCAACCCGCCTTGCACATCGACTGTGCGGCGGACGTCGGGGAGATGCGGGCCGATGCACGGCTGCTGGGGCGGGCGCTATCGAATTTGCTGAGGAATGCGCAGAAGTATGCGTTATCAAACATTCGGGTGACGGCGCGGCGCGAGGGGACGCGTGTGACGATCGCAGTCGAGGATGACGGGCCGGGGATTCCGTTCGAGGAGCGCGAGCATGTGTTCGAGCCGTTTTACCGGCTCGATCGCAGCCGGGATCGGGCCACCGGGGGGTTCGGGCTGGGGTTGTCGATTGCGCGCAAGGCCGTGGGGCTGCACGGGGGGACGGTGCAGGTGACCGGGTCGGACCTCGGTGGGGCGCGGTTTGTGGTGGTGGTGCCGCAGGGGTGATTGGTTACGTGGCCGGGCGCGGCGTTTCGATGTGCTGGCGTGGTACCGCGTGGACGGAGTCCACCCTACATTATCCCGGTTCGGGCGGCCGGGCCGGGTGTACCGTAGGGCGGGCATGCCCGCGCGTTCGTGCCCATGCATACCGCAACTTGTCCGGTACCATTTCCAGGGCAGCCGGACGGCAGCGCCAAGCACAACCGCCCTCTTCCAGCTTACTTCGGGTCTGGCTTGACGTGCGTGAAGCCGTACCACAGGTGTTCCCACCAGTGGTCGCGCGAGCGCACGGTGTAGAGGCAGGCCTTGTCGATGCCGGTCTTGAAGACCGGGTCGGGGCACTTGTTCGTCATCAGGGCGTAGCGCTGGTTTTCCGCATTGATGAGGGCAATGCAGAGCCAGAGGACGAGACCGAACAGGATGATGGCCAGCGACCAGGCCCAGTGGTTCACGTTGCTGGTCTCGAACAAATTCTCGTCCCGGGGGCGGGCGCCCTCGTACAGTTCGAGGACTTTGCGTTCACCGTCGCTCATTTCGTGGCGGCTGCCTTTGCGACCAGGGCGTCCAGGACCTGGAAGTGCGCCTGCAGGATCTGCGGGGAGCCCTGGAGTTTCAGCTTGTCGGCGACCTGGCCCGGCGAGGTCTGGTACTTGCCGTCGACGATGATCGTCGGCGTGCCGCTGACCTGGTAGTTGGTGGTCAGCTGGCCCTGGCGGCGCAGCTTGGTCATGACGCCGAAGGAATTCCAGGTTTCCATGAATTTCGCCTTGTCGATCCCATTCTTGCTGACCCAGTCGATGATCTGCTCGTCCTTCATCAGGCGCACACGCTGCACGTGCACGGCGTTGAAGATCTTGCTGTGAAACTCTTCTTCCTTGCCCATTGCCTGCAGCGTCAGGTGGAGGTGCGCTTCCGGATCGGCCGCGCCCTGGAACGGCAGGTGGATGCGGCGCAGCACGATCTTGTCACCCTGCTTTTTGACCCATTCCTTGAGGCCAGGTTCCAGTGCATAGCATGCCGGGCAGTGGTAAGCGAAGAATTCGACGACTTCGACTTTCTTGCCGACGGTTTGCACCGGCTGCGGCGTGGCCAGCGTCGTGTACTCGACCCCGCTCTGCGGATTGGTGGACGAAGCGAAAGCGGTGCTGGCGACCAGGCTGGCGGCGACGATGGCAAGACGCAGGGAACGGCGCATGAAAGATCCTCTGTTTGTAATTGAAGAAAACGACCGCGAGATTACCACTTTTTCGGCCGCCCCTCCGGCGCCGGCGCGATATTTTGCATTTGCTTACGGCTGTAACGCGCGCTTTACCGCTCGTTATCGGCGTGCGCGCGCCTCTTCCAGCCGCGCGCACATCAGCGCGGCGCCCTCGACCACGCGGGGTCCGGGGCGGGTCAGCGATTCGCCGTCGAGTTCGAACAGGTTCTTGCGGCGCATCGCCGTCATGCCGCGGTAGGGCTCCCAGATCGTCAAGCCGCGGTCTTGTGGCGTATAGCGCTTGCCGCCGAAGATCGCTTCCGGATCGCGCTGCAGCACCGCCTCGATGCTGACCTGGGGCGCCACCGTCTTCAACTCGCCGAAAATATTCTTGCCGCCGCAGAGGCGGATCGCATCGCTGGCGATCTGGTCGCCATTCAAGGTGTAGATCGGATTGTCCCAGACCTGGTAGAACACCGCGACGGGCGGGCGCGCGGCGTAGCGTGCGCGCAGGTTCTGGACGCGCGCGCGGAAGCGGGCGGCCGCCTCGATCGCGGCCTGGTCGGTGCCGAGCAGGCGCCCGAAGCGCTCCAGGCTGGTGGCCACCGTTTCCAGGTTGCGCGGCTCGCTGTGGAAGACCGGGATGCCAAGGCTTTGCAGCTGGCCGATCTGGCGCGCGGTATTCCCGCTTTGCCAGACGACGAGCAGGTCCGGTTTCATGGCGATCACGCGCTCGAGGTCGATCTGGCTGTTCGAGCCGATCAGGGGAATCTTGCGCGCCTCTAACGGGTAGTCGCTGTAGTTCATGGCGCCGACGATGCGCGCGCCGCCGCCGGCGGCGAACAGCAGTTCGGTCACGTGCGGCGCCATCGAAATCACGCGCTGCGCCGGACGCGCCAGCACGACCTGCTTGCCGCTGTCATCGACCACAGTGATGGCGGCTTCGCTGGAAGCGGCGCACAGCGCCAGTAAAAGCGACAACACGAATTTCATTGAACTCTCCGGATGATGCTGTCCGCGGCCGGCGCGGCCTCGGGCAGGAAGATGGTGCGCCCGCCATGTTCGATGACGGCGATCGGGTGGCCGAGGCAGGCGCCGAGCAGGCCGGCGCGCATCACCTCGTGCACCGGGCCGGCGCGCCAGGCGCCATCGCCGTGCAGCAGCAGCGCATGGGTGGCGCCGCTCCAGGCCAGGTTCAGGTCGTGGCCGACGCTCACCACCGCCCTGCTCTCGTTGCGGCACAGGCCGGCGAGCAGGTTCGTCATCGCCACCTGGTGCGCCAGGTCGAGGGCATTGGCCGGTTCGTCGAGCAGCAGCAGCGGCGTGTCCTGGGCCAGCAGCGCGGCGATGGCGACGCGCTGGCGCTCGCCGCCCGAGAGCGTGCGCACGTCGCGCTGGGCCAGGTGCAGCACGTCCAGGGTGCGCAGCGCGTGTTCGGCAGCGGCATGGTCGTCGCTGCCTTCCCAGTAGCGGTCGGCGTGGTACGGGTGGCGCGCCATCAGCACGGTCTCGATGACGCGGTAGGCAAAGGCGTCGCCGCGCGACTGGGCCAGGTAGGCGCGTTCGCGCGCCAGCGCCGGCAGCGGCCATGCGGGCAGCGGCTTGCCGGCCAATTCGACGTGACCGCCGTCGGGCTGGCGCAGGCCGGCCAGCGTGCGCAGCAGCGTGCTCTTGCCGGCGCCGTTGGGGCCGATGACGCACCAGCTCTCGCCGGCGGCGACGCGCCAGTCGAGCCGGTCGACCAGCAGGCGTGGCCCGACTTGCAGTGTGAGTTCTTGGGTTTCAATCATCGTGCGCGCAAATGCAGCTGGTGCAGCTGGAACAGGAAAACGGGTACGCCGATCAGCGAGGTGAGCACGCCCACCGGCAGCTGCTGCGGCGCCAGCACGGTGCGCGCCAGCGTATCGGCCAGCACCAGGAAGCCGCCGCCGGCCAGGGCGGCGGCGGGCAGCAAAATGCGGTGGTCCGGCCCGAAGGCATGGCGGCAGGCGTGCGGCACCACCAGGCCGACGAAGCCGATGCTGCCGCCGGTGGTGACCGCGCAGGCCGTCAGCAGACCGGAACAAAGAAATAAAAAGCGGCGCAGCCCGGCCACGTTGATGCCCAGCGTGACGGCGGCATCGGCATGCAGCGCCATGACGTTGAGCGCACGCGCGCGGCGCAGCGCCAGCAGCAGCGCGCCGGCCAGCACCACCCACGGCAGCAGGCGCCAGGAACTGCCGGCGAGGTCGCCGATCATCCAGAACACCATGCCGCGCAGGCGCGACTCGGGCGCCACCGACAGCATCAGGGTGACGAGTGCCATGCAAGCCGAGGCCAGCACCACGCCGGTCAGCAGCAATACGCCGGACTCACCCGTACGTACACTGCCGCGGCCACCGCCAAGGTCACGCCGCGCCAGCAGGTAAAGCAGCAGCGAAATCCCCACCGCTCCCGCCAGCGCGCCGGCATCGACCAGCCACAGCGCCGCGCCGAACAGCAAGGCGGCCAGCGCGCCCACGGCGGCGCCGGCCGACACGCCCAGCACGTACGGATCGGCCAGCGGATTGCGCACCAGCGCCTGCATCATGACACCCGCCAGCGCCAGCGCCGCGCCGGTGACGAAGGCGCTGCTGGCGCGGCCCAGGCGCAGGTCGAGCAGAGTCGCGGCCATGCCGTCGGGCGCGCCGCGCAGCAGGCTGGCGAGGGCGTGCGGCAGCTCGTCCAGCGGCAGCGGCACCGAGCCCGCCAGCCCGGCCCCGGCCAGGGCCAGCAGCGCGCCCGCCGCCAGCAGCGCCAGGGTGGCGCGCCGCCGTACTGGCGAGGTCACGAGAAAGGCGTCCATAGCCGCGGGCTACATCAGAAGTCGTAGCGCGCCGAGAGCTTCAGCTGGCGGCCGTCGCTCGGGTAGATGCCGCTGCGGCAGCCGAAGGCCTGGCTGAAATACTGGCGGTCCGCCAGGTTCAGGCCATTCACGGCCAGTTCCCAAGCGCCGACTTTCACCGCATAGCGCGCGTCGAACGTGGTGTACGACGGGATGCGCGTGCTGCAATCGTTGCCGAAGTCGCTGCCGTAGCGCTGCTTCGACACGTATTGCGCGCCGATGTCGGCACTGTGGCCGTTGGCCGGCGTCCAGGCCAGGCGCGTGGTCAGCACGTTCTTCGGCACCAGCACCATTTCGCGGCCGGCATTCGGGCCGCCCGTGAATTCCGCTTGCACGTGCTGGAAGTGGCCGGACAGGCGCAGGTCCATGCCCAGGTCGATCTGGCCGTCGAGTTCCACGCCCTGGCGGCGCGTCGGGTCGAGGTTGGTGTTGGCGCCGAACGGCGGCACCGTCGGATCGTAGAAGATCTCGTTTTCGAGACGGTGGCGGAACACGCGCGCCGACACTTGCCGCGCCTTGCCGCCCACGGTCACGCCCAGTTCCAGGTCGCGCGAGGTCTGCACGTCGAGCAGGCCGCTGGTCGAACGGTAGCCGTTTTCGTCGGCGTTCGGCAGGCGGTAGCTCTGCCCTGCCTTGGCATGCACGGTAAGGCCCGGCACCGGATCGATGCTGCCTTCCACGCTCCAGCCGTTCTGCGACTGGTCGCCGTTCGGCACGCCGAGGCCGGCGTTGGCTTCTTCCTTCTTGAACTTCTCGTGGCGTGCGCCCAGCGCCAGGCGCGCATTGCGCTCGCCGCCGAAGCGCATTTCATCCCGCAGGTACAGCGCGCGCGAATCCTGGCTGGCGTCCGAGCCGAGGGTGGTGCGGCGTTCCCAATCGATCAGGTCGATGCCGGCGACGAATTCGTTGCGCATGCCATTCCATTGCGACAGCTGGCGCAGGCGCGGCGAGAACTGGGTCTGGCGGCTGTTATAGGTCGACTCCGACAGGAAGCCGCCGAAATCATAGGCCGACCCTACTTCGCGTTCGCGGTGCGACAGTTCGGCCGCCAGTTCGACGCTGCCGATGCGGTGTTCGGCAAAGGCGAGCACGCGGTCGCTGGCCAGGGTACCGAAGTCGTTCGGGGTATTGGTCTGCTGCGGATTGGCGTTGAACTGGGCCAGCGTCAGCGAACCCGGGAAGCGCTGGTCCTGGCGCGCGCTTTCGACACGCACGCCGACACGGGTCGCATCCTGCGCCCACTGCACGCCGCCGCTGACGGTCTTCTGGCGGAATTCTGCGTTGCGGCGGTCGTTGTCGGTGGCCTGGTGGGCGGCGGCGATGTCGAACGAGAGCGGGCCTTCGCCATGGCGCAGCGTGGCGCGCGCGTCGTGCTGGTCGAACTGGCCGCCTTCAAGCACCAGCGAACCGTGGTAGCCGGGCTCGCTGCCGCGCCTGGTGATGATGTTGATCACGCCGCCGGTGGCGCCTTCGCCATACAGCACGCTGCTGCCGCCGCGCACGATCTCGATGCGCTCGACGGTATCGACCGGGATGCTGGAGAGGACGGCGCCGGCCAGTTCGTTCTCGTTCATGCGCACGCCGTCGACCAGGATCACCAGGTTCTGGCCGCTGTTGGTGCCGAAGCCGCGCAGGTCGAGGCCGAAGTCGGGCGAGCCGTCCAGGCTCTGGCGGCCGAAGACGCCGCCGATCTTGCGAATCGCGGCGTTGACGTCGTTGACGCCGGCGCTGCGGATCTCGTCGGCGGTGATCACGGTTGCGCCGACGGCCGGCAAGGCGGCATCGCTCGGGAAGCGCGGACCCGTGACGTGGACGGTGGAGATGTCGGCCTCGTCGGCATGGGCGGCGCCCGCGAACAGGGAAAGGGAGAAAGCGCAGGCCAGCGCGAGCGGCTTGACGGCCGGCGCGCCGCGCGAAACAGCAGCAAAAGTCATGGTGTGGTTCTTCGAATAGGGTCATCCGCCCTGCGTCCCCGCAAGCCGGATTCAACGGATCCAGCAGTTGCTGGTCCACCTGTCCTGGCCGGTATCCGGGCTTGCAAGCGGACCGCTTCACCTTCCTATGCACGGCACAGTGGTGTTTGAAGCAGCCAGTCGCCGGGGCGACGCTTGTTTACCGTTGCGGGGGCAGCACACGTTGGCCGTACGCCGGAGGCGCCGTGGCTTCGTGTTTCCCGTTTAACTGCGCGCGCAGATTGCGCACGCGGGCACCAGAACGGGGTGGATTATATACCTGACAAGGCGATGGGGTTGGAGGCGCGGGTGTTCATTGTGTAAACCCGTGGCGGAGCCCGCCCTGCGAATCGCGATAACCGTAGGGTGGACTCCGTCCACGCGGTACACCGTTCGCATGGCCGCAACGCATGCCGGGTATGCAGGGGCACGAAAAACGGCCGTGGGCCAAGCCCACCCTACGATCGCGATATTCGGCGGCTAACGATGTGGTGAACAGCCGGCGTTGCGCGAATTGTAGGGTGAGCATGCCCACGTGTTACGCACCGCTACGCAATCGAAACGTGAAACGAAGCCCTGCTTACGTCCCGCGCTTGCCGCGTGCAGCCTCTTCCGCCTTGGCCGCCGCCTTTTCGGCCGCGATGCGCTCCTTCTCTTCCTTCTCGAGGCGGTGCGCTTCCAGACGCGCGGCGCGGGTGTCCGGGGTCTCCAGGCTGATGCGGCCGATGGCGCCGCTGCGGTAGTCGTGCAGCAGCACGTGGGCCGCCTTTTCGACGTCGAATTCGCCGCCGCGCACGCGGAAGCCGCGGCGCGCCGCCACCTGCTCGACCACGCCGATGCCGTCCAGGCCCTCGGTTTTGAAGCCGTAACGGGCGGTGAGCAGCTGCGGATAGCGCTCGAGCAGGACGTCGCCCAGGAAGAAGGCCACCTCTTCCTCGATCAGCGCATTGGTGCCGATCGCGTGGCTGGCTGCCAGCATCAGTCCGTCGCTCGGCATGTCGATCTTCGGCCACATCAGGCCCGGAGTGTCGACCAGCACCGTGTGCTTGTCGAGGTACAGCTTTTGCTGGGTCTTGGTGACGGCCGGCTCATCGCCCACCTTGGCCACGCGCTTTTTCAGGAGCGCATTCATCAGCGTCGATTTGCCGACGTTCGGAATGCCCATGATCATGATGCGCAGCGGCTTGGTCGGCACGCCCCGGTGCGGGGCCAGCGACAGCGCCAGCGCCGGGATACGCGCCACGTCGGCCGGCTTCTTGGTCGTCATCGGATACGCGGTCACGCCCGGTTTGGCGTCGTAGTACGCCTTCCAGGCGGCGGTGGCGGCGGGATCGGCCAGGTCGATCTTGTTCAGGATTTTCAGCACAGGGCGCTGGCGGAACTGGCGCATGCGGTCGACCAGCGGGTTGCAGCTCGCCTCGGGCAGGCGCGCGTCGAGGACCTCGACCACGAGATCGATAAATTCCATCTGTTCTTCCGCCTGCTTCTTGGCGGAGTTCATGTGGCCCGGGAACCATTGTATCGACATGCTGTGCTTTCAAATTTCTGCGAACGAGGCGGTATTTTACGCTGCCCCAAGGGCGAGCGTCCCGCCGTGATGTCGTTCTGTTTCCACTAGGAATGATTTTGGCTTGATTCGTTGCAATATCGAGTCATCCGGCACAGGCACGATGACGGGACGGCCGCCCTGGCCGTGGTCATGGACGAGGGGGAACGGTATGGACATCGGGATGAAGAAGGTCGGTGGATTCGCGCGCAATGTCGAGGTGTGGATTTTCGGCGCGTTCGGGGCGCTGGTACTGGCTGCCTGCCTGGAAGGAAACGGTGAACCGGCCGAGCCGGCCAGCCGCGCGGGTGTGGCGCCGGAAACCGAGCTGGCGCAGCCGCAGGAAGGCATGGCCCAGCCGATGTACGTGGTGTACGTCGTGGGCAAGCGGCCGAGCGCAGCCGAGAAAAAGCGGATGGCGCAGGCGAGCGCAGGGTGAACGTTGGACGTACGGTGGACGGGTCTACCGTCCACCGTACCCTCCTCTTCAACGCGCAAACGCTTCCATATCGCGCCGCACCAGCGACGTAACGCCGCTCCAGTTGCGCTCCGTGTAGTGCCCGTAATCTTCCCCGTCATCGCGAAACACCACCGAGTGGAAGGCCCATTTCGCGCGCCCGCCCTGGTTGGGGCCGGACCCCAGCGTCAGGTCGTTGCAAAACCAGTCGCCCGGATTGCACAGCGAGCTGCCGCCGCTGCCCGAGGCGCCGCCGGCACTGTGGTAGGCCACCACTTCGTCATCCTGGCCCGGCAGCGCGAACGAATACAGCGTCCCCTTCGCCCCGGCATACCGGTAGAACCAGATGCCGCGCGTGTCGTTGTGGTTGTACAGCGCGCGCGAGGTGGCCACCTTTTGCTGCTGGGCCAGCGGCTCGCTCGTGGTCCAGGCGCCGATGTCGGCCAGTTCGCTGCCGCCGGCGGACCCCGCCGAGGTGCGCACCCAGCGAATATTCCACCCGGTTTGCGAGCCGCCGGTGCCGCCCGTGCACACACCCCTTGCATTCGGTTGGGCGTTGGTGACGGGCCGCGCGCTGCCGCCGTAGTTGGCCAGCGTATAGCCGACCAGCAGTTCGCCCGCGCTATGCACCGCGACATAGCACCAGTTCTGGCCAGTGCAGAAGCAGTCGAGCGCCGAGCGCAGGATGCCGCTTTGCGCGGAGACCGCGCTCCTGCCGTCCCAGTTGACCGATTTCTTGTTGACGCCCGCCGGCGTCGCGTTCGGGCCGAAATAGGTGAAATCGTTGTAGTTGCCGATCGCCCCGCCGCCGGTGCGGCCGTTGACCCACAGGCTGTAGTTGGTGGCGCTGGCTACCCCGGCGGCCAGCAGGCCGGGCAGGCACAGCGAAAGGGCAAGGCGCGCGGATCGTCGCATGTCATCCTCCATGGTTGTGGTTGCAGTGGGACGCTGGCGGCGCCGACCGCGAAGAACCATTCTGGTGACAAGGCGGGCCGCAGGTCAATCGCGCGCAGCCGGGCGTTGGAAGAACGATACCGAACAGTGGACCGGCGCCGGGGCTAATGCCAGTCAAACTACGCTTCATGTCGAGAATGATGCACAGACCTGTAAGGTGGGCGGCTCCACCTCTTCAGTTTGCGGACCCGCGACGTTTGCGCCGCCCACGCGTTCGACCAGCCGCTGAGCCGTCGCGAAGTTGCAGAGTGTGGTTGAACGCGTGGGCGGCATCCAGGCAGCGGGCAATCGCGCACCAAGGTATAGCCGCCCACCTTACGGGTCTGAGCCTACTTCACCGGCCCGCACGCACTCGGCGGCAATGGCTGCGACGGATCGAAGGTCGCCAGTTCCGCCGCCGCCCCCTTGCGGTCGCGCGCGAATTCGGTCAGGTAGCGGTCGCGCTCCTCGCTGCTCCACTCGGCATCCGACACGCCTTTCAAGGATTGCGCGCGGCTGGTCAGCACCGGGCCTTCGAGGCGTGGCATCAGCTCGCGGTCGGGATCGGTATTCTCCTTAAGCAGGTAGCCGTCGACGTCGCGCAGGGTCAAGGGCAGCGCCGGCGCACCGTCATGCATCAGCTTGCCGAACACGATCAATTTGATGTCGTTCGGCCCCGGTCCCAGCACCTCGTTGAAGGTGGCCAGCGCGAACGGGCGTCCGCGGGCATCGTCGACGCGGCCGGTGACGACATAGCGCCCCGGCTGGCGTACCTCGGCGCGCAGCACGAATGCCAGCGAGCCGTCTTCCAGCACTTCGCGCGGCGCGCCGGCCCAGACCGCCGGCACTTTGGGCGAATAGATGACGTCGAAGATCACCACGCCATTCCTGCCGCCCGCCGTGTAGCGCACCTCGGTGCGGATGGTGCCGTGAAAGCCGGACAGCCCGGTCTGGCCAGGCGTCAGCACGGCGCCGAAAGCGCCATCGCCCGCGACCGGATCGGCGCTCGTGCCGTCGTCGGCAAAGGCGAGCGGCACCTGGGTGGTGGCGCGCCCGCCGGTGGCGACGAGGCCGGCCGCGAGCGCACGCGTGACCACCATCGGCACGATGCTACCCTGCGGCTCGACCGCGCGCAGCGAGAACGCGACCGTTTCGCCGGCGGCGAGGAAAACGCGCGATTGCGAGGTCTGGATCAGGATGTCCGGATTACTGCGGCGGTCGGCGCCGCGCATTGGGTTGGTCTCCAGCACCGGCTTGTTCGGATACGCCTGGTCGGGATTTTGCGACATCGGCCGCGAGTGCGCCGGGTACATGCTGCCCTGGCGGTAGCTGCAATAGGTATGGTCGGCCAGCGCGTAGTTGTCGACCAGTTGCTGGCGCTGGCGCGCGCGTTCGCCCGGGAGCTGCGGCGCCGGCTGGCCGTCGACCTGGCCGAAGAACGCGGGGCCGCGCGGCTGGGGACCGGGCTGGGCGTTGTTAACGGCGACCGCGGCGGCGGCCACCGGCGCATCGTCGTCGCGCAGGGCCAGCCACAGGACTGTTACCACGACCGCCGCCAGCAGCGCCAGCGGCAGCCAGGAACGTGGGCCGCCAGGGCGGCCCGGTTTTGAACGATCAGAGGGCACTGTTCACCACGGCGCTGCGCACGACCCCGACGATGCCGCCCCAGTTGCCGTTCGCGTAGTGGTTGTAGGCTTCGCTGTCGTCGCGGAAGCTGACCGAGTGATAACTCCACTTGGCGCTGCCGCCTTCGTTGGCGGCCGTCCCCAGCGTCAGGTCGTTGCACAGCCAGTCGCTCGGATTGCAGTAGGAGCCGCCGCCGCTGCCGGCCACGCCGCCGGTGCTGTGGTAAGACACGGCTTCGTCGTCCTGGCCCGGCAGGATGCCGGAATAGGCCGTGCCCTTGGCGCCGGCGTACATGTAGAACCAGACGTTGCGCGTGGTGTTGTGGTTGTACATGGCGCGCGCGGTGGCCGTTTTCAGGTCTTGCACCAGCGGTTCGGAGACGGCCCAGGAGCCGACGTCGGACAGCTCGGAGCCGCCGCCGGCGCCCGAGGCGGCGCGCACCCATTTGATGTTCCAGCCGGTTTGCGAGGAACCGTCGCCGTTGCCGCACACGCCGGATGAATTGGACACCGCGTTCTTCTTGACCCGCGCCGAGCCGCCGTAGTTGGCCAGCGTATAGCCCATCATCAGGTCGCCGGCGCTGTGGGTCACCACATAGCACCAGTTGCCGCCGGTGCAGAAGCAGTCGAGGGCGTCGCGGATCTTGCCGCTCTGCGAAGCGATGCTGCTGCGCCCATCCCAGTTGACCGATTTCTTGTTGACGCCGGCCGCCGTGGTGCCGGGGCCCCAGTAGGTCCAGCTGTCGTAGTTGCCGACCACGCCGCCGCCGGTCCGCCCGTTGACCCACAGCGTGTAGTTGGCTGCCGCTGCGAAGCTTGACGCGGCCATGAGACAGACCGCGATTACCATCCGTAATGCTTTCTTCACAAATATCTCCTCTTTTTGAGTGGACGCCTGTTTCGGTCGCCTTCACTGCCGCCAAAGCCAGGCGCAGCCGCGTCTTGCGGCTCAGCCGACTGTATGCCTGAGCTAGAAGAGAGTCAATTGAACGGATGAAAGAAGAGAAAAGTCTGTTGCATTACCGAAAATGCAAATAATATTTGTGATTAATCAAGCTCCGCCAACACTTTCACGTGTGCGACGACACTGCGTCCCAGCGCCGACAATTCGTAGCCGCCTTCGAGGCAGCTGACGATGCGCCCGCCCGCGTACGCGCGCGCCACCGCCATCACTTGATGCGTGATCCAGGCGTAGTCCGCTTCGACCAGGGCCATGCCGCCCATGTCGTCGTCGCGGTGGGCGTCGAAGCCGGCGGAGATGAAGATCATCTGCGGCTTGAATACGTGCAGGGCCGGCAGCCAGTATTCCTGTACCACCTGGCGAACGACGTCGCCGCCGCTCTTCGCCGGCACCGGCACGTTGACGTTGGTGGCCGTGATCGGCTCCGGTTCCGAATACGGATAGAACGGATGCTGGAAGAAGCTGGCCATCAGCACGCGCGGATCGTCGCGGAAGGCGTCGGCGGTGCCGTTGCCGTGGTGGACGTCGAAGTCGACGATCGCCACGCGCTCGAGCCCGTGCGCGTCCAGCGCGTGGCGCGCGGCGATCGCCACGTTATTGAAGAGGCAAAAGCCCATCGGCTCGCGCGGGGTGGCGTGGTGACCCGGCGGGCGGATCGAGCAGAACGCATTGGCGATGTCGCCGGCGATGACGGCGTCGGTCGCGGCCAGCGCCGCCCCGGCCGCGCGCAAGGCCGCGTCGTAGCTGGCATGGCACAGCAGGGTGTCGGCGTCGAGCGGGTAGGTTTCGCCGGGCGTGGCCGGGATATGGTCGCGCACCAGCGCCAGCGCGCCTTCCGTATGGTTGCGCAGCACGGCGGGAATCTCGGCGAGCGGCGCCAGCCGGCGCTCGAGCAAGCCGTCGAGGCGGGCCAGGATCAGCTGGTCCTCGATCGCCTGCAGGCGGCTCGGGGACTCCGGATGCCAGGCGCCCATGTCGTGCTTCAGGCAGTCGGGATGGCTGTAGATTGCTGTGCTCATGATCGCGCGCTTCCAGCTTGCTGCTCAGCCATACACCGGGATCCTCCGTTCTCGCTTAGAATCGTCGGGATGCTGCGCTGCCGGAAAGAATAGTTGCCAATAACGCTAATCTACCATGCCGCCTGCAGCCCCGGAGAGCGCGTGAAAAAATCTTCAGGGCAAGGCGCATCGTCGAAGACAGTACGGTAGTACGGCGAGACGATGCAACGCCGCCATGGAGGTTTTTTCGCACGCTCGCAGCATTCGACCATTGGGATCCAAGAGTATGTTCAACAAATTGCACGCCGCCGCACGCCAGGTCGGCCAGATCGTGGTCGGCAAGGACCAGCAGGTCCGCCTCGCCTTTACCTGCCTGCTGGCCGGCGGCCACCTGCTGATCGAGGACGTGCCGGGCGTCGGCAAGACCACGCTGGCGCATGCGCTGGCCCTCTCGCTCGGCCTGAAATTCAACCGCGTCCAGTTCACCAGCGACCTGCTGCCGGCCGACGTCGCCGGCATTTCGGTCTACGAGCGCGAAAAGAACGGTTTCGCCTTCCACCCCGGCCCGATTTTTACCCAGGTGCTGCTGGCCGACGAAATCAACCGCGCCACGCCGAAAACCCAGTCCGGCCTGCTGGAAGCGATGGAAGAACGCCAGGTCAGTACCGACGGCATGACGCGGCCCCTGCCCGAACCCTTCTTCGTGATCGCCACCCAGAACCCGGCGCACCAGGTCGGCACCTTTCCGCTGCCCGAGTCGCAGCTGGACCGCTTCCTGATGTGTTTATCGCTGGGCTACCCGGACGCCGCCGCCGAACGCGCGCTGCTGATGGGCGAAGACCGGCGCGCCATGCTGCGCACGCTGGAGGCGGCGATGAACCCGGCGGAGCTGATCGATGCCCAAGGCGCGCTGCGCGCGATCCATGCATCGAGCTCGCTGATCGACTACGTGCAGGCGCTGGCCCAGTCCTCGCGTTCGGGCACGCTGTTCGCCGAAGGCCTGTCGCCGCGCGCGGCGATCGCGCTGCTGCAGGCCGGCCGTGCCTGGGCCGCACTCGAGGGCCGCGACCACGTGCTGCCGGAAGACATCCAGGCGGTGCTGGTGCCGGTGTGCGCGCACCGCCTGCGGCCGGTGAAATCGGCGCAGGGCCTGGCGCTGGCCAGCCGCGACCTGGTGCTGCAGCTGCAAAAATCGGTGCCGGTCTGAGGACCCGACAATGGCGCGCTCCAGCCTGACCCGGCGCCTCGGTCTGCACCTCGGTGCGCATTTAGGTAAACGTAAGGGCACGGCCGTCGACAAGGGCGAGCTGCTGCTCGGCCAGCGCCGCATCTACATCCTGCCGACCGGCCCGGGCCTGGGCTTCGGCGCCCTGCTGCTGGTGCTCTTGATCGGCTCGATCAACTACAACCTTGGCCTCGGCTATGCGCTGACCTTCCTCGCCTTGTCCTGCGCCGTGGTCGACATGCTGCTCACCTGGCTCAACCTGGCCTACCTGCGCCTGAATCCCGTGCGCGCGCCGAACGTGTTCGCCGGCCAGGAAGCGAGCTTCGAACTCCAGCTGCGCGATACCAGCCGGCGCGCGCGCTACGCGATCGCGGTCGATATCGCCGCTGCCGACGCCACCAAAACCGGCGAGCCACGCCACGCCGTCGACATCCCCGCCAACGGCAGCACGACCGTGCGCCTGGCGCTGCCCAGCGAAACGCGCGGCTGGCTCGACGCGCCGCGCCTGACGCTGAGCACCCGTTTCCCGCTCGGGCTGTTCCGTGCCTGGAGCTACTGGCGCCCCGACGCGCGCGCCCTGGTCTATCCTTTTCCCGAAGAAGGCGCGCCGCCGCTGCCGGCCGCGTCCAGCAGCGCCGCCGACGGCGCCGGCCATGCCGGTGAAGACGACTTCGCCGGCGTGCGCCCCTACCAGGCCGGCGACCCGCTGCGGCGCCTGGCCTGGCGCCAGATCGCGCGCCTCGACCCGCGCGACGGCGGCCAGCTCGCCACCAAGCATTTCGAAGGCGGCGCGCGCACCGAACTGGTACTCGACCTGGCGGCGCTGTCGCCCCGGCTGGACCTCGAACTGCGCCTGTCGCGCATGACGCGCTGGGTGCTGGAAGCGGAAAGCCGCGCCCTGCCCTATGCCTTCCGCCTCGGCGCCGAGCAGTTCGATGCCGCCAACGGCGTCGCCCACCAGGCGGCCTGCCTGCGCGCGCTGGCGCTGCACGGGCTTGGAGGCGCACGATGAAGACGCTGCTGGCGCGCTTTGCCGCCCTCCCGCGCGACAAGGCCGACACCCTGCTGCTGCTGTTCGCCGCGCTGCTGGTGCTGGCGCCGCATACCGCCCACCTGCCGGCCTGGGTGTCGATGCTGTGCGCGCTCACCTTGCTGTGGCGCGGCGTGATCACGCTGCAGGGCAAGCGCATGCCGCCCAGCCTGTTGCTGCTGCCGCTCGCCGGCGCCGCCATGTTCGGCGTCGCCCACAGTTACCAGAGCCTGCTCGGGCGCGATGCCGGCGTCGCCATGCTGGTGCTGCTGGTCACCTTCAAGATGCTGGAAATGCATGCGCGGCGCGACCTGTTCGTGGTGGTGTTCCTGTGCTTCTTCCTGGTGCTGACGAATTTCTTCTACGAGCAGGGCATCGGCACCGCGCTCTTGATGGCGGTGTCGGTGCTGGCGCTGCTCACGGCCCAGCTGAGTTTCCAGTTCACCGGCACGCCGCCGCCGCTGCGCCAGCGCTTCCTGATGAGCGCCAAGGTGCTGGGCCTGGCGACGCCACTCGCTTTCGCCTTATTTTTCCTGTTCCCGCGCTTCGAGGGACCGCTGTGGGGCGTGCCGGGCGACGCCACCAGCGCCCGTTCCGGCCTGTCCGAGTCGATGGCGCCAGGCACGATGGCGAACCTGGCGCAGTCGACGGAACCGGCCTTCCGCGTGCGCTTCGATGGCCGCGCGCCCTCGCAGGAACAGATGTACTGGCGCGGGCCGGTACTGGGCGCGTATGACGGCCGCACCTGGACCCGGCTCGACCCACAGCTGGCGGCACGCTCCGCACGGCAGCCGCTGGCGCTCTCGGTCTCGGGCAAGGCGCTCGACTACGAAGTCACGCTCGAGCCGTCGCAATCGCGCTGGCTGTTCGCGTTGGAGATGCCGCGGCGCCTGCCGGAACTGGACGGGAACATCGCCAACGTCTCCGGCGAATTCGAACTGACCACGAGCTTTCCGGTCGAGATGCGCCTGCGCTACCGGGTCAGCTCGCACCTGGACTATCGCCTGCAGGGGCACGGCTTGCCGCCCGACGCCGACCACTGGCTGCAACTGCCCGGCGACAGCAACCCGCGCGCGCTGCTGGCCGGCCTCGAACTGCGCGCCGAGCCCGATCCGGCGAAACGCATCGACGCCGTGCTGCAACGCTTCCGGCGCGATAACTACGTCTACACCCTGAATCCGCCGCTGCTCGGGCGCGATGCCGTCGACGACTTCCTGTACGGCAGCCGCGCCGGCTTCTGCGAACACTTTTCGGGCGCCTTTGTGTTCCTGATGCGCGCCGCCGGCGTGCCGGCGCGCGTGGTCACCGGCTACCAGGGCGGCGAATTCAATCCACTCGACGGCTACGTCACCGTGCGCCAGTCGGACGCCCATGCCTGGGCCGAAGTCTGGCTCGCGCGGCGCGGCTGGGTGCGTATCGACCCGACCGCCGCCGTCGCGCCGGAACGCGTGCAGCGCGGCCTGGAGGGGGCGATCCCGCCGCGCGCGCCCTTCGGCATCACGGGCCTGGGACGCTTCATACGCATCGGCGGCGAGACCAGCCCTTGGGTCGCCCAGATGCGCCACGCGGCCGGCGCCATCAACAATGGCTGGAACCAGTGGGTGCTCAACTACACGCGCCAGCGCCAGGCCAGCCTGGTCGACAGCGTGCAATCCTCGTTCTTCGACTGGCGCATGCCGGCGGGCGTGGCCGGCTTGATAACTGTGTTGCTGCTGGTCCGATTCTTCCTGCGGCGCAGGGAGACCGATCCGATCGATGCGCTATACTCCGCCCTGTGTACGCGCCTGTCCCGCCTGGGCCTGGCGCGTTCGGCAGATGAAGGCCCGAGCGCCTATGGCGCGCGCATCGTCGCGGCGGGAACCCTGGCAGCGCCCGCGCAGGCGGCGGCCGCCGAGTTCCTCGGCCGTTACAGCGCCTGGCGCTATGCGCCGCGCCGCGACGACCCGCACCTGGCCGTGACCCTGAAGCGCTTACTTTCGCAAGTCAGATGAAACAGTTCGTATCACTTATCACCGCAATCGTTTTCGCAGCAGCCCCCCAGCTCGACGCCAGCGCCGCCGCCAAACACCCGCCTTCGAAGGCGAAGATCGTGAAAGCCAAGGCGGCCAAGGCAGGCAAGCCCGCCAAGGGCAAGGCCGGCAAGTCCGTAGCGCAGTCGAAAGCACCCAAGGCACCCAAAGGCCGCAAGGCGCTTGCCGCGGCCGCTGCCGTGGCGGCCGTCGCCGCCACGTCGTCGATCGACTACGACGGCGAACAGGTCAATTTCGCCGAGTGGCAAGCCGTGCGCGAGTTCATCAGCGAGATGGTGATCAAACATGATTTCGATCGCGCGGTGCTGGAAGCGCAGCTGCGCCAGGTGCGCTTCGTGGACTCGGCGGTGCAGCTGGTGAAACCGGCGCCGCCCGGCAAACCGAAGAACTGGCAAGCCTACAGCGGACGCTTCATCGAGCCGATCCGCATCAACGCCGGGCTGCGTTTCTGGAACGAGAACGCCGCCGCGCTCGCGCGCGCCGAAGCCACCTACGGCGTGCCGGCCGAGATCATCGTCGGCATCATCGGCGTCGAAACGATCTATGGACGCGATACCGGGCGCTTCCGCGTGCTCGATACGCTGACCACGCTCGCCTTTGCCTACCCGGAAGCGCCGAACAAGGCGGCGCGCAGCATCTTCTTCCGCGCCGAACTGGAAAACGCGTTCCTGCTGGCGCGCCACGAAAACATCGATCCCTTCACCCTGCTGGGCTCGTTCGCCGGCGCGGTCGGCATGCCGCAATTCATGCCCGGGAATATCCTGAAGTATGGCGTCGACTTCGACGGCGACGGCCACATCGACCTGCGCGGCTCGACCGCGGACGCCATCGGCAGCGTCGCCAACTTCCTGATCGAGCACGGCTGGAATCCGCGCGACGCCGGTCCGCACGCGATCCGGGTCGACGTCGCCGCGCACCGGGCCTGGGAACCGCTGCTCGAGCGCGGCCTGGCCGCCACCCTGCGCACCGACGAACTGGCCGCCGCCGGCGTCGTGCCGGCCACGCCCTTGGCGGCCGATCGCCTGTACGGCCTGGTCGACCTGCAAAACGGCGCCGAGGCCACCGAATACTGGGTGGCGAACGATAACTTCTTTGCCATCACCAAATATAACCGCAGTTATTTCTATGCCATGTCGGTGATCGACCTGGGACGGGCCGTGCGCGCCGCACGCGCCGGTCAAACGTTATAGAGACGTCTATACATTACATTAAGTTGTAACATGTTGTAACGGCACCACTGCCACTTTTACCTCAGGCAGCACCATTCACATCGGGTACTCCCCTGGGGTATCCATCCCCGCCCGCTTTCTGTACTGTACGGAAACATTCACAGGGCTGCATACTCCCACTTTTATTAGCATTTCTACATATCATTCTGAAACGTGTGGCACGCAACTTCTGTTTCCTCTACACTCGTATTTAATTAAAAAACAATTATTTCCTACGTGAGTTTGTGAGAGAATTGCATTGCGGCCATTGTTGCGATTAGACAACAAGGTCGAGGCTTTGAACCGAATTCTATTGCTCATAAGTACTAGAGCCTGAATTAGTTGTACAATTGAGTAGATTTTTACGAAAGACTTCCGGAATCGAAACGCTGCAAGCGACTTTCCGTAAACCCACAATAGGAATATTTGAAATCATGACAAACCAAGTCGGCATTGATATGAGCAGCGATGCGGAGTCGGATGAACTGTTGCAATACAACCCGAACCGCCTGCTGGATACCCTGATCGAGAACCTGCGCCTGAAGAACGACGCAGCCCTGTCGCGCGCGCTGGAAGTGGCGCCGCCGGTGATCTCGAAGATCCGCCACCACCGCCTGCCGGTCGGCGCATCGCTCCTGATCCGCATGCACGAAGTGAGCGACCTGTCGATCCGCGACCTGCGTTACCTGATGGGCGACCGCCGCAACAAGTTCCGCATCAGCGACAAGCAGTTCAAGCCGAAAGAAGGCGCATCGCCTTCGGCGTCGAGCGGCGAGTAATACGCACATGATGCTCACGCGGCTGCTCACGAAGTGGCCGTAAGAGAATAATGGACGTAAAAAAGGGGCGATACGATCGCCCCTTTTGCCATGTCCGGATTACTTTATCAAGCGGGAAACACGCCGGTCGACAGATAGCGGTCACCGCGGTCGCAGACGATGAACACGATCGTCGCATTCTCCACGGTCTGCGAAATGCGCAGCGCCACTTCGCAGGCGCCGGCGGCCGAAATGCCGCAGAAAATCCCCTCTTCCGCCGCCAGCCGGCGCGCCATCTGCTCGGCTGCCGCCTGGCTGACGTTTTCCACCTGGTCGACGCGCGACTTGTCGAAGATCTTCGGCAGGTAGGCTTGCGGCCATTTGCGGATGCCGGGGATCGACGAGCCTTCTTCCGGCTGGGCGCCGATGATGCGCACCGCCTCGTTCTGTTCCTTCAGGTAGCGCGACACGCCCATGATGGTGCCGGTGGTGCCCATGGCGCTGACGAAATGGGTGATGCGCCCGTCGGTATCGCGCCAGATTTCCGGCCCGGTGGTCTCGTAGTGGGCGCGTGGATTGTCCTGGTTGGCGAACTGGTCGAGGATGATGCCCTTGCCGTCCTTTTGCATCTGGTCAGCCATGTCGCGCGCGTATTCCATGCCGCCGGTCTTGGGCGTGAGCACGATCTGGGCGCCGTAGGCGGCCATGCTCTGGCGCCGCTCGATCGACAGGTTGTCCGGCATCAAGAGGATCATCTTGTAGCCGCGGATGGCGGCGGCCATCGCCAGCGCGATGCCGGTATTGCCCGAGGTCGCCTCGATGATGGTGTCGCCGCGTTTGATCTGGCCCCGTTCCTCGGCATTCTTCAGCATCGACATCGCGGCGCGGTCCTTTACCGAGCCGGCCGGGTTGTTGCCCTCGAGCTTGCCCAGGATGACATTGTTGCGCGCCGCTGCATCCGCGCCGCCGATGCGCACCAGTTGCACCAGGGGGGTATTGCCGATCGTATCTTCGATGGTTTTATAGGCCATGTTGCTCTCTTGCGGTTCTTCAAAACACCATTCTAAACCGGGACGCAAGAGTGCGTATGGTGAGGCGTCGGCGGCGAACTTGCTGGACCGCATTGCCGTCCAGGTCCGAGACGCCGAGGTAACGTAGATACTGTTATGGCTGTCAAGCGGCGTGCAGCATCGGATTGAACTTTTCGCCAGTTTTCAGCACA
>NZ_JACYUY010000028.1 GCF_014842025.1 Massilia sp. CFBP 13721
GTCGTACCGCGTGGACGGAGTCCACCCTACGGTTAATGCAACGCGGGCAGTGTGGCCAGGCTTAACGCCCAATGTTCGAATGTCGTTAATTCGTAGGGTGGACTCCGTCCACGGCTTTCCGTTTGCATACCGCAACGCCATGCAAAACTTCCGGGCGCACGCGCTCCGAGGATGTGCGGGCATGTCGATATGCATACGTCGTACCGCGTGGAGCCATTGAAGCCAGTGGCTTCAGTGGCGAATCCACCCTACGATCAACGAAATTCGGACAGCGTGGCCAGGTTCAGCGCTTCAGCGCCAGCATGTCGAGCGCAAACGGCGGCGCTTTACCGCGCATCAGGTCGGCCAGCACGCGCGCGCTGCCGGCGGCAAAGGTAAACCCGAGCGGGCCGTGGCCGACGTTCAGCCACAGGTTCGACAGGGATGTTGCGCCGATCAGCGGGGCGCTGTTCGGGGTCGCCGGACGCAGGCCGGCCCAGGCGGACAGTCGGTCGTAGTCGGCCGCATGCGGCATGGTGGCGCGTACCTGGCGCGTCAGGCTGCCGATGCGTTTCGCGGTCAGCGTCAGGTCCTCGCCCACCATGTCGACCATCGCCGCCACCCGCAACTTGTCGCCGATGCGCGCATACAGCACCTTGCGTTCGAAGTCGGTCACGCTGATCTCGGGCGCGGTGTCGCCCGGGCGGATCGGCGCCGTCAGGCTGTAGCCTTTCAGGGGATACAGCGGCAATTTGACGCCGGCGTACGCGGCCAGGTTGCGGCTCTCGATGCCGGCGGCCAGCACAAAGGCGTCGCCGCCGATGGCGCCGACATTCGTGTCCAGGCCCACCACCTTGCCGCCGGTGGCGGCAATCCGCGTCACCTCGGCCTGCACGAACCCTTTGAAGCGCGGATGCACGCGCACCCGTTCGGCCAGCGCCACGCAAAAGGCGTGGCAATCCGCTACCGCTTCGCCGCCGTTATAAATGCCGCCGGCCAGCTGCGCACGTGCTGCCGCCAGTGCCGGTTCGCGCGCGGCGCATTCGGCGCCGCTCCAGATTTCGCCGGCGGTGGCCTTGCCGGCCGCCTGCTCGAACACCTTGGCGGAGCGGTACACCACCAGCTTGCCGGCATCACGCCACGCAAAATCGTCGGGCGAGACGATGTGTTCCAGTTGCTTCATGCCGGCACGCGAGAGTTCTCCCAGTTCCAGCAATTTCGCTGTGGTGCGGCGGTTGGCGCCGGCCGTGCACTGGCCGAGAAAACTGGCCAGCCAGGTCCACTGGCGCAGGTCGAGTTCGGGTTTGAAGCGCAGCGGGCCGTGTTCCTGGAACAGCCAGGCAATCGCTTTCAAGGGGACGCCGGCGTCGGCCAGCGGCGAGACGTAGCGGTAGCTCAGCTGGCCGCCATTGGCGTTGCTGGCCCCTGTCGCCACTTCCGGCGCGCGCTCGACCACGGTCACGCCAAAGCCGGCCTCGAGCAGCCACCAGGCCGACGTCAGGCCCACCACGCCGCCGCCAATGACGATTATTTGCTGCATCCCTGTACCGTTATTTTGCTGTCATGGGCGAACAGCTTAGGGGCAGGCGGCGCGCACGGCCAATGAAAGTGACACGTCACGCCATAACCGGCAGTCATGAGAAACGGGATATGCGTGAGAATGATGCTCAGACGTAGGGTGGACGGCTATATCTCATTCGTTTGCAGGCCAGCGGCGTTTGCGCCGTCCACGCGTTCAACCAGCCGGTGATTCGTCGCGAGGTTTCACAGGGTGGTTGAACGCGTGGGCGGCGTGCAGGCAGCGGGCAGGCATGCACCTCGGTATAGCCGCCCGGTGAACCCGTCATCGAGGCCACTGGCCTCGATGACCCCGTACAGGTCTGTGCTTCGTTCTTGGAAAAAACCTGGCTCACCCGGCGATCGCATGCCGGAACATGCTCGTCAATATGCGCTCCTCGTACCGCGCCAGTGCAGAGTACGTGCCCTGTTGCACGCCCGGGTCGCTCGAGCTGCCGCCGGTGAGCACGATCATGCCGTTACGGCGTTTCAGGTCCGCCGCGAATACCGAGCGCAAGCCATAGGCGTCGCCCAGGTGGCCGACCGCGTCGAAACCGCCTTCGACCAGGCGCCGTCCCGGCTGGTCGGGGAACTGGGCATTGCCCAGGCCCCAGGCATTGAAGAAGCCGTTCATCGTGTCGCCGTTGGCGCCCGCGCCGTCGGCGGTCCACTGGCGCGCGAACATGCGCGCGAGGGTGGTGGGTTCCAGGATCTGGCGGCCGTCGTGGCGGCCGCCGTTCATCAGCATCAGCATGAGGGTGCCGAGATCGCGCGCGGAGATGCGCAGGCCGCCGGTCGGGCTGAAGGGCGTGGCGTTCTCGCCGATGACGTAGCGCTCGATGGCGGGCGGCGGCGGTTTGTCGTGATAATCGTCGACCTGGGCAATCCAGTGACCGGCCGCATCCCAGACTTCGGTGTCGAGCGTGCGCTTGCGGTACAGGGTGGCAAGATTATCCAGCGCCGCCGGTGCCAGTGCGGATGGGTTGTAGCCGGCCTGCAAACCGAGCGGCTGCAGCAGCAGGCGCGCCATCAGGCGATCGAAACGTTCGCCGCCGACGCGTTCCATCAGGGTGCCGATCACCCCCCAGCCGAGGTTGCAATAAGTAAAATAGTCGCTGGGGCCGGCCTTGGTCGCCCACATCGCGCCATTGCCATACAGGCGCGCCTCCGGCGTGACGAACGCGCGCAATGCGGTCCCGGCCGGGAACGAATAGCCGGCATCGTCGCGCAGCGAGGACGTGTGGGTGAGCAGGTGGCGCAGGGTGATGGCGCGCTCGGGAAAATGCGGATTGCGCAAGCTGAAACCGAGGTAGCGCGCGACGTCGGCATCGAGATCGAGTTGATGTTCTTCAGCCAGGCGCATCAGGCCGAGCGTGGTGACCATTTTCGAGACCGAGGCGATCCGATACAGGGTGTCCCGGTTCGCCGGCAAATCCGGACCTGCGCCGTTGCCGATCCGGCGCCGCCCGAACTGGCCCTCGTAGACGACCTTGCCGGCGCAAATCGCCAGCACCGACAGGCTGGCCAGGGTACAGGCCGGGTCGGCGGCGATGGCGGCCAGTTCGCGCTCGAGCGCCGCGTGGCGGCTGGCGCCGTCGCTCGGCACCGCGGCCAGCAGCGGCTGGAAGGTGCCAAACGAGGTGCCATATAACGCCAGTCCAAGCACCGTTCTCCTGTTCATGCTGTCTCCCTTCACGACGTGTTTGCCACATCATAAGCTATGCATTCGAACAATTTTCCGCCTGTGCAGCCCGCGCTCCCTTTACACTGGCGCTGACCGCTTTCCTCTCCCAGAACATGAACCAGGCCACCGTCGACTTCAAAATCGATCTCAACGACAATTCGCCGCTGTACCTGCAGCTGGCGCGCAAACTCATGCAGGACGTGCGCGAGGGCCGCTACCAGGCCGACCAGGCGCTGCCCTCGGAACGCACGCTGTCCGAGCAGCAGGGCGTCTCGCGCGTCACGGCCCGTAAAGCGATCGATCAATTGGTCGAGCAGGGGCTGGTGGTGCGCCGGCGCGGGTCCGGCAACTACATTGCGCCGCGCATCGAACAGCCCTTGTCGACCCTGTCGAGCTTTTCCGAGCAGTTGCAGCAGCGCGGCTATACGCCGAACTCGCGCTGGCTGAAACGCGAGGTGGTGGCGGCCGACGCCGACGAGCAGCTGGCGCTGGGTCTGTCGCCCGGCGCGCGGGTGGCGCGCCTGGAGCGCTTGCGCCTGGCCGACGAGGTGGTGATGGCCCATGAAACCAGCGTGATTCCCGCCAGCGTGCTGCCCGATCCGGCGGCCGTCGACCGTTCGCTGTATGCGCACCTGGAACGCGGCGGGCAGGTGCCGGTGCGCGCGCTGCAGCACATCCGCGCCATGAACGCGCCGCTGGCGCTGGCGCAGCAACTGGGCGTGCCGGAAGGGCAGGCGGTGCTGTTCATCACGCGCGTCGGCTACCTGGAATCGGGCGTGGCCGTGGAACTGACGCATTCGTATTGCCGCAGCGATTACTATGATTTCGTCGCCGAACTGCGCCGGGCGAAAAACTAAGCCGGCATAACCTGATGGAATGACGCTGGCCCTTCCTTTCATGGGAAGTCTTGCTCAATTGGTATTACACTGGTTTTATCGATACTCGCGCCGGACCGCCATCATGCTGAAAACCGAAACCCCAGCCCAGGACCACGCCCTGCTCGACCAGTACCCCACTGCGGACCTGGTGAATGTGCTGGTGGACGACCAGATGAATGCAGTACATGCCGTGCGCACCGCCGCGCCGCGCATTGCCGCCGCCGTCGCCGCCGCACTGCCGCGGGTGGAGGCGGGCGGGCGCCTGGTGTATGTCGGCGCCGGCACCTCGGGCCGCCTGGGTGTGCTCGACAGCGTGGAACTGTATCCGACCTTCTCCTGGCCGCATGGCCGTGCCGTCGCCCTGCTGGCCGGCGGTAACGACGCCATGTTCGTCGCCGTCGAAGGCGCCGAAGACGATCTGGAACAGGGCGCGGCCGACCTGCGCTCGGTGAACGTGACGCGCGACGATGTCGTGTTGCTGGTGGCCGCTTCCGGCGCCACGCCCTACGTGCTGGGCGCCCTGCGCGCCGCGCGCGCGGTGGGTGCGCTGACGATCGGCTTTGCGAATAACGTCGACGCGCCGGTCGCCACCGAAGCCGAGATCGGCGTCACCCTCGATACCGGCACGGAGGTCATTTCCGGCAGCACGCGTCTCAAGGCCGGGACCTCGCAAAAAATTGCCTTGAACACTTTTTCGAGTGCCTTGATGGTGCGTTTGAACAAGGTTTATGGCAACCTGATGGTAGACTTGAAAGCCACCAACGCCAAGCTGGTGCGCCGCGCCATCCGCCTGACCGCCTTTGCCACAGGCGCCGACGAAGCTGCGGCGCGCGCGGTGCTGGAACAATGCGATTTCCACGTCAAGACCGCGATCGTGGCCTTGTCCAGGAACACCGATGTCGAGCAAGCACGGGCCTTGCTTGAGGCCGCACGCGGCAGCGTGCGTCAAGCGTTGGCCGGATAACCGTGGCGCGGTAGATGCTGCCCAGCCGGGCATCCGGCTGGCGCTCCCTTTTGCCCGATCACGAAAGCGTTATGCAAACTTCTCAAGCGAAAAGTCCGTGGCTGTGGGTGCCGTCGCTGTACTTTGCCCAGGCCATTCCCTATGTCGTCGCGATGAGCCTGTCGGTCATCATGTACAAGGACCTGGGCGTCTCGAATTCCGACATCGCGTTTTATACGAGCCTGTTGTACCTGCCCTGGGTCATCAAGCCGCTGTGGTCGCCCGTGGTCGACATGTTCGGCACCAAGCGGCGCTGGACGGTGCTGCTGCAACTGGTCGTGGCCGCCTCATTGGTGGCGGTGGGCACGGTACTGCACCTGCCCGCCTTCTTTGCCGTCAGCCTGGCTGTCATGTGGCTGATGGCCTTCAGTTCCGCCACCCACGACATCTCGGCCGACGGCTTTTATATGCTCGGCCTGCGCCAGAAAGACCAGGCCGCCTTCGTCGGCGTGCGCAGCACGTTTTACAGGCTGGCGACGCTGGCCGGGCAGGGGCCGCTGGTGGTGCTGGCCGGTTATCTGTCGGTGTCGCTGGGCGACGCGCACCAGGCCTGGTCGATCGTGTTCTTCGTGCTGGCCGCCGTATTCGCCGCCGCCTTTGCCTGGCACCAGCTGATGCTGCCGGTGCCGGAAGCCGACCACGCCGTCAAGGCCGGCGCCAACCCGCTGCGCGAATTCTTCGGCACGTTTATCTCCTTCTTCCGCAAGCGCGACATCTGGCTGATCCTCGGCTTTATTCTGACCTTCCGCCTGGGCGAAGCGCAGTTATTAAAGCTGGTGGCGCCCTTTTTGAAAGATCCGCTGGAAAAGGGAGGATTGGGCCTTACCACCGCCCAGTACGGCTGGGCCTATGGCACGGTCGGCATCATTTCGCTGACCCTCGGCGGCCTGGCCGGCGGCTACCTGATTTCGCGCCTGGGTCTGAAGCGCTGCCTGTGGCTGATGGTGTTTGCCGTGCACCTGCCCGACCTGGTGTTCGTCTACCTGTCGCAGGCGCAGCCGACCAGCGTCTACCTGGTGTCGCTATTCCTCGCGATCGAGCAGTTTGGCTACGGCTTCGGTTTCACGGCGATGATGCTGTACATGATCATGGTGGCGGATGGCGAACACAAGACCGCGCACTATGCGATCTGCACCGGCCTGATGGCGCTGGGCATGATGGTGCCGGGCATGTGGAGCGGGGATTTGCAGGAATACCTGGGGTATAAGAATTTCTTTATCTGGGTGTGTATTGCGACGATTCCGGCGTTCGTGATGGCGGCGCTGGTCAAGATTGATCCGGAGTTTGGGAAGAAGTAGTCGCCTGGATGCGTGCAAGGTTTGAACGCGTGGGCGGGGAACCCGCCCACCTTACGTTCCTCCGCTCAGCCGTAACGTAGATCGAAGCGACGTAAGGTGGGCAGGTTTCCTGCCCACGCGTTCAACGCACGCATGCATATCGAACACGATAAGAATAATGCAGACACTCGCCCCCGGCCGCCTGGACTCCCTGGACGCCTTTCGCGGTTTCACCATCGCCGCCATGGTCCTGGTCAACAACCCCGGCGACTGGAGCCACCTGTACGGTCCCCTGGCCCACGCCAAGTGGCACGGCTGGACCTTCACCGACACCATCTTCCCCTTCTTCCTGTTCATCGGCGGCGTGTCGATGGCGTTTTCTCTGGGCCGCCGCGCTGCCCAGGGCGTCGACAAGCCGCAGTTGCTATTAAAATTGGCAAAACGCGCCTGCCTGATCTTCCTGATCGGCTTCCTGCTGAATCTGATCCCTTATTTCAATTTTCACACCGTGCGCATTCCCGGCGTGCTGCAGCGCATCGCCCTGTGCACGCTGCTGGCCGCGCCGATCGTCGTCTACTGCGGCTGGCGCATGCAGCTGGCCGTCATCGCGGCGCTGCTTGCCCTGTACAGCGCGCCCATGCTGCTGTATCCGGTGCCCGGCATCGGCGCCGGCGTGCTGGAACCGGGCAAGGATTTTGGGGCGTACATCGACCGCATGCTGCTCGATGGCCACATGTGGGTGCAATCGAAAACCTGGGATCCGGAAGGTTTATTTAGTACCTTGCCGGCCCTGTGCAGCCAGCTGTTCGGCGTGCTGGCGGGACGCTTTTTATTGACTGCGCTGCCGCGTACCGAGCAAACCGTCTGGCTGCTGCTGGCCGGGCTGCTGTTCCTCTGGCTCGGTGCGGTCGGCGACGCCGTGCTCATGCCGATCAACAAAAGCCTGTGGACGCCATCCTATTGTTTCCTGATGACGGGCTGGGCTTTGCTACTATTCAGCGCCTTCTTCTGGCTGCTCGACGCGAATCCACATGCGGCCGTGCGCCGGGCGGCGGCGCGCTGGAGCACGCCGTTGCGGATCTACGGCATGAATGCGCTGTTCATTTTTGCCTTCTCGGGACTGGTGGCAAAGATGTTCGGTTTTATCAAACTGGCGCAGCCCGATGGCAGCCAGGTAGCGCTGGGCCGCATGCTGTACGCGCCGCTGCGCGCGCTGCCGCTGGGCGCTGTAAACACCTCGCTGCTGTACGCGCTGCTGTTCAACGCCTGCATGTTCGCGCTGGCATGGGCCATGTGGCGCCGGCGCTGGTTTGTCAAAGTATGAAATTTACGAGAGCTAGGGAGCGGTAGTGGCAGATATGAAGAAACGCGCGTTTGCGCTGGGCGGGATGGCGGGCATGCTGGCCCTGAGCGGTTTGTTGGCGAGCTGTTCCACGCCGCTGAAAGTGGCGACGGCGCCGAAGGGGACGATCCACGCCAGCGGCAAGCTGCCGCCCGCCGCACCGCGCGAATTCCGCGCCGCCTGGGTCTCGACGGTGGCCAACATCGACTGGCCGAGCCGGCAAAATCTGAAGGCGCCGCAGCAGCAGGCCGAGGCAATCGCCATCCTCGACCGCGCCAAGGCCATGAATCTGAATGCGATCGTGCTGCAGGTGCGCCCGTCGGCCGACGCCATCTATGCCTCGCCGCTGGAACCGTGGTCGGAATATCTGACCGGCGCCCAGGGCCAGGCGCCGCAGCCCTGGTATGACCCGCTGAAATTCTGGGTGACGGAGGCGCATGCGCGCGGCCTCGAACTGCATGCCTGGTTCAACCCCTACCGCGCACGCCACGACGGCGCCCGCTCGCCGGCCGCGCCGAACCACATCACCCGTTCGAATCCGGCCGCCGTAAAACGCTACGGCAAATTCATGTGGATGGACCCGGGCGAGGAATCGGCCTCGAAGCAGACCCTCGACGTCGTGCTCGACGTGGTGCGCCGCTACGACATCGACGGCGTCCACATCGACGATTATTTTTATCCTTACCCGATCGAAGCGAGCGTCAGTGTGGCCGGCAACGAAGCCGCGCTGGACGGCAAGCCGCCGGCCAAGGGCGAACTCGATTTTCCGGATACGCCGTCCTGGGAGCGCTACCTCGCCCGTGGCGGCAAGCTCGATCGTGCATCCTGGCGCCGCCAGAACGTGAACGAGTTAATTAAAGATATGTACCAGGGCATCCACCGCGAAAAAAGCTGGGTGCGCTTCGGTATCAGTCCGTTTGGCCTGGGCCGTCCGGACCGGCGCCCGCCGGGCATCGCCGGCTTTTCGCAGTACGACAAGCTGTATGCGGACGCGGAACTCTGGCTGCAAAAGGGTTGGCTCGACTATTTCACGCCGCAGCTGTACTGGGCACGCAGCCAGGCGCCGCAGGCGTATGACGTGCTGCTCGATTACTGGATCGGCCAGAACACGCAGGGCCGCCACCTGTGGCCGGGCCTGTTCACCAGCCGCATCGGCGCACCGACCAAGGCGTATCCGCCGCAGGAAATCGTCGACCAGATCGCATCGACCCGTGCGCGCCCGCAAGCCGGCGGTCACGTACACTTCAGCATGATCGCCCTGATGCAGAACCGCAAAGGCATCACCGACCAGCTCAGCACGGGCTCGTACGCCACGCCGGCGCTGGTGCCGGCCACGCCCTGGCTCGGCAACGTGAAACCGGGCCTGCCGCGCGTAAAAGCGGTGCGCAGCGGTCGAGGTGTCGACCTGAAACTGGCGGCCGGCAAATCGAACGCGCTATACACGGTGTGGGCGCGCCATGGCGACGAGTGGAAATTCACGGTCGTGCCGGCCTCGAAGGTCGACTGGAAGGTGGAAGACGATGCGCAGCTGGGCGCGGTGGACGCGGTGTTCGTGGCGGCGGTGGATCGCCTCGGCATCGAAAGTGACCGCATCCAGGTGTGGGGCAAACCGTAAGCGCGTAATTGATCGTTTGCCGATGTATACCGTAGGGTGGGCACCCGTGCCCACGCGTTACGTGCGTTTCTTGCATACGGTGCGAGCGAATAGTCACTGCAGCAGATAAAGGATCCATCCGTAACGCGGGGCACAAGGTGCCCACCCTACGTCTCTCGCGGATTAATTACGGTTGTTCATATATTCGTGGTCTGATTCATTAATTGTATTCATATATTTTCACGCATGCTGTATCCACCTGACATCGGCCTTGGTATCGACGCCGGCGGCACCCAGACCCGCTGGGCACTGGCTGCGCCCGACGGTGCGGTCCTGGCCGAGGGCACGGTAGCTGGGCTGTCGGCCCTGCAAATGGCGAAGCCCGACGGCCGCGCCAGCGTGCACGCCACCTTTGCCGATCTCGCGCGCGACGTGCTGATGCATGCGCGCCCGGCCCGGGTACGCGCCGGCCTCACCGGGTTCGGCGGCGACGGCGACCAATTGACGCGCTGGCTGGCCGAACTGCTCGGCATTGCGCCCGGCGCGATCGCCATGTGCAACGACATCGAAATCGCCTACCGCGCCAGTTTCAATCCCGGCGAGGGCTACCTGGTGTACGCCGGCACCGGCTCGATCGGCGCCTTTATCGATGGCGACGGAAGCTTTCACCGCGCCGGCGGCCGCGGCGTCGTGCTCGACGATGGCGGCGGCGGCTTCTGGATCGCGCGCGAGGCGCTGCGCCACATCTGGCGCCTGGAAGACGAAGCGCCCGGCAGCTGGGAGCAATCGGCCATGGCGCGCGCCGTGTTCGCGCAGGTCGGCGGATCGGACTGGGCCCATTCTCGCCAGTTCATCTACGGCCAGGAGCGCGGCGAAGTCGGCAAACTGGCGCTGGCGGTGGCCGCCAGCGCCGCCCAAGACCCGGCCGCCGCCGCGATTCTGGACGAAGCCGGGCGCGAACTGGGCCGCCTGGCCGGCGCCCTGATCCGCCGCTTCGGCCCGCGTCCGGTGGTGCTCAGCGGCCGCGCCGCCGGCCTGCACCCGGCGATTGCGGCCAGCATGCGCGCCAGCCTGCCGCCCGCTACCAGCGTCACCCATACCGAGATGCGCGCCCACCACGCCGCGGCCCGCCTGGCCGCCTGCAACGCCGCTGCCATTACCTGATATTTATATTGAACTGAACTGAACGGACCGCCATGAAATCCCTAGCAGCTACCCTCCTGATTGCCTTGCTGGCCGGTTGCGCCACCGCACCAGGCGGCATCGATAAAACGTATACCGCCAAGGGCCAGGCCAGCCGCGTGCGCTTCCTGGTGCTGCATTACACGGTCGCCGACAAGCCGGCCTCGATCAAGATATTGACCCAGCAGCAGGTCAGCGCCCACTACCTGCTGACTGATGACACCAGCCCGACCGTCTATGGCCTGGTCGACGAAACCCGCTCGGCCTATCACGCCGGCAACTCAAGCTGGCGCGGCTACACCCAGCTCAACAACAGCTCGATCGGCATCGAGATCGTGAATGCCGGCTGGAAGGACACGCCGCAAGGCCGGGTGTATGCGCCATTCCCGCAAACCCAGATCGACGCGCTGATTCCTTTGGTAAAGGATATCGTCGCGCGGCACGGCATCCTGCCGGAAAACGTCGTCGGCCACAGCGACATCGCGCCGCTGCGCAAGCAAGATCCGGGGCCGCTGTTCCCCTGGTACCAGCTGGCGCAGGCGGGCCTGGTGGTATGGCCGGACGCCAACCGCGTCGCCGCCGTGCGCCAGGTGTTCGATGTCCAGACCCCGGATGCGGCCTGGTTCCAGAAGAAGCTGGCCAGCCACGGTTTCGCACTGGCCCAGACCGGCCTGTTCGACCAGCCGACCAAAACCGTGATCGCCGCCTTCCAGATGAAATACCGCCCGGCGAACATTGCCGGCGAACCGGATGCGGAAACCGCGGCGATGCTGGAAGTGCTGACCACGCCGGCCAACGCACCGCTGCCGCCGGTGCCGCCGGCGCCGATTCCGGAAATGCGTCCGGTGCAGCCGGAGCAACCGGCTCAGCCGATCCAACCGTTGCAGCCAGTGCAGCCGCAGCCGACGCAGCCGGTGCAGCCGCAACCCGTGCAACCCGCCACCCCACCGGCGCCGCCGACCCCGGTGCCGTACACGCCGCCGAACACGCCGCCGGTTGCATAAGGCCCACAGTGACGGTCGCCGCGCATTGCGTTTCCCTGTATCCTTCGGCCTGCCCACTTTGCATGGGCCTTTGAGGGATTGAACCATGCGCTTGCGCCACATCGAAGTCTTCCACGCCATCATGCAGGTCGGCACCATCAGCGGTGCCGCCCAGGTCTTGCACATCTCGCAGCCGGCCGTCACCAAGGTGCTGCAGCATGCCGAGCTGCAGCTGGGCATGCCGCTGTTCGAGCGCGTGCGCGGAAAACTGTATCCGAAGCCGGAAGCGCACCGCCTGTTCGCCGAAACCGAAAAGCTCAACCGTGACCTGCAAGGCATCCGCCGCCTCGCCGCCAGCCTGAAAGGGCGGGCGGTGGAAACGGTGCGCCTGGTGTCGACGCCGACGCTGGCGATCAGCGTGCTGCCGCAGGCGATGACGGCCTGGCGCCGCGATTTCGCGCAGACCCGCTGCGAACTGGCGACCTACCACACCAGCGAGATCGTCAACGCGCTGCGCCTGGGCGAAGCCGACCTGGCCTTGTCGCTGCAAGACCCGCGCCACCCCGGCATCGTCGCCGAACCGATCGCCCAGGGCGTACTCACCGTAATGGCGCCCGCCGGTACCTGGAGCGAGATGGAGTGCACGCAGCCGATCGGCGCCGAGGGACTGAGCGGAGAACTGATCGGCTTGGCCGACAACGACCCCCTCGGAGAAATTGTCGTCGCCGCCTGCGAAGCGCAGGGCGTGCAGCCGGTGTTTCGCACCGTGGTGCAGACCTACCAGATTGCCCGGTCGCTGGTCGAAGCGGGCGCGGGCACGGCCGTGGTCGACCCGTTTACGGCAGCCTCGGCGGCATCCGACAAGGTGCAGCGCCGCCAGTGGGCGCCGGCGATCCCGGTTCAATTGTTCCTGCTGACCGCGAACCACGCGCCGCTGTCGCACGGCGCGCGCGAACTGGCCAATTGCATCGGCGCCACCGCGCGCGCCTGCCTCGACGGGGTAGGCGCATGAGTAGTCCGGGCCTGACGCTGGCCAGCGAAGACATCGCCGCCAGCGCCGCCTTCCGCCACCTGGCGTCGATCGCCGGCATCGCGGTCGACCTGCGCTATGCCGGCACGAATAATTTCGTCGGGCGCGATTTATATTCTCCCTTCGATTGCGCCTGGCTCCACGTCGAAGCGGCCGCGGCCCTGGAAAAGGCGGTGGCCTGGCTGGCCGCGCAGGCGCCCGGTTATACCCTGCTGGTGCTCGACGCCCTGCGTCCTCAGCGCGTGCAGCAGCAGTTGTGGGATGCGCTGGCCGGCACCGGCCTGCAGATGTACCTCGCCAATCCGGCGCGCGGTTCGATCCACTCCTACGGCATGGCGCTCGACGTCACCATCCTCGATCCGCAGGGGCGCGAACTCGACATGGGCACCGGTTTCGACGACATGACCGACCTGTCGCACCCGGCGCTGGAGGACGGTTTTCTCTCCGCCGGACAACTGAGCGAGCAGCAAATTGGCAACCGCCGCCTGTTGCGCGGCGCCATGTTCGACGCCGGCTTCGTCGGCATCACGACCGAATGGTGGCATTTCGATTGCGGCGACCGCGACCGTGTACGCAGCACCTTCCAGCGCGTGCTGTGAGACGTTGCCGCGCTCCCGCGCACACTTGAGTTTTCTCAGCATTTCTCTCTGTTCTGGCCCGGACAATCGATTGGTATTGACGAGAGATTGATCGCATGGCTTGACGAGTCCGCTTCCGGGGTCTACTTCCTTCTTTCGCGCAATACCATTCTTCCAACGGACAGGAGAGGTGCGCAATGAAACGATTCATATTGGCTGCTGCCGTGGGAACGGCGCTGGCGGGCTGCAGCACGGGCGCGGGCGAGATCTTCGCCTCGCAGGACCGGACGGTCGAATACGTGCGGGTGTTCGACATCAAGACCGACGCCCCGCCTCCCGCCGTCGTGCGCGCCGCCAGCGAGGGCATCAGCCGCAACATCAGCAATGCCACGCTGGCCACGCCGCTGCCGGAAACGGCCGAGGTGCTCGACCAGCCGGGCCGTTTTAAATTAGCCGACGCCCCCGGCGCCGCGCGCGGACCTAGCTGCGACGGCGCCACCTGGACCGCCAAGGCGCGTCCCGACGTGCGTGGCGGCCAGGACATGCACATCGTCGCCTGCCTGTACGCCTATAAAACCGGCTACCACCTCGACATGTACGCCGGTTTTACCAAAAAGGAGGGGGGATGGCTCGAATGGCCGCGGCGCGCCACCGGCATGGTGCTCGGCACCCCGGAAAAATTCGCCGAAAAGACCATGCTCGACGTCGTGCGCACGATCCGCGAATCGACCAGGGCGCAGGTGGCGCTGGTCGAAGCGAAACCGGACGTGTCCGGCGCGCCCTGGCTGGAAGCGGCGCCGGCCGGCACGCAGGCGTCGAAACCTTGACGCTGCGTGCCCCGGGGGCTTAGAACGCCCAGTCAGCCCTGGCATACATTTGCCGGCCGTTGATGCCGATCGGGCAGGTTTCCCAGCAATGGGTAAAGCCCAGTTGCGGGAACGGTGCCGCGCGCACCGGGTCCCACTTCGTCGGATAAGTATCGAACAGGTTGTTGGCGCCGACGGCCAGGCTCAGGCGCTTGGTAAAGGCGTAGCGCAGGCTCAGGTCGACCAGCCATTTCGCTTCCCAGGTCTGGATGAAGCCGGGCGTAAAACCCTGTCCCTGCACCTCGCCGAAATAGCTGGCGCGGGTGTTCACGTTCCACGGTCCGGTGGTGTAGTCGGCGGCGATCACGTGATGCTGGCGTGGCTGGCCGCGTTCGATCAGCGTCACCTGCGTGTCGTCGAACAGCTGGGTGCCGGTGAGTACGGGCGACTGCGAGCGGCGTGCCTTGACTTCGGTCTTGTTGAAACCGAGCTGGCCCGACAGTACCAGGGTCGAACCCGGCCAGCGCGTGGTGTGCTCGGCCACGAGATCGAAACCGTCGGTGCTGGTGTCGATCGCATTCGTGAAGAACTGCGCCTGGCCGACCCGCAGCGGATCGAGGATGGCGCGGATCGGGCCGGCGCCGGCTTCGGGAGCGATGTTGCTCGAGAAGACGATGCGGTCGTCGATGTCGATGCGGTACAGGTCGGCGGTGACGGACAGGTTCTGCATCGGCCGCAGCACGATGCCGATGCTGGCGTTTTTCGAGGTCTCTTCCTTCAGCGGCGCGATGCCGAAGGCGCGCGTGACGGCGCTGCCTTCGCGCGCGGTCAGGGTTTCGGTCAGCACCCCGGCCGCGTTCAGGTTGGTCGAGACCGAGCTGTAAAATTTTTGCTGCACCGACGGTGCGCGGAAACCGGTCGAGATGCTGCCGCGCAAGCCTACCGTGCGCGACGGGTCGTAGCGCATCGACAGTTTACCGGTCGTGGTGCTGCCGAAGTCCGAGTAGCGCTCATAGCGTACCGCGCCGGCCACCAGCAGCTGCTCCGTGAGATTGTGTTCGGCGTCGATGTAGAGGGCGATATTGTGGCGGCCATCGTCGACTGCGGTCGCCGGCGTGTAGCCGGGGAAGCCCTGGGCGCCCGAGGCGGCAATGCCGCCGGCCTGGTCGCGGATCACGATGGCCGGATTGTTGGTGCGGCCGTACTGGTAGGAGACCGGGTCGCCGGCTTCGATCTTGTAGTTATCGGTGCGGTATTCGAAGCCCACCGCCAGCGACACCTCGCGTCCGCCCAGGTCGATCGGGCCGCGCAGGTCGGCATTAAACGTGGTCTGGTTGAATTTCAGGGTGCCGGTATCGGCTTCCAGGGGCGACTCGGCATAGATGCCGCCGCCCGGGCGCGGTTCGTACCAGTAGCTGATGTTGATCGACTCGCGCTCGTGGAAGGCGAGCTGGCTACGTCCGTGGTTCACGCTGGCATCGAACTTCCAGTCGTTGCGCAGCGCGTGGCGATAGCCGACCGCGAACGACGCATCCTTGACGGTGGTGATGATATTCGGGAGAAAACCGTTGGGATAGACCGAGGGCACGTTGCGCGCATCGTCGGCGGTGCGGTAGAAGCCGGCCGAGTCGCCCGTGCGTCGCGACACGCCGCCGAAGGCATAGAATTCGCGGTCCTTGTCGATCGGCAGGCCGGCGTTCACCCACAGGAAGGCATCCTTGGCCAGGCTGTCGCCGATGCGCTGGGTCACGCGTGGCGGATCGACGCGCGCGCTGTCGACGCCGGCGCGGTTGGTCTCGTTGCGGCGCCGCCCTTCGGCCGACAGGTTCACGAAGCCGCCGTCGCCGATCACGAACCCGGTATTGGCGCTGGCCGAAATCATGTCGCCGTCGCCCTCGGAGGTGGTGCCGATCGAGCTGCTCACCTGCGTTTCCTTGACCTGCGATTTGAGCACGATGTTGATCACGCCGGCGATCGCATCCGACCCGTACTGGGCGGCGGCGCCGTCGCGCAGCACCTCGATGTGGCTGATGGCCGACAGCGGGATCGCATTGATGTCGGTGCCGGCCGAGCCGCGGCCGATGGTTTGCTGCACATTCACCAGTGCCTGCTGGTGGCGGCGCTTGCCGTTGACCAGCACCAGCAACTGGTCCGGCCCCAGGCCGCGCAGGGTGGCGGGGCGGATGATATCGGTGCCGTCGCTGATGAAGGTGGTCGAGAAATTGAACGAAGGATCGAGCGTCTGCAGCAGTTTACCCAGTTCCAACGGACCGGCGGTCTGCATGTCCTTGGCATTGATCAGCCCCACCGGCGCCGCCGTATCGAGCGCGGTCTTGGCGCTCGAACGCGAACCGAGCACGACGACGCGGGCCGGATTGCTGTCGTCGGCGCTGGTGCTGGTGGCTTCCTGCGCGCTGGCAGGGGAGAGCGCAGCCAGCAAGGCGGTCGCAAGCAGGGTTTGTCGGAAAGGGTGGCAGGCAGCAGGTCTCGTCATGTTTTCTCTTTTCTTGATATGCGAAGATGCGAATCACTCGGCAATACAAACCTATAACGCGTGGATATGTTTCCATGCGTACAATTCATATTAACAATTGGCCGATGTCCATACAACGCGCCTTGCATGAGCGTTGTATTTTCGTGTCAATGCAGCAATATTGTGTGCGGAGCAAGAGAAAAGGCAGTAAGCTCGATTGGTTGAGCTTCCGCAAAGTGTGAAATTCCGAGTGGAATTTCAGATGAGAATGCGATCAGCGTCGTGCTGCCGGCACATCGCTGACGCTGTTCGAAGTGCGTAGGGTGGACTCCCGAGTCCACGCGGTGCGGCGCTGGCATGACGCTTGCGCCTCTAGCCACTACTACTGCCAGAATACCGATCCGAGATTAGCCACCACGGTTGAGTTAACACAAGTCGAACGGTAAACGCGTGGACTCGGGAGTCCACCCTACATTACGCAACGGTCAACGGTTTTAAAAAAGCTACGGTTGCGTAGCCGCCGGCGCCACCACCCCCGACCTCGCCACCCAATCCACCAGCGCATCGACCACGGCCCGCCCGCGCCCTTCTCCGGCGCGTTCGTCGTTGACCATCGCCACCACCACGTTCTGCACGCCGTTCGCATCCGGCACATAGCCGGCCACGGCGACGACATTGCGCAGCGTCCCCGTTTTCAAACGCGCGCGGCCGGCCGCCGGGCTGCCGTTCAGGCGCCGGCGCATGGTGCCGTCCATGGCCGCGATCGGCATGCTCGCCAAAAATTCTGGCGCCCAGTTGCTGCGCAGGCCGGCGCGCAGCAAGGCGCCCATCTGCAGCGGGCTGATGCGTTCGATGCGCGACAGGCCGGAACCGTTTTCGATGACAAAACCGCTGTCGTCGATCGCATGCGCGCGCATCCAGCTGCGGATGGCGCCGTCGGCGCGGGCATAGGTGGTCTGGTCCGCCAGCGGCGGCAGCGGCCGGCTGCCCAGCAGCGGGTCCGCTTCCAGCGAACCCAGGCTCAGGAACAGGGTGCGCGCCAGCGCATTGTCCGAGGGTTTGTTGGTATCGCGCACGACTTCCGGCAGCGCCCGCGCGCGGTGTTCGGCCAGCAGGCGCGCATCCAATGGCGCCGTGCCGGTCAGCGTCTTGCCGGTGAATTTGCCGCCCAGTTGCTTCCAGGTCAGGCGGAACAGCCCGTCGATATAGTCGTCGCGCTCGAGCACGTTTATGCTGTTGGTCCTGGCGCAGTTTTTCGGATAGGTCCCTTGCAGCACGAGCTTGATGCCGTCTGCCGTGCGCACCGTTTGCGGCAGCTTCCAGCCGCTTTCCCAACTAGCGCAATCGGCGTCGACCAGGGTCATGTTCGAGGTCACGGTGACGCCGGCCAGCGCCGGCTGCATGTCCAGCCGCAGGCGTTTATCCGTCGAGCGCATGTCGAGCTGCAGCATGTTCTTGTTGACCAGCAGCGCGTCGGGAATGACGTTGTAGTAGGCTTCGGGCGACTCGTCGAACGGCGGCACGTTGACGTCCGTGCGCGCCGGCTGGAACAGGCTGCGGTCGAGCACCAGGTTGCCGGCGATCCGTTTGATGCCCGCAAGCTGCAGCGCGCGCAGCATGTTGACGAGCACCTCGCCGGACAGGTCGGCATCGGCCCCGCCGCGCAGCACCAGGTCGCCTTGCAGCACGCCTTGATTATCCAGTTCGCCGTTGGTCAGCAGCTCGGTGCGGCCCCGAAATACCGGACCCAGCTGTTCCAGGCTGACCAGGGTCGTCACCAGCTTCATGGTCGAGGCCGGCTGCATCGGGCGTTCGGCCAGGTGCGCCACGACGACCTGGTCGCCGCGCAGCACCAGCACGCTGAGGGCGTCCGGCGTCATGCCGTTCAGCGCCAGCAGCTGCGCCACCGGTTCCGGCAACTGGGCCTGCGCGCGTGCTTGGGACTGATGCTGCAAGCAGGCGAGCAGGGCGGCGGCGAGGGTCAGGTGACGAAGCATGCGCATCCTTTAGCCAAAGAAGAGGTAAGCGACGAAAATGGCGGCGATCACACCGGCCAGGTCGGCCAGCAAGCCATAGCCGATGGCGTAACGGGTCTTGCGGATGCCGACCGAGCCGAAGTAGAGGGCAACGATATAGAAGGTGGTGTCGGCCGCGCCCTGCAGGATCGAGGCCAGGCGCCCGACGAAGGAATCGACGCCATAGGTCGTCATCGCATCGATCATCATCGCGCGCGAGCCGCTGCCCGACAGCGGTTTCATCAGTGCGGTGGGCAGGGCGCCGACGAAATCGGTCGGCAGGCCCAGCTGGGTGAACACCCAGCTGAAGCCGCTGACGATCAGGCCGAGGATGCCGGAATTGCGCACCACGCTGATGGCGACCAGCATGCCGACCAGGTAGGGAATGATCTTCAGCGAGGTCTCGATGCCGCCCTTGGCGCCCTCGATAAAGGCTTCGAAGACATTGACGCCCTTGCGCAGCGCCGCGACCATGAAAGCGGCGATGATCGAAAACAGGATCAGGTTGGCGGCCACCACCGACACCAGCTCGATCTCCGATTTCGCCAGGTAATTGGTGAGATAAAACACGAGGGCGCCGATGATCGCCGTCAGGCCGCCGATCCAGCCGAACACGACCGGGTCGAGCAGGTTGATGCGCTGGCGCAGGCTGACGGCGACGATGCCGGTGAAGGTCGAGCAGAAGGTGGCGATCAGGGTCGGAATGAAGATATCGGCCGGGTTGGCGGCGCCGAGGATGGCGCGCTGGGCCATGATCGCCAGTGGAATCACGGTCAGGCCCGAGGTCTGGATCACCAGGAACATGATCTGGGCATCGCTCGCCTCGTCCTTGCGCGGATTGAGCGTTTGCAGGCTTTCCATCGCCTTCAGGCCGAACGGGGTGGCGGCATTGTCGAGCCCGAGGATATTCGCCGAAAAATTCATGACCATGTGGCCATTTGCCGGATGCTCGCGCGGCACCCCGGGGAAGATGCGCGAAAAGAAGGGGGCGATGATGCGCGCGAACAGGTTGATGGCGCCGGCCTTTTCGCCGATGTTCATGATGCCGAGCCACAAGGTCATCACGCCGGCCAAGGGCAGGGCGATGTCCATCACCGCCATCTTCGCCGAGCTGAAGGTGCCATCGATGACGCGTTTGAAAATTTCGCTGTCACCCAAAAACAGCCATTGGGCCAATGCTGCGACGAAGCCGACGAGGAAAAAACCAGTCCAGATGTAATTCAATGCCATGGGTCAGTCCGATAAGCGGGCGGGGTCATGCTTGACGCCGCAAAGTTCACGCCGCAGACGAAGTCACGGCAAATCGCACGATTGTGCAGCGGAGAGTATAGGCGCAGAGCAAGGTGCAAGGATGAAAGAATGCAGCCGCGCCATGCAGAAAAGTTATGAGCGCAGGGTGGGTTTGCTTGCGGCAGGCTGCGCGCCTATCATACGCAACGCTCAACCAGGACTTGCACCATGACACTTCGCGCCGCGTTTTTCAGTTTGCTGCTTGCTGCCGGCGCCGCCGGCGCCGCCCCGGCCGTGACTCCGCAAGGCGGCGACAAAGTGCTGCACATGTTCCTGTCCACCAGCGAAACCGGCCTCGACCCGGCCGCCGCCTCGGATATTGCCACCTTGTCCCTGCTGGAAAATCTGTTTGACCCGCTGCTGCGCTACGACTACCTGGCGCGCCCCGTCAAACTGCAGCCGAACACGGCCAGCGCGATGCCGACCATCAGCGCCGACGGCCGCACCTATACCTTCCGCATCCGTCCCGGCATCCATTTCACGCCCGACCCGGCTTTTAAAGGAATCAAGCGCGAGATGACGGCGCAGGATTACGTCTACAGCATCCGCCGCCTGTACGACCCGGCCATCAAATCGCCCTGGTCGTACATGTTCGACGGCAAGCTCGAGGGCGACGAAGCGCTCAAGAAGACATTCAGCCATGACACGGCGATCCCCGGCCTGCAGGCGCTCGACCGCTATACCCTGCGCATCCGCCTGAAGGAACCCGACAACAATTTCCTGTTTTATATGGCGACACCGGCTTCGAGCGTGGTGGCGCGCGAAGTGATCGAGGCCTACCCGGGCCAGGCGGGAAACCACCCGGTCGGCACCGGCCCCTTCATGATTGGCGAATGGAAGCGAAGCGACCGCATCGTGCTGCTGGCCAATCCGTATTCGACGGCCGTGTTCAGCGCCACGCCCGGGCCAGACCCGCAAGACCAGGCGATCGCCGCCGCCTTGCAGGGCAAACGCCTGCCGCGCGTCGACCGCGTCGAGGTAAAAATTGCCGAGGAATTCCAGGGCCGCTTGCTCGGCTTCTTGAACAGCGAATACGACTACCTCGAGCAAGTGCCCGAATCGATGACCGACATGGTGATCCGCGATGGCCAGCTGAAACCGGAGTTGACCAGACGCGGCATGCAGCTGTCGCGTTTCCCGGTGCTGCAGACGTATTACATGTGGATGAACATGAACGATCCGCTGCTGGGTGGCTACAGCAAGGACCGGATCGCCCTGCGCCGCGCGATTTCTCTGGCCTACAACAGTGCGGAAGACATCGCGTTGTTAAAGAAGGGCTTTGCGATCAAGGCCGAGTCGCCGCTGCCGCCGAACGTGCTCGGCTACGACCCGGCATACCGCAGCCCGGTGCCCTACGACCCGGCCCTGGCCAACGCTTTACTGGACCGCCACGGCTACGGCCGGCGCGACCACGAGGGATTCCGGCGCGCGCCCGATGGCAAGCCATTCACGCTCACCATGCACAGCGAAGCGACGGTCGGTGGCCGCCTGCGCGACGAGCTGTGGCGTAAATGCCTGAATTCGATCGGGCTGCGCGTGGTCTTCAAGTCGGACAAGAAGACGGAAATCATCAAGGCTTCGCGCCTGGGCAAGGTAACGATGTTCGAAAGTAACTGGATCGCCGACTTCCCCGACGGCGACAATTTTTACCAGTTGCTGTACGGCCCGAACGCTGGCCGCGCCAACTATGCCCGCTTTAATTTGCCCGCTTATAACGTCCGCTACGAAAGGGCGCGTGCGCTGACCGATGGCCCGGCGCGGCAACACCTGTATGTCGAGATGAACCAGCTGATCCATGCCTACAACCCCTGGGTGCCGTTGACCCATGCGGTGTCGGCCGATATCCGGCATCCGTGGCTAAAAAACTACAAGCGTCACCCGGTGGCGTTTACATCCTGGCGTTATCTGGATGTGGATGTTGCGCAAAGGGCACGCTTGTCCGGGCAGCCGCGTTAGAAAGCGTGAGATTTCCTCTTATAAATATTCCTCTTAGTTATACTTCTCGCCAGTTATTTCATTGGCTGGCGCCCTGATGGCGGGCGTAGTCTCGAAATGACCATAGGGCAATGCCATGCATTGCCTATAAAAACACACGCCGCCCAGTGTGAAGATCGACGGAAACCTTAGGAGAGACGCGTGAAGCTGAAGAAAATTGCCCATCTGATTGCCCTGATCGGGGCGGTGAGCCCGGCGGTTGCACAGGAATTGCAACAAAATACCCCGATGGCACGCGTCGAGATCACGGGTTCGAGCATCAAGCGGGTCGCCAAGGAAGGCGCGCTGCCGGTGCAGGTGATCAGTGCCGATGTCCTGCAAAAGCAGGGCATCACTTCCGCCGAACAATTGATGAGCATGATTTCGGCGAACGGTACCGGCGCCGACAACCCGACCTCGGGCAACAACGTGTTCGGCCCGGACGCCGACCGCGTCAGCGGCGGCGCATCCTTCGCCTCGTTCCGCGGCCTGGGACCGAACAGCACCCTGGTGCTGGTCAACGGCCGCCGCGCGCCGACCCACGGCAAGAGCGGCAAGGCGGTCGACCTGAACTCGATCCCGATGGCGGCCATCGCCCGCATCGAGATCCTGAAGGATGGCGCCTCGGCCATCTATGGCACCGATGCGATCGGTGGCGTGATGAACATCATCCTGAAAACCGATTACCAGGGCGCGGAAGCGTCGGCGTATACGAACGTCACCGAGGCCGGCGGCGGCAATATCCACCGCGGCTCGCTGATCGTCGGTACCGGCGACCTCGACAACGACGGTTTTAATGTGATGGGCACGGTGTCGTTTACCAAGAACGAAAAGCTGGAATCGCGCCAGCGCGCCTTCGCCAACGGTTTCCAGCCCGAGCGCGGCCTGTCGCCGGACACCACTGGCACTCCTTACGCCAACCAGCTGACCGGCGCCGGCACCGCGCTCGGCACCGGTTTCGTGCGTGACGGCACCACCTACCTGCAAGCCAATCCGCTGAGCTTCCAGGGCAAGTGCGATACGGTCGAAGGCATGTCGCAGTACCAGAGCGCACTGTGGAAGGACGTAACCTCGCCGCTGCGCTCGACCTATTCCTGCTCGTACGACTACGGCGGCGACTACGTGATGCAGTCGCCCTCGGAACAGGCGAACCTGCTGCTGCGCGGCACCTATAAGCTGGCGCCGGGCCATAAACTGTTCGCCGAGGCGATCGGTTCGCGCTCGCAGGTGATCTCGATCCTGACCCCGGCCCAGATCTCGACCACGCTTGCCGCCGGCAACGCCTATCCGGTCGGCGGTCCGTACTACCAGGACTTGACGCCCTTCATTCCGAGCTTCAACCGCAACCTGCCGATCATCTATAAATGGCGTGCCAACCCGCTCGGCAACCGCACGCAGGAAAACACGACCGAAAGCGGCCGCCTGCTGATCGGCATGGAAGGTACGCTGCGCAACTGGGACTACAAGGTCGGCCTGTCGAAAGCGCAAAGCACTTCGCACATGGAGCTGCTCGACGGCTACGCCTACACCCGCGATTTCTACAACGTGCTGGGCAGCGGCATCGTCAACCCATGGTCGCTCGACGGCAGCCAGACGCAAGCGGCCATGGATGCGATCGAACGCACCAAGTACCGCGGCGCCTTCCAGACCGGCAAGACGACCATGACCCAGCTCGACGGCACCGTGTCGGGCGAACTGTTCGATCTGCCGGCCGGCAAGCTGGCGATGGCAGCCGGCTTCGACTTGCGCCGCGAAAGCTACCTGTACACGCAGGATGTGGCGGCCGAACCGATCCTGCTGTCGCCGGGTAACGCCAACCTGCCCAAGGCCACGCGCGACGTAAAAGCGGTATTTGCCGAGTTCATCGTGCCGGTCACGACCGAGCTGGAACTGCAGCTGGCCGTGCGCCGCGACGATTACAGCGTGATCGGCGCCACCACCAATCCGAAAGTCGCCTTCCGCTACCAGCCGGCGAACTGGTTGCTGCTGCGCGGTTCGGCAAACAAGGGCTTCCTGGCGCCGAGCTTCACCCAACTGTATACCGGCGCACTGCCGCAGGAAATGTCGAGCGGCGTGATCGATACCGAAGGCTGCGCACGCCATCCGGGCGATGCCCGCTTCTGCGCGCCCGAGCGCTTCGACTACCTGTCGGGCGGCAACCAGAACCTGAAGCCGGAAACCTCGAAGCAGGGCACCTTCGGCATCGTGATCGAACCGTTCAAGGGCTTCTCGGCGTCGCTCGACTGGTGGGCGGTCAACATGAAGGACCGGATCCTGAACCGCACGCCGACCATCGTGCTGCAGAATCCGGTGGCACTAGCCGGCAACATCATCCGCAATCCGGACGACACCATCAACTACATCCAGGCCGGCTGGATCAATGCGGCTGGCGCCAAGACCCGCGGCATCGACCTCGGCCTGCGCGGCGACGGCAAGTTCGACGGCGGCTGGAAGTGGAACGCCACCCTCGACGGCACCTGGACCGACAGTTTTAAATTTGCCGAGATCGAAGGCCAGCCCTACAAGGAATACGTCGGCCTGTTCTTCACGCGCGACCTGTACCTGCGCTGGAAGCACAGCGCCACTTTCAGCGTGACGCGCGGCGACTGGAACGTCCTGGTGAGCAATAACTTCGCCTCGGGCTACAAGGACCAGGTGCCGAATGCCGGCAAAGGCACGCCGCCGCCTGGCTTCGATCCGGACGTGTCGAGCTACACGCGTTTTGGTCTGGCGACGACCTATAAAGGTTTCAAGAACACTTCGATCACCTTCGGTGTCCAGAACCTGTTCGACCGCGATCCGCCGTTCACCGCGCACAACGTCGACGACGTCGTCGGTGCCGGCTGGGATCCGCGGGTTGCCGATCCGCGCGGCCGCGCCTATACCCTGAACCTGACGTACAAATTCTTCTGATTGTCCGTCACGATCGCCCGTGCTCCAGGCTGCGCCTGGCACGGGTTTTTTATTGTTCACCCATGTCGATGTCGTCCAGGAGCGTCCCATGAATACCAGCCGGCGCGCCTTTGCGGCCTGGCTGGCGGCCGCCGCACTGCTTCCCTTGCCCGCCGGCGCCGCGCCGCGCCGGCGCCGCACGCCCTTACCCAGGATAAAACCCTTGATCAAACCTCCGCGCCTGCAGCCGGGCGATACCGTCGCCCTGATCGCGCCGGGCGGCTATGCCACCGAAAAATCGATCGCCAAGGCGCGCCGCAACATCGAGGCGCTGGGCTTGCGCGTGCGCGAAGGCGCGTCGCTGCGCGCGGTGTACGGCAATTACGCTGGCAGCGTGCCGCAGCGCTTGGCCGATCTGCATGCGATGTTCGGCGACCCGGAAATCAAGATGATCTGGCCGATCCGCGGCGGCTCCGGCTGCATTTCGCTGCTGGCGCACCTCGACTTTGCCCTGATCCGCGCCAACCCGAAAATCCTGTTGGGCTACTCCGACATTACCGCGCTGCACCTGGCGATCCACAAGCACGCCGGCCTGGTGACCTTCCACGGGCCGGTGGCCTCGTCGACCATGACCGATTACTCGGTCGAGCACATGATGGCGGTGCTATCCGATCCGCAGCCGCGCTACACGATCCCGATGGCGCTGGAAAACAGCCGGCGCGCGCTGGAAAAACCCCATTTCGCACTGCGCACCGTGCACGCCGGCACGGCCACCGGCGCGCTCATGGGCGGCAACCTGAGCCTGGTCGCTGCGCTGGCCGGCACGCCCTACGCGGCCGATCTCAAGGACAGCCTCCTGTTCCTGGAAGAAGTGAACGAGGCGCCGTACCGGATCGACCGCTGGCTGACCCAGCTCGATCTGGCGGCCGGCTTTTCAAAAGCCGCCGGGGTGATGGTCGGCATCTGCGAGGATTGCGGGCCGGAGCACGAAGACATTTCGCTGACCCTCGACCAGACCCTGGACATTCACCTGCAGCCGCTATCGGTGCCGGCCGTGAGCGGCTATTCGATCGGGCACATCCGCGACCAGTTCACGATTCCGATGGGGATCCGCGCCACGCTCGATACCGAACGGCAGACGGTGACGCTGCTGGAGCCGGCGGTCAGCTGAGGTCTTGTCCTTCAGGTGTCGTCGCCGACTGAAAAACTGTGCAGGAGCGGATAGACCATGTCGCAGGGCTTGCCCCTGCACAGCGCCGGCTTGAATTGCTCCAGCATCATCTGCGTCGTCAATGCACGCACGAAGGTGGCGGTGGGCGCGCCGAAGGCTGTCACGCTGAGCGGCTTGCCATCCTTGCCGACCAGCACGTATACGAGCAGCTTGCCCTTGACCAGGCCGAAGGTGTAGTTCATGCGCTGGATCGTGTCGAACAGGGGACCTTGGCCCTTGGCCGGAAACGGTGGCTCGTCGCCGGCTTCCAGCGCCGCATAGCCCGCGCGGACGACGTTTTTCTGGCCCGGCGTCAGCGCATCCCAGCGTGCATTCATGGGCAGCGAGGAAGTGGTGCCCTCTTTGGGAGCGGGACTCCACCGCACGCCGCCGGTGGTGTGGTAACTGCCTTTTTCGACCTCCGCCGCGGGCAGGCCGGCGACGCGGCCGTCCTGGAACAGCCCCTCGTACTTGTGGCCGGCGCCGGCGTAGACGATGACGCCCTGGCCGTCGAAGACGTCGTTCTTCCACTCGCCGCTGTAACTGCCGCCGGTGGCGAAGGTCGCTTCCCCCCGGCCGTGGCGCACGCCATGGACCCAGTCGCCGGTGTAACGCGAGCGGTCGAGCTTCAGGTGGGTGCCCTTACCATGCGGTTCGCCGGCGACGAACGCGCCTTCGTACCAGCCCCAGTCTTCGACCTGGAGGTAGCCCTGGCCCTCCGGCATGCCGTTCCTGGTCGTGCCCTCATACATAACCTTGCCGAATGTGAGTACGCCCTCGCCGCTGGCCGCGCCGCGCACCAGTGTCGCTTCGAGCGTCGTCTTGCCGAAGGGCTGGGTGGTCCAGGCGAGTACTCCTTTGCCGCTGGCGTAACCGTCGACACAGCCACCCGTCCAGCTCACTTCACCGACGGGGCGCGGTTCGAGCGGCGCGATGCGGCAATCGGTGGCGCCGAGCCAGGCCGTTTCCACAGCCATGGCAGGCACTGCCGATGCGGCGAGGAAAACAGCGAAAAGACGGGAGTGGATGTGCATGACGAGACCGGGTTAATAAGCAAAACAATGCTTGAATGCATGATTATGCTACCGTCCTGCGTTGCAAGTAAAGCAATGCCGGCGTCAGATCTTATGCGTCATGTACACGTAACCGAGCTGCTCGCCATCGATGCGGAACAAGTCGGGCATCTCGCCTGTGACGACGAAACCGCTGCGCTGGTACAGGCGGCGCGCAGGCAGGTTGCCGGCGATGACCTCCAGGTCGACCCAATCGATGCCGCCTTGCGTGCGCGCCCAGGCCAGCGCCGTCTCCAGCAGCCGGCCGCCCAGGCCCTGGCGCCGATGATCGCGGTGCACGCCCATGCCGAGCAGGCAGCGGTGGCGCGCCGCCCGTTCCGGCCGTGCGCGCAGGTCGACGTGGCCGCAGATCAGGCCTTGTTCATCGAGCGCGAACCAGGCGCGGCGCCAGCCCGGCTCGCCCACCGGCGCGGTCATGCCGGTCACGAAGCCGGCGCGTTTGTCGACCGGGAAGCCGGACTCGGCACGCGCCATCGGCTGGAACAGCAAGGTGCCGTCGCGGCCATTGTCGCGCAGGTGGTCGTCGAGGTAGACGAACAGGGCAGGGAGGTCCGCGCGTTGCACCGGATGGATGCCCGCCGCCGTCTCCATGCGCCGCTCGTCCATTACAGCGCCCGCGCGATCAAGAGCTTCTGGATGTCGCTGGTGCCTTCGTAGATCTGGCAGACGCGCACGTCCCGATAAATGCGTTCGATCGGGAAGTCGGCCACATAGCCGTAGCCGCCGAACACCTGCATCGCGTTCGAGACGACGCGCTCGGCCATCTCGGAAGCGAACAGCTTCGCCATCGCCGCTTCTTTCAGGCAGGGCAGCCCGGCGTCTTTCATCGAGGCCGCATGCAGGATCAGCTGGCGCGCCGCTTCGATCTGCATCGCCATTTCCGACAGGCGGAATTGCACCGACTGATGTTCGAAGATGGCCTTGCCGAAGCTCTCGCGTTCCTTGGCGTAGCTAAGGGCCGCTTCGAAAGCCGCGCGCGCCATGCCGACCGATTGCGAGGCGATGCCGATGCGGCCACCTTCCAGGCCGGACAGGGCAATTTTGTAGCCCATTCCCTCTTCGCCGATCAGGTTACGCGCCGGCACGCGGCAATTCTCGAACACGATCTGCGCCGTGTCCGAGGAATGCTGGCCCATTTTCTGTTCGAGGCCGGCGACAATGTAGCCGGGGGTGTCGACCGGCACCCAGAACGCGCTGATCCCTTTTTTACCGGCCGCCTTGTCCGTGACCGCCATCACGATGGCGACGTCGCCGTACTTGCCGCTGGTGATGAACTGCTTGGTGCCGTTGATGACGTAGTCGTCACCGTCACGCGTCGCCGTGGTGCGCAGCGCGGCGGCGTCGCTGCCGGTGTGCGGCTCGGTCAGCGCAAACGCGCCCAGCATCTCGCCTTGCGCCAGCGGGCGCAGGAAGCGTTCCTTCTGTTCGGCGTTCGCATACATCATGGCGATGCTGCATACCGGGCAGTTGTTGACCGAGATGATGGTCGAGATACCGCCGTCGCCGGCCGCGATTTCTTCCAGCACCAGCGCCAGCGACACGTAGTCGAGGCCGGCGCCGCCGTACGCTTCGGGCACGGCCACGCCAAAGGCGCCCAGCTGCGCCAGTTCCTTCAGTTCGGCTTTCGGAAAAGTGTGTTCCTTGTCCCAGCGCGCGGCTTGCGGCGCCAGGCGCTCCTGGGCAAAGCTGCGCAGGGCGTCGCGGATCATCTGGTGTTCTTCGGTCAGGATCATGGTGTCTCGTTTGTGGTCGTGGGAGCGGCTTACCAGGGAATCGGGTCGCCGTCGTGGTTCAGGAAAGTGCCGTTGGCATCCGGCTGCGCATTGGCCAGCGTCGCGCGCAGGTCGCGCACGCTGTGTTCGACGCTGATCGCCGCGCCCGGGCCGCCCATGTCGGTCTGGACCCAGCCGGGGTGGAAGGCGACGCAGGTGGCGCCTTGCGGGCCGAAGGTGAGAGCGGTATCGCGCAGCACCGAGTTCAGCGCTGCCTTGCTGGCGCGGTACAACGAACCGCCGCCGCCGGTGCGGCTGCCGATCGACCCCATGCGCGAGGACAGCACGCCGAGTTTGCCGCGGGTGGATGCGACCAGCGGCGCGACGATCGGCAGCAGGCGCATCGCCGCCAGTACGTTGGTGTGCATCACGTTGTCGAAATCGTCCTGGGTCGGAAAGCCGTCGTGGCGTGGGCCGTACAGGCCGGCCACCAGCCAGGCGGTGTCGATTTTTTCGTCGTCGAGTTTCCAGCCGAGGCCGGCGATGGCGTCGGCATTCGTGACGTCGAGTTCGTGCGGCTCGGCGCCCAGTTGGGCGAGTTCGGCCAGGTCTGGTTGCTTGCGCGCGGTGGCGATCACGCGCCAGCCCTCGAGGCGGTATTGGCGCACCAGTTCGTGGCCGATGCCGCGCGAGGCGCCGATGATTAAAGCGGTAGGCATGGTGTAGGTCCCGTCAGGTCAAATTCGCGGCCAAAATAATGGTGCGGTGTTTGGGGGTACGACCGCGTGGGCTCAAGAGCCCACCCTACAGTACGCCACGATCTCGATGTGATTCATGCGGCGGTGGTGCACCGTAGGGTGGGCACTCGTGCCCACGCGGTACAGCGTCTCCGTGGTCGAAACCGGAACGGAGACCTGTAAATTACACCATCTCAATCGCCATCGCGGTCGCCTCGCCACCACCAATGCACAGCGATGCCACGCCGCGCTTGCCGCCGGTCTTTTTCAACGCGCCGAGCAGGGTGACGATGATGCGCGCGCCCGAGGCGCCGATCGGGTGGCCCAGCGCGCAGGCGCCGCCGTGGATGTTGACCTTGTCGTGCGGGATGTCGAGGTCGCGCATGGCGGCCATCGGCACGGCAGCGAACGCTTCGTTGATCTCGAACAGGTCGACGTCGCCCGCCATCCAGCCAGTCTTCTTGAACAGCTTGTGCATCGCGCCGATCGGGGCGGTGGTGAACAGGTTCGGTTCCTGCGCGTGGGTGGCGTGGCCGATGACGCGCGCGATCGGCGTGAGACCGAGTTCCTTGGCCTTCGATTCGCGCATCATGACCAGGGCCGCGGCGCCATCGTTGATCGACGACGACGAAGCGGCCGTGACGGTGCCTTCCTTCTTGAATGCCGGCTTCAGCGACGGGATTTTGTCGATCTTCGCCTTCATTGGACCCTCATCCTTTTCGACCAGCAGTTCGCCGGTGCGGGTAGCGACCGACACCGGGGCGATTTCCCAGTCGAAGGAGCCGTCGTTATTCGCGGCCTGCGCGCGTTTCACGGAGGTGATCGCGAAATTGTCCTGGTCTGCGCGCGAGAACTGGTACGTCGCGACGCACTCTTCGGCAAAGGTGCCCATCGAGCGGCCCTCGCCGGTTTTCTCGTTGCGCGAGTAGGCATCTTCCAGGCCGTCGTACATCATGTGGTCGAACATCGGCGCATGGCCGATGCGGTAGCCGCCGCGCGCCTTCGGGATCAAATACGGGGCGTTGGTCATCGATTCCATGCCGCCGGCGACGACGATGTCGGCGCTGCCGGCCACCAGCTGGTCGTGGGCGAAGATGGCCGCCTGCATGGCCGAGCCGCACATTTTCGACAGGGTGACGGCGCCGGTCGACAGCGGCAGGCCGGCTTTGATGAGCGCCTGGCGTGCCGGCGCCTGGCCTTGTCCGGCCATCAGGCAGTTACCGAAATAGACGTGTTCCACGGATTGTGGATCGACGCCGGCGCGCTCGACCGCGGCCTGGATTGCCACCGCACCGAGGTCGCTCGCCGTTTTCGAGGAAAAATCGCCCTGGAAGGCGCCCATCGGGGTACGGGCGGCGCCGACGATAACGACTGGATCATTCATTGTTGGTTCTCCAAAAGGGATGGCGCTCTTTCGATGGCGCCGGGGGTGGTGATCGGGTGCTGAAAACGGATGTGCTGCGGATAAGGATAAATGTCGACCAGCTCGCCCGCCAGGATGCGGTCCTTGTGTGCCTGCCACCAGGTGCGCGTCAACAGGTCGGCGTGGTACTGCAGAAAATGGTGGCGGATCTTGGCATTTCCAAGAAGGAAACGGCCGAATTGTTCGGGAAAGACGTCGTGCTTGCCGATCGGGTACCAGGGCTCGGCCGCCATCTCGTCTTCCTCGTTGCGCGCCGCCGGAATATCGCGGAACACGCAATCGGTCAGATATTCGATCTCGTCATAGTCATAAAACACGACCCGGCCCTGGCGCGTCACGCCGAAATTTTTGTACAGCATATCGCCCGGAAAAATATTCGCGGCGACCAGGTCGCGGATCGCATTCCCGTATTCGCGCACGCCATGCTCGAGGCGCGCCACGTCGCCGGCTTGTTCGGCCGCGGCCAGGTACATATTCAGCGGCACCATGCGGCGCTCGATATACAGGTGCTTGACGATGATGCGCTCGCCTTCGAGCTCGACCAGCGAAGGTGTGTGCCGCTGCAGTTCGGCCAGCAGTTCTTCACTGAAGCGCGCCAGCGGAAAGGCGACATCCGAATATTCGAGCGTATCGGCCATGCGCCCGACCCGGTCGTGGTGTTTGACCAGCAGGTATTTTTGCTTGACCAGGGCGCGCGTCGTCTCTTTCGGCGGCGGATAGAAATCCTTGATTACCTTGAAGACGTAAGGGAAAGAGGGCAGTTCGAAGACCAGCATCACCAGGCCGCGAATGCCGGGTGCGCTCTGAAAACGGTCCGAGCTGTGCTTCAAATGCTGCAGGTAATCGCGGTAAAACAGGGTTTTGCCCTGTTTTTGCAGGCCCAGCAGCGTATAGATCTCGCTTTTCGGTTTGCGCGGCAGCAGCGCGCGCAGGAATTGCACGTAGGCCGACGGCACTTCCATGTCGACCAAAAAATAAGCACGCGTAAACGAGAACAGGAGCGCGATCTGTTCCGGGTCGGTCAGCACCGTGTCGAGCACCAGCGCGCCGCGCCCGTCGTGCAGTACTGGAATCACGAACGGATAGTCGCGCGCGCCATTCAGCGCACGGCCGACGATATACGCGCCTTTATTCCGGAAGAACAGATTGGATAGTACCTGGAATTGCTGGTTCGGCTCGGCCTCGTGCAAGCCGAACGCTTCGGTCATGCGCGCTTCGACCAGGGCGACGTCGCGCTCGAGCGCGGCGAAAGGGCAGGCCAGCTGGAAATTGGTGACGATGCGTTGCAAGGCAAAGCGCAAGCCGTCGGCGGCCGGGTAATACACGCGGTAGGTCGGCAGCAGTTCGTCGGTCTCGATGTACTCGGTCGAAATCACCGGACGGACGAACAGGAAATCGTTGTGGTAATAGCTGCGGTGCAGGATGTGGCAGCTGACCGAATTGAAAAAGGTTTCGGCCAGTTCCGGTTGCTTGTGGCCGGACAGCAGGCCGATGTAATGTAGCTTGATTTCGCGCCAGACGTGGTCGGCCAGGTCCTCGGGTGCGTACTCGTCCTCCAGGGCGCGCACGGCTTCCTGCACGCGCTGGTCATAGTAATCGATGCGCTCGCGCGCGGCGCGCTGGGCGACTTCCCAGTTGGCCGTTTCGAAATGGCGTTTCGCGGCCTGGCTGGCGCTGCGGAACAGGCGGTAATGCTTGTCGAACCCGTCGAGGATACTGCGCGCGATGTCGAATGCGATCTGGGAAGACAGCAGTTTGGGGAACGCTTGTGTCATCGTTCGTCTCGCGCCAGGGTCTGGTGATCGGCTATTTTTCGCTGTGTGTGCAGCAGGACGCAGGGTGGGCGGGGGTTTTGGTCCGGGGGACCAAAACCGCCCACGCGATGATCGTTATCGGCTCTGATACCGAGCCGGATGATCTCGCTGCCAACTATCACCGCGTGGGCGGAGGATCCGCCCACCCTACATCCCTTCGGCAAATTTCCCGATTGCTTTTACATCGTCTCGTTAAACAACTCACGCCCGATCAGCATGCGGCGGATTTCGCTGGTGCCAGCGCCGATTTCGTAGAGCTTCGCATCGCGCCAGAGACGACCGACCGGATACTCGTTGATATAGCCATTCCCGCCCAGCGTCTGGATCGCCTCGCCGGCCATCCAGGTGGCCTTTTCGGCGCTGTACAAAATGGCGCTGGCGGCGTCCTTGCGCAGGGCGCGCACCTGTTCGGGCGAGGTCGCGCGGTCGCAAGCCTGGCCGACCGCGTACACGTAGGCGCGGCACGCCATCATGGTCGAATACATGTCCGCCACCTTGCCCTGCATGAGCTGGAATTCACCGATCGCCTGGCCGAACTGCTTGCGCTCATGAATATAGGGAACCACCGAATCCATGCAGGCCGCCATGATGCCGAGCGGGCCGCCCGACAACACGGTGCGCTCGAAATCGAGGCCCGACATCAGTACGTTGACGCCCTTGCCGACGCCGCCCAGCACGTTCTCCACAGGCACTTCGCAATCCTGGAATACCAGTTCGCCGGTGTGCGAGCCGCGCATGCCGAGTTTATCCAGCTTCTGCGCGATCGAAAAACCTTGATAGCCCTTTTCGATCAGGAATGCAGTCATGCCGCGCGGACCCGCCTCCAGATCGGTTTTCGCATACACGACCAGGGTGTCGGCGTCGGGACCATTGGTGATCCACATCTTGGTGCCGTTCAACACATAGCGGTCGCCGCGCAATTCCGCTTTCAGTTTCATGCTGACCACGTCGGAGCCGGCGTTCGGCTCGGACATGGCCAGTGCGCCGACGTGTTCGCCCGAGATCAGCTTCGGCAGGTATTTTTGTTTTTGTTCTTCGGTGCCGTTGCGCTTGATCTGGTTCACGCACAGGTTCGAGTGGGCGCCATACGACAGGCCGACCGAGGCCGAGGCGCGCGAGATTTCTTCCATGGCGACGATGTGCGCCAGGTAGCCCATGTTGGCGCCGCCGTATTCCTCGCTGACGGTGATGCCGAGCAGGCCCAGTTCGCCCATCTTCTTCCAGAGGTCCATCGGGAACTGGTCGGTGCGGTCGATTTCCGCCGCACGTGGGGCGATTTCGGCGGCCGCGAACTGTTGGACTGCTTCGCGCAGCGCGGCGATGTCTTCGCCATGGTCAAAGGTCAAGCCTGGAAGATGCAGCATGTCGTCCTCTCGGTGAGCGGGGAATGGTAAATGGCAGTTCGCATGATACTCGCGTGTGACGTTAACGTAAACGTCAAGCAGCGAGTAAAGCAAGCCCCCTCGGCTTGCCGTGGAATCAGGCGGCTTCGCTGGCGCCGGTCGGCGTGGCGCTGTCGGCCAGCAGGCGCCGGCATTCTTCCTCATGCGCGGAAATTTCTTCCAGTGCCATCTCGATGTCGGCGCGTTGCTGCTCGAGCGTTTCGCGCTGGTGCGCCAGGATGCCGAGAAAGCGGTCGATCTGGGCAACGGTATCTTTCGGCGACTCGTACATGTCGACGATGCTCTTGATTTCCGACAGCGTCAGGCCGAGGCGCTTGCCGCGCAGCGTCAACTTTAAACGGGTACGGTCGCGCGGCGTGTAGACGCGGTTGCGTCCGCCCACGCCTTCGCGGCTGGGGCTTAATAACCCCTGGTCTTCATAGAAGCGGATCGCGCGTGCGGTGATGTCGAATTCGCGCGCCAGTTCGGCGATGGTGTAGGTCGTGGGCATTTCCGTAGAGTACTTCGTGCGGCTGAAAGTGGCAAAACGTGGAATCGCTTAAAATTCCTGTCTGGTGTTTCCGTTTACGTCAACGTCAACACATTGTAGCGCGCCCGCATTGCATAACCACGAAAGATTGTCGAACATGAATCCGCTCGAAGCCCAGTTGCGTTATCCGTTTGGCGACGAATTGCCTGCCCCCGGCAGCGTGCGCGCCGTGGCGCCTGGTCTCGGCTGGCTGCGCATGGGGCTGCCGTTCGCGCTCGACCACATCAACCTGTGGCTGTTGGACGACGAACGGGAAGGGCGCAGCGGCTACACCGTCATCGATTGCGGCGTGGCGAATGAGCTCACCCGCGCCAACTGGGAACACGTGTTCGAAGGCCCGATGGGGGGCGCGCCCGTGCTGCGCGTACTGGCAACCCATTGCCACCCGGATCACGTCGGCCTGTCCGGCTGGCTGTGCACGCGTTTTGAAGCACCGTTCTGGCTGACGGCCGGCGAATTCGGTTTCGCCCGCATGATGGCGGCCGCCTTGCCGGGCGTCGATGGCCCCTCGGCGATTCCCCACTTCGAGCGCCATGGCCTGTGCGACCCCGCCATGCTCGAACAGATGCGCAGCCGCCGTAATTACTATCCGTCGCTGGTGCCGAGCGTGCCGGACGCGTATACACGCCTGCAAGATGGCCAGACTGTCGCTATCGGCAACGTGCGTTGGCGCGTGATCACCGGTTTTGGCCATTCGCCGGAACACGCCTCGCTGTATTCGCAAGAATTGAACGTCCTGATCTCGGGCGACATGGTCTTGCCGCGCATTTCGACCAACGTCTCCGTGTTCGCCGTCGAACCGGAAGGCAACCCGCTGCAGCAATACCTCGACTCGCTCGATAAATTTGCGGACTTGCCGGCGGATGTGCTGGTGCTGCCCTCGCACGGTAAACCCTTTCATGGCTTGCACACGCGCATCGAGCAGTTGCGCGCACACCATGTGGCGCGCTTGGCCGAGGTGCAGGAAGCCTGCCGGAAGCCGGTCAGCGCCATGGACATCGTGCCGCTCATGTTCCGCCGTCCACTCGATGCCCACCAGCTCAGTTTTGCCCTGGGCGAGGCACTCGCGCACCTGCACAAACTTTGGAATGATGGTATGTTAAAGCGGGTAACCGGCGCCGATGGCGTGATTCGGTTCCACCTGACCTGAACGATTCTTCGCCGGATCCGCCTGGGGCGTCCTGTCCCACGCGCATCCTGTGCAACGGCCCTCGGCCGGAGGCGCATGTCGCGCACGCGACACAACTATTATTTCCGTACGGACACAAATAGGATACATTCATGCATCTTGGAAATTTTATGGCATGATGCGCCTTTGCGCGCAATTGCTATTCAATTTCCACTTCTTTGTTAAGTCTTCGATTTAATAAATGTTACAAATGGTATTTACAGCCCATTGACTGACATTTGTGGTCGAGCATGAAATAGTGCCATCATGAATTCCACGAACGAACGGGAGAGCTTTAGTGAGCGTCTCCAGCAAGCGCTGAAAAACGCACATTATTCACCGGACAGCCCGACACGATTGGCGCGCGAATTTAACATTCGCTTCGAAGGTCGTCCGATCACGGTGCATGCGGCCCGCAAATGGCTGGTGGGCGAAGCCATTCCGACCCAGGAAAAGCTGCGCATGATTGCCCAGTGGCTGGGCGTGCCTGCCGACTGGCTGCGCTTTGGCGGCGCCGAGGCGCCCGGCGCGCAAGCCGAGGGCAGTGCCAGCGCGCGTTTCGAATCGGCCGACGTCAAGCTGATCGCCGACCTGCAGCGCCTCGACGAGCATCACCGCCAGCTGGCACGCGAGTTCATCCGTATGCTGGTACGCCTGAACCACCCGGTTCCGCAAAAGTAAGCCCGCGCCTTCGTCACGACTGCGTTTCCTCTTACAAATTTTCTTCCTGGTCGTGCAGTACAAATTGCCAGCGTTGGCGCATAATCGACTTCCCACAGCCGAGGATCGTGCGCCAATGAAAAGCAATTACATGAACACTGCCCAGCTGAAAGAACTCATGACCGCGCCGCCGATGACGGCCGCGCGCCATGCCGAGGTGATGCGCAAGCGCATTGCCCAGCGCCGCATGCTGGAAGAAGCACGGGAATTGAAAAAAGCGGGCGACAGCGACCACTACAAACGCTGACGAGCGCGCGCTGCGTTAGTTGGCGGATGAGTCCGGCGCAGAGCGCATGCCGGACCAGCGCGGCGCCGCGGCATTCTCGACGCCCATTAAATCGAGCACCCGGTCGAGCGTATGGTCGACCATCTCGTCGATACTGGCCGGGCGATGATAAAAGCTCGGCAGCGGTGGGAAGATGATCCCGCCCATTTCCGTCACCGCCGTCATGTTGCGCAGGTGCGCCAGGTTCAGCGGCGTTTCGCGCACCATCAAGACCAGCCGGCGCCGTTCCTTGAGGATGACATCGGCCGCGCGTGCCACCAGGTTGTCGGCCAGGCCGTGGGCCACCGCCGCCAGGGTTTTCATCGAACAGGGCGCAATCACCATGCCGTCGGTCTGGAACGACCCACTGGCAATCGAAGCGCCGATTTCCCGATTCTTATGGACGACGTCAGCCAATGCCTCGACGTCGCGCCGCTGCATGCCGACTTCCTGATGCAGGGTCAAGGAGGCGGCGTCGGAGACCACCAGATGGGTCTCGACGCCGGGTACTGCTTGCAGGCGCGCGAGCAGGCGCACGCCATAGACCGCGCCGGTCGCGCCGGTGATGCCGACGACGATCCGACGAGGCCGTGGATCAGGCATTTTTCGGGAACAGCGCCTGCAGTTCGCCCGACGCGTACATCTCGTTCATGATGTCGGTGCCACCGATGAATTCGCCGTTCACGTACAGCTGTGGAACGGTTGGCCAGTTCGAATAGTCCTTGATGCCCTGGCGCACTTCCGGATCTTCCAGCACATTGACGGTGGCGATGTTATCGACGCCGCAGGCTTTCAGGATCTGGATGGCGCGGCCGGAAAAGCCGCATTGCGGAAATTGGGCGGTGCCCTTCATGAACAGCACGACCGGGGTCGTGGTCACGGTGTCTTTGATCCAGGTTTGAACGTCGCTCATGTGCTTGCCTTCGGTGAGAAATGGGGAGATGGCGTCATTCTATAAGAAATCGACCGCGACGGTGCATTGCCGCCTGCGGTATGATCGGCTGGTTTCACTTGTGCCAACAATCCAGGAATTCCATGCAACAAGCTCCCAAAGCCGCGCCGTCCGCCGCGTTCAACCTCGTATTGACTGTCGTGCTCGGCTTTGTCGGCATCTTCGACATCGTCAGCGGCATCCGCGGCGGCGGCACCGGTGTGATCATTACCGGCCTGGCGCTGACGATCTACGCAGCCGTGCTGCTGCGCGACGCTTTGTATATCAAGAAGACTGGCCAGCCGGGCATGAGCCGCGCGCGCATGAACAAGATCGGGCTGGCTTGCCTGGCGCTGTATGTGTTCGGCATCCTGGTGAAACGCGTGCCGGAGATGGCGCAGTTTTTTGGATGATTGTTGTTAAGCCATCGTTGACAGATGCGTAGGGTGGACACTTGTGCCCACGCGGTCACCGTGTGACGGGCAGCGGCTCCGCTGGGCCGCTGGTCCACGATCATCATGCATTTTAGGGCGGCGCGCAGCGTTGCGGTATGCATCGGCACGACGCGCGGGCATGCCCGCCCGACGGTGCGCCACTGCCGGCGGCTGCCGCTTATTTGCGTACTTATTTACGTAACTTCGCAAACGCCGCCGCCATTGCGCCGCCCGCATCCTTGTCGGCGGGCCGTTCCTGGCGCCCATGCTGGGCCACACGCTTGCGGTCTTCGCGGTCGGCGCGCTGCTGCGGTTGCGCGCCCGGCTGCGGCGCCGTATCCGTCAGGCGCATGGTCAGCGCAATGCGTTTACGTTTTGGATCGACTTCCAGCACCTTGACTTTCACCACCTGGCCCGCTTTCACCACCGTGTGCGGATCTTTAACGAAGGTGTTCGACAGCGCCGAGATATGCACCAGGCCATCCTGGTGCACGCCGATGTCGACGAATGCGCCGAACGCCGCCACGTTGGTGACGACGCCTTCGAGGATCATGTCCGGGCGCAGGTCGCTGATCTCCTCGACGCCTTCCTTGAACGTCGCGGTGGTGAACTCGGGGCGCGGGTCGCGGCCCGGCTTTTCCAGCTCTTTCAGGATGTCGGTCACGGTCGGCACGCCGAATTTGTCGTCCGCATACTTGGCCGGATTCAGGCTTTTAATGAGCCCACTGTCGCCGACCACGGCGCGCATGTCGCGCTTGACGTCCGCCAGGATTTTTTGCACGACCGGATACGATTCCGGGTGCACCGCCGAGGCGTCGAGCGGATTCTCGCCACCCATCACGCGCAAGAAACCCGCTGCCTGTTCGAAGGTTTTATCGCCCAGGCGCGGCACGGCTTTCAAGGCCGCGCGCGAGGCGAACGCGCCCTTCATGTCGCGGTAGCTGACGATGCTCTGGGCCACGCTCGACGACAGGCCCGACACGCGCGCCAGCAGCGGCGCCGAGGCCGTGTTCACGTCGACGCCGACCGCGTTCACGCAATCCTCGACCACGGCATCGAGCGAACGCGCCAGCTGGGTTTGCGAGACGTCGTGCTGGTACTGGCCGACACCGATCGACTTCGGATCGATTTTGACCAGTTCCGCCAGTGGATCCTGCAGGCGGCGCGCAATCGACACCGCGCCGCGGATCGACACGTCCAGGTCGGGCAATTCGCGCGAAGCGAATTCGGAAGCCGAATACACCGAGGCGCCCGCTTCCGAGACGACGATCTTCGTCAGTTTCAATTCCGGCCGGGCTTTAATCAAATCCTGCGCCAGCTTGTCGGTCTCGCGCGAGGCAGTGCCGTTGCCGATCGAGATCAGCGACACGTTGTGCTTCGCCGCCAGTTGGCCGAGCACGTGCAGCGAACCGTCCCAGTCATTTCTCGGCTGGTGCGGATAAATGGTGGCGGTGTCGACCACTTTGCCGGTGGCGTCGACCACCGCCACCTTGACGCCGGTGCGCAAGCCCGGATCCAGGCCCATGGTGGCGCGCTGGCCGGCCGGGGCGGCCAGTAACAACGATTTCAGGTTGCGCGCGAAGACGTTGATCGCGTCGAGTTCCGCCTTGTCGCGCAGCGCGCCCATGAGTTCGGTCTCGATGTACATGAAACTTTTCACACGCCAGGTCCAGCGTGCGGTATCGAGCAGCCATTTGTCGGCTGGACGGCCGGCGCCCTTGATGCCGAAACGGGCGGCGATGCGGCTTTCGCACGGATTGTGCGGCGCATCCCATTTCGGCTTTTCCGCTTCGGTGTCGAGGCGCAGCACGACGTCGAGGATGCCTTCGCGGCGTCCGCGCATCAGCGCCAGCGCGCGGTGCGAGGGGACGGTAGCGAGCGTCTCCGAATAGTCGAAATAATCGGCGAATTTCTCTCCCTCGTCCTGCTTGCCGGTGACGACCTTCGATTCGACCACGCCGTGTTCCTGCACGTATTCGCGCAGCGATTGCAGCAGCGTCGCGTCTTCGGCGAAACGCTCCATCAGGATCTGGCGCGCGCCATCGAGCGCCGCTTTGGTGTCCGGCACGCCCGGGTTGTTGACGCCGTCGGCATTGCTGAAGGCTTCGCGCAGATATTTAGCGGCTTCTTCTTCCGGGTTACGCGCCGGATCGGCCAGTAAATCGTCGGCCAGTGGAGACAAACCCGCTTCGACCGCGATCTGCGCCTTGGTACGGCGCTTCTGCTTATACGGCAGGTACAGGTCCTCGAGCCGGGTTTTATCCTCGGCCAGCGCGATCGATTGCAGCAGTTCCGGCGTCATCTTGTTCTGCTCGGTGATCGACGCGATGATGGCGCTTCTCCGGTCTTCCAGCTCGCGCAGGTAGCGCAGGCGCTCTTCCAGCAGGCGCAATTGGATGTCGTCGAGGCCACCAGTGGCTTCCTTGCGGTAACGGGCGATGAAGGGGACGGTGGCGCCCTCGTCGAGCAGGGCGATGGCGGCGGCAACTTGCGCCGGCTTGGCGGCCAGTTCGATGGCGAGGCGTTGTTCGATGGAAGGCAGCATGGGCAAACAATCTGTGGGTCAGGCGGGCAGTGTTACGCAAACGCGCGCGAAGCGCCAGTCTTGACAGTCCCCGCCGAACGTGCGAAACCTGAGCTTCTACGGGTTTCGTTTCGTAAAGATTTCTCGGCAAGGTGCGATTCCGAACAAAACTGAAGTGCCCGTATGAGAGATAATGGTGTTTGTTGTTTTTTTTCATACAGGTTCAAGGACCCAATGCACACAGTTGATTTCCCACGCGAACACGCGAACGATGCCCCGGCACCGCGCGCGACGCCGGCACGCGCGCCCGCATTGCCCGCACCGGTGGCGACCTGGCTGCAACGGGTGGAGGCGGCGGCGCATCCGCAACCGAAGCTGATCGCCGAAGTGGCCGATCCCAAGGCCGTCCAGTACAAGTTCGTCTACGTGATGGCGCCTACCAGCGGCGGGCGTCACGTCGCCATCTGCCTGTGCAAGGCGCGCCTGCGTCCGAACGGTGAAGTGGCCGCCGCCAGTCCCGTGAACGAAGTCTTCTCGCTGTTGTCCGCGCCGCCCGCTTACCTCGAAGGCGAGGACGAAGACCTGGTGCGGTTCTTTATCGCGATGCGCAGCGGCTCCTCGCAAAGCACCAGCGCCACCGAACCGAAGGGGAAAGTGGGCGCCATCCTGCTCGACCTGCTGCTGCGCCAGGGTAAGCTGCTGTGGGCAAACTCGTGGGCGGACATGGCGAATGGCCTGGTCTATCCGCTGCAGGGCGGCCCGACCCGGCAAGCGAACCTGGCCTGGCGCGACGAAGGCCGTGCCGCCAAGCTCGGCTGGTCGGTGGAACCGGCCAATGGCGCCACCCACCCGGGCGCGGACCTGATCGACTACATGCTGCCGACCGATCCGCCGTGGTATATCGACAACCTGTCCTGCGGCCCCCTGAACCTGAACCGCGGCGGCGTCGACATTTCGCTGGCCGAACTGCAAGCGCTGGTGGCGCAAGCCCCGGTCCTGATGGGCAACGATAAAAAGCGCGTCTCGCAACTGTTGCTGGCGCATGGCTTGCAGGAATTGATGCCGCTGCCGCAGCCGCTGACGCAGCGCTTGCGCACCGACGTCAAACCGCAACCCTTCCTGCTGCTCGATTCGGTGGCGCTGGCCGACACCGGCACCCAGCGCTGGCACGATTTCGCCGTGCTGTCCTTCGATTACGACGGCCAGCGCGTTTCCTTCGATCCGTCGCAGCGCGTGGTGCGGCAGATCGGCGACGTCACCGAAATCATCGAGCGCGATGCGGCGGCCGAAGCAGCGGCCCTCGATACCCTGACCGAACTCGGTTTCCGCAAGCCGGCGACCACGCCCTTGTCGGCTGTGGCCGGCGCGGTGCAGCTGGAAAGCCAGGCGCACTGGCTGCGCTTCGCCGAAAACGACCTCGACACCCTGCTCGATGCCGACTGGCACCTGCAAAAATCAACGAAATACCGCTACGACGTGGTGCCGGTCGAAGACTGGTATGCCGAGATCGACGAGCCGGAAGAAGCCGGCAAAGCCTGGTTCGAACTGGAACTGGGCATCGTCGTCAACCGCAAGCGCGTGCCGCTGTTGCCGGTGCTGGTGCAGCTGATCCGCAACGCGCCGACGGATTTCGACCCGGCCGTATTGGCCGCGCATGGCGAAACCGACCAGATGCTGGCTACCCTGCCCGAAGGCTTGCGCGTGGCCCTGCCATGGGCGCGCGTAAAACCGATCCTGGCGACGCTGGGCGAGCTGTATTTCAACGACAAGATCAAGAGCCGCGTGCGCCTGTCGACGCTGGACGCGAGCCGGCTGGAAGAGCTGGCGCGCGGCGTCGAGATGCATTGGTCCGGCGGCGAGCAGTTACGCGAAACCGGCCGTAAACTCAGCCAGTTCGGTTCCGTCAAAAAGGTGGCGGCGCCGGCCGGCCTGCAGGCGACGCTGCGCGACTACCAGCTCGACGGCCTGTCGTGGATGCAGTTCCTGCGCGAATACGACCTGGCCGGCATCCTGGCCGACGACATGGGCCTCGGTAAAACCGTGCAGACGCTGGCGCACATTCTCACCGAAAAGGAAGCCGGCCGCCTGACCAGCCCGGCCCTGGTGATCGCGCCGACCAGCCTGATGACGAACTGGCAGGAAGAAGCCGCGCGCTTCGCTCCAAGTTTAAAGGTGCTGCTGCTGCAGGGCAAAGAACGGGTCGACCTGTTCGACCAGATCGAGCAAGCTGACATCGTGCTCACTACCTATGCCTTGCTGCCGCGCGACGAGGAAAAGCTGCGCGAGCACCATTACCACCTGGTGATCCTGGACGAATCGCACTACATCAAGAACACCCGCTCGAAAGCGGCGCAGACGGCCGGCTCGCTCGACGCGCGCCACCGCCTGTGCCTGACCGGCACGCCCCTGGAAAACCACCTGGGCGAACTCTGGTCGCAATTCCATTTCCTGCTACCGGGCCTGCTGGGCGAAGAAAAGGCGTTCAATACCCAATTCCGCCACCCGATCGAACGCCAGGACGATCCGGTACGGCGCGCCTTGCTGAACCGCCGCATCCGTCCCTTCCTGCTGCGCCGTACGAAAGACAACGTTGCAAAAGAACTGCCGCAGAAAACGGAAATGGTACGCCGCGTCGAATTGACCGGCCCGCAGCGCGACCTGTACGAAACCGTGCGCCTGGCGATGGACAAGAAGGTGCGCGAAGAAATCGACCGCAAGGGCGTAGCGCGCAGCCAGATCGTGATCCTGGAGGCGTTATTGAAACTGCGCCAGGTCTGCTGCGATCCGCGTCTCGTAAAAGCGATGCCGTCGAAAAAGAACACGGCTGCGATTTCCGCCAAATTGACGGACCTGATGCAGATGGTCGACGATTTACTGGAAGAGGGCCGCAAGATCCTGGTGTTCTCGCAGTTCACCAGCATGCTGGCGCTGATCGAAGAAGAACTGGCGGCGCGCGGCATCCGCTACGCGATCCTCACCGGAGAAACGCGCGACCGCTCGGCGCAAGTCGCCGCCTTCCAGCAGGGCGCGGTGCCGATCTTCCTGATCAGCCTCAAGGCGGGCGGCGTCGGCCTGAACCTGACCGCGGCCGATACCGTCATCCACTACGATCCATGGTGGAACCCGGCGGCGGAAAACCAGGCCACCGACCGCGCCTGGCGCATCGGCCAGGACAAGCCGGTATTCGTCTATAAACTGATTGCGAAAGGCACGCTGGAAGAGAAGATCCAGCTGCTGCAGCAAAAGAAATCGGAATTGGCCAACTCGATCCTGGCCGAGGGCGAATCGCAGAAAATGGCGCTCACCCAGGAAGATTTACAGGCGATCTTCGCACCGCTCGACGAACAATAACGGTGTTTGGACGCTCTCCCAGGCCCGCCGCGTGCGGGCCTTTTTTTCGTCCGCGCTCGCCGCTTTTATGCCGCGTGAATAGAATTCGGCAAAATAGCCGTATATTAAAAAATATTTAACAATATTGTAATGACAGCAGTTTTAATTAATCACCAGCGCTGCAACGCTTACCTATACAGAAGGGGTGGCGCGGCGATATACTCCTTTGCGGCTTGCATTCTGGCCCATTGATTTTCCCTATATTTAAAAGGTGTGCTCGATGAACGCCAGCGTCAGCAACGACGGTTCCGGCAGCGCCGCTGTGACGCTGGCGGAGCAATTCCGTGTCATCGCTGAAATCGGCGGCGATATCGCCTTCAGCATCGATTGCGCCAGCGGCCAGCTGCTCTATGTCAGCCCCGCCATCGAACAGCTGGTGGGCTACACCCCCGCCGAAGTCGCGGCTGGTTTGCGGCCTGGAGAAAGCGGTCCGCTGGCGGCCTTGTGCACCGGCTTGCCGGAACGCATGCGGCGCCTGCGCGCCGGCGACCGCAGCCGCCTGCGCCTGGTGCGCGAAGCCGAATTCCAGGGCGCGCACGGCTATCCGGTGCCGGTCGAGATCATCTCGTCGGTACTGTGCGACGCCGCTGGCCGGCCGCAGGCGCTGGTCGGCCTGGTGCGCGACCTGTCGCCGCGGCGCTTGCGCGAAGCCGAACAAAAACGTTTCGCCAGCATGCTGAACCACGAATTTCGCACCCCGCTGTCGACCATCGACGGCGCCATCCAGCGCCTGGAGGCGACTTGCGCCCATGCCGACGAGGCGACGCGTGCGCGCTACCGCAAGATCGCCGTCGCCACCGACCGCCTGATTGCCATGCTCGACGATTACCTGTCGCCCGAGCGCATGGCCGGCATCGGCAGCACCCGCCAGCCGACTTCGCTGGCGCCGCGCGCCTTGCTGGAAGAAGGGCTTGCCCAATTGCGCGCCGCCGGCCGGGTGGCCAGCATCAAGACGCGCGAGCTGCCGCCGACCCTGCGCTGCGAGCCGGAGGGCTTACGCTTGGCGTTAAAAGTGCTGATCGACAATGCCATCGCTTATTCGCCACCGGCGTCGCCGGTCGAGCTGGGCGGGCGCCTGGCGGCCAGCGGTATCGAACTGGCGGTGCGCGACCACGGCCCCGGCGTGGCCCGGGACGAGCAGGCGCATGTGTTCGACAAGTTTTATCGCGGTGCGAACGCGGCCGGCATGCCGGGCAGCGGCCTGGGCCTGTACATGGCGCGCTCGATCGTCGAAGTGCACGGCGGCGTGCTGAGCCTGGTCACACCGCAAGGCGGCGGCGCCGAATTTCGCATCTGGCTGCCGGTTGCCGGCGCCCGCCAGCTTGCGCGTCAGGCAGCCAGCCCGGATAATCCGGCGCCCGTCGGTACAACGGCGCCGGCAATGGCCCTGCCACCATCTGGCAATACTTAATACAACAAGATCGCACACCCATGACGCAGATACTGATTGTGGAAGACAACGGCGACTACGCCGGCGACATGGCCGATTTCCTGCGCGAACTCGAGCATGACGTCACCATCGCCACCTCCGCCGGAGAAATGTGGGCGGCGCTGACGCGCACCCCGGCGGCCGTCGTGGTGCTCGACCTCGGCTTGCCGGACGAAGACGGTTTTACGGTGATCCCGCGCATGCGCCAGCTGTACCCCGAGATTGGTTTATTGGTGCTGACCGGACGCGTCGCATTCGACAACCGCATCCTCGGCCTGCAGCTGGGCGCCGATCATTACCTGACGAAGCCGATCAAATTTCCGGAACTGGCGGCCCACATCGAAGCGCTGGGCCGGCGCGTGCGCCCGAGCGAACCGGCGCCGGCGCCGGTGAAATGGACCTTGCGCGTCAGCGCGCGCCAGCTCGAGCTGATGGGCAAGGTGATCGACCTGACCGAAAAGGAATTTAACTTTTTGCACCTGTTGACGATCAACACCCGCCCGGTACCGCGCGCGACGATCGTCGCCGGCATGGGGGGCGACGATCCGGATGCCAGCCGCCGCGTCGACATGCTGGTGTATCGCCTGCGCAAGAAGACGCGAACGGCGCTGGGCCAGGAGTTGCCGCTGCGTAGCGCGTACGGCGAAGGCTATAGCCTCTCCGCCGGGTTCACGCTCGCATAACGCGCGTTACCATCGGATTGGTGGTGTCCGTAGGGTGGACTCTGTCCACGCGGTGCCACGGTTGTTGGTCGAAACGCGTTTTCAACTGTGAAGGTTCTCGTAGGGTGGGCTCTGCCCACGCGGTACCACGGCTGATGGTCGAAACACGTTTTCGACTGGCATGCGCCGCACCGCGTGGGCCGAGCCCACCCTACAAAAGCGGGACAGAGTAATTGCTGAGAACACAGCTACTGAAATAAATCGGGGACATGGTGCCGCCGCCGCGCTAGAATGGCCGCCTAGCGCTTAACCACCCCCATGCCATGGCCCGCCAACCCCGCCTGATCCTCCCCAAGCACCCGCACCACATCCTCCAGCGCGGCAACGACCGCCAATTGATTTTCCGCGCGCCGGCAGACTACGAACGCTTCCTCGCCTGGCTGGCCGAAGCGGCCCGGTTTTATCGCGTCGCGATCCACGCCTACGCCTTGCTGCCGACCCGCCTGCACCTGCTGGCCACGCCAGAAACGGAAGAAGGCCTGGCGGCGATGATGCAAAAGCTGGGGCGCTTCTACGTGCCCTGGTACAACGGCAAATACGACCGCGCCGGCGGCCTGTTCGAGGGGCGCTTCCGCACCGCCGTGGTCGCGACCGACGCCCACTTCCTGATGTGCTGCCGCTTCATCGAGCTGGCGCCGTTGCGCGAAGGAGAAACGGGCGAAGCGGGCGCGTATGCCTGGTCGAGCTACCGTCACCACGCCGGCATGCATGCCGACCCCGTGATCACCGACCATGCCCGCTTCTGGGAGCTGGGCAATACCCCATTCCAGCGCGAGGCGGCCTACATTGACCTGGTCGGGCAGGGGATCGGCCCGGATGAACTGGCACAGATCGCCGACGCCGTCCAGAAAGGCCAGCCGCTCGGCACCCAGGCTTTCAAGATCGCGCTCGAGCAGCAGACCCAGCGCCGTATCCTGCCGGCCAAGCGCGGCCGTCCATTCAAGACACCGCCAGTTCAAGCCTCGTAATGACGCCAAACCGGCAGCAATTTTCTGCTGCCGAGCCCGCCTTGAATCAAATTTTCGCAACACAATAAAACGAATTTTTGCTCCGATTCGACCTGTCCCCATTTAAGCATCAGCTATCGAAACAGGATTTTAATTCGACTCCGACCCTCATTGTTCTTCTTGCCGTCTTTGTTGCATTGCACTATTCTCGTCCTTTACCCCTGATTACGTTGTGGAGAGTCCCGCATGATTGCCCAAGGTTTATACGATCCCGCCAATGAACACGATGCCTGCGGCGTCGGTTTTATTGCCCACATCAAAGGCAACAAAAGCCATTCCATCATCGATCAGGGGCTGTTGATCCTGAAGAACCTGGATCACCGGGGTGCCGTCGGCGCCGACCCGCTGATGGGCGATGGTGCCGGTATCCTGATCCAGATCCCTGACCAGTATTTCCGCGACGAGATGGCCAGGCAGGGCGTCGAGTTGCCGCCGCCCGGCGAATATGGCGTCGGCATGGTGTTCCTGCCGAAGGAACACGCTTCGCGCATCGCCTGCGAACAGGAAATCGAGCGCGCCGTGCGCATCGAAGGGCAAGTGGTCCTCGGTTGGCGCAATGTGCCGGTCGACGAAGCTATGCCGATGTCGCCTACCGTCAAGGCCAAGGAACCGGTCATTCGCCAGATTTTCATCGGCCGCGGTCCGGACATCATGGTGACCGATGCGCTGGAACGTAAGCTGTACGTGATCCGCAAATCCTCGGGCCACGCGATCCAGGCGCTGAAACTCTTGCACGGCAAGGAATTCTTCGTGCCCTCGATGTCGGCGCGCACCATCGTCTATAAAGGTTTATTACTGGCCGACCAGGTCGGCGTCTACTACAAGGATTTGCAGGATCCGCGCTGCGTTTCCGCGCTCGCGCTGGTGCACCAGCGTTTCTCGACGAATACTTTCCCCGAATGGCCGCTGGCGCACCCGTACCGCCTGATCGCCCACAATGGCGAAATCAATACCGTCAAAGGCAATTTCAACTGGACCCGTGCGCGCGAAGGCATGATGAAGTCGGCCGTGCTGGGCGACGACCTGCATAAACTGTTCCCACTGATTTACGAGGGCCAGTCCGATACCGCCTGCTTCGACAATGCGCTCGAATTGCTGGTCATGGCCGGCTACCCGGTTGCCCAGGCGATGATGATGATGATTCCCGAAGCCTGGGAAAACCATCCGACGATGGACGACAACCGCAAGGCCTTTTATGAATACCACGCGGCGATGATGGAGCCGTGGGACGGCCCGGCCGCAATGGCGTTTACCGATGGCCGCCACATCGGCGGTACCCTCGACCGCAATGGCTTGCGTCCGGCGCGCTATGTCGTCACCGAAGACGACCTGGTGATCATGGCTTCCGAGTCCGGCGTGCTGCCGATTCCGGAATCGCGCATCGTCAAGAAATGGCGCCTGCAGCCCGGCAAGATGTTCCTGATCGACCTGGAAGCCGGCCGCATCATCGACGATAAAGAGTTGAAAGACACCTTCTCGAATGCCAAGCCCTATAAAGCCTGGATCAAGTCGGTGCGCATCAAGCTCAATGAAATCAAGCTGTCCGAATCGCAGCTGGCGCAAAGCCGTCTGAAAGATGCGCCGGCCCAGGGCGAAAAAGCGGCGATCACGCTGCTCGATCGCCAGCAAGCCTTCGGCTATACCCAGGAAGATTTAAAGTTCCTGATGGCGCCGATGGCGGTGCTGGCCGAAGAGGCGACCGGTTCGATGGGCAACGACTCGCCGCTGGCGGTGATGTCGAACAAGCTCAAACCTTTGTACAATTATTTCAAACAATTGTTTGCCCAGGTGACGAACCCGCCGATCGATCCGATCCGCGAAAGCATGGTGATGTCGCTGGTGTCGTTCATCGGTCCCAAGCCGAACCTGCTCGACACGAATAACGTCAATCCGCCGATGCGTTTGGAGGTGTCGCAGCCGGTGCTCGGCTTCGACGACATGGCGCGCCTGCGCAACATCAGCAGCCATACCGGCGGCAAGTTCAAATCGTACGAATTGAACATCTGCTACCCGGTCGCCTGGGGCAAGGAAGGCATCGAAGCCTCGCTGGCCTCGCTCTGCGCGGAAGCGGTCGATGCAGTGAAATCCGGCCACAACATCCTGATCGTGTCGGACCGTGCCGTTTCGGGCGAGACGGTGGCGATTCCGGCATTGCTGGCGACGTCCACCATCCACCAGCACCTGGTGATGCGCGGCCTGCGCGCCTCCGCCGGCCTGGTGGTGGAAACCGGTTCGGCCCGCGAAACCCACCATTTCGCCTTGCTGGCCGGTTACGGCGCCGAAGCCGTGCACCCGTACCTGGCGCTGGAAACCCTGGCCGACCTGGCCCAGCACCTGCCGCACGAAATGGACCCGAGCGCCGCCTGCTACAACTACACCAAGGCGATCGGCAAGGGCCTCATGAAAGTGATGTCGAAGATGGGCATCTCGACCTACATGTCGTACTGCGGCGCGCAGATCTTCGAAGCCGTCGGCCTGAACAAATCGCTGGTCGACAAATACTTCCGCGGCACTTCGTCGACGGTGGAAGGCATCGGCCTGTTCGAAGTCGCGGAGGAAGCGCTGCGCCTGCATAACCTCGCCTTCGGCGCCGACCCGTTGCTGGCGCATGCCCTCGACACCGGCGGCGAATACGCCTTCCGCGTGCGTGGCGAAGACCATATGTGGACGCCGGACGCGATCGCGAAACTGCAGCATTCCACGCGCGCCAACAATTTCAACACCTATAAGGAATATGCCCAACTGATCAACGAACAGGGGCGCCGCCACTTGACGCTGCGCGGCCTGTTCGAGTTCAAGATCGATCCAAGCAAGGCGATCCCGCTGGCCGAAGTCGAGCCTGCCAAAGACATCGTCAAGCGTTTTGCCACCGGCGCCATGTCGCTCGGTTCGATTTCCACCGAAGCGCACGCTACCCTGGCGATCGCCATGAACCGCATTGGCGGCAAGAGCAATACCGGTGAAGGCGGCGAAGATCCACGCCGTTACCTGAACGAGTTCAAGGGCATCAAGATCAGCAAGGGCGAGACGCTGGCGTCGGTGATCGGTGCCGATCGCGTGGCGGTCGACATTCCACTGGAAGACGGCGATTCGCTGCGTTCGAAGATCAAGCAGGTGGCGTCGGGCCGGTTCGGCGTCACCGCCGAATACCTCAGTTCGGCCGACCAGATCCAGATCAAGATGGCGCAGGGCGCAAAACCGGGTGAAGGTGGTCAGCTGCCGGGTCACAAGGTGTCGGAATACATTGCCTCGCTGCGCTTCTCGGTGCCGGGTGTCGGCCTGATTTCGCCGCCGCCGCACCACGACATCTATTCAATCGAAGACCTGGCCCAGCTGATCCACGACCTGAAGAATGCCAATCCAAACGCTTCGATCTCGGTGAAACTGGTGTCGGAAGTCGGCATCGGCACCGTCGCCGCCGGCGTCTCGAAAGCGAAAGCGGACCACGTGGTGGTCGCCGGCCACGACGGCGGCACCGGCGCCTCGCCGCTATCGTCTGTCAAACATGCGGGCACGCCATGGGAGTTGGGCCTGGCCGAGACCCAGCAGACGCTGGTGCTCAACGGCTTGCGCAGCCGCATCCGCGTGCAGGCCGACGGTCAGATGAAGACCGGGCGCGACGTCGTGATCGCCGCCATGCTCGGCGCCGACGAGATCGGTTTTGCCACGGCGCCGCTGGTGGTCGAAGGTTGCATCATGATGAGAAAATGCCACCTGAACACCTGTCCGGTCGGTGTGGCCACGCAGGATCCGGTGCTGCGCGCCAAGTTCCAGGGTAAGCCGGAACACGTGGTGAATTACTTCTTCTTCGTCGCCGAAGAAGCGCGGCAATTGATGGCGCAGCTCGGCATCCGCACGTATGACGAACTGATCGGCCGCGCCGATTTGCTGGACAAATCGAAGGCGATCACGCACTGGAAGGCGCAGGGCCTGGACTTCTCGAACATTTTCTATCAGCCGAAGACCGACGCCCCGCGCAACCTGTTCCATACCGATGCCCAAGACCACGGCCTCGACCGCGCGCTCGACCATAAATTGATCACGCAAGCCAAAGCGGCGCTGGAAAAGGGAGAACGCGTTTCCTTTATTTCGCCGGTGCGCAACGTGAATCGCACGGTCGGCACCATGCTGTCGGGCGAAGTCGCCAAGCGTTACGGCCATGCCGGCTTGCCGGACGACACTATCCACATCCAGCTGCAAGGCACGGCCGGGCAATCGGCGGCCGCCTTCCTGGCTGCCGGCATCACGCTCGATTTGGTGGGTGAAGGCAACGACTACGTCGGCAAGGGGCTGTCGGGCGGCCGCGTGATCGTGCGTCCGAACACGGAATTCCGCGGCTGGGCGGTGGACAACATCATCGTCGGCAATACCGTGCTGTACGGCGCGATTTCCGGAGAGGCCTTCTTCAATGGCGTGGCCGGCGAACGCTTCGCGGTGCGCAACTCAGGCGCAACCACGGTGGTGGAAGGCTGCGGCGACCATGGCTGCGAATACATGACCGGCGGCACGGTCGTGGTGCTGGGCGAAACCGGACGCAATTTCGCGGCCGGCATGTCGGGCGGCGTGGCGTATGTCTACGATCCGAAGGACGAGTTCGCCGCGCGCTGCAATACGACCATGGTCAACCTGGAACGCGTGGTCTCGACCAAGGAGCAGGGCGACGTGTCCGGCTGGCACAGCCAGAGCCGCGACACCGAGCGCGAGTCGGACGAAACCATCCTGCGCCGCCTGATCGAACGCCACTTCAAATATACCGGCAGCACCCGCGCCCGTAATTTGCTGGACGACTGGGCCAACAGCCGCGGCAAGTTCGTCAAAGTCTTCCCGACCGACTACAAGCGCGCGCTGGAAGAAATGCACAACAGCAGCATGGAAGAAGCGAACGACAAGATCGAGCTCGCGGCGTAAGCATCATGGGCTGCTCGCAACGACCAATGGCATGCGAGCAGACCCGTAAGGTGGGCAGATCCTCCGCCCACGCGTTCAACGAACTGTCGCGCAGCCGCGCTGTGTAAAGAAACGACCGGTGTCAGTCACCGACAAGCAAAGGATAAAAACGTGGGCAAAATCACCGGCTTCATGGAATTTCAACGCCAGGAAGAAAATCACCTGGAACCCGCCGCGCGCGTCAAGAACTACAAGGAATTCGTCGTCACCCTGACCGACGGCCAAGCGAAAGTGCAGGGCGCGCGCTGCATGGATTGCGGCATCCCGTTCTGTAACACGGGCTGCCCGGTGAACAACCAGATCCCCGACTGGAACGACCTGGTGTATCACAACAATTACCGCGCAGCGATCGACAACCTGCACTCGACCAACAACTTCCCGGAAGTGACCGGCCGCATCTGCCCGGCGCCCTGCGAATCGGCCTGTACGCTCGGCATCAACGACGAGCCGGTCGGCATCAAGTCGATCGAGCGCAAAATCGCCGACACCGCCTTCGAGCACGGCTATGTGGTGCCGCAGCCGGCCCTGGTCAAAACCGGCAAGAAGGTGGCGGTGGTCGGCTCCGGCCCCGCCGGCCTGGCCGCGGCCCAGCAGCTGGCACGCGCCGGTCACGCCGTGACGGTGTTCGAAAAGAGTGACCGCATCGGTGGCCTGCTGCGCTATGGCATCCCCGACTTCAAGATGGAAAAGGGGTTAATCGACCGTCGCGTCGAGCAGATGCAGGCCGAGGGCGTGACTTTCCGCACCAGCGTGTTGATCGGCAAGGATTTCCCGGCCACGGTCAGCAACATGGCGCGCGACACGATCTTCCCGGAAGACCTGCAAGCCGAATTCGACGCCGTCGTCATGGCCGGCGGCGCCGAGCAGCCGCGCGATTTGCCGGTGCCGGGGCGCGAACTGAAAGGCGTGCATTTCGCGATGGATTTCCTGCCCCAGCAAAACCGCGTGAATGCTGGCGATAAATTGAAAGACCAGATCAAGGCGACCGGCAAGCACGTGGTCGTGATCGGCGGCGGCGATACCGGTTCCGACTGCGTCGGCACCTCGAACCGCCACGGCGCCACCACGGTGACCCAGTTCGAACTGATGCCAATGCCGCCGGAACAGGAAAACAAGCCGCTGGTCTGGCCTTACTGGCCGACCAAGCTGCGCACTTCGTCCTCGCACGAGGAAGGCTGCGAGCGCGATTTTGCTGTCGCCACTAAACGTTTCGAAGGCAAGAACGGCAAACTGGAAAAGCTGGTTGCCTGCCGCGTCGAGTGGAAGGACGGCAAGATGGTCGAAGTGGCGGACAGCGAATTCGAAATGAAGGCCGATCTCGTGTTCCTGGCCATGGGATTCGTGTCGCCAGTGCAGCAGGTGCTGGATGCGTTCGGCGTGGTCAAGGATGCGCGCGGCAATGCGCGCGCTACCACCGAGGGCGAGACTTGCTACCAGACCTCGGTACCGAAAGTGTTCGTGGCAGGCGACATGCGCCGCGGCCAGTCGCTGGTGGTGTGGGCGATTCGCGAAGGGCGGCAGTGCGCGCGTTCGGTGGATGAGTTCCTGATGGGCGCGTCAGTCCTGCCACGGTAGGGTGGGCACTTGTGCCCACGCGGTAAAGCGCCTCTCTGGTCGAAAATATTTTTCGACCTGCAAGCAGTGCACCGCGTGGGCTCGAGAGCGGAGCGCCGCCCGGCCCACCCTACAAAACCGGAACTCTTGCTGCTAGTGAGAAATGTTAATAAGCATCAACAAATGACAATGTTGCCTTATATGCATATATCAACAAAAACAATGACTTGCGGAATGAAATAGCTGACTCTTCGGTTATTAGTGTTGTAGCCATACGTCGGAAGCGGGAGTGAAACGGGGCTGTCCCAAGCAGAGCTTGCCGTTTCTGCACTACAATACGAGATTCCCAAATCCGACTATCCCCCTGTGTCTAACCTTGTAGAAATACGTGATCTCGAGTTCGCTTATGGCGATCGCAAGATCCTGTCGAACCTGCGCATGGATTTCCCGCGTGGCAAGCTCATTGCCGTGATGGGTGGTTCCGGTTGCGGCAAGACCACGGTCCTGCGCCTGATCGGCGGCCAGATCCGTCCACAGCGCGGCGCGGTCCGGGTTGGCGGCGAAGTCGTGCACGAGTTGCGCACCGAGGGGCTGTATCGCCTGCGTCGGCGCATGGGCATGCTGTTCCAGTTCGGCGCGCTGTTCACGGATCTCACCATTTTCGACAACGTTGCCTTCCCGCTGCGCGAGCATACCGACTTGCCGGAAGAGCTGATTCGCGACCTGGTGCTGATGAAACTGAACGCTGTCGGCCTGCGCAATGCCTCCAAACTGAAGCCGGGCGAGATTTCCGGCGGCATGGCGCGCCGCGTCGCCGTCGCGCGCGCGATCGCACTCGACCCGGAACTGATCATGTACGACGAACCCTTCGCCGGCCTCGATCCGATCTCGATGGGTCTCACTGCGAACCTGATCCGCAACCTGAACGACGCGCTCGGGTCGACGTCGATCCTCGTTTCGCACGACGTCAACGAAACCTTTGCCATCGCCGATTACGTGTATTTCATGTCGGCTGGCAAGATCGTTGCCGAAGGTACGCCGGCCGAGCTGCGCGTGTCCAAAGACCCGTACGTGAAACAGTTCGTGAATGCCGAGCCGGACGGTCCGGTGCCCTTCCATTATCCAGGCAAGTCGCTGGCCGACGACCTGGGCCTGGGAGTGAAACGATGATCCTGCGTTTCTTTGAAAGCGCCGGCACCACCGTGCGCGAATCGATCGAAAGCCTCGGCTTTGCCACGCGCGCGTTTTTCAATTTGCTGCGTTTTTCGCCGGGTGCCTGGCGCCGTCCCAGCCTGATTTCCGAGCAGATTCATTTTATTGGTAACTATTCGCTCGTCATCACGATCGTTTCCGGCCTGTTCGTCGGTTTGGTGCTGGGCTTGCAGTTCTACGTGAACCTGATCCAGTTCGGCGCCGAGGAAAAGCTCGGTTCGCTCACCGCCCTCTCTCTGATCCGCGAACTGGGCCCGGTCGTCACCGCCTTGCTGTTCGCTGGCCGTGCCGGTACCTCGCTCACCGCCGAGATCGGCCTGATGAAAGCCGGAGAGCAATTGTCGGCCATGGAAATGATGGCCGTGAATCCGGTGCAGCGCGTGCTGGCGCCGCGTTTCTGGGGTGGCGTGATTGCCATGCCGGTGCTGGCCGCCGTGTTTTCCGCCGTCGGTATCATCGGCAGCTACCTGGTCGCCGTCAAAATGCTGAGCCTGGACGAAGGCGCCTTCTGGTCGCAAATGCAGGCCGGTGTCGACGTCAACCGCGATGTCGTCAGCAGCGTGATTAAAAGTTTCGTGTTCGGCATCGCGGTGACGTTTACCGCCGTGTTCCAGGGCTACCACGTAAAACCGACCCCGGCCGACGTGGCGCGCGCCACCACGCGCACGGTCGTCATCGCCTCGCTGCTGGTCCTTGGACTGGATTTCGTGATGACCGCCCTGATGTTTACGCAATAAATAAATTAATCATCAATAAATCGTTTCGTTTGGCCGCGCACAGACGGCCGAGCTACTAGGAATTACTATGCACCGTAAAATCATCGATGTCTGGGTTGGATTGTTTGTCCTGCTGGGCGCTGCCGCCGTGTTGTTCCTGGCGCTGCAGGCAGGGAACATGAGCTCGCTTTCGTTCGCCGAGACCTATACGGTCGTCGGCAAGTTCGACAACATTGGTGGATTGAAGCCACAGGCGCCGGTCAAGAGCGCCGGTGTCGTGGTCGGCCGGGTTGGCGACATTACATTCGACGATAAAACCTTCCAGGCGATGGTCAGCTTGAACCTGGATCCGAACTACAAGTTTCCGAAAGATTCGTCGCTCAAGATTTTGACCGCGGGTCTGCTGGGCGAGCAATACATTGGCATCGAACCGGGTGGCGAGACGAAAAACCTCGTCGACGGCGATCGAATCAACCGTACGCAATCGGCCACCGTGCTGGAAGACCTGATCAATCAGTTCATCTACAGCAAGGCCGCCGAAGGAAAGGAAGGCAGCGAATGAACAGCAATAAAATGAAAGCCCTGCCGCGTTGGTCCAGCCTGGCACTGGCGGCTGCCGCCTGCGCCGTCCTGGCTGGCTGTGCCACCCCGAGCAATCCGCAAGATCCGCTGGAAAAAATCAACCGTGCGACCTTCGCGTTCAACGACACGGTCGACCGCGTGGCCCTGAAACCTGCCGCGACTGCCTATAAAAACGTGTTGCCGGGCTTCGTGCAAACGGGCGTCGGTAATTTCTTCGGCAATTTGTCGGATGCCTGGAGCTCGGTGAATAACCTGCTGCAAGGTAAAGGAGAAGCGGGCGCGACCGATTTCATGCGCGTCGCGCTGAATTCGACCTTCGGCATTCTCGGCGTGCTGGATATCGCGTCGGAAGCCGGCCTGCAGAAACACAACGAAGATTTCGGCCAGACGCTGGGATATTGGGGTGTTCCTTCCGGTCCCTTCTTGATGTTGCCATTGTTGGGCCCATCTACGGTACGTGACACCGCTGCATTGCCGGCCGACTGGTGGGCCGATGCCTGGACCACCGTGACGCCAGTCAGCACCCGCAACGTCGGTATCGGCGTGCGTGCCGTCGACCAGCGCGCATCCTTGCTGGAAGCATCGAACCTGTTCGAGGAAGCCGCGCTCGACCGTTACGATTTCATCCGTGACGGCTTCATGCAACGCCGCCAGAGCCAGGTGCGCGATGGCGAATCCGAGCGTGCGAGCGATGCATCCGACGACCAGGGGGCAGAGGCGCCGAAATCGAACACGCAAGTGGTGCCGGAGCCAGCCAGCCCGGCGACCCCGGCGCCCGACGTGCAGCGGAAGTAATGTTTAGTAGGGGGCCGGCGCGACGCTTGACGCGGCGCGCGGCCCGACCTCCCGCAACCGACAGAAAAGAGAGCATATGAAACCAATCGCCCAACTCATCGCCACCGCCGCAACCGTCGTCTTTGCCACCAGCGTCATCGCCGCACCAGCCCGGGCCGCCAACGAGGCACCGGACGTGCTGGTCAAACGCATCAGCGCCGACGTCATCGACACCGTGAAAGCCGACAAGGACATCCAGGCCGGCAACCGCAACAAGATCATGGAACTGGTGAACTCCAAGATCCTGCCGTACGTCGACGCCGACAAGATGACGGCCCAGGCAGCGGGCCGCTTCTGGCGCACAGCCACCCCGGAACAGCAAAAGCGCCTGTCGGAAGAATTCCGCACGCTGCTGGTCTACACGTATTCGGGCGCGCTGTCGCAGATCAAGAACGAAACCATCGAATTCAAGCCGATGCGTTCGCAGCCGACCGACACCGACGTCGAGGTGCGTTCGCAGGTGAACGTTTCGCGCGGCGAGCCGATCACCCTGAACTACCGCCTGGCCAAGGGCGACCAAGGCTGGAAGATCTACGACATCAACGTGCTGGGCGCGTGGCTGGTCGAGACGTATAAAGGTACCTTTGCCGCCGAGATCAACAAGTCCGGCATCGATGGCTTGATCACCAAGCTGGCTGACCGTAACAAGCAACTGGCCAGTAAGCCATTGAAGGCGCCCAAGTAAACATGGCCGAAGCAAATCCGATGCTGTCGCTCGACGCCCTGACCTTCGAGACCGCGCAAGCGGCCCTGGAGCAGGGTGTCGCCGCGATCCAGGCCGGCGAGACCGTCTTCGACCTGGGCGGCGTGCGCGCCGCCGATTCGTCCGGCGTGGCCCTGCTGCTGGCCTGGCAACGCCGCGCCCGCGACGCGGGGCAAAAGCTGACCTTTATTAATGTGCCGGGCAATATCGATGCCTTGACGCAGTTGTATGGGCTCGAGGACGTGCTGGCCCGCAGTTAAGCTTGTAGGGCGGGCATGCCCGCCAATGCCTGTGCGTGCCTGCGGCGTTTTCCCCATGGAACGCGGCGTATCTCTTCACCGCCGCCGATGACGCGACGTTCCTGGCGGGCATGCCCGCCCTACGAAAATCGTGGTGCACCGTAGGGCGGGCATGCCCGCCGATCCTTGTACGTGCCCGCGGCGAATTTCCATGGAACGCGCCGTATTCCTTCCACCGCCGCCGATGATGCGACGTTCGCGGCGGGCATGCCCGCCCTACGGAAACTTCCCCTCCTGAATGCCGCCAGGCTCTTGTATTTGCGATTTCCCCTATAATGGGTCGTTTCCCCGCCCGGATTGCGCACGCCTGTGTCGCAGCCACTCCAAAGAACAATGACAGCGATCCAGATTAACAGCGTCGAGAAGAGCTACAAGGGTTTCAAAGCCTTGAAAGGCGTTTCCCTGACGATCGAACAGGGCGAGTTCTTCGGCTTGCTTGGGCCGAATGGCGCCGGCAAGACCACCCTGATTTCCACCATTGCCGGCCTGATCCGGCCCGATGTCGGCAGCGTGCAAATCCACGGCCACGACGTCGTCACCGATTTCCGCGAAGCGAGACGAAAACTTGGCGTGGTACCGCAGGAACTGGTATTCGACCCGTTCTTCACCGTGCGCGAGACGCTGCGCTTGCAGTCGGGTTACTTCGGCATCAAGAACAACGACAAGTGGATCGACGAGGTCATGGAAAACCTCGACCTCACCAACAAGGCCGACGTCAACATGCGCGCCCTGTCGGGCGGCATGAAGCGGCGCGTGCTCGTCGCCCAGGCGCTGGTGCACAAACCGCCGGTCATCGTGCTGGATGAGCCGACCGCCGGCGTCGACGTCGAGTTGCGCCAGACGCTGTGGAAATTCATTTCTCGCCTGAACCGCGAAGGCGGGCACACGGTCGTGCTGACCACCCATTATCTGGAAGAAGCACAAGCGATGTGCCAGCGCGTGGCGATGCTCAAATCCGGGCAAGTCGTCGCCCTCGACACGATGAGCGCGCTGCTGCGCCGGGTGTCGGGTTCGCAACTGATCGTGCACCTGAAAAGCGGCGCCTTGCCGGCCGACCTGCGCCACCTGGTGTCGCACGACGAGCATGGGAATGGCACAGGTAACAAATACATCCTGCGCGTGAACGATTATTCGGAAGTCGAGCCGATCCTGTCGCGCCTGCGCGAGAGCGGAGCGGTGATCGACGAGATGCAGCTGCAGCAAGCCGATCTCGAAGATATTTTTATCCAGATTATGGAAAAGGGCGCCCTGTGAGCTTTGTTTCGGTAGGTTTCCGCACCCTGTTCTACAAAGAGATGCTGCGCTTCTGGAAAGTGGCGACGCAGACGATTGCCGCGCCGATCCTGACGGCCATGCTCTACCTGCTGATCTTCGGCCACGTGCTCGAAGGCAGGGTGGAAGTCTATCCAGGGGTGTCGTATACCGCCTTCCTGGTGCCGGGCCTGGTGATGATGAGCGTGCTGCAAAATGCCTTCGCCAATTCGTCTTCCTCGCTGATCCAGTCGAAAATCACCGGCAACCTGGTATTCATTTTGCTGCCGCCGCTGTCGCACTGGGAAATCCTGCTGGCTTATGTGTCGGCATCGGTCGTGCGCGGCCTGGCGGTCGGCGCCGGCGTGTTCGCGATTACCGCCTGGTTTGCGCACCTGAGTTTCGCCGCGCCGCTGTGGATCATCGTGTTCGCCGTCATGGGCGCGGCCATTCTCGGCACGCTCGGCGTGATCGCCGGTATCTGGGCCGATAAGTTCGACCAGCTGGCCGCGTTCCAGAACTTCCTGATCATGCCGGCCACGTTCCTGGCCGGGGTGTTCTATTCGATCCACTCGCTGCCAGGCTTCTGGCAGGCGGTCTCGCATTTCAACCCGTTCTTTTATATGATTGACGGGTTCCGCCACGGCTTCTTCGGCCAGTCCGATATCTCGCCGTGGACCAGCCTTGCCATCGTATGCGCCTTCTTCGCGGTGCTCGCGGCAGTGGCGATCAACCTGCTGCGCGGCGGGTATAAGTTACGCCACTGAGTCCGCCACTGAACCGTATAACATTTATCCAGGAATTATCGTGTCGACCACTCCAGAACTGATTCACAGCTACATCGAAAACGGCCTGCAATGCACCCATTTGCAGGTCGAAGGCGATGGACGTCACTTCTCGGCCCTGATCGTCTCGCCTGCCTTTGCCGGCAAGCGCCCGATCCAGCGCCACCAGCTGGTGTATGCGGCGCTGGGCGACCGCATGCGCGAAGAAATCCACGCGCTGTCGATGAAGACGCTGACGCCCGAAGAATACGGAGGCTAAATGGACAAGCTTCAAATTGTCGGCGGCAAGCGCCTGAACGGCGAGATCGCGGTCTCCGGCGCCAAGAACGCGGCGCTGCCGATCCTGTGCGCCGGCCTGCTGACGTCCGGCGACGTCGAACTGTCGAACGTGCCGCGCCTGCACGACGTCAAGACGATCCTGAAACTGCTGGCGCAGACCGGCCTCACCGTGACCCAGGACGACGAGAACGTCACCCTGAACGGCGCGAATATCACCAGCCTGGAAGCGCCGTATGAACTGGTGAAAACCATGCGCGCCTCGATCCTGGTGCTGGGCCCGCTGCTGGCGCGCTTCGGCGAAGCCAAGGTCTCCTTGCCGGGCGGCTGCGCGATCGGTTCGCGTCCGGTCGACCAGCACATCAAGGGTCTACGGGCGATGGGCGCCGAGATCACGATCGAAGGCGGCTACATCTACGCCAAGGCCAAAAAATTAAAAGGCGCGCGCATTCTGACCGACATGATCACGGTCACCGGCACCGAGAACTTGCTGATGGCCGCGACCCTGGCCGAAGGCGAGACCATTCTCGAAAACGCCGCGCGCGAGCCGGAAGTGACGGACCTGGCGAATCTGCTGGTCGCCATGGGCGCCCGGATCGAAGGCATCGGCACCGACCGCCTGGTGATCCAGGGCGTGGCCGAACTGCATGGCGCCAAACACGCCGTGATTTCCGACCGCATCGAAGCGGCTACTTTTCTCTGCGCGGTGGCGGCCACCGGCGGCGACATCGTGCTGACCAACACCCGCACCGATATTTTCGATGTCGCGCTCGACAAGCTGCGCGAAGTCGGTCTGCAGATGGACGTGGGCACGGATACCATCCGCGCGCGCATGGACAGCCGCCCGCACCCTGTGTCGTTCCGCACCACCGAATACCCGGGCTTCCCGACCGACATGCAGGCCCAGTTCATGGCGGTGAACACCATCGCCGCCGGCCCGAGCCGTGTGACCGAGACGATTTTCGAGAACCGCTTCATGCACGTGCAAGAGATGAATCGCCTCGGCGCCGCCATCTTCACCGAAGGGAATACCGCCCTGATCAAGGGGGTCGAGCGCCTGGTGGGCGCCGAGGTGATGGCGACCGACCTGCGCGCTTCGGCGTCGCTGGTGATCGCCGCGATGGCGGCCGAGGGTACCACCCTGATCGACCGCATCTATCACCTTGACCGCGGCTACGACCGCATGGAAGTGAAACTGTCGCGCGTCGGCGCCGACATCGTGCGCATCAAGTAATCGAAATAGTCAAACCCATGAGCATCGCAACACAATCGACGGACCAGGGCTTGATCCTGGCGCTGTCCAAAGGCCGGATTTTCGAGGACACGCTGCCGCTGCTGGCAGCGGCCGGCATCACCGTCACCGAGAATCCGGAAACGTCCCGCAAACTGATCCTGGCGACCAACGACCCGGCCGTGCGCGTACTGATCGTGCGCGCCAGCGACGTGCCGACCTATGTGCAGTACGGCGCCGCCGACTTCGGCGTGGCCGGCAAGGACGTGCTGATGGAGCACGGCGGCGAGGGTTTATACCAACCGGTCGACCTGAACATCGCCTGCTGCCGCATGTCGGTGGCGGTGAACGCCGGCTTCGACTACGAGACCGCGGTGCGCCAGGGCGCGCGCCTGCGCGTGGCGACCAAGTTCGTCGACACCGCGCGCCAGCACTTCGCGAACAAAGGCGTGCACGTCGACCTCATTAAACTGTACGGCTCGATGGAACTGGCGCCCTTGGTCGGGCTGTCGGACGCCATCGTCGACGTGGTCTCGACCGGCAATACGCTGCGCGCGAACAACCTGGTCGAAGTCGAGAAGATCATGGAGATCTCCTCGCGCCTGGTCGTCAACCAGGCGGCACTGAAACTGAAACGCGCGCGCCTGCAACCCATCATCGAAGCGTTCGAGCGCGCTTCCAAACAATCACTGCAACAAGGCTGAACCATGGCTGTACAGATCCGCAAACTCGATTCCACCCACGACGGTTTCAAGCAGGAGCTGCATGCGCTGCTCGCCTTCGAGGCCGACACCGACGATGCGATCGAAACGGCCGTCGGCCAGATCCTGCGCGACGTCAAGGCGCGCGGCGACGCCGCCGTGCTCGACTACACCAACCGTTTTGATCGCGTCAGTGCTTCCAGCATGGCCGCCTTCGACCTGGCGCAGGACGAGCTGGACGCCGCGCTGGCCGGGCTGCCCCAAGCGCAGCGCGACGCCTTGCAAACGGCCGCCGAACGCATCCGCGTTTTTCACGAGCGCCAGAAGGGGGAACTCAACGGTTTTACCTACACCGAAGCGGATGGCACGGTGCTCGGCCAGCGCGTCACGCCGCTCGACCGCGTCGGCATCTACGTCCCCGGCGGCAAGGCGGCGTATCCATCGTCGGTGCTGATGAATGCGATCCCGGCGCAGGTGGCGGGCGTTCAAGACATCGTGATGGTGGTGCCGACGCCGGACGGCGTCAAAAACCAGATGGTGCTGGCCGCCGCTGCGATTGCCGGCGTGACGCGCGTGATCACCATCGGCGGCGCCCAGGCCGTGGCCGCGCTGGCCTACGGTACCGAGACCATTCCCGCGGTCGACAAGATCGTCGGCCCCGGCAATGCCTATGTCGCCGCCGCCAAGCGCCGCGTGTTCGGCACGGTCGGCATCGACATGATCGCCGGACCATCGGAGATCCTGGTGCTGTGCGACGGCACGACCGATCCCGACTGGGTGGCGATGGACCTGTTCTCGCAGGCCGAGCATGACGAACTGGCGCAGGCGATCATGCTGTGCCCGGACGCCGACTACATCGCGCAGGTCGAGGCCAGCATCCACAAGCTGCTGCCGACCATGCCGCGCGCCGCGACCATCACGACGTCGCTGGGCGACCGCGGCGCATTGATTAAAGTGCGCGACATGGCGGAAGCGTGCGCGATCGCCAACGACATCGCCGCCGAACACCTGGAAATCTCGGCCGAGCACCCGCAGCAGTGGGCCGATAAAATCCGTCACGCCGGCGCCATGTTCCTCGGCCGCTTTTCGTCGGAAGCGCTGGGAGATTATTGCTGCGGTCCGAACCACGTGCTGCCGACCTCGCGCACGGCGCGTTTTTCGTCGCCGCTGGGCGTCTACGATTTCCAGAAGCGCTCGTCGATCCTGCAGGTAAGCGAAGCGGGCGCCCAGACGCTCGGTAAAGTCGCGGCCGAACTGGCGTATGGCGAGGGACTGCAGGCGCACGCGCGCAGCGCAGAACTGCGTATTAAATCCCCGTCATGACTGACTGGGTCAACCGGGTATTCTGCGAGGATGCGCTGGCTGGCCTGGCGCGCATCCCCGATGGCGCCGTTGACCTGATCCTGACCGACCCGCCCTACAATCTCGGCAAGGATTACGGCAACGGCTCCGACCAGCAAAGCGTCGAAGCCTACCTCGCCTGGACCGAGGAGTGGATCGATGCCGCGCTGCCGAAGCTGAAACCGAACGGCAGCCTGTACATCTTCCTCACCTGGCGCTTCGCGCCGGAGATCTTCGTCATGCTGAAAAAGCGCATGACGATGATGAACGAGATCATCTGGGACCGGCGCGTGCCCTCGATGGGCGGCAGCGTGCGCAGTTTTAGCTCAGTGCACGACACCATCGGCTTCTTCGTCAACCGCAAGGATTACTATTTCGACCTCGATGCGGTGCGCATTCCGTATGACGCGGCGACCAAGAAGGCGCGTTCGCGTTCGATTTTCGTCGGCGCCAAGTGGCTCGAGGTCGGCTACAACCCGAAGGATTTGTGGAGCGTGTCGCGCCTGCACCGCGAGCATCCGGAGCGCGCCGATCATCCGACCCAGAAGCCGCTCGAAATTATCGAACGCATGATCAAGGCATCCTGCCCGCCGGGCGGCGTCGTGCTCGATCCGTTCATGGGCAGCGGCACCACGGCGATCGCCGCGCGCAATCTGCAGCGCCAGTACGCCGGCTTCGAACTCAATCCGGAGTACTGCGCCATCATCGACGCGCGCCTGGCCGCACCGGCACCGAGCCCCACCATCAAACAACGCAAGAACATCGCGCGCGCCGCCAAGGCAGTCATCCGCGCCGCCAGCGCCACTACCGAGGAACAAGCATGAGCTCAATCGACAACCTGATCGCCAACGTCATCCGCGAAGACATCCGCGCCATCGGCGCCTACACGGTGCCCGATGCGAGCGGCTTCATCAAGCTCGATGCGATGGAAAACCCGTACGAACTGCCGCGTGCGTTGCGCGCGGAACTGGGCCAGCGCCTGGCCGAGGCCGTGCTGAACCGCTATCCGACCGGCTCGTACGCGACCTTGAAGGAACAGGTGATCGCCAAGCTCGGCATCCCGGCCGGCTACGACGTCATGCTCGGCAACGGGTCGGACGAGCTGATCCAGATCGTCGCCACCACCGTCGCCAACCAGAAGCGGCGCGCCACCATCCTGGCGCCGGTGCCGGCCTTTGTCATGTATTCGCGCTCGGCCCAGTTCGCGGGCGCCGATTTCGTCGGCGTGCCCTTGATCAAGGACTTCTCGCTCGACATGGACGCCATGCTGAAAGCGATCGCCCTGCACCAGCCGGCGGTCGTGTTCCTGGCCTATCCGAACAACCCGACCGGCAACCTGTTCGCGACCGAGGACATCGAAGCGATCCTGCAGGCGCAGGGCGAGCACGGCCTCGTGATCGTGGACGAAGCCTACCAGCCGTTCGCCCGTAAAACCTTCATGGACCGGCTCGGCGACTTCGAGAACCTGGTCGTGATGCGCACCGTGTCCAAGCTGGGCCTGGCCGGCATCCGCCTCGGCTACATGACGGCGGCGCCGCAACTGCTGGCCGAGTTCGAGAAGGTGCGTCCGCCGTATAACGTCAACGTGCTGACCCAGGTGGCGGCCGAGTTCGTGCTCGACCACGTCGAGGTGCTCGACGCGCAGGCGGCCAGCATCAACGACGAGCGCACGCGCCTGGCCGCCGAACTGGCGGCGCTGCCGGGGGTCGAAGTATTTCCATCGGCAGCGAATTTCATCTCGCTGCGGGTGCCGGATGCGGCCGCCGTTTGTGCAAAACTCTTCGAGGCGAAGGTCCTGATTAGAAATTTGAGTAAAATGCATGGATCGCTGGCCAATTGCATCCGTGTCACGGTCAGCACCCCGGAAGAAAATTCCGCATTCCTGAATGCCCTCAAGGCCGCGCTCGCGCAAGCGTAAGCTGCCTTGAACCGACGAGCACCTTTTCATGACCCGCACTGCAGACATCACCCGCAACACCAACGAAACGCAAATCCGCGTCGCGCTCAATCTCGACGGCACTGGCCGCCAGAAACTGAACACCGGCGTGCCCTTCCTCGACCACATGCTCGACCAGATCGCGCGCCACGGCATGATCGACCTGGAAGTCGAGGCCGTGGGTGACCTGCACATCGACGCCCACCACACGGTCGAGGACACCGGCATCACGCTCGGCATGGCGATCGCCAAGGCCGTGGGCGACAAGAAGGGCATGACCCGCTACGGCCATTCCTACGTGCCGCTGGACGAAGCGCTGTCGCGCGTGGTCATCGATTTCTCTGGCCGCCCCGGCCTGGAAATGCACATCCCCTGGACGCGCGCCATGATCGGCACCTTCGACGTCGACCTCACCGGCGAGTTCTTCCGCGGCTTCGTGAACCACGCCGGTGTCACCCTGCACATCGATAACCTGCGCGGCGTGAACGCGCACCACCAGTGCGAGACGGTCTTCAAAGCCTTTGGGCGCGCGCTGCGCATGGCGACCACGCTCGACGAGCGCGCCGCCGGCATCATCCCTTCGACCAAAGGCAGCCTGTAACATGGCCAACAAGATCGTGGTGATCGACGGCATGGGCAACCTGCGCTCGGTAGTGCAGGCGCTGCGCACGGCCGCGCCGGAAGCCGACATCCTGGTCTCGCACCAGCCGGACGACATCGACGCCGCCGACCGCATCGTGCTGCCGGGGCAGGGCGCGATGCGCGACTGCATGCGCAGCCTGCGCGAATCGGGCGGCCAGGAAGCGCTGCTGCGGGCGATGAAGACGCGCCCGACCATGGGCGTCTGCGTCGGCGAACAGATGCTGTTCGACGAGAGCGAAGAAAACGACGGCACGCCGGGCCTGGGCCTGTTGCCTGGCAAGGTCGTGCGCTTTCAACTCGACGGCAAACTGCAAGCGGACGGCTCGCGCTTCAAGGTGCCGCAGATGGGCTGGAACCGCGTCCAGCAGACCCGCGCCCACCCGCTGTGGGATGGCGTCGCCGACGGCAGCTATTTTTACTTTGTACACAGCTATTACGTGGCGCCAGAAGTGGCGGGCGACACCATCGGCGAAGCCGACTACGGCGGCGCCTACACCTGCGCCGTCGCGCGCGATAACATCGTCGCCACCCAGTTCCACCCAGAAAAAAGCGCGGCCGCCGGGCTGCGCCTGTACCGCAATTTCATCCACTGGAATCCGTAGATCTTTTACGCTCACTCCACCGTTCTTCCTACTTAACCGACAACGACCATGCTGCTGATCCCCGCCATCGACCTGAAAGACGGTCACTGCGTTCGCCTCCAACAGGGCGATATGGACCTCGCCACCGTCTTCTCCGAAGACCCCGCCGAAATGGCCCTGCATTGGCTGCAAAAAGGCGCGCGCCGCCTGCACCTGGTCGACCTGAACGGCGCCTTTGCCGGCAAGCCGAAGAACGAGCCGGCCATCAAGTCGATCCTGCAAGTCGTGCAGGAATTCGCCGAAGAAAACGGCATCGACGAAATCCCTGTCCAGCTGGGCGGCGGCATCCGCGACCTCGATACCATCGAGCGCTACCTCGACGACGGCATCACCTACATCATCGTCGGCACCGCCGCCGTGAAAAATCCCGGCTTCCTGCACGACGCCTGCGGCGCCTTCCCCGGTTCGATCATCGTCGGCCTCGATGCCAAGGACGGCAAGGTCGCCACCGACGGCTGGAGCAAGATGTCGGGCCACGAAGTCATCGACCTGGCGCAGAAATTCGAGGGTTATGGCGTCGAATCGATCATCTATACCGACATCGGCCGCGACGGCATGATGGGCGGTATCAACATCGAAGCGACCGTGCGCCTGGCGCAAGCGGTGCGCATTCCGATTATCGCTTCCGGCGGCCTGCACAACCTGGCCGACGTCGAGGCGCTGTGCGCGGTGCAGGACGAAGGCATCGAAGGCGTCATTTGCGGCCGTTCGATCTACGAAGGCACGATCGACCTGGCCTCGGCCCAGGCGCGCGCCGACGAACTGACCGAGGGCGAACAGGCTTAATAGGCCCGGTAAAACTATGCTGGCAAAACGCATCATCCCCTGCCTCGACGTGACCGGCGGGCGCGTCGTCAAGGGCGTCAATTTCACCGAGCTGCGCGACGCCGGCGATCCGGTCGAGATCGCACGCCGCTACGACGGCCAGGGCGCCGACGAAATCACCTTCCTCGACATCACGGCGTCCTCCGACAACCGCGACCTGATCCTGCACATCATCGAAGCGGTCGCCTCGACCGTCTTCATTCCCCTGACCGTCGGCGGCGGCGTGCGCAAGGTCGAAGACGTGCGCCGGCTATTGAACGCTGGCGCCGACAAGGTCAGCATGAACACCTCGGCCGTGCAAAACCCGCAACTGGTGTTCGACGCCGCCCAGAAGCACGGCTCGCAGTGCATCGTGGTGGCGATCGACGCCAAACAGGTCGCACCGGGCAAATGGGAAGTGTTCACCCATGGCGGCCGCAACCCTGCCGGCATGGATGCCGTCGAGTGGGCGATGCGCCTCGAACAGCTGGGCGCCGGCGAACTGCTGCTGACCAGCATGGACCGCGACGGCACCAAGTCCGGTTTCGACCTCGGCCTGACGCGCGCCGTCTCGGACGCGGTCGGCATTCCGGTGATTGCCTCCGGCGGTGTCGGCGGGCTGCAAGACCTGGCCGACGGCGTGCTCGACGGCCATGCCGATGCCGTACTCGCCGCTTCCATTTTCCACTATGGGCAGCACACGGTCGGCGAAGCCAAGCGCTTCATGGCCGAGCGTGGCATCCCGATGCGCCTGGAATGATCATGCCGCATTCGACGACAAGCGCCGCCAACGCGAAATGGCTGAAAAAAGTACGCTGGGACGAGAACGGCCTGGTGCCGGTGATCGCCCAGGAAGCGTCCACCGGCGACATATTGATGTTCGCCTGGATGAACCGCGACGCCCTGGCGCGCACGGTGGAGCTGGGCGAAGCCGTCTACTGGAGCCGCTCGCGCAAGAAACTGTGGCACAAGGGAGAGGAATCGGGCCACACCCAGAAGGTGCTGGAGATGCGCCTCGATTGCGACGAAGACGTGGTGCTGCTCAAGATCGAGCAGGCTGGCGGCATCGCCTGCCATACCGGGCGCCATTCCTGCTTCTTCCAGAAATTCGACGGCGAAGACTGGCAGGCGGTGGAGCCGGTACTGCAGGATCCGGAAACGATTTACACCCATACAAAGAAAACCACATGAGCACGACCCTGGCGCGCGTGGCGCAAACGATCGAATCGCGCAAGCTGGAAAACGGCGGCGACCCGGCGACCTCGTATGTCGCCAAGCTGTTCGCCAAGGGCGACGACGCGATCCTGAAAAAAATCGGAGAGGAAGCCACCGAGACCGTGATGGCGGCGAAAGACGCGCGCGTCTCGGGCGACGCCTCGAAACTGGTGTACGAAGTGGCCGACCTGTGGTTCCATTCGATGGTGCTGCTGGCCAAATTCGACCTGACGCCGCAACAGGTGGTCGACGAACTGGCGCGACGCGAAGGCTTGTCCGGCCTCGCCGAAAAAGCGTCGCGTCAAGAAGATTGATGGAACGCATGGCGTCATTGCGGCGTCATGGTTCTCATATAAGATGGTTCGGATTGCCCTGCGGCCTGTATTGCCGCAGCAACGGAAACTGGAGACAAGATGGACAACTGCATTTTTTGCAAGATTGCTGCCAAGCAGATCCCGGCACAGGTTGTGTATGAAGACGATGAGGTGCTGGCGTTCAGGGACATCAACCCGGCGGCACCGGTGCACCTGCTGGTCATTCCAAAACAGCATGTCGACACCCTGTCCGACGTGACCGACGCACACACGGCCGTGCTCGGCAAAATGCTGGCGCTGGCGCCGAAACTCGCCGCCGAACACGGCGTGGCGGTGACGCGCGGTGCCGACGGCAAGGCGGGCGGCGGCTTCAAAACCCTGATCAACAGCGGTCCGAATGGCGGGCAGGAAGTCTATCACCTGCACATGCACGTGTATGGCGGTGCGCGGCCGTGGCGCGGCCTGGGCACCTGACACTTTTACTAAGCTGCTACTAAGCGTCGGGAGCGCCTGCATGGCTTATACTGGCAAAATAAGTGGCGCAGTATGTTTCAACTACGCTTCAATGATTGCGGGCGCATGCGCCCACTGAGGAGATCAAAATGGGTTCGATGAGCATTTGGCACTGGGTAATCGTGCTGGTCGTGGTGGTGCTGTTGTTCGGTACCAAGAAGCTGGGCAATGTCGGCTCCGACATCGGCAAGGCCGTCAAAGGTTTCAAGGATGGCGTGAAGGGCGAAGAGGAAAAGACGACGACCACCACGACGACGCCGCCGGTGCACCCGAGCCAGGTCGCGGACAAATCGACGATCGACGTCGAGACCCGCGAAAAGCACCGTTCGTAATCCGGTCGCCGCCGTATGATCGACCTGGGACTGTCGAAGATCGCCATCATCGGTGTGGTGGCGCTGATCGTGATCGGCCCTGAAAAGCTGCCGAAGGTGGCGCGCATGGCCGGCACCCTATACGGCCGCGCCCAGCGCTACCTGCACGACGTCAAGTCCGAGGTCAGCCGCGAGATCCAGCTCGACGAGCTGCGCAACCTGCAGAAGGAAGTGGCCGACAGCGCCGCCGAATTCCAGTCGGACGTCGAGCACCACCTGTCGAGCAGCGTGCAGGAAGTCGAAGCCGCCTGGCGCGGCGACATCCAGCCGAGCGCCCCCGCGCCGATCGCCAGCATGGATAACCTCGAGCGCAAGGCGAAAGATTTCCGCCGCAAGAAGCTGGTGCGCAGCTCCGCCGTGCCGGCCTGGTACAAGCACCGCACCGGCAGCAAGACCCGGGTATTGTCGGGCGCCGCGCGCGTGCGCAAGTTCCGGCCCGGTACCAAATCCAATTCCTCATTCTTTTAAATGACAGACGAAGCGCCAGTCGAAGAAACCTTCATCTCCCACCTCGTCGAACTGCGCGATCGCCTGGTCAAGGCCATCATCGGTGTGGCGATCGTCTGCATCGGGCTGTTCGTCTGGCCGGGGCCGAAGGAAATCTATGACTTCCTCGCGATGCCGATGATCGCATCGCTGCCGCCGGGTGCGCAGATGATCGCGACCGGCGTCGTATCGCCCTTCCTGGTGCCGATGAAGGTGACCCTGATGGTGGCGCTGATCGTGGCGCTGCCCTGGGTGTTCTACCAGATGTGGGCCTTCGTCGCCCCCGGCCTGTACGCGCACGAAAAGCGCCTGGTGCTGCCGCTGGTGATCTCGTCCTCGCTGCTGTTCATCGGCGGCGTCGCGTTCTGCTACTTCTTCGTGTTCGGACGCGTATTCCACTTCATCGCCGCCTTCGCGCCGGACTCGATCGCCGTGATGCCCGACATCGAAAACTACCTCGATTTCGTGATGTCGATGTGCCTCGCCTTTGGCGCCACCTTCGAGGTGCCGGTGGTGGTGGTGATCCTGGTGCGCATGGGGATCGTCAGCATCGACAAGCTGAAGTCGATCCGTCCCTACCTGATCGTCGGCGCCTTCGTCATCGCCGCCATCGTCACGCCACCGGACGTGGTCAGCCAGCTGGCGCTGGCCATTCCGATGTGCCTGCTGTTCGAACTGGGTTTGCTGGTCGCGCCGATGTTCGTCAAGATGACGCAGGCGCCGGAAGAGCCGGCCTGATCAACTGATCAACTGATCACATGGCATGAAGCCGGGCTTGCCCGGCTTTTTTTATGCGGCCTTCATGGCGCGGACGTGCTCCAGCAGCGCATTCTCGCGGCCGGCGGCCACCAGCTGCGCCGGCGTGCTGCCCTCGAAGGCGGCCAGCGGCGCTTCCATCCAGCTGCTGGCCGCCTCCTCGCTGCCCAACACGCGCCGGGCTTCGTGCATGATCGCGTAATACGCCTGCGCCTTGCGCGACTGTTGCTGGAAGCGTTCGCGCAGGGCGGTCAGTGAATCGGGGGTGAGTGGGGCGTCCTGGGTCATGAGCGTCGGGTGATAGGGGTGAAACGCGTATTCTACCTGCGCCGCTGGCGTGTCCACACGCGGCGCGGCGGCTGCCTGAACGCGTGGGCGGCGTCACCGCCAACGGTATGCATGCATCCGGGTGCAGCCGTCCACCCTACGGGTCTGCGCGGCGTCCTTCCAAATATGAACGTTGCATGTGCCGAAGGGGCGTAGGGTGGACGGCCCCACCCTGAACGTTGCGACCACGCGGCGTGAACGCCGTCCACGCGTTTAACCGGCGGCCATAAAAAAAGCCGGCCCGACGTATGCCGGGCCGGCTTTCATTCATTCACCCCTGTACGCTCAGGTGCCGGTGCACTGCGGCAGCGAGCGGCGCGTGTTCAGCAGCGTGGCGCTGTCTCCCTCGGATGGCGTGTTGTTGGTGAACTTGCAGCCATACTTCGGATCGGCCACCACCGCCGGCGTCAGGACGTCGTCGCCTTCCGGTTTCACGCCTTGCTGCTCCCATTTCACCATCGCGTCAAAGGCGGCGACCTGCTCGGCGATCGTGAAGTCGCAGTGGCTGATGCCGCGGATGGCGCGCTGGACCAGCAGGTTCGAGGTGCCGAGCGCGTCGGCGCGGCGCTTATAGATCTGCTCCATTTTGAAGGGTACGTACATGTCGCCCAGGGTGTGGATCGTCACCACCGGCACCTTGATCTGGGCGTTCGTTTTCGGGATCCAGCGCAGGCCGTCGCGGCGCAGGCGGTTCGCCTCCGCCGAACCCTGGACGCGGTAGATCGACGCGTTATATGCCTGTTCCGCGGCGCTCACGGCGGGGTCGCCGTCGAGCTGGTAGACGATGTCGCGGGTCGACACCAGGTCTTCGTTGAGGATGCCGTTGACTTTGCCGTCGCGTCCAAACGTGCCCCAGACCGTGGCTTGCAGGGGGCTGGCGTAGGCGTAGTCGAACAGCGGACGCGGGCCGCCGGTCAGGTTCTGGACGATCTGTTTCAGACGCATCGCTTCCGTGGTCGGCGCGGTGACGCTCGGGAAGGTAGTGAACATTTTCGCCTGCACCTGCGGGCCGATGGTCGCCCAGTTCGCCACTGGCCAGCTGGTCGCCGGCATGCCGGCTTCCTGCATCGCGGCGGTCTGGTAGGCGGCGAAATAATCGAATAGTTCGGTGTCGCCCAGCACGCCGCACATCGGCACGGCGCCGTTGTAGCGGATGCGGTTGACGGCGGTGGCGATGTTTTCCTCGTCGACCGCGGCGGCCGAGATATGCCCGCCCATCGACACGCCGGTGATGTAGGTTTTAAAAGGCGCGGCCAGGGTGCGGCCGTTCTGGCGCGCGATGCCGACAAAGGCGATCGCCAGCGCGTTGGTGTCTTCCACGCCGGCGCGCACGTCATAGTAATTCTTGCTGTAGCTGGACGCCGCCCAGGCATAGCCCTGGCTCAGCAGGTGGCGCCGGATCGCCGGCGGCGACACCGACAGGTTGGCGCCTTCGCCCGCGTAGCCGTGCGCATACATCACCAGCATGCCGTTCCAGTTCTTCGGCACCTCGATCTGATAACTGGCATTATTCAGGACGCCCGCCCAGCGGTCGGTCTCGGGGCTGCCTGCGAGGGCAGCAAAGGTCGTCGCCGTCTGCACCACCGAGAAGGTGCGCGCATCCTGGGCGCGGGTCGATTCCGGCGCCACCGCGACGGGGATTGGTGTCACGGTCGCTTGCGGCGCGCGCGCCGGCGTGTCGTCGCTGCCGCCGCAGGCGGACAGGACGAGCGTCGCCAGCAGCGGCGAAATGAAGCGGCGTGATGCAAAAATGCTGAGCTGCTTGTTCATCGATTGTCTCCATAAATATTGTTTTGCACAGCGAAACCTGAGTCCGCGTGGTGGTTTTCATTCTAGAGTTAAATACGGAACAATGTAAGCGAAGCATGATTGCGTGACTGGGCCGCAACGCTTGCAGTAAGCGCGGCGAAAAAAACCGGGGCCTGGGCCCCGGCAATGTGGTGCGCCTGACGGATTACGGGCAATTGCCGATGACGTAGTAGCCAGCCGCGGTCTGCGCCAGCGTGGCCGTATAAAAGGTGTTGTTCAGGCCCATGTTCTGGTTCGAGCCATTCGCCAGCGCATAGCCGCCGCTGTTGTGGGCGCGTCCGGCCTGCACATGGGCGTAGTTGCTGGCGGTCGTTGCCGTGCATACGAAGCCGGAGGTGGTGCTGGCCGTGATGCCGGCCGAACGTGCGCTCTCCACGCCGCCATTGCCGAGCGCCGAGACCTGGTAGCTGTAGCTGGTGGATGCAGCCAGGCCGCCATCGGTATAGCCGGTGGACGTCAGCGCGGCGGCGTTCACCTTGCTGCCGTTGCGGTAGACGTTGTAGCCGATGGCGCCGTTCGACGCGTTCCAGGTCAGTGCGATGCTGCTGGCGGTGCGCGCGCCGGCCGCGAGGTTGGCGGGCGCCTGCAGCGCCGGCGGGCTGCCGACCAGGAACTGGGCGATGTTGCAGGCGGCCGAGGTCAGCCCGCTGGCGCTGTCGGTAGCCGTCACGCTGCCGCTGTAATACCCGTCGGCGCGTGCCGTATAGGTTTTACTGAAACCCGCGCCGCTACCGACGGTCGCGTCATTCACCGGGCTCGGTCCGTTCAAGACCACCTTGTAGCTGCCGATGGTACCGGCAGTGCTGCTCGCTGCGCCATTCACGGTGATGCTGGAACCGGAGACGCCGGCGCTGCAGGACACCATCGCCGGCGGCGCCACCTGCGCCACGCGTAGGTTGTTCTTGAACCAGAAGTCCATCACGAAGGCCGGATAATTCACCTTGGTGGCGTCGACGTAATTGCTGTTCTGGCCGCCCGTGCCGGCCGGCCAGGCATGGCCCATGCCGCTGACCGTGATCTCCGAGGTGCGCAGCTTGCCGTTAGCATCCGTGTAGGGGATGTTGCTGCCGCCTCCCGCCACGCTCACGGCCGCGCCTTTGGTAAATGTGCCGCCATAGGCCATGCGCATGGCCGCCGCGTCGAGCGGGCCGTAACCTTGCGCCACCGTGTAGTCATTGGTACCCCAGATGACGCCGGCGATTTGGGTGGCGAACTGGGAGACGTTGGCGCCGGCCAGGTTCTTGCAGTTGTTGGCGGCAGTAGTCGCCGTGTACCCGGACGGCACCGCGCCGATCTGCAGGGTCGATACGCCCGGCGGCGGGCCGGCATTGATGCCGATGCCGGCGAAAATGTCCGGCGCCAGGCAGCCCATCACCATGGTCTGGGCGCCGCCCGAGGACAAGCCGGCGACATACACCTGCTTCGGGTCGATCGCGTACTGCGGGTTGCTGACAAAACGGTTGATGAGGTCGAGCAGCACCCCTGAATGGCCGCTGCTGCGGCTGTGCGTGCTCTTCGCCCAGTCCCAGCAGTGCGAGCCGTACAGGTTGCCGGTGGCGTTCGGCGCCAGGATCACGGCGCCGTACTGGTCGGCCACGCTTTTCCAGTTATAACCTTTGTCGGCGCTTGAATCGATGACGTCGCCGGCGGCGGTTTGCGCGCAACCGTGCAGCACCAGCACCAGTGCGCGCTTGCCGGCCAGCGTGGGGTTGGTGGCCGGCCAGTAGTAATAGCCGGTGAGGGCGCCGCCGTTGACGCTGTCGCTGGCCCAGGTCTGGTTGCCGGACCAGGCGCCGGGTCCGGCCTGAACCTGGGCGTGCGCGGCGCTGCAGGGAGCGAGTGCGGCCAGCAGGGTAGCCGTGACGGCCGCCCGTTTGAAGAGGGATGTCATATTTGAAGTCTCCGTTGCGTAAGCACTGCAAAAAGCCCGGACGTGAGGACGCGACGGCGTCACTGGGAGCGCGCCGGGATCGGTGACACGGAAAAGCAGGCAGCTTGCGACTGAACGCTAGGAGGCGGGCGAGGGAAGGAAGTTCATGGCTTGTCTCCGCTGTCGGTATAGTTATTACGACTTATTGCGACGGGAAATCGCCAGGATATTCTAGGCTTTGAATCGATGCGCACAAGCGGCGCGCAGGCACGCCGTTTGTGCGGTTTTGCACAGCGCGGCCGCCGAGGCTGGCGCCGCTCAGTTGGTCTTCAGCAGGCCGCCATTACCCATGCCGCCCGCGACTGAGTGCGCCTTGTAGCTACACAGTCTTCATGAGCTTTTTATAAATTCTAACTACTCAATAGAACGTTCTGAATTAGCTAAGACAATTCTAAATATCATATCACTATAAGAAGGAATTCAAATATTTATAGCTCCTCTGGGTGCCATTTTTCTTTGTATGCTGCAAACCAACGATCGCCATCGACCGTTTTGATAGGCATAGCAATAAATAACTTCCTCCAGACTAGCTCGCCAATTTTAAGGTCATTTCGTGCGAGTTCACCGGCAATTTCCCCAAGCACAGTTGGAATTTCCGCTTCAACAGCTGCCGACATAAAGCGTTCACCTACGCAAAGTTCTGTAGCAGTGCGCATAACTCCAACTGTGCGGCCAACTGCTCGATCGGGAAGCCTGCTTAGTGCATATATAATTGGGTATCCGAGAAGGCGCCAGCCTAGTGCTCCTGGCACAGGAAATATGCGCACCCTATTAAACCAGAAAGCCAAAACAGCCGAAATGCTTTCAATTTCAGATCGGTCATCTTGCAACATATCAGTTAATAGCTGACCCATATGTTCTATTAGCTCAGACGGCGTTTTTTGTGGATTCGTGAGTGCGCGAAACAATATGATGAATGGTTCATGTCTTCCAAAGAAGTCTAATCGATCCTCGGCGCCTAGGTGCTTCCCACTTTCCATCGCGTCTATGAGCGATGCGACCAAATATCGGTTTTTTACATTTATACCAATGTTCCATGCGACCAGTTGAGAAAGCGCACCCACCACGTCTGAAACAGATATAATCCCTTCGCCATCTGCTAAAGAAAGTAAATCTGTTGTGCAAAAATCAATAACATTCTTAGCTTCGCGTCTATGCAGCATTCTTAATGCTGAGTCGTCACAATACACAGACCATCGCCCCGTCTGGGCAAGTTGAAGATAATCCTTAACAACCATTGATGGATGTACGACGGCATTTTTCGGAAAATTGGAATTTGGTTGTTCAATTTGATTAACCCATCTGTTGATGCTTGCAAGAATTGACTTGGCAAAACCAGCGCCAACGCCTCCTAATAAATTATTTGCATGTTGGCTAATAAACGAGATCGTCTGTTTTGGTATTGCAATAAGTGGAAATAGATCAAAAATCCGGTCGAATAGAGAAAGAGAATCTAGAACAAGGAGCGTCGTTAAATCTAATATTGGTACATCTCGAAGCAGGTTCCGGGTGTTCATGCTGTCAGTGGGGATTACGGACTGCAAGTGGAGCTGCTTGTCTTCGTCCTTAGACTGTTTAGTGATCGCCCACAAGTCAAAAGCATTGCCAATATAATGGATAGCATAGCCAGGACGCAAAATATAAGGAACGACTGCATCCCCAGACTTAAGCTGCCGTTCCCGATCTTCAAACTCTTTTAAACGTTTTCTTGAGTTGTCTACGATTGGATCCAAAAATTGATGCGCATCATCAGAAATGTGCAAAGTTGTTTCCGGTATTTCAAATTTGCGAAAGAGTCGTGATTCTGGCCAAGCTTTGGAAAATATATTTACTCTGGCAGAAAAATCATCGTTAGCAGCATCGTCAATTTCAGATCTGCTTAGTTTTGCTGCCATGAAGAGGTTTAGAAACATCCCTTCCTCATTTTCACTTGATCTGTCGGCAACTCTTGCCACCTCGGCTATAAGTCGGCGTGCCGTTGTATGATCACCTTCCTGAATGTACAACAGAGTGCGTAACCGTAGAAATTCTAAACGATCAGCGCGGCTTACGTTTGTTGCCAATAGCTTGTCTAATACCTGCCGGACACATTCGATTCTGCCTAAGCGAAGTGCAATTGCCATGTAGTTGTGAAGAGTAACTACTCGATCGTCACCAGCAGCCAGCGCGCGTTCCAATACTGAAAACGCTGCGCCTGTTCGTCCCAACATCTCTTCTGAGACTGCCAATAGGGAGAGTAAGCGTTGATCATCACCGAATCTATCAATTGCGCTCTGCGCTGCTGAAGATGCTTCTTGCCATCGTTCGAGCGTTGAAAAAGCATGGATTTCGCGCACGGCTTCTGATTGGGTAAGAAGCGCGTGCTGCCGAAGCAGGCGAGCTAAGTGTAGTGGTCAAGTAATTTCGGACACGACGATAAGTTCTTTCTCTGCCATTGTGCGTTCATAGACGCTGG
>NZ_JACYUY010000029.1 GCF_014842025.1 Massilia sp. CFBP 13721
TCAAGGCCTTGCCTCAGCGTTACACCGTTCGCGTCCTGAAGAAGGACCTTAACTGAACGGCATTAGCGCCGCGGCGCCGTTTTTTGTTGGTAAATGGCCCGCGCCGGGTGTGCTTGACCCGTAAGGTGGGCGGCAAAGCCGCCCACCTTACGGGTATGGAGCAACTAGTGCGTGGCAATTAAGAATTGCTCAACGCATTCGACAACAGCTTGGCCGTGATATCGACAATCGGAATCACCCGCTCATACGCCATGCGCGTCGGGCCAATCACACCAAGGGTGCCGACGATCTTGCCGTTGACCTCGTAGGGCGCGGTAACCACGCTCATTTCGTCCATCGGCACCAGGTTCGATTCGCCGCCAATAAAAATCTGCACGCCGCCAGCGCGGCTGGAGACGTCCAGCAATTGCATCAGGCCGGTCTTTTGCTCGAACATCTCGAACATCTGGCGCAGCGAACTCATGTTCGAGGACAGGTCGGCTACCGACAATAAATTGCGCTCGCCCGAAATGACCATCTCTTCGCTGCCTTCGGCCATCGCCTCGCTGCCGGCTTCCACGGCCGTCTGCATCAGGCCGCCAATGTTCTCCTGCAACTGGCGCAGTTCTCCCGTCAGGCGTGCACGCACTTCGTCGAAGGTGAGGCCGGCGAAATTCTGGTTCAGGTAATTGGCCGACTGCACCAGCTGGGCGGGCGTGTAGTCGACCTCGGTCAGCAGCAGGCGGTTCTGGACGTCGCCGCGCGGGTCGACGATCACCAGCAGGATGCGCTTTTCCGACAGGCGCAGGAATTCGATTTGCTGGAACACGGATTCGCGCCGCGGGCTTTGCACGACGCCGGCAAATTGCGTCAGCGACGAGAGCATCTGCGCCGCGTTGGCGATGAGTTTTTGCGGCTGCTGGACGCACAGCCGCATGCGCTCGGCGTCGACGCCGTGCTGGCCATCGAGGTGCTGCACCGTCAGCAGCGTGTCGACGAACAGGCGGTAGCCGCGCGGCGTCGGCACCCGGCCGGCCGAGGTATGGGGACTGGCGACATAGCCCATTTCCTCGAGGTCGGCCATGATGTTGCGGATCGTGGCCGGCGACAGGTCGAGGCCGGAAATTTTCGAGAGCGCACGCGACCCGACCGGCTGGCCGTCGGCAATGTAACGCTCGACGAGGGCTTTCAGCAGGGTTTGGGCTCGGGGTTCAAGTTGCATGGGGAGTGGTGGTGCGCAGAATGGTTGCACGGCTATTATGCACGCTCGCGCGTGCGCTGTGCACTCACGCGTGTTCGCGCTTGAGCCAGTCGAGCAAACCGTCGAAGTTCTCGACGATGGCATCCGGCTGCACGCCCTCTTCCAGGTGCCGGCGGCTGGCGGTGCGGTTCATCCAGACCCCACGCAGGCCGGCGCGCTGGGCGCCCTGCACGTCGAGCAGCAAGTCGTCGCCGACGTGCACCGCCTCGTGCGGCGCCACGCCGAGCGCCGCACAGGCGGCGTGGAAGATCGCGGCATCGGGTTTCGCGCGCCCGAAGCTGGGCGCCGCCACCGAAGCGTGGAAATGATGGGCCAGGCCGATCGTCTGCAGGTCGGCATTGCCGTTGGTGACCGAACCGACCAGGATGCGCCCTTTCAGGCGAAGCAAGCCCGGCAGCACGTCGTCGTAGGGAACCACGGCGTTGCGGGCGGCGAAAAATTCGGTCATGGCGAGTTCGACCTTGCCTGCGTCTTCGCCGGCCTGCTCGAAGGCGGCGACCAGGCCGGCGCGGCGCAGGGCGCCGAGGTCGAGCTGGAATTCGGGACGGCGCGCCAGCAGTTCCAGGCGCGCCTGGCGCAGGCTGTCGATGGTGAAGCGTTCGGCCACGCGCGGCGCGTTGCTGGCCAGCCATGCGAACAGCGTCTGCTCGGCCTGGAGGATGACGGGCGCGATCGGCCACAGCGTGTCGTCGAGGTCGAACAGGATGGCTTTGGGCCAGGGGCGGCGGTGGGATGGCTTCATGCCGGGTGATCGCAAGCGGTCGTCAGGGTGACCCCAGCATAGCGAGGCCAGCGGCGAAATGCAAACGGACGGCGCCAGCGGGAACGGTTCGCGTGCGCCGTTACACCCCGATACAAAGCCTAATGCGCGCGGGCCTTGTCAAATGCTCTAAAATGATGGGCAAACTTCCACCATGCGGCCCGGCGCCGTGCAATTGCGCGCCTTGCCCCTCCCCTTTTTTGGAGAAATTATGATTCGTTCCCCCCTGCGTGCCGGCATCGCGCTGGCATGCGCGCTCAGCCTGTCCGCCTGCGGCGGCGGCGACGGTGATGTGTATATCGGCGGCTCGGTGTCCGGCGTGACCAAGGAAGGCCTGGTCCTGACCAACAACGGCGGCGACGACCTCGCCGTTCCGGCGAACGCCAGCGAGTTCTTCTTCAACACCCGTGTCGAAACCGACGCCGGCTACGACGTCAAGGTCAAGGCCGTGCCACCGAACGTCGACGGCATCGAAAACTGCTTCGTCAGCGGCGGCTCGGGCCGCGCGGTCTTCACCATCACCACCGTGCGCGTGGCGTGCCGGATCCGTACCCATGCGCTCACCGGCAACGTCATCGGCCTGGGCAGCGCCACCGGCCTGGTCCTCGTGAACGGTACCGACCGCCAGACGATCACGCCGTCGGGCACCGATCCGCAAGCCTTCAGCATGGCCCCGGTGACGGAAGACCTGCCATACGGCGTGACCATCCTGGCGCAGCCGACCGGCCGCCAGTGCACGGTCGAAAACGCGACCGGCACGATGCGGGCGACCGACATCGGCAACGTCGTCGTGCGTTGCGTTTAATAATTCTGGAGGCTAATTTGAAGAAATCGATCCTGGCGCTGTGCGCACTGACCCTGGCCGCCGGCCTCAGCGCCTGCGGCGGCGGCACCTCGAGCTATACGATCGGCGGGACGGTCGACGGCCTGCAGTATCCGGGCCTGGTCCTGACCAACAACCTCAGCGACGACGTCAACGTCGCGCCGCTGGGCCTGAACGACGACAAGACGGCGATCAGGACCGTGTCCTACCAGTTCTCCAAGCAGCTCGACTACGGCGAGCCCTACAGCGTCACCATCAAGAAGCAGCCCGAGCACCAGGTTTGCCAGGCCGCCGGCGGCAACGCCGAGACGGCCGGGCGCCTGTCAACCATCAATGCCGCGTTCGTTTGCAACCTGGTCGCCAACTCGATCGGCGGCACGATCACGGGCTTGGCAGCCGATGGCTTGATCCTGAACAATGGCGGCATTCAGTTGCCAGTGGTCAAGAATGCGGAAACCGGAGCTTATCCGGCAGCCTTCGTCTTCGGCGCCCCGGTCACCTACGACCAGACCTATGGCGTGACGGTCCTGGTTCAGCCGACCGGCCAGACCTGCACCGTCACCAATGGCGCCGGCATCATGAAGGACAACCCGGTAACGACGATCAGCGTTAACTGCGTCAAGAATCCGACCTGAGCCGGCTTGAGTGAATTGAGCGAGACATTCACAATATATATGTCGATCATTCCGAAAGAAAATTAGACGTATATGTTGTGGTGCAGCATAATTGCACCTGTCTCCTCCAACTCTCCTCAGAAAAGAATTGGATTTAAGCCCACCCGCAACGGTGGGCTTTTTTTTGTCCGCGTGTTGGACAAAGGCTTAGCCGAACCTGGTGGCGGTTGGGAGACGCTTGCCGGTGACCTTCACGATCGCCATTTTCTCGCTGCCGACCGACACCATTTCGCTGGCGCGCACCTGCGCCTTGTAGCTCTCGGCGCTGGCGTAGGTGGTGCCGACAACAGCGAGTGCGGCGACCAGAAACAGCGTTTCCATGTGTTTGAGGACGTTCATTTCAGGCTCCCTTCGGTTGGATGTTTGCCCGGTTGCGTGTGCGTCCGGGTTGTCGATGGGAGTACTTTAGCAATCGGTCCCCCGCCCTTCCACCGGCGTGCGACGAACTGCGCAAAGGGCGCGATGAAACGCGCACAGGCGCGATATGGCGCGCTTGTGCAGCGCGTCACGGATGGGTTGTAGAAGGAATGCGGCAGATGCGTAACGTAGGGTGGGCACTTGTGCCCACGCGGGTTGGTACAGATGCGCGGCCTCGAAATCCGTCAGGCACGGGACGCATGTACAAAAGGCGTTGCGGTATTCATCAGCACGACCGCGTGGGCACAAGTGCCCACCCTACAGTTCACCGCCGTTAGCGACTCAAACCGGCTTCAGGATATTCGCCAGCGCCACATACTGCTCCAGGCTAACGTTTTCCGGCCGCACGCCCGGATCGATGCCGGCTTCGCGCAGCTGCGCTTCGGTGAACATGCCGGCCACGCAATTGCGGATCACTTTTCTCCGCTGCGAGAACGCCTTTTGCACCACGGCTTCCAGGGTCGCGCCGTCGACGGCCAGTTTGCGGCGCGTCGGCACCATGCGCACGATCGCCGAGTCGACCTTCGGCGGCGGGTCGAAGGCGGTGGGCGGCACGATGAACAGCAGCGCCATGTCGTAGCGCCATTGCAGCATCACCGACAGGCGCCCATAGGCCTTGGTGCCCGGTTCGGCCACCATGCGCTCGACCACTTCCTTTTGCAGCATGAAATGCTGGTCCTCGACCAGGTCGGCGAACTCGGCCAGGTGGAACAGCAGCGGGCTCGAGATGTTGTACGGCAGGTTGCCGACCACGCGCAGCTTCTGCCCTTGCGGTACCGGCAAGGCGCCGAAATCGAATTTCAGGGCGTCGGCCGAGTGCACCGTCAACCGCTCGGGCGGGTACGCCTTTTGCAGGCGGACCACCAGGTCGCGGTCGAGTTCGACCACGTGCATGTGGTCGAGTTGCTTGAGCAGCAGCGCCGTCATCGCCGCCAGGCCAGGCCCGATCTCGACCATCGCTTCGCCGCGGCGCGGGTCGATCGCTTCGATGATGCTGGTGAGGACGTGGTTATCGGTCAGGAAGTTCTGGCCGAAGCGCTTGCGTGCTACGTGTTTCATTCGTACTTTCGTTAATGTGATGCCGTGCGGCTGGCGGCCACCATTTGCATGGCGGCGCGGATCGCCTCTTCCATGCTGCCGCAATCGGCCAGGCCCAGGCCCTGCGCGGCCAGGTCGAGCGCGGTGCCGTGGTCGACCGAGGTGCGGATCAAGGGCAGGCCGAGCGTGACGTTGATGCCGCGGCCAAAGGTCGCGTGCTTGAGCACCGGTAAACCCTGGTCGTGGTACATGGCGAGCACGCAGTCGGCTTCCTGCAGGTACTTCGGCTGGAACAGGGTGTCGGCCGGATACGGCCCGCGCGCATCGATGCCGCGCGCCTGCGCCGCCGCCAGCGCGGGTGCGATGACCTCGATTTCCTCGCGCCCCAGGTAGCCGTTTTCGCCCGCATGCGGGTTCAGGCCGGTTACCAGGATGCGCGGAGAAGCGATGCCGAATTTGTTGCGCAGGTCGGCGTGCAGGATGTCGAGCACCTGCGCCAGGCCATCCTGCGTGATCGCATCCGCTACCGCGCGCAGCGGCAGATGGGTGGTGGCCAGCGCCACCCGCAAATACGGCTGGTCGCCCGCCGGCTGGCCGGCCAGCATCATGACGACTTGCGGCGTATTGGTCTTGTCGGCCAGGTATTCGGTATGGCCGGAAAAGGCGACGCCGGCCTGGTTGATGGTGCTCTTTTGCAGCGGTGCGGTGACGATGGCGTCGAACCAGCCGGCCGCCACGCCCTCCAATGCGAGGTCGAGCGTGGCCAGCACGGCGCGGCCATTGTCCGCGTCGAGCGTGCCCGGCACCACGTGGGCGGCCAGCGGCACGTCGACGACGGCGATGCGCTCCTTGCCGAAATGCGGCAGGCCGCCGTTACGCAGCGCCTGGATCGACAGCGCCGCCAGGCGGATTTCCGGGTCGATCAGGCTGGCGGTGAGCGCCAGGAAGGCGGCGTCGCCGACCAGCACGCAATTGGCCTGCTCGCGCAAGGCCCAGGCCGCGCGGATCGAGATCTCGGGCCCGATGCCGGCCGGCTCGCCGACGGTGAGCGCCAACGTCGGACGCACTGCCTGCGAACCTGTTGGGTTACCCACTACCTTATGCCTCTTCGCGGTACTCGACGTAGGCACGGTCGCGTACTTCGCGCGCCCAGTCCTCGAAGGCTTCGCCGAGTTTGCGCTCGCGGATCACCTGGCGTGCATTCAGGCGTTCCTTTTCCTTGCTCTGGTCTTCGGTCTTGCGTTCGAGGACCTCGATCAGGTGGAAGCCGAACGGCGTCTCGACCACGTCCGACACCTGCCCCGGCTTCAGGGCATCCATCGCGGCGGTGAATTCCGGCACCACGTCTTCCGGCGTGATCCAGCCCAGCTCGCCGCCGCGGGCGGAGCTGCCGTCCTGGCCGTTCTGGCGCGCCATGTCTTCGAAGCTGGCCGACTTGCTGTCGATTTTCGCCTTGATCTCGGCCAGCTTGGCCTTGACCTGCGCCACCGGCATCGCCGGCGAGGCTTTCATGAGGATGTGGCGCACGCGGGTCTGCTGCACCAGTGCCTGCGCCGGCGTTTGCGACTGCGCCAGGCTGCGCTTGTCGATCATCTTGATGATGTGGAAGCCGGTATTGCTCTTGATGACAGGCGTGACCTGGCCCGGGCTGAGTTTGCGCAGTTGGTCGGAGATCAGCGGCGGCAGCCGGTCCGGGTCGCGCCAGCCGATGGCGCCGCCCTTCAGGGCGTCGGGTGCGTCCGAATAGGTGGCGGCGATCTTGGCGAAATCGGCGCCGGTGCGCAGCTGGCGCGCGACTTCGTCGGCGCGCGCGCGCCGTGCGGCGATCTGCTCGGGCGTGGCGTTGACCGGGATGCCGACCAGGATCTGGGCGATGTCCATCTCGACCTTCTCGGCCGCGGCGGCCTTTTCGGCGGCCAGATAGGTATCGATTTCGGCGTCCGACACCTGGATCTTGCTGTCGACTTCATGCTCGCGCAGGCGCTGCATCATGATTTCGTTGCGGATCTCTTCGCGGAACTGGGCGAAGGTCAGGCCTTCCTTTTCCATCTGGTTGCGCATGTCCTGCACCGACATCTTCTGGCCTTCGGCGATGCGGCCGATGGCGGCGTCGAGCTCGCGGTCGGCGACGCGCACGCCCATTTCCTTGGCCAGCTGCAGCTGGGCGCGCTCGACGATCATCGATTCGATCACCTGGCGCTCGAGGTCGGCCTGGGCCGGGAGCTGGGCGTTCTGGGCGCGCAGGCGCTGCACGATCTGGGCGACGCGGCCGCGCACTTCGTTACGGGTAATGACTTCGTCGTTGACGACGACACGGATCGAATCGATGACGTTGGCGCTGCTCGAGGCCGGCGGCAGGAAACCGCTGCCGGGAGCGGCGGCGGCCGGCTGCGCGGCGGCGGCAGGAGCGGGACTCTTCGCGGCTTGCGCCAGGGCCGCATTGGCCGTGAGCGCGCACAGCAGCGCCGCTGCGAGCTTAAGGTGATGCAAACGGGTAGTACGCATAGTCTGGGAAGCACTCATTCAGGTCAAAATCATCCATGGTCCCGGTTAGGGACGGCCGACATTCGGGTTCAGCCGCGTATAGCCGGGAATACTCTTGTAAAACGCATCCAGCGGGTTGCCCAGCCCGAGGCGCGACAGGCCGTTGAGCTCGAGCTGGAAGAACGACGACGTCGAGGTCGCCTGCGCCGCCGTCACGAAACGCTGCGCGCCCATGCGGAAGATCCAGCAATCGGCCTTGTACTCGAAACCGACCAGGCCCTCGAGCACCTTGTGGTCGCGCAGCGAATAGCTGACGCGGCCGACGCCATACCAGCGTTTCCACAGCGGCCACTGGGCCGACACGTCGGCGTTGCGGAAGCTGTCGCGCACATAGCGGTACTCGGCATTGAGCACTTTCAGCGGCCCCGGCGTCCAGCGTACGCCATGGTTCTGGGCGTACACGCTCTTGTTGGTCGCATCGTATTGTACGCTGCTGTCGAAGTTCCAGTGATTGATGATGCGGCCCGATGCCGCCAGCAACAGGTCGGAACGGCCCGATTCCCTGCCGGTCAGGGTGCGGCCGACGCGCGGCTCGTCGAAGTAAAAACGCTGGGCGATCGCCATGCGCAGGCGCTCGGCGCCGTCGGGCTCGATGTAGCGCGACACCAGCGCCGCGGTCAGCTGGTTGGCGTCGGACACCCGGTCGCCGCCGACGTAGCGGTTTTCGGTAAACAACTGGGCGTAGCTGAAGCCGGTTTCGGCGGTATCGAAGAGCGGGAAGTCGTCCTGGTCCTTGTACGGCGTGCGCACGTAGAACAGGCGCGGCTCCAGGGTCTGGGTGGCAGCGGCGCCGAACAGCTTGGTATCGCGCTCGAACACCATGCCGCTGTCGACCGAGAAGATCGGCAGCGTGCGCGTCAGGCTGGAGGGGCGGCCGGCATCGCCGTCCATGTTGTACTTGGTCGCGTGCAGCATCAGCTTGGGCGTGACGTAGTAACCCGGACGCACCCATGGGTAGCTGAGCTGGGACACGGTCAGCAGGCGGTTGCCGCTGTCGAGCGTCGGGTGCGAGAAGCGCGTCGCTTCGGCATCGATCGCCCAGTCAAAACCTTTCACATCGTAGCGGCCGGTGTGGAAGTTAATCTGGGGCATCCGGTCGTAGGGACGCGGAATCGCCAGCGCCGGGTTGGCCACCGCCGCCGGTTCCTGCAGCACCTGGATGTTCTGGGCACGCGCGGTCAGGCTCCAGTTCGGCGCCGTATAGCTGCTGTACACCTCGCGGATCAGCTGGCGCTCGGCGCTGGTGGCGACGGTGGGCGCGAAATCGCTCGGATACTCGTCGTCCGATGCGCTGTGCAGGTTCCAGCCGTAGCCCCAGCCCGGCGCCAGCGTCTGGTTGTGGGTCGAGTCGATGCGCCAGCGGTCGGTGTGGGTGATGCGGTCGTCGCGCAGCCCTTCGATGTGGGTCTCGCCGGCGTAGGGACCACGCGCCGTTTCGCCCAGGTAGCGGCCGGTCGCGCCCAGCTGCAGGCCGCGGTCGAACATCATGCGCGGGTAGACCGTCAGGTCGCGGTTCGGCGCGATGTTGAAGTAGTACGGCACCATCACCTCGGACTTGCCCTTCGAGCCGAAGCCGATGGTGGCCGGCAGCCAGCCCGAGCGGCGCGCGCCCGAGAGCGAAAACGACAGCGCCGGCGTGCCGAGGATCGGGAAGTCCTTGAAATAGATGATGGTCTTGCCGGCGGTGCCGACGTCGCGCCCCGAATCGAGGCGCAGCGTGCTCGCCTTCAGGTACCAGTCCGGGTCCGGGCCTTCGCAGGTGCTGTAGGTGCCGTCCTGGACCAGCGCTTCGTTCTCGCCGAGGAAATCGATGCGGTCGGCCTGGCCTTGCGCATTGTTCATCTGCAGCTTGTAGCGCGGATTGGTGACGTAGCCGCGTCCGGTGGACATGTTCAGCTGCAGCGTGTCGCCCTGGTAGCGGTCGCCGAAACGCCACATGTCGACGTTGCCGCTGGCCGTGACTTCGTCTTCCACCAGCAGGTAGCACGCCCGGTCGGCCGTCATTTTCGACTGGCCGCGGGTGATTTCGACGTTGCGTTCGAGATTGATTTCACGGTCCGGGCGGCCGCCGATTTCCTCGGCGCGTACGGTTACGGGAAGCTCTTGTTCGTCGGCATGGGGCGTGGCCGGCGCAACTTGCGCATGCAAGGGCCCCGAGGCCACGGTGACGAGGGCGGACAAGGCAACTGCCCGCCGCCGCGGGAATGGTAGGGCCGTAAACCAGCTCATGGAATCTGTGGCTGCACCATAAAGGGCGATTTTTTGGATTGAATCCCTTATTATATGGGAATTGTCTTCCTCAACTGGTTTCCGCTGGACGTTCCATGGCTTCTTTGTATCAAAACTCCCCCACTTCCGCCGAGCAGGACGCGCGCCTCGCACTTCTCACCGAATGGCTGAGCTCGCTTGACCTGGTGGAAGTCGGTTCGCGTCGTCCGGCCTCGTCCGATGCCAGCTTCCGCCGCTATTTCCGCCTCGATGTGGCGCCGGCACTACGCGACAAACTCGGCGACACCCTGATCGCCATGGATGCGCCGCCCGAGCGCGAGAACGTACCCGCGTTTATCCACGTGGCCGGCCTGCTGCACGAAGCCGGCGTCACCGTGCCGGCCATCGTTGCGCGCGACGTCGAACGCGGCTTCCTGCTGCTGTCCGACCTCGGCACCACGACCTATCTCGCCCGCCTCGATGCCGACAACGCCGCCTTCATGTATTCGGACGCGGTCGACGCCCTGATCAAGTTTCAATTGACCAGCCAGCCGGGCGTGCTGCCCGAATTCGACCGCGCCTTCGTGCTGCGCGAGATGAACCTGTTCCCGGAGTGGTACATCACCCGCCACCTCGGCGTGACGCTCACCGACGCGCAGCAGGCGCAGCTCGACAAGGTGTTCGAGACGATTACCGCCAACGTGCTGGCGCAGCAGCAGGTATTCATGCACCGCGATTTCCACTCGCGTAACCTGATGTTCCTCGACCAGGGCAATCCGGGCGTGCTCGACTTCCAGGACGCCGTCTACGGTCCCATCACCTACGACCTCGGCTCGCTGCTGCGCGACGCCTACATCCAGTGGGACGAAGAGATCGTGCTCGATTGGGTCGTACGCTACTGGCAAAGCGCCAAGCAGGTCGGCCTGCCGGTCAACCCGGACATCGACGCGTTCTACCGCGACTTCGAATTCATGGCCCTGCAACGCCACCTGAAAATCCTCGGCATCTTCTGCCGCCTGAACTACCGCGACGGCAAAGCCATCTACATGGGCGACCTGCCGACCGTGATGGATTACGTGCGCAAGACCGCGCACCGCTACATCGAACTCAAGCCGCTGGTGCGCCTGCTCGACGCCTTCGAAGACAAGGCGCCGCAGGTCGGCTACACCTTCTGAGTGACTTTTTCGGAAAACCCATGAAAGCCATGATCCTGGCCGCCGGCCGCGGCGAACGCATGCGTCCACTGACCGACGCCTGCCCGAAACCCTTATTGAAAGTGCGCGGCCGTCCGCTCATCGCCTGGCACATCCTGAACCTGGTCCGCGCCGGCATCACCGAGATCGTCATCAACCACTCGCACCTGGGCCACATGCTCGAAGACGCGCTGGGCGACGGCAGTCAATTTGGCGCGCGCATCCAGTACTCGCACGAGCCGGCGCCGCTGGAAACCGCCGGCGGCATCGCCAACGCCCTGCACCTGCTGGGCGACGAACCCTTCGTGGCGCTGTCGGGCGACATCTATGCGCCCTATTTCGATTTTTCCCAGGTGTTCGATGCGCTGCCGGACAACGACGCCATCGGCCAGCCGCTCCCCGTAGATAAACGCGACATCGCCTGGCTGTACCTGACGCCGAACCCGTGGCATAACCCGGAAGGCGACTTCGGCATCGACATGTACACCCTGTCGAACGAGGGCAGCCCGAAATGGAACTTCGGGAATATCGGCGTCTACCGCCCTGAAATGTTCGACGGCATTCAACCCGGCGAGTTCGTGAAATTCGGCCCGCTGATGCGCAAGTTCATCGCCCAGGGCCGCGTCGGCGGCGAAATCTACGAAGGCCCCTGGGTCAACGTCGGCACCGTCGCCCAGCTCGAAGAACTCAACGCGCCGCTGGCCAAAAGGGTCGGCGCGTGAATCCGTTCGCCGCGCGCCGCGCACGCCTGGCGGCCGGCATGGAACCGGGCGCCGTGGCGGTGCTGGCCACGGCGCTGGAGGTAGCGCGTAACAGCGACAGCGATTACCCCTACCGCCACGACAGCTATTTTTACTATCTGACCGGTTTCATGGAGCCGGAAAGCGTGCTGGTGCTGGTGGCCGCGCAGGGCGATGTGCCCGCCCGTTCCATCCTGTTCTGCCGCGAGAAAAACGTCGAGCGCGAGATCTGGGACGGGTTTCGCTATGGCCCGGCGGCGGCCCAGGAAGCTTTCGGCTTCGACGCCGCGTATCCGATCGGCGAACTCGATGCGCACATGGCGCGCCTGCTGGCCGACGTCCCCGTCCTGTATTACGCGCTGGCCCACGGCGCGGCGTTTGATGCCCAGGTCGCGGGCTGGCTGAAGGCGGTGCGCGCCCAGTCGCGCAGCGGCATCGCTGCGCCGGCACGGACGGCGCACCTGCTCGGGTTGTTGGACGAGATGCGCTTGTTAAAGGACGAGAGCGAGCAAGCGGTGATGCTGCGCGCGGCGACGATTGCCGGCGCCGCCCACGTGCGCGCCATGCGCGCGGCGCGGCCCGGCATGTTCGAGTACGAACTCGAGGCCGAACTGCTCTATGAATTTCGCCGCAACGGCGCCCAGTTCCCGGCCTACACGCCGATCGTCGCCAGCGGCGCGAACGCCTGCATCCTGCACTACAGCGCCAACAATGCCCGAACGGTCGACGGCGACCTGGTCCTGATCGACGCCGGCTGCGAATTCGACAGCTACGCGTCCGACATCACGCGCACCTTCCCCGTCAACGGCCGCTTCAGCGAGGCGCAACGGGTGCTATATGAACTGGTGCTGCGCGCGCAGGATGCGGCGCTGCGCGTCATCGTCCCTGGCCGCCCCTACAGCGACGTGCACGAGGCGGCGCTGGCGGTGCTGGCAGAAGGCATGCTCGACGTCGGCCTGCTTGATCGCAGCACCTGGGGCAGTGTCGACAACGTGCTGGCCGAACGCGCTTATACTCCCTTCTACATGCACGGCACCGGCCACTGGCTGGGACTCGACGTGCACGATAGCGGCAGCTACCGCGACCTCGCGAGCGCAGGCAAGCCTTCGCGCCCGCTGGTACCGGGCATGGCGCTGACCGTCGAACCGGGCATTTATGTCCGGCCCGGTCCCGGTGTGCCGGAACGCTTCTGGAACATCGGCATCCGGATCGAGGACGACGTGATCGTCGACGCAAGCGGTGCGCGCGTGCTGTCCGGCAGCGCGCCGAAGACGGTGCTGGAAATCGAAACCCTGATGGCGGAGCGATGATGGAAGAGCACAACAACAATGTCGACGTCGATGTGGCGATCTGCGGCGCCGGGCCGGTGGGCCTGGCCCTGGCCGCCCTGCTCGCGCGGCGTGGCATAGCCGGGCAGCGCATCGCCTTGATCGATGCGCGCGCACTGGGCCAGTCGATTGCCGATCCGCGTTCGATCGCGCTGGCCTGGGGCAGCCGCCAGTTGCTGGAAGAAGTCGGCGCCTGGCCGTTTCCAGCGACGCCAATCCACACCATCCACGTCTCGCGCCGCGGCCAGCTCGGGCGCAGCCTGCTCGACCGCAGCGAACACAATCTCGACGCCCTTGGCTACGTGACGCGCTACGGCGACGTCGTCGATGCGCTGGCGCGCGCGGTCGAGCGTGCCGGGGTGCAGGTGATCCGCCCGGCGCGCGTGGCCGCGCTCGACGAAACGGCCGGCCACGTGGCGCTGGCGCTCGACGACGGCCGTACGCTCACGGCGCAGGTGGCGGTCGGCGCCGAAGGCGGCGTGTTCGGGCAGCAGGAAGACAAGAATAAAACGCGTGACTACGGCCAGAGCGCAGTCATTGCACGTGTTTCCTCCGCCAGTCCGATCGCGCACCGCGCCTTCGAGCGGTTCACCGACGAAGGCCCGCTGGCCCTGCTGCCGCAGGAAGGCGCCGACGGGTATCAGTATGCGCTGGTCTGGTGCGTGCAGCCCGAGCGCGCGGAAGCGCTGCAGGCGATGGACGAAGAACGTTTTCTGCACGAACTGGGCGATGCCTTCGGCGGGCGCCTGGGCCGGTTTACCAGGGTGTCCGCGCGTTTCGCGTATCCGCTCGGCCTGAACGCCGAAGCGCACGCCACCACGCGCACGGTCGCCATCGGCAATGCGGCGCAGACCCTGCACCCGGTGGCCGGCCAAGGCTTGAACCTCGGCCTGCGCGACGCCGCCGTGCTGGCGCGTTTGCTGGCGCGCTGCCCGGGCCCCGAAGGGATCGGGCGCTTCCTCGACGAGCGCGCGCAAGACCGCCAGCTGACGATCGCGCTGACCGACGCCATGGCGCGCGCGTTCGTCGGTAGCGGACCGCTGCAATCGGTGCTCGGGCTCGGCCTGGCGGCGCTGGACGCGGTAAAACCGGCGCGCACGCTGCTGGGGGAGCTCATGATGTACGGGCGCCGCGGCGGATCGGCGTTGCTGCCGCATCGACACGGTTAATCCGCAACGCTTGTGCACCGTAGGTGGGCATGCCCACGCGGGACGGCGCACCATGTTTGCATCGTTTTAAACCAACGCGGTCGAATTCCGGTAAAGCGTTCGAATGATCCGCGATAACGTGTCGGTTTAATCACCGGCCGTTACCGCGTTTGTGGGCCAACCTGATGCGAACGTCCGCGTGGGCATGCCTACCCTACGAGGATGTGAAAAAATCGCCATGGCTGCGTTGCCTCGTCTCGCCGTACCCTCGTACTGTCTTCGACTCGGCACCTTGCCCTGACGTTTTTTTCACACCCTCTACGTTACACTTCGGCCCGTGGTGTACACGACAACAACCGTCCCTTACTCCACCGCCTTCACCATCGACTCGATCACCTTCTTGGCGTCGCCAAACACCATCATCGTGTTCGGCATGTAGAACAAATCGTTGTCCAACCCCGCATAGCCCGAAGCCATTGAGCGCTTGTTGACGATGATGCTTTTCGCCTTGTACGCTTCCAGGATCGGCATGCCGGCGATCGGCGATTTTGGGTCTTTCGCGGCCGGGTTGACGACGTCGTTCGCACCCAGCACCAGCACCACGTCGGTCTGGCCAAATTCGCCGTTAATGTCTTCCATCTCCGCCACCTGGTCGTAGGGCACTTCGGCTTCAGCCAGCAGCACGTTCATGTGGCCAGGCATGCGCCCCGCCACCGGGTGGATCGCGTAGCGCACGGTCACGCCGTGTTCGGTCAGCTTGTCGACCAGCTCTTTGACCGAATGCTGGGCGCGCGCCACCGCCAGGCCGTAGCCGGGGACGATGATGACCGATTCGGCGTTTTGCAAAATAAAAGCGGCGTCTTCGGCCGAACCGGATTTCACCGGGCGCTGTTCCTGCGCGGCGCCACTGGCCGCCGTCGCCTCGCCGCCGAAACCGCCCAGGATCACGTTGAAGAACGAGCGGTTCATCGCCTTGCACATGATGTACGAGAGGATGGCGCCGCTCGAGCCCACCAGCGAGCCGGCGATGATCAGCATCGAATTGTTCAGCGAGAAGCCGATGCCGGCCGCCGCCCAGCCCGAATACGAGTTCAGCATCGACACCACCACCGGCATGTCGGCGCCGCCGATCGGGATGATGATCAATACGCCCAGCACAAACGAGAGCGCAGCCATGATCGCGAACGGCGTCCAGGCCGGTTCCACCGCATCGGAAAAGCAGAACACCAGCCCGAGTGCGATGATGGCGATGGCGATGACGAGGTTCAGGATGTGCTGGCCTTTGAATCGCACCGGCGCGCCCTGGAACAGGCGGAATTTGTATTTGCCCGACAGCTTGCCGAAGGCGATCACGGAACCGGAAAAGGTCACGGCGCCGACAAAGGTGCCGATGAACAGTTCCAGCCGGTTGCCGAACGGCAGCGCACCGCCGCGCTCGGCGATATTGAAGGCCCAGGGTTCGGACACGGCCGCCACCGCGATGCACACGGCCGCCAGGCCGATCAGCGAGTGCATCGCCGCTACCAGTTCCGGCATCTTGGTCATCTCGACCTTTTTCGCCGCATACGCCCCGATCGCGCCGCCCACCACCACGCCCAGCAGCACCAGGCTAAAACCCATGCCGCCGCTGCGCGCGCTGTCCGCGGCGGCAAACTCCGCCTGCAGTTTCAGGATCAGGGCCACCGTGGTGACGGCGGCGATCGCCATGCCGGCCATTCCGAAAGTATTGCCCATGCGCGCCGACGATGGCGACGACAGCCCCTTCAAGGCCTGGATGAAGCAGACCGAGGCGACCAGGTAGAGCAGCGTGACCATGTTCATGCTGATGGCGTTCATGCGGCCTCCTTCTGGGCCGGCTTGGCGGAAGCGGCGTCAAGCGGCCGCTTCGGCTCCTTCTTCTTGAACATCTCCAGCATGCGCTGGGTAACCAGGAAGCCGCCGAACACATTCACCGCGGCCAGGGCGACGGCGACCGTTCCCATCGTCTGGCCCAGCACCCCTTCGGTGAGGCCGGCCGCCAGCATGGCGCCGACGATGATGATGGCGGAAATCGCGTTGGTCACCGCCATCAGCGGCGTGTGCAGCGCCGGGGTCACGGTCCAGACGACGTGGTAGCCGACGTAGATCGCCAGCACGAAGATGATCAGGTTGATGATGGTGTGGCTGATTTCCATGTCGTCTCCTTTAGGCGCGCAGCGTCTCGCCCTGGTGGCAGAGCAGCGTCGCGCGCACGATCTCGTCCTCCAGGTCGATGGTGAACTTGTCTTCCTTATCGAACACCAGCTTTAAAAAGTCGAGCACGTTGCGCGCATACAGCGCCGAGGCGTCGGCCGCGACCAGCGCCGCCAGGTTCGGCTCGCCGATGATGTGGACGCCATGTTTAATAACCGTTTTGCCCGGTTCCGTCAGCGGGCAGTTGCCGCCCTGCTCGATCGCCATGTCGACGATGACGGAACCGGGCTTCATCGCCATCACGGTTTCTTCGCGGATCAGGGTCGGCGCCGCGCGCCCCGGAATCAGGGCGGTGGTGATGATGATGTCGGCCAGTTTGGCCCGCTCGTGCACCAATTCTCCTTGCCGGCGGATCCAGTCGGCCGGCATCGGCCGCGCATAGCCGCCCACGCCTTGGGCAATCTCGCGCTCTTCGTCGGTCATGAATGGCACGTCGATGAACTTGGCGCCGAGCGACTCGACCTGCTCTTTCACCGGCGGGCGCACGTCGGATGCTTCGATCACCGCGCCCAGGCGTTTCGCCGTGGCGATCGCCTGCAAGCCGGCCACGCCGACACCCATGATCAGCACGCGCGCCGCTTTCACGGTGCCGGCGGCGGTCATCAGCATCGGCATGAAGCGTTGATAGGTATTTGCAGCGAGCATGACGGCCTTGTAGCCGGCGATGTTCGCCTGCGAGGACAGTACGTCCATCGACTGCGCGCGGCTGATGCGCGGCGCCGCTTCCAGCGCAAAGGCGCTGATGCGGCTGGCCGCCATGGCGGCGGTGTTGTCCTTGTCGAACGGATTGAGCATGCCGATCAGCACGGTGCCGGGACGCATGCGCGCGCGTTCGGACTCAATGGGGGCACGTACCTTGAGGACCATCTCGCAACCGAACGCATCGTCCGCGCTGCCGACCGTGGCGCCGGCGGCAACATACGCCTCGTCGGTAACGGCGGCGTGAACACCGGCGCCGGACTGCACCACGACCTGGTGTTTACTCGCCAGTTTCTTCACTGTTTCCGGAGTTGCCGCTACGCGGGTCTCGCCCGGCCGTGTTTCGGCCGGAATGCCGATTCTCATGCATTCCTCCTCATGTTGGTGTTCTGTTCACAATCTACCACGTAAACATGGCCTTTTTGTCATTCCCCGCACCTGCCTCGGCAGGTGTCATGCGTTGTGGGTAAATACGATACAACCTGGCCACATTGCTGCCCTTTTTTGTATCAAATCGCTGCAATTGACGCTTTTTTGTTGCACTGCACAGGTACTTGCAAGCAACGCTTTGAAGGGCGCTGTAGAATATCGGCTCATTTGTCGAGGACGCGCATGACCCATACCTTCAGACCGTCAGTCACCGTTGCCGCCATCATCGAACGCGATGGCCGTTTCCTCCTGATCGAGGAAGAGACGAGCGAAGGCATCAAGCTGAACCAGCCGGCCGGCCATCTCGATCCGGGCGAATCGCTCGAGCAGGCGGTCGTGCGCGAAGCGATGGAAGAGACGGCGCACGAATTCATCCCGACCGGACTGGTCGGCATGTACATGTCGCGCTATTACTCGAAGTCGCGCAATGCCGATATCACTTATTTACGCTTCACCTTTTGCGGCATGGCCGGCAAGCAGTACGACCAGCCGCTCGACGACGGCATCCTGCGCACCCTGTGGATGACGCGCGACGAGATCGCCGCATCGAGCGAGCGCCACCGCAGCCCGATCGTGCTGCAATGTGTGGACGATTACCTGGCCGGCCGGCGTACCGACCTGGCCCTGCTGTACACTCACCCGTCGGTGTTCGAAGAGACGCTGGCGAATCAGACGTAACGAAGTAGACACAAGAGCGGGAACGTAACATGCGCAAGAAAAAAGTCGTGATCGGGATGTCGGGCGGCGTCGACTCCTCGGTCGCGGCCTGGATGCTGAAAGAACAGGGATATGAAGTCATCGGCCTGTTCATGAAGAATTGGGAAGACGACGACGATTCCGAATACTGCTCGACGCGCCAGGACTGGATCGACGCGGCCAGCGTGGCCGACGTGGTCGGGGTCGACATCGAGGCGGTCAATTTCGCCGCCGAATACAAGGACCGTGTCTTCGCCGAATTCCTGCGGGAATACCAGGCCGGCCGCACGCCCAATCCCGACGTGCTGTGCAATGCAGAAATCAAGTTCAAGGCTTTCCTCGACCACGCGATGAAACTCGGCGCCGACCTGATCGCCACCGGCCACTACGCGCGCGTACGCGAAAACAGCGCCGGCAAGTTCGAACTATTAAAAGCCTTCGACCATACCAAGGATCAAAGCTATTTCCTGCACCGCCTGAACCAGGCGCAGCTGTCGAAATCGCTGTTCCCGCTGGGCGAAATCCTGAAGACGGAAGTGCGCAAGATCGCCGAAAAATTGAACTTGCCAAACGCGGCCAAGAAGGATTCGACCGGTATCTGCTTTATCGGCGAACGCCCGTTCCGCGACTTCCTGAACCGGTATCTGTCGCACAAGCCGGGCCCGATGAAGCTCGACAACGGCCAGACCGTGGGCGAACACATCGGCCTGTCGTTCTATACGCTGGGCCAGCGCAAGGGCATCGGCATCGGCGGCCTGAAATCGCACCGCAACGACGACGGCACCAGCGAACCATGGTTCGTCGCGCGCAAGGACATCGCCACCAACACGCTGTACATCGTGCAGGGCCATGATCACCCGTGGCTGTTGTCGGCCCGCCTCGAAGCCGGCCAGGCCAGCTGGGTCGCGGGCGAGCCGCCGGCCCCTGGCCTGCTGTCGGCCAAGACGCGCTACCGCCAGGCCGACGTGTCCTGCACGGTGGCGGCCGAAGGGCTAGACCGCTTCGCGCTCGACTTCACCGACCCCCAATGGGCGGTCACGCCGGGGCAGTCGGCGGTGCTGTATGACGGCGACATTTGCCTGGGCGGCGGCATCATCGACGGCGCCAGCGCGGTGCCGGGCTGAGCGTTACCGCTGGCTGCATCGAACTGAAGACCGGCATTGCCGGTCTTTTTTTTGATCGTACGGGACAATAAACCGTTGCAGCGCCGCACCAATCCATTAACAGATTTTTCATGAATCGGAAAAATCGGCAGTTTTTTTCGATCACGTATTAAGTTTTATCAGCTAGAGACGTTATTCTAATTTCCGTGCGGAAATCAAATCAGGGACGTGCTGCCCTCGCCGCCGACTATCACTAGAAAACGTCAATCATGAACCTCTCGAATCTGCGCGTCCGCACCCGACTGTTTGCGGGCTTCGCCATCCTGTGCGCCTTCCTCCTCGTCATTGTCGTGTTCGGCACGACCATGCTCGGCCGCATCAATGCCGGCACCGAGGTCATCGTCCATAACTACATGCCGAAGATCGAGGCATCGAATGCCGTGCTTACCGAGGTCAACAACATCTCGATCGCGCTGCGCAACATGCTGCTGAACGCCGATGCGGCCGACCGCAAGACCCAGCAAGCCGAAGTCGAGCGCGCACGCGCCGCCATCGGCGCCACCTTCACCAGATTGCAGGGCGTGATCGTGAGCGAACAGGGCAAGGCGCTGTTGAAGCAAAGCCTCGATTACAACGCGCAAGCGGTCGCCGCCCAGGACGAACTGCTGCGCCGCATCGGCGCCGACGACATTGCCGGCGCATCGGACTATCTCGTCAAACAATACCGCCCGCTGCTGGGCGAATACCGCAAGGTGATCGACGGCCAGATCGCGATGCAAAAGGAACTGGCCGACAAGGCAGTGGCCGAAGCCAAACAGACCTACGCCAGCACCCTGAACATGATGATCGGCATGAGCGCGGCCATCTTCGCCCTCGCCGCGTTCATCGCCTGGCGCATCACCTCGTCGATCACGGTGCCGGTCGCGCGCGCCCTCGCCGTGGCCGAGACGGTGGCCGCCGGCGACCTCACCAGCCGGATCGAGGTCACCACCAGCGACGAGCTGGGCCAGCTGCTCGCCGCCCTGAAAAAGATGAACGACAGCCTGCGCACGACCGTCTCGACGGTGCGCGACGGCACCGAGCTGATCGCTACCGCCTCGTCGCAGGTGGCGGCGGGCAGCCTCGACCTGTCGAGCCGCACCGAGGAGCAGGCCAGCGCGCTCGAGGAAACGGCGTCCTCGATGGAAGAGCTGACCTCGACCGTGAAACAGAATGCGGATAACGCGCGCCAGGCCAGCACGCTGGCCGACACCGCGTCGACGGTGGCCGCGCGTGGCGGCGACGTCGTCAAACAGGTGGTGGGCACGATGGACGCGATCGCCGCGTCGTCGAGCCGCATCGCCGACATCATCGGCGTCATCGACGGCATCGCCTTCCAGACCAATATCCTGGCGCTGAACGCCGCCGTCGAAGCGGCGCGCGCCGGCGAACAGGGCCGCGGCTTCGCGGTCGTCGCCGCCGAGGTGCGCAACCTGGCGCAGCGCTCGGCCGCGGCGGCCAAGGACATCAAGGCCCTGATCGCCGACTCGAACAGCAAGGTCGGCGACGGCAGCCGCCTGGTCAACGAGGCCGGTGCGACGATGGAAGAGATCGTGGCCAGCGTCCGCCGCGTCACCGACATCATGGGAGAAATCAGCGCCGCCAGCCGCGAGCAGAGCGCCGGCATCGAGCAGATCAACCAGGCCGTCACCCAGATGGACCAGGTGACCCAGCAGAACGCCGCGCTGGTCGAGGAAACCTCGGCCGCGGCCGACGCCATGCGCAGCCAGGCGGCGGCGCTGGCGAGCACGGTGGCCGTGTTTAACATTGGGGACGAGGGGCAAGCGGCCATGCCGGCAGCGCGCCGGGTACAACCGGCGACCGTGCGCGCAACGCCGCGCAACATGCAGCTGGCCGGCGCCGGTGTCGACGGCTGGGATGAGTTTTAATCGCTGAAGCGGCTGCGTTCCGGGGAACGCCGCATTGTCCCGGAACGCCGAGGTAAGGTAGGGTGGGCACTCGTGCCCACGCGGTCGTACCTATGCATACCGCAACGTATCAGCCAGGCTCTCGCAGCGCGTGCCTTCCACCTCATTGAAAGCCGTGTGACCGCTGACGCCGTACCGCGTGGGCACAAGTGCCCACCCTACGAACCGGCGCTTCAAGCGCAGGCCGCCTGCCCCTGCTTCGCCCTGCGCGGACGCGCCAGCGTCCACTTCGCGCAGATCCACTCCTCGAACTGCTGCGGCGCCAGCGGGCGCGCATACAGATAACCCTGCACCTGGTCGCAGCCGGCGTCGGCCAGGAAGCGCGCCACCGGCGCCGTTTCCACGCCTTCGGCCACGACCAGCTGGCCGAGGTCGTGCGAGAGCTTGATCATGGTCGCCACCAGCGCGCGCTTGCGCTCGTCGCTATCGAGGTTGCGTATAAAACTCTGGTCGATCTTGACTACCTTCGCCGGTACGCTCTGCAGGTAGGCCAGGCTGCTGTAACCGGTGCCGAAATCGTCGATCGCCAGCTGCACGCCGCTGGCGGCCAGGGCTTCCAGGGTGGCGGCGGCCAGCGTGCGGTTCGACATCAGCGCGCTTTCGGTGATCTCGATGGCCAGCGCACCCGGCGCCAGGCCGTGCGCCTGCAGGCGGGCCAGCACGTGGGCGCAGAAGTCCGGCTCCAGCAGGTTCACCGCCGAGACGTTGACCGCCACCTGCGTCACCAGGCCGGCGCGCTGCCAGGCGGCCAGCTGGCGCAGCGCGCGCTCGAGCACCCAGCGTGTGGTCGCGCGCGCCAGCGAAGTTTGCTCGACGACGGGAATGAATTCGCCCGGCGAGACTTCGCCCAGGACCGGGTGGCGCCAGCGCAGCAGCGCCTCGGCGCCGATGCAGCGTCCGGTCGCCAGTTCGATTTTCGGCTGGAACACGAGGCGCAGCTGGCTGTCGTCCTCGAGCGCGCTGCCGAAGTCCTTGGCGAGGCGAAATCGCCGCATGAAAGCCGCATTCTGCTCGGCCGAGAAGACCCGCACCCGCTGCGCGCCTTCGATGGCGTCGTGCGCTGCGCTGTACATGTCGCGCAGCAGGTCCTGCGGCTCGGCCTGGCCGGTCGTGAACAGCGCCACGCCAACGGTGGCGGTGGTGACGAAGCGCGCCGTGGTACTGTCGGCGCGCAGCGCGACCCAGGCGCCGAGCCAGTCGCAAAAGCGCGCCAGGTCGGCGTCCGGCTCGGCCAGGAAGGCGAACTGGAACGGCGCCACGTGGTACAGCTTGCGCGTGGGGCCGAGCGCCGCGCGCAGCATGCGCGCTGCCTCGGTGACGATGTCGTCGACGAAGCCGGCGCCCATCGCGCGCACCGCGCTGCTCATCTGTTCGGGGGTGGCCAGGTTCACCAGCGCGGCCAGGCGCGTTTCGCCGGCCGGGCGGTCGAGCGCCAGGTCGCGCAGGTCGTCGACGAACTGGCTGCGGTTCGGGATGCCGCTGACCGGATCGATCCGGCCGATCGCGTGCTGCAGTTCGATTTGCGCCATCACCATCGCGGCGAGGTCGGCAAGACCCGTGCGTTCGGCAGCACTGATCGAGCGCGGTTCGATACCGAGCACGCACATCGCGCCCAGGCAATGGCCATCGCGCGTCATCAATGGCGCACCGGCATAGAAGCGTACGCCGGTCGCGGCCAGGTTGCTGGTGCGGTAGCAAGGGTCGAGCGCCAGGTCGGGAATGACCAGCATGCTGCTGGTGGTAGCCACCTGTGCGCACGGCGCTTTCTCGCGCGGGATCGAACAATGCTCGACGCCGACGCGCGACTTGAACCACTGGCGGTCGACGTCGGTCAGCGACACCGCGGCGATCGGCAAGCCGAACAACTGGGCAGCCATGCGCGTGATGCGATCGAATGCCTCGTTGGGCGGCGTGTCGAGCAGGTCGAGTTTGCGCAGGGCGTCGAGGCGGGCTGTTTCCAGCTGGGCCGGCAGGGGGTGACTCATGGAATATTGGTCCTTGCTGGCCGACGCCAAAAGATATGACGAAAATGATGATAACACCATTTTGATCGTCAAATTTCCTCAAGTCAACTTAATTATCACGAATTGACGCGTAAATACGCCACACTGTGACTAAGAAACAAACCCGTGCGCGCTGCGATCATCAATTTCGGCATTTTATATTGTTGCTCAAGTAAAATACCAACCAATTATTGATTACGTGAAAATAAAAACCATGGTTTCATTCAGCCTCGACGACGGCGCCGATCCGGTCCTCACCACGCGCGAAGCGGCCAAGCTGCTCGGCATCGCGGTCAGCACTGCCCAGCAGTGGATCGAAAACGGCGCGCTGCCGGCCTGGAAGACGCCGGGGGGTCACCGCCGCGTGCGTCTCTCCGCCGTCAGCACGCTGCTGCGCGAACGCGCCGGCGGCACTGTAACGGCCGGCAGCGCCGACCCGGGCGACTTCCTGGCGGACGCCGCCTGCGCCCTGCCCGGCCACGAGCATGCGCGCCTGATGGCGCTGCGCGCGACCGGCCTGGTCGACAGCGAAGCCGAGGCCGTGTTCGACCGCCTGACCTGGCTCGCCACGCAAGTCACCGAATGCCCGATCGCATTGCTGTCGCTGGTCACGGCGCACCGTCAGTGGTTCAAGTCGCGGGTCGGGTTCGAACTGCCGCAGAGCGCGCGCGAGGATGCCTTTTGCAACCATACGATTAACCAGGCCGGCCCGCTGGTGGTGCCCGACGCCCTGCTCGACGTCCGTTTCCAGCGCAATCCGCTGGTGGTAGGCACGCCGCACGTGCGTTTTTATGCGGGCTTTCCGCTGGTCGACGACGAGGGTTTCAAGCTCGGCGCCCTGTGCGTGATGGACAAGGAACCGCGCCGCCTGCGCGAGCGCGAGATGCGCGCGCTGGGCGAACTGACGCAGATCGCGGCCGAGGAGATCAGGCGCCGCTAGCGTCTGGCGTACTGCCGGCCTGCTGCTTGCGCACCACGGCGATGACGGTATTGCGGATGGTCTTTAACACCGTATCGGCCTTGAACGGTTTCACGATAAAACCCTGCACGCCGCGCGCCAGCGCCGCCTCGATGGTGGGCGCGTCGAGGGTGCCCGAGACCATGAAGACCAGTGTTTTCGGCAGCGTCGCGCGCAGCTGCTCGACGACGTTGCTGCCGTCTTCCACCTGCTCGCGCGCGATGCACATGATTTGCGGCCGGAATTTGGCCGCCTGCAGCAGCGCATTCTGGCCGGTGTGCGCCTGGCCCACGACCTCGTAGCCGCCTTCGGTCAACACGGTATTGAGCAGGCCACGCGAGATGGCGTTCGAATCGACGATGACGGCTTTCAGCATGGTCCAGTCCCTTCAGTGTCGGGGTTTCAGTGCGACTCGTACGCCAGCGACTTCCAGGTGACGCCCAGGCGCACGTCGGTCTTCAGTCGCACCAGTTCGCGCGACAGGTACAGGATGTCGCGCTCGGCGCGCAGGCGTTCGCCGAGCGGCGTCTTCAGGATGCCGGCGCCGGCCATGACTGCATCCAGGCTGCCGTAGGCATTGAGCAGGCGCGCCGCCGTCTTCATCCCGATCTTGGACACGCCCGGCACGCCGTCGGTGGCGTCGCCCATCAGCGCCAGCAGATCGTGCAGCAGTTCCGGCGCCACGCCGAAGCGGTTGCGCACCCAGGCGTCGTCGTGCCACTCGTTCTTGAAATGATCCCACACCAGGGCGCCGTGCGCGATCAGGACGTGCAAATCCTTGTCGGTGGTGGCGACGATCGCCTCTCCCCGGTTTTCCTGCAGCCAGCGCATGACGCAGGTGGCGACCACGTCGTCGGCTTCGACTTCCGGCAGCATCGCGACCGGCACTCCGGCCGTGCGCAGGCGTTCCTGGAATTCCGGCAGCGCCTCGCGCAGCACCGCCGGCATCGGCGCGCGGTGCTCGCGGTAGCGCGGGTACAGCGCATGGCGCCAGGTCCGGCCGCCATAGTCGAATGCGGCCAGCACGTGGGTCGGCGCGTGCACCTCCAGCACGTTGCGAAACGAGGAGAACGCGTGGCGCAGGGCGATGCTGGCTTTTAGATCGGAGTCGGGCTCCGGGCTGGCTTCGTAGACCCGGCGCACGATGTTCAGGCCGTCGATCGCGAGCAGCTTGGCCATGCGGATTACCTTGCGTAGTCGTATTTGCCGCCGCGTTCCAGGGCGCGTACGTAAGCGGGACGGGCGTGGATGCGGGCCAGGAACGCGCTCAGGCGCGGGTATTGTGCACCGAGCCCGGCGCGCGACGCCGCCGCCTCCAGCGGAAAACTCATCTGGATGTCGGCGCCGGTCAGGTCGCCGCCGGCGAACCAGTCGCGCGTCGCCAGTTCCGACTCCAGGTAGTCGAGCTGGCCTTTGATGTTCGGGTTGATGAACGTGTCTTTTACTTTGCGCGCGATGGCGCGCGCGATCGGCTTGGCGAAGAAGGGCATCGGGCCGTTCTCGACCCGGTCGAACACGAGTTTCATCAGCAGCGGCGACATGGCCGAGCCCTCGGCGAAGTGCAGGTAAAAATTGTACTTCAGTTTTTCCGGCGTTCCCGCCGCGGGCACCAGCCGGCCGTCGCCGTAGCGCTCGATCAGGTAGTCGACGATCGCGCCCGATTCGGCCACGACCGTGTCGCCATCGGTGATCACCGGCGACTTGCCGAGCGGGTGCACGGCCTTCAGTTCCGGCGGCGCCAGCATCGTCTTCGGGTCGCGCTGGTATTTCTTGATTTCGTAAGGCAGGCCCAGTTCTTCGAGCAACCAGAGGATGCGCTGCGAGCGCGAATTGTTCAGGTGATGGACGGTGATCATGGACGCGCGCGTGGAAGAACGAGGGAGCGCTAGCTTAGCACTGTTGCGTGGTTACAAAAAGGCATGCGTATTTTTGATGATTAATGTTCCTTTAATGCAACTTAAGTTTTACAATCGCAACCCCTGCATGCCAGTTCATCAAATTTGGCAATTGCACTCGCGCTCCCTTTCCTTCCTCCATCCATGAACATTCTTTTTCGTCTGAACATCGCCCAGAAACTGGCCCTGCTCACCATCAGTTCCGGCCTCGGCATGGCGATCGTCGCCGCCTGCTTCCTGGTGTCCGAGCGCCAGCTGATCCTCGAAGAACGCGGGCATGGCGTGCGCCAGGCGGTCGAGGTGGCGGCGGGCATCGTCGAACGCCACCAGAAGGCGGCCGCAACGGGCAGTACCACCAAAGAAGCGGCGCAGGCGGCCGCGCTGGCCGAACTGAAGGCGCTGCGCTACAGCGGTTCCGAGTATTTCTGGGTCAACGACATGCAGCCGCGCATGATGATGCATCCGTTGAAGCCGGAACTCGACGGCCAGGACATCGGCGCGATCGCCGACCCGAACGGCCTGCGCCTGTTCGCGGTCGCGGTCGACGTCGTGCGTAAGGATGGCGCCGGCTACATCGCCTACATGTGGCCCAAGCCGGGCCAGGACGCGCCGGTGCCGAAGATGTCCTACGTGAAGGGGGTCGCGGACTGGAACTGGGTGATCGGTTCCGGCGTCTACATGGACACCGTCGGCGCCGTGTTCTGGCCGCGCGTTCTGTGGTTCTCGGCCGCCACGCTGGTCATCTCGAGCGTACTGATGCTGTTCGGCCTGTCGCTTTCGCGCAGCATCACGCGCCGCCTGGGACGCGCCGTGACCCTGGCGCGCACGGTGGCCGCGGGCGACCTCACCACCGTCATCCATGTACGCGGCAACGATGAAACGGCGCACCTGCTGGGCGCGCTGCGCGACATGAACGGCAGCCTGGGCAAGATCGTGGGCGAAGTCGACGTCGGCATCCACGCGATCGCCAGCGCTTCCAATCAGATCGCGGCCGGCAACCTCGATCTGTCGAGCCGTACCGAGCAGCAGGCAGCCGCACTGGAGGAAACCGCCTCCTCGATGGAACAGCTGACCAGCGCCGTGCAGCAGAATGCCGAACATGCGCGCCACGCCAACCGCCTGTCGGCGTCGGCGGCGGAAGTGGCGGTACGCGGCGGCGACGCCGTGCAGCAGGTGGTGCAGACGATGGAAGCGATCAACCAGTCCTCGCGCAAGATCGTCGACATCATCGGCGTGATCGACGCCATCGCCTTCCAGACCAACATCCTGGCCCTGAATGCGGCCGTCGAGGCGGCGCGGGCGGGCGAGCAGGGGCGCGGCTTTGCGGTGGTGGCCGGCGAAGTGCGCACGCTGGCCCAGCGCTCGGCCGCGGCGGCGAAGGAAATCAAGGGCTTGATCGACGACTCGGTGGAGCGCGTCGCCGCCGGCAGCACGCTGGTGCGCAGCGCCGGCGCGAGAATGGGAGAAATCGTCAGCAGCGTGCGCCAGGTGAACGGGATCATCGCCGAGATCACCGCCGCCAGCGAAGAGCAGGAAGCGGGCATCGGCCAGGTCAACCAGGCGATCGCCGAGATGGACGGCGTGACCCAGAAGAACGCCGCGCTGGTCGAAGAAGCGGCCGCCTCGGCCGAGGCGATGCGCCTGCAGGCCGAGCGCCTGGCCGAGGTCGTCGGCGTGTTCAAGGTCGCGGCAGGCGAGCCGCAGCGCGCATCGCACCTGCTGTTGGCGGCGTAAGGGCGCGCCTTCCTATCCCTACCTCGGCACGGTTCGGCAACGCACCGAGGCCGCCGCGCCTGCGCTTCTATGATGCCAGGCATGGGCAAAATCATGGCCAACATCCACATCGGCATCTCCGGCTGGCGCTATGCGCCCTGGCGCGGCAAGTTCTATCCTCCCAAGCTGGCGCAGGCGCGCGAACTCGACTACGCCTCGCGCCAGTTGCCGACGATCGAGATCAACGGCTCCTTCTATTCGCTGCAGCGCCCGGAAAGCTACGCCGCCTGGTACGCCGCGACGCCGCCCGGCTTCCTGTTCGCGGTGAAGGGCAACCGCTTCATCACCCACATGCTGAAGTTGAAAGACGTCGACGGGCCGCTGGCGAACGTGCTGGCTTCGGGCGTGTTCGCGCTGCGCGAAAAACTCGGTCCCTTCCTGTGGCAGTTCCCGGAGATGGTCAAGTTCGACCCCGAGCGCTTCGAACACTTCCTCAGCATCCTGCCCCAGGACACGGAAAGCGGCCTCGCGCTCGCGCGCCGGCACCAGCCGCGCATTGAAGGCAAGGTCTTCCTCGAAATGGATGAACGACGTCCGATGCGCCACGCGGTCGAGGTCCGCCACGAGAGCTTCCGCGACGCCCGCTTCATTGCCCTGCTGCGCAAATACAACGTGGCGCTGGTGGTGGCCGACACGGCGGGCCGCTGGCCGTACATGGAAGACGTGACCGCCGACTTCGTCTACATCCGCCTGCACGGCGACAAGGAGTTATACGCGAGCGGCTACGACGACGAAGCGACCGCCCGCTGGGCCGCGCGCATCCGCGCCTGGAGCACCGGCGGCCAGCCGGACGGTTTCATGTGCGCCTCCACCTCCGCCCCGCCCCAGCGCGCCAGCCGCGATGTGTACTGCTACTTCGATAACGATATCAAGGTGCACGCGCCGTATGATGCGCAAAGGTTGCTGGCGGCGTTGGGGTTGAGGTGACGCCTCGTTCGTTGGATGACGTGACGATTGTGGTCTGCGTGCGTTACGCGTGGACTCGGGAGTCCACCCTACATTCCCGATATATCACGCATTGGCGATCGGTTTGATGTTCACCGCGCCCGCCCGAATGGATGACGCGACGGCTGATTGATCGCGAATGTAGGGTGGACTCCCGAGTCCACGCGTAAACGCTGCGCACCACCCTGCTCATTCCAAATCCGCTTCCGCGATGTCCGGCGATCCTGCCCAATCACAAGAATATATCCCTTCGAGCACGTACCGATGAAAGGTCGAATACGGCCAATCGCTTACTTGCCCTACCTGCCTGTGTTTGACCGGATTGAAATGGATGTAATCGACGTGGCGCTCCATATCGCCTTCATCGCGAATCTGGTGCTCCCAAAAACGCCGCTGCCAGATGGTCGACTCGCCGCGCTGTCGCGCCGCTCGCGTCAACAGACGTGGGTCATGCAAGTCGTTCCTGCAGGCACTGGTAACGTAACGCTTGATCTCTGCCCAGCGTGTCGAATAATCGTCGTCGCCTTCGGGCAGCGTCCAGATGCAGTGCATGTGATCAGGCATCAGCACCCAGGCGTCGATGACGAAGGGACGGGTCGTGCGTACCGTTTGGATGGCGTTGCGCAAAGATGTGCGCAGCAATAGAGAGCAAAAGATGGGGCGACGCTGGTAGGCGACGACGGTGAAGAAATAGGTGGTGCCAGTGAATTGGCGGCGGTAGCGGGGCATGGTGCGGCATCGTAAAGCGATGCCGGTTAGCCGTGGATGGGGCAGGTCAAATGGGACGCAGAACGGTTGAGTTGCCGGCGCGTGGAGTCGGACAAGCAGGTGGTGCGCAACGTTTACGCGTGGAGTCGGGACTCCACCCTACGTGCTCGACATCATCAAGGTTTCTGGTGCAGCTTGATCACCCGATGTTTACTTCCCTCCGGCGCCGCCGGCTCAGCCGGCGTCTCGCAGGTATTGCAGCTCTTGCACCCGCCGCCGCAGCTGTCGGCGGTACCGAGCCAGCGCACCAGCGTCGAGTCGGCGCCGCCGCGCGAGAGGCGGTTGACGAGGCGGATGCGCCAGGCCGCCGGCAGGTATTTGGCGCCGACGTAGACGGCAGCGACCACCACCACCAGCGCGACGACCAGTTCCTGCCACATGTCAGCCGCCGCCCAGCGCCAGGGCGACGCGGTAGGTGATGAAGGAGGCGACATACGCCAGCGCGAACATGTAGCCGGCCATCATCCAGGCATATTTGGCGCTGCCGGTTTCGCGGCGCACCACCGACAGGGTCGCGATGCACTGCGGCGCATACACGTACCAGGCCAGCAGCGACAAGGCGGTGGCCAGCGACCAGGAAGCGCCGATCAGCGGCCCCAGCGTGTTGGCGACCTCGTCGCCGGAACCGGACAGCGCGTAGACGGTGCCAAGGGCGCCGACCGCCACTTCGCGCGCGGCCATGCCGGGCACCAGGGCGATGCAGATCTGCCAGCCGAAGCCGATCGGCTCGAAGATGAACGCCAGCGCGCGCCCCAGCATGCCGGCCACGCTGTAATAGATCGGCGGCTGGGTCGCGCCTTCGGGTGCGCCCGGGAAGCTCGAGAGGAACCAGAGCAGGATCATCAGGGTGAGGATCAGCGTCCCGACGCGCATCAGGAAGATCTTGGCGCGCTCCCACAGGCCCAGCGCCAGCGTCGGCAGGTGCGGCCAGTGATAGGCCGGCAGCTCCAGCAGCAGTGGATGCTGGGCGCCGCCGCTACGGCGCTTCATGTACCAGGCCACGCCCATCGCACTAACGATGCCGAGCGCGTACAGCGCGAACAGCACCAGGCCCTGCAAGTTGAAAATGCCGACGTCGCGCTCGGGAATGAAGGCGGCGATGATCAAGGCGTACACCGGCAAACGCGCCGAGCAGGTCATCAGCGGCGCGATCATGATCGTCACCAGGCGGTCGCGCGGGTTCTGGATCGTGCGCGCGGCCATCACGCCGGGAATCGCACAGGCGAACGAGGACAGCAGCGGAATGAAGGCGCGCCCGGAGAGGCCGACGCCGCCCATCATGCGGTCGAGCAGGAAGGCAGCGCGCGGCAGGTAGCCGACGTCTTCGAGGATCAGGATGAAGAAGAACAGGATCAGGATCTGCGGCAGGAACACCAGCACCCCGCCGACGCCGGCGATGATGCCGTCCACGATCAGGCTGCGCAGCGGTCCGTCGCTCATGGCCTCGCCGATCCAGGCGCCGATGCCCTCCACTGACCCGGTGATGAAATCCATCGGCGCTTCGGCCCAGCTGAACACGGCCTGGAAGATGACGAACATCAGCGCGGCCAGCAGGATCGGGCCGGCGACCGGATGCAGGATCACCTGGTCGATTTTCTCCGACAGGTTGCCCTTGTCGTGGGCGTAGCTGGTGGTGGCGTCGAGAATGCGCCGCACTTCGCGCTGGGTTTGTTCGACCGGGACGGCATCGATGGCGGCCAGCGGCTGCGGCGTCACGTGTTCAAACGGCATGCGGTCGAGCGCATCTAAAAGAGCTTGCTCGCCGCCGGCCTGGATGGCGACGGTCTCGACCACCGGCATCTTCAATTCCTGCGCCAGTTTGACGGTATCGATCTCGATGCCGCGCTTTTTGGCGACGTCGACCATGTTCAGGGCCAGCACCATCGGCAAGCCGAGGCGCTGGATTTCCAGCACCAGGCGCAAATTCAGGCGCAGGTTTGTGGCATTGACGACACAGACGATCGCATCCGGCGCCGATTCCCCGGCGCGCAGGCCGGCGACGACGTCGCGCGTAATCGCTTCATCCGGGGTTTGCGCGGACAGGCTGTAGGCGCCCGGCAGGTCGAGCACGCGCAGCGCGCGTCCGGCCGGCGAGGTAAAACTGCCCTCTTTACGTTCGATGGTGACGCCGGCGTAGTTGGCGACCTTCTGGCGCGCACCGGTGAGTCGGTTGAACAGGGCCGTCTTGCCGCAGTTCGGATTGCCGAGCAAAGCGATCAGGGGCGAGCGCGTCGCCACCTGTTGTTCCATGACACCCATCGATTATTCCGGCTGGATCGAGACGAGTGCGGCTTCGAACTTGCGCAGGGCGAAAGTCGATTCGCCGACCTTCACGGCAACCGGGCCGCCCGGCAGGCCGCGTTTGAGCATGCGGATGCGTTCGCCGGGCACGAAGCCGAGTTCCATCAGGCGGCGCGCCACGTCCTGGCCGCCGAGTGCGTGCGGCGCAAGGTGGATCACGGTCGCACTCTGCCCGGCCTTGAGGGCGTCGAGTGTGGTCAAAGTGGGGACTAGAGTCATGATGACGTTTCCGGTGTGTGGTGCTCACCTGTAGCGCTGATGAGACAGATACTAGCATCATAAACCTAAATGCGAATTATTTCTATTTGCAGAACGATTACACGACAAAACCGCTTGCGTCCGTCGAAAAAACTGCGCAGAATAGAACACGAATGAGAACGATTCTCATTATTTAAGTGACAACTTGAGTTAACGCTTCAGGGACTACTTCGATGATCGTCTGCGTCTGCAACAACATCTCCGACCGTGAAATCCGCCAGGCCGTCGACCTCGGCATTACCTCGATCGCCGCCCTGCGCGCCGAACTGGGCCTGGGTACCGACTGCGGCAAGTGCATCAGCTATGCCCGCGAAGTCCTGCACGAAGCGCTCGACAGCAAGACCGTTGTCACCGAACTGAGCTTCCGCGCCACACAAACCGCGTAAGTTTCTTTCTTCCACGCCGCCGGGTTTCCGGCGCGCGCGTTCGCCCTCTTTGCTATAGTTGTGGCAACGCATAACCACAACAAGGCATATCATGAAGGGCGACCCCAACGTCATCCGGCTGCTCAACGCGCAGCTGACCAACGAGCTCACCGCCGTCAACCAGTATTTCCTGCATGCGCGGATGTACCGCCACTGGGGCTTTTTCAAGCTCGGCAAAAAGGAATACGACGAATCGATCGGCGAAATGAAGCATGCCGACAAGCTGATCGACCGCATCCTGATGCTCGACGGCCTGCCGAACCTGCAGGCGCTGCATAAACTCCTGATCGGCGAAAACACCGAGGAAATGCTGGCCGCCGACTTGAAACTCGAGCGCGCCGCCCAGCTGACCGTCAAGGAAGGCATCGCCGCCGCCGAAGCCGCCGCCGACTACGTGTCGCGCGACCTGCTGCTGGTGATCCTGGAAGACACCGAAGAACATATCGAGTGGCTCGAGACCCAGCTCGATTTGATCGTGAAGGTCGGGATCCAGAATTATTTGCAGAGCCAGATGGTCGAGTAATGATTCACTATTTGTAATCGAATCATGTGCGTACCGTAGGGTGGGCTCTCCGAGCCCACGCGGACGTTTGCACGGCCTGCGGCGTTCTTTCTGCTGCATCGCTCGCATGAACGCGGCAGGATTAAATGGTTAGGACATTTAATCCTGCCGCGTTTTTGCATAGGCTCGGGTTCGAGAAAACGCTATCTCTGCGCATCATTCCGCGTGGGCACGGGGCGCCCACCCTACGTGCTCAACGGTTGCAGGCATGGTCATTTTTCCTCCACCTCCTGCGTCACCCACACCGGCGCCGACCACAGGATGTTGCCATCCGCCTGCGTCACCTTCGCATAATAAAAATGTGCGCCTGCCGACGGCGTGAAATTCACAGTCGCCTGGTCCGACATCTGCGTCACCACCCCGCCGCGTCCCGGCACTCCTTCCATGATCGCCACAGAGGCCACCTGCTTGCCCGCCGTGCTGGCGAAATGCGCCACCACGTTCAGCGGACCGGTATTGGTAAAACGCTCGCCCATCATGCGGCCGTTCGCCGTCAGGACCAGTTGCGAGCCCTTGTCCATGGTTGCGAACACGCGCCGCGCCTTTAACGCGTCGACGAAGCTGGCCTGGCTCAGTGCGGCGCCGTTCGGGATCAGGATGCCGGTGCGGTTGGTGTAGGCCGTGCCCCAGTTGGCGCAGTGGTTGTCCTGGTTGGTGCTGAAGGCAACGTGGAAGCCGGCCTCCAGGATCTTGTTACAGGCCGTCTCGAAATTGCTGCGGCGGGTCTCGCCTTCCTTGTCGTTCTTCGAAAACGCCGTGCTGTTGACCACCTCACAGAGCGCCATCGCTTCGTCGCCATCGGCCGTATAGCCGAGCGCCGTGCCATTCACGCTGAACTGGCCGCTGGTCGACGGATGGTTGAACTGACCGACCCAGCCGCGCTCGCGCATCAGCGTGTACAGCGCCGCGTAATCGCTGCGCGGCGTCGCTACGTCGGCCAGCAGTTCTCCCTTGGCGTTCTTTTCCCAGCCCAGCAACTGCGTGCCATTAAAAATGTTGACGTGGCCGCCCTTGTTGATGACGCCCCATTCCATGCCATAGACGGCGAGGAAATCCGAATGGGCGGCATTGAAGCCGGCGGCGGTGTCCAGCCCCTTGCGGTACAGCGCCCTGGGCACGGCCGGATCGGTGTCGGCTTTGGTGCCGTCGGAGCCATCGTACATGTGGTTGTGTTCGGAGGCGACCAGGATGTCGAGGCCGTGTTTTCTCGCGTAGCCGAAGGCGGCATCGGGACCGTACTTCGCCGTCAGCGGCTCTTGCGCGCCCTTGCAGTCGGACAGTTCGGCGCCGCCATCGCTGTGGTTGGTCTGGCTGTGCAGGTTGCCGAGATAAACGATAAACGGCAGCGCGCCGGCGGCCGGGGCGACGCCGGGCTGGCCAATGCGGCCGCTCGGCAGCGGCGCAAACGGCGGCAGTACCGGCGCTTGCGGCGGCCCGATCTCGATCTGCCACAGTTGCTCGTGCACGTCGGGTGCGGGCGCCTTGGCGAGCGCGTCGCGGCTGGTCGCGCGCAGGCGCACGCCGTAGACGCCGGCGGCCAGCTTGCCGGCATCGAGGCCAGACCACGGCACCGTGACGGTCACGGGTTGTTCGGCCAGCGGCGTGCTGTCCTGCCAGCGGCGCACGACGACGCCGCGCGGCGAGATCAGTTCGAGCTGCCAGTCGACGACTTGCGCCTGGCGCGCGTTCGGATAATCGAACGCCAGCGTAAAGGTGCGCGCCTCGCCCTTGCCGGGATCAGGCGCCCGATACGGTGCGTATAAAGTGGCTTCGAATTCGCTGTGTTCGTCGATGGCTGCAAAGGCGCCGGGAGCGCACAAGCACAGCAGGAACAGGGCGAGCTTGGCAGGGGTATGGAGTGAGGTTTTCATAGTGCAATTGTTGCAATTGCACTATGAGTCCAACTTGCGCCAGAGCGCGCATTAGTTGCTAATAATTATATATTTTTTGATAAAAGGACAGCGGCCTGCACTGGCTGCCGCTCGCGTTCAAAAATGGTATTCGGCGCGCACCATCGGCGTGCTGGCGCGCTGGCCGCGCCCGCCCGTGGTGGCGCGGGTATTGCCGAACTTGTTGTTCCAGAACTGGTATTCGAGGCCGACCCGGAAGCGGTTCTTGGGCTGGCCGAAGTGAGCACCCACGTCGTACATCAGCGCCATGTCGATGTTGGTTTCGGCGCCGGTGCCCAGGCCGACTTCATCCTGCCCCTTGGCGGCGATGAACATGCCATAGCCCTCGAACGCGAGCCGCTCGGCCACGGGAATCGCCCAGTTCACCGACAGCGCCGCGTGGGTATCGTAGGTGTAGCGGCCATTCACGTTGGCGATCGGAGGAAAGGCGCCGCTCGGCGCATTCGATTCGCGCAGCACCAGGAGACTCGTATTCAGGAAACCGGCCGGCACGTCCCACATCAGCGTCGGACCGGCGACCAGCATGCGTTTACGGGAGTTGTAGCCGACGTCGTTCTTCGTGTTCCAGTCGAAGCCGAGGGTGACCCCGACGCCTTTGACGGGGCCATAGCGCTTCTCGGTGCCGCGCAGGGCGCCGATGTCGAGCAGGTGGCGGTAGACGACATAGGCTTCCTGGGCGCCCTCGTTTTGCGTCAGCGAAGCCGGGTCGGTTTTATCGGACTGCAGCAGGTCGACGTTGAAAAAATTGCTGCCGTATTTGTAGCCGCTGGCGTGGGTCAGCGCAAAGATGTGCTTCCTGATGTGCTCCGGATTGAAAGGCTCGGCGAAGCGGGTGCCGTAACGCCAGCTGATCGAGGTGTCGCTCCAGTCGGCCGCGCTCGCGGCGCCGCAGGATAGCAACAGGGTGGCGCCAGTGGCCAACAGGATTTTTTTCATGTGATCGTTCTTGAATGAGGTTGTTGATGGTCCGCCGCGCCGGCGCCTTGCTGCCGGCGCACGACGTGCAGCAGGGCGTGGTGCGCCTGGCCATCGTCGATTAACTGCACCGTGTCGCCGCCGACGTCGACGCCATCGACCAGCAAGGCCGGGCTGGTGGCGGCGCGCACGTCGATGGCGTAGGTGGTGGCACGGTAGCGGTATTGCAGCGTAAAACCTGGCCAGCCGCGCGGCAGTTGCGGCGCCAGCACCAGCCGCTCGCCGATGCGCTCGATGCCGAGCAGCGATTCGACGATCAGCCGGTACATCCATCCGGCGGAGCCAGTGTACCAGCTCCAGCCGCCGCGCCCGACATGCGGCGCCGCGGCCAGCACGTCGCCGGCGACCACATACGGCTCGAGCCGGTAGCGTTCGCAATCCTCCGGCGTGGCGGCCAGGCGCACCGGATTGAGCATGTCGAACAGTTCCCAGGCGCGCTCTCCTTCTCCCATGCGCGCAAAGGCCATCGCGCCCCACAATGCGGCATGGGTGGCCTGGCCGCCGTTGTCGCGCAGGCCGGGCGCATAGGCGCGCAGGCTGCCCGGATTCAGGCTGCCGGCCTCGAAAGGCGGATCGAACAGCTGGATGAGTCTCGCTTCGCGCCGCACCAGGCGCGCCTCGACCGCCGCCATGGCCTGGGCCGCGCGTTCGGGACCGGCCGCACCCGACAATACGCTCCAGCTCTGCGAGACGAGGTCGATGCGGCATTCGTCGTTGTCTTTCGAGCCGAGCGGAGTACCGTCGTCGAACCAGGCGCGCCGGTACCACTCGCCGTCCCAGGCGTGGTTTTCCAGCTGGGTGGTGAGCGCCTGGGCAGCGGCGCGGCAGGTGGTGGCGAAGCCGTAGTCGGCGCGGCGGTCGGCCAGTTCGGCGAAGCGCTGCAGCACTTCGATCATGAAAAAGCCCAGCCACACGCTCTCGCCGCGGCCCTTGTCGCCGACGCGGTCAAGACCATCGTTCCAGTCGCCGCTGCCGATCAGCGGCAGACCGTGTTCGCCGAAGCGCAGGCTGTGGCGGATCGCGCGCACGCAGTGTTGGTACAGGTCGCCATGCTGCTGCGCCACGCGCGGCGTGTCGAAATACGACTCTTCCCCTTCTTCCAACGCGCGCCCTTCGAGGTAGGGCGCCGTTTCGCCCAGCACGGCAAGGTTTCCGGTGGCGCGGATGTAGCGGCAAGTCGCCAGCGGCAGCCACAACAAATCGTCGGAGCAGCGCGTGCGCACGCCGTTGTTCGACGGCGCATGCCACCAGTGCTGGACGTCGCCCTCGACGAACTGGTGCGCGGCGCACAGCAGCAAATGGGCGCGCAGCAGTTGCGGGCGCGTGTGCACCAGCGCCATCGCGTCCTGCAGCTGGTCGCGGAAGCCAAAGGCGCCGCCGGATTGATAGTAACTGCTGCGCGCCCACATGCGGCAGGCGATGGTCTGGTACAGCAGCCAGCCATTGGCCAACACGTCCAGGCTCGGGTCGGGCGTGGCGATGCGCACCGCGCCCAGCGTCTCTTCCCAGTAGGCGTGTACCTGTTCGCGCAGCGCGCGCGCCGCGACACTGCCGCGGTAACGCTGCACCAGTTCGGCGGCATCGCCGCTAGAGGCGCCCAGCATGAACACCAGTTCCCTCTGCTCGCCCGGCGCCAGCACGAAAGCCACCTGCAGCGCCGCGCACGGATCCAGCGCGGCGCCGACGCTGCCGGACAGGCCGGCGGCCCGTAACGCTTGCGGCTGGCGCAGATGGCCGCCGCGGCCGATGAATTCGCTGCGGTCGCAGGTAAAGGCGCTGACCTCGGCGTCGACGTGGAAAAAGGCCGTACGGTCGGCGTAGTCGCTGTTCCAGGCAGTGCGTGCCAACAGCGCGCCGCTGGCTGCATCGCGTTCACTCACCACGTGCATGCAGGAGGCCGCGCGCAGCTCGCCCAGCACCCATTCGACATAGCCGGTGGCCGACAGCCGCCGCTGCCTGCCGCTGTCGTTACGGATGCGCAGCACCGTGTACTTCAGCGGCGCGTCCTGGGCGACAAAGGTCGACAGCTCGGAATGGATGCCATGCGCGCTGTGCTCGAAGACGCTGTAGCCGAAGCCGTGGCGCGACAGGTAGGCGCCGCCCGACGGTGCCGGCAGCGCGGTCGGCGACCAGAACACGCCGCTGGCATCGTCGCGCAGGTAAAACGCTTCGCCGCCGCGGTCGCTGACGGGATCGTTTTCCCAGGGCGTCAGGCGCAGTTCGCGCGCGTTCTCGCTCCAGGTATACGCCTGGCCGCTTTCCGAGACGACCGAACCGAAGCGCGGGTTGGCCAGCACGTTCGACCAGGGCGCCGGTGTCGGGCGGCCGGGGCTGGTGCGGATGATGTATTCGCGCCCGTCGGGGCTGAAGCCGCCGATGCCGTTGTCGAGCAGGAGTTCCGGGCCGGGCATCTGCACTGGGGCGGCAGCGGGCGGTGGCGCTTCGGTGCGCAGCGCCGGCAATACCGGGGCGAACTGCGCCTCCACGCGCCGCAGTTGCTCGGCCAGGCTGCCGCGTTCGTTCGGCAGCACCACGCGCGCGACTGCCTGCAGCAGGATGCGGTCTTCTTCCGGCACTTGGTCATGTACCTGCACGTACACGCCGCCCGGACGATCGCGCTCGGAAGCACCGATTGTCTCCAGCACCTGTGCGTGCAGCGAGCGCTCGCCCGCTGCGTTTTCACCGCACCAGATCACCAGGTCGACGTGCAGCCCGCGCGCACGCCACCAGGCGTGCGCCCCCAGCAGCTGGCGCAGCAGCGCCAGGCCGCCCGCGTCATCGACCTGCACCAGCACCAGTGGCAGGTCGCCCGCAATCCCGTACGGCCACAGGTTCGATTGCCCGCGGCGGTTGCGCGCGATGAGGCCGGGCTCGGCGCGCAGTGCGCGTCCCGGATAGAGCACGGCGCCGGCCAGGCGCGCATACAGCTGGCTGTCGGCTTCGCTCGTGTTGGCGTCCTGCAGCGCAGCTGTGGCACGGGCCGGGGCCAATGCAAAGACACGGTCGGCGCCTTCGCGTTCGCGGTATTTGTCGGCCAGCGCCAGGGCTTCGAGGCGGTTCGCGGCCACGCCGAGGACCAGGTCGACCGTGACCTCGTCCCCGGGCGCGAGCGTCAGGCTGCGGCGCTTCACCAGCGCCGGGTCGAGTACGGTGCCGGCGGCGCCGTCCAGGGGCGTGGTCTCGACCAGCGCCGCCGGCAGCGCGTTGCCGTGGCCGCGTTTGATGAAATCCGCGCGGCTGGTTTCGAAGGAGATCGTGCCGGCGGCGCCATGTACTGCCATCGCGTTGACCAGCCAGGGTGTTGATTCCTGCTGCGCACCCGGCCGGCGCATACAGAGGATGGCGTCATGCGCGGCTTCGATCTCGCTGTGCACGAACAGCTTGCTGAAGGCGGGATGGGCATCATCCACCGCACTCGGCGCCAGCACCGGCTCGGTATAACTGGTGAGCTCGATGCGGCGCGCGCGGTCAGATAAATTCCTGATGCGCGTGCGGCGCAACTCGACATCGTCGTCCGGCGCCACCACGATCTCCGTGAACAGTTCGATGCCGTGGTCGCGGCGCAGCCACTGCGCCCGTCCTTCCGGGAAGGTAGCTTCGTAGTGCTCGGGCTGGGCCAGCGTCGGCTGCCAGGCGCTCGACCAGACCGCGCCGCTGTCGAGGTCGCGCAGGTAGCAGAACAGGCCCCAGTCGCCGCTCGTGGCGTCCAGGCGCCAGCGCGTGAGCGCGAGCTCGTTCCAGCGGCTGTAGCCGGCGCCGTCGCTCGTCACCATCACGTGGTAGCGGCCGTTCGACAGCAGCTGCACCTGCGGCTGCGCCAGGCCGACGCGCGTGACCGTGCGCAGCGGCAGCTGCGCCTGTGGCGGCGTACCGCGCTGCGCCAACGGTGCAAAATCGTCCGCTTCGATGGCGGCGACTGGCGGCACCGGTTCCTGCAACAGCGGCAGCGCCGCCCGCAATTGTGGGTCGGCCGCGAAGCGCGCCTGCATCGGGCGCCCGTGCAGCAGGGACGACAGGGCCAGCAAGCCCATACCCTGGTGATCGGAGCGGTAGGCGCGCACCAGCGCATGGCGCTGGCCGCGCGGCCGTCGTGACCCGGTGTAATCGATTGCCTCGTACAAGCCATAGGGGCCGGCAGCCAACGCCGCCATCCGCTCCAGGTTGGCGCATGCCGCTTCCGGCGCCACCAGCAGCGCCAGCAATGACGCGTGCGGCGCCACCACCAGGTCGTCGCCGAGACCGCGCCCGCGCCCGGCACCCGGCACGCCGAACGCGCGATATTCGTAGTGCAGCGCGCCGTCCAGGCTGTTGTAGCCGGATTGCGTAAAACCCCAGGGAATGGCGTGGCGCGCCGCGTAGTCGATCTGGATGCGCACCAGCGCGCGGCTGCTGCGATCAAACAGGGTGCGGCGCAAGCCCGGCATGACCAGCTGCGGCATCAGGTGGTCGTGCAGCGCACCGTGCTCGGACAACAGTACTGGCGTGTCGCCGACGAGGGACAGCCGGCGCCCGAGCGCGCGCCAGTGCGCCTGCGGCAGCTGGCCACGGGCGATGCCGATGAAGCTGGCCAGGCGCGCGTTCGAGGCCAGCAGGTCGATGCCGCCGGGCGCGCGCCGGTTGGCGCCGACGTCGAAGCCAGGCGCCAGCAATCGGGTCGCCGGGTCGAACAGCAAATCGAAATCCATGTCCGCGAATTCGCGCGCGCAGGCGGCCAGGACCTCGATCTCGGCCAGGCGTTCGCGCGCGGTGGCGGCGCCCTCTTCCACCATTTGCGCCAGTGCCTGCTCCGTATCGCCCGCACTGGAAGCGCGCACCGAACAGGCGGCCAGTTCGCGCAGCGTCGGGATGCGCGTCAGGCTGGCGTCGAGCACGTATTCCTGCACCGCGCGCATCCAGGGCGCGAGCAGCAGCAAGTCGTCGTGGGCGGCGCGGCAGTCTTCCTCCAGTTTCGTCGCCCAGTTGCGCAGGTTGGCGTCGGCATCTTCCGGCAGCGCGGCGGTCAGCGCCCCCGCCGCGCGCAGCGCCGCCTGCAGGCATTCGGCCAGCCCCGGCAGGGTGTCGCCGTTGCGGCAGCGCTGCGCATCGAAGGCGTCGCGGCAGGCGTCGAGCGCACGGCGCACCGGAGATGAGGCGCCTTGCGCGTGCTCTTCCAGCACGTCCAGGGTGGCGCGCATTCCCTCGATCGAACGCACGCCGGCGATCGGCGCGTCGGCCAGGCCATCGATACCGCTCGCCAGGGTCAGCAAGTAAGCAGCGAGGTTGCCGCTGTCCTCGGTCGACACCCGCGCCGGCAGCAGCGGCGCCAGCGTGCGCGTGTCGTAGCCGGCATAGAAGTGGCCAGCATGGCGTTCCAGCAGCGCCATGCTGGCAAACGCGCCACGCACGCGCGCCAGCACGCTCGATTGCGGGATGAAACCGAAGTCCCAGGCGCTCAAGCTGGCCAGCAGCGACAGGCCGATGTGGGTCGGCGCGGTCGTGTGCACCAGCAGCGGTTCGGGGAACTCCTGCACGCCGGCCGGCGGCAGCCAGTTGGTGGCGGGATTCACCACATCCTCGAAATAGCGCCAGCCACGGCGCGCCAGCCGCGCCAGGAAGCGGGTCTGGTCGGGCGACAGGTTGGGCGCCTCCCGTTCGAACGGCAGGCTGACCCACCAGGCGACAAGCGGCGACAGGAACCACAACAGTAACAAAGGCGCCGCCGCGAACAGGGCGAACGGGTGCAGGAAGGTCAGCAGCACCGCAACCACCACGCTCAGCAGCGGCGCGAACCACATGCTGCGCCAGGCCGATTCGACGTCGGTGCTCGCGCGCACCAGGCTGGACGCCTTCCATTGCAGCAGGCGCCGGCGCGAAACCAGCATGCGCCAGCCGGTGCGCGCGATCGCGTGCATGCTGTACCAGGCTTCGTGCGGCAGGAAGGCGGTGTCCATCACGGCGTGCGCGAGGCTGCCCGCCGCGCCGTGCGCCCAGTGGGGCACGTGCTGGCGCCAGGGCATGGCGCGCGGCTTGTCGGCCAGGCCGACGAGGATCGTCAAAAAGGCGGGCAGGAAGAACACCGATAACGCGGCGGCGCTCCAGAAGGCCGGTCCCGGCAACAGTGCCCAGCACAGCACCAGCATGGCTGTCAGTGCCGGCGCCACCAGGCTGCGGCGCAGGTTGTCGAGCAGCTTCCAGCGCGCCAGCGGCGGCAAGGGATTCGCTTCGCGCCCGCCGCCCGCGCTTGGCACGGTTGCGCGCAGCCAGCCTGCCAGCTGCCAGTCGCCGCGCACCCGGCGGTGGCGGCGCGCGATGGCGTCGCTGTAGTGCGCCGGACAGCTGTCGGTCAGCGCGACGTCGCCCAGCGCGGCGCTGCGCAGGTAACAGCCTTCGAGCAGGTCGTGCGACAGCACGGCGTTGTCGGGCAGGCGCCCTCCCAGCACGCGCATGAATGTGTCGACTTCGTAGATGCCTTTGCCGATGTACGAGCCTGCTGCGAACAGGTCCTGGTAGACGTTCGCGCCAGTGTCGGGGCTGGCGCCGCACAGGCGTTCGTAGAGCGAGGCGCGCGCACGCGGCAGCGCGCTCGTCACGCGCGGCTGCAGCACGGCGTGGCCGGCGACCACGCGGCGTCCGCCACTGTCCAACTGCGGCTGGTTGAGCGGGTGCGCCATGGCGGCCACCATGCGGCGCGCGCTGTCGGGCGGCAGCCCGGTGTCGGGGTCGAGCGTGATCACGTAGCGCACGCTGCTTAATTCGTCAATGCCGCCTTCGACCAGCATGAAGCGTTCGTGCGCGCCGCCGCGCAAGAAAGCGTTCAGGTCGGCCAGTGCGCCACGCTTGCGCTCGCGGCCGATCCAAACCTGCTCGCTCGTGCTCCACACGCGCGGGCGGTGCAGCAGCAGGAAGGGGCACTCGTCATGGCGCGCATTCAGCGCGGCGATGCCGGCGCGCGCCTCTTCCAGCAGCTCGGCGTCGCCGAACACCGTCGCGTCAAGCGCATCGTCGAAATCGGTCAGCAGGCAAAAGCGCAGCTGCGGGTCGCGGTTGGCGAGGTAGCGCAACTCCAACCCCGCGCACAATGCCTGGACGGTGGCGCTGTCGTGCAGGAGCGCCGGCACGGCGACCAGCGTGCGCGCCTGCGGCGGGATGCCGCCACTGAAATCCATGCGCGGCAAGAGACGGGGCGCGACCAGGCGCGCCACCATCAGGTTCGTCAGGGTGACCGCCAGCTGGCTGGCGCCGACGGCGGCCAGCACACCAAGCACGATCAACAGCGCCGCGCCGGCGCCGGCTTGCCAGGCATGCACCAGCAATGCCGCCGTGAACAGCAGGGTAAAAGCGCCAATCGCGCCCAGGTAGGACAGCAGCGGCCGGCGCCGCGCCGCGCGCCGCAGTGCGAACAAGGCCCCCGGCGGCGCCGTCAGTTGCGCCTGCAATGCGGGCAAGCCGGCGCCGACCAGGTAATGGCCGACGTGGCGGCTGCGCGCATCCGCTGCGCCTTCGGCCAGCGCCAGGGCCATGGCGGCGATGTTGCTTTCGCCTTGTTCGCTGCGCTGCGCCAGGCGTTCCACGCTGCACCGGTACAGGCCGCGCGTGGCGCCATCCATGTGCGCGTACACGCCGGCGGGATCGCGCCGCAACGCCTGCTCGACCACGCTGGCGGTTTCGATAAAACCCTGCCAGTCGATGCGCGCGAGCAGGCGCAGGCTGGCCAGGCCGTTGGCGAGCGAGGCGGCGTCCAGCGTCGCCTCTTCGCCGCCCTGCCGCACCAGCACGTCGAGCGTATCGCCGCTGTCTGCCAGGCGCGTGCCGATCCATTCCAGCACTTGCTCCAGCGGCGCGCCCTGCCCCTGCAGGCGCTGCGCCAGTGCGGCGACAAAGGCTGGCGCCATAGGCTGGGCACGCGCCATGTCGGCCATCAGCAAGACCAGGTCGCCGGGGCGGCGCGCGGCGGTCTCGAGCAGGCGCGTGGCCCATGCGTCGGCCAGGGCGTGCTGCAGCACGCGCTCGTTGAGACGCACGGTCAGGCGGCGCAGGTTTTCCAGCAGCGCCAGGCGCAGCATGAGCGGGATTGCCTCCAGTTCGGCAAGCGTCAGTGGGGCGTGTTCCTGGTAGGCGGCGATCAAGCGCGCCAGGCTGTCTTCCTCGACAAGGCCGTCGCCATGGGCGACCAGATTGAGCGCCAGTTCGTAGACGCGCGGCGTACCCGCGGCCTGCGCCGGCGCCGCCAGCAGCGGCAACCGATGCGGCAGTTGCAGGCGTGCGCTATGGATTCCCTCGATGACCAGGTGGTAGTGATCGAGCAACAGGTCGGCGGCCGCGGGCGTATCGGCGCCCGCCGCCAGCGTGCTACAGGCCGCGCTGATGGCCGCCGCATTCTCGTCCAGGCGCGCGCGCAGGCGGCCGGGGCCTTCCTGCGGCGCCAGCGTGTGGACTGCCGCGAGGCGGCGCCCGTGGTCGGCCATCTGCGCGGCGTCGAAACGCGCCGCGCGCAGCGGTGCACCGTCCGCGGCGCTGGCATCGCGGACGGGCGCCTGCCCCGCGCGCGGCGCGTCGGCCTTGGTGTGCAATTCGTCGTTCAACAGAAGCCTCGATGATGGGCGTGCGCGCAACCCGTCGCACGGCTGGCACCATGCTAAAACCTCATCAAGGGAGAGACTGTGCGTTGACGAACGCACAGGCGGGACGGTTACAAACGCGCCACGGGCGTGCCTGTCATCCGGCCCGGATCAGGGCGCCATCAGGGTACAAGCAAGGCGAGGCCGCCGGCGAGGTGGCGCACGGTGGCGTGCCCCAGTTCGCCGGCGATGCGCGCCGCCTGGGCGCTGCGGCTGCCGCTGCGGCAGAAGAACACCAGCGGGCGCGTCTCCCGCCCCAGCCAGGCTGCGTGTTCGGGCAGGCGCGACAAGGGCAGGCTGTAGGCCGCGCGTCCATGCAGCCTGGGTGTGCCGAGCGCGTGCTCGCAGGCTTCGCGCACGTCGACCAGCAGCGCGTTCGGGTGCGCATCGAGGAAGATCGCCAATCCCTGCGCATCCAGTGCGCATGGCGCCACTGCCGACGCCGGCAGCGCAGGCGCGGCAGGCATGGCGCCCGATCCGGTTACCGGACAGGCGGCGGGTGGCGGCGCCAGCAGCGCCTGGCCGCAACGCGCGATGCGTGCACAGGCCGCGTCGATGAACGCCTCGTCCGCCAGCGGCCCGAAGGACATGCGCACTGCATTCGCACAGCGTTCGTGCGGCAGTCCCATCGCCACCAGCACATAGCTGGGCGCGGCCTGCGCCGCCGAACAGGCCGACCCCGCGCTGACGCGGATGCCGGCGGCATCGAACAGGTCGAGCAGCGCTTTGCCCGACCTGCCCGGCACCGTGAAGTTGAGCGTGGTCGGCAGCGCGTGGTCGAAAGGGGCATTGAATGCAATGCCGGGAAAGGCCGCGCGCAGGCTCGCCACCAGCCGCGCACGCATGGCAAGCAGCTGCGCATGACTGCGGAATGTAGCGCCCTCTTCCAGCGCGCGCAGCACCGCGCCGAGTGCGGCGATGCCGGCCATGTTCTCGGTGCCGGCGCGCTGGCCCGCTTCCTGGCCGCCGCCGCACAGCAGCGGCGTGTAGGGAGCGCCGTCGCGCACGTACAGCATGCCGATGCCCTTCGGCGCGTACAGCTTGTGGCCGGAGAACGGCGCGTAATCGATGCGCGTTTTACTCAGCGCCAGTGGCAGCTTGCCGAGCGCCTGCACGCAGTCGACCATCCACAGCGCGGCGCTGCCGGTTTCTTCGAGCACGGCGGCAATGCCGTCGAGGTCGGACACGACCCCGGTTTCGTTATTCGCCGCCATCGTGCACAGCAAGGCGGTGCGCGGCGCCAGTTCGCGCAAGACGTCGAGACGATGGCGCCCGCCGGCGTCGACCGGCAGCGCCTGCAGCGTCAAGCCGGTGCCAAGCAGCGCGTTCCAGTGCGCCAGGCTTTCCGGCACCGCCTTGTGTTCGGTCGCGCCGTACAACAGCAGGTCGCCGCAGGGCAGCCCGGCCGCGCGCCGTGCGCGCAGCGCGCACAGGCTCGACAGCACGGCGGTCTGGATGCCTTCGGTAGCGCCGCTGTTGAAGATCACCCGGCCGTCCTGCACGCCGAGCACACGGCGGGCGCGGCTGCGTACGTCGTCGAGCAGCGCACGCGCGCGCAGGCCGGCCGCATGGCTGCTGCTCGGATTGCCGAAACACTGGCGTAGCGCCGCTTGCGCAGCCTGAATGGCCGCCGGCAGCACCGGTGACGTCGCATTCGCGTCGAGGTAAATTTCAATATTCATAATAAATCTCAATATCTAATAAACACGATCCCAGATCGTGTTATTGTTAAGCAATATCTTACGAAGATATGGCAGAAAGCACGTTCTAAATAAGCTATTAAAAACAGTTTTTAAAGCATGTTTGTTCTATTAGTGACCCATAATTAAAATGAATTCACTGGACAAGTTTGATTGTGCGATCCTTGCCGCACTCCAGGCCGATGCGACGCTGTCGATCTCGGGCCTCTCCGACAAGGTCGGCCTCTCCAGCACCCCCTGCTGGAAGCGCGTCAAGCGCCTCGAAGAAGAGGGCTATATCGAAAGCCGCGTCACCATCGTCAACCGCCAGAAGGTCGGCTTGCCGGTGACGGTGTTCGTCAGCGTGCGTACCCCCGAACATGATGAAAAATGGCTGGAGCGCTTTGCCGCCGCCGTCGTCGCGCTGCCCGAAGTGCTGGAATTTCACCGCATGAGCGGCGACGTCGATTACCTGCTGAAGGTGGCCACCACCGACATCGCCGGCTACGACCGCTTCTACAAGAAGCTGATCAAGACCGCGCAACTGAGCGGCGTCTCCTCGGCCTTCTCGATGGAGCAGATCAAGTGCACGACTGCCCTGCCGCTGGAGCTGATCGCGCACGGCTTGCCTGCCTGAGACAGTCGCACCGGGCTGTCGTTGTATGCGATGATTGCGGCCGTTCGTACTATTAACGGAGACAGGCTGATGCCATCAACAATGAACCTCGCGCCGCTGGCGCTGGCCGCGCTGCTGTGCGCCTCGAATGGGGCGCTGGCGCAGGAACAGACCATCAAGATTGGCGTGACCGGCCCGCTCTCGGGCGCGAATGCCTTTGCCGGCAAGGACAACGAAAACGGCGTGCGCCTGGCCGTCGAAGAACTCAACACCCAGAACATCAAGGTGGCGGGTAAAACGCTGCGCTTCGCGCTACAGTCCGAAGACGATGCCGGCGATCCCAAGCAAGGCGTGACGGTCGCGCAAAAACTGGTCGATGGCGGCGTCAAGTTCGTGCTCGGCCCCTACAATTCGGGCGTCGCGATCCCCGCCTCGCGGGTCTACAACGATGCCGGCGCCCTGATGTCCACGGTCGGCACCAATCCGAAGATCACGCAAGGCGGCTACAAGGGCGTGTTCCGCATCGTCGCCAGCGATTCGCAGGTCGGCGGCGCCATGGCGAACTACGCCGCGCGCGAGCTGAAGCTGAAGAATGTCGGCGTCATCGACGACCGCACCGCCTTCGGCACCGGCATCGCCACCGAATTCAAGCGCCAGGCGCAGGCCGCCGGCATGAAGGTCGCGGGCCACGAATTCACCAACGACAAGGCCAGCGATTTCGCCGCCATCCTCACCGCCCTGCGGGCGAAAAAGGTCGACGCCATCTTCTTCGGCGGCTATGCGCCGCAGGCGGCGCCGATGGTGCGCCAGATGAAGGCGCTCGGCCTGAACGTGCCGCTGCTCGGTGGCGACACGCTGTGCAGTCCGGAGATGGCGAAACTCGGCGGCGCGGCCGTTGGAGAAAACGTGCGCTGCGCCCAGGCCGGCGCCATCATCGCCAAGCAGCCCGCGGGTCCGGCCTTCCTGGCGAAGTACAAGGCGCGCTTCAAGCGCGAGCCCGACGTCTACGCGCCCTCGTTCTATGACCAGACCATGTTCATCGCCCAGGCGATGAAAGCGGCCAACAGCCTCGATCCGGCAGCGGTGGCGCAACAGCTGCGTACATTGAGCCACCAGGGCGTGGTCGGCAGCTACGGCTACGACGACAAGGGCAACCTGAAAAAGACCGCCGTCACCGTCTACACGTTCAAAAACAGCGCGCTGGCGCCACTGGCAAGTTACTGAGGTTTTACGACATGAACCACGTTTTTAACATCGGCGCGCTGGCCGCCGCCGCCCTGATCGCCTGCACGCCGGCGCTCGCCGCACAGGCCGCAGCGCCTTCGGCGAAACAGGCCGTCGTCAGCCCGCAGGCCGGCAAAGCCTTGAACGTACTCGCCGACGAGTACTACGATGCGCTGGCGCGCTTCGACCCGGTGTCCGCCAGCGAAAGCGGCGACAACCGCTTCATCGACCAGATCGGCATGACGATCTCGCCGACCGAGCGCACCAAACAGTTCGCACGCTACAAGGCATTCCAGAAGCGCCTGCACGCGATCAAGCGCAACCAGCTGAACGCGCGCGACCAGACCAGCTACGACATCCTCGACTACGAGCTGGCCACGGCGCTGCGCTTCGAACCCTTCCCCGAACACCTGCTGCCGCTGAACCAGATGGACAGCATGCCGGTCACGCTGGCGAATTACGCCAGCGGCCAGGGCGCGCAACCCTTGACCACCACCCAGGACTACCGCGCCTACGCCAGCCGCCTGGCGCAGCTGGGTCCCTGGATCGACCAGGCGATCGCCAACATGCGCGAAGGGATCAAGCGCGGCATCGTTCATCCACGTCCGGTGATGGTCTCCGCCCTGCCCCAGTTCAAGCAGCTGGTGGCAGCAAGTCCGGAGACGAGCATCTACTACACGCCGGTGACCAACTTTCCGGGCGGCTTTTCGGACGCCGACAAGCGCGCGCTCACCAAGCTGTATGGCGCGACCATCGGCGGCAAATTGAACCCGGCCTTGAACCGCCTGGCCACCTTCATCGACAAGGAATACCTGCCGGCCACGCGCACCAGCACCGGCTGGAACGCGCTGCCGAACGGCGCCGCCTGGTACCAGGTGCGTGTCGCCAGCCAGACCACGACGGACCTGACGCCGGAGGCGATCCACGAAATCGGCTTGAAGGAAGTGGCGCGCATCCAGGGAGAATACGGCCGCACCGGTCCGAAGATGGGCTATAACGGCCCCGCCGCCGGTCTGCCGGCCTGGGTGGCGCAGCAGCCGAAATTCAAGCCGTTCAAGACCGAGCAGGAAGTCATCGACGTCTACCGCAAGCTCGATGCGCAACTGCGCACCAAGCTGCCGTCGATGTTCAACCTGATGCCGAAGTCGCCACTCGACCTGCGCCTCGAGCCTGAACTGAGCCGCGCCACCGCATCGGACCACTACACCCCGCCGGCTGTGGACGGCACCCGTCCCGGCGTGTTCTGGTCGGTCGTGAACGACCCGACGCAATACGGCAGCACCGGCATGGTCACGCTGTTCCTGCACGAAGGCCAGCCGGGCCACCACTTCCACATCGCGCTGGTACAGGAACTGGGTTTACCGAACTTCCGCAAGTTCGGCGGCAACAACGCATTTACCGAAGGCTGGGCGCTGTATGCCGAGACCCTCGGCAAGGACATGGGCCTGTTCGACAAGCCGGAAGATTATTTCGGCCACCTGAACGACGAAATGCTGCGCGCGGCGCGCCTGGTGGTCGATACCGGCATCCACACCAAGGGCTGGACGCGCGAACAGGCGATCACCTATTTCAGCGACACGCTCGGCTACAGCGAGGCGGATTCGCGCGCGCAGATCGAGCGCTACATGATCTGGCCGGGGCAGGCGCTGGGCTACAAGATCGGCGCCCTGAAGATCACCGAACTGCGCCGCCGCGCGGAAGCTGCGCTGGGGCCGAAGTTCGATTTGCGCGCTTTCCACGATATCGTGCTGGGTGAAGGGACGCTGCCGCTGTCGCTGCTGGAGGCGAAGGTGGATCGGTGGATCGTTAAGTCGAAGTAAGGAGTACGCACAAGGTGAGCCTTGCTCCACCTTGTGCGTGCGTGTAGCGACATTCCCGGGAGAAGCCGTGCCATCGTGGAGCCTTGCAAATGGGGCGGAGCTTGCTGCTGCCAACAAATACACGTTCTATCGTCCATCGGCCGAAGCGATCGGCAGGGTGGCTGTCGGCGATACCGTCAAGCTGATATTCAACTACGATAACGACAATCCCGACGGTTGGACGGGCGAGCGCATGTGGGTTCTCGTCGACTACATCGATGGACAGGGCCATTTTCGCGGGCGCCTGGACAATGAGCCCCGTCACATCAACGACCTGCATGCGGGCGATACGCTCGAGTTCAGCGATTTCCACATCATCCAGGTCGAGCACGACGACAGCAGCGGCGGCGACCTCGTAAGCCGCTATCACCCGCGCTGTTATGTTTCAGCCAGGGTACTGTACGATCGAGCACCGATCGGGTATCTGTACCGTGAAGCCCCGGAACAGGAAGATGACAGCGGCTGGCGCATCTTTGCCGGTGACGAAACGGATGAATACTTTGCGGGCGAGGACACCGTTTTCTATATATCGCTTGGTGCGGTTTTGAATCGCGATGACGCAATACTGCCGTTACTGGAAGCGGAGGTCGACAGCATCTTCGAGCGCGTGGCGGGAAGTGATGCGTTTGTCGCCGTGAATGCAGACGCGTGACGCCGGCACTCTTTTTTGGACATGACTGGCGGGGCTTTAGCCTGTCCGGTTATAGGTGTGCAAGGCTGGCTGCACGCGTGGACGGCAGAGCCGTCCACCCTACGGAACGTTTCAGCTAGCTTTATTTCTCCGGCGCGATCCGCCACACCACCCCGCCGCCATCGTCGACCACCAGCAGCGCCCCATCCGCCGCCACTTCGACGGCCGCCGGACGGCCCCACACATCGCGGTCGCTGAGCACCATGCCGGTCATGAAGTCCTGGTACTGCCCGGTCGGCACGCCACCCTTCATCAGCACGCGCACGACTTTATAGCCGGTCCTGATGCCGCGGTTCCAGGAGCCGTGCAAGGCCAGAAAGATGTCGCCTTCGTACTCTTTCGGGAAGGCATTTTTTGCGCCCTTCGGTGCCTGGTAGACGACCATGCCCAGCGGCGCCGAGTGCGCCTGAATCAGGGTGTCGGGGACGATCACCTTGTTTTTCAGGTCGGGACGGATACCTTTTAAACGCGGCTCTTCGTTGGCGCCGATGTAGTACCACGGCCAGCCGTAGAAGCCATCCTTTTTCACGCGCGTGATGTAGTCCGGCGGCAGGTTGTCGCCCAGTTCGTCGCGCTCGTTGACGCTGCAGTACAGGTCGCCCGTGGCCGGGTACACCAGCATGCCGACGCAGTTGCGCAGGCCGTTGGCGAAGGGGCGGCGGTTGCGGCCGTCGACGTCGAATGCCAGCACGGCGGCGCGCTCGGTTTCTTCGCCCCAGGCGGCGCCGACGCCATATTTCGCTTCCCACTGCGCCAGCGGCTGCGGCGGCGTGGCGCCGATTTTAGAGGCGATATTCGTCGCCGAGCCGACCGACAGCAGCATCGTCTTGCCATCTTTCGAGAACGCGAGCGTACGCGTGACGTGGCCGCCGCTGGTGTCGCTGATTTTTTCGACGACCACTTCCGGTTCGCCCTTGGCCTTGAGGTCGCCGACGCTGTACGGGAAGCGCACGACTGAATTGACGTTGGCGACGTACAGGTATTGTGGATTGGCGCCGGCCGGCCACAGGGCCATGCCGTAGGGACGCGACAGGCCGCCGGCGAATACGCCGGCGGTCTCGGCTTTCTCTCCGTTGGCGCGCAGGACCGTGATTTGCCCCTTCGCCGCGTCGGACAGGAAGATGTCGCCGTTCGGCGCGCGCAGCGGCAGGCGCGGCTTGCCGAGTTTGTCGGCGTAGATGCTGATTTTAAAACCCTTGGGGACGGCGGGCATCGCGCCATCGGGACGGGCTGCGAGCTTGGGACCGTTGCCGGCGCTCTCGCTGGCGAAGGGGGCAACCAGGTCGGTCGGTTTGATGTGGTGCAGGTCGCCGGGCTTGTCGACGGTCCAGGCGGCGTGGTCGCCGGCTGCGGTTTTTGTGACGGCTGCCGCTGCTGGAGCGGAGGACTTGCCGCTTTGCGTGGCGAGGTAGGCGATCACGGCGGCGCGTTGCTTGGCATCGGCGACGCCGATTGGCATAGCGGTGCCGGGGACGTCCTTGTTCGGGTCGCGCAGGAAGATGTCGAGTTCGGCGCGGGTCCAGGTTTTGCCGGCGGCGCCGGCTTTGGTGAGCGCGTCGGTGTAGTTGAAGCTGGGGACGCCGGCGGCTTTGCGGCCGAGGACGTTGAACAGGCCGGGGCCGGCGCGCGAGGACAGCGCGGGGTCGACGGTGTGGCAGCTGGCGCAGTTTTGTTCGAAGAAGGTTTGGCCGGGGGTGGCGGCCATGGCGGTGCCTGAGAGCGCGAGGCAGGCGGCGATGGCCGCAGTGTGAATCTGGGTTTTCATGGTCTCTTTGTTTTTGTTGCAGGCAGTGCGCGTGCGGTTGGAGCGCAGGCGTACGTGGGGCTGTTGCCTGCGCTGTAAGTGGTAGGTTGGATCCGCATGGGCACGAGTGCCCATCCTACGAGAAGCGTTTCGTATCCGGTGCGCGGCGCGCAGGCGCCGCGGGTAAGGGAAGCGTTCCGTGTCCAGTGCACGGAACGCAGGCCGAGCCGCTTACTCGACCATGAACACCGGATAGCGGCGCCATTCGGGTTCGCTGTATTTGTCGCAGTTGGCGAAGATGAAGTCGAGGACGGCTTCCTGGTTCGACAGCAGCCCCGGATTGGCGGCTTTCCATTCGGCGAACCTGGCGGCGAGCGTCGGTTCATCGCGCAGCAGCTGCTCGGCTTCGTCTTCGAACACATAATCCGAATACGCTTCCTTCTTTTCCAGCACGCTGTTGAAGAAGCCCCAGCGGAAGAAGCTGTCGTGGGCGAGCGGTTCCAGGGTTTCGACGACGTAGCGCGCGCGGTCCTGGTCGAGCGGGACGATGACGTCGCCGGCGCGCAGCTGCACGCGGGCGCGGCGCTTATCGAGTTGTACGTCGTCGTGGAACATGTGGCCCTCGTAGGCGTTGGGGCGCGAGGAGACCGAGACGACGTGGTAGTACGCCACGTCCTGCAGGCGGTCCTCAGTCACGCGTTCCATCTGCACGCCGTTCAGTGCCAGGCGTTCGATCGCTTCACGCCAGGCTTGCGGGATGATGTAGGCCTTGGGCGCCGTCACCGTTACGTCGGCATTGAAGCGGTTGTAGTAGGCAATGTCGCGTTCCCACGGGCTGGAACGGTCGTAGTACAGGCGGGTATAGTCGCCCAGCGCGCTCGGCTTGTACTTCGCCTCGTAGCCCTTGAAGCGGAAGGTCGCCGTGTTCTGTTCGTCCATGGTCCAGTGGATCGGCCACTCGGCGCGCGTGCGGCCAGCGGCTTTGGCGGCGCGGCGCAAGGCCTGGATCTGGGCGCCGTGCTGCACCGTAAACGCCAGCGCCGACTCGACCAGTGCGCGCATCGATTCGTAGCGGTCCTTGAAGGGTTTGAGCATGTGCGTCTCGGGCATGAAGCCGATCGTGTGGTGCAGGGCCGCGTAGCCGGTCGAGAAGCGCGCCGTTTCCAGGAACTCGGCGATGCCGTGGTCCGGGCTGTCTTTTACGGGATTCACGTACGGGCAGGTCGGCCAGCCGCGCGCCTCCATGTCGGCGTACAGCGCCGGCAGCATGGTCTCGCGCAGGAAGCCGCCCAGTTCTCCACCCAGCTTGTCGGCCTGGGTGTGGATCAGCGTCATGGTGTAGCTGTAGTCGGCGCCGTTCGAGGTATGCGTGTCGACCATCACGTCCGGGTCCCAGGTCGTGAACAGCTTGTTGAACACCTGCGCGGTGAGCGTGTCGCACTTGACGAAGTCGCGGTTCAGGTCGAGGTGGCGGCTGTTGCCGCGGAAACCGAACTGCTCGGGGCCGTCCTGGTTCACGCGCGAGGTATTCGCGCGATTCAGGCTGCCGTCGACGTTGTACAGCGGGACGAACAGGAACACGGTCTGTCCAAGCGCCGCCAGCCGTTCCGGCTGCGTACAAAAATCGCGCACCAGCGCCATGCAGCCATCGACGCCTTCCGGTTCGCCCGGGTGGATGCCGTTGTTGTTGAAGAAGACCGGCCGTCCCGCCGCCTTGATTGCCGCGACTTCGAACACGCCGTCGGCGCTGACCACGCCTGCATGGATCGGCACGCCGGCATCCGAGGTGCCGACCACGCCGAAGCGCAGCACCTGCGGGTAGTCGCGCGCGAGGGCTTCGTACCAGGCGATGCAGTCGGTCAGCGTGGTGGTCTGGTTCTGGTTGCCCTGTTCGTAGGGCGTCTTCAAATTGTTCGACATGATGGATGCGGGAGGTTGGGCCAAGGCGCTACGATACCGCAGATGCACCATCCAGTGGCAGTGCAATCGCCAGCGTGGTGCCCCGCTCTGGCGCCGAGCGCACCGCGATCGTGCCGCGCAGCGCATACACGCGCTCGCGCATGCCGATGATGCCGATGCCCTCGCCGCGGCTGGCAGGATCGAAGCCCTGGCCGTTGTCGGCGACCTCGATGCGCAGCAGCCGGTGTTCGGCATCGAGTAACAGCGTCACCTCGGCCGCCGTGGCGCCGGCGTGCTTCATGATGTTCGACAGCGCTTCCTGCACGATGCGGTAGGCCGAAATAGCGAGCTCGTTGCCGAGCTTCGAAAAGTCCCCTTCGGAGTGGAAGGCGAAGCGGCAGTCGGCGCTCTCGTAATGGCGCAGCATCTCTTCCACCGCGCCATGCAGGCCGAGCATGTCGAGCACTTCAGGGCGCAGGCGCCGCACCAGGCGGCGGCCGTTGGCGTACAGGTCGAGCGCCAGTTTCGTGATTGCCTGCGCCTTGGTGCGGATCTCGTCGACCTCGGCGCCAGGCTGCGCGCGTGACGCCAGCGTGCCGATGCTCTGCGCTTCCAGGCGCACCGCGATCAAGGACGCATTCAATTCGTCGTGGATCTCGACCGCGATGCTCTTTCTCTCGTCCTCGATGATGTTGTTCACCTTCTGGATCAGCTTTCTCTTGTCGGCATCGGCGCGCAGCGCCTCATTGCGCGAGGCGAGCAGGTCGCGCGTGCGCTCGGCCACCTTGTTTTCCAGGTCCTGGGTCGAGCGTTCGAGCGCGACCGACATCTCGCCGATCGAGGCTTGCAGCTCGCCGACTTCGCCACCGGTCGTCACCGGCAAGTCGACCCGGTACTGGCCGCCGCGAATGACACGCAGCGCGCCGATCGCCTCCTTTAAAGGCGTTGTCAGCGAGCGCGCCAGCACCCAGGCCAGGATACCGCTGGCGAGCAAGGCCAGCGCCGCCATCGCCAGTTCGATGCGAAAGCGCCTGGCCTGCTTGGCCAGCATGTTCGAGGGCGACATGCGCACCTGCACCGCGCCGACGATCTCGGTGGTCAGCGTCGGCGGGCGGGCGTCGCTGGACGCTGAGACGTGCGGGGTACCGTTGTCCGTAAACAGGTTGATCCATACCACCTGCTTGCGGATCGGCGCTTCGTAGTAATGCGGCTCGGCGTCCTGCGCGGTCTCGGAAGTGACGCGCACGGCGCGCTTGCCGCTGGCGTCGACCACGTCGACCCGGTAGATGCTGCTGTCGGACTGCACCAGGCCGTTGATCGTCAGGCGCAAGTCGGTGAGGTTGCCCGAGATGACGTTGTACTCGCTGGTCTCGGCCAGCGCGCGCGCCAGGATACGCCCTCTTTCGGCCAGCTCTTCCGCCACCTGCGCGCGGTGCGCATACCACGAGTACCAGACAAAGGCAGTGAACAGGAACACCACCGGCAGCATGGTGATGAAGGCCATGCGCAGGCCGATGCTCCAGCTGCGCCAAAAACGCCAACCCGGTACATTCATGGCCGCGCGCGCGCAAAGCGGCGCGCCTCCTCGCTCACGGCGACGTCGAGCGAGCGCGCCACGCCCTCGTTGATCACGGTGCGGAAGTAATGCGGGAACTGCGGCGCCGGCAATTCTCCGGTCGCGACAAAGGCGGCCGCCATCTCGGCCACTTGCGCGTTGATGTCCTCGATCTCGGAATAGGTCGACGCCAGCGCGCCCACCTTCACCATGTCGGCGGAAAAGCCGATCACGGCCTGCTTGCGGCGGTAGGTCGAGAGCAGGATGTTGCGGATGTTTTCCGGGTTGTAGATCGCGCTGTCGGGCAGCGCTAGCAGCACTTCGCTGCGTTTGACGCGCGCCAGGATGTCGCCCATGTCGTCCTCGCGCCCGGCCTGCAGCACCTCGGCCTGGCCGGCCAGGTCGGGCAAGAGAAACGCGCTGTCCGGTCCGAGGACTGCCGCCACCCGCACCGGACGCCGGTACAGCAGCGTGGCCAGCCGGACCTGGTCTGCAGGCGCCGGCTCGGCGTACACCGCCGTCATCGTTTTTGCGCGCGCCGGCGGCAAGGCGGCGACGACCGCGCGCCACACCTGGCTCGAGGTAAAGGCGGCGATCACGACGCAATCGCAGCGGCGCGCCGCGGCCTGGCGCAGCCCATCCGGGCCGATGGCGATATAGACCATGCGCCGCTGCTGCGCCAGTTCGGTGCGGAAGGCGGCAAAGGTCGGCATCAGGCGCTTGTATAGATCTTCGGCGATGCGCACAGTGAGGTGGCTGTCGTCGCCGGTGACGATCTGGAAGCGGTAGCCGGAGGGGGGCGTCGAGGTGGGTGCGGCAAATGCGGCGCCGGTGACCAGCACCAGGCTTGCCGCCAGCGCGCGCAATCGTCTCAAGGCTGGATCAGGCCATACTTCACGGCCAGCTTGGTGATGTGGGCCTGGCGCTCGACGCCCAGCTTTTCCTTGATCGACTGGCTGGTATTGCTGATGGTCTTGGTCGACAGATTCAGCTTCTCGGCGATCTCGGCGTTCGTCAGCCCCTCGGCCATCAACCTGAAAATCTCGAGGCCGCGCTCGTCCAGCTGCGACTGCGGCGAGACGTCGCCGCGCACCGCGATGCTGGCCAATCGCTCGGCGATCTGCGGCGGAAAATACAGTTTACCCGCTTTCGCCTGGCGCACCGCCGCGGCCAGGTCGGCCGGGTCGCAATCCTTGGTGACGAAGGCGTGGGCGCCGATGCGGTAGGTTTCCTTGATCAGGCTATCCTGGTCGAACTGGCTGAGGAAGACCACCTTGGCCTGCGGGTCGGCGCGCAGGATGTTCTGCGCCGCGTCCAGGCCCGTCAGTTCGGTGCCGAAGCGGATGTCGAGCACGACGACGTCGGGCTTGTTGTCGGCATACAGCGCCACCGCCTCCTCCGGGGTGCGCGCCTGGGCGACGACGTCCATGCCCTCGGCCGCAAGCGACATGGCAAACCCTGTCATCACGATCGGATGATCGTCGGCCAGCATGACGCGCACTACCTGTTGGTTAGTTACATTATTCTCCATTGCATGCCTTTCGTTGCCAATCTCTGGCAGTTACCGGTGCCATTTGGCGGAAACTAGATTGTGTCAACGATTATTCCATACAACGCAGCGTGAAGCGAGCGAATGCGCTTCGCCTCGGTCTCCCGCCAGCATGCACGATTACCAATAAATCGCTTTACCAATTGCTATCTAATGGCATATATTGATTCTACACCTTAGAAAAAGCAGCACTTTCCAAACGCAAAATCCTGCTCATCCATGTGACTGGGCCTGACCACAAGGAGAATCGCCATGCATTTCTCGTCCATGCATCACGACGGCGGCAGCAAAGCCGGCAAGTTCGCCCTCGTCGCCGCCCTGCACGCGCTGGTCGCGGTTGGCGTTGTCGACATGATGAACAACAAAACCATCTCGATGCCGTCGCTGCCCGATGATTTGACTGTGTTGATGCAGCCGGAGCCGGTGCGCCCGCCCGAGCCCCCGGTCGAGCCGCCCACCGTGTTGCCGCAAGTAGCGCCGCCCCCGATCGTGGTGCCGAAAATCGACCTCGAGGTGCCGCCGCCGCCAATCGACAATCCGCTGCGCACCACGACGGAAGTGCCGCCGGTGCAGGAACCGGCGCGGCCAGCGCAGGCTGAGGTCGCGCCGCCGTCCACGACGCCGTCGACCAATACAAACGCCGGCACGATGCGTAGCGCGGTGCTGGCCGACGCCAAGGCCTGCGTCACGCCGAACTATCCGGCCGCAGCCGCGCGCAACGGAGAAACGGGCACGGTGACCCTGGCGCTGCTGGTCGGGACCGACGGCCGCGTGACCAGCTCGCGCATCCAGAAGTCGAGCGGCTCGCGCGACCTCGACCGGGCCGCCGTGAGCGCCCTGAGCCTGTGCCAGTTCAAGCCGGCGCTGAACAACGGTGTGCCGGAAGCTGGCTGGGCGCAGATTGCCTACGTCTGGTCCCTCGAATAATTCCCCTTGTTCCGTTTGGCCCGCCATCCCTCAGCCTGGCGGGTTTTTTTGCGCCTGCTTGCACTACAATGTGGCGCGCACCCATACCAGCAGGTGCGCGCCCATTAACTCTCGCAGCAGGATTCCATGCACAAGATCGTCTCCTCCGTCGTCCTCACCGCCCTCGCCAGCAGCCTGGCCCTGGCCTATCCGGCCCATGCCGCCAACAAGGCAGCCACCGCTGTCGTCAAGGAAGCGCCACTGCGCGGCCACCTCGCCTTCCTGTCCTCGGATGCCCTCGAAGGACGCGGCACCGGCCAGCGCGGCGGAGAATTGACGGTCACGTACCTGGAAACCCAGGCGCTGGCCGCCGGCCTGCAACCGGCGAATGGCACCAGCTTCCGCCAGGAAGTGAAAATCGCCGGCGTGCGTCCGTTGCCGCAGCAAAGCAATGTCGGCATCGTCGCCGGCGGCCAGGCGCTGCCGATGGCCTTCGGCGCCGACTGGGTGTGGGGACCGGGCGACGCCAAGCCCGAGCACAGCCTGGATGCGGAACTGGTCTTCGTCGGCTATGGCATCACCGCGCCGGAAGAAGGCTGGGACGACTTTAAAGGTCTCGATGCGAAGGGCAAGGTGCTGGTCATGATGGTCAACGACCCGGCCCCCACCACATCGGAACCGAACCGCTTCAATGGCGCCGGCCTGACCTTTTACGGCCGCTGGACCTATAAGCTGGCCGAAGCGGCGCGCCAGGGCGCGGCCGGGGTCCTGCTGATCCACACCGACGCCTCGGCCTCGTATGGCTGGAGCGTGGTCCAGAACAGCTGGGCCGCCGCCGAACGCTTTCAACTCGCCGACGCCGACCTCGGCACCGGCATGCAGGGCTGGATGACCGACGCCGCCGCCCGCAAACTGTTCGCGGCCGCCGGCCAGGACCTCGATAAACTGCGCGCTGCCGCCGAAGACAAGGCGTTCAAGCCGGTCCCACTCAATGCGCGCGTAAAAGGCGAGGCGCGCGCCGCGGTGCGTACGCTCAACGAATACAACGTCGCCGGCGTCGTGCCCGGCACCGATCCGAATCTGAAGGATGAAGTCGTCATCTACAGCGCCCACTGGGACCACATGGGCAAGCAGGGAACCGAGGGCGACACCATCTTCAACGGCGCTGTCGACAATGCCTCGGGCACCGCGGGCCTGCTGGCAATGGCGCAGGAAGCGGCGCGCCATCCTGCAAAACGTTCGCAGATGTTCCTGTGGGTGGCGGCCGAAGAGCAAGGCCTGCTCGGCAGCGCGGCCTACGCGGCGCGTCCGCTGTGGCCGGCCGCGAAAACCGCCGCCGCGCTGAACCTGGACAGCCTGAATTTCGTCGGCCAGGCGAAAGACATCGGCGTGCAAGGCAGCGAGCGCACCGAACTGGGCGCGATGGCGGCGGCCACCGCGAAAGCCATGGGCCTGACGGTGGCGCCGGCCAAACCCGACCTCGCCGGCGGCTACTTCCGCAGCGACCACTTCAGTTTTGCCAAAGCCGGCATCCCGGCGTTTTCGGTTGGCGGCGGCAGCGCCTGGGTCAAGGACGTGGAGGCCAACAACGCCAAGGCCAAGGCCTACCGCGCGCGCTACCACCAGGTGAATGACGAATACGATCCGACCTGGGATTTGAGCGGCATGGTGCAGCAGGCGCAGTTCACGCTGAACCTGGGCCGCATGGTGGCCGACTCGCCGAAGATGCCAACATGGAAAGCGGGCGATGCCTTCGGCAAGATCCGCGCGCAAGCTGCCAAGTAATTCGAAGGCTTCAATCTAAAACCCCCGGTCGGCAATGACCGGGCGTTTTGCATTTCTGGCGCCGCACCTCATGAAATATTATTTCACCTGGCAACCAGCCTGAAATATTATTTCATTCAATACGAGCCTTCAAACGTGCTGACAATGAAAGGTGAGAATGAAGAAGAAACCGAAAGGGCAGCAGGCCGATCCATCTCCATCCGACATGGTTGTCGGCATAGGCTGGTACATCGAGCCGGAATGGGCGCGCATGAAAGCAACGGCCATCGACTTCGATGTATTTGAAGACAGCTTTTCCGAGTGGGAGTCAATGGCAAGCGACAACCTCAAGCTTGTGCGCAAGGCAAATCCCAACACAGTAAAAGTATTTATCCGCGCCGACGAATTCTTTACCTGGTGCCATCTGCGGGCACTGACCAATATTGCTGAAACGCGAGCGGAATTCGTTGCCGAGAAACTGCGTGCCACGACCCCGTCGCTGCCGTCCATCAGCCTGGGCAGCGAGCGCTGACGAATCCGCGGAGGTGACCCGGCTGCAAGTCTGACGCAGCCGGGACAGGCATTGTATTACTCGATAATCCCGCACATGATGCGTGCCCCGCCGCCACCCAGCGGCGCCGGATGATCCGCATGATTATCCCCACCCGCATGCACCATCAGCGCCTTGCCCTTCACCTCGGAGAGTTTCTTTAACCGCGGCGCCAGTACCGGATTGTTCGCCGCACCGGCGCTTTCCACATACAAGGCCGGCAAATCGCCGATATGGCCATCGCCCCACGGCAGCCCGTGTTTCTTGCTCTTGGTCGTATCCAAGTGCCCGCCCGCCGCCCCCGCCGGCACCGGCTTGCCATCCTTCTGGTTGGTGTCGCAGCTGCCGTTCTCGTGCACGTGGAAGCCGTGGACTCCCGCCGGCAGGCCAGTCAGGGCCGGCGTGAACACGAGGCCGTATTTCGATTCGCTGATCGTGACCGTGCCGCCCGACTTGCCGACGCCGGCGTCCGACACCGCATTCATCGTCGCCTTCATCTCCGCCGCGTGCACGGCCGCCACCGCCCAGGTCGAACTCAGCACCAGCGCGCAGATCCATTGAGCTTTCATGTCGCTTCCTTTCAGTCATCCGGTTATTGAACGAAACACTTCGCCGACGAGTGTAGAACATTCAAAACGATGAGGGAGCCCGGCTGAAGCGCGACTGCGGCGCTTATCCTTTGCCGCCCAGCCAGTCCACCGCTTCCAACGCCACTTCCGGTGGGATCACATGGCCGCCCTGGAATTCCCGGTACGTCAGCGGATACCCCGCAGCGCGCAGCTGGCGCACGATCGCGCGGCTGCACGGATCGATCGGCAGCACGGTGTCGACGTCGCCATGCGACACGAACACGGCCGGCACGCCGCGCGCTTCGATCGGCCCGACGAACCCGGGAGAAAACGCCAGCACGTGTGTAAACAATTCGCCGTTGGCCAGGCCCAGCGTCAGCGCATACGAGGCGCCATCCGAAAAGCCGCCAATGGCGAGATGCGCCGGATCGACCGCATAGCGGCTGAACACATAGTCGAGCGTGCGGTCGACCAGGGTCAGGTCGGCCCCGTAGGCGCGGCCGGCGATGATGTCCCAGGTACCGGCATGCGAGGCCGGCGCCACCAGCAGCAGATTCGCCTGGTCGGCCAAGTGCAGCAGGATACGTAGACCATCGTGCGCGTGACCACCAGCGCCGTGCAGCAGCAGGACCAGCGGCAGCGGTTGCTCCGGGCGATACCGCGGCGGAACATAGATATAGCTGTCGCGCCGGCTGCCAAGACCGAGCTTGCGCAGGCCGGGGACGTGGTGCGGTGAGTCCGCTGCCGGATGGCTGAAAGTCGTGCCGAGATGGCCCCGCTCGTTCATGCCGCCCTCCTTTGTCGGGTTCAGTGTAGAACGGCGTACTCGCGTGCGGCGCGAGCTTTGGCGTCAGCGGTCCCGGTTTGATGTTGTAGCGAGTTCGGCCAGCACGCTGCGCGTATCTTGGATCGTCGCGTAGTCGCTCATCAGGTTGGCGAGCGCCATCGCGTGGACTTTGTCGGCACTGCGCTGCACGCCGGCGTAGTCGCGCATCGCGAATGCAAAGGTGGCGTCGGAGACGACGACGGTATCAAACCCGAGGTTGCCCGCCGTGCGCGCGCTGCTCTCCACCGAATTGTTGGTACTGACGCCGACCAGCACGACCCGGCGCAGATCGCGCACCCGCAACCAGCGCTCGAGCGCGCTGTTGATGAACGCATCCGGCACGTTCTTCTCGATCACGTGTTCGTGCGGCAGCGGTTGCAAGGCCGGCTGGAACGCCACGCCAGACTGGCCGGGCGCGAAGGGAGAATCCGGCGAGCGCGAGATATGGCGCACGTGGACAACCTGCCCCTGCGCCGCGCGCCAGGCCTGCAGCAGTTGCGCGATGTTGTCTTCCGCCTGCGGATTGTTGCGGCTGCCCGCGGCGGGATTCGCCATGCCTTGCTGCATGTCGATGATGATCAGGCACGGCAGTGTCACGTTCATGCGGCTCCTCGCAAGATCAGGTGAGTTTCAGCTGCCAGTAGCCGACATCGATCCAGCGGCCGAACTTCATGCCCACTTCGCTGAAATGCGCGACCTTCCGAAAACCCAGCCGCTCGTGCAGGCGTACGCTGGCGTCGTTCGGTTGCGCGATGCCGGCGATGACGAGGTGCAGGCCGCGCTGGCGCAGTTCAGTCAGCAGGGCTTCGTAGAGCATCGTGCCGGCGCCCTTGCCTGCATAGGCCGGATCGAGGTAGATCGAGCTTTCAACGGAATGGCGGTAGGCGGCGCGCACGCGCCATTTGGTGGCGTAGGCGTAGCCAATCAGTTTTTCACCGTCAAGCATGACCAGGTACGGGAGATTGGATGCTGCCACGTCTGCGATGCGCCGGGCCATGTCGGCTGCCGTGACTGGCTCTTCTTCGAACGAGATGGTCGTGGTTGCGATGTAGTGGTTGTAGATAACGCAAATGCTAGCGGCATCGGCAGCAGTAGCGGGACGAATTGTTCTTGTCGATGTCATTGCAGAGCGCGCGCGTCAAACGAATGTTCATTAAGCAACTACCGGCCATGGTAGCGCGCATTCAGCCAAGTGGCTATCGGTATGTACGGACGAAAAAAACGGCACCCGAAGGTGCCGTTCTTGTCCAGCTAACTAACTGATTACTCAGCGTCGCCGTGATGCTCAGTCGTCTGCGCCTGAGCCTGGTCTTCCATCGCCTGCAGCTCAGCAGCCATGTTGGCCTTCTCTTGCTGCAGCAGTGCCTGGCGCTCTTCCGCCTCCCACACTTCCTTCTCCTTGCGGGCGCGGTGGAATGCCAGACCGGTACCGCCTGGAATCAGGCGGCCGACGATGACGTTTTCCTTCAGGCCGCGCAGGCCGTCGCGCTTGCCCATGATCGCCGCTTCGGTCAGCACGCGGGTGGTTTCCTGGAACGATGCGGCCGAGATGAACGAATCGGTCGACAGCGATGCCTTGGTAATACCCAGCAGCACGTTTTCGTAGGTCGCTTGCAGTTTGCCTGCGGCTTCCATGCGATCGTTCTCTTCCAGCAGCTCCGAACGCTCCACCTGCTCGCCGACGATGTAGTCGGTGTCGCCGGCTTCGACGATCGCCACACGGCGCAGCATCTGACGAACAATCACTTCGATGTGCTTGTCGTTGATCTTCACGCCCTGCAGACGGTAGACGTCCTGCACTTCGTCGACGATGTAGCGGGCCAGCGCTTCGATACCCAGCAGGCGCAGGATGTCTTGCGGATCGGCCGGACCGTCGACGATCATCTCGCCCTTGTTCACGACTTGACCATCGTGGACCAGCACTTGCTTGTCCTTGGTGATCAGGAACTCGTGCTTGTTGCCGTCCATGTCCGTGATTTCCAGACGCTGCTTGCCCTTCGTTTCCTTACCGAAGGCCACCGTACCGGTGACTTCCGCCAGCATGCCCGCGTCTTTCGGCGAACGTGCTTCGAACAGTTCGGCAACGCGCGGCAGACCACCGGTAATGTCGCGGGTCTTCTGCGATTCGGTCGGGATACGTGCCAGCACTTCACCCACCGAGACGGTTTGACCGTCCTTCACCATGATCAGCGAGCCGACCTGGAAACCGATCGTCACGGCGTGTTCGGTGCCGGCGATCTTGACTTCCTGGTTCTCGTCGTTCAGCAGTTTCACCTGCGGACGCAGCACTTTGCCTGCGGAACCACGGCGCTTCGGATCGATCGCGACCAGGGTCGACAGACCGGTCACTTCGTCGACCTGGCGCGCGACGGTGACGCCCTCTTCCACGTTCTCGAAGCGGATCGTGCCGCCGTATTCCGTGATGATCGGACGGGTCAGCGGATCCCAGGTTGCCAGGGCGGTACCGGCTTTCACCGACAGGCCATCCTTGACGATCAGGGTCGCACCGTACGGCACCTTGTGGCGCTCGCGCTCGCGGCCGTGGTCGTCCGTGATCAGGACTTCGCCCGAACGCGAGATGACGATTTGCGCACCCTTGCCGTTGGTGACGTAACGCATGGTTGCCGTGAAGCGGACCGTACCGTTCGACTTGGCTTCGACCGACGAGGCCACTGCCGCACGCGATGCCGCACCACCGATGTGGAAGGTACGCATGGTCAGCTGGGTACCCGGCTCACCGATCGACTGTGCCGCCACGACGCCGACTGCTTCGCCGCTGTTGACCAGCATGCCGCGGCCGAGGTCACGGCCGTAGCACTTGGCGCACAGGCCGTAGCGCGTGTCGCAGTTCAGCGGCGTACGGACTTTCACCTCGTCGATGCCCAGACGCTCGATCTCTTCGACCATGTCTTCGTCCAGCAGCGTGCCGGCTTCGTACACGGTTTCCTGGGTTTCAGGGTTGACGACATCGGTGCCCGTCACGCGGCCGAGGATACGGTCGCGCAGCGCTTCGATGACTTCACCACCTTCGACCATCGCCTTCATGTGGGTACCGTTGCTGGTGCCGCAATCGTCCTCGATGACCACCAGATCCTGGGTCACGTCGACCAGGCGGCGGGTCAGGTAACCCGAGTTTGCCGTCTTCAGCGCGGTGTCGGCCAGACCCTTACGGGCGCCGTGCGTCGAGATGAAGTACTGCAACACGTTCAGGCCTTCGCGGAAGTTCGCGGTAATCGGCGTTTCGATAATCGAACCGTCCGGTTTCGCCATCAGGCCACGCATACCCGCCAGCTGGCGAATCTGGGCTGCCGAACCACGGGCGCCCGAGTCGGCCATCATGTAAATCGCGTTGAACGATTCCTGGGTACCTTCGGTGCCGTCACGACGGGTGACCGGCTCGACTTTCAGCTGGTCCATCATCGCCTTGCCGACTTCATCGGAGGTCTTGCCCCAGATGTCGACAACCTTGTTGTAACGCTCGCCGGCGGTGACCAGACCCGAGGCGTACTGCTGCTCGATCTGCTTCACTTCCGCTTCGGCGGTCGCGATCATGCCCTTCTTGACGTCCGGGATCATCATGTCGTCGACGGCGATCGAGATACCGGCGCGCGTCGCCAGGCGGAAGCCCGACTGCATCAGCTTGTCGGCGAACACGACGGTCGCACGCAGGCCGCACTTGCGGAACGACGTGTTGATCAGCTTCGAGATTTCCTTCTTCTTCAGGGCGCGGTTCAGCACGCTGAACGGCAGGCCTTTCGGGAGGATCTCGGACAGGATCGCACGGCCGACGGTCGTTTCGTAACGGGTGACCGTACGCTCGAACTCTTCGGTACCGGCAACGCGTGGATACTCGACGATACGCACGGTGATGCGGGTCGCCAGTTCGACTTCCTTGTTGTCGTAGGCGCGCAGCACTTCCGACACGTCCGGGAACAGCATGCCCTCGCCCTTGGCGTTGATCGCCTCGCGCGTCGCATAGTACAGACCCAGCACGATATCCTGCGACGGCACGATCGACGGCTCGCCGTTCGACGGGAACAGGATGTTGTTCGACGCCAGCATCAGGGTACGCGCTTCCATCTGCGCTTCGATCGACAGCGGCACGTGGACTGCCATCTGGTCACCGTCGAAGTCGGCGTTGAACGCCGCGCAGACCAGCGGGTGCAGCTGGATCGCTTTACCTTCGATCAGGACCGGCTCGAACGCCTGGATACCGAGACGGTGCAGGGTTGGTGCACGGTTCAGCATCACCGGGTGTTCCTTGATGACGTCTTCCAGGATGTCCCAGACCACCGGTTCCTGGATTTCGACCAGCTTCTTGGCCGCCTTGATGGTCGTTGCCAGACCCATCAGTTCGAGCTTGTTGAAGATGAATGGCTTGAACAGTTCCAGGGCCATCAGCTTCGGCAGGCCGCACTGGTGCAGTTTCAGCTGCGGACCGACCACGATGACCGAACGGCCCGAGTAGTCGACGCGCTTGCCCAGCAAGTTCTGACGGAAACGGCCGCCCTTGCCCTTGATCATTTCGGCCAGCGACTTCAGCGGACGCTTGTTGGCGCCGGTCATCGCTTTGCCGCGACGGCCGTTGTCCAGCAGCGAGTCGACCGCTTCCTGCAGCATGCGCTTTTCGTTACGCGTAATGATTTCCGGCGCGCGCAGTTCCATCAGGCGCTTCAGGCGGTTATTACGGTTAATGACGCGGCGATACAGGTCGTTCAGGTCGGAGGTCGCGAAACGGCCACCATCCAGCGGGACGAGCGGACGCAGCTCCGGCGGCAGCACCGGGAGCACTTCCATGATCATCCAGTCAGGCTTGATGCCCGAACGCTGGAACGCCTCGAGCACTTTCAGGCGCTTGGCGTATTTCTTGATCTTGGCTTCGGATTTCGATTCCTTCAGTTCCACGCGCAGGGCTTCGGCATCGCGGTGGATGTCGATCGAGCGCAGCAGTTCACGGATACCTTCGGCGCCCATGTAGGCGGTGAAGTCGTCGCCGTACTCTTCGTACTTGGCGGCGTAATCGTCTTCCGACATGATCTGGCACTTCTTCAGCGGGGTCATGCCAGGATCGGTCACGACGTATGCTTCGAAGTACAGGACGCGTTCGATATCGCGCAGCGTCATGTCCAGGACCATGCCCAGGCGCGACGGCAAGGACTTCAGGAACCAGATGTGCGCGGTTGGCGAAGCCAGTTCGATGTGGCCCATGCGCTCACGGCGCACTTTCGCCAGCGTGACTTCGACGCCGCACTTTTCGCAGATGACGCCGCGGTGCTTCAGGCGTTTATATTTGCCGCACAGGCATTCGTAATCCTTGATCGGGCCAAAGATCTTGGCGCAGAACAGGCCGTCACGCTCGGGCTTGAAGGTACGGTAGTTGATGGTCTCGGGCTTCTTGACTTCACCGAACGACCACGAACGAATTTTTTCGGGCGACGCCAGGCCAATCTTGATGGCGTCGAAGCTTTCATTTTGCTGTACTTGCTTGAATAGATCGAGCAGTGCTTTCATGTATCACTCCAGAGGTGACTAAATTTCTATTTCAGGGTGCAGTGTGCACCCTAAACCAAGCGGCATTTCGAAAGGGGAACGGGAGTAATTGGGGACTCCCGTTCCAAAAGCAAGGCCAGCTTGCCCTTCCTTCTGCTTCTTAGTTACGCTCGAGGTCGATATCGATACCCAGCGAGCGGATTTCCTTGACCAGCACGTTGAACGATTCAGGCATGCCGGCGTCGATCACGTGGTCGCCCTTGACCAGGTTCTCGTACACCTTGGTACGGCCATTCACGTCATCCGACTTCACTGTCAGCATTTCCTGCAGCACGTACGATGCGCCGTACGCTTCTAGTGCCCACACCTCCATCTCACCGAAGCGCTGGCCACCGAACTGGGCTTTACCGCCCAGCGGCTGCTGCGTCACCAGCGAGTACGGACCGGTCGAACGCGCGTGCATCTTGTCGTCGACCAGGTGGTGCAGCTTCAGCATGTGCATGAAGCCGACGGTGACCTTGCGCTCGAACGCTTCGCCGGTGCGGCCGTCGTGCATCGTGACCTGGTTCTTCGACGGCGTCATGCCCAGGTGCTTGGCGATGTCGTCCGGGAACGCCAGGTCCAGCATGCGGCGGATGTCCTCTTCGTGGGCGCCGTCGAACACCGGCGTCGCGAACGGCACGCCGTTCTTGAGGTTGTGCGACAGGCTCAGGATTTCTTCATCGCTGAAGTTGTCCAGGTCTTCCTTGCGGCCGGTTTCGTTGTAAATCTTTTCCAGGAAGACGCGCAGATCTTGCGCCTTCGCTTGCGCCGCCAGCATTTCGCCGATGCGCCAGCCCAGGCCCTTCGCCGCCCAACCGAGGTGGGTTTCCAGGATCTGACCGACGTTCATACGCGACGGAACGCCCAGCGGGTTCAGCACGACGTCCGCAGGACGGCCATCGGCCATGAACGGCATGTCTTCGACCGGCACGATACGCGAGACCACACCCTTGTTACCGTGGCGACCCGCCATCTTGTCGCCCGACTGCAGGCGGCGCTTGACGGCCAGGTAGACCTTGACCATCTTTTGCACGCCAGGCTGCAGCTCGTCGCCTTGCGTCAGCTTCTTGCGCTTTTCTTCGAAGGCCAGGTCGTACTGGTGGCGCTTCTCGTTGATCGATTCCTTGATCGCTTCCAGCGCGTTCGCCGATTCGTCGTCCGCAGGGCGGATGTCGAACCAGTGGAACTTGTCCAGGTCGGCCAGGTATTCGGACGTGATGACCGCGCCCTTCGCCAGCTTCTTCGGACCGCCGTTGACCACTTTACCGACCAGCATACGCTCCAGACGCTGGAAGGCGTCGCCCTCCACGATACGCATCTGGTCGTTCAAGTCCAGGCGGAAACGTTTCAGTTCGTCGTCGATGATCTGCTGTGCACGCTTGTCGCGGGTAATGCCTTCGCGGGTAAACACTTGCACGTCGATCACGGTGCCGACCATGCCCGAAGGCACGCGCAGCGAGGTGTCTTTCACGTCCGACGCTTTTTCGCCGAAGATCGCGCGCAGCAGCTTCTCTTCCGGCGTCAGCTGGGTCTCGCCTTTTGGCGTGACTTTACCGACCAGCACGTCGCCGGCGGTGACTTCGGCGCCGATGTAGACGATGCCCGATTCATCCAGGCGCGCCAGCTGGTTTTCGGCCAGGTTCGAGATGTCGCGGGTGATTTCTTCCGCGCCGAGCTTGGTGTCGCGTGCGACGACCGACAGCTCTTCGATGTGGATCGAGGTGTAGCGGTCGTCCTTGACAACGTTTTCCGAGATCAGGATCGAATCTTCGAAGTTCAGGCCGTTCCACGGCATGAACGCGACCAGCATGTTCTGGCCCAGGGCCAGCTCGCCCAGGTCGGTCGATGCGCCGTCGGCAATCACGTCGCCACGGGCCACGCGGTCGCCAACCTGCACGATCGGACGCTGGTTGATGTTGGTGTTCTGGTTCGAACGGGTGTACTTGATCAGGTTATAGATGTCGACACCGACTTCGCCGGCTTGCGCCTCGTCGTCGTTGACACGAATAACCACACGGCCCGCATCGATGTAATCGACCACGCCGCCACGCACGGCTTGCACGGTGGTGCCCGAGTCGACCGCGACGGTGCGCTCGATACCGGTACCGACCACGGCCTTTTCAGGACGCAGGCAAGGCACGGCCTGGCGCTGCATGTTGGCGCCCATCAGTGCACGGTTCGCGTCATCGTGCTCGAGGAACGGAATCAGCGAGGCTGCGACCGAGACGATCTGGCCTGGCGCCACGTCCATGTACTGGATGCGCTCTGGCGAGACCAGGATCGTTTCGCCGGCTTCACGTGCCGACACCAGTTCGTCGACCAGCTGGCCTTCCGGATTGATCGCTGCATTCGCCTGGGCGATGATGTAGCGGCCTTCTTCGATGGCGGACAGGTAATCGATCTTGTCGGTGACCTTCGAACCTTCGACCTTGCGGTACGGGGTTTCCAGGAAGCCGTATTCGTTCAGGCGGGCGTACAGTGCCAGCGAGTTGATCAGGCCGATGTTCGGGCCTTCAGGCGTTTCGATCGGGCAGACGCGGCCGTAGTGGGTCGGGTGCACGTCGCGCACCTCGAAGCCGGCACGTTCGCGGGTCAGGCCGCCTGGTCCCAGGGCGGAAACACGGCGCTTGTGCGTGATCTCCGACAGCGGATTGGTCTGGTCCATGAACTGCGACAGCTGCGACGAACCGAAGAATTCACGGATCGCGGCCGAGATCGGCTTGCTGTTGATCAGGTCGTGCGGCATCAGGTTGTCCGCTTCGGCCTGGCCGAGACGTTCCTTGACGGCACGTTCCACACGCACGAGGCCGGCGCGGAACTGGTTTTCGGCCAGTTCGCCCACGCAACGCACGCGGCGGTTACCCAGGTGATCGATGTCGTCGACTTCGCCGCGGCCATTGCGCAGCTCGACCAGGATCTTGATCACGGCCAGGATGTCTTCGTTCGACAGCGTCATGTTGCCGGTCAGTTCATCGCGGCCGATGCGGCGGTTGAACTTCATGCGGCCAACAGCCGACAAATCGTAGCGCTCAGGGCTGTAGAACAGGCCGTTGAACAGGGCTTCGACCGACTCTTCGGTTGGCGGTTCGCCAGGACGCATCATGCGGTAGATCGCCACGCGCGCGGCCATCTGGTCGGCGGTGTCGTCGGTGCGCAGGGTTTGCGAGATGTAGCCGCCCTGGTCGAGGTCGTTCGTGTACAGGGTCTGGATCGCGTCGACGTTGGCGTCGCGCAGCTTGCCCAGCAGTTCGTCGGTCAGCTCGTCGTTGGCCGAAGCGATGATCTCGCCGGTGTCGGCGTCGACGATGTTGCGGGCGACGATACGGCCCAGCAGGTAGTCTTCAGGCACCGAGATGGCTTTGATGCCGGCCGCTTCGATGTCGCGCACGTGCTTGGCATTGATGCGCTTGTCCTTGGTGACCAGCGTCTTGCCGGTCTTCGGATCGACGATGTCGAAGCGCGCGACTTCGCCGCGCAGTCGTTCGGACACGAATTCGATTTCCGCGCCTTCGGAGCGCAGGTTGAAATTGTCGAAGACAAAGAAGTTCGCCAGGATCTGTTCCGGCGTCATGCCAATGGCCTTCAGCAGGATCGTCACCGGCATCTTGCGGCGGCGGTCGACGCGGAAGAACAGGATGTCTTTCGGGTCGAACTCGAAGTCCAGCCACGAGCCGCGGTAAGGAATGATACGTGCCGAGAACAGCAGCTTGCCGGACGAGTGCGTCTTGCCGCGGTCGTGCTCGAAGAACACGCCCGGGGAGCGGTGCAGCTGGGAGACGATCACGCGCTCGGTGCCGTTGATGACGAACGAACCGTTGGCGGTCATGAGCGGCAATTCGCCCATGTACACTTCCTGCTCTTTCATTTCCTTGACGACCGGCTTGGTCGGCGATTCCTTGTCCAGGATCACCAGGCGCACTTTGGCGCGCAGTGGCGAGGCGAAGGTCAGGCCACGCTGTTGGCATTCCTTGACGTCAAACGCGGGGTCGCCCAGCACGTAGGACAGGAATTCGAGGCGAGCGAAGCCGTTGTGCGACACGATCGGGAAGATCGAGCTGAAAGCCGACTGCAGGCCTTCGTTCTTGCGTGCGGTCGGACCAGCGTCCGCCTGCAGGAAATTCTCGTAGGATTCAAGCTGGGTAGCCAGAAGATATGGAACGTTGTGAACGTTGGCGCGCTTCGCGAACGACTTGCGAATGCGTTTCTTCTCAGTAAATGAGTAGTGCATGGACACTCCGTGAGTGACAGAAAGGATGAGAATTCAGGGATTGCCAGTGGTGGAGCGACCACATACAAGGCCTCAAGTCTCTTGCTGTTCTGCCAGATGAAAAGGACAGGCTACTGCTGTGTTACGATTTTGCTGCGGTGCTGCGATGATACGAATAGTGCCGGGATAATACGTTTGCCGCAGGGACGACAAAAGAGCCAAAGCCGCAGCACCGCCTTCCGGCGGGGCTTGCAAGCTTTGACTCGGGCGTTGGGCACCTTGCGATGCCCATTGCTTTTGATTACTTCAGTTCTGCCTTGGCGCCTGCATCTTCCAGCTTTTTCTTGGCTGCTTCTGCGTCTGCTTTTGGCATGGCTTCTTTCACGGTCTTCGGTGCGCCGTCGACGACGTCTTTGGCTTCCTTCAGACCCAGGCCGGTGATTTCACGGACGGCTTTGATGACGCCGACCTTGTTCGCGCCGATTTCGGTCAGCACGACGTTGAATTCGGTCTGCTCTTCGACTGCTGCAGCAGCTGCGCCGCCGCCAGCTGCCGGTGCTGCCATTGCAGCTGCCGACACGCCGAACTTCTCTTCGAATGCCTTGACCAGTTCGTTCAGGTCCATGACGGACATTTCGCTCACTGCGTTCAGGATATCGTCTTTGCTAATTGCCATTTGAAACTCCAGATGTATGTTGTGTGTAGTTCAGTTAGTACTTGAGAAAAAAGGCCGCGCTTACGCTGCTGCGGTTTCTTCGGCTGCAGGAGCAGCTTCCGAACCTTCGCCTTTTTTCGCTGCCAGGGCAGCCAGACCACGTGCAAAGCCCGACACCGGAGCCAGCATCACGCCCAACAGCTGCGAGATGAGGACTTCACGGGATGGGATGCTTGCCAACGCGGTAACACCAGCTACGTCGAGCTGCTTACCTGCGTAGTTACCGGCTTTCATGACCAGCTTGTCGTTGGTTTTCGCGAAGTCAGCGATGACTTTAGCGGCAGCAACGGCGTCGTCCGAGATCGAGTAGATCAGCGGACCGGTCATGGCGTCAGCCAGCGGGGCAAACTGCGTGCCTTCGACAGAGCGGCGTGCCAGCGTGTTCTTCAGAACACGCAGGTACACACCCTGGGCACGTGCGGTTGCACGGAGTTTCGTCAAGTGACTAACCTGGATGCCACGGTACTCGGCCACGACGATCGTTTGCGCGGTTGCTACTTTCGCGCTCACTTCTTCGACGACGGCCTTTTTGTCATTCAGATTAAGACCCACGGTCAATCTCCTTAATTAATGCAGGCAAAATCGCCTGCATCGGTTCGAACACGGCGTCCGAAGTTAAGAAGTCTAACTAACGCGGATGAGCTCACGCAGCATGGACTACAAAACTTGTTCGGGTACACCATCTGCGTTGGGTGATGTATTAACCAGTTGCCCAACCACTGCTTCCGGCCCAACGGTCTTTGATTGCCTGCCGGAGCGTATTCGACTCCGGCAGCCCAAAGATGCGCCCCGCTGATGTCTTGCGGGGACTTGATTCTTTTAAAACTTAAGCGGCGATCGAAGCGTGATCGACACGGACGCCCGCGCCCATCGTCGACGAGATCGCGACCTTGCGCAGGTACACACCTTTCGAGGTGGCTGGCTTGGCCTTGTTCAGTGCTTCGATCAGGGCCGACAGGTTGGCCTTCAGATCGGCATCGGCGAACGACTTGCGGCCGATGGTCGCGTGGATGATACCCGACTTGTCGGTACGGTACTGGACCTGACCGGCTTTGGCGTTCTTCACCGCGGTGGCGACGTCAGGGGTGACGGTACCGACCTTCGGGTTAGGCATCAGGCCACGTGGGCCCAGGATCTGGCCCAGGGTACCGACGATACGCATGGTGTCTGGCGAAGCGATGACGACGTCGAACGGCATGTCGCCGGCCTTGACGCGCTCGGCCAGGTCTTCCATACCGACGATGTCGGCGCCGGCTGCACGTGCAGCTTCAGCCTTGTCGCCCGACGCGAAGACAGCGACGCGCACTTCCTTGCCGGTGCCTGCTGGCAGGACCACCGAACCACGAACGACCTGGTCCGACTTCTTCGGATCCACGCCCAGCTGAACGGCGACGTCGATCGACTCGTTGAACTTGGCGGTTGCGAATTCCTTGACCAACGACACTGCGTTGTCGAAGGCGTAGACCTTGTTACGGTCGACTTTCGCTTTCATTTCTTTGACGCGCTTGGACAGCTTAGCCATTACAGACCCTCCACCGTGATGCCCATCGAACGTGCCGAGCCAGCGATGATACGCACTGCTGCGTCCATGTCTGCTGCGGTCAGGTCCGGCTGCTTGGTTTTTGCGATTTCTTCTGCCTGGGCACGGGTCAGCGTACCGACTTTGTCGGTATGTGGCTTCGGCGAACCCTTGGTGATGCCGGCGGCTTTCTTGATCAGGTAGGTTGCCGGTGGGGTCTTCATCACGAAGGTGAAGGACTTGTCGGCGAACGCGGTGATCACGACCGGGATCGGCATGCCTGGCTCGAGACCCTGGGTCTGGGCGTTGAACGCCTTGCAGAATTCCATGATGTTCAGGCCACGCTGACCCAGTGCTGGGCCGATCGGTGGGGATGGGTTTGCTTTACCAGCTGCAACTTGCAGCTTGATAAAACCAATGATTTTCTTTGCCATGTTTGGCTCCTGGTTGCTATGAGTAGTAGCGCCCCACCGCTACTACCTAGCTCGGCGGGGCTCCTCTTACCGGATTCCGCCTTGCTGCTGCGACGCCCCGATTAGTGCGTTTTAAACTTTTTCTACTTGCCCGAACTCCAGCTCCACCGGAGTTGCGCGGCCGAAGATGGTGACAGTCACACGCACCTTCGATTTTTCGTAATTCACTTCCTCGACGTTGCCGTTGAAGTCGGTGAACGGGCCTTCCTTGATCCGGACCTGCTCGCCCACTTCGTACAGCACTTTCGGCCGTGGCTTCTCGACGCCTTCCTGGACCTGCTGCATGATCTTGTCGATCTCGCGCGCTGGAATCGGGGTTGGCTTGTTCGATTTGCCGCCGATGAAACCGGTGACCTTGCTGGTGTTCTTGACCAGGTGCCAGGTCTCGTCGGTCATTTCCATCTCGACCAGCACGTAGCCAGGGAAGAAGCGGCGCTCGGTAACCGATTTGCTGCCGTTCTTGACTTCCACGACTTCTTCGGTCGGGACCAGGATCTGGCCGAACTGCTCGCTCATGCCGGCGCGCTCGATGCGCTCGGTCAGGGCGCGCATGACGCTCTTTTCCATGCCGGAGTAGACGTGAACGACGTACCAGCGCTTGTTGCTGACCGGGACGCTCACGGGTGCGGCTTCTTGCGCCGCTTCCGGAGTCACATCACCAGCGTCAGACGCCGGAATCTCTTCCGGCGCGTTGTCTTGGACATTTTCGTTCATTATTGCTTCCACCCCAGGACCAGGTCGTACAACAGGAATTCCAACAGCTTATCCGTGCCCCACAGGAAGATTGCCATCACGACGACAAAGGCGAAAACGATCATGGTGATCGTGGTCGCTTCCTTGCGGGTCGGCCAGACGACTTTCTTGGTTTCGCGAACGGACTCTTTGGCGAAGTTCAGGAATTCACGGCCATTGGTGGAAGTCCACAAAAGCAGGACGGCAAAAACTAAACCAGCCACGAGGGCGCCGGCGGCGACCAAGGCTGGTTTGTTTTGGCCCTTCAGGTAAAAGAACCCGACTACGCCTGCAATCGCGGCAACCACCGCCAGGGCCACCTTAAACTTGTCATTCGAGGTGCTAACGGTTTGCACGGATTGATTAGACATTCTTCTTTACTTTCGGTGCTGCGCACCAGAATTCGGTGGCAGGGGCGGAGGGAATCGAACCCGCGACCTTCGGTTTTGGAGACCGACGCTCTGCCAATTGAGCTACACCCCTACGAAGACTTCAGCTGAATCGCGCATTCTACAGCATACGCGCGTATGCTGGGAATGTTTTTTGAAGAGGTGGTTGGCACCACCCCTTCGGTACAACAAACTACTAACTACTTAGGCAATGATCTTTGCAACCACGCCGGCGCCGACGGTACGGCCGCCTTCGCGGATTGCGAAGCGCAGGCCTTCTTCCATCGCGATCGGGTTGATCAGCTTGACGG
>NZ_JACYUY010000030.1 GCF_014842025.1 Massilia sp. CFBP 13721
GACTTTTAGAAAGCGGACATTTTAACTTTGCCAAAAGCGGACATTTCTAATTTGCCTTTACACACCCTACATTACACACGACATACGCGACTGTCTCGACTCAGATAATCAGAACGTCACGACTCTTGCCCACGCCGTCGAGCACTTGTGATCCGCATCGAAGGTGCTCAACGCCCTCACCCCGCCGCCCGACGCCACATCCAATCCCAGCACCTTGTCCGGCCCCGTGAACGCCGGCCATTCCGCCGGCACGCTGTCGCCGCTGTTCGGATTCCCGGTCTTGGCGAAATTGGTCCAGTAACGGGTCATCGCCGTCTGCAGCGCGCGCCGTTCGTCGTTTTGCAGGTCGCCCAGGTTGTAGAGGTATTGCAGGTCGTACGAGTGCGCAGCGCCCTGCGGGAAGCTCAGGTAGTAGCGGCCATTGGCCACGCCCACCGTCGGCAGGGCGGTCTGGTCGCGGAATTCGTACATGTAGACCGGCGAACCCTGGGCAGCGATGCGCTGCGAGGTGCGCAGGGCCGGGCACGAGAAGCCGAGGTCGGTCGCCAGGCTCGATGCGGCCAGGCTCGGCTGGGTGGCCGGATTGCTGCCGTAGTTCGACAGCGGATAGTAGGTACCGATGACCTCGTTGACGTTGATGCCGGTCCCCGCCGTCAGGCCGGCGATCGTCGGCGCGTAGCCCGCGGCCGGCAGCGCGAAGCTGGTGTTGGCCGGATCGACGTTCGGCGGCGTCGCCGCTGCCCGGCGTCCGGCTTCGTTGATCGCGATGTACAGCGCGTATTCGTCTTCGTTGGTGCCGTTCACGGTCGGCACCTTGATGTTCTCGCCGGCGGCGAAGGTCGCCTTGACCGACTTCGGCAGCACCTTGCCATCCACCGAAGGCACCATGATCGGCAGGGCAGTACTGATGGCGTCGGCCAGGTAGGTGCGAATCACCGCATCCGGCAGGCTGCGCAGGCAGGCCGCCGTCACCGCGCCCGCTGCGCAGTTGATGCCGCTGACGCCGGCAGTCCGGGCGGCGTTGATCGCCGTGTCGACGATGGAGCCGCTGACGGCGCCCATCTGCGCCGCGCTCAGCTGGCGGTCGTTGCCATAGTTGCCGCTCTGGATCATCGCCTTGTTGAACAGGCCCTTCGAGCCGGGCGAAGCCAGGTGCACCATCACGCTGAAGCCGCCGGCCGATTCGCCGAACAGGGTGACGTTGTTCTTGTCGCCCGCGAACTGGACGATATTGTCCTGCACCCAGCGCAAGGCCGCCTGCTGGTCCATGATGCCGTAGTTGCCGGCCGCGCCATCGGCAGCAAGGGTCGGATGCGCCAGGAAACCCATGGCGCCGAGGCGGTAGCCGACGTTCACCACGATCACGCCTTTGTTGACGAGCGGCGAGGGGTCGGCATACACTGCGGCGCCGCCGGTATTGAAGGCGCCGCCATGCAGGTTGACCATGACCGGGAACGGTCCGAGTCCGGTCGGCGCGTGCACGTCGAGATACAGGCAGTCTTCGCTGTCGCCGGTCATCCGGAACGGGCTGGCGCTGGTTTGCAGGCAGGGCGCCGCCGATTTGGTGGCGGCCAGCGTCGTCGTCCACGGCTGCGCCGGCGCCGGCGCGGTCCAGCGCCGCGCGCCCACCGGCGGGGCGGCGAAGGGAATCGCGAAATAGCTGCGCATGCCGAGGCGCTCGACGGCGCGCACTTCGCCGCCGGCGGTACGCACGACGTCCATCGCCACGCGCGAGGGCGGCGGCGGATCGTTGTCGTTGCCGCCGCAGGCGGCAAGCAGCACGGCGGCGATGCTCGACGCGAGCAGGGTTTTCATGGGAAGGGGGTAGGGCGGCGCTTTCTTTTTCACTGCGTGTCTCCTGGGTCGTTGGCTGTTCTGTGGGCGTGATTGATCAAATTGATCAAGATCAATTGATCATAGCGGGTAATTGAACGGCGTGGAGCAGGAGTCAGCACTAGAGGCCGACATGTGGTTGCGAATTGCGGTGCTAGCGATGGCAAGCGCCCAGCACCCCATCCGAACTTGCGATACCGAGCAGCGCCATCAGCTTTTCCAGCTCGCCGCGTACGTGCTCGTGCGCTTGGACGTCGCGGTCGCCAACCTCTTCCAGCGTCTTTTGAAACTGCTTCAACACCCAGAATTTGGTCGGATGTGCTTCGATCCCCGCCAGCAGCCTATCGGTTAGCTGCACCAGTTCATTGGCCAGGCATGCCGAGGTCCGGTACGCGCGCAAGCCATCGAGGACGCGCGGCACGATGAACAGCGGCGCGTCGACGACAGTCGCCAGGGGCTCACGTTCCATGTGAATCCGGCGCCGTCCCGGCATGGGCTTGCCGGTGCGGCAGGGAGGGGTGCTTCGTGGATGGCATGGGGAATCCTCGTTGGCCAGGTTGATCCCCGCATGGTAGGCCTTTTCCAGCCACTCCCCCGTCCTGCTGTGCGTCAGTTGCCGCGGTAGGTCGAGTAGCCGTACGGGCTCAGCAGCAGGGGAATGTGATAGTGCTGAGCGGTATTGTCGACCTTGAATTCAACGGGAATCTGCTCGAAGAAGGTCGGCTGGCGCAGGCGCGCGTAGTGTTCGCCGGTCTTGAAGACGATACGGTAGGCGCCGGCGGCCAACGGTTTGCCGGCCGGGTACAGGGCGCGCACCCGGCCCTGGGCGTCGGTGACGGCGCTGGCGAGCGCGCGCCAGTCGCGGCCAGCGCGTTGCTCGAGCGTGACGGCCACGCCCGCTGTCGGCTGGCCGCTTTGCAGGTCGAGGATATGGACGCTAAGCGGGTTATCCGTTGCCGGGGTGGCTTGCGGTGCTGCGGCGGCCTGCAGGCAAGCGCTCATCAGGCTGGCGGCAAAGAAGGTACGGGCGATACTGTGCATGGTGGATTCCTTTGATGGATGGATCAGTTGCGGGAGGCTTCGAATGCCGGAATGGCCGCAATCGCAGCCAGTGCGCAGGCATGGTCGTTGACGGCGCCGCCTGCGCCGGCCACCCCGATCGCGCCGACGACCTGGCCACCGGCGCGCAGCGGCACGCCGCCGCCGAGCAACAGCAGTTCGGGCAGGGTCGCGAGGTTGCGGGCGTCCGGCTCAGCCGCGGCATTGCGGGCCAGCGCGAGCGTGCTGCTGCGCGTCGACAGCGCGGTATAGGCCTTGCGCCGGCTGGCCTCGGTGTTGTGCGGGCCGACGCCATCGGCGCGCTGCACGGCCACCAGGTTGCCGCCGCGGTCGACGACGGCGACCACGATGGCGCGGCCCTGCGTACGGCAGGCGCCGATCGCCGCGGCGGCAAGGCCGTTGGCGGCGTCGAGCGACAGGTCGGCCGCGGGCGGCAAGGCGGCAAGCGCCGGCTGGGCCAGCAGGGCGGCGCACAGCGCCAGGACAAGCTTGGTCATGGGATCCTCGGGTGAGATGAAGCCGCCACTCTACCCAGGCGATGCCGACGCCAGCCTGACGCCAGGATGACAATCCTGTCATGTTCGGCGCCATCCCGGGGCCGTAGAATGGCGCCATGCACATCCTCATCATCGAAGACGAGCCGAAGACCGGCGACTACTTGCAGCGCGGCCTGCGCGAGTCGGGGTTCGGCGCCAGCCTGGCGCGCAACGGGCGCGAGGGCCTGCAGATCGCCAGCGAGGAGGAAGTGGACCTGGTCGTACTCGACGTCATGCTGCCGGGCATGAACGGTTGGGAAGTGCTGGCGGCCCTGCGTGCACGCGAAGCGACGGCGCAATTGCCGGTATTGTTCCTGACCGCACGCGACGAGGTGCAGGACCGGGTCAAGGGACTGGAACTGGGCGCCGACGATTACCTGGTCAAGCCCTTTGCATTCGTGGAGCTGGTGGCGCGCATCCGCACCTTGCTGCGACGTGCGCCGGTGCGCGAGGACGACCTGCTGTGCATCGGCGATATGGAAATCGATGTCGTCCGGCGCAAGGTCCGGCGCCAGGGACAGCAGGTCGTGCTTACTGCGCAAGAATTCAACCTGCTGTACCTGCTGGCGCGGCGCCAGGGCCAGGTGCTGTCGCGCTCGCTGATCGCCTCCCAGGTCTGGGACATGAATTTCGATAGCGATACCAACGTCATCGACGCAGCGATCCGGCGCCTGCGCCGCAAGCTCGACGACCCGTTTACTGTCAAGCTGATCCATACCCGGCGCGGCATGGGCTATGTGTGCGACGCGGAGCAGGGCCAGTGAGGGGATCGCTGACCCTGCGCGTGAGCCTTGCATTCGTGCTGATCGTGGCCCTGAGCGCGGCCGGCCTCGGCCTCTACCTGTACCGTGCGTTTGTCGGCGAGATCGAGCGCCGCGACGACATCGCCCTGCTCGGTAAGCTGCGCCAGGTGCAGCAATTGCTCGGCAGCGCAGGCGCGCAGGCGCTGCTGCAGGAGCGCCCGCAATACTTTCGAGACACAATGAGCGGCCAGGAGAACTCGCTGGTGCGCATCGAGGATGCACACGGTCAGATCCTGCTCGACATTAATGCACCGGGTGAAACCTATCCCCTGCCGCCGGCGGCTGCCGCGCCGGCACGCACCACGATCCTGGCCTGGACCAGCCGCGCCGGCGCACCGGGCCAGGTAGTGGCGGGAACGGCGTGGCTCGATGGACAGCCGGTGCGCATCACCGTCGCGCGGGTATATGCCGACCGTACGGCCATGTTTGCGCGCTACCGCCGGCAAATCGTGCTGGCCTGCTCGCTGGCGGCCATGGCGGCAGGTTTGCTGGCCGTGTTGCTGCTGGCGCATGGGCTGCGGCCATTGCGCGCAATTGCCGCGCACGCCGCCCTGGTACGGCCGGGCAGGCTCGACAGTCAGCTCGACAGTGCCGGCGCGCCGAACGAGTTGCGTCCGCTGATCGAGGCCTTGAACGCCATGCTGCTGCGCCTGCACGACGGCTACACGCGCCTGTCGGGATTTTCGGCCGACCTGGCGCACGAGTTCCGCACCCCGGTCAACAACCTGCTGGGCCAGACCCAGGTAGCATTGGCGCAGCGGCGCAGCCCGGACGAGTACGAGGAATTGCTCGCTTCAAACGTGGAAGAACTCGAGCGCTTGTCGCGCATGGTCGACAGCATGCTATTCCTGGCGCGTGCCCGCCAGGAAGACGTGGCCACGGTGCGCCAGCCGCTGGCGATCGGGGAAGAGTTCGCGCGCATGCGCGCATTTTTCGAGGGCATAGCCGAGGAGCGCGGCGTGACCCTCGATGACGCCGCCAGCGGAACCGTGCTGGCCGACGCCCAGTTGCTGCGGCGGGCACTGGCCAATCTGCTGTCGAACGCGATCCGCCACGCGCAGCCGGGCAGCGTGATCATGCTCGCCGCCAGCGTGAAAGCAAGCGCAGCCGGCCAGGAGACCGAGCTGACGGTGACCAACAAGGGCGAGCCGATCGATGCGCGCGACCTGCCCTACCTCTTCGACCGCTTCTACCGCGCCGACGCGGCCCGCAGTGGAGAAGCCGGGTCGACCGGCCTGGGTCTGGCGATCGTCAGCGCCATCATGCAGTTGCACGGCGGCCGCGCGGAGGTGCGGGCGGGGCTGGACACCAGCACCTTCGTGCTCGTGTTTCCCGCCGCATAGACAAATCAGGTGCGCGGATCAGGCGCGGCGGCGGCGCGTTGCGGCCAGGCCCAGCATGCCGACACCCAGCGTCAGCAGGGTGGCTGGTTCCGGCACTTCCCTCGGGGTGGCAGGCGGCGTGCCGCCATCGACTGGCGCGATCTGGACATGGTTGACCGTCAGCAGCGCATGCTTGAGCCACACGTCCTGCTCGGAGATGCAGTAACCGAATACGGTTTTGTTGCAGCCGACGCTGAGCGACACGGCCAGCTTGCCGTTGCCAAGCATCGATGGCAGCACATTGAAGCCGTAGTAATCGCCGCTGAAGCTGACGTTACTGACGGTACCGACGAACACGTTATCGAGTTTGACAGTCACCGTCTCGTTCGTCGCGCCGAAAAGATCGTACAGGTCCGCAAAGTACATCGACAGCTTGGCCGACTCGATGGCCATGCCGTCCTTCTTCTCGGCAGTCAGCGTGAAGGCGTACGGGTCGCTCGTCGTGATATGGGTGGCGGTGTAGGTCGCATGGGCGGCGGAGGTGACACCAAAGGCAAGGACGGCAGCGGTGGCGATGTTGTTGAGGAGGCGCATGATGATATGTACGGTAGATGATAAGGATTTTGTTGATTGGTAATAAGCAATTGTTATGCCACAAAAGAAATACTTATTTCTTTCAATAACTTAGTATTTCTTTATAAAAAATTCAGGTGCAGGATGTAAAACTTTTCGACAAGAATTTTGCGGCGGTTTTTGGGATGTGCCAGCGCTCGCTGGCGTGAGGATGACCGGAGGGTCAGCGGATCGTGTTGGCACGGTTGTTCAGTTGCCGTTATGCTTTTGCTATGAAACCGCAGATTGATTAGCAGATCGGCACACTGCGTGCGCAGCATCGACGCCGTGTTTGATCTGGATTAATGGCCTCTCGCGCTCCGACCAGATTGCTCGTATGATGGTCTCAGTGCGCTCACGAACAAGGTAGACACCATGCGCCCCATCGTTATCGTTCCAGCCTGCACGCGTGACTTCGGCGAACATCCGTACCACGCTGCCCAGCACAAGTATGTCGACGCCATCGTCCTTGGTGCCGACTGCGCGCCCATGATCCTGCCCTCGCTCGGCAAGGACCTCGACCTGGAAACGATGCTGCAGCTGTGCGACGGGATCATGCTCACCGGTTCCGCCTCGAACGTGCACCCCAGCTATTACTCGGAAGAGGTGCTCGACCCCTCGCTGCCGCAAGACCCCGCGCGCGACGAGACGACCCTGCCGCTGATCCGTGCGGCCGTGGGCCGGGGCATTCCGATCATTGCGATCTGCCGCGGTTTCCAGGAGATGAACGTGGCCCTGGGCGGCTCGCTGCACCAGGCGGTGCAGATGGTGGAAGGAAAATTCGACCACCGCGAAAACCCCGAACTCGGCATGGACGAGCAATACGGCGACGCCCACAAGATCAGGCTGGTGGAGGGCGGGATGCTGCATGGGATCGTCGGCGCCGCCGAGATTCCCGTCAATTCGCTGCACGGGCAGGGCGTCAACGAACTGGCGCCGGGACTGGTCGTCGAAGCCACGGCCGAGGATGGCCTGGTGGAAGCGTTCTCGGTCGGCGCCGCGCCCGGTTTTACGCTGGCGGTGCAATGGCACCCGGAATGGCGCATTACCCACAATCCGTATTCCATGAAGATGTTCGGCGCCTTTGGCCAGGCTTGCCGCGACTACCGTGCCAAAAAGCAGGGGCGGCCATGACGATCCGGACCATTTCAGTAGCCCGCCTGGGTCCGGCAAGCGCCGTCCCTTAGCTCTGCCTCGTTCTTTCCCCACGTGCAGGACGCGCGTTGCGTCCTTGCGACCCTGAACACACTCCGAGGCAATGATGGCAATCCGCGAGAATTTTTCTTACACCGACATGGACGAGTGGCTCAATGCCAAGCGCGTCACCGAAATCGAATGCCTGGTGCCCGACCTGACGGGCGTTGCCCGCGGCAAGATCCTGCCGCGGGTGAAGTTTACCGAAGAGCGCGGCATGCGCCTGCCGGAAGCCGTGCTCGGCATGACCGTCACCGGCAATTCGCCGACCGACGACGAAGCCTACGACCGCGCCATTTCCGCCACCGACCGCGACATGATCCTGAAGGCCGACCCGACCACCATCACCATGGTGCCATGGGCGGTCGATCCCACTGCGCAAGTGATCCACGACTGTTATTTTGCCGACGGCACGCTGGTCGACTTCGCCCCGCGCTCGGTGTTGCGCCGGGTACTGAAGCTGTATGACGAGAAGGGCTGGAAACCGCTGGTCGCGCCCGAGCTTGAGTTTTATCTCACCGCGAAGAACATCGACCCGGACCTGCCGCTGGCCGCCCCGATCGGCCGCAGCGGCCGCGCCGAAACCAGCCGCCAGGTCTACAGCATCGACGCCGTCAATGAATTCGATCCGCTGTTCGAGGACATCTACGATTACTGCGACCTGATGAACCTCGACGTCGACACCCTGATCCACGAGATCGGCGCCGGCCAGATGGAAATCAACTTCCAGCACGGCGACCCGCTTGGCCTGGCCGATAAAGTCTTCTATTTCAAGCGCACCCTGCGCGAGGCGGCTTTAAAACACGACATGTACGCCACCTTCATGGCCAAGCCGATGGCCAATGAGCCTGGTTCGGCGATGCACGTGCACCAGAGCGTGGTCGATGCGAAAACCGGGCGCAACATCTTCAGCGACGGCGACGGCAAGGAATCGAAGCTGTTCCACCAGTACATTGGCGGGCTGCAGCGTTACATGCCCTCCGCCATGGCGATCGTCGCGCCTTACGTCAACTCCTACCGCCGCATCGTGCGCCATACGGCTGCGCCGATCAACCTGCAATGGGGCGTCGACAACCGCACCGTCGGCTTCCGGGTGCCGGTATCCGGGGCGCAGGACCGCCGCATCGAGAACCGCATCATCGGCGCCGACGCCAACCCGTATCTTGCGCTGGCGGTGACGCTCGCCTGCGGCTACCTCGGCATGGTCGATGCGCTGGAGCCGACCGCGATCGTCGAAGGCAGCGCCTACAAAATGCCGGTCGAACTGCCGCAAGGGCTGCCCGAAGCGCTGACCCTGGTACGCAACGACACGCGCCTGCGCGAAGTGCTGGGCGACCGTTTCATCGATGTGTATTCGGCGATCAAGGAACTCGAGCACCAGGAATTCATGACCGTCATCAGTCCATGGGAGCGCGAACACCTGTTATTGCACGTTTGACTGTCGTTACTAGGGATATTTATAACCAAAACGAGGTGCCGTCATGGCAACCGACGAATCGGCGGTGCTTGCCGCCAGCATGATCTCCGCGGGCATTCCCGACGTGGAGACCTTCGACACCCGCGCCATCCAGGCGCTCGACGCGGCGCACTTCCTGCACCCGTTCACCGATCACGCGGCGCTGCGCGGCAAGGGGGCGCGCGTGATCGTGCGCGGGCAGGGCGTGTATGTGTGGGATTCCGACGGCCACCAGCTGATCGACGGCATGTCGGGCCTGTGGTGCGTGAACGTGGGGTATGGCCGCACGACGATCTCGCAAGCCGTGTACCGGCAGATGGAAACGCTGCCCTTCTATAACAGTTTTTTCAACACCACCAACGTCCCGGCAGTGCAGCTGGCGGCCGAACTGGTGGCCCTCGCGCCGCCGCAGTTCAGCCACGTGTTCTTCACCGGCTCCGGCTCGGAAGCGAACGACACGGTCGTGCGCATGGTGCGGCGCTACTGGGACATCCGCGGCCAGCCCGAACGGCAAGTCATCATCAGCCGCCACAACGCCTACCACGGCAGCACGCTGGCGGGCGTCTCCCTGGGCGGCATGGCCGGCATGCACGCCCAGGGCGGCTTGCCGGTGCCGGGCATCCGCCACATCGGCCAGCCGAACTATGCCGAGCACGGGCAAGGCCTGGATGAAAACGCCTTCGGCCTGGTGGCGGCCGGCTGGCTGGAAGACGAGATCCTCGCCCTCGGAGCGGACAAGGTCGCCGCCTTTATCGGCGAGCCGGTGCAGGGCGCGGGCGGCGTCATCATCCCGCCGCCGACCTATTGGCCGGAAGTGCAGCGTATCTGCGACAAGTACGGCGTGCTGCTGGTGGCCGATGAAGTCATCTGCGGCTTCGGGCGGCTTGGCGCCTGGTTCGGTTCCGAGTTGCTGGGCATGCGTCCCGACCTGATCAGCTTTGCCAAGGGCGTCACCTCGGGTTACGTACCGCTCGGCGGCGTCCTGGTCGGTAAGCGCGTGGCGTATGCGCTGGTCGAGCAGGGCGGCGATTTCAACCACGGTTTTACCTATTCGGGCCACCCGGTCGCCTGCGCCGCGGCGCTGGAAAACCTGCGCATCCTGCGCGACGAACGGTTAGTGGAAAAGGTAGCGCTGGAAACCGGCCCGCACCTGAAGGCGGCCTTTCAGCAGCTGGCGACGCACCCGCTGGTCGGCCACGCCGAGAGCTGCGGCATGGTGGCGGGCCTGAACCTGGTGCGTGTCAAAGGGGCGACGGTGCACGATTGCGTGCCTTTCGAGCGCACGCTGCAAGTCGGCATGCTGTGCCGCGGGCACATGTTCGGCAACGGCATCATCATGCGCGCCGTGGGCGACCGGATGATCGTGGCGCCGCCGCTGGTGATGACGAAGGCGGAGATCGACGAGATGGCAGCGCGGATTTGGATGTGCCTGGATTTGACGCTGGCGGATGCGCAGCACCGCGGCTGGATGTAAAAGCTGGCTTAAATCGGAGGGACGTAGATACCGTCTTGGCTGTCAAGCAAGCTGGACGTGCTCCGGAGAGTATTTTTTTCTGGTTTTCAACACACCGAAGCAGAGGTGTACCAGCTTGCGCATGGCTGCACCGACGATCGCCATCGGGGTCTTGCCTTTCGCGGCGAGGCGTTCCTTGAGTGCTCGTATGTGAGGATTCCACTGCAGGGCCGATACCGCAGGCATGTACAAGGCTGCACGCATCGTTTTCGGTCCGGCCTTCGACAGCCTGGGCTGTGCGTGCAGGCTGGTTCCCGATTGGCGTTCGACAGGCACCAGGCCGAGATAAGCTGCAAGTTGTTCGGCCGAGCGAAATTGATGGGTATGCATCACCGCCAGCATGTGGTGCCCAGTCTCCGGTCCAACACCGGGAATGCTGATCAGCAGCTTCATGTCCTCCTTCAAATCAGGATGCTTGTTGATGTGCGAGGTGATTTTTTTTGTGATCGCTATTAGCTGAGCATTGAGAAATTCGATGGTTTCGTCGATCGATGTGAGGACGTCATCGAGAGCATGGCCAATAACAGATTTCTCTTTGCGGTTCCGTTCACGAATGATGTCCTTTTTGATGGCATCTTCGCGCGTGATATAGGCCTGTAGCTCCCGCGCCGCTGGCGGTGGCGGGATCCATGGGGCAGGCTTCAAGAGTGCCCCATAGCGCGCCAGAACGAAGCTGTCCTTGGTATCGTTTTTGGTCCTTACCGCCATCGCACGCGCGAAGTTTTTTACATGAGCTGGGTTAACAATAGAGACTGTAATGCCGGCGTCGCACAGCGTCTCGGCCGCCAATTGGTGGTAGACGCCTGTACCTTCCATGATGACATGCAGCTCATCCGGACGGATCCCTTCTTTTTCCACAAAGCTAAGAAAATCGGCAAGCCCTGACGGGCTATTGGCGAACTTTCTGGTCTTGCGCTTCGTATCGACTGCATCGCGCAACAGGCAGTTGTCGAGGTTTTCCTTCGACACATCCATGCCAAGATATTTCATGATCCTCGCTCCTGAAACGCCAACTTCGCCCGCTTGCCTTGCACATCCAGGGTTTTCCCCTTGGCTACCGTCCAGTGTCAAAGTTTGGCAAAAGTAGAAAGAGCTGAGGCACCTGATCTACGTTTCATGGTCTTGCCATCAGGGTGGTCCCAGGCTGCCTCAACTCCATGTAGAGTAGCTGGCTCCACATAGGTTCAAGATACAAGGGTGGGCGGCAAAGCCGCCCACCCTACGTCCCTGCGCTCCCTGCCTGCAATTATTAAGCGCCTGCCGCAATCGTCTTCGACGGCTCGGTCCGATTCTTCAAAAACTGCGGTGCCAGCGAACCAATGAACATGCCGGCAAACGCCGCGATCAAGCCCGCCAGCTGACCAGGAAACTGTTCGCCCAGCGACGAAACCTGCGGGAAGAACAGAATCCACACGAACATCCCGGCACCGATCGACAGGATCGCGCCCTGGGTGGTGGCCCGCTTCCAGTACAGCCCCATCACCAGCGGCACGAAGGCGGCCACCAGCGTGACCTGGTAGGCCGACGACACCAGTTCATAAATCGAGGTACCTTCCATCGCGATCGCGTAGGCCAGCACCAGGGCGGCGAAGACGACGATGGTGACGCGCATCGCGAACAGTTGCTGCTTGTCGCTCATGCCCGGGCGCAGGTTTTTCAGGATGTTTTCGGTAAAGCTGGTCGACGGCGCCAGCAGGGTGGCCGACGAGGTGCTTTTAATCGCCGAGAGCAGGGCGCCGAAGAACAGGATCTGCATGATCAGTGGCATCTTGGTCATCACGAAAGTCGGCAGCAGGCGCTGGTAATCGTTCTTGGCCAGGTCCATCGCGCTGCCGCCCATCACCACCACGGCGGCGGCGACGATGAACATCGGCACGAAGCCGAACAGGATGTAGCTGGCGCCGCCGATCACGGCGCCGGTGCGCGCGGTCGGGGCATCCTTGGCCGACATCACGCGCTGGAACACGTCCTGCTGCGGGATGCTGCCGAACATCATGGTGATGGCGGCGGCGAAGAAGAACATGATGTCGGTGAAGGTCGGCTCCGGCCAAAGGCGCCACAGGTCGGCGCTCTGCGCCATGTCGAGCACGCGCCCGGCGCCGCCGGCCAGATCGGCCGCGAAGAAGGCGATGATCGACATGCCGATCACCAGCACGATCATCTGGATGAAGTCGGTCAGGGCCACGGCCAGGAAGCCGCCGACCACCACATAGATCAGCACCGCCAGGGTGCCGATCACCATGCCCACCGCCGGCGCCATGGCGCCGTTCGTCAGCACCGAGAACACCAGGCCGAGCGCCGTGATCTGGGCCGCCACCCAGCCCAGGTAGCTGAGAATGATGGCGACCGAGCAGAATACCTCGATGCCCTTGCCGTAGCGCTGGCGGTAATAGTCGCCGATGGTGAGCAAGTTCAGCTTGTATAACTTGGTGGCGAAGAACAGGCCGACCAGGATCAGGCAGGTGCCGGCGCCGAACGGGTCTTCGATGACGGCGTTCAGGCCGCCCTGCACGAACCGGGCCGGCACGCCCATCACGGTCTCTGCGCCGAACCAGGTGGCAAACGTCGTGGTGATCACCATGATCAGCGGCAGGCTGCGCCCAGCCACGGCGAAGTCGCTGGTATTCTTGATGCGCGTACCCGCCCATACTCCCAGCGCCAGCGTGCCCAGCAAATAGACCACGACGCAGGTAATCAATGTGTAGTTCATGGTGGCAGCAGCTCCGGGGGAGTGAAAATTATCGGGCGGAAAATCGGCGATTATAGCGGCAGAACTTCGCCGACGGATGAGGTTCTCACTGTTTTTCCTCCGGATTCTATTCACTTTGGAAGGAACACTGGTATGCCAACAACACCATGGTACGAACGCGCCGCCGAACTACGGATCGACGGCCGCGCTTTCATCGAGGGCGAGCGTATCGCCGCGCGCGCGGGAACGTATTTTGATTGCCGCTCTCCGGTCGACGGCCGCACGCTGGCGCAGGTGGCGCGCTGCGATGGCCTGGATGTCGACGCGGCGGTGGCCAGCGCCCGCGCCGCCTTCGACGACCGCCGCTGGGCCGGCAAGGCGCCCGCCGAACGCAAGAAGATCCTGGTCCGCTTGGCCGACCTGATGCTCGATCACCGCGACGAACTCGCGCTGCTGGAAACCCTCGACATGGGCAAACCGATCCGCTACAGCCGCAGCGTCGACGTCCCGCTGGCGCAAAACTGCATCCGCTGGTATGGCGAAGCGATCGACAAGCTCTACGACCAGGTCGCGCCGACCGCGGAGAACAGCCTGGCGCTGATCACGCGCGAACCGGTCGGCGTGGTGGCGGCAATCATTCCCTGGAATTATCCGATGCTGATGGCGGCCTGGAAGATCGGCCCGACGCTGGCCGCCGGCAACAGCCTGGTACTGAAACCCTCGGAAAAGGCGCCCTTGACTGCGCTGCGGCTGGCTGAACTGGCCCTGGAGGCCGGCCTGCCGCCCGGCGTCTTCAATGTCGTGCCCGGTTTCGGCGACGAGGCCGGGCGCGCGCTCGGGCTGCACATGGATGTGGACTGCATTGCATTTACCGGTTCCACGCGTACCGGCAAGGAGATCGTGCAGATGGCCGGCCAGTCGAATCTGAAACGCGCCTGGACCGAACTCGGCGGCAAGTCGGCGAACATCGTCTGCGCCGATTGCCCGGACCTCGACGCGGCCGTGGCCGCCGCCATCGGCTCGATCTATTTCAATCAGGGAGAAAGCTGCAACGCACCTTCGCGCCTGTTCGTCGAAACATCGATCAAGGACGCCTTCCTCGACAAGGCCCTGGGCATGATCTCCGACTTCGCGCCGGGCGACCCGCTCGATGAGGCCACGGTGATGGGCGCGATCGTCGATCCGATCCAGATGAAAACGGTGCTTGGCTACATCGAGGCGGGCAAGGAAGAGGGCGCGCGCCTGCTGGCCGGCGGTAGGGCGGCGCGGGCAGAGAGTGGCGGCCTGTACATCGAGCCGACCCTGTTCGACGGCGTTAACGCGTCGATGCGCATCGCGCGCGAGGAAATTTTCGGGCCGGTCTTGTCGGTCCTGTCGTTCACCGACCTGGACGACGCGGTGCGCAAAGCGAATGCCACGCCCTACGGCCTGGCGGCGGGGATCTGGACGGCCGATATCAACAAGGCGATCCGCACGTCGCGCGCGCTGCGGGCTGGCACCGTGCACGTCAACCAGTACGACAACGACGACATCACCGTGCCCTTCGGCGGCTACAAACAGTCGGGCAACGGACGCGACAAGTCATTGCACGCCTTCGACAAGTACACGGAATTGAAAACCACCTGGATCGGGGTGAGCTAAAGGAAACACTGCACTGCTATAAGGCGAAGGCGCAATTTCCGTAGGGTGGACGGGTTTTCCCCGTCCACGCGTCCAACCGGCCGATGCGCATCGTGGCGAGTCCGTTAAACGCGTGGTTCAGCTGTAGTGTTCCAGCACGGTATAACCCCCGCCATTATCCGGCTGCGATTCCACCAGCGCATACCCACCGACCTGCCAAATCAGCGGCTCCGCCTCGGGCGGCACGACGGCCCCGTTCGCGCGCCGCGCCAGCGTCACGTGCGGGCGGTACGTGCGCGCTTCAGGTTGCAGGCCGAGGGCGACTAGGGCCGACGACAGCTTGGCGTGCAATTCCAGCAGTTCGGCCGGTTCTTCGTGCGGCTCGAGCACGGCAATCCCGTGCGGCCACAGTTTCGGTACTCCGAGCGACAGACTGAATGGCGTGAACGGCACCGCGAAGCCGCGGCGCAGTTCGGGCACGCGTTCGCTCGGCACCTCGCCGAGGAAATGCAGCGTCACGTGCAGCTTCTCGGCATGCACGGGGCTGGCGCCGCGCGGCCAGTCCCAGGCGTCGCGCCGTTCGCGCAGCAGGTGGCGCATTGCCGGATCGGGCCACAGCGCCAGGAACAGCCGGGTATTCATCGCGCCGTCATTTAGAAGCAGTGTTCCGCGGCGGGGAAGCTGCCATCCTTGACGCCGCCGACATAGGAACGCACGGCTGCTTCGATGCTGGTTTGCCCTTCCATGAAGTTCTTCACGAAGCGCGCCTTGTGGCCCGGGAAGACGCCCAGCATGTCGTGCATGACGAGCACCTGGCCGGAGCAGTCGGGACCGGCGCCGATGCCGATGGTCGGCACCTGCAGCAGTTCGGTGGTTGCCTTGCCCAGCGCCGCCGGCACCGCTTCCAGCAGCACGATCGCCGCGCCCGCCGCTTGCAGGGCCAGCGCATCGTTTTTCAGGCGTTCGGCGCCTTCATCCGTTTTACCTTGCACCTTGAAACCGCCCAGCTGGTGGACGAATTGCGGGGTCAGGCCGATGTGGGCGCAGACGGGAATGCCGCGCTCGGACAGGAAGGAAACGGTCTCGGCCAGCCAGGCGCCGCCTTCGATCTTGACCATCTGGGCGCCGGCGCGCATCAGCGCGGCCGAGCTTTCGAAGGCGGTCTCCCTGGTGGCATAGCTGCCGAAGGGCAGGTCGGCCACCAGCAGCGCGTTCTTGTTGCCGCGCGCGACCGAGGCAGTGTGGTAGACCATGTCGGCGAGCGTCACCGGCAGCGTCGAGGAATGGCCGGCGCAGACCATGCCGAGCGAATCGCCCACCAGCAGCATGTCGACGCCGGCGCGGTCCATCAGCGAGGCGAAACTGGCGTCGTAGCAGGTCAGCATGGCGATCTTGGTGCCGGCCGCACGCATCGCCTGCAGCGTCGGAATGGTGATCGCCTTGGGCGTGGTTTTAACCGGTGCCGGCGCGTCGCCGCCCGTCATTTCCTTGCCCTGCAAATAAGCGCTCATGGTGATCCTTTTGAAAACAAACTATGCGACGGCGTAGTGTAATCCGGCGCACAAAAACCTGCCGAAGCGGCCCGTTTTTAACTGCGGAAAATAAAATAGACCGCGCCGACCAGGCACAGCGCCGCCCAGACGTAATCGAGCTTGAACGGCTGGTCCATATAGAACATGGCGAACGGTACGAACACGCTCAAGGTGATCGCTTCCTGCATGATCTTCAGTTGCGCCAGGCTGTACTGGGTGGCGCCGATGCGGTTGGCCGGCACCTGCAGCAGGTATTCGAACAGGGCGATGCCCCAGCTGATCAGCGCGGCGATGTACCAGGCCCGGTTGTTCAGGCTTTTCAAATGCCCGTACCAGGCAAAGGTCATGAAGATGTTCGACAGCACCAGCAAGCCGGCGGTCTGGAAGAAAACGGGAATTTGCATGGGGTTTATCTGTCGAGGCGGACGATGGCCTGGTCCGCCACCGCCGGCAAATAATCGGCCGCATGTCCCTGTCCGGGAATGACCGCGCTTGGGGCCACTTCCAGCAGCGGCGCCAGCACGAAGGCGCGCTCGTGCATGCGCGGATGCGGCACGCTCAGGGCCGGGGTATGGATGACCTCGTCGCCATACAGCAGCAGATCGAGGTCGAGCGTGCGCGGGGCGTTGCGGTAGGGGCGCTCGCGGCCGTGGGCCGTCTCGATGGCTTGCAGCATGGCCAATAGCGCGTGGGCGTCGAGTTCGGTGTCGAGCAGGGCCACCGCGTTGATGTAGTCGTCGCCCGACGAGTCGATCGGCGCCGTGCGCCACAGGCTTGAACCGGCAACCAGCCGGCAGCCGGGCTGCGCATCCAGGCGGGCGAGGGCGTCGAGCACATTCGCCCGCGCATCGCCCAGGTTGGCGCCGATGCCGATGACAGCGATCATTCGCGGATGTTGCTCACGGACGGTCCTGGATCGGTCGAATTCGCGATCGAACCCGCGCTCGAACTTGCGTCCAGGCGCGCGTTCGATCCCGCATCTCCATCGGCACCCGCATCGGTACCTTCGGCACTACGGTGGCGCGGTCCGCGCCGTGGCGCACGCTTCTTCTTTTCGCCGGCGACCGGCGCCGGGCGGTTGGCCTGGGTCACCAGGCGTTCGCGCTCGCCCGCTTCGGCTTCGTAGAAGGCGGTCCACCATTCGCCCAGCTCCATGTCGAGTTCGCCCGATTCGCAGCGCAGCAGCAGGAAATCGTAGCCGGCGCGGAAGCGCGGGTTCTCCAGCAGCTTGTAAGGGGCTTTGCCGCTGCGGCGTTCGAAGCGCGGCTGCATGGCCCAGATGTCGCGCATGTCGGTGGCGATGCGGCGCTGCAGGGCCAGGTTGTCGGTTTGCGTGTCGAGCACGGCATCGGCGGCCAGGTGCAGGGCTGGGATCGGCGCTTCGCCGGCGGCGCGGTAGGCGGTCCACTTTTCCAGCACCTGGTGCCACAACAGCGAGGCGAACAGGAAGCCCGGCGACACCCCCTTGCCGGCCTTTACGCGCGAGTCCGTGGATTCTAGCGCCAGGGTGACGAACTTCATGCCGATCGGCTGTTCCAGCACCACGTCGAGCAGCGGCAGCAAGCCGTGATGCAGGCCGGCCGAACGCAGCTCTTTCAGGCAAGCCAGCGCGTGGCCCGAGAGCAGCAATTTCAGCATCTCGTCGAACACGCGCGCGGCCGGCACGTTGTCGATCAGCGGCGCCATCACGGGGATCGGCGCGCGCGTGGTCGGCTCGATCGTGAAACCGAGCTTGGCCGCGAAGCGCACCACGCGCAGCATGCGCACCGGGTCTTCGCGGTAACGCGCTTCCGGCACGCCGATGATGCGCAGCGTCTTTTCGCGGATGTCGGCGATGCCGCCGTGGTAGTCCAGCACGGTTTGCGTAGCCGGATCGTAGTACATCGCGTTGATGGTGAAGTCGCGGCGGGCGGCGTCTTCGTGCTGCGGTCCGAAGTTGTTGTCGCGCAGGACGCGACCGTGTTCGTCCTTGGGGGCGTTGTTGCTGCCGTTGCCGCGGAAGGTGGTCACTTCCAGCAGCTCCTGGCCGAACATCACGTGCACGATCTGGAAGCGGCGGCCGATGATAAAGGCGCGCCGGAACAGCTTTTTCACCTGTTCGGGCGTGGCGTCGGTAGCGATATCGAAGTCTTTCGGCTTCACGCCGAGCAGTAGGTCGCGCACGGCGCCGCCCACCACAAAGGCTTGATAACCGGCTTCCTGCAGGGTTTGCGTCAGGCGGATCGCGTTCGGCGACACCAGTTTCAAATCGATGCCGTGTTCGTCCGGGCCGAGGGTGTGCGGCTGGGTAGGATCGCGCTCGTCTTTCACGCCAAGGATTTTACGAATGAATTTTTTAATCATTGAAGAGATGGAGTAAAGGCCAGCCTTGGGCTTGAGCGTGGCTGGCGAGCGCGGCGCTCGGGTTGGTCGCGACCGGGTGCGAAACGATCGAGAGCAGCGGAATGTCGTTGTGCGAATCGCTGTAGAAATGGCTGCTCTCGAAACTGTCGAAAGGGCGGCCGAGGCGTTCCAGCCAGGCGTGCATGTGATTGACCTTGCCCGGTCCCGAGGTCGGCGTACCGGCCAGTTTCCCGGTCGGCTTGCCGTCGGCATCCGTTTCCGGCATGGCCGCGATATGGTGTTCGACGCCGAACACGCGTGCGATCGGCGCCGTAATGTAATGGTTGGTGGCGGTGATGATGGCTACCAGGTCGCCCGCATCGAGGTGGCGCCGCACCAGGGCCAGCGCTTGCGGGCGGACCGCCGGTTCGATCACCTCGCGCATGTACTGCGCATGCATCGCCTCGAGTTCAGGTTTTGGGAAACGCGCCAGCGTGCCAAGCGCGAATTCCAGGTATTCGACCGGGTCGAGCACGCCAGCCTGGTACTGGGCAAAAAACGCGTCGTTGCGGCGCGCATAGGCGGCGGCGTCGACCGCGCCGATGCGCACCAGGAACTGGCCCCACTCGTAATCCGAGTCGATCGGCAGCAGCGTGTGGTCGAGGTCAAACAGGGCAAGCTTGGTCATTGTTTCTTTTCCGGCAGCGTGAATTCCGACTGCGCGGCGTCGGTTGGATTTGACAGCAGCAAGTCGCGCAGCAAGGGCAGCGTAACCGGGCGCTGGGTCTCGAGCGAATACTGGTCGAGCGCATCGAGCATGGTCGCCAGCGAACGCATGTCGCGCTTGAAATGGGACAGCAAATAGGGTAACACGCTGGCCGACAGGGTCAGGCCGCGCGCTTCGGCAGCCTGGGTCAGCGCCGCGATCTTCTGGTCGTCCGACAAACCGTGGATCAGGTAGATCAATCCCCAGCCCATGCGCGTGCGCAGATCTTCGCGCACCGGCAGCACGGCCGGCGGCACCGGGCCGGTGGAGACCATGTAGGCGCCATGCTCGCGGATCTGGTTGAACAGGGCGAACGCGTCGATTTGCGCCGTGGCCGACAGGCGGTCGCAGTCGTCGAGCAGGTACAAGGTCGTTTCCGGGGAAAACACGAAGTCGGCGGCGGATGCGTCGGCAGCGATGTAGCGCGAGTGCGGCGTGGCGGCCAGCGCCTGCAGCAGGTGGGTCTTGCCGGCGCCGGTATCGCCCCACAGGTAGGCGAAATGCTCGCGCGATGCACGCTGCGCGAACTGGTGCATCAGGTGCGCCAGTTCGGCATTTTCCCCGACCTGGAAGGTATCGAGGCTGTGCGCCGGCTCGGCGCCTAAATCGAGCACCAGCTGTTTCATGGCGATCGGGTCATCCTGGAAGTGTCATACGCATGCGGCATTATAGAAGCTGCCGGGCTGACAATGGAAACGCATGGATGGCGAACGCCAAATGAGGAGGCAATGAGGTCAGGCGCGGGTGCCTTCGGGAGCGCCGGCGCAAGGCTCGGCGGTGTGTGCTCCAGATGGCGGGATGAGGGCATGTTTTTGTTGTTATCTCGGTTTGGCAAATGGGCCGGGGCGTTTTGTTAGAATAGCGGATTGACTGGAATCAGTGCACGAATCTAGTTTTCGCCTTCTATTTTACCGCCTCCGCTGCCAAATACCATGAGCCAACCATCTAATGTTTCTCTCTCCTACCGCGACGCGGGTGTCGACATCGACGCCGGCGACGCCCTGGTCGAAGCAATCAAACCGTTAGCCAAGCGCACCATGCGGGAAGGCGTACTCGGCGGCATCGGCGGTTTCGGCGGGCTGTTCGAGATCAGCAAGAAGTTCAAGGAACCGGTGCTGGTCTCGGGTACCGACGGCGTCGGCACCAAGCTGAAACTCGCATTCGAGTTGAACCGCCACGACACGGTCGGCATCGACCTGGTCGCCATGAGCGTGAACGACATCCTGGTGCAGGGCGCGGAACCGCTGTTCTTCCTCGACTATTTTGCCTGCGGCAAGCTCGACGTGGCGACCGCGACCGCGGTGGTCAAGGGCATCGCCGAAGGCTGCGAACAGTCGGGCTGCGCGTTGCTGGGCGGCGAAACCGCCGAGATGCCGGGCATGTATCCGGACGGCGAATACGACCTGGCCGGCTTCGCCGTCGGCGCGGTCGAAAAATCGCAGATCATCGACGGCAGCAAGATCGTCCCGGGCGACGTGGTGCTGGGCCTGGCCTCGTCGGGCATTCACTCCAACGGCTATTCGCTGGTGCGCAAGATCATCGAGGTGGCGAAACCCGACCTGGAAGCCGATTTCCACGGGCGCAAGCTGGCCGACGTGCTGATGGCGCCGACGCGCCTCTACGTGAAACCGCTGCTGGCGCTGATGGCATCGATGGAAGTCAAGGGCCTGGTTCACATCACCGGCGGCGGCCTGGTTGAAAACATCCCGCGCGTGCTGCAGGACCACCTGACGGCCGTGCTCGACGGTTCATCGTGGACGATGCCGCCGCTGTTCCAGTGGCTGCAGCAGCACGGCGGCGTGGCGGATGCGGAAATGCACCGCGTGTTCAATTGCGGCATCGGCATGACCGTGATCGTCTCCGCCGACAACGCGGACGCGGCCATGGCCCAGCTGCAGGCGGCGGGCGAGACCGTGTACCGTATCGGCGAGATCCGCGCGCGTGAAGAGGGGCAGGCGCAGACTGTGGTGCTGTAAGCGCACCGGGCTGAATAAAAAAGGCGCTCCGAGGAGCGCCTTGTGTTTTTCGTAGGGTGGGCTCTCGAGCCCACGCGGTCGTACCGGTGCATGCCGCAACGTTTGAACTGCTCACCCTACACCTGCACCATGGGCTGACGCGCCATGTTTCGACATGCATGGGTCAGACCGCGTGGGCTCGAGAGCCCATCCTACGAACTTCGTATTAATTTGCTGCCGCAGGCCCGATGTTCTTGTCCAGGAACTTCTCGACCCGTCCCCAGAAGTCGACGCGGTTCTGCGGCAGGCGCCAGCCATGGCCTTCGTCTGGGTACTCGATCCACTCCACCTGCTTGTTGTGCGGCTTGACGGCGTCCAGGAATTTACGGCCGTGGTACATCGGCACACGCTGGTCGACGCCGCCGTAGGCGAGCAGCAGGGGCGCCTTGATGCGCGCCGCCTGCGCGAGCGGGGAGGTGGCCTTCAACTGGGCCGCATCCTTGACCTTGTCACCAATCAGGTCGGGCATGCCGTACTGTTTCCATTGTGCCGACAGATCGGAGGTGAAGCTCCAGTGCCCGTCGTAGAGCAGGTTGATGTCGGTGACGCCCGCCCAGCTGACGCCGCACTTGTACAGGTCGGGGTCGTTCACCAGGCCCATCAGCACGGCATAGCCGCCGTAGCTGGCGCCGGCAATGCAGATGCGCTTGGGGTCGGCATATCCCTGGGCGACCGCCCAGCGCGCGCCGTCGGCAAGGTCGTTCTGCATCGCCAGGCCCCATTGCTTCCAGCCGGCGCGGAAATGCTTGTCGCCGTAACCGGTGCTGCCGCGGAAATCGGGTTCCAGCACCGCGTAGCCGCGCGAGGCCAGGAATTGCGTTTCCGGTTTCCAGCCCCAGTGATTGCCGCGCACGTGCGGGCCGCCGTGCACCAGCACCACCAGCGGCGCATTCTTGGCGCCGCCGCGCGGGAGGGTCAGCAGGGCGGGAATCTCCATGCCGTCGCGCGCCTTGTAGCGCACCGGATCCTGTTGGCTCATGCGTTGCGGAGCGATGCCCGGATAGGCTTCGCCGACCGGGTCGAGCGCGCCGGTGCGCAGGTTATAGAGCACGTAGGACAGCGGCCGCACGTCCGAGAACGACTTCACCAGTGCCCACTCGGACTGGTTCTGCGCCGGGAAAGACATCAGGTTGACCGTGCCGGGCAAGGCGGCATCGAGTTTTTTCTGGGCCTCGGCCATGGCGGGATTGAACCAGGCGATGCTGTCGGCATCGGTGCGCACCTGTACGCCCAGCACCTTTTCGCCGCTGCGCACCAGGATGCCCGTGAAGTCGTAGCCCGGGGTGACGACCAGCGGCTCCGGATTCGGCTTGCCGGTGGCGAGATCGATGGTGACCAGCGCCGTGGTGTCGCTCTTGCCGTAGGCGGTCGCATACAGGGTGCCGTCGCTGCCGAAGCCGAGCGGCGCAAAGGCGTCCTTGCCGCCCTGGTAGGAATTGAAACTGCTCAGCACGCGCCATTGGCCATTCGCGGGATCGAGGTAATGCATGGTCGTGATGCCTTTTTCGCTCGACAGGGCCAGGCGCGGCTCGCCCTTGTGGTCGAGCATCCAGTCCTCGACCCTGCCCGGGCGCGGCACCGTCTGGTAGGTGCCGGTTGTGGTGTCCAGGCGCAGCAGGTTGACGTTGCGTACCTCGCCGTCTTCCAGGAACTCGACGCTTTCGACGTACACGTGGTCGGAATTCTGGGCGCCGCGCTGGTCGAGCATGAAGGTATGCCAGGGCAGGATCTTGCGTGTGATGTTCGTGCCGATCGACATCGGAGGCTCGCCGCGGCGTCCGGCGAGCTGGCGCAGGTTGCCGCCGTCGCGGTCGACCGCGTACAGCCCGGCCGCCATTACCTGGCCGCCCGGCGCAAGCTGGTGGTCGGTCAGGTCGAACAGGAGACGGCCATTGTTGACCCATTCGAAGCGGCGAATGTCGGCGTCCTGGTAGCCGGCGACCGTCTGCGCCGTCCTCTTGTGCAGGTCGATCACGATCAGATAATCGCGCCTGCCCGAGGCGCCGGAAATGGCGGCCAGGTAGCGTGCGTCCGGAGACAGGCTGGCGTCGGCCATTTGCGAATTGATGAAGAAACGCTCGATCGGCGGCGGCGTGAGCACGGCGGCCGACGCGGGGGCGGCGTGCAGCGGCGCAGCGGCAACCAGCAACAGCGCCAGCGCGCTGCCGAGCCGGCACATGGGACGCACGGGAATGCTTAAGGCCATATTGTCTCGTTCAGGATATTGTTATCGGAATGCCAAGGCAGCGGCCCGCACAGCATAGCAGGCGCTGCTGCGTGTAAAACTATCGAAATGTCACGCCCGATCCGGTTGCAGCATCTTGGCGACCTGCGCGCCGCGCAGCCGGAATGCCTCCGGCATGATTGAACCCAGCAGCGGGCGCAGGTAGCGGCGGAAGGCGTCGGTGACGTCGGTGCCGCTCTCGCTGATGAATTCGTCTTCCATGGTGCGCGTCTTGCCGGCTACTTGGTCGAGCGGCTGCAACACGTAGTCGACCGCATAACTACCGGTGCGGCGGATCGCCACCGAGCCGTCGGCATCGCCCCACATGGCGAACTGCACCGCCTTCTCTCCCACTTCGCGCGCCTCGCGGCCATCGACGTCGGACACGCAGCCGATGAACGAGCGCTGCAGGTAGCCGAAGGTGTCGCCACGCACGCGCTTGATGCCGAGCTTGTCCTTGATTTCCTCGCACAACAGGTCGGCCAGGGCGCCGGTGCCGGAGAGTTGCACGTTGCCGTGGGCATCCTTTTCGACTTCCTTCGCCAGCAGGGTGACGATCGGCTCGCCGGCCGCGTCGTGCACGCCTTCGGAGACGGCGATCACGCAGCGGCCATGGCGTGCGTAGGTCGTCTTCACGTCGGCAAGAAAACGTTCCAGGTCGAACACGCGTTCGGGCAGGTAGATCAGGTGCGGGCCGTCATCGGGGAACTTCTTGCACAGCGCGGAGGCCGCCGTGAGAAAGCCGGCGTGGCGGCCCATCACCACGCCCACGTACACGCCGGGCAGCGCCGCATTGTCGAGATTGGCGCCGGCAAAGGCCTGGGCGACGAAGCGCGCTGCCGATGGAAAGCCGGGCGTGTGGTCGTTGCCGACCAGGTCGTTGTCGATGGTTTTCGGGATGTGGATCGAGCGCAGCGGATAGCCGGCGGCGCGCGCCTGCTCGCTGACGATGCGCACCGTGTCGGCCGAGTCGTTGCCGCCGATATAAAAGAAATGTTCGATCTCGTGGGCGCGTAAAACGTCGAGGATGTGCGTGCAGTAGGCCGCGTCCGGCTTGTCGCGGGTCGAACCGAGGGCCGACGAGGGCGTGGCCGCCACCAGTTCGAGGTTGTGGCTGGTTTCCTGGGTCAGGTCGAGGAAGTTTTCGTTGACGATGCCGCGCACGCCGTGCAGGGCGCCGTAGATGCGCGTGACATTGCGGAAGCGGCGCGCCTCCAGCGCCACCCCGACCAGCGACTGGTTGATGACGGCGGTCGGGCCGCCTCCTTGTGCAACGAGGATTTTGCCGGATGACATAGGATCTCCTTCGCGTATGGGCTTTACGTAGGGTGGGCTCCGCCCACGCGGCGATACGTACTGGCTCCGCTCTCGTGCTCGATGATCTCGCCGTCGCGTATCACCGCGTGGGCGAAGCCCACCCTACAAAATCGGAAAACCAGAATAACACTGGCATCCGGGCGCGGCCATGCGAGGGAGATAAGGCCACTTTTTTTCTACTCCGGCGCGCGGATATAGTCCACTAAACCATCGCTGCCACGCGCCGGCGGCGCCGTCATCAGGCTGGCGACGACCACCGCCAGCAGGCCTGCCGGGACCCCGAAGATACCGGCCGACATCGGCGCGATGTCGAACCAGGCGGCATCGATCTGCCCGCCCAGCATCGGGTGCACGCGGACCATGTAATACAGGCAGACGAAAAAGCCGGCCAGCATGCCGGCGATGGCGCCGGCGTGGTTTGCCCGTTTCCAGAACACGCCCAGCACCAGCGGCGGGAACAAGGCCGAGGCCGCCAGCGAAAAGGCGGCGCCGACCAGAGAGAGGATGTCGGCCGGCTTTTGCGAGGCGGCATAGGCGGCGATAAAGGCGACCGCCAGCAGCAGCAGCTTCGAGATCGTCACCCGCTTCTGGGTCGAGGCGCCCGGGTCGACGATCTTGTAATACACGTCGTGCGAGAGCGCATTCGAGATCGCCAGCAGCAAGCCGTCGGCGGTGGACAGCGCCGCTGCCAGGCCGCCGGCCGCGACCAGGCCGGAAATGACGTAGGGCAGGCCGCCGATTTCCGGCGTGGCCAGTACCAGCACGTCGCCGTCGATCGCGATTTCCGCCAGCTGCACCACGCCGTCGCCATTGATGTCGACCACCTGGATCAGGGGATTGACCTTGTCGATATTGCCCCAGTACGAAATCCAGGTCGGCAGCGCACTGAAATCGCTGCCGACCAGGCTCGTGTAGATGTCGTATTTGGCGAGCACGGCCAGCGCCGGAATGCTCAGGTAAATCAGCAGGATGAAGAACAGGGTCCAGAACACCGAGACGCGGGTGTCCGCCACCGAGGGCGTGGTGTAGGAACGCATCAGGATATGGGGCAGGGCGGCGGTGCCGAACATCAGGCAAAACACCAGCGCCAGAAAATTGTTGCGGCGCGCATTCGATTCCGCCTCGGTCGCGCCCGGGAAGGGCGTGGCGTGCGGCTGGGGCGGCTGGGCGCGTGCCAGCAGGCGCGTGCGCTGCTCGCGCCACAGGGTTTCGGCATCGTCCGCGGTCTTCGGGTAGGCGGCGAGCGCGCGTTCGGCGCTGCGCACGTCGGCCAGCGAGACGTTGCGCAGGCGCGCCGTATCGAGGCGGCGCTGGGCTTCCAGCTTGCCCTGTTCCCAGGATGCCGGCAGGCCGGCCAGACGGGCGCCATAGCTGTCCGCCTGGCGCTGGAAGGTGGCGCGCACCTCGCGCTCGCGCGGGTCCGCCGCCAGCTGCGCTTCGCGCTGGGCCAGTTTCGGCAGCACCGAACCGTAGGCCACCTGCGGCACCGGATTGTCGGCGTGCTTGGCCGACAGCCACATGGTCGGAATCAAGAAGGCAACCAGGATGATGATGTACTGCGCCACCTGCGTCCAGGTGATGCCGCGCATGCCGCCCAGGAACGAGCAGACCAGGATGCTGGCCAGCCCGAGGAAAATCCCGACCGAGAAATCGACGCCCGTGAAGCGCGAGGCGATCAGGCCGACCGCGTAGATTTGCGCCACCACGTAGACGAAGGAGACGATGATGGTGGCGCCGACCGCCAGCGCGCGCACCGGCCCGCCGCGCCCACCCGCGCCGCCGCCATAGCGCACCGCGAGGTAATCCGGAATCGTGTACTGGGCGAACTTGCGCAGGTAAGGCGCGATCAGCAAGGCGACCAGGCAATAGCCGCCGGTCCAGCCCATGATGTAGGCGAGGGCGTCGAAGCCGGACAGATACAAGCCGCCGGCCAGGCTGATGAAGCTGGCCGCCGAGATCCAGTCGGCGGCGGTGGCCATGCCGTTGAACAGGGCCGGTACGCGCCGTCCGGCGACATAGTATTCGGTCACGTTCGAGGTGCGGCTGACCACGCCGATGGTGGCGTACAGCACGATGGTGGCGAACATGAACAGGTGCCCGATCCACAGGCGTGGCATGCCCTCGTTTTCGAGGATCGTCAGGGCCAGCAGGAAGCCGGCGAAGCAGACGCAGAACCAGGCGTAGTAGCCGGACAGGCGCCGGAAATAGCGTTTATTGGTACTCATCCGCCCACCTGCGCATTGCCTTCCAGCGCACGCGCATACAGGCGGTCGAAACGGCGCATGCGCCAGGCATAGAATCCGATGATCGCCAGGCAGACCAGCGCCGCGCCCTGCGCCGCCATGTAGAAGGATAGCGGCCAGCCGAACACGGACACCTGCGCCAGTTCGCGCGCAAAATACACGGTGCAAAAGCCGGTGATCAGCCACAAGGCCAGCAGCACGAAGGTCAGGCGCCGGGTGCGGCGCCAGTGCGCGGCGCGGGCGGCGACCAGGCGGCGCTGCTGTTCCAGCTCCGGTTCGGGCGAAGGCGCTGGAGATTGCATTGGCTCAGGTGGCATCGATGGCATCGTTGACGGGTGGCGGGAAGGTCAGCCGGAACAGGCTGCCCGGGAATTTGGCCGATTGGGTGCGCGGATTATTGAAGATGTCGACCTCGGCGCCGTGCTGCCCGGCGATCTCGCGCACGATCGCCAGCCCCAGGCCGCTCCCTGGCGTGTTCGAGCCGAGGATGCGGTAAAAGCGTTCGAACACGTGGGCACGCTCGTGCGGGGCGATGCCGGGGCCGGTGTCTTCGACTTCGAGCAGGGCGGCGTCGCCGTCGCGGCGCACGCGCACCGTGACGCTGCCGCCCGGCGGCGTGTAGCGCAGCGCATTGTCGATCAGGTTCGACAGCAGTTCGCGCAGCATCAGGGCGTTGCCGGCGATATTGACGTCTTCGTCCTGGGCCTCGTAGCCGAGGTCGATGCGATGGGCGAACGAGGCTTGCACCCAGTCCTGCACCACGCCGCGGGCCAGCGCGGCCAGGTCGATTTCCTCGAAGGCGAGGCCGGCATGCGGCTGGTTTTCCGCGCGCGCCAGGGCCAGCAGCTGGTTCACCAGCCGGGTCGCCGATTCCGAACTCTTCGCCAGTTGTTCGAGCGAACGGTGGATCTCGTCCGGATCGAGCTGGCGCAGGGCGAGTTCGGACTGCATGCGCATGCCGGCCAGCGGCGTTTTCATCTGGTGCGCGGCGTCGGCAATGAAGCGCTTTTGCATGTCGATGGTCTGGGACAGTCTGCCCAGCATGTCGTTCAAGGAGCCGACCAGGGGCGAAATTTCCTCCGGCACCTGGCGCGAATCGATGGGAGAAAGGTCGTCCGAGGAACGGGCGCGTATGCGCTCCTGGAGTTCGGCCAGTGGCGACAAGCCGCGCGAGAGGGCGAACCAGACCAGCGCCAGGATGATCGGCAGGATGATGAACTGGGGCAGGATCACGCCCTTGATGATCTCGTTGGCCAGTAGGGCGCGCTTGTCGAGCGTTTCCGCCACCTGCACCAGCGCCTTGCGCGGGAAGGCGGGAGAGTTGCTGTCGGGTGGCGCCAGCGGGTCGAGGTTGATGTACAGGTAAGCTACGCGCAGCAGGTTGCCGTGCAGGGCGGCGCTTCGAAAATGGACGGCGCCATCCTTGTCGGCCTCGTCGTCACGCGGGCGCGGCAGTTCGCGGTCGCCGTCGACGTGGCGCCCGGCGGCATCGACCACCTGGAAATACACGCTGTCGATGTCGTCAGCGCGCAGGATGTCGCGCGCGCTGCCCGGCAGGCGGGTGGTAATGATGCCGTTCTCTTCGCGCACCTGCTGGGCCAACACCGTGACGCGGTCTTCGAGCGCATGGTCGAATGGTTGATTGGCGATCGATTTCGCGACCAGGTAAGTAATCGCGATGCTCATCGGCCACAGCAGCAGCAGCGGCGCCAGCATCCAGTCGAGGATTTCGCCGAACAGCGAATGCTGGATGTTTTCCTCGGGTTCGGGATTCGGCGGCACGTAGAGCGGCTCGGGCAGCCCGGCCTCGGGCGCGGACAGCCTGTGCTTCCACGCGCGCTTCCTCACTTCGAATCGAGCGCCTGTTCGGCGCCGGCGCGCGCGGCGTCGGAATATTTTTCCAGGCAATAGCCCAGGCCGCGCACGGTGGCGATGCGCACCCCGCCGACTTCGATCTTCTTGCGCAGCCGGTGCACGTAGACCTCGATGGCGTTGTTGGACACCTCTTCGCCCCATTCGCACAGGTGGTCGACCAGCTGCTCTTTCGACACTAGGCGCCCGGTGCGGGCCAGCAGGATTTCCAATAAACCCAGCTCGCGCGCCGACAGGTCGAGCATCTGGTCGTTGATGTAGGCGCTGCGCCCGACCTGGTCGTAGACCAGCGGGCCGTGGCGGATCACGGTCGGCCCGCCGCCGGCGCCGCGCCGGGTCAGCGCACGCACGCGCGCCTCGAGTTCGGACAGGGCAAACGGCTTGGCCATGTAGTCGTCGGCGCCCAGGTCGAGCCCTTCGACACGCTGCTCGACCGAATCGGCCGCGGTGAGGATCAATACCGGCAGCAGCGAAGCGCGCGCGCGCAGGCGGCGCAGCACTTCCAGTCCCGACATCTTCGGCAGCCCCAGGTCGAGGATCAGCAGGTCGAATTCCTGGGTCGACAGGGCCGTGTCGGCGTCGGCGCCGTTGCGCACGTCATCAATCGCATAACCGGACTGACGCAAGGAGCGCGTCAACCCGTCGGCGAGTACGCTATCATCTTCAGCAAGCAAAATTCGCATAAGATCACCCTGTTATCGATTAGACCTCCCGGCTAACCTTATTGTGTTTGATTTGGCGCAACAAAGCGAGTCTTCTTCAACAGTTGAGCAAAACCGCGCTTGCCAAAAATACTGGATTTATATACAGTAGTACCCTTGTAAAGCGTGAGGGTGCCCACACCTTGGTACCTCCAAGACTGAGAGAAAATTATGGACGACAAAAAAGTAGCAGCAAACGCCTCTGAAAAAGGCAAGGCACTGGCCGCCGCCCTCGCGCAGATCGAAAAGCAGTTCGGCAAGGGCTCGGTCATGCGCATGGATGCGAACACCCCTGTGGAAGAGGTGCAAACCGTGTCGACCGGCTCGCTGGGCCTGGACATCGCGCTCGGCGTCGGCGGCTTGCCGCGCGGCCGTATCGTGGAAATCTACGGTCCGGAATCGTCGGGTAAAACCACGCTGACGCTGCAGACCATCGCACAAATGCAAAAGATCGGCGGCACCTGCGCCTTCATCGACGCCGAGCACGCGCTCGACGTCGGTTACGCGCAAAAGCTGGGTATCAAGCTCGACGAACTGCTGATCTCGCAGCCGGACACCGGCGAACAGGCACTCGAAATCACCGACGCATTGGTGCGCTCGGGTTCGGTCGACCTGGTGGTCATCGACTCGGTGGCGGCACTGACCCCGCGCGCCGAGATCGAAGGCGACATGGGCGACTCGCTGCCAGGCTTGCAGGCGCGTCTGATGTCGCAGGCACTGCGCAAGCTGACCGCCTCGATCAACCGTACGAACACCCTGGTCATCTTCATCAACCAGATCCGTATGAAGATCGGCGTCATGTTCGGCAGCCCGGAAACGACCACCGGCGGTAACGCGCTGAAGTTCTACGCCTCCGTGCGCATGGACATCCGCCGTACCGGTTCGATCAAGTCGGGTGACGAGGTGATCGGTAACGAAACCAAGGTCAAGGTCGTCAAGAACAAGATCGCGCCGCCGTTCCGCGAAGCGCACTTCGACATCCTGTATGGAGAAGGCACTTCCCGCGAAGGCGAAATCCTCGATCTGGGCGCCGACAACAAGATCGTGGAGAAGTCCGGTTCCTGGTACAGCTACAACGGCGAACGTATCGGCCAGGGCAAGGACAACGCCCGCCTGTTCCTGAAGGACCGCCCAGCCCTGGCGCGCGAAATCGAGAACAAGGTCCGTGCGACCCTCGGTGTGCGCGAACTGCCGCCAGTCGCCGCCGATGCAGCAGCCGGCGACGACAAGGCACCGAAGCTGAAGGCCGTGTCGGAGTAATTGGCTGGGGCTGACCCGCGTCAGCTCCATCCGGTTCCTCCCGCCACCATGCGCGCACCAGTATTGAGTCTAAAGGCCCGGGCCCTGCGCTTCCTCTCGATGAGGGAGCACAGCCGGATCGAGCTCAAGCGCAAGCTGGCGCGCCATGCCGAGGAGGGCGACGACATCGATGCCCTTCTCGATTTTCTGGAAAAGAACAACTGGCTGTCGCAGGAGCGTTTTGCTGAATCGCTGATTCACCGAAAAGCGGCCCGCTACGGCAACAGCCGTGTGATGGCCGAGCTGCAAAGCCACGGCGTCAACGGCGAGGCGCTGGCCGAACTCAAGTCCGGCCTGGCCGACAGCGAAACCGCGCGTGCCGTCGAAGTCTGGCAGCGCAAGTTCGGCACCGTCGCGCAAGACGCGGCCGAACGCAGCAAGCAGATGCGCTTCCTGATGGCGCGCGGCTTTTCCAGCAGCGCCGTGCGCACTGCCTTGAAGGGTGCGCCCGACGAGGACGACGCGTTTTAACGGTTGCCCGCAGGGTGTACTCAGCCCTGCGCCCGGCAATGCGGTATCAACCTTTACTGATTCTCAGGCGCCAGCACGGAGCGCCATCCGGCGATATGCATCCGCATATTCCTCAACCCGGATGACGCTGCACGCTGGCGCTTTGCGTTTGAAAAGTTGCCATTATGAGAACAATCCCTGCCTTCGTAGTGATGCTGGTACTCGCCGCCTGCACCCGGCAAGCTCCCGAGCCTGTCGGTGTCTACCGGCTTGCTACGGCAGAAAAAACGCTGGTGCTCGACGTCCGGCGCAGTGGCGACTATGTGCTCCAGATCGATGGCCCGGATAGCATGACCGACGAAATCCGCGGCCGCTGGGAGGACGAACGAGGCACGTCAATGGACGTTTCCTTCCACGGACTCATCTGGCACGGAAGCGAACCCGAAGCTGGTACCAACATATGGCCCGTATCCTTCGAAAGCGACGGGGGCATTTGTCTCGACGGCGAAGGCCTGGTTTGCTTCGTTAAGGACGGCGTGGGTTGATAGTCCCTTCATCATAATTGAGCCGATTCCAGATTCACAACGGTATACTGTGCATGCAGCCCTAGGCTACCTCCTCTCCCAGCCGTCATACTGGTGATGACCCTAGGTCAGTTTTTGGCCTCGCTTGGTGGGGCCACCCAGATTCATGACAAACCCGCCGCCTGGCGGGCTTGTCGTTTCAGGCTGGATTTATTGGTAGTGCCTGCCCATTGCGATCGATACTAAGCTGCAGCGTAGGAAGCTATGGCCTCAACGTCGATAAGTAGCCCTGGCCCGGGCATGGTCAGCTTTTTAACAGCAGAGCAGGCAAGCTGATGTTCTCTCCACCATAGCGCCATGCATTTCCGGCATCTTCCATGTTGCAGTGCAACCGTGCCCCGCGTGTGCTAAACTTTCACGGTTTAAGCAGCGCCGCATGAGCGGTTGTTGCCGCAGAAGCTGCGGCAACGTGCATCAGCACACCGGCTGCCCCATTGATTGCCGCCTTCACCGGCACCCGTTTTTTTTATGCCTCTGTCACCTCCCGCCCCGCGCTCCCTGCGGCACACACGCGCCATTACCGTCGAAGCGTACGCGCGCGACGATGGCCTGTGGGATCTTGACGCGTGTATTCGCGACATCAAGGCGCGCGACATCGTGCTGGCATCCGGCACCCGTCCGGCGGGCACGGCCGTACATGACCTGAGCCTGCGCATTACCATCAACCGCGACCTCGAGATCGTCGACGCCGAAGCCGCGTCCGACTCGGTGCCGTATCCGGGGTATTGCGACACGATCGGGCCGGCGTACAAGAAACTGGTTGGCCTCTCGCTTGCGAAACATTTCCGGCTGCACCTGAAAGACCGCCTCTCGGGCGTGCTCGGCTGCACCCACCTGACCGAACTGGCGCAGGTTTTGCCCACCGCGGCAATCCAGGCCTTCGCCGATGAAGAATTCGAGATACGCAACGCCGCCAACGATGGCGACGCTGTGCGTCCGTATGAAATCGACCGCTGCCACGCGCTGCGCGCCGACGGCCCCGCTGTGGCAAAGTATTACCCGCGCTGGGTGATCAAGGCCGTACAGGGTTGATATTGATGTCGAAGTTTTCCAATTAACGTAGCTAAATCAGTAACAGAAGAAGGGAAGCCAGCATGAAAATCCATGAGTATCAGGGCAAAGAAATCCTCCGAAAGTTCGGAGTGACGGTTCCGCGCGGCATTCCGTGCATGTCGGTCGACGAGGCCGTCAAGGCAGCGGAAGAGCTGGGCGGCCCGGTCTGGGTCGTCAAGGCCCAGATCCATGCTGGCGGCCGTGGTAAAGGCGGCGGCGTGAAGGTGGCCAAGTCGATCGAGCAGGTCAAGGAATACGCGGAACAGATCATGGGCATGCAGCTCATCACGCACCAGACCGGCCCTGAAGGCCAGAAAGTGCGCCGCCTGCTGATCGAAGAAGGCGCCGACATCAAGAAAGAACTGTACGTCTCGCTGGTTACCGACCGCGTGACCCAGAAGGTCGTGCTGATGGCCTCGTCGGAAGGCGGCATGGACATCGAGGAAGTTGCACACAGCAACCCTGAAAAAATCCATTCGATCGCGATCGACCCGGCCGTCGGCCTGACCGACGCCGAAGCGGACGACATCTCGACCAAGATCGGCATTCCTGCCGAATCGCTGCCCGAAGCGCGCCAGAACCTCAAGGGCCTTTACCAAGCTTACTGGGACACCGATTCGTCGCTGGCCGAAATCAACCCGCTGATCCTGACCGGCAACGGCAAAGTGATCGCCCTCGACGCCAAGTTCAACTTCGACGCCAACGCCCTGTTCCGCCAGCCAGAGATCATGGCGTACCGCGACATCGACGAAGAAGATCCAGCCGAAGTCGAAGCATCGAAGTTCGACCTGGCTTACATCTCGCTGGACGGCAACATCGGCTGCCTGGTGAACGGCGCCGGCCTGGCGATGGCCACCATGGACACCATCAAGCTGTTCGGCGGCGAGCCGGCCAACTTCCTGGACGTGGGCGGCGGTGCGACGGCTGAGAAAGTCACCGAAGCATTCAAGATCATGCTGAAGAACCCTGGCCTGAAAGCCATCCTGGTCAACATCTTCGGCGGCATCATGCGTTGCGACGTCATCGCCGAAGGCGTGATCACCGCATCGAAGGCTGTCTCGCTGCAAGTGCCGCTGGTCGTGCGCATGAAGGGCACCAACGAAGACCTGGGCAAGAAGATGCTGGCCGACTCCGGTCTGCCGATCATCGCTGCCGATACGATGGAAGATGCAGCCAAGGCCGTCGTCGCCGCTGCAGCTGGTAACGCCTAATTCAAGGAATAAAAAATGTCGATCCTGATCAACAAAGATACTAAAGTCATCACCCAGGGTATCACCGGCAAGACCGGTCAGTTCCATACCCGCATGTGCCGCGACTACGCGAACGGCAAGGCTGCCTTCGTCGCAGGCGTGAACCCGAAGAAGGCCGGCGAAGACTTCGAAGGCATCCCGATCTACGCCAACGTCTCGGAAGCGAAAGCTGCCACCGGCGCCACCGTGTCGGTGATCTATGTTCCACCAGCAGGCGCTGCTGCCGCCATCTGGGAAGCCGTCGAAGCCGACCTGGACCTGGCCATCTGCATCACCGAAGGCATTCCAGTGCGCGACATGATGGCCCTCAAGGACCGCATGGCCAAAGCCGGCTCGAAGACCTTGCTGCTGGGTCCTAACTGCCCAGGCCTGATCACCCCGGACGAAATCAAGATCGGCATCATGCCGGGTCACATCCACCGCAAGGGCCGCATCGGCGTCGTTTCGCGCTCGGGCACCCTGACCTATGAAGCAGTCGGCCAGCTGACCGCACTCGGTCTCGGTCAATCGTCGGCAGTCGGCATCGGCGGCGACCCGATCAACGGCCTGAAGCACATCGACATCATGCGCATGTTCAACGAAGATCCTGATACCGATGCAGTCATCATGATCGGCGAAATCGGCGGTCCAGACGAAGCCAATGCCGCGCATTGGGTCAAGGACAACATGAAGAAGCCAGTAGTCGGCTTCATCGCCGGTGTCACCGCTCCTCCGGGCAAGCGCATGGGCCACGCCGGCGCGCTGATCTCGGGCGGCGCCGATACCGCGCAAGCCAAGCTGGACATCATGGAAGAGTGCGGCATCAAAGCTACCAAGAACCCGTCGGAAATGGCACGCCTGCTGAAGGCCATGCTGTAATACCGGACAGTTCTTGTTTTATAGAAAAGGAGCCTGCGGGCTCCTTTTTTTATGCGTCCGAATTTTGCAGGTGACAAATCCTGTGCGCATAATTCGTTTCCATACAGAAATTGGACAGTGGGTGACAAAAATTGTCAGTACAAATGTGGGAACTGACGTAAACCGTCACTTTTGTTATGCACTAACTACCGATCTCCGGTGTTTCCAGGTGTAAACGAGCTGGCACGGCGCTTGCAATAAGGAGTACGTGGCACGAAGCAATATCGAATACTTACCCTCACATACCTACCCTCGGAGAAACACCATGAAATCGATGAAAATTGTCAAAAAAGCAGAAGCCGGCTTCACCCTGATCGAACTGATGATCGTTGTTGCGATCATCGGCATCCTGGCTGCTGTTGCAATCCCGAACTACCAGACGTACACCGCGAAGTCGAAGTTCACCGCTGCTCTGGCAGAAGTTTCGGCTGGTAAAGTCGGCATCGACACCGCTCTGAATGACGGGAAGGACATCACCAAGCCGGAAGAAATCGGCCTGGCGTCAACCAAGACTTCGAACTGCACCTTTACTGCTGCAGCTTCCGCAACCGCTGCCGGCCTGACTTGCGTTATCGAAGCCGGCCCAACCGGCGTGAAGGGCGAAACGATCACCCTGACCCGTGATTCTAGCTCCGGTGCATGGTCGTGCAAAGCTGACAAAGTCAAGCAAAAGTTCATCGGCGCAACCGGCATCTGCACCGGCGACGCGACCTGATATCAGTAACGCTTAACTGATACAGAAACCCCGCTTCGGTGGGGTTTTTGTTTTTGGCTGAGGTACCGCAATCGCGCGCTCGCAGCCACGGTTATCGTTCCGGACTGCTCAATCACACCGGAGAATTACGATGTCATTCAGGAAAGTTTCCAAAGAAGTAGAAGGCGGTTTTACCTTGATCGAATTGATGATTGTCGTGGCAATCATCGGCATCCTGGCAACGGTCGCGTTCCCCGTCTATCAGGATTACATGGCCAAATCGAAGTTCGGGGTGTCGTTGGCTGAACTGTCGGCCGGTAAAGTCGGCATCGAGACCAAGCTGATGGATAACGAGACGGTCAGCAAACCGGAGGAAGTCGGCCTGGCAGCACAGGATAAACCGACTGCCAACTGCAAGTTCGCCGCGACAGCCAGTGCCGATGGCGCCAGCCTGAGCTGCGAAATCGTTGCCGGTCCAACAAGCATCAAGGGCCAGACCATTACCCTGGCCCGCGACAAGGATACCGGCGTCTGGACCTGTACTGCACCCGCCGTCCTGCAAAAGTTGATCGGGCCGGAAGGTGTTTGCAAAGGAAAGACTGCGTAGTAAGGTTGTTAAACAAAAACCCGCAATAGCGGGTTTTTTTATTCAGGCATCGATCAGGCTCAAACGATTTTTTGCCGGTTCTCCAGCAGCGCCTCGTAGGTCATGTTCTGCAGCAGCGTGTAGTGCACCGGATCGAGGCCGGTAAATTGCATGCCGTAGGTGAACAGGTCAGTATCATCGGCCGCCTTGGTCACGTTCACGTTGCGGATCGCCGCACGTGCACCGATCTGCACTTCCTGGTCATCCGGCGGCGCCTGCAGGGCGAACTGCAGCGTGATCTGTTCTTCGTCCGCCGGCAGGCGGTTCGGCGAGACGACCAGGGCGCCGCTCACCGACAGGTTCAAAATGGTGCAGGCCAGCGGTTTGCCATGGCTGCCGCTGCCGCTGAGCGTCGCCGGCAAGTCGACCTTGACCCGCATTGCCGTGCGCAGGCTGGTGCCCTGCACCGAGGTCGGGAACGATACGTGCACATAGAACAACGGACGTCCGAATACGCGCTCGACCGTGCAGGCGAACGAACACACCTTGATGCCCGAGAACACACGGATCGTCAGGCGCTCGCCTTCGGCCAGGCCGATCGGCGCGCCACTTTCCATCGGAATCTTGAGGATGATGTACTCATCCTTGACATAGCCAACCAGGCTCGAGAAGTGCAGGACTGGCTTAATGCGGCGGTGCGTGATCAGCTGCAGGCGTGTGCCGACCTGGAGATGCATGGTCTCGAAATCGACATCCTGGGGTGCGGGGGCGTTTGCCTGTCCGGACTGCATGCTGTTCATTGTGGAAGCTAGGGGCGACGGCCCGGGAAGGGCGAGATTTTACCATCGCAGTGTGTTTATCTGAAGCAACGATTTCGGCAAATCCCGTTAAAAAGCCCGTGATGACACGGGCTTGTCCTGGTTTTGACAGAAAAATCAGTAAATCAGCGCTTCAGGTGCTGGTCGAGCCAACCGATCACGGTGTGGTGCCACAACAGCGAGTTAGCTGGTTTCAGCACCCAGTGATTCTCGTCCGGGAAGACCAGCAATTTGCTGTCGATGCCGCGCCGCTGCAATGCGGTGAAGGTCGACAGGGCCTGGGCGGTCGGGATGCGGAAGTCGAGGTCGCCCTGGATCACGAGCATCGGCGTCTTCCACTTGTTCACGTGATGCACCGGATTGAAGCGCTCGTGTTTCTGGGGTACGGCAAAGTAAGGCCCGCCGTTTTCCCAGTCGGTAAACCATTGCTCTTCGGTCGAATAGGCCATGCCGCGGGTATCGAACACGCCGTCGTGGTTGACGATGCATTTGAAACCGTCTGACCAGTTGCCTTCGATCCAGTTCATCATGTAGCCACCGTAGGAAGCACCGAGTGCGCAACTGCGTTCGCGGTCCAGCCACGGGAATTGTTTGACAGCTGCCGCCAGGCCCTTTTGCAGGTCGACCAGCGGGGCGCCGCCCCAGTCGCCGCTGATGGAATCGGTGAACTTCTGGCCGTAGCCGGTCGAACCATGGAAGTCGATGAACACGGCGGCATAACCCGCGCCCGCATACACCTGCGGATTCCAGCGGTAGCTCCAGGCATTACCGAAGCTGCCTTGCGGGCCGCCATGGACCAGGAAGGCGATCGGGTACTTGGCGCCGGGTTGGGCGTTCCACGGCTTCATGACGTAGCCATACACCGTGTCGCCCTTGGCGCCCTTGAAGGAGAACTGCTCGAATTCGCCGAAGCGGACCTCGGCCAGCTTGTCGGCGTTGTTCTTTGTCAGTTGCTGCGCCTGGCCGCCGGCCAGCGGCGCCGTGTACAGCTGGGCCGGCGACGACAGGGTCGCCTGCGTATAGGCGAGCGTATCGCGGCGCATGTCGAAGCCGCCGATCGAACCCTTGTCGGTGAGCCCTGTTACTTTACCGCTGGCGACATCGATCGCGAACAGGCGATGCTGGCCCACGTCCTCGGCATCGACGACCAGCGTCTTGCCATCCGCGCTCCACTGCAGGGCGCCGGCCGAGCGGTCCCAGTTGGCGGCCAGCTTGCGCTTCTTGCCGCTGGCAACATCCATCAGCATAATCTGGAAGCGGTCGGCTTCGAAGCCGGGACGCGCCATCGCCAGATAAGCTAAAGTCTGGCCGTCCGGCGAAAACACGCCCTTGGTATCCCAGGCAGGATTGTCCGCCGTCAGGTTGCGCGGCGCGGCATTGCCGGCGGCCGGCACGTCGTACAAGTCGAAATTGGTCGACCAGGCTTCGGTCTTGCCGGCGATGCGGGCCGAAAACACGATGGTCTTGCCATCCGGACTAAAACGGTATTCTTCGCGGTCGCCGAAGGGTTTCGACGGCACGTCGCCGTCGAGCGACCCGGACAGGCTGACCGGCGCGCTGCCGACGCGGCCGCTGGCATCCAGCGGCGCCGAGAACAGCACGGCATTGCGGCCGTCGGCCCAGGTATCCCAGTGGCGCACGAACAGGCGGTCGTAGACGCGTCCGCTTGCCTTGTTCTTGCCCTGCTGCTCGATGCGGTCCTTGGTGCAAGCGAGATCGGCGCAGTCGCGGAACACGGCCAGGCTGAACGCGATGCGGTCGCCGGTGGGCGAGACGCGGAAATTATCGACGTCGAGCGGCAGATTGGTCACCTGGACCGGTTCGCCGCCGCTGGCCGCCTGGCGCCACACCTGCGAACTGCCCGAACGGCTCGACAGGAAATAGACGGCGTCCCCCGCGGCAGACCATTCGGGATCGGTGCTACTGCTGTCGTGCGTGGTCAGCGCTTTCGGGGCAGTCGTCCCTTTCAGGTCGGCGATCCAGATGCTGGTATGGCCGCGGTTCTTGCCCATGTCAGTGCGGCGCACCGTGTACACGACGCGGCTGGCGTCCGGCGAGACGGCGGGACTGCCGACGCGTTCCAGGGCGACCAGGTCTTCCACCGTCAAACCGCGCGGCGCGGCCACGGCGCCGGAGGCGGCAATGGCCGCACCCAGCATCATCAAACGTAATTTCATCGATTCCTCTTTGAGCGTGTCAGGAAGTTCCGCGTGCAACGGGCTTTGCGGAAAGACAGCAATTTACCATGCGGGCTGGGTGGGTGGCCCGGAGCGCTTGGCAGGAGGAAACGAGGTAGTTAGTCGTCGCCGAGGTCGGCGCAATCGGTGGCGTGGCCGCCACCCAGGTAATGACGGTCACCCCAATCGCCGGGGCCGTCGCTCAGGGCATGTCGGAGAGCCCGGTCGCGCTGGGCGCTCCAGATCAAGAGTCCGCCGGTCAGCAACAGCACGCAGGCTCCCCAATACCAAGCCAGGCCGAGAAGGCGATAACCCATCGTGCCGACTGCAAAGCCGGCGGTGACGAGCACGATGCCGAAGAAGTCTTTGAATGTCATGATCGTCCATTCGCGACGCCCTTGAGATGTCGGAACATTATCACGACTGTCGGCGCCGGTGCATGCAAAGGTAGCCACATCGCTAACCGGAGCGTAGACTCGATGGTGCGCCGCACAATTGGGCGTTCGATCCATTCACCAGGAGAGCAACATCATGGCAACGATGAGCGCACACCCAACGATGGCATTCCCTACCGTCACCACCACCCCCATGTTCGATACCTGGGCCAACGTCGCCGGCCTCTACCGGAACGCCATGCACGCGAACACGCAGCAATTGCTGCTCAGTTCAGCGGGTATCATCCAGGAGCACACGCTGCGCGCGTTCGTTACCGCCTCGCAGTCCTGTGCCGACGCGTTGGCGAAGAATGCGATGGCGGTGCAGCAGCAATCGATGGAACGCTTCGCCGATGCGAACGGGAAGGCGGTCAGCATGATCGGCCGGGTGTTCACGCAGGCGTGGATGGCGGGGATGCAGCCGGCACAATGAGGCATGGCCGGCTTTGCCGGCAACGCTATGAGCGCTGAGCGTCTTCCCGCTTTCGCAAAAGCGGGACGCCATTCAAGGTATAGGTGCAACATGAGCAGGTGACATCCACGTCGTCAGGTCCGAGCGAGGGATTGACCTGGCGAAGGATGTGATGTTCATCAATGAACAAGCCACTGTAGAAGCTGCTTTCTCCGATGCGGACCAGCTCCCTTTTTTCCTCGTCGCTGCGGGCGACCAGCCAGTAAATCGGTGCTTCCTGGTCGAGCCGCGAGCATGCTTCGCTGTGAACGGCCGACCAATCGTGGCCAACTTTCGAGAGCAGAAAACGAAACAGCGGCGAGTAATCCAGCCCGCGGTTTTGCCTGCCGTGCATTGAGGCGCGCATGGATTCCGACTCCGTCACCTGTTTGCTGTGGCGCTCGTTGCGGAAGTCGCCGCCAACACGATGATGAACCCCGCGTGCCCGCGTATTTACCTTGCGATAAAGCGGCGCCTTCGCTGGGTTGTCGTTCACGTTTAGTCCCCTGCGGCTGTCCAGTCACCGCTCTTGCCGCCATGCTTTTCCAGCACGCGGATATTCGTCATGACCATGCCGCGATCGACCGCCTTGCACATGTCGTAAATCGTCAGCAAGCCCACCTGCACCGCGGTCAGCGCTTCCATCTCGACTCCGGTCTTGCCGTGCAATTCCACCTGGGCGCGGCAGTGGACGCTGTTGGCGGCCGTGTCGACGTCGAAATCGACGGCGACGCGCGTGATCGCCAGCGGGTGGCACAGGGGGATCAGGTCGCTGGTGCGCTTGGCGCCCATGATGGCGGCGATGCGGGCGATGCCGAGCACGTCGCCCTTCTTGGCGTTGCCCGAGACGATCAGTTGCAGGGTTTCCGGTTGCATGCGGATGGTGCCGGCGGCGACTGCGACGCGGTGGGTCTCGGCCTTGGCGCCGACGTCGACCATGTGGGCCTGGCCGGTGGCGTCGAAATGGGTCAGGCCGTCTAGGCTGGTCGTTGGATCGGATGGGCTCATAGTGGGTTCGATATGCTCGGGTAAGAAAGTGTTTCAGGCTGCGGCAGTGTGCCGGCCGATGGGGTTATCATAGTACCGTGAACTCGACATCCCACCCCGTCCCGCCGCGCGCCCGCGTCCGCTGGCGGCGTTCGTTGGCCGTCCTGCTCGTGTCGGCCGCATGTGGCGCCGCCCCGGCCATGGCGCCGGCCCAGCCATTGAGCAAGCTGCCAAATGCGACACGCCTGCCGACCCTGGGCGACACCTCGCGCGAAGACTTGTCGCCGATCGTCGAACGCAAACTCGGCGAAGAGATCATGCGCGAGATCCGGCGCGACCGCGATTATCTCGACGACGATGCGATCGGCGAATACCTGAACAATTTCGGCGGCGCCCTGGTCGACGCCATGCCGGGCGCGCGCGGCGAGACGAATGCCGACTTTACCTTCTTCCCGGTGCGCGACAGTGCCATCAACGCGTTTGCGCTGCCGGGCGGCTTCATCGGCATCCATTCCGGCCTGCTGCTGGCGGCCCAGACCGAATCGGAACTGGCCGGCGTCGTCTCGCACGAGATCGGCCACGTGTCGCAGCGCCACATCGCGCGCATGCTCGGCCAGCAGCGCCAGGACGCCTTGCTGCCGCTGGCCTCGTTCATCCTGGCCGCGCTGGCGGCCAAGGCCAGCCCGGACGCGGCGATGGGCGTGCTGATGGGCGGGCAGGGCCTGGCCGTGCAGCGGCAGCTGAATTTCAGCCGCGACGCCGAACGCGAGGCCGACCGGGTCGGCTTCCAGATCATGGGCGCGGGCGGCTACGATACCTCGGGCATGGTCGCCTTTTTCAAGCGCCTGCAAAGCGCGAACAAGATCTATGGCGAGATTCCGGCTTTCCTCAGCAGCCACCCGCTGACAAGCGAGCGCATCGTCGACATCCAGGCGCGTATCAAGGAAACGCCGTATCGGCAGCGTCCCGACACCATCGAATTCCACCTCGCCAAGGCGCGTGCGCGGGTGCTGCAAGACCAGGGCACGATCGGGCGCCGCGATACCCGCACCACCTTCCAGGCCCAGCTGACCCAGCAGCACCGCCAGCAGCAGGTGGCGGCGCAGTACGGCTTGTCGTTCCTGGCGCTGAAAGAGGGCGATCTTGCCGGAGCGCGCAGCTGGTTCGACAAGGCGCGTGCCGCGATGCAGCCGAAAGCGGGCGTGTTCTCGGCCGCGCCAAGCAGCGACGGCGGCGCCATGTTCGCCGTGCTCGACCAGGAGATCAAGCTGGCGCCGGGTCAGCCGAAGGAAGTCGTGCAGCAGGCATTGAAGGATGCCGAGCAGGCCACCCACCGCTATCCGCTGTCGCGCGCGCTGGCGCGCCAGTATGCCGATGCGATGATCAACGCCGGCAAGCTCGACGAGGCGACGCGCTACCTGCGCGACCAGGTGCAACTGTACCGCGAGGATGCCAAGCTGTACGACCTGCTGGCGCGCGCCTATTCGAACCAGGGCAAGATCGCGCTGCAGCACATGGCGCTGGCCGAATCGTACGTGTTGGCCGGGGCGCTGCCGGCCGCGGTCGACCAGTTGAATTTCGCGCGCAAGGCGAGCGACGTCTCGTTCTACGAGCAATCCGTGATCGATGCGCGCGAACGCGAACTGAAGGCGCGCCAGAAAGAGGAAAAAGAAGAAGAGAAAGGCAAGTAGCGGGCGCTGCTATACCCGGGCATGCCGGTCATTTGAAGCGCTATATACTTTGGTATATAGCGATAGTGTACACTCCAGTAATCGATACGATTCCTGGAGCGTTTCATGCGTACCTTTTTGCTACACAAGTTCGCCATCGCCGGCTTGTTCATGAGTGCCGGCGCGCTGGCGCAAGCGGCCGAGCTGACCGTGTCGGCCGCCGCCAGCCTGACCGATGCGTTCAAGGAAATCGCGCGCGATTACGAGGCGCGCTATCCGGGAACGACGGTGTTGCTCAACTTTGGCGCATCGGGCGCGCTCCTGCAGCAGATGGCGAAAGGGGCGCCGGTCGATGTGTTCGCCTCGGCCGACCAGGAAACCATGGATGCCGCCGTCGCCCAGGGCCTGGTTGCCGCTGCCGAGCGCAGGAATTTCGTGCGCAATGCCCTGGTCGTGATCGTGCCGCGCGATGCGACTGCGCCGCTGACGCGCCTGGACGACCTGCGCCAGGCCGGCATCGAGCGCATCGCCATCGGTAATCCGGCCAGCGTTCCGGCGGGCCGCTACGCGCGCCAGGCATTGGTGTCGGCAGCCCTGTGGGAGCCGCTCGCGTCCAAATTCATCCAGACCCAGAACGTGCGCCAGGCACTCGATTACGTTGCGCGCGGCGAGACCGGGGCCGGTTTTGTCTACGCTTCGGACGCCATGCTGTTCAAGGAACGGGTCAAGGTGGCGTTCGAGGTGCCGCTGGCGCTTCCCATCACGTATCCGATCGCCAGGACGACGGCCAGCCGCAACGGCGCCGAGGCGAGCCGGTTTAGCGCCTATGTCCAGACGCCGGCGGCGCAGGCGGTGCTGGTCCGGTACGGCTTCCTTCAACCCTGAATCGGGGAACGCAACAGTGCATCCGACCTGGACCGCCCTGGCCCTGTCATTGAAGGTGGCTTGCTGGGCGACCGCGCTGGCGCTGGTGTGGGGCGTGCTGGCCGGCTACCTGCTGGCGCGGCGGCGTTTCCCGGGGCGCGAACTGCTCGATACGGTGCTGACTTTGCCGCTGGTGATGCCGCCGACGGTACTCGGCTACTACCTGCTGGTGCTGCTGGGCCGCAAGGGCTGGATCGGCGCCCGCTTGCACGACACGTTCGGCATCAACCTGATCTTTACCTGGCAGGGCGCGGTGATTGCCGCCGCCATTGTCGCCTTTCCCCTCGTGTTCAAGCCGGCGCGTGCCGCCTTCGAGACCGTCGACGGCCGCTTCGAGGATGCTGCGCGGGTGCTCGGCCTGGGCGAACTCGCCGTGTTCTTCCGGGTGACCTTGCCGCTCGCCTGGCGCGGCATCCTGGCCGGCGCCTTGCTCGCTTTCGCACGCGCACTGGGCGAGTTCGGCGCCACCCTGATGGTGGCCGGCAGCATTCCAGGCCGTACCCAGACGCTCTCGATCGCCGTCTACGAGGCGGTGCAGGCAGGGCAGGACGATCTTGCCAATGGCCTGGTGCTGATCACCTCGGCCGTCTGCGTCGCCGTGCTGTTGACGGCCGGGCGGCTGGCGCCGGCCCGGATTCTCAACCGTTAGCGGACCGCGCATGCATTTTGATATCGACATCCAGAAAACCCTGCGCTCCGGCAAACGCAGCTTCACGCTGGCGGTGCGTTTCCAGTCGGACAGCCAGCGCATCGTGCTGTTCGGCCCTTCCGGCGCCGGCAAGAGCTTGACCTTGCAGGCGATCGCAGGCTTGCTGCGGCCCGACAGCGGCCGCATCGCGGTCGGCGGTGCGCTGCTGTTCGACGCTGCCCGCGGCATCGACTTGCCGCCCCGGACGCGGCGCATGGGCTACGTGTTCCAGGATTACGCCCTGTTTCCGCACCTGAACGTGCGCCAGAACATCGCCTTCGGCACGAAGCGCGGCTGGCGCAATCCGGACAAGCATGTCCGCAGCGAGGCGGTCGATTACTGGCTCGAACTGTTTCATTTGCAGCACTTGGCGCACCAGCTGCCGGGCGAACTGTCCGGTGGCCAGCGCCAGCGCACCACATTGGCGCGTACACTGGTGGCGCAACCGGCGGCGCTGCTGCTCGACGAACCGTTCGCGGCGCTCGATCCGGACTTGCGGGTGCAGCTGCGTGGCGAGCTCGACCGGCTGCAGCGCCGCCTGCAGATTCCGACGATCCTGATTTCTCATGATATCGCCGACGTCGAGGCATTCGGCGGCCACATCGTGCGTTTGCACGACGGCGCGCCCGCGCCCGAACCCATTTTGTTGGAGCAGGTCGAATCATGAAGGATAAACAAGAAACACCGATCGAGGTGCAGGGCGCGCTCTGGCTGACGGTCGGCGGCGAAAATTTCGGCGGGTCGACGCGCCTGGCGCTGCTGGCGGCGATCGCCGATTCCGGATCCATCACGGCGGCCGCCAAGGCGGTCAAGATGAGCTACAAGGGCGCCTGGGATGCGATCGACATGATGAATAACTTGGCCGGCGAAGCGCTGGTCGAGCGCGCAGCGGGCGGCAAGGGCGGGGGCGGTACCCGGCTGACGGCGCGTGGTACGCAGCTGGTGCGTAATTTTCAGTTGGTCGAACAGGAGCACCGGCGCTTTGTCGAACACCTGGGGCGGCAGAGCGCCGGGCTCGCCGACGATTACCTGCTCATCAGGAGAGTCAGTATGCGAACCAGCGCGCGCAACCAGTTTTTCGGCAAGGTCAGCGCAGTGAAAACCGGCGCCGTCAACGACGAGATCGAACTCGACGTGGCTGGCGGCCACAAGATCGTCGCCATTATCACCCACGCCAGCACGCAGGAGCTGGCACTGGAAGTCGGTGCCGAAGCCTTTGCCCTGGTCAAGGCCTCGTCGATCATCCTCGTGACAACCAGCGCCGGCGCACGCTTCTCGGCGCGCAACCAGTTGCACGGTACCGTGACACGCCTGCAACCCGGCGCCGTGAATACGGAAGTGGTGATCGACCTGGCGGGCGGCGCCTCGCTGGCGGCGATTGTCACCAACGACAGCGCGACCGGACTCGAACTCGCCGTCGGCAGCGCGGTCTCCGCGATTTTCAAGGCGTCGAGCGTGATCCTGGCGGTGCCGGAGTGAGGTAGTAGCCGGCCAGTTCATGTTCCGCGATGTCGGCTGTCCGGCGTTTGCGCACATCCTCGTAAGGTGGGCGGCATCCAGGTAGCGGACACCCACGCGTTCAGGTGTAGCCGCCCACCTTACGGGTCTGACCACTCATTTCTGGCAAAAGCGTACCCGCGTGGGCACAGGGGCGCCCACCCTACAACGGCGAATTAGACACTCTTTAATTGATCAGGCGGACGGCGCCGGCACACGCACGAAGCCGAAGCGCTGCGGCAATTCGTCGCCCGCGATGCGTTCGGCCGGCACCGATGCGCCGCGCCAGCGCAGGGACAGTGTTCCCGCGCCGCCGTCGAGCCAGCGCAGCAGCGCCTCGTCGGCGATCGGCTGACCATCGAGTTCCAGCGACTCGAACAATTGCGCGACGTCGCGGTCGTCGACCTGGGCGACAATCTCTCCCGATTGCACGATGGCGGCGCCGGCTGCCGTCAGGTACAGGCGTTCGATGCTGCCCAGCGCGGCGCCGGTTTGCAGCAGCATGCCCTGCGCCGGGTCGGTGCGCGCAATGTAGGGCGTCGCTTCCAGGTTCACGTACACGCGCTGGGGGCCGTTCTGGAAAAACCAGCGGCCGGCGTCGTCGTGCCCATAGTTGCGGTTGATAAAACCGACCAGCGTGGCGTTGTTGAGTTTGTCGCCGGGGGCGTCTGTTTGCTGGGCCGCTTCGTCGCGCATGCGCCAGGCGCCGCGCGCATCCAGTGCGAGCCAGCCGTAGCAGTGCGGCACGTTCGGCCACTTGGCCATTGCCTGTTTTACGATGTCATCCATGGGCGCCAGCTTCGCATAATTCGGCTGGAGCGGGCGCGCGGGTGAGGCTGTCGAAAAAGGAGAGAATGCGGCGCGGCAGCCAGTCGATCCGGCCCGGGAACGGACCTGCCGGGAAACCGACATGGCCGCCTTCGTCGGGATACTCGAGCGTCACCGCCTGCGATGCGCTGGCCGGCAGATGGCGGCCCGGTAGGAAAGGATCGTTGCGCGCATTCAGCACCAGCGTCGGCACGGTAATGTCATTGAGCACGTGGCGGGCGCTGGCGCGGTGCCAGTAATCGTCGGTGTCGCGGTAGCCGTGCAGCGGCGCGGTGACGACGTTGTCGAAGGCGTAGAGGTCGCGCGCGGCGAGCAGGGCGCTGCGGTCGAACAGGCCGGGGAATTGTTCCAGCTTGGCCAGGCATTTCGGAACCAGGGTGCGCAGGAACATGCGCGTATATAGCATGTTGAAGCCGGAAGAGAGGGCTTCGCCGCCGCGCGCCAAGTCGAGCGGGGCGGAGATCGCGGCGGCGGCGCTAACGAAATTCGCGGTGCTGCCCGATTCGCCGAGCCAGCGCAGCAGGGCATTGCCGCCCAGCGAAACACCGGCCGCATAAATGGGACCCGGCGCGCGGGCACGCAGGCGCGCCATGATCCAGTCAATCTCGGCGGCGTCGCCGGAGTGATAGAAGCGCGCCGTGCGGTTCGGCTCGCCCGAGCAACCGCGGAAGTGCGGCACCGCGCCCGACCAGCCGCGCGCTGCCAACGCCGCCATCAGGCCGCGTGCGTAATGGCTGCTTGATGACCCTTCCAGCCCGTGGAACAGCACGACCAGCGGCTTACCCGGCTCGCCATCGACGAAATCGACGTCGACGAAATCGTCACCGAGGGTCGGGTCCTGCACGTCCCAGCGTTCGCGCCGGTAGGCGACCGGCGGTTTCTCGGCCAGCGTGGCGGGATAGATGGTTTGCAGGTGGCCGCCGGGCAGCCACCGTGGGGCAACGTAGGTCATAAGAAACTGCGGCGCGGCAAGCCGCCTGAAGGCTTAATGGTGCTTGAACGCGACACCAGGGGCCAGGCGGTAGTGGGTGCCGCAGTACGGGCACTTGGCGGTACCCTCATGGTCGAAGTCGAGGAAGACGCGCGGGTGCGACGACCACAGCGGCATGGCCGGGTTCGGGCAGTGGGCCGGCAGATCCTTGGCCTCGAGTTCCACCACAGGCATCGTCTTGTCAGTCATTCACATTCTCCATCACGCAAAGTTGGGCAAAGACAGGATTTTAACGGATTCAGGCGACCGTTCGGAATGATCGGTAGAATGGCGGATTCGTCATGGTTGGGTTAATGCACATTCCCGATCAATGATGGTGGCTCGCGGTTGGGTTTCGAGCGATCGATTACGGCCGGTGGTCTTCGGTCGAGCACGTACGCGTGGGCGCCCACCCTACAAATTCTTTTCTTGTTTCATGTCTTTTCGTCCCAGCTTTGCTCATCTTATTTTCTGTTGCAGGAAGGCGACATGAACGCGCCTGACCCTGTCCAATCCATCGTTGAACGCCCCGACCGCGCCCTGTGGCAGGAAGGTTTGCGGACCGGCTTGCCGAGCCTGTTCGGGATTGCGGCCTGGGGGCTGGTGGTCGGCATCGCGATGGTCAAGACCGGGCTGACGCCCTTGCAGGCCTGCGGTATGACATTGCTGGTGTTTGCAGGTTCCGCCCAGCTGGCCTCGCTGCCGCTGATCCTGGCGCATGCGCCGATCTGGGTGACGTTTGCCACCGCGATGGTGGTCAACCTGCGCTTCGTGATCTTTTCGGCCTTGCTCGCGCCCCATTTCACGCACCTGCCGTGGCGCCAGCGCCTGATGTACGGCTATATCTCCGGCGACTTGACGGTGGCGATGTTCCTGCAGCGCTTCCCAACCGCGGCGCCGGTACCGGGCAAGCTGTCCTATTTAAAGGGGCTGGTGTTCCCGAACTGGGCGGCCTGGCAGGTGGGTTCGCTGATCGGCATTTTCGTCGGCAGTGCGATCCCGGCGGAATGGGGGCTGGGCTTTGCCGGCACGCTGGCGATCCTGTGCATCACGGTGCCATTGGTGGCGGGCAGCGCGGCCTTGTGCGGCGTGCTGGTCGCCGGGGCGGTCTCGGTGCTGGCCTACGGTTTTCCTTACAAGCTCGGCCTGCTGGCGGCGGTGCTGGCCGGCATGCTGGCGGCGATGGCGACCGAAGCGATGATCGAAAAACGAAAGGCACACAATGGCTGAGTGGGAAGTCTGGGCCACCATCGTGGTGCTGGCCCTGTCGACGGCAATCACGCGCAGCGGTTTCTGGCTGATCGGTCATAAAGTGACGATCCCGCCGCGCATCCAGGACATGCTGCGTTATGCGCCGGCTTGCGCGCTGGCGGCGATCATCGGGCCGGACCTGCTGCTCGATGCCGGCGGCAAGGTGCACCTGGAACTCGGCAATCCGAAGCTGCTGGCCGGTATCGCTGCGCTGGGATTTTATGTGTGGCGCAAGAACATGCTGCAAACCATCGTTTTTGGGATGCTTGCTTTTACACTGTTGCGTCTCTTACACGTTTTTGATGCAAGTCTGTAGGAGGGGTGCGGTAGAATATCGTTCTTTCACTATTTCACTGTTGAGCCGACATGGACGCCGTTCTCAGTTTTACCCGCTTGCAAGACCTGATCGACCGCGATGCGCTGCAGGGTAAGCGCGTCTTCATCCGCGCCGACCTGAACGTGCCGCAGGACGACAACGGCAACATCACCGAAGACACGCGCATCCGCGCTTCGATTCCAGCGATCCAGGCTGCCGTCAAGGCCGGCGCTGCCGTGATGGTGACCTCGCACCTGGGCCGCCCGACCGAAGGCGACTTCAAGCCGGAAGACACGCTGGCGCCGGTCGCCGCGCGCCTGTCCGAGCTGCTGGGTCAACCGGTCGAACTGAAGCAGAACTGGGTCGATGGCGTCGACGTCGCCCCGGGTCAAGTCGTGCTGCTGGAAAACTGCCGCGTCAACAAGGGCGAAAAGAAGAATGCCGACGAACTGGCGCAGAAAATGGCCAAGCTGTGCGACGTGTACGTGAACGATGCCTTCGGCACCGCGCACCGCGCCGAAGCGACCACTCACGGCATCGCCAAGTTTGCACCTGTCGTCGCGGCAGGTCCGCTGCTGGCCGCCGAACTCGACGCCCTGGGTAAAGCCCTGGGCCAGCCGGCGCGTCCGCTGCTGGCGATCGTCGCCGGCTCGAAAGTGTCCAGCAAGCTCTCGATCCTGCAAAGCCTGGCCGGCAAAGTCGACAACCTGATCGTCGGCGGCGGCATCGCGAATACCTTCATGAAGGCCGTCGGCCTGAACATCGGCAAGTCGCTGGTCGAAAACGACCTGGTGAACGAAGCGAAACAGATTATCGACATGATGAGCGCGCGCGGCGCCTCGGTGCCGATCCCGGTCGACGTGGTCTGCGCGAAAGAGTTCAGCCCGACCGCCGCCGCCGCCGTCAAGGATGTGGCGGATGTTTCCGACGACGACATGATCCTCGACATCGGCCCGAAAACAGCCGCCATGCTGGCCGAGCAAGTTGCCAAAGCCGGCACCATCGTCTGGAACGGTCCGGTCGGCGTGTTCGAATTCGACCAGTTCGCCGAAGGCACGAAAACCCTGGCGCTGGCAATCGCCGGTTCGAACGGGTTCTCGATCGCCGGCGGTGGCGATACGCTGGCGGCCATCGCCAAGTACGACATCGGCGACAAGATCGGCTATATCTCTACCGGCGGCGGCGCCTTCCTCGAGTTCCTCGAAGGTAAAACCCTGCCGGCAGTCGAGATCCTGCTGCAGCGGAAGAGTAACTAAAGCCAAATAAGTAACAGCGCAGCCCCGAGGCTGCGCTTCTCTTTTCAGAATCGAGGATCCCCACACATGCGTCCCCTGTACAACGCCACCAAGATCGTCGCCACCATCGGTCCTGCATCGACCGACTTCGACATTCTCGTCAAGATGATCCGCGCCGGCGTCGACGTCGTGCGCCTTAACTTCTCACACGGCAAGGCCCAGGACCACATCGACCGCGCGACCCTGATACGCCGCGCCGCCGCCGAATGCGGCACCGAAGTGGCGATCATGGCCGACATGCAGGGGCCGAAGATCCGCGTCGGCAAGTTCGAAGAAGGCAAGATTTTCCTGAATAATGGCGACCGGTTCATCCTCGACGCCAAGTGGGGAGAGAATGGCGAACTCGGCAACCAGGAACGCGTGGGCCTCGACTACAAGGCACTGCCGCGCGACGTGCGTCCCGGCGACAAGCTGCTGCTCAACGACGGCCTGATCGTACTGGTGGTGGACCGCGTGTCCGGCCACGAAATCTGCACCACCGTCAAAGTCGGCGGCGAGCTGTCGAACAACAAGGGCATCAACCGCCAGGGCGGCGGACTGACCGCGCCGGCGCTGACGGCGAAGGACATGGAAGACATCAAGACGGCGATGAGCTTCCAGGCCGACTATCTCGCCATCTCGTTCCCGAAGAGCGCGACCGACATGGAAATGGCGCGCCAGCTGGCGAACATCGCCGGCGAGCCGTATGCGCACAAGCCGCTGATGATCGCCAAGATCGAGCGTGCCGAAGCGATTCCCGTGCTGCAGGAAATCCTCGACGCGTCGGATGGCATCATGGTTGCCCGTGGTGACCTGGCCGTGGAAGTCGGCAATGCCGCCGTGCCGGCGCTGCAAAAGCGCATGATCCGCATGGCGCGCGCCTCGAATAAACTGGCGATCACCGCGACCCAGATGATGGAGTCGATGATCGTCAACGCCGTGCCGACCCGCGCCGAAGTATCGGACGTGGCCAATGCCGTGCTGGACGGCACCGATGCCGTCATGACCTCGGCCGAAACGGCCTCCGGCAAGTACCCGATCGAAACCGTCGAGATGATGGCCGCGGTCTGTCTCGAAGCGGAGCAGTCCGAATACTACAACAAGCTCGATACCGACTTCCTGAACGTGCAGTTCACCCGCATCGACCAGTCGATCGCCTACGGCACGCTGTTCACTGCGCACCACTTGAAGGTGAAAGCCATCGTCGCGCTGACGGAGTCCGGCTCGACCGCCCTGTGGATGAGCCGTCACGGCATCGCCACCCCGATTTTTGCCCTGACCCCGTCACGCACGACGCAGCGCAAGGCCTCCCTGTACCGCAACGTGCGAGCATTCCACCTGCTGCAGGAAGGCGGCAGCCACGCCGTGCTGCGCAAGGCCGAAGAGCTGCTGATCGCGGAAGGCATGGTCAGCCCGGGCGACACCATCGTCGTCACCTGGGGTTCGCCGATGGGCGAAGCCGGCGGCACCAACGCCCTGAAGATCGTGCGTGTCGGCGAGACCTACAAAGATTAAAAAAGAATATACGAAGCTTCGCGTTGTCGAAGCCTTAGACAGATTTCTTCTTATTGGAGTACTACCATGGCACTCGTATCACTGCGTCAACTGCTGGACCATGCTGCCGAAAACGGCTACGGCCTGCCGGCGTTCAACGTCAACAACCTGGAACAGGTGCAGGCCATCATGGCCGCGGCCGACGCCACCAACAGCCCGGTGATCATGCAAGCCTCGGCTGGCGCGCGCAAGTACGCCGGCGAAGCTTTCCTGCGCCACCTGATCGATGCCGCCGTCGAAGCCTATCCGCACATCCCGGTCGTCATGCACCAGGACCACGGCCAGTCGCCGGCCGTCTGCATGGCCGCGATCCGTTCGGGTTTTAGTTCGGTCATGATGGACGGTTCGCTCGAAGCCGACGGCAAGTCGGTCGCTTCGTACGAATACAACGTCGAAGTGTCGAAGGAAGTCGTGAAGTTCGCGCACTCGATCGGCGTGACCGTCGAAGCGGAACTGGGCGTGCTCGGTTCGCTGGAAACGATGAAGGGCGACAAGGAAGACGGCCACGGCGCCGACGGCACCATGACCCGCGAGCAGCTGCTGACCGACGTCGCGCAAGCCGCCGATTTCGTCGCGCGCACCCAGTGCGACGCGCTGGCGATCGCCATCGGCACCTCGCACGGCGCGTATAAATTCACGCGCAAGCCAACCGGCGACATCCTGGCAATCGACCGCATCAAGGAAATCCACGCGCGCATCCCGAACACCCACCTGGTGATGCACGGCTCGTCGTCGGTGCCGCAGGAACTGCTGGCGATCATCCGCGAATTCGGCGGCGACATGAAGGAAACCTACGGTGTCCCAGTCGAAGAAATCCAGGAAGGCATCAAGCACGGCGTTCGCAAGATCAACATCGACACCGACATCCGCCTGGCAATGACCGCCGCGATCCGCAAGTACCTGTTCCAGAATCCAGGTAAATTCGACCCGCGCGACTACAACAAGCCGGCGCGCGAAGCGGCCACCGAGATCTGCAAGGCGCGTTACCTGTCGTTCGGTTGCGAGGGACAAGCCGGCAAGATCAAGCCGATCCCGCTGGAAAAGATGGCCGAGCGTTACAAAGCCGGCGAACTGGCGCAAGTCGTCAAGTAATATACTGTCTGGAACGGGCTGCTGCGGCAGCCCGTGTCTCTTGTCGGCGGCGAGTCACATTGCTGCCGAGTCCGTGAAGTCCGTTTCTCTGATACTCCTCCCATGAACAGCCTCTATAAAACCTCGATCAAGTCCCTGCCACTGCTGGGCCACGGCAAAGTGCGCGACAACTACGCCGTTGGCGACGACAAGATCCTGATCGTCACCACCGACCGCCTGTCCGCCTTCGACGTCGTCATGAACGAACCGATCCCGGGCAAGGGCATGGTGCTGAACCAGATGAGCGATTTCTGGTTCGAGAAGCTCGGCCATATCGTGCCGAACCATCTGACCGGCGTGGCGCCGGAAAGCGTGGTTGCCCCTGACGAAGTCGAGCAGGTGCGCGGCCGCGCGGTCGTCGCCAAGCGCCTCAAACCGATCATGGTCGAAGCCGTAGTGCGCGGCTACATCATCGGTTCGGGCTGGAAGGATTATCAGCAAAGCGGATCGATCTGCGGCATCGCCTTGCCGCCCGGCCTGCAGCAAGCCGAAAAGCTGCCGCAGCCGATCTTTACCCCGGCCGCGAAAGCCGACCTGGGCGAGCACGACGAGAACATCTCGTTCGCCGACATGGAGTCGCGCATCGGCCCCGAACTGGCGGCAAAAATGCGCGACATCTCGATCGCGCTGTACACCGCCGCGTCGGAATACGCAGCGACGCGCGGCATCATCATCGCCGACACCAAGTTCGAATTCGGCCTGGACGACCAGGGTGTGCTGCACCTGATGGACGAAGTGCTGACCGCTGACTCCTCGCGCTTCTGGCCGGCGGATTCGTACGCGCCGGGCATGTCGCCGCCAAGTTTTGATAAGCAGTTCGTGCGCGACTACCTGGAAACGCTGACCGACTGGGGCAAGACGGCGCCGGCGCCGGCCTTGCCGCAGGACGTAATCGATAAAACCCAGGCCAAGTATTTCGAAGCCATCGAACGCCTGACCGGCGAAAAGCTGAAGGCCTGAGATGATGAGCGAAGCAAAGCCGTTGGTCGGCGTGGTGATGGGTTCCTCGTCCGACTGGGACGTCATGAAGAACGCGGTCGACGTATTAAAACAGTTCGGGGTGCCGTTCGAGGCGCAGGTCATTTCGGCGCACCGCATGCCGGACGAGATGTTCAGCTATGCCGAAACGGCGCGCGCGCGCGGCCTGCGCGCGATCATTGCCGGCGCCGGCGGCGCCGCCCACCTGCCGGGGATGATTGCGGCGAAAACCATCGTGCCCGTGCTGGGCGTGCCGGTGCCCTCCAAATACCTGCGCGGCGAGGATTCGCTGCTGTCGATCGTGCAGATGCCGAAGGGCGTTCCGGTCGCCACCTTCGCCATCGGCGAGGCCGGCGCCGCGAATGCCGCGCTGACCGCCGTGGCGCTGCTGGCGGCGGACGACGATGCCCTGGCCGCGCAGCTGGAACAGTTCCGCCTGGACCAGACCGCCGCCGCCAAGGCGATGATATTGCCCGTTTGAGTACAACCCATGAGTAAAGCAAGTCAATCGCAGCAGGGCGCGTTTTTGCCAAGCGCCAATCCACCGACCTGGCTCGGCGTCATGGGCGGCGGCCAGCTCGGCCGCATGTTCGCGCATGCCGCCCAGGCCATGGGCTACAAAGTGGCGGTGCTGGAACCGGCCATCAGCTGCCCGGCCGGCGACGTTGCCGAGCGCCTGATCAATGCCGATTACGGCGACAGCATCGCGCTCGGCCAATTGTCGGCGCTGTGCGCCGCCGTCACCACCGAATTCGAGAACGTGCCGGCCGACAGCATGAACCTGCTGGCGCACGGCAGTTTCGTCGCGCCGGCCGGCGCCTGCGTGGCGATCGCCCAGGACCGCATTGCCGAAAAACGCTTCTTTGTCGAGTGCGCGCCGCAATCCGGCGTGATGCCGGCGCCGCACAAGGTGATCGCCTCGCTCGAGGACATCGCCGCCATCGGCGACGAACTGCTGCCCGGCATCCTGAAAACCGTGCGCATGGGTTACGACGGCAAGGGGCAGGTACGTGTGGCCAGCCGCGACGACGTGCGCGCCGCCTTCGCGGCAATGAAGGGCGTGACCTGCCTGTTAGAGAAAATGCTGCCGCTGGCCTACGAGGTGTCGGTGCTGACTGCGCGCGGGCATGACGGCATGTCCGTCGTCTATCCGATCGCCGAGAACGTGCACCGCGACGGCATCCTGTTCACGACCACCGTGCCGGGACCGAACGTCGCGCCCGAATGCGCGCAACAAGCGCAGGATGCGGCGCGCGCCATCATCGCCCAGCTTGGCTACGTGGGCGTGCTGTGCATCGAATTCTTCGTGCTGGCCGACGGCAGCCTGGTCGTCAACGAAATGGCGCCGCGTCCGCACAACAGCGGGCATTACACGATCGACGCCTGCGTGACGAGCCAGTTCGCGCAGCAGGTGCGGGCAATGGCGAAACTGCCGCTGGGCGATTGTCGCCAGCATTCGCCGGCCGTCATGCTCAATATCTTGGGCGACGTCTGGTTCGAAAACGACCAGATTCGCGAACCGGCCTGGGACCGCGTGCTGGCGCTGCCCGGCGCTTATCTGCACCTGTACGGCAAGGACGATCCGCGCCGCGGCCGCAAGATGGGCCACGTGACCTTCGTGGCGCCGACGCTGGGCGAAGCGCAAGAGCAACTGCGCGCCGCCTGCGCCATCCTGGGGATCGCAGCGTGACCCATCCGGACATCGACCAGGCCGCGATTGCGGCGGCCGCGCGTGCATTGGAGGCCGGACAGCTTGTCGCTTTCCCCACCGAGACCGTGTACGGGCTCGGCGCCGACGCCGAAAATCCGGCCGCGGTCGCCGCCATCTACGCCGCCAAGGGCCGCCCGCAAGATCACCCGGTGATCGTGCACCTGGCGCCGGAAGCGGACATCGCGCACTGGGCCGCCGACATTCCGCCTGAGGCGCAGGCGCTGGCCGGGGCCTTCTGGCCGGGCCCGCTGACGATGATCGTCAAACGCGCTTCGAACATTCCGGATGCGGTCAGCGGCGGCCAGGACACGGTCGGCTTGCGCTGCCCATCGCACCCGGTGGCAATTGCCCTGCTGCGCGCCTTCAAGGGCGGACAGGGCGGCATCGCGGCGCCCTCGGCGAATAAATTCGGCCACGTCAGCCCGACCCTGGCCCAGCACGTGCGCGACGAATTCGGCGCCGACGGCGCGGTCGCCATGGTACTCGACGGCGGCGCCTCGCAAGTCGGCATCGAATCGACCATCGTCGACCTGTCGCGCCTGGCCAGCCACGGCCCGGTGCTGCTGCGGCCTGGCCACGTGAGCGCGGAAGCGATCGCCGCCGTGATCGACCGGATGCCGGCCGCGCCCGACCTCGCCGCGCCGCGCGCTTCGGGCACGCTCGAATCGCATTACGCGCCGCACACGCCGGTGGCGATGCAGGACACGGCGACCCTGGTGCGCACCCTGGAACAGATGGCGGCGGCGGGACGCAAGGTCGCCCTCATTCATTATTCGGACCTGTGGAATGCGCATGCCAGCGAGCGCCTGCCGGCCACGCCGGATGGCTTTGCCCACGCCCTGTACGCGGCCTTGCGCGCGCTGGACGGGCAGGGCGCGGACGTGATCCTGGTCGAGGCGCCGCCGCAAGATGGCGCCTGGCTCGGCGTCAACGACCGCCTGCGCCGCGCGGCGCACGGGTCGACCGGGATCGTGCACGGGTTGCTCAATCGCGAAGTGTGAGGGCGTACCGTGCTTGTCACGGTAACGTCTCGCGCCGTTTACGCGTGGGCTCGGGGCGCCCACCCTACATTACACGACAGTTCCCAATTGTTTCATGCGGCGGTGGTGCACCGTAGGGTGGGCCGGGCCGCGTAGGACCCCGAGCCCACGCGGAACTGCGCACCGTGTTATCCCTCATCCCCACGTTGGACCGTTGCATTTCCCCCGCGCTGTTACCTTTCGAGATATTACGCAAAGCAATGCCTTGATATAATCGGCAGACCTTGCCAGCCCTTTCTCGCTCCTTCTTGTTGTCTGTGCTTGACACCATGACAAGCAATATTTCTATACAAGCAGAAAGAACACTGGCATATTAGTTTGCGATGCGAATAGCACGGGCGTTCGTTTCACAGAAAAATACCATTCCTTTTAGGAGACATAATGCGTCAAACGAATTTCGCGCTCGCGCTGCTGACCGCAGCTGCGCTGGCCGCATGCGGTGGCACCGGTAGCGAAGGTGGCGATCAAACGCACAAGGTCGCGTTCACCCAGCAGGTGAGCTTCGGCGACAGCCTGTCGGACGTCGGCACCTATAAAGTCGGCGCCATCGCGGCCGCCGGCGGCGGTGCATTTACCATCAATGGCGACAACACCAGCGCCAACCCGGCCTACACCGGCCTGAACTGGACCGAAGTACTGGCCGCTGAACTGAACCTGCCGAAGCCGTGCGCCGCCCAGACCGGCCTGCAGGGCGTCGACAATGCCAATCCGGCGCTCGACTTCAACGTCCCGGTCGTCAACTACAGCAATTGCTACAACTATGCGCAGGGCGGTTCGCGCGTGACCGATCCGGTCGGTTCGCACCACCGCACCAACGATCCGCAAGTGGGGCAGCTGACCGTGCCGCTCGTGACGCAGATCGCCAACCATCTCACCAAGTCCGGCGGCAAGTTCAGCGGCACCGAACTGGTCACCGTCATGTCTGGCGGTAACGACGTGCTGATGCAGCTGGGCGCGCTGAGCGCCGGCGCGACCGCCGCCGGCCAGGCCGAGGGCCAGCGCCAGTTCCCGACGCTGCTGATCACCGGCCTGGTGGCCACCGTGCCGGCCGCGAACCGCGCCGCCGCGCCGGCAGCCATCACCCAGGCAGTGCAGGGCGCAGCCGCCACCGGCGGCAACCAGCAAGCCATCGCCGCTGCCGCCGTCGGCGCAGCTGCCCGCCTCGGCGCGACGCTGGCCGACGCGCAAGCCGCCGCCGCCAAGGCCGGTACCGATGCGCAAGCCGCCGGCGCTGCCGCAGGCGCCGCCTACGCCACCGCACAGGGGCCGACCCTGGTTGCCGCACTGGGCCGTGCCGGCGCCGAGATGGCCGCGCTGGTGAAGACGCAGATCGTCGCCAAGGGCGCGAACTACGTGGTCGTCAACAACCTGCCGGACGTCGCCAGCACCCCATCGGGCAAATCGCAGGCGCCGGCCACCCAGGAGCTGATCAAGGCCATGGTCGACACCTTCAACGCGCAACTGAAGGCCGGCCTGGGCGACGATCCGAAGATCGCCTACGTCGACCTGTTCTCGGTCAGCCGCGACCAGGTAGCGAATCCCGCCATCTACGGCCTGACCAATACCGCGCTCAAAGCCTGCACCAGCGACTCGTCGCTGACCTGCACCAGCAAGACGCTGTCGGGCCCGGACGTGAGCCACTACATGTTCGCCGACGACATCCACCCGACCCCGTACGAGTACTGGCTGGTGACCCGTTACGTCCTGAAGGACATGGCGGTCAAGGGCTGGCTGTAATCCGATACAACAATGCCCGGCTGCGCGCCCCTGCGGGCAGGCGCAGCCGGCTGTAAAAAGAATCCAGGAGAAAGTATGAAAGTACGTATCAATAGTGTCGCCAAAACGCTGGTCGCCGCTGCCGCGCTGGCGTGCGCGGCCGGTGCATCGGCCCAGTCGGCCGGCCAGTTCACCGCCAAGTTCGGCTTCAACCAGCTGACTCCGAAGGTCGAGAGCGGCGACATCAGCGCGCCGGCCCTGCCGTTCACCAAGGCCGATGTTTCGCGCGACATCCAGCCGGTGGTGATCATCGCCTACGGCCTGACCGACAACATCTCGCTCGAAGGCGCGCTCGGCACGCCGTACAAGCACAAGATCATGGGCGCCGGTTCGATCGCCGGCACCGGAGAACTGGGCACGGTCGAGGCGCTGCCGCCGACCCTGTTCGCGCAATACCGCTTCTTCGCGCCGAACGCGGCCTTCCGTCCGTTCGTCGGCATCGGCGCCACCTATGCCTATTTCATGAAGGAACGCGGTTCGGGCAAGCTGACCGCGCTGACGAACCCGGGCGGTAACCCGACGACGTTTGACATCGACAACAAGTTCACCTACACCGCGCAAGTCGGCGTGGCGATGAACCTGAGCGAAAAATGGTTCGCCGACGTCACCGTCAACAAGAGCCGCCTGCGTACCGACGTCCACTTCTCGACTGGCCAGAACCAGCACATGAAGCTGGACCCGGTCGCCGTGGTGCTGGCGGTCGGCTACAAGTTCTAAGGTTCCCACAACGCGCGCGGCCCCGGCCGCGACCCTGCCGGCATTGGCGTCGCCGCCATGCCGGCTTTTTTACGCCCATCGGCCCATGACCCGGAACGATACGCTGCACATTGTGTACCCCAGGCAGTGGCATCTCCTGCCCATGGTGCTCGGTTTCTTTTTCATGCTCATCCTCGTGCCCGGACTGCGCCATCACTGGGCGCGCCTGCCCGACAATGCCGGCGCCTGGCTGCCGTTCGCGCTCATGCTGGGCATCCTGCTCGCCGTCGTCGGCACCTTGTATCGCAACCTGCTGTTCCGGGATACGCTGACGATCGTCCGCGGCGAAGGCACGCCCGGCCAGCGCCTGACCTGCTTCGCCGGCGAGATCGTCTCGGTCCGGCGCCTGCCGACGCCCGAACCATCTTCGCCCGCGGGTAAATGGACGGCGCTCGGCCTGGGCCAGGGGCTGATCGAGATCCGCACGGCAGATGCATGTTTCCGCTTCGGCGTCGGCCTGGACGACTACGCGCTCGACGCGACGACGGAGCGCATTGCCGCTTTCTGCGGCCTGCAGTGGCGATGAGCCTTTAATGCAGGCAGGACGCGTAAACCGTGAAATGCTCGCCGCTCAGGGCGCGTTCGTAGAGATAGCCCTGGTAGACGAAGCAGCCGGCCTCGGACAGCCATTCGCGCTGGCCCTGGGTTTCGACGCCCTCGGCGATCACCTGTAGTCCGAGGCTGCCGCCGAGCGCGATGATCGAGCGTACGATCGAGGCGTCGTTGCGGTCGGTGAGCACGTCGCGCATGAACGAATAATCGATTTTCAGTTGGTCGAGCGGCAGTTTGCGCAGGTAGGCCAGCGACGAGTAGCCGGTGCCGAAGTCGTCGAGCGAGAAGGTGATGCCGAGGCGGCGCAGCGTTTCCATGGTCTCGACCGTGTGCGCGAAATCGGTCACGACCAGGGTCTCGGTCAGCTCGAATTTCAGGCCATGCGGGTCGACCCCGGTCGCGGCCAGGATTTCCTGGGTCATGGCGACGAAATCCGGTTCGACGAACTGGCGCGCGCTGACGTTGACCGACAGCGACAGGTGCTTGGTGGCGGGGTTTCTCTGCCAGGACGCCAGTTCCAGGCAGGCCGTGCCCAGTACCCAGCGCCCGATCTCGACGATCAGGCTGGTTTCCTCGGCTTGCTTGATGAAATCGGTCGGGTACAGGATGTCGCCGTTCGGCAGGCGCCAGCGCAGCAGCGCTTCGGCGCCGATCACGCGGCTGCTGCCGTCGAGTTGCGGCTGGTAGTTCAGCATGAATTCGTGGTTGCGCAGCGCGCGCCGCAGGCCGTTTTCCAGTTCCGAGCGGGCGGTCCATTTGGCTTGCATGTCGGGGTCGAAGAAGCGGAAGGTATTGCGGCCGGCCGCCTTGGCCTGGTACATCGCGGTGTCGGCCTGCTTCAGGGCCGACTCCACCGTGTCGAGCGCGCCGCTGATCATGGTCACGCCGACGCTGGTCGAGACCGCATACGCGAAGTCGGCCAGCTGAAACGGCGCGCGCATGGCGGCGACGACTTTCGCCGCCACGGTTTCGGCCTGGTGCGCGGCCGCCTCCATGGTGTCTTCCTCGGGCTGGACCAGGATCACGAACTCGTCGCCGCCCAGGCGCGCCACCATGTCGGCTTCGCGCACGCTGTGTTCGAGGCGGCGCGCCACGGCCTGCAGCAGCATGTCGCCGGCCGCGTGGCCATGGGTGTCGTTGAGCGTTTTGAAATTGTCGAGGTCGAGGAACATCAGGGCGCCGATCTTGCGCGAGCGGGCGCTCCCCAGCAGGGCGCGGCGCAGGTGGTCGAGCAGGCTGGAACGATTCGGCAGTTCGGTCAGCGCGTCGAAATAGGCCAGGCGGTGGATGCGCGCCTCGTTGTTCTTGCGTTCGCTGATGTCGGTGCTGATCACCAGGATCTTTTGCGGGATGCCTGCATCCGGGTCGGCCGGCACCACGGTCCAGCGCGTGTCGGCATGAAAACCGCTGCCGTCGCGCCGGTGCTGGTGCAGTTCGCCCACCCATTCGCCCTCGTCCAGCGCCATCGCATAGGCTTCGCTGTAGGCCGCGTGGTCGCCGCACAGCAGGTCGGACATGCGCTGCCCCAGGACCTGCTCCGCGTCCCAGCCATAGAGCCGCTCGGCGCCCTTGTTCCAGTAGATGATGCGCGAACCCATGTCCATCACGAAGATCGCGTCGCGCGCCTTGTCCAGCAGCGAGGCTTGCTCGAGCGCCAGCTGGTCGGCGCGGTGCAGGACCGTGATGTCGCCGATAAAACCTTCCAGCGCCTCGACATTGCCGTGCGCGTCGAACACGGCCGCACCCTGTTCCCAGGCCCAGCGCAGCTTGCCGGTGGCGGTCGTGATGCGGTAACTGATCTGGAACGGGCGCTGCTCGCGGATCGCCACATTCGTCTCCTCGGCCACCCGGGCGCGGTCGTCGGGGTGGATCAGGCTGGCAAACGACATGGCGTGGTCGCCGGTAAAGGCCGCCGGCGGATAACCGGTCAGCTTTTCGATCCCGGCGGAGAGGAAAATCATGGTCCACGTGCTGTCGTTCAGGCAGCGATACACCACGCCTGGCAGGTTGCTCAGCAACAAGTCGAGCGACAACGCGGAGGCGTCGTGCGATCGCAAATTCGTCGAAACTGGATGTCCGGATGAATGCATGTTCCGCGCGCTTGAAGTAGGTGGAACATCAGCAGGGCGATACTTGATCTAGCACACATGGTAACGCGAAATTTGCGTCGATACGTTACTGTAAAGACAGTTTGTGCAAATTATTGTCAGGTCTGCACGTATCCGAGCCGGGTTGTCATGCAGGGTGGGTAGGGTACCCACCCGTAACCTTAAAACGCCGCGATACCGGTCTGCGCGCGCCCCAGGATCAGCGCGTGGATGTCATGCGTGCCTTCATAGGTATTCACGACTTCCAGGTTCACCATGTGCCGGATGATCCCGAACTCGTCCGAGATGCCGTTCCCGCCCAGCATGTCGCGGGCGACGCGCGCCACGTCGAGCGCCTTGCCGCAGGAATTACGCTTCATCATCGAGGTGATTTCCACCGCCGCCGTGCCTTCGTCTTTCATGCGGCCCAGGCGCAGGCAGCCCTGCAGGCCGAGGGTGATCTCGGTCTGCATGTCGGCCAGCTTCTTTTGCACCAGCTGGTTCGCCGCCAGCGGTTTGCCGAACTGGTGGCGGTCCATGGTGTACTGGCGCGCCGTCTGCCAGCACGCTTCGGCCGCGCCGAGCGCGCCCCAGGCGATGCCGTAGCGGGCCGAGTTCAGGCAGGTGAACGGGCCTTTCAGGCCGCGCACGTCGGGGAACGCGTTTTCTTCCGGGCAGAACACGTTGTCCATCACGATCTCGCCGGTGACGGAAGCGCGCAGGCCGAACTTGCCGTGGATTGCCGGCGCAGTCAGCCCCTTCCAGTCCTTTTCCAGCACGAAGCCGCGGATCGCGCCTTCGTCATCCTTGGCCCAGACCACGAACACGTCGGCCACCGGCGAATTGGTGATCCACATTTTCGAGCCGGTGAGCGAGTAGCCGCCGTCGACCTTGCGCGCACGGGTGACCATCGAACCGGGGTCGGAACCGTGGTTCGGTTCGGTCAGGCCGAAGCAGCCGATCCATTCGCCCGTGGCGAGCTTGGGCAGGTACTTCTGTTTGGTCTCCTCATTGCCGAACTCATGGATCGGCACCATGACGAGGGACGATTGTACGCTGGCCATCGAGCGGTAGCCGGAGTCGACGCGTTCGATTTCGCGCGCGATCAGGCCGTAGGCGACGTAGTTCAGGCCGGGGCCGCCGTATTGTTCGGGGATGGTCGGTCCCAGCAGGCCCAGCTCGCCCATCTCGCGGAAGATGGAGGTGTCCATCCGTTCGTGGCGGAAGGCGTCGAGGATGCGCGGCTGCAGCTTGTCCTGGCAGTAGGCGTTGGCGGCGTCGCGGATCATGCGTTCGTCGTCCGTCAGCTGGCAGTTGAGCAGGAGCGGGTCGTCCCAGTGGAAGGCGGTCTTGCGTGGCGAATCGGCGTGGTTCATGGCTGTCCTGGTCTCGGTGCTTGTTGGAGGCGGGCGCGGCTGTCATGAGCAGCGCCGCGCCGGGCCATTATAGAAAGGAGGGGACTTGCCATCTTTTCAAACTGCGACAGCCATTTTCATATTTACCGGACCCGGTGCCGGCTGCTATTGGACAAACGACACCGCCTCGGCCAGGCCCGCATTGCGCAGGCGTGCGATGTCGCGCGTCGGCGCCGTGCCGAAATGGCGCGCGTATTCGCGGCTGAACTGCGAGGCGCTGACGTAGCCGACGCGCTGGCAGGCCAGGCCCGCATCCATCCCGGTGGCGAGCATCAGCCGACGCGCTTCCTGCAGGCGCAGGGTCTTCTGGAATTGCAGCGGACTCATCGAGGTCAGTGCTTTGAACTGTTCGTGCAGCGACGAGGTGCTCATGTGCGCCAGCGCGGCCATGTCGTCGACGCGGATGGCCTGGTCGTAGTGGGCGCGGATCCAGGCCACGACCTTGCTCACGCGGTGCGTCTCGACTTGTCCGAGTTGCGCCAGGCGCGCGCCGAAGGGGCCGCGCAGCAGGCGCAGCAGGATCTCGTCGATCACCAGCGGCGCCAGCAGCGGGGCGTCGTCCGGCTGCGCCGCCAGCGCCATCAGGCGTGCCGCCGCATCGATGACGGGCGCGCCCGCCTGCGCCACCTGCACCGCGCGCTGCTCGCGCAGGAGCGGCACGCCCTCGGGATACACCTTCAGGATCAGTTCCCCCAGGCGCGCCTGGTCGAAGTCGAGCCGGAACGACAGGTAGGGCGCCGCCGCGCTGGCCTGGCGGATCAGCGCCGCGACCGGCAGGTCGAGCGCGAAGATCATCATGCGCGACGGATCGTAGTCGTACGACTCGCCGCCCAGCATGACCGTCTTCGCGCCCTGGGCGACGATGCACAGCGCCGGCCGGTGCAAACCATGCACCAGTTCCGTACTGGCATTGGCGGCGCGCACCGCATGCACGCCCGGAATGCAGGTCGCGAACGTGCCGTCGTAGGGCGCCTGCGCGGCCAGCAGGCCGGCCAGGCGCGCCAGCGCCGTTGCACTGTCGGGGATCGAATGGTCGAGTGGTGTCATGGCGAATGGGTGCGAACAGGATACATCACCGGCATTCGACTCAGGCCAGGTGATCGGTCGATTCCGACAGGCTGCGCCATGCATGCAGTTCCGCGCGGCGCGCGTCCAGCGCGGCGGCAGTCATGGCGACGGCGTCGCTGCCGGCCAGCAGTTGCGCCGGCGGCGTTGCCATCCCGGCCAGGCGCACGACGACGTCCGCCAGCTTCAGCGGATCGCCCAGCTGCTTGCCGCGGTAGGGGCTGTAGGCGTCTTCGACCGTGCCTCCGGCGGCGTAGTCGTCGATCGTTTTGGCGCCGTAACGCACTGAGCTCTGGTCGAGGAATTCAGTACGGAAGAAGCCCGGCTCGACCGCCGTGACGTGGATGCCGAAGGGTTTTAACTCCAGCGCCAGCGAGGCCGACAAGCCCTCGATGGCATACTTGGTGGCGCAATACACCGAGGCGCCATGGAAGCCGAGCAGGCCGCCGACCGAGCTGATGTTGATGACGTGGCCGGCGCGCTGGCGCCGCATGACGGGCAGCGCCGCCTGCAGCATGTGCATCACGCCGTACACGTTGACGCCGAACTGGCGCTCGACGTCGGCCATCGGCACCTCTTCCAGGTTGCCCATTTGCCCGTAGGCGGCGTTGTTGACGAGGACGTCGATGCGGCCGAAGCGCTCGGTTGCCGCGGCGATCGCAGGGGCGGCCTGGGCCTCGACGGCGACGTCGAGTTCGAGCAGCAGCAGGCGCGCCGGATCGGCGCCGTCGAAACGCGCCTGCAATTGCGCCAGGTTGCGGCCGGTGGCGACGACACTGTGCCCCTGGGCCAGGGCGGCGCGGACGATGGCGGCGCCAATGCCACGGCCGGCACCCGTAATGAACCAGATTTTATGCATGATGTGCTCTCCAAATTAAACCACCCAAGTGGCGTTGATGTGGAGAGCATGGTAGGACGGGGACCCGGCCGCCCCTTGCCTGAAACTCCGGCAAGCTGGCGCGATCCTCGTTAAATACTGGCGGTCAGCCCGGCGCGGTGGTGCCGAAGCGGCCGCCGTGGAACAGCAGGCCGGCCTGCGGCTGCACGGCACACTCCTCGACTTCGCCGACGAAGATCACGTGGTCGCCTTCCGGATAGCGGCTGCGGTTGTGGCATTCGAACCAGGCGGCCACGCCTTTCAGAATGGGCAGGCCGGTGCGCGAGAGTTCGTAGTCGACGCCGGCGAAGGGATCGGTCTCGGTACGGCGCGAGAAGCGCAATGCCAGCTCTTGCTGGCCGGCCGACAGGATGTTGATGACGTAATGCGAATTGCCGCTGAAGACAGGCATGCTGTTGGCGCCCGCGCCCAGGCTCCACAACACCAGCGGCGGATCGAGCGAGACCGAATTGAACGAGCTGGCGGTCAGGCCGCGAAAGCTGCCGTCGGCCAGCCGCGTCGTGATCACGGTCACGCCGGTCGCAAATTGCGACAGCGCCTGGCGGAAATGGGCCGAGTCGAAACCGCGCTCGGTGGCGCGGGAAGAGCGTGTGTTCATTGGTACCTTGGAAAGTTGCATGCTCATTATGCCACCGCCGGCTGACGACCGTCGCGTGCGCGTGCTTTACAGCCTGTCCTACAGCGTGTCCTGCAGCATGCCGCGCCTGCAGGACGCGGCGCTTTGCGTTAGCATCGGGTCATCACGATCACGATGGGGCAGGCGATGAGCGAGCAAGAACGGACGGAAGTGGCCATCCTCGGTGGCGGATGTTTCTGGTGCCTTGAGGCGGTGTATCTTGAGGTGCGCGGCATCACGCGCGTCGAATCGGGCTACATGGGCGGACACGTGGTGAACCCGACCTACGAACAGGTCTGCGGCGCCGCGACCGGCCACGCGGAGGTCGTGCGGCTCGCATTCGATCCGGCCGTGATCACTTACCGCGACATCCTGCAGATCTTTTTCACCATCCACGATCCGACCACGCAAGACCGCCAGGGCAACGACGTCGGCCCGCAATACCGCTCCGTGATTTTCTACGACAATCCGGAGCAGGAAGCGACCGCGCGCCAGGTAGTGGCGGAAATGGCCGCAGTGTGGGATGCGCCGATCGTGACGCAGATCGTGCCGGGCGAAACCTGGTACAAGGCCGAGGACTATCACCAGAATTACTATGCCCAGCACCCGATGCAGGGGTATTGCGCGTTCGTGGTGGCGCCGAAGGTGGCGAAGTTTCGCCAGACGTTTTCGCACTGGAGCAGGGTGGCCGGTTCCACCGAGGTGCTTGAATAAGTTGCGGCTTCGGCGCCAGCCACGCGTTCAACGGTTTCTTGAAACGTCGCGACATGCATATGTGCGTTGAACGCGTGGGCGGCGCGAAAGCTGCGTTAATGCACCTGGTCGGGTGGAGCCGCCCACCCTACGTCCTGCTGCACGCGTTTATGGGTACATGTACTTCCGCGACCACGGGATCTGCCCCGGGTCCTCTCCCGCTTTCGCCCCCACGATCTGGTACAGGCTGATCCAGTCGTGGGCAAAGGCATATGCGCAGCCGGCCAGGTAGACGTGCCAGATGCGCAGGCGCCGGGCGTCGGTCAGGGTGCCGATGGTCTCCAGCCGGTTTTCGAAATTCTCGGTCCACAGGGTGCAGGTGCGCGCGTAGTGGCGGCGCAGGTTTTCGACGTCGCGCACTTCCAGGCCGCCCTGCTGCATCGCCTTGATGACCGTCGACAGGTGCGCCAGTTCTCCCTGCGGGAACACGTACTGGTCGATGAATTCGCCCCCGCCATAGGGCGTGGCGCGGGCGGCGACGTCGGTGGTGGTGATCCCGTGGTTCATGACCACGCCGCCCGGCGCCAGCAGGGCGTTGATCTTGGCGAAGTACTCCGGTAAGTGCTGCAGGCCCACGTGCTCGAACATGCCGACGCTGGCGATGCGCTCGAATTCGCCGTCGAGGTCGCGGTAATCCTGCAGGCGGATCTCGACTTGCCCTTGCAGGCCGGCCTGCGCCACCCGCTCGCGCGCCAGTTCGGCCTGGTTTTCCGACAGCGTGATGCCGACGCAGCGGGCGCCGAACTGCTGGGCGGCGCGGATCGCCAGCGCGCCCCAGCCGCAGCCGATGTCGAGCAGGCGCTGGCCCGGGCGCAGGTCGATCTTGCGCAGGATGTGATCGATCTTTTTCAGCTGGGCGCCCGCCAGGTCTTCGCTGCCGTCCTCGAAATAGGCGCACGAATACACCATGTTCGGATCGAGCCAGGCGGCGTAGAACGCGTTGGAGACGTCGTAGTGGTAGCGGATCGCCTCGGCATCGCGGGCGCGCGTGTGCTTCGAGAGCAGGCGCAGCGGATTCGGCGGGCGGTGCGAACTGCCCTTGGCGGCGGCCAGTTCGCTGCCGATGCGGATCATGTCGGCGGCGCGCCCGCGGATCTCGAGCGCGCCCTCGACATAGGCGCGTCCCAGGTTGTAGAGGGTAGGCGAGAGCAGGTAGCGCAGGCTCGACGGCCTGGGCACGCGGATGGTGACGCGCGCCGGCTCGGATGAAAAATCGAGATGCTCGCCATTCCACAGTTCCACGCGCAAGGGCAGGGAAAGCTGGCTGCGCAGGCCCGCGCTCCAGGCGCTGAGTTTCAACGCATCGAACATGACGTCCTCCGGCGGTTGGCACGCGCCGGCCAGAAATGCGCCGGCGCCGAACCTGTCCGGTGGCAGCGACAGGTTCCTAGGGTTGCAAACGCTGCCGCGCCCAGCTGCCGTCTTCCTGCCGCTCGTAGACGATGCGGTCATGGAAACGCGAGCGGCGCCCTTGCCAGAATTCGATGCGCTCGGGCACCAGGCGGAAGCCGCCCCAGTTGGACGGCCGCGCCGGCGCATCGCCCGCAACCGCGGCGACCGCTTCGTAATTCCGTTCCAGGGCCGCGCGGTTGTCGATCGGCGCGCTCTGCTGGGAGGCGATCGCCGACAGGCGGCTCTTCAACGGCCTGCTGCCGAAATACTTGTCGCTTTCTTCGGCCGAGGTCGTCTCGACCCGGCCTTCGATCCGAACCTGGCGTTCAAGTTCGCTCCAAAAGAATAGCAGCGCTGCATAAGGATTGGCGCGCAATTCCTGAGCTTTTCGACTGTCGTAGTTGGTGTACCAGGTGAAACCGCGCGCATCGAATTGTTTTACCAACACGATGCGCGAACTCGGCCGGCCATCGGCAGCGACCGTCGCCACGTTCATCGCATTCGGTTCGTTGACTTGCGCCTTGATCGCCTGCTCGAACCACTGCGTAAATTGCTGCATCGGGTCGTCCAGCACCTCGTCTTCGTTCAGGCTGGCCTGGCCGTAATCCTTGCGCAGGCTGGCGACGGCGTCGCCGATGGCCGGCGCGGCTGGAGTTTCCCCAAGCCCACGGCGGCGCTGCATGGACGTGCCGAGTTGCGTCATCTGTTCCGGCGAAAACAGGCGCACGGCCATCGGCGCCATCGTGCTTTCCTCGCGCTCCATGTGCGCCGTGTAGCGCTGGACAAAGCGCTGCACGTTCGAGGCCGTCAGGGTGGCGGCGCTGCCGTCGGCAATCGCCGTCAGCTGCTCGTGCAGGTCTTGCCACAAGGCGTCCATCTCCTTGTGGTCTTGCAGGATGATCGGGGCCAGCGCCTGCAGCGTGGCGGCATCTTCCCCTTGCGCCACGGCGCGCAGCATCGGGATCAGGTCTTGTTCTTCGTCGTCGTGGTGCAGGTGCGCGGCTTTCTCGAAATACTTCAGCACGGCGCCGGCCGCCTGGCGCGCGGCTTCGTCGGCACCGTGTTCGGGCAGGTGCGACAGCAGTCGCTCGAGGGTGGCGAGCTGCTTGCGGATGCGGCCGTGGCAGTGCTTGAGCACGGCGATCGGCTGGTCGAAACCGGGTGCCGTATCAGGAAGGAAATCGTTCATGTGCGTATTTTTAACAGAGGGAAGTTTTTTGATTGACAGAGCGCTATTTTAGTGCGGACGCGAAAGATCGGTCCGGTAAAATGACCGGATGAACTCGATTGATACCCCACTCTTTTCGGCGCCGCACGGCGATGACATCGACTTTGCGCGCCGCTTCGGCGGTGTCGGCCGCCTCTACGGCGAGCGTGCCTTGGAACGTTTCAGGACGGCGCACGTTTGCGTGATCGGCGTCGGCGGCGTCGGTTCCTGGCTGGTCGAGGCGCTGGCGAGGAGCGCCATCGGCCACCTGACCCTGATCGACCTCGACAACGTGGCCGAATCGAACATCAACCGCCAGATCCAGGCGGTAACAAGCACCATCGGCCAGCCGAAGATCGAGGCGCTGCGCGACCGCATCGCCCAGATCAATCCGTTTTGCCAGGTCACCCTGGTCGAGGATTTCATCGAGCCGGACAATATCGCGCAAATGATCGGCAACAAGGGCTTCGATTACGTCGTCGACGCCATCGACAGCGTCAAGGCCAAGGCCGCGCTGATCGCGTTTTGCCGCGAACAGGGGATCCCGCTGCTGACCAGCGGCGGCGCCGGCGGCCAGCTTGATCCGACCAAGATCGAAGTGCGCGACCTGGCCCGCACCGAGCAGGAACCGCTGCTGAAAAAGGTGCGCAAGGTGCTGCGCGCGCAATATGGTTTTTCGCGCGGCGAAAAGCAGAAGTACCATATCGACGCGGTGTTTTCGATGGAGCCGCTGCGCTATCCGGAGGCGGAGGATGCCTGCGAGATCGAGTCCAGCATTACCGGCCTGAACTGCGCCGGCTTCGGTTCGAGCATGGTGGTCACGGCCAGCTTCGGCATGATCGCGGCTGCGCACATCCTGCGCAAGCTGGCGGAGGCGGCCGCGGGTGAGGCAGCGGACGCCACGGTATCAACGCCGCAGCAGGAGATTGTAAGCATCTGAGTCGACGCTGGGCAGCAGGCCCCGGGCTTGCTATGATCGGATATCGGTTGAAATCCTGTCATTGAAAGAGCCTACATGATGCGTCGTACTACCCTCGTTGCCCTGCTGCTGGCGGCTGCCGCTGCCCACGCCCAACAGCCTGTCCCGGCCAACGCGCCGACTTCCGCTGCAACGCCTGTTGCGGCCGACCAGGCTGCCGCCGCCGTGCGCCAGCAGGGCGTGCAAAGCGCCGCCGACCAGGCCGCCGCCGCTTCGCAGCAAGCGGCCGGCCAGGCTGCCGCCACCACCGATACCTCCAGCGCCGCCCAGGCCGCTGCTGCCGCGCAGGCCGCCCAGCCGGTGCCGCCGGCCGCGCCCGCAAGCTCGGGTCCCCAGCTCGAGATCGTCGACCGCGTGGTCGGCAAGGGCAGGGAAGCCGGCCTCGGCAGCGTGGTCCGGGTCAACTACACGGGCTGGTTCCACAAGCCGCTGACGCTCAACGGCCGCGGGCGCAAATTCGATTCCTCGCTCGACAACGGCCGCGATCCGCTCGAGTTCCGTCTCGGCGCCGGCCAGGTCATCAAGGGCTGGGAGCAGGGCGTGGCCGGCATGAAGGTCGGCGGCAAGCGCACCCTGGTCATCCCGAGCCACCTCGCCTACGGCAGCCGCGGCGCGCCGGGCGGATCGATTCCGCCGAATACGGACCTGATTTTTGACGTGGAACTGCTCGGCGTGAAGTAATCCCGGCGTAACTAATTCAACCAGCACGGAGGACGGCATGCGTATCGCGAACGATGTCACTGAACTGATCGGCAACACCCCCCTCGTCAGGATCCGCAAGCTGGCATCCGGCGGGGCCGAGATCCTGGCCAAGCTCGAGTTCCATAATCCCGCGCACAGCGTCAAGGACCGCATCGGCCTGTCGATGATCCAGGCGGCCGAGCACGCCGGCAAGATCGGTCCCGATACCGTCGTCGTCGAACCGACCAGCGGCAACACCGGCATCGCGCTGGCGATGGTGTGCGCCGCGCGCGGCTACCGCTGCAAGCTGGTCATGCCCGACACCATGAGCAACGAGCGGCGCATGCTGCTGCGCGCGTATGGCGCCGAACTGGTGCTCACGCCCGGCTCCGAAGGCATGCTGGGCGCGATCCGCCGCGCCGAGGAGCTCGTCGCCGGCGACCCGCGCGCCTTCATGCCGCAACAGTTCAACAATCCCGCCAACCCGGAAGTGCACCGCCGCACCACCGCCGAGGAAATCTGGCGCGACACCGACGGCAAGGTCGACATCGTCGTCGCCGGCGTCGGCACCGGCGGCACCATCACCGGCGTCGGCGAAGTGCTGAAGGAGCGCAAGCCCGGCTTCCAGGCCATCGCGGTCGAGCCCGAAGCCTCGCCGATGCTCTCGAAAGGAACGAAAGGCCCGCACCCGATCCAGGGCATCGGCGCCGGATTCGTACCGCAGGTGCTGAACACCGCCATCTACGACGAGATCATCACCGTCAGCAACGAGAACGCCTTCGAGACGGCGCGCGCCGCCGCCCGCGAAGAAGGGCTGTTGGTCGGGATTTCATCGGGCGCCGCCTTGTGGGCGGCGATGCAGGTGGCGCAGCGGCCGGAGAATGCGGGCAAGACGATCGTGACGATCATTCCGTCGTTCGGCGAGCGCTACCTGAGTACGGCCTTGTTCGCGAACCTGGCTGGGTAAACCAACTGTTGGCAGTCGCGTAACGTAACGTGAAAGAACCCACTATCGAGACGTGCGCAGTCCTGGCCAGCCAAGGCCATTATTTTG
>NZ_JACYUY010000031.1 GCF_014842025.1 Massilia sp. CFBP 13721
GTCATGTAAACTCCTTCGAAGGTGAATTATCCACCTATCGAGGTGTCCGGGGGCATTAGACCACTACAAACCAACGGCAGCGTTACTTGTCGGACCGTGAACTCCGTTCGTTTCTGACCGCTCTGGACGAGGAACCGAACCGCCCGTTGGCCGACGCGCTGCGCTTCCTACTCATGACCGGTGCGCGCCGCAGTGAGGTGCTGAGCGCCCGCTGGGACGCGATCGACCTCGACAAAGGGCAATGGTTCCTACCGCACACCAAAAGCGGCAAGAGCAGATTTGTCTTGCTAAACGATAGTGCGATCGAGTTGCTTCGCCAACGCGATAGACCTGCTGGTCATGTTTATGTGTTCCCAGGCAAGAACGTGGGTGAAGCCATCTGCAATCCGTACAAAGGATTCAAGCGAGTGCTGAAACGGGCGGGCATAAGCGATCTGCGTATTCATGACCTGCGACATAGCTTCGCTAGCCTGGCGATTAACAATGGAGCAACATTATATGAGGTGCAACATTTACTCGGGCACTCTGATAGCAAAACTTCAACTCGATATGCACATATGGCCTCGGATAATCTCCGTAAGGCCAGCGCGCAGGTATCGGCTGTGATCGCCAAAGCCCAGCCGCAAGCTGGGCGATCAACGTAAACGAAAAATCGCTCAAGCAAGCACTTGAGCGATTTTTTTTCCACTAGTGGATACACGTGTCTCAGGCAGCGCGTTGATTCATTTCCGGCCACACCCGTTTGCTGAAAAGCGCATAACCCCGGAACTGACCGTTGCGGAAGCGGTGCACGTGACGTCCCTTTTGTTCCTGCTTCAGTGCGTTTAATCCGTTCAGCTCATTCAACATACTTTCCGCGTCTTCGCCAAACTCACGGTCGAACACGTCCTTCGGAAAGACAATGTAGTTCTCGTCGACGAACGCAACGACCTCGGATTCAAGATCGGGCTTGCCGAACTCAACCTTGTCGATATTCTCTTCAAGAAAGCGACGAACACGCTCTAAAGCCCCAGCTCTCGCACCCCACCACAGCTCGGTGACCAACTTGATAGCAGCATCGATTTTCTCCAGCGCGCCTTGATCGAAGACGCCGGCCGCTACTGCAATGCGACCAGCCACCACAGCGGCAGCGAACCTCTTTACTACACGGCGCTCGCCAGGGCCACAGTCCGCAGGCAGGAGTTCGTCCTCGATGTCATCGGACATCGCTAATATCTCGCCGAGTTGCTCCGGGTTGTCACAGCAAAACTGGATGATGGACTCGACAGGTGTACCGTACTGCTCACTGCAGGCGCGCTTGAGGTGACTCGTTGCAGCGTTGAACGATTTGAAGGGTTCGTAGCAGTTCAGTACGCCAACATCCGTAACCGGAACGTCAATAGCCCGGTCAGCCTCACCACCACGCATCGGCCGCCCAATCTTCGCGATCAACTCATAGATCGACTCTTCCGCCGACGTGATGACGTTCAGTTGCCAGCTTTCGCGGTATGCTGCTTTGCCGTCTGGCCTGAGGCGAATCTTGGCGCGTCCCGACGTCAACCCGTAACACATGTCGCGGGTAACCGCCGCGCTCGCTTCAGTCAGCTCATCGAGCAGCACGGGTGCAGGACTGTACTGGCCAAGTAATGGCTCGTAACCGTTCATGGTGCCGTGGAACCGCGAGATGTAGGCAGGATCCTCCGCCTGAGCTCCCTGGGCCGGATCGATGGCATTTCCGAAGACGCTTGCGGCACCTTGCAATGCAGTCGTCTTGCCAAGGCCCTTCCCGCCAACTAAATTAACGATGCTCGAACTCAGCCTAAGGTGGGCCAAGAAAAGGCTCGCAATCGCGTGACACGTCGTGTACAGCATGATCGGGTTGTTAACGATCAGCGTACCGATTTGTTCGCGCCAGGTGTCCAGGTCCCCACGCGAGTACATCACGGCGGTGTTCGAGCACTCGAACCAATACGCGTCAGCATCGAGCCCACTTGCAGCGATCAACTTGCTGCCCGTGAAGTATCCGCGACGCCCAGCGATCCAACCCGGCCTCTTTACGAGTTCGCGAGGGCCGCTTTTTCCGAGCTCACTTGCTGACGCTACCAGATACTTGGAAACATGCGACGCATTGCAGATCACGATGCCCCGCTCTCCAAGAATCCCACAGATTTCCTTCTGGTTCGACAGCGTCGATGCCTCTACGCGGACCATACACGGCGCCAGGAAGTGGACGTGTGGTATGACCGCAATTGCATAGCTGACCGTTTTCGAGGTGTGGTCAAATACAAAGCCGGCCACATATGCCTCGCCCATCATGACGGGAAGTTGTTTATCTTTTGCCTGATCGAACTGTACTGAACCGTTCTGAATGAAATATTTGCCGACTTTACCTCTCGGCGCAGTCGCACTGCTTGGTTTGTTCATCTTGCTTCCTATACGTCTTTTTTCGACTCGATCCACGCGGCCACGTCGTCGCTCGCGTACCGTACTGCCCTCCCCACCTTGACAAATGGGATTTGTGGCCCCAGTCCGGTGGAACGCGCTTTCTCCAAAGTTTGCGGCGCAATGCGCAACATGGCCGCCACCTCCTTCGTCGTTAAATAACTGCTCAGTCTTTGCATTGCATGCTTCCCGTTTGGTTGCGTTAAAGAATCCAACGAAACCATCATAGGACGATCCGCAATACAATAAAAGTCCTTGAAAAACATAGCCTTACAGAGTAAATCAAAAAGTCGGACAAGCCTGCGCCCTAGGTGTTCCTAGGCTCCACGCGCGCAAAAAGATTGCATCCAGAAGTTTCGTTCGCGCGTCGGAAAATCGGCTTTGCGTGCCTGTACTTCAGCCGGGCAAGCCGATTTTCTTGCCCTTTTCCAGCGCTAAAAGCACGACCTCCGAGGGCGCGAAAAGGCGAAAATATTTTCGCCTTGTTGCTCGAATGCGACATCTGAGTTCATCATTTCACATGAGCTCACCGACGAGATTGTTCGCATCGATCAATGCTCGGTCCTGGAGGTGTGCATATCGTGCAGCCGTGACCAGGGGCGACGCGTGGCGCAGCGCCCTGGACACGGTATATAAGGGGACGCCCGCGTTGACAGCCATCGAGGCCCAGTTGCGACGCAAGTCATGGATCGTAAAGCCAGTGATACCTGAGCTTGCGCAGATACGCTCGAACGCCTTCGCGGGCCTCGTCATAGGCTTTGCTGGGTCCTTGCCAGGAAAGAGGTACCCGGCCTTTCGCTTTCCGATTACCTGACGCAGCAGATCCACCGCTGCCGAGCTGAGGCAGATATGCGCGGCTTTCCCCGACTTGGTCATGGGCAGATACCAAACACAGCTATCCAGATCGATGTCTTCCACCTTCGCTGCCAACGCTTCGCCAAGCCGTGCGGCCGTCAGGTAGAGCAGCATGAATAGCGATGCGGCAGCCCGGTTGGTCTCGTGCTCGCAGGCCGACTTGAACGCTAGCCGCTCGTCTGCGCTGAGCACGCGGGTGCGAATGTTCTCCTCCTGAAGCGAACGGATGTGCTTGGCAGGACTCTTCGAGAGAAGATCGTTCTCGACTGCGTGGCGGAACATCGCCTTGATCAAAGCGAGGTAGCGGTTAACCGTCGCGGGCGACAAGCGCTCGCGCTCCAGCAGCCTGTCGAGAAACGCGACAATGTCCGATGACTTGATCGCCGCCAAGGGCATGTGACCAAATTCACTCAACAGCCGGCGGTCGACCTTCTGAACGTCATCCTTGATGCTGCGCTTACGAGCCCTCTCAGCCGGATAATAATGATCGAACCAAAGCTGGCTGAACGTCAGGCCCATACGGCTGGGCTCGCGCGGATCGATGCCCTGCGCTGCCTGGAGGCGCGCAGCCGCGCATGCGAGCCGGGCCTGCTCGACCGGAAACTGGGAGCTGTAGTCTCCGAGCGCTAGTGAGAGGCGCTTGTTATGCAGCGTGAAGCGCGCACGGAAATTGATGCGTCCGCTTCGATACATCACAGCGATCAGCCCGACGCATTTCGTGTCGTAACAATCGAGCTGGGCCTTGTCGCTATTGGCAAGGAACGAGGCCGAACCATTAATAAGGCTGGCTTTTGTAAAGCAAAACTTCGTCGAAAAATGGTAGGTATTTGTCTCTGGCGGCATGTTGATAGTCCTCTACTAGGACTACCGGGATCAACTATAACCAACCACCGCCTGCACCGCATCCCGTTCAGTCAAGTTCCGTCAAGGACGAGCGCGATTTGCAGCGCGACTGAGCGTTGATTCAGTAGTTGCCCGCCCTAGAAAATCATGACTTCGGGGATCAGGAACTTAGTTTGGCTGCCGAACATTCACCGTAGGGTCAGCAGCCTTCTTGAAGCGCACGTGCAATAAGCGGAAGGCTCATTTGCGCCATCACGAACTATATGGGGGGGGCTCGTCCTGCCGGGTATCTTGCCGGGTATCTTAGCCATGTTCCCCCGTAACGCCATGTCAGCGTCCTCGCATTGCGCGTCCACACCTCATGAACTGAATGTTTGGCTGTGCAGATGTGCAGGTCGGCGGTTAGGTGCCCGAACGCCGAAGTGAGAAGTAATTCAGGCGTATATTATTTTTTTGCAGTAGCTATCTAAAGCCCCTTGTCCGATCGCAGGACAAGGGGCTTTTCCATTTCAGCGTAACCCAAGGAGTCATGAGCAATGAAGAAGTCCACCGCAAACCCGAATTCGCAATGGTCGAGCAAAGCGTTCCTAGAGATGCCGCTGACGACGCGGCCGAGTAACTTCCCAATCGAGGTGCCCGACCTCAAACAGACATTCCTGCCGAGCAGTCTGGACTTGACGTTCACACTGAGCTTCAGGCGCCAGCCAATTAGTAGCGACGAGCGTTCCCGCACTTTCACCCGCATCTCCAGAGGCCCAGGCCGCGTATCGGTCTGGGCCTTGTCTTATCCCATCTAGTCACACGACCAGCAGAGAAAGCAAAATGAACCAAACAGATACAACCAGCATCAACGGCGCCTCTACCGTCAAGACCGCCAAGGCCCCTAAGCTGGGCAAGCACGCTGAGGGCGCAATCCACTACCAAATCTTGACCGACAGTGAGCGGAAGCAGCCGATGTTCCAGATCATCGGGAACGAAGGCGGCGGCTACTACAGCAAGGAAATCTTGGTATTCGATGACGTCGAAAGCTGCCTCTCCCTGCACCCTCCAGAGCAGCCCTTCCCTTCCAAGCTGCTCCAGGCGGTGTTCATGGGCCGCTCAAGCAATAACGCCGGATTCCTCGCCGCTATCTTGCGCGCCGAAGGCTTGCTTGCCCTCGCACCGGACACCGAAGGCCGTCACGTTATAGCCGGCGATTGGACAGCCTGGAAAGCGTCCATGCTCGATGAACCTGGTCACCCGGTCGACGCTAAGCCGGCGGAAAAGGAAGAGAAAACCGACGCCAACGAACAGCTGGCGCTTCCTAGCGACGACGAAAAAGTGGCAACGCGGCGTGGCAAGAAATAGGCTGCCCAATCCGAACCATGGCTGACAATGACTCGACAGACCGCGAAACCGTGCGGTTAGTGCGCTACCTGATGCGTGCGCCTCACTTGTACATATTCGGCGGCCTGCTAAAGCACATCATCTGCCCGACGGTACATCCCGACTTCACCGATATCGACCTGATAGTAATCGATCTGCGAGCACTGGACGACCTCCGAGACGACTTCGAATACGTGTTCAAGGAACTGCCCAGAACCGGAAACGGTCCGCGCTACTTCATCGGCAAGTCTCGACGAAGCGACAAGGTAATCCAGTTTGTGCTGATGCGGTCCCACCTCCACGCAATGCAATTTGCCGTCGAGGGGCCGCAGTACGACATCGATCGCGTCGCGTACAGCAACGGTCGCTTCTACTTCGATGCCGGTATTGGTGGGCCGGCCATCAGGGCCGCCATCCAGGCGAAGCGAGCCAGTCGCGTTACCGCACCGCGCAACCTGTCCCATTTCGCCCCCCACCGTCCAATGATCGAGCAGAGGCACAAGCTCAAGCTGCTGCGTAAGGGCTTCACGATCATCGACTGCCCCATCCCCAACTAATAGCAGAAAGACTACTTAATGACTGCCACAATTTACACAACCAATGAAGCGATGGACACCGTCCGTGCAATCAAGGATCTCGACTACTACGACCGCTGCTGCCTGGAAGACAGCGAGGAGACCGACCTCAGGCGAAAGGCTGGCTATTATCTGAAGACTACCCACGAGCGGTGCCCTGCCCCGTTGCCGGAGAACGCTGTGTTCATTGCAGCCATTCGGGCCACTGATGCAAACTACTCTGAACGGGTGAGCTTCCCAGAAAACCTCCGGGGCTGTGTCTTCGAAAAAGCCCCTCAACTTCCCCCTCGCTATAAGGAAATCATTAAATACTGGTCCGGGGAACCGCTGAATACGAATGCTGGTGGCGCTGCCTACTACCAGAACCCGCTCAACTCTTACACAATAGACTTATCGGCTCTCGATGCAGCACACGAGGCGGGCAACTACAGCGGTAACGTGGCCGTGATGGATGCCCTCCTGTCGGAAGGTGTGGTTGTCCACATCGTCGGGTTAGGGAAGATACTTGGCAATGCTCCAGATGACGGTTTTGTCGAAATCGAAATTCGCGTGGACGAGTCGCTACTTGTCCTCGACAACCCCGAGTTCCTAACGGGCAAGCCATACAACGGGCAGACAGGCGAACGCTCTGAGCCCATCTTCTTGAAGGTATCGGACATTCGCCGGTCCCCAGATCCAAACCAAATTTTCGTGGACGCGCTACGCTATGAGGAGCTCGACTACGGCTTCTACTACTGACGCTGTAGAGGTGTGCAGCGTGTGCAGGCTGCACAGAGGGCGTTTGCCCTCTTGACCTTCTACGCACGTACATGCCGAATGCACTGCAGTGGCGTAAATTCAGGCTCCCTTAAGTGCAATCGTCCTGATCTCGTCCCGCCCAAGGTCAGCGGAGTTCTCTCTAACAAGGGAGAGTGAAATCGCCGCTGCCGCACGAAAAATGGTCCAAGTTGACGAGCTGACCGATTGCTCTGAAGGGTCCTCTATGATCTGGTCGAGCATCGCCTCGACTTTCCCCAGCTGCAACAGCGAAGACGTACTGTGCTTGCAGCCGCTTGCGCCGGTCGAGACTCATCATGAAATACGGCCTGCTTCCTGCCCAAAGTAGGTTTGAACCGTTCGCTGCGCTACGTCGAGGCAGGCCACGCAGTAGAGCGGTACCCTGACATGCGAGCATGGTTTCCCAGGTTGAGAAACGGCGCTCAGCGAGATCAGGCACGGGGGAAGATGCCTCGGCTCTCGAGCTTCTACAGGCCTGAGAAGGGTCATATTATTCTTGAAAATCTGCACCTTGAGTGACATCATACTGAACTTGCATCTGAACATCAGTACCCAAAATGCCAAAAAAATTCGAATATTTAGCTGGTTCGCTAGCACTTGAGCACTTACCGTTTCACACACGAGCCGCCGAACTCATAAGACGCGAGTTCGTAAATTGTGAAGGGTACTGCGCCTATCGACTTACTACATTGGGCAGAGCATCAGATGAAGAAATTCCCTCTTTTCTAATCGTCACGCGCGAGCATGGCGTAATTTTGCTAGACTTGATCGAAGAAAGGGTAACGAACCAATTTGAAGGTGTGGAATCCTACTATTGGGATTTTGAAAACTCGCACCGCTCTCCAAGTCGCTTCTTGACTCTTGAGCTGTATACGGGAGACCTAATCAGCCGCCTTAAGAATGACTTGGCCCTCTACGATAGAAAAGCACGCAACATTACCGTTCCAATTACAACTTGCGCTGTATTTTGCGCGAACGATATCGCTGAAGTGAAATCATGGCCTGAATTTTCGGAAATTGCAGATATCGATGTAATTCATTTTAGCGATCTGTCTCACTGGCTTAATTCAGTGCCGCAAGAGTTTCAATGCGACGAAGAAAAATTGGGGCGTATACTATCGCTGCTTGAAGGAACTTTTGTATATGGCGTAAAGCCGAGCTTAGTGGTTAATCCGCCGCTAGTGACGAAAAACGACTTTATTCAAAGCTCTTTGCAAACCGTATTCAAACAAGACGATTCGCAACGTGTTGCGTCACTACAATTGCCGCCGGGACCGCAAAGGATTCGCGGGTTAGCAGGGACCGGCAAAACAGTTGTCCTCTCCCTCAAGGCCGCAATTTCACATAAAAGGTTTCCTGAGTTTAAGATATTGTACTTATTCAATACTCAGAGCCTATATAACCAGATTCAATCTTTAATATCCCGCTACTACACTGTCGAAGCTAAAAAAGCACCAGACTTTGACGAACATGTGCATGTACTCCACGCCTGGGGCGGAAAGCAGCGTGCTGGGCTTTACTCAAAGCTCTGTGAAGAGTATGGAATCACACCACTAACCTGGACCGATGTTCGCAGTTCCTCTGATGGACTTGCGACAATTTATCGGCGCTTCCTTCAACAAGCGGGAAACGCATTGGAGCCGATCTACGATTTAGTTCTCATAGATGAGGCCCAAGATTTGCCTCCAGAACTTTTCGAAACAGTGTACAGAATTACAAAAGGTGGGCCTGAAGAAAAGCGAATCATCTGGGCCTACGATGAGTTCCAGTCTTTGCGCGATGTAGATATGAAGGGACCGTCAGAATTATTTGGGAAAAATGAATTAGGTGAGCCAAATCTACCGGATTCACTTCTTCAAGGAGAATACGAAGGCGGCATTGCTAAAGACTTTGTGCTTTCCAACTGCTATCGAACTCCTAGGCCGATTTTGATGGCAGCACATGGGGTTGCTCTCGGACTCTACGCCCCCAAGAAGACTGCGATGTTCTATAGTCCTGGGGATTGGACTGCACTCGGATATCGTGTGGTAGAGCCTCATAGTTTGATGATCAATCCCGGCGATCAAGTTACTCTGGAACGTCCAGATGAGAACAGCAAAAATAAGCTCGAAAGATTATTACGAGAAAGCGAACGGGATCCGAAAGAGTTGCTTCAATTTATCCAGTGCTCGTCGGAAGAGGAGCAATGGCATAGCGTTGCTAAAGAAGTATCAGTGGTGATCAGAGAGCAAGGCGTGGCCCCAGAAGAAGTAATCATCGTAAATCTTTCAAGTGGTCGTGATTCAATGTTGGGAATGCAGCGGGCGTTGACTTCGCAGGGGATAAAGTCAGTTTTACCTGGATTTTTTGAGAGCGCAGACGTTTTCAAGCCAAAGGGTTACGTAACAATCTCAACAACTTTCAGAGCAAAGGGCAACGAAGCCAATATTGTGTTCGTTATAAACGCACATAAGGTGTCGAAAGACGTTACCCTAAGGATGAGGAACGCATTTTTTGTGGCGGTGACTCGCTCACGAGGGTGGTGCTACATTGCGGGCATCGGCGACGACATGAAATCTCTTGTTAGCGAACTGACTTCTATATACCAAGATTTTCCAGCTTTTCACTTTGTGTGCCCATCTAAAGATGAGTTGCCGAGCCGTGCGCTGCTAAGCATGTCTGATAATGAACTCAACAAGATGCAGGAAATTGTTGAATTGATGAAGAAAAATCCTGAGCTAGCTAAGGCAATTAGGCAATCAATGGATGAGTAGGATGAAGTTCGCTGCTATTAGCCAAAATATTCAGTATATTCGACAGAGTCTGGCATCAGTAATCCAGATTGATAACATCGAAATTCAAGCGAATGAGAAGGCAGTAAGTTGGTCGCCTAGGATACCAGGAATTCGGGCGCGAAAGTATTACCCGCTCGAGTATCAGTGGCTACTCGATAGGCAACAATACTCGCTACTCCTTTCTGATGGTTCGTTTTTTCAAATTTACTACCGCTTTGATGACAATGACAAATTATTGTCAGGAAGGCTTGCATATTTCCCTCCTCCTGTACCGACTGAAGAGGACGCTGAGGGGCTATTGGATGGGGCAGCATTAGCGGCTGACCTTGACAATGTTGAGGTTTTTGAGCATTTGTTTAATATCGTTGAGCTACTTGAAAGTCATAAGATACACCCTGCGAACACTGGACACTTTCGGTTCGACTATGATCCTAGTGCAGCTGCAGCTCACTCAGCGTCACATCTTCAGTTTAGCGGGGTTAATGATATACGCATCGAAGCTGATTTCTTTCCGATGCCAGCCGCCTTTATCCAATTAGCGTTGTCGGCTAAACCGGCATTTACTGAGCTCTCAGAGGTCTGTTTGAATCACTCAAAACATAACGCCCATGTATTGGAAGGGGGAGTGATGCATATTTCCCTAAGGCATATCACCTAATTTTTTGAGCAGCTTCCACATCTGGACTAAGCGGTTGGTGTGCAGGATGTGCTGGGTAGGCGCGCTATCCTCAAAAATCCACTCGTAGCTGACGATTGTAGTCTTCAATCGGTGGATGGTCCCGGTACGAAAAAGTTTAATCGTGCGCCCGTCTGCGGATATCGCGAATAGATTGTCGAACGCTGCGTCTCTTAAATCTTTCCCCTCGATGATACCTGGACAGGACAAAAAGTTTCACTGGCATTAGGGAAACAGAAGACCGGGCTGGTGCTGCAGGAGGAATGGCGTTCACATCGAGTCGGTCTTGAAATAGGCTTTTTACTAAGGCCAAGGCGCCACGAAGACGCCTTTTCTATACTCAGCCACGCGCGTATTCTTGACTCATCGGTTATAGCGCTCGTCAAACTCAAACTCTTCAAGGCCTATAAAGTCATTGAGCAAACTTGCGTTTTCTTCCGGGAAATCGCTCTTGTAGGCATCAAGAACTCTCTGCAGTTGCTCGCGTTGCGGGAATTGATTGAGATAATCTAAATCGATTGCTCGCAAGAAGGCCTTTATCACCTCACTATCCAGATTGAACAGTGCTTTTTTGGCGGCTGGCGCTCCGTAGATGGCATTGGACCGCGATTGATTGATGAGCACGGATACATATCGCGAATACAACCGTGTAGGAATCACAGTATCAACCTCGACCAAGGCAGGCACTAACACATTTACCTCGCTAAATTGGTCGTTGTCGACGATATCGAATATATCCGAGAAAAATGCTCCAAGCAGATCCTCGTCTAACGTTTGCAAGACTTCTGCGCCAAGTGCTAATACCTGGGCTTTACGTACTGCCGACTTCCGGAACAATGCATCTTTCACCAACTGCGACAGGTACGGCCGTAATTGATCGGCGCTGAAGTCTGATGCAGACAGAAGCTGTTCAAATGCTTTCAAGCCGCCCTCTTCTGTCAGCGCACTCGTACCAAGTGAGTCCAAAAGGAAATTACGTTCCTTGGATTCAAGCTGGTTGATCTTACCTTCCAGGCCCGTCACCGCGCCCCTCAGCAGTTCGTCCCGCAATAGCCTTGCTTGCATGCCGATCGCGGTCCGTTTGGCTCCGAAGCCTGTAAAGGCGACCGTCGCCTTCGCTAAAGGCGGTACCGCCTCGTCAGGTTGCGGTGCCGCAGGCTTGCCCCAGAAATCCTGCGGCCACGCCGGTATACGCGTTTCATCCAAGGCATTTCGTGCACGGAGGATAGACTCGAACTGCTGATTCGAATGCGGGAAATCCCTTCCTAATGCTGCTTGCGGGCCATGTCTGATTACCAGCCGATCGAATTCGCGAGTAATTTCGCCCGAATCAGTTTTGAATCGGGCGGTCAGATTGGGTTCGTGTCCTTCGACCGAGAGTAATTGGCCTGGGAGGATGGTGATCGCGGCATCAATTTTTAAAAGTCGTGATACCAAGAAGCGATGAAGGATCGATGAGTTATAAGAAAACGGCCAGTCGGGGAAATTGAAAATGACTTGTGTATCCTTGCGCAGCTTGCTTTGTAGATGAGCATCGAATTCGGATGTCACTGGCAGATTTTTGTATGCAAAATACATACTTTCGGAAGGATCGGCGCCAGTGCAAATAGAATTTTTTGCATCCGTTTCAATATCTTTCAGCTTCGCGATGACCCCATCGAGGCGTTGCAGATCGCCAAATTCCTTAATAAGGTCCTCATGCCGAAAATCGACGAGCCGCAGGCGCAACACGTCGATCAGTCCGCCATCACCATTGCCGGACACCAGATATTTGGTGGGCGCCGTGCGCACTTCAATCTCAGGCTGGTGCAAGGAATCGTCGCGCCAATATGAGCGCAGGGGTTGGAGAAGCACCGATTTTTCGACGCCGAAACCAACGGCCAGGATCACAATGTCGAACTGGGGTTCATCGATGTCGCCTGAGGTAACCGTGATGCGCCGTGTGCCGTTCGGGGCGGGCGCCCTTAGCATGACCGCAGCCGATGCATGGGTGATTATGCCGTGGGTCTGGACATGCGACGACCACTCGGTGAGCAAGTCTCTTGCAATCTGGTCTGCCGTATTAGCGCGCCAATTCATGAAGGGCAGCGAGGTGGCGTCCACCAAAGCGTGCTCATGCGGCCAGTCGTAAATATTCGGGTGCAGATGCCGCGTATGACATCCTCGCAGATTGTGCAAAAACTGCGGGTGACGCTCGAAAATTGTGACGTTGGCGTCTAGCTTCGCCGCTGCAATCGCTGCCGTCATGCCGGCGATGCCGCCGCCTACAACGGCCACGCGCGACGCTACCTTGTCGAGCTTACCCGTGGCCTTCAACGCGTACAGCAAATTCAGCGCACGGATCTGCTGTGAGTGTATGGTTACACGACCTTCATAGGAACCAAGCACATAGACATTCGGCTCGGCTGGCACGGCCGTGTGCTGCAGAATCGTCGTCGGCGAAGCAGGCGATGGTGAGATGGGGTCTGAAGGCTTGGCGGATGTCGCATCGCTCGCCGCCAACGGTGGATTTTGCATAGTGACTAGTTTGCGCATGAAGGAATTGCACAAACAAGGAGTTGAGATGTTGGCAACTTTATAGCGAATTTTCCTGGTTTGCAAGGAAGAACGTAACGCTCAAGGAAGCGCTGCTGTATTCCCTGTTTACAGACGCAGGATCTGGCCCAAGCTGATATCTTCGATTAGATAGGAGTCTTTTACACTCGAGCCAGCCGCCACAGCCATGTGCTTTCACGAATAAACTCAACAAAACCACGACTCCGACCGGAGGCGGACCGGAGGAACCCGCCACCGCATGGCTGGTATCCGAGCAGGGCCTCCCTTCCGAAATCGGTCAATCGAACGCGCTCCTAACACCGTGATGGCCTCGAAAGCCAACCCTGCACTCTGCTGGCGTGCTGGTGTGCAGATGCCTCCACATCGCAACGGCTCCCTGATGATTGACTCGGCCTGCCATCGCGAAGAGAGGTTCTGGTCGCTCTCTGGTCGGGGCTACAGACAATACGGTCAAACAGAATCCATCAGCGTCAAGTTGCAACCCTGCTCAGCCTAAACGTAGTCATTCACTCATGAGTCTGGCGGAGCAAGGAAATGCCTCGCGCAGCGGGATATAATGCCTGGACCGAGCCCGTGTAATCGCGGCTGCTACTGGCACTTTTAATCCGTTGGTCGCAGGTTCGAATCCCGCACGGCCTACCACGAATACACAGGAAGCCCACGAATTTCGGTTCGTGGGCTTTTTGCATTTTCGCGTTTCTTACGGCCGCCGCCCCGTCGCGCGGCAGATTCCGCACGGCTTTCCGTCCACGCCCAGGCACTGCCTGCGCACTGCTCAGTTCTGTTACATGCCGCGTACGCGCACCTTGCTGCATAATCTGCACAAGGCAACGCGACAAGGCAGCCCTTGTCCGGCAGAGGGTCCGGACGCCCGCCGTTGCCTCACGCAACACGCCATGACCAGGATTCCACGCCCACGAGGCAGATCGATGCGCCGACCATGACATCACGCGGTCCATCCCCGCCAGCGGCCAGGCCGCCGCACCCGGGTCCCCGTTCGCTGATCAGCCTGGGCACCCTGACCGCACTTCTCATGCTGGCGCTGGTGCTCGGCACTGCCGCCATGCTCAAGGTCAGTTACCAGGACACGGTGCGGCAACAGAAAACCACCCTGCGCAACCTGTCCATCGCGTTTTCGGCGCAGACGCTGATCGTGGCGCAAGCTGTCGATGAAGCGATGCGCGAGGTCGAGCGCAGCGACATCCCGTCGTCACGCACCGGGCCGGTGCGCCTGGACGACGCCGATGTGCAGGGCGCGGCGCGCGAGTACTTGCTCGGCCTGTACGTCTTCGACCGCCAGGGGCGCTTGCTGGCAACGGCCATGTCCTCAGGCGCGGCGCCTGCGCTTCCCGCCGACGCTGGCCAGCCTGGCGCGGCGCTGCAGGTGAGCATTTCCGCGATCGATCCGACTACCGGACGCGGCATCATCAACGTCGTGCGCCCCTGGCGCGACGCCGCCGGACGGCGCCTCGGCTCGGTGCTGGCGCAAGTCGATTCGGAGCGTTTCGAGCGCATCTACAGCCTGGTCGAACTGGGCGCGGGCGGATCGGTGACGCTGCTCCACCGCGACGGCACGATGCTGGTGCGCGGCCCCACCCTGCCGCACAACATCGGCAAATCCTTCAGCCACACGCCGCTGTTCCGGCGCTACCTGCCGCATGCCGGGCGCGGCGCCTTCGAGACCGTCAGCCCCGTCGACGGACAGGTCCGGCTCTACGGTTACGATGCCGTCGGCAACTATCCGCTGGTGATCATCAGCGGTATGAACAAGTCGGTCGCGCTGGCTTCGTGGTACGGCAGGCTGTGGACGGCCGTGTCGCTGCTGGCCCTGGTCTGCATGGTGGCCGTGTTCCTGGCCTGGCGCGTGGCGCGCGATGCGCGGCGCCAGCAAGCCCTGATCGCGCGCCTGGAAGCGAGCGAGGCGCGCGCGGGAAGGAGCGCCGGTTACCTGGCGGCGATCCTGAACGCGGTGCGCACACCGATCTGGGTGCTCGACGGCGAGCGCCGGCTGGTGATGTGCAACGAGGCCTTCGCGCGCTTCGTGGGCCGGCCACCGGCGGAGATCGCCGGGCATGCGGAAGCGGAGCTGTTCGACCCTGACGGCACCGCCGAACGCGAGCGGCGCTATGCCCGCGTGCTTGCCAGCGGCCGCGCCGAGGAGGCGCCCGGCACCGTGAAAGACAGCAGCGGCGATGCCCGCACCGTCATCCAGCAAACCTCGCCATTGCTCGACGCCGCCGGCCAGGTGCAGCTGGTCAGTTTGCTGACCGACGTCACCGAGCGCGAACGGGCCGAAGCGCACCTGGCCTACCTGGCCAATTTCGATGCACTGACCGGGCTGCCGAACCAGGCGCACTTCCGCCACTTGCTCGGCGCCGAGCTTGCCGACGCCGCGGCCAGGGGCACCCAGCTCGGGACGCTCGTGGTGTCGCTGGCGCGCCTGCACGAAATCAGCGACCTGCTTGGCATCGACGCCGGTACTGCCGCCTTGCGTGAGCTCGGCTCCCTGTTCCAGTCACAATTGCCGCGCGCGGCCGGCGTGGCGCGCATCAAGGACGGCGAATTCGCGCTGGCCGTCCACGCCCACCACGGCCGAGGCGAGCTGGAGGAGTTCGCGATCGCGCTGCACCGGCGGCTGTCGCAAGCCCTGAGCGTCGACGGACGCGAGTTCTTCGTTGGCCCGCGCATCGGCGTCTCGGTGTTCCCCGAGGATGGGCAGGACGCGGACGAGCTGTTCCGGCGCGCCGACAGCGCCCGCAACCGCAACGGCCTCGAGGGCGACACGATCCACTTCTTTTCCGAAAGCGCCCAGTTCGACCTCGATGAGCGCCTCACGGTCGAGGCGCAACTGCGGCGCGCGCTCGAACGCGGCGAGCTGCGCATGGTCTACCAGCCGAAGGTGGCAATCGGCTCCGGGCGCATCGTCGGTCTCGAGGCGCTGCTGCGCTGGAACAACGGCAAACTGGGCGACGTGTCGCCGGTACGTTTCATTCCCCTGGCCGAACGAACCGGCCTGATCGTGCCGATCGGCGCCTGGGTACTGGAGCAATCCTGCCGCCAGGTGGCGCACTGGAATGCCGCGGGGGCCGGGCTGAAAGTATCGGTCAACTTGTCGCCGCGCCAGTTCGACCGGAAGGACCTGATCCCGATGGTCGGACGCTGCCTGCGCGACAGCGGCATCGATCCTGCCTGCCTGGAACTGGAAATCACGGAAACCGCCCTGATGGGCCAGGGTGGCGAAGTCGACGCCCTGATGCATGCCATCCGCGCACTCGGGGTCGAACTCTCCATCGACGATTTCGGCACCGGCTATTCCAGCCTCGCCGCGCTGAAACGCTTCCCGGTGCAGCGCCTGAAAATCGACCGTGCCTTCATCCGCGACCTGGGCCGCGACGACGACAGCGCCGCCATCGTGCGTTCGATCGTCAACCTGGCGCGCAACCTGAAGCTGGGGGTGGTGGCCGAGGGCGTCGAGACCGAGGAGCAGTTGGCGATCCTGCGCGGCCTTGCCTGCGACGACTACCAGGGCTTCCTGTTCAGCCGGCCGGTCGAGGCCGATGCCGTGCCGGCGCTCGTCGAGCGCAACCGCGCGGTGTTCGCCTGAGCCGCAGTCAATCCCTGCGCAGCTAATCCCTGCGCAGGTAATCCCTATCTTCTGCGCCTCCCGCCGTTTGCCTTTAAAATGCCATAAGTTAATTTCCGTATCACTCTTGTATTACTAAGGCCGCCATGACCCTGCCCCTGATCCTGAACCTGGCCGTCGCGCTGCTCGTGTGCGCCCTCCTCTACCGCATGCAGGCCGGCCACGCCTCGTTCACCAAACGCGTCTTCACCGGCCTGGGCCTGGGCGTGCTGCTGGGCGCGGCGCTGCAGGCGATCTACGGGGCGGCCTCGCCCACGGTCGCCGCCACCAACGCCTGGCTCGACGTGGTCGGCAGCGGCTATGTGCGGCTGCTGCAGATGATCGTCATTCCGCTGATCATGGTGTCGATCATCGGCGCCATCCTGAAGTTGCGCGACGCCGCCTCGCTGGGCAAGATCAGCGCGCTGACGATCGGCATCCTGATCGCCACCACGGCGGTGGCGGCGATGATCGGCATCCTGATGGCCAAGCTGTTCGGGCTCACCGCCGTCGGGCTGACCGCCTCGGCGGCGGAAGTGGCGCGCGGCGAATACCTGCAGGGGTCGCTGTCGACGGCCAAGGAAATTTCGCTGCCGTCGATGCTGCTGTCCTTCATTCCCGCCAATCCCTTCCTCGACATGACCGGTGCGCGCAAGACCTCGACCATCGCCGTCGTGTTCTTCTCGGTATTCGTCGGCATCGCCGCGACCGGCATCGCCGCCAAGAAGCCGGCCGAATTCGCCTCCTTCAGCCATTTCGTGCACGTCGCCCATACCATCGTGATGCGCATGGTGACCCTGGTGCTGCGCCTGACGCCCTATGGCGTGTTCGCGCTGATGGCGAAGGTCGTCGCCGGGTCCAGCCTGCAGGACATCCTGAACCTGCTCGGCTTCGTGCTGGCCTCGTACAGCGCGCTGATCCTGATGTTCGGCGTGCACCTGCTGCTGGTGGCCATGAGCGGCCTGAATCCGGCGCGCTTCGTAAAGAAAATCTTCCCGGTGCTGGCCTTTGCGTTCACCTCGCGCACCAGCGCCGGCTCGATCCCGATGAGCGTGGCGACCCAGACCACGCGCCTGGGCACGCCCGAGGGCATCGCCAACTTCGCCGCCTCGTTCGGCGCGACCATCGGCCAGAACGGCTGCGCCGGCATCTATCCGGCCATGCTGGCGGTAATGATCGCGCCCACGGTCGGCATCGATCCATGGAGCGCCGCCTTCCTGCTGCCGCTGCTGGCCATCGTCGTGTTCGGCTCGATCGGCGTGGCCGGCGTCGGCGGCGGCGCCACCTTCGCCGCCCTGATCGTGCTGTCCGCGCTCGACCTGCCGGTGGCGCTGGCGGGCTTGCTGATCTCGATCGAACCGTTGATCGACATGGGGCGCACGGCGCTCAACGTGAGCGGCTCGATTACGGCCGGCACCCTGACCTCGCGCGTGCTCGGCGCGACCAACATGGCGGTGTTTAATAGCGACGCGGAAACCAATCTGGACGGCGAGGAACAAGCCGCCTGAAGAAAAACAACGTTTAAAAAAAGATAATAGTTTGCGCACGGAATCGTGCGCGGACCCGTTGTCGAATCCGTCTATGATGATGTCATGTCAACATCAACGACGGACAGGTAATGGAACAGAAGTGGCCACAGGAAATCTGGCTGATCAGACACGGGCAAAGCGCCGGCAACGTCGCGCGTGACATCGCCGAAGCCGCCGCCGGGCACGAAATCGACATCGCCGAGCGCGACGTCGACGTGCCCCTGTCCGAACTGGGCATCCGCCAGTCCGAAGCCCTCGCTTCCTGGTTCGCCAGCCTGCCGCAGGAGCAACGCCCGAACGTCGTCCTGCATTCGCCGTACGTGCGCGCGGCCGAGACCGCCAAGATCATCATGCGCCGCCTCGAGCGCGAGTCGCTGCTGGCCGTGAATGCCGACGAGCGCCTGCGCGAAAAGGAATTCGGCATCCTCGACCGCCTGACCACGCACGGCATCGCCCACAAATATCCCGACCTGTACGCCCAGCGCCAGCACGTCGGCAAGTTCTATTTCCGGCCGCCCGGCGGCGAAAGCTGGGCCGACGTCATCCTGCGCCTGCGCAGCGTGCTCGATACCCTCAGCCGCGATTACTGCCACGAGCGTGTCGTCATCGTCGCCCACCAGGTCATCGTCAACTGCTTCCGCTACCTGTTCGAGCGCCTCGACGAAGCGACCATCCTCGCCTTCGATCGCGCCGGCGACGTGCCGAACTGCTCGGTCACTTCCTACTCTTTCGATCCGGCCGAGGGCAAGCATGGCCGCCTGGTAGTGCGCCTCGTGAATTTCGTCGCGCCGCTCGAGGACACCGGCACGCCGGTCACGGTCGGCAAAGACGTGCCGTCCGCGCCGAAAGCCTGATTCCCCATGAACGCCCTTCACGCTCCTCAGGCCGTGCATGACGTCACTACGCAACTGCTGCGCGACTGGCCGTTGCCGATGCCGGGCGCCGAGGGCGACAAGGAACAGCGCGGCCACGTGCTGATCCTCGGCGGCTCGCGCGAAATGCCGGGCGCCGTGATCCTGGCCGCCACCGCCGCCCTGCGCGCCGGCGCCGGCAAGCTGACGGTCGCCACCGGCGCCAGCGTGGCCCAGCTGGTGGCCCTGGCCATGCCCGAGGCGCGCGTGATCGGCCTGGCCGAAACCGAGGCCGGCGGCTTCCTGCCCGACGCGGTCGACGTGCTTGATCCGCTGGCCGACCGCATCGACGCCATCCTGATCGGTCCGGGGATGCAGGACGAAGCGGCCGCCGCCGAACTGGTCCACGGCCTGCTGGCACGCCTGCACGGGAGCGACACCGCGGTCGTGCTCGACGCCTGCGCGATGGGCACGCTGCTGCATGCGCCGGCGGACTGGGCGCCGGGCGAAGCCTACCGCTTCGCGCAACCGGTCATCGTCACGCCGCACTGCGGCGAAATGGCGCACCTGACCGGCATCGAGAAATGCGACATCGTGTCCGGTCCCGATGCACGGGCGCTGGCCTCGGCCGCCGCCTGGAACGCCGTCGTCGCCCTGAAGGGCGCGCGCACCGTCATCGCGTCGCCCGGGGGTGAACTGTGGCAGCACGAAGGCGGCAATGTCGGCCTGGCCATTTCCGGCTCGGGCGACACGCTGGCCGGCATCATCGCCGGCCTGGCTGCGCGCGGTGTCACCCTGGAGCAGGCTGCCTGCTGGGGCGTGGCGCTGCATGCGCGCGCCGGCGAACGCCTGGCGGAACGCATGGGTGTGCTGGGCTACCTGGCACGCGAGATCCCGGGCGAGATTCCGGCGCTGCTCGAATCGATCGGCGGCCGAAAAATTGACGGCAATGAAGACAAAAAGGCGCCTTGAAAAAAAGGCATCTGTACCAACCATCTGGCTACGCCGGGGGAACGGTTGAATAGGGAGCTGTTTGACCGGTATCAAATTCCGCATGCAGGATCGCGGAACAAAGCAAGAAGTGCGCAATTCGATGAACTGGCGCTTATCACGACAGTCTAATTTTTACAGTCGAATTCGTGCACTGAACGGGGCCGCGTGTTGCGTCGGTTCCCTGAGGGTTTTGCTAATGAACACGAAAGAAGCGCCGGGTAGCCGGGGTTTTCAAGAAGGTTCATGGTAAGGCCGAACTGGCGCCGTTGTTCTCCACCGCCTCACCTGGAGACTTCGGTACAAAATAGACGTGAACGAGGAGTTAAATAATGAACGCAATCACCAAAGCACCAAAAATCCTGCTGACCGCCGCCCTGCTCGCTTCGATGCTGGGTGCATGCAAGAAGAACGATACGGCTGGCACCGCCGGCGACACCTCGGCAACTTCGCCGAGCTCGACGTCCGGCACGAGCGGCACCACCGGCACCACGGGTGATACCGGTACCGGCGCAACCGGCACTGGCACCACCGGCACCGGCGCAATGGGCACCACGGGCGATGCAACCGGCACCGGCGCAACCGGCACCACCGGCGCGACGGGCACCACCGGCGACACCACCGGCACCGGCGCAACCGGCACCATGACCGACCAGAGCGGCGCCGGCGCCACCGGCACTGGCGCTACCGGTACCTCGGGCACGTCGGGCACCACCGGCACCACCGGCGCTGGCGGCACCACCAACAGCACCGACTCGACCGGCACCGGCTCGGCTGGCGCCGGCACCACGGGCACCAGCACCGGCCGTTAATCGGCGCTGGACTGTCCACAAACCGGAGCCCCACAACGCGGGCTCCGCGTTTTTTTGTTTGGCCGGCAGCTCTTACGCCGGCGTTCCCTGCAGTTCCCATGACACGCAGCGTGTCATCGCCATCCTTGCGGCTGTCACCTCGGCTGTCACCTTGGATTCCGCAACGTCTCCCCGCATTCACGCTTCCCCTTCTCGATTGCAGACCGTGCCCAGCATATCTGCCTGCGCCTGAGTGTTTTGCTTTGTCAAACAGCGCACAGTCACCGCCCACGGTCGCTGCCACAATGCATCCATCCCCGGGCACCGCTTGCCCTGTCAAGCGGCAACGGCACGCCATCGAACCAGGAGCTTCACCATGAACACACTGCAGAAAGTACCGAAAATCGTCCTGACCGCCGCCCTCCTCGCCGCCATGCTCGGCGCCTGCACCAAGAAGGATTCGGGCTTCGGCGGCGCCGGCGATGCCGGGCACGTCACCAGCCGCACCGAGGGCACAGGCGCCGGCTCGGCCGCCGGCGTCAGCGGCGCTACCGGCAATTCCGGCGACACCGGCCTCTCTTCGACCGAATACAACACCAACGTCACGCCGCGCACCGTCGGTGAGGGCGAAAGCACCAAGACCGACAGCCTGGGCGCCTCGGGCGGCGCCAGCGGCTTCGACGGCGTCAAGCCGGTCGACGGCAGCGGCAACACCACCGGCGGCGCCAACCCTGGCGGTGCGCCGATGCAGAGCACACCGGCCGCCGGCACCAAGAGCACCGGCCACACCGGCGACACCACCGGCACCGGCCCAGGTTCCACCAAGCAAGGTTCGGGCGGCGCGGGCAGTATTCATTAAGTCCACCGGCCATAAAAAAGCCCGCTTGCGCGGGTTTTTTTACGCCCAGATTCCGCGTTTGCTAACGCGTGGGCGGCATCAGCGCAGCATGGTTTCACGCCGTTGGGTATAGCCGACCACCCTACGGCCGCGTTGTAGGGTGGACGGGTTTCCCGTCCACGCGTGCATGCGTCCGCGCTCCGCTTGCGTTGCACGCGTGGGCGGCGCCAAGCCTGGCGTGGGTTCACGCTTGTGGGTACAGCCGCCCACCTTACGGGTCTGTTCTAGCGAAAGAAAAAAAGCCGACCAGCCGTGGCAGCAATGTCACGTCGTGAACGAAAAAAAACCCGCTTGCGCGGGTTTTTTTATGTCCAGACCGATCAGACGCCTTCGGTCATTTTCACCACAGGCGCCTTGGCCAGCGGCACCGTCCTGGTCCGGCCGCGGCCTGTCACGAAACGGAAAGCACGCACGATCAGGCGGAACACCAGGCGCACGAAGACCAGCGTCAGGATCGCTTCCACGAAGGTCACCAGGAAGGCCGGCAGCGCGTGCCAGCGTTCGGCGCGATGACGGAACTTGGCGGCCATGCGGTCGCGTGCGATCTCGATGCTGTCGTAGAAGGTCGGCACGACCAGCAGCGTCAGGAAGGTCGAGGTGATGGTGCCGCCGATGATGGCGACCGCGAGCGGCTGGTAGAACTTGCCGTCCGGTCCCAGCGCCAGGGCCACCGGCAGCATGCCGGCGATCAGCGCGAAGGTCGTCATCAGGATCGGGCGCAGACGCATGCGGCCGGCTTTCATCAGCGCGTCTTCGCGGCCATAACCCTCCGCTTCCAGCGCGCGCGCCGCGTCCAGCAGCAGGATCGCATTCTTCGCCACCAGGCCCATCAGCATGATGATGCCGATAAAGCTCATCAGGTTCAGGGTGCCGCCGGTGATCAGCAGCGCCAGCACGACGCCGATCAGGGACAGCGGCAGCGACATCATCACACCCAGCGGCGCGGTGAAGGAGCCGAACTGCATCACCAGGATCAGGTACATCAGGCCGATGCCGCCCAGCAGCGCAGTGGTCATCTCGGCGAACAGTTCCTGCTGGTCTTTACCCGCGCCACCCAGCGCCAGGCCATAGCCCGGCGGGAAGTCGAAGGTCTTGGCCAGCTTCATGGCGTCGGCCGTGACTTCGCCGCTGGAGCGGCCCTGGGCGTTGGCCGAGACCGTGATCACGCGCTGGCCGTCCTTGTGCTTGATCTCGGACGGACCCTTGCCCATGCTGATGCGGGCGATCTGCTCGAGCGGCACCATGGTATTGGTGCCGGCAATCGCGATCGGCAGGCGCTCGATGTTCTCGATATCGACGCGGTCTTCCGGATGCAGGCGCACCGCGACGTCGCGCGTTTCGCCGGTCGGGTCGACCCAGTCGCCCACTTCGATGCCGGCAAAGGCCACGCGCAGCGCGGTGGCGGCGTCGCCCACCGAGACGCCCATCGAGTTCGCCAGGCCGCGGTCGAGCTCGATCTGCAGCTCGTTCTTCGGGTCCTGCTGCGACAGCGTGACGTCGACCGCGCCCGGCACCTGGCGCAGCTTGTCCATGTAGGCCGAGGTCAGTTCCATCAGCTTGCGCGAGTCGGCGCCGGTGAATTCCACCTGCACCGGCTTGCCGCCGCCGTTCAGGTCGTCGAGCACGGTGTACTCGGCGCCGACCAGCGCGGCGACTTTCGTGCGCAGTTCGGCGCCGATCTCGGCGGCCGAGCGGTTGCGGGTATTGCGCTTGCCGATCTCGATATAGATCGAGCCGCCGCTCGGACGGGCGACGACGTCGGTCGCGCGCACCTCGGTAATGGTGTGCGCCAGCGCCTCCGCCTGCTGCATCTTGAGGCGGGCGTACTGCAGGCTCGACGAAGCCGGGGTGCGCACCTCGATCATGATCTTGTTGCCGTCGCCTTTCGGCAGGAAGCTGGTGCCGCCGACCGTCATTTGCAGGGCGATGGCGCCGGCAAAACTGGCCAGCGCGATCACGCCCATCCAGCGGCGGTGGTGCAGCGCCCAGGCGATCACGTTGCCGTAGCGGCTGGCCTGGTGGTCGAACCAGTCGTTGAAGCGCCCCAGCACTTTCGAGATGCCCTTCTTCGGCGCATGGTGGTGGCCCGGAGGATCGCCCCAGTAGGCCGACAGCATCGGATCGAGCGTGAACGAAATACCGAGCGAGACCAGCACCGAGCACGTCACGGTCAGTGCGAACGGCCGGAACCATTCGCCGGACACGCCCGGCATGAAGGCGACCGGAATGAACACCGCCATGATCGAGAAGGTGGTCGAGGCCACCGCCATGCCGATCTCGGAGGTACCGACCAGCGCCGCGGTACGGCGGTCGGCGCCCGCTTCCATGTGGCGCACGATGTTTTCCCGCACCACGATGGCGTCGTCGATCAGCACGCCGATTGCCAGCGACAGCCCGAGCAGGGTCATGAAGTTCAGGGTGAAGCCGCATAGCCAGACGGCGATGAACGCCGCCAGCACCGAGGTCGGCAGCGACAGCGCGGTGATCAGGGTCGAGCGCCAGGAATTGAGGAAGGCGTACACCACGAACACGGTCAGCACCGCGCCGAAGACGAGCGACTCGATCACGTTGTTCAGGCTGCTTTGCGCTTCTTCGCCGCCGTCGCGGGTAATCGTCAGTTCGGTGCCCTTGCCGAGTTCCTTGTTGATCTTGGCGACTTCTTCGCGCACCTTCTTGGCGATCGACACGGTCGAAGCGTCACGCGAGCGGATGATCTGGATGCCGACGTTCGGATTGCCGCTGTGGATCGAAGCGCTGTCGATGTCGGCGAAGCCATCCTGGATCTCGGCCACCTGGTTCAGGCGCACGATGGTGTCGCCATTGCGCTTGACGACGATCTGGGAAAAGTCTTCCGGACGCTCGATGCGGCCGATCAGGCGGATGCCCTTCTCGTCCATTTCGCCGCGCACCTTGCCGACCGGCGCATTGGTGTTCTGGTTGCGCAGCGCGTTCGCCACTTCCGACACCGAGACATTGTATTCACGCAGTTTTTCGGCGCGCAGCAGCACCGACAACTCGCGCCGCAGGGCGCCATTGACGTTGACGGTCGCCACGCCGTCGATGGCGCGGAAGCGGTCGGCCAGGTCGTCCTCGGCCAGGCGCGACAGTTCCGAATGGGTCTGGCCTTTGGACGACAGCGCCAGTCCCATGATCGGCTGCGACGACGGATCGACGCGGCGCAGGATCGGCTCGCGCATCTCCGTCGGCAGCTTGTAGCGCACCGCCGAGATGGCGTTACGCACGTCGTCCGACGCTTCGATCAGGTTGCGGTCGAAGTCGAACTGCAGCACCAGCGTGGCGCTGCCTTCGTTGGCATACGACTCGACCTCGGTCACGCCCTGCACGCTTTGCATCTGCTTTTCCAGGCGGTCGATGATCTCGCGCTCGCTCGTCTCGGGCGAGGCGCCCGGATACGGAATGCTGACGACGATGACAGGAATCTCGACGTCCGGGTTCTGGTTGACGCGCAGCTTGGACAGGGCCAGCAAGCCCATGCACATCATGCCGAGAATCAGCACGATCGTGGCGATCGGCTTCTTGACAGAGAAATTGGAAAGGAACATGGCTTAGTTTCCCTTGGCCGGCGCAGTCGTGGCAACTGAGTTGGCGGCCGCGACCGTCTTGCCTACCACCGGCGTGGCGCCCGCCAGTTCGACCTTCTGGCCATCCTTCAGGTTCGAGCTCGGGTTGCGCAGCACGGTGTCGCCGGCGGCCAGGCCGGCCTTGATCTCGATGTTACCGGTGCGCTGGTCGCGCACGCCGGTCTGCAGGTCGACTTTCGACAGCTGGCCGCCCTTGACGCGCCACGTATAAGTCTTGTCGCCGGCCTTGACCATGGCGCTTTCGGGCAGCATCAACACGTTCGAGCTCTCGGCGTCGATGCGGCCTTCGGCGTACAGGCCGGCCACGCGCGGCTGCTCGCCGGTGAGCGCGACCAGCACCTCGACCTGGCGCGTGATGTTGTTGGCCGAAGCGTCGATGCGTTTCACGGTGCCGGTGAACTGCTGGCTGCCGTAGCCGTTGATGTGGTACTTGACCTGCTGGCCGACCTTGATCGTGCCGATCTTGTCGGTCGAGACGCGGCCTTCGAAGCGCATGCTGGTCGGATCGATGACTTTCACCAGCTCCTTGCCGACGGTGGCGGTGTCGCCGCTGGACACCTTGCGGTCGCTGACGATGCCGTCGAACGGCGCACGCACCATCGTGCGCGCGATCTGCTGGCGCGCCAGCGCGGCGCGGCTTTTCGCCGCCGACAGTTCGCTCAGCGCGCTGTTGCGGCGCACTTCGGCTTCGTCCTGGGCCGCGGCCGAGGTCATGCCCGAGGCGCGCAGGGTTTTCAGGCGCTCGAGCTGGCGGTTGGACTGGTCCAGCGCCTGGCTCGCCGCGGTGACGCCGGCGTCGGCCGAGACCAGGGTATCGCGGATTGCCGTTTCGTCGAGTTTCACCAGCAGGTCGCCGCGTTTGACCGGCTCGCCATTTTCCTTGAGTACCTGCAGTACCACGGCCGAGACTTCGGCACGCAGGTCGGCGCGCCGTTCGGGCTGGATCGAGCCGGTGATCACGGGACCGGAGGCAAGCGAATCGGTCGAGATCGTCAGCAAGTCTTGCGGGGCGACCAGCAGCTGGCTCGGTTTATTGTCTTTGGCATTGGCCGTGGCCCCCGGCTTGGCGGGGTCCTTGCCATCCTTGCCGCAGGCGGCCAGGGCGGACGCGATGGCGAGGACAAGTAAAGTGTTGCGCAGCATTGAAAAATCTCCCAGTTGGACTCTGACGTATTTATAGAAATTGGATGGAATCAGTCAGCGCGCAGTATCTAGGAGGCAGGCCGACCCGTCAATTGACGATCACGCCCGTTGTTATTTTGGAGGGATGAACTGCGAAATGGCGCGACGAACTGCATATGCACCTCGCCGTACGGGAGCCCGGGGCATTGCCCCGGGATAATGGATGATTATCCGCCGAACAGGTGAAACACGATAAAACCCATGCCGATGCCGGTGACGATGCCGCCGCAGATTTCGACCAGGGTGTGGCCCATGCGTTCGCGCAGTGTGGTGTGGCCGGTGACGGCGACGGCGAGGCGGTTGATGGCGGCGGCCTGGCGGCCCACGTGCTGGCGCAGGCTGTTGGCGTCGATCATCACGATGAAGGCGAGCGTTACGGCAACGCCGAAGGCCGGGTGATCGATCCCCTCGCGCAGCGCGATCAGGGTCGCCATGCTCGTAACGACCGAGCTATGGTTACTGGGAAAGCCGCCATTCCCGACCAGATTGAAGGCCCAGCGCCGCTGGCGCGCGCTATTGATCAGGAACTTGATCGGGCCGACGACCAGCCAGGTCAGCAGGGGTGTAACGAGGTAAGCGAAGTCCATGAAATCCTTGTCCAGTAGTTAAGTTCTCTCGGCCAGAATTATCGCAGAAGCAATGCCTTGTAGGGGAGCGGCACAGCGACCTGCGCTGCGCCACATCCCTTAAGCTACGGTTAAGATTGTTGAAACTGTGGCATTTCAACCAATAATCTCATTGAATCATTTGCGCGAGGGGTTTCACCATGCGGCATTTCAGGATATCCATCATTGTGACCGTCGTCCTCATGGCCCTGGCGGGCTGGTGGGGCTACGAGCACGGCGGCATGGCGGGGCTCGCCAACGCGCTCTGTATCACGGCGGTGCTCGGCGTGCTGGAAGTGTCGCTCTCGTTCGACAACGCGGTCGTCAATGCCTCGGTGCTGCGCCACTGGAACGAATTCTGGCGCAAGCTGTTCCTGACGGTCGGCATCCTGGTGGCGGTGTTCGGCATGCGCCTGCTGTTCCCGCTGGTGATCGTGTCGGTCGCCACCGGTCTCGGCCTGCTCGACGTCTGGCACATGGCGATCGAGACGCCGAACGAATATTCGCGCCACCTGACCGAGCACCATGCCGAGGTCTCGGCCTTTGGCGGCGCTTTCCTGATGCTGGTGTTCCTGAACTTCCTGTTCGACGACCAGAAGGAACTGCACTGGCTCGGCTGGATCGAGGAAAAGGTCGGCAAGTACGGTTCGGAAGGCCTGGCCACGCTGCTGACCCTGCTCGCAGTGTTCTTCGCGATGACCCTGATGCCCGAGGCGCGCAAGCTGCCGGTGCTGATCGCCGGCGTGACCGGGGTGCTGATCTATATCGGCGTCAACTGGATCAGCGGCCTGCTGGAAGAAGAGGAAGAAGACCCGGCCATCGGCAAGATGATTTCCCAGGGCAGTATCGGCGGCTTCCTGTACCTGGAAGTGCTGGACGCCTCGTTCAGTTTCGACGGCGTGATCGGCGCCTTTGCCATCACCAACGACGTCGTCATCATCATGCTGGGCCTGGCGATCGGCGCGATGTTCGTGCGTTCGATGACGGTGTTCCTGGTCTACAAGGGCACGCTGCAGGAGTTCGTCTACCTCGAACATGGCGCCCATTATGCGATCGGCATCCTGGCGCTGATCATGTTCGCCAACGTTCACTATCACATTCCGGAATGGTTCACGGGCCTGTCGGGGCTGGCGTTCATCGTGGTGTCGCTGTGGTCGTCGATCCGCTACCGCAAGCGCGCCGAGCTGGAAGGAGCGCATGAGAAAGAAGAAATTGCTTAGATGCGCTTAAGCCCTCCTTAAACGACGGCGCGCATGCGCCCTGCCATTTTGACAATCGGGGCGCGCGTGGCAGAATGACGCCACCGCGCCGCCGAGCGCCCTCTTCCACCATTCCACCATTTCTCTCGACACCATGCCGAAAGCCCTGCCGCCACGCGCCATCGCCATCCTGCTGTCCCTCGTCGCCGCCCTGGTGGTCATCGGCGGCATCTATACCTGGTTCACGCTGACCTGGTCGTATTCCGAAGGCACGCGTGCCGGCTACCTGCAAAAGTTTTCGAAAAAGGGTTGGCTGTGCAAGACCTGGGAAGGCGAAATCCTGCTCTCGAGCATGCCGGGCGCGATTCCCGAACGCTTCGCCTTTACCGTGCGCGACGACAGTCTGGTGCAAAAGCTGCAGTCGACCATGGGCCAGCGCGTCGAGATCAGCTACGAGCAGCACAAGGGCGTGCCGACCAGCTGCTTTGGCGAGACCGAGTATTTTGTCGAGACGGTGAATACCGGGCCGGTGTCGCCGGTGTCGCCGAGCGATGCGCCGCAGGTGGCGCGGTGATATGAAGTGTGAATCACCAGCATTCGGTGATTTGTTACGCAAATCGTAGGGTGGACGGGTCCCCCGTCCACGCGTAAACGGCGCAAAAGAAGTACGCCGCAATACATACGTGCGTCGAACGCGTGGACGGCAAAGCCGTCCACCCTACACATCTCTTACGCCCTACTCCCCGCTCGACCTTCTCTGGTGCATGATCACCTCCGCCAGCCTGGCCGCCGCCTGCTGCGCCGACGGCTGCTTCTTCAAGCGCCCCAGCACTTCGCGCGTGATGTTTTCCGATGCGGTGCGCTGGCGCACTTCGGCGTGGCGTTCGTTAATGGCGTCTTCGGTGGCCGACAGTTCGGCGGCCTGCTCTTCCAGCCGCTTCGTTTCCAGCGCCAGCAGTTCGCGGCGGGCGTCGGCCATCTGGTGCGTGGTGGCGGCGGTGCGGCGCTGCATCTCGGCGTGGGCCTGGGCGTGTTTCAGCAGCGCGCGCTGGGCGTCGCGTTTTTCCAGTGCCGCCTCCGCCGCGGCGCGTTCCGCCAGTTCGTGTTCGCGCGCCAGGCGCGCCGTTTCTTCTTCGGCTTCCTGGCGCACGCGCGCGGCCAGCGCCGCTTCCTGTTCGGAGGCCAGGCGCGCCGCCGCCGCGGCGTTCGCGCGCGTGTCGCGTTCCAGCTGTTCCTGCTGCGCCGCCAGCTGCTGCTCGGCCAGCGCCAGCGCTTCGCGTCCCGCCGCGACCGCCTCGCGCTCGGCTTCGAGCGCTGCTTCGGTGGCCGCCAGGCGTGCACTCTCGGCGGCGGCGCGTTGCGCCTGCAGGCGCGCCAGTTCGGCGGCGGCATCGGCTTCGGCCTGGGCCGCGCTAGCGGCGGCTTCGCGCTGCGCCGCTTCCTCGATCACGCTGTCGGCCTGCAGGCGCTGGGCGTCGAGCGCTGCCTGCTGCGCCGCCACGGCGCGCCGCTCGGCATCGGCTTGCTCGCGTAGCGAGGCCGCCTGGGCTGCATCGAGCTCGGCGCGTGCGGCGGCCAGTTGCGTCATTTCCTGCTCGGCCTGCAGCCGCTCCTGGATCTGCGCCAGCGCCGCGCTTTCGGCGTCAAGCCGGGCGCGCTCGGCGGCGGCCAGGGTCTCGGCCTGCTGTGCGCGCGCTACGGCCAGCGCTGCCGCCTGTTGTTCCTGCGCGAGTGCGTCGGCGGCCAGCCCCAGTTCGGCTTCTTGCGCGGCGTTGGCGCGTGCGCGCGCATCGGCCGCGGCCTGGGCCTGGGCGGCGCGCTCCTCGGCCAGGGCGCGTTCGCGTTCCTGTTCCCTGGTGTCGGCGTCGGCTGCCAGCGCGGCGGCGCGGTCGGCCTCGGCACGCCGGCGCGCGTGTTCGACCGCGGCCGCTTCGGCCTGCACGCGCGTGTCCACTTCGAGGCCGGCTTCGTGTTCGGCTTCGGCGCGCGCCAGCGCCAGTTCGCGCAACTGGCGGTCGGCCTCGATGCGCGCTTCGGTGGCCTCGGCGATGCGCGCTTCGGCTTCGCGCCGTGCTGCGGCGGTGGCGGCGGCGGTTTGCTCGAGTCGCTCACGGTGGATGGCGGCGTCGCGCAATTCCTTTTCCAGCTGCAGGCGCGCGCGCAGGGTGTCGGCGGCGACCTTGGTCGAATCGGCCTGCGACTGCGCGATCGATGCCCGTTCGTGTTCGACGTGGGCCAGGGCGCGTGCTTCTTCCAGCGCACGCGCTTCGGCGGTGGCGCGGGCAAAGGCCGAGGCCAGCGCGACCTGGTCGGCGCGCTCGCGCTGCAGCGCCAGTTCCAGTGCTTCGGCTTCGACCTCGGCCAGCTTTTCGGCGGTCTGGCGCGCGGCCTTTTCGGCCCGTTCGCGTTCGCGCGCCAGCACGGCCACGCGCGCATCGGCGCTGGCGCTGTGCAGCACCTCTTCGCGCGCCGCCTGCACGGCGGCGACGCGTTCGGCGGCCTGGCGCCGCGCTTCCTCGGTTTGCACCAGCAGTTCTTCGGCGGCGCGCGCGGCTTCCTGGGCCATCGCCGCTTCGGCTTCCATCTGCTCGGCGGCGCGGCGGCGCGCTTCGTCGGCGGCGCGCGCACGCGCTTCGACGGCCAGGCGCCCTTCGGTATCGGCCTGCACGCGGGCGCGCAATTCGGCGGTCTCGATGCGCATCGCTTCCAGGCGTTCGCTCGAGGCCTGGGCGGCGGCGCGCAGGGTTTCCAGGCGGTCGCGATTGAGTTCGATGACTTCTTCCGAGGCCTGGGCATTGGCCAGGGCGGCGGCGGCGGCGGCGCCGTCGAGCGCCGCGCGCTCCTCGGCCAGCGAACGGGCGCGCGCCTCGGCATGGGCGCGCGTTTCGGCGGCGACGTTGGCTTTCGCTTCGGCTTCCACGCGGGCGATGGCTTCCTTGATCGCCATCTTTTCGACGGCGCCCCGGTCGGCCGGCGCGGTCTGGGGAACCGGCGCCGCGTGCGAGGCGGGCATGTCGATGGTGAAGTCGGTATCGTCGTGTGGGGTCGGTTCCATGATGGCTCTCGGGTTGTCGCGGGCACTAAAGCGGTCGCTAAGTTTGCTGACTCATTATCAACGAAACCCGACAATCATGGCACGCCGAACTGCGCGATGAAATCGGCGCAATTCGGCGCTTAAACTGCTGAGTTCAAACCGGCCACAGCGGCGGCTCGTCCATCAGCGCCACCTGCTCGCGCAATTCGAGAATCCGGTCCTGCCAGTAACGCTGCGTGTTAAACCACGGGAAGGCGGCGGGGAACGCCGGATCGTCCCAGCGCATCGCCAGCCAGCCTGCGTAATGGATCAGGCGCAGGGTGCGCAGGGCTTCGACCAGGTACAGCTGGCGCGGGTCGAAATCGCAAAAGTCTTCGTAGCCGGCCAGGACGTCGCTCATCTGGCGCACCATGTCGCCGCGCTCGCCCGAGAGCAGCATCCACAGGTCCTGCACGGCCGGTCCCATGCGGCTGTCGTCGAAGTCGACGAAATGCGGGCCGTCGCCGGTCCACAGCACGTTGCCGCCGTGGCAGTCGCCGTGCAGGCGCAGGGTCGGCTGCGCGCCGGCACGTTCGTAGCAGCGCGCCACGCCGGCCAGTGCCTGCTCGACCACGCTGGCGTAGGTCGCGCGCAGTTCGTGCGGCAGGAAATCGTGGCGGACCAGGAAATCGAAGGGCTCGCGCCCGAAGGTGTGCGGATTGAGTTCGGGCCGCAGCAGGTAGGGCTTCACTGCGCCCACCGCGTGGATGCGGCCGATGAAGCGCCCCATCCACTCCAGCGTATCCGGGTCGCCCAGCTCGGGTGCGCGGCCGCCACGGCGCGGAAAGACGGCGAAACGGAAACCGTCGAATTCGTGCAGGGTACGGCCATCGATGCTCAAGGCCGGCACTACCGGGATTTCGTGTTCGACCAGTTCGGCGACAAAAGCATGTTCTTCCAGGATGGCGGCGTCGCTCCAGCGCTCGGGACGATAAAACTTGACCACCACCGGCTCGCCTTCGTCGCGCCCGACCTGGTAGACCCGGTTTTCATAGCTGTTCAAGGCCAGCAGGCGGCCGTCGCCGTGCAGGCCGACACTGTCGACGGCGTCGAGCACGCGGCTGGGGTCGAGCCGCGAGAACGGGTGCGCCGCGGATTTTGCGGAAGAAATAGACTCGTTGTGCATATCAGCATTGTACGGCGCGGCGCGTTATTTCGTACGCTCGCCGCCTTCCAGGCGTTACACTGGCGGACTTCACGACGGACTTCACGAATACAGCGCCAACCTTTTAAGAGCACACCATGCAACTCGAACAGCCCCTCAGCGAAAAAGAATTCGACGAACTCGACCAGTTCCTCCTCTCCGAGCGCAGCCCGGAAGACGCGATGACGATGGACACCCTGCACGGCTACCTGACCGCGATCGCGATCGGCCCGGAAACCATCATGCCGGCCGAATGGCTGCCGCGCGTCTGGGGCCAGGATGGCACCGCCGCGCCGACCTGGAAGAACGGCAAGGAAGAAGAGCGCATCCTCAACCTGATCATGCGTTTCATGAACGAAGTGCTGATCACCTTCGAAGTCGCGCCGAAGGAATTCGAGCCGCTCTACTGCGAGCACGAGCACAACGGCCAGACCCTGATCGACGCCGAAGCCTGGTGCTGGGGCTTCTGGGAAGGCATGGAACTGCGTCCGGGGTCGTGGCAGCCGATCTGGGAATCCGAGGTCGCCGAACTGATGCGCCCCCTGTACCTGCTGGGCGCCGACGAGATCGAGGAAGAAGAACTGCCGCTGGTCGAAGACCCGGCCAAGGCGCACCAGCTGGCGCTGCAGATCGAAGCGAACCTGCCGGCCATCTACCGTTTCTGGCTGCCCCTGCGCAAGGCTGCGGTGGAAACCGTGCGCCACGAGACGCCGAAGGTCGGGCGCAACGACGACTGCCCTTGCGGCAGCGGCAAGAAGTTCAAGAAGTGCTGCGGAGCCGAATCGGCATAATCGCAGCACGCCACCGCTGTAAAAGAAAAGCCCGGGAATACCGGGCTTTTTGCTTTCCAGTCCGAATAAAAGCGGCTGCCCGCAGGCAGCCGCGATCTGCTCGGAAATGACTCAGGACTTGCGGCGCATGCCGGCGATACCGGCCAGGCCCAGGCCCAGTAGCGCCAGGCTCATCGGCTCTGGAACGTCGGCAGGAGCGACGACCTGGCGGCTGGTTTGCGCGAGCAGGCTCGACGACTCGACATTGAACGAGCCGTTGCCCTTGGTGATGCTGACGCTCAGGGTCAGCGCGCCATTCTTGTTCAGGGCGTCGATCGCCGTCTGATTCAGTTGCAGCTTCGAATAGGACAGCGAAGTCCCGTTCGGGATGTTCTTGAATTCTTGCGGCTCAGCGCCGTCCATGAGCTGGATCCCGTCCAGGAAAAACGCGAAGGTTTCGCTGCCGCCCTGGTCGCTGACATTCACGGTCAACCAGGCTGCGGTGAAGGTATCGGTTGCCTTGACGTAGTCTGCGCTGCCGTTGAAATCGAAGGTATGGCTGAATGCCTTGCTTGACGTCACTTCGAACGACTTCACCGGGCTGGCGCTGGGGATGAGGGCGGCATTGGCAATAGCCGAGCTTGCAAACAGGACAGCAGCGGCGGCGAACTTCGTGAATTGTTTCATTTCTTGAATCTCTAATGGTTAAGTGGACAACTACTCGTTCATATAAGCAATTATTGTGCCACCCGGAAACCATAGAGTGAAATAAGCAACATCTTTTGAGCAATGATGTTAATACTGTAAGAAATTCCGACAGTAAATTGTTAATTCTACCGAGCAGCTCCGGTAACTTGTTGCGTCCGTTAGAGGCAAAGATTTTTGCACGCCGTGCTTTTCAAGCATGATTTTTACCCTCAGTCGTTGTTTTTTAGATATTTAGCCACATTGTCATCATTGAACTGGTAAATTTGTCTCCTTTTTAAGAATTTATGCAATGCACGTGTCTCAAGCCAAGTCAGAAATTCTTCCGATCCCGGGGTTTGCCCCACACCTGCATGCATTCGATTCCGGCGCCGCTCAATCCCGGCTGCTGATCATCGACGACGATCCGCGCTTGCTGCATTCCCTGCATGAGTTGCTGCGCGACGATGACATACAGGTGACGACCAGCCGCACGGGCAAAGAGGCGCTGGAACAACTCGCCAGCGCACGTTTCGACCTGGTGCTGCTCGACCTGTGCCTGCCCGACGTTGGCGGTCACCGGATCATGGATGTCATCAGGCGCGAAAAGATCGACGTCGACGTCGTGGTCATCAGCGGCCGGGTCGAGATCGAAGCGGCGATCGGTGCGCTCAAGCGCGGGGCCTACGATTACGTGCGCAAGCCCTACAGCTTCGAAGAGATCCTGGCGACGGTGAGGAATGCGCTCGAGGGCCGGCGCCTGCGCCAGGCGAACCGGTATATCGCCCTCGAACTGGAAAATTCCGAGCGGATGTACCGCTACCTGGTGGACGCCTCGCCCGACATCATCTACACGCTCGACGATGAAGGGCGGTTCACCTATATCAACGACCGTGTCGGCCGCCTGCTCGGCTTCCAGCGCGAGCAGCTGATCGGCCAGCCTTACCAGGTGCTGGTGTTCGAAGACGACCTGGAACTGGCCAACCATGCCTTCAACGAACGCCGCGGCGACGAGCGCGCCGCGCGCAATATCGAACTGCGCCTGAAGTGTTCGCCACGCGCCGCCGTGCAGGACCCTGAGCAGGAAGCTGCCGTGCGCACGATCTCGCTGAACGCCTCGGGCATGTACTTGCAGGACCGGGCGAGCGACAAGCCGGGCTTCGTCGGTACCTATGGCGTCGTGCGCGACATCACCGAGCGCAAACGCGCCGAGGCGGTCATCTCGTACCAGGCCTATCACGACATCCTGACCGACCTGCCGAATCGCAGCCTGTTCCAGGACCGCCTCGGGCTGGCCCTGATCCAGGCCAAGCGCAAAAAGACCGACCTGGCCGTCATGTTCATCGACCTCGACCGTTTCAAGCTGGTGAACGACACGCTGGGGCACTTCAAGGGCGACCAGTTGCTGCAGCAGGTGGCGCGCCGCCTGAAGGCATGCCTGCGCGAAGGCGATACGCTGGCGCGCCAGGGTGGCGACGAATTCACCGTGGTGCTGCCGGACCTGCACCAGCATGACGATGCCGGCCTGGTGGCGGCCAAGATCATCGACAGCCTGCAGCAGCCTTTCCAGCTGGACGAACACACCGCCCACATCTCGGCCTCGATCGGCATCGCCGTCTATCCGGCGCACGGGGAATCGCTCGACGAACTGCTGCGCAATGCGGACACGGCGATGTACCAGGTCAAGGGCGAAGGCAAGAACGGCTTTGCCTTCTTCGACCAGTCCTCGCAGGAACTGCTGGAACGCCGGATCGCCTTCGGCCACAGCCTGCGCCGGGCGCTGGCCAACGACGAACTGGAAATGTACTACCAGCCCCAGGTCGACAGCACCGACAACCGCATCGTCGGCGTCGAGGCGCTGATCCGCTGGAACCATCCCACGCGCGGCTTGATCCTTCCCGCCGAATTCCTGCCGTACGCCGAAGAAAACGACCTGGTGGCGCCGATGTCGGACTGGATGATCGACGCCCTGTGCCGCGACGTGCACGCGTGGAAAGGGGTGTGCGGCGACCTGAAACTGTCGATCAACATCGCGCCGCAAACCCTCGATCGCGGCAGCTTCTACGACAAGATGCGCGGCGCGATCGCCGATTACGGCATCGCCCCCGGCCAGATCGAGATCGAGGTCACCGAAAACATCTGCATCGACAACCCGCACCACGCGATCGACCAGCTGCGGCGGCTGGAGCAACTCGGCGTCTCGGTGGCGATCGACGACTTCGGCATCGGCTATTCGTCGCTGGCCTACCTGCACCGGTTCCCGGTCAATACCATCAAGATCGACCAGTCCTTCATCAGGACCATCGTCGACGAGGAAGCGCACTACCCCGTCGTCCTGGCCATCATCGCGATCGCACGCGGGCTGCGCCTGAACCTGATCGCGGAAGGCGTCGAGACCGACGTGCAGGTGCGCTACCTGCGCGCGCATGGCTGCACCGTGATGCAGGGCTACCGCTTTCACCGGCCGATGCCGGTCGGGGAATTCGTGGCGCTGGTGACGGCGGGGTAAGACCCCCCGGGGTCAGGTCCGCCACTCAGGCCGCCGTCTCGAGCCGCTCTTCGCTCAGCGCCGCCAGCAAATCGGACTGGCTGACCAGGCCCACCATCGCGCCCTCCTTGTCGACGATCGCCACCTGGTGATAGCCCTTGTCGGTCAGGAGCGGCACCAGTTGCGCCAGCGGGTCGTCCACTTCCAGCGCCACCACGCGCTGCTGCATCGCGTCCTGCACGCGCAGCGCGGCGCCCGGCACCAGCTGGCGCAGGCGCGCGCCCCAGCCGAGCTGGCGCAGCACGTCTTCCTGGGCCAGCACGCCGCGCAGGTGGCGCACCTCGTCCAGGACCGGCAGCGACTGCAGGCGATAGCGCAGCAGCAGTTCGCGCGCATGCTCGACGGTGTCGCGCGGGGAGACGAACACGATCCGGGTCGACATCAGTTCGCCGCAGATGCGTTCCTTGAAGCGGCGCTGCAGCGCCAGCTGGCGCGCGTCGTCGACGATGGCGAGCAGGTCGTCGCGGCTGACGTCGAGCACTTCGCCATAGCGCCCGAGGGCCGCAACCAGGTCGTGCTCGGTGATGCCCAGGCGCGCGTTCGGCGCCGGGTCGCCGGTGCCGTGCAGGTTGCGGTCGGCGGCATGCTGGGCGTGCGGATAGCGGCGTCCGGTAAGGTTGTTGTAGAGGATGGCGGCGAGGACGATCAGGGTCGAATTCAGGGCCACGGGATTGAGCGCGAACATCCAGCCTGCTTCATGCACCGCATGGCCGCCGAGCACGGTAGTGAGCGCCACCGCGCCGCCGGGTGGGTGCAGGCAGCGCAAGGCGAACATGGCGGCGATCGCCAGGCAGCCGGCCAGCGGCGCGGCAAGCAGCGTGTCCGGCACCAGCGCGGCGCAGGCGACGCCGATCAGGGCTGACACCGTATTGCCGCCAGCCACCGGCCAGGGCTGGGCCAGCGGGCTGGCCGGCACGCAGAACAGCAGCACGGCCGAGGCGCCCATCGGGGCGATCAGCCAGGACGCCTGCTCAGGCGCCAGCACATGGGTCAGGAGTGCGGTGACGAACAGGCCGACACAGGCGCCGATGGTGGCGCGGATGCGTTCGGGTTTACTACTGGGAAGGGGCTGCGGCAGGAAGCCATGCAGCCATTGCTGAAATATTGCGCGCATAAAACTGCAAAGAGCAAAGACCGCAATTACACCACATCGGCCTCGCAACCGCAGGCCCTCGCGAGAATCCTCAAATATGTCAAATGCGCGTTCGCGCACGGACGGACGAGCTCGCTCTCTTCATCCTGTGCACTGAACTCACCTGCGACGCACCGCGCCGCATGATGTCAAATTCGACAAAAAAAGGAGCCCTCCATGAAGAAAGCACTGCCACTCACGCTGCTCGCCGGCGCCGCCCTCCTCGCCACCAGCGCCTGGGCCCAGTCCAACAAGCCGCCGAAAGCCGATGCGCACATGCAGAAGGTGCTCGACGCCCACGCCGCCCTGAACCCGAAGCCGATCGAAACCCTGACGCCGGACGAGGCGCGCAAGCAGCCGACGCCGGCCGACGCCGTGAAAAAAGTCCTGACCGACATGAAGAAATCGACCGCGCCGGAACCCGGCGTGACGGTGAAAACAATGACGGTCGGCAGCGGCGCCGCCAGCTTCCCGGTCCACATCTACACCCCTGAAGGCAAGGGGCCGTTCCCGGTGATGGTGTACTACCACGGCGGCGGCTTCGTGATCGCCGACACCAAGGTGTACGACGCCAGCCCGCGCGCACTGGCGAAGATGGCCAACGCCATCATGGTCTCGGTCGACTACCGCCGCGCGCCGGAACACAAGTTCCCGGCCGCGCCGAACGACGCCTTTGCCGCCTACCAGTGGACAATCGAGCACGCACGCGAATTCAACGGCGACCCGGCCCGCGTCGCGGTCGGCGGCGAGAGCGCGGGCGGCAACCTGGCGACCGTGGTGTCGATGATGGCGCGCGATAAACAGGTGGCGCTGCCGCTGCACCAGCTGCTGGTGTATCCGGTGGTGAACGACGACATGAACACGCCGTCGTACCAGAAGAATGCCGAGGCCAAGCCGCTCAACAAGGCGATGATGGCCTGGTTCTTCGGCCACTACGGCGGCGACCCGAAGAGCCCGTATGCGCTGCCGATGAAGGCGGCGTCGCTCAAGGGACTGCCGCCGGCGACGATCATCGCGGCCGAGATCGACCCGCTGCTGTCCGAGGGCAAGGCGTACGCCGACAAGCTCAAGAAGGATGGCGTGGCCGTCAGCTACAAGGAGTACAAGGGCGTGACGCACGAGTTCTTCGGCATGGGCGCGGTGGTGCCGAAGGCGAAGGAGGCGGAGCAGTTTGCGGCGGATGCGTTGAAGAAGGCGTTCAAAGCCAAGTAATTTTGCTTCGGCACCGGTGGTGACGTTGCCACCGGTGCCGGCGGTGTACCGCGTGGAGTCGGGACTCCACCCTACGAGGATGTGAAAAAATCGCCATGGCTGCGTTGCCTCGTCTCGCCGTACACTCGTACTGTCTTCGACTCGGCGCCGGGCGGCCGTATCCCTTGCCCTGACGTTTTTTTCACATCCTCTACGGATCGCGCAAATCGTAGGGTGGAGTCCTGACTCCACGCGTTTACGGCGCTTGCATTTCGTTGGCATGGTTGATATACGATATACAACCATTACTCAACGGAGAATCCATGAACCGCCCTGCCCTGTGCCTGCTCGCCGCCCTGATCGCCGCACCGTCGTTCGCCGCCGCGCCGATGGCAAAAACCCCGGCCCCCGGCTACTTCCGCATGATGCTGGGCGACTTCGAGGTCACGCCGCTGTCCGACGGCACCGTCGACCTGCCGGTCGACAAGCTGCTGGCGCAAAAGGCCGACAAGACCAACGCTACGCTGGCGCGAGCGCACCTGAAAGCGCCGCTGGAAACCTCGGACAACGCCTTTCTGGTCAACACCGGCAGCAAGCTGATCCTGATCGACACCGGCGCCGGCGTGCTGTTCGGGCCGACCCTGGGCAAGCTCCAGGCGAGCCTGAAGGCGGCCGGCTACACCCCGGAACAAGTCGACGAGGTGTATCTCACCCACATGCACAGCGACCACCTGGGCGGCCTTACCGCGCAGTCGAAGGCGGCCTTCCCGAACGCGCTCGTGCGCGCGTCGAAAGTGGAAGCCGACCACTGGCTGAACCAATCAAAAATGGACAAGGCGCCCGCCGACGGCAAGGGCACGTTCAAAAATGCGATGGCCGCACTCGACCCGTACGTCAAAGCCGGCAAATTCAAGACCTTCGAGGGCGACGTCGAGCTCGCGCCGGGCATCCGTGCCCAGGGCGGGCACGGCCACACGCCGGGCCACACGACCTATGTGATCGAAAGCCGCGGCCGCAAGATGGTGGCGATCGGCGACCTGATCCACGTGGCGGCGGTGCAGTTCGAGGATCCGGCGGTGACGATCGAATTCGACGGCGACCAGAAAGCAGCAGCCGCGGCGCGCAAGCGACTGTTCGATGCGGCGGCCAAGGATGGCGCCCTGGTCGGCGGCGCCCACCTGCAATTCCCAGGCCTGGGCTACCTGCGCACCGAAGGAAAAGGCTACCGCTGGATACCGGTGAATTACACCCAGATGCGTTAAAAATCTAGGCAGCGGCCGGCGCCCTTGCGATCGTCGCCAGCACGCGCGCCAGTTCCTCGAACGCCACCGGCTTGACCAGGTGGTGGGAAAACTCGGCCGCGAGCGAGGCGCGGCGGTCGTGTTCCTGGCCGTAGCCGGACACGGCGATCAGCACACTGTGCGCCGTTTCCGGCTGCGCGCGCAGGCGCCGCGCCAGTTCGTTGCCGTCGACGTCGGGCAGGCCGATGTCGAGCAGGCAGGCGTCGGGACGGGCGCTGCGCGCCAGTTCCGGCGCGCGCAGCGACTCGTGTTCGATGAAGACCTCGTGGCCCTGGCCTTCGAGCAGCAGCGCGAGCATGGTGGCGGCGTCGACGTTGTCGTCGACCACCAGCAGTGTCAGCCCCGCGGTGGCTGCGACCGCCGTCGCTTGCTGCGGCGCCAGCGCGCCGGCCGCCGGCGCCGCCAGCGGCAAGCTCACCGTGAAAGTACTGCCCTGTCCCGGACCGGCACTGGCGCAGCCGACCGTGCCGCCATGCAGCGCCACCAGGTTGCGCACCAGCGCCAGGCCGAGCCCGAGGCCGCCCTGCGAGCAGTCCGAACTGCGTTTGGCCTGGGCGAACAGGTCGAAGGCGCGCTCGGTCAGTTCGCGCTCCATGCCGATGCCCTCGTCGCGCACCGCCAGCAGCGCCTGGCCGTCGGTCGCCTGCAACTCGACCTCGATCGCGCGTTCGTCCGGCGTGTACTTGACCGCGTTGCCGAGCAGGTTCGAGACCACCTGCACCAGGCGCGCGCGGTCGCCCTCGACGACCAGCGGCAGTGGCGGCAGGTGCAGCGACAGGCGCTGGCGCCGCGCCGCCAGTTGCGGGCGCACCTGCTCGGCGGCTTCGTCGACGATGGTGCGCAGGTCGAGGGGGGTGCGCTGCAGTTCGATCAGGCCGCGCGTGACGCGCGAGACGTCCAGCAGATCGTCCACCAGGCGCGTCATGTGGCGCACCTGGCGGCCGATGATGGCGCTACTCTGGCGCACCCGGGTTTCGCTCTGCGCCCCCATGTCGAGCAGCGTGGCGGCCGCGCTGATCGGCGCCAGCGGGTTGCGCAGTTCGTGCGCCAGCATGGCCAGGAACTCGTCCTTGCGCTGGTCGGCCATCTTGAGGCCCTCTTCGGCGCGCTTGCGGTCGGTGATTTCGCGGAAGAAGATGGCGACCCCGCCGTCCTGGGTGGGGAAGGCGCGGATTTCGTTCCAGCCGCGCCGTCCTCCGACCGGGGCCAGCGGATGCTCGACGCTGCCGGCCACGCGCTCGTTCATTGCCCGGTGCAGCATGGCGGCCGCCGGCGTGCCTTCGACCTCGGGAAACAGCTGCCAGTGGTTCTTGCCGATCACCTGCTCCGCCGCCAGTCCGCAGATGCGCAAGCCTTCGGCATTCATTTCCAGCATGGTCCAGTGGCGGTCGGCCAGGCCGAAGCCTTCGCCGATGGTGTCGAAGATGTAGCGGCTGCGGTCGCGCTCGGCGCGCAGTTCGGCCTGGACGCGCGCCGTATCGAGCGCGGCCCAGGTGCGCCCGGCCGTATCGCGTGTGAAGCGCTCGTCGTCCTCGCTCCAGTGATAGGGCGCGGCGCGGTTCAGGCTGAGGAAGGCGACCAGGCGACCATCGCGCACCAGCGGCACGGTCAGCAGCGCGCCGATCCGCTCTTCGCGGTAGCGTTCGGGGAAGCCGGCGGTGCGTGGGTCGGTGCCGGTGTCGTCGATGATCAGGGTCTGGCCGGCACGCAGCGCCGTGAACAGCGTCGGGCCGAAATCGTCGATCGCAAAGCGTTCGCGCGACAGTTCGGCAACGCCGGCGCCGGTCCACTGGCGCAGGCTGACGAAGGTGCCGGCGGCGTCGTCCACCTCACCGTACAGCGCACGCGACAAGCCGAGTTCTTCGCCCAGCAGGGCCACGGCCGTGCCCAGCACCTCGGCCGGGGCGCCGAGCGGGCGCAAGGCGTCGGACAGCTTCAGTTCCAGCGCGGCGCGGCGTTCGGCCTGCACGCGGCTGGTCGTTTCCATGACGGTGCAATACATGCCGGCCACGCGCCCGGCGCCGTCGTGCAGCGGCGAATACGAGAAGGTGAAATAGCCCTGCTCCGGAAAGCCCTGGCGTACCACGGTCAGCGGCAGGTCCTGGTGGAAGGCGGACTTGTTCGACAGCGCGCGGTCGATGATCGGCACCAGGTCGCTCCAGATCTCGGCCCAGATTTGCTGAAAAGGTTGTGCCAGCGCCTGCGGATGCTTGGCGCCGAGGATGATCGCGTAGGCGTCGTTGTACAGGAAGCGCAGGTCCGGTCCCCAGGCGACGAACATCGGGAAGGCCGAATTGAGCGACATGCCGACCGCAGTCGTCAGTTCGGGCGGCCAGCATTCGGGATCGCCGAGCGGATTGCTGCGCCAGTCGTGGGCGGCCAGCAGCGCGCGCACGCCGGTGCGGGGAATCGAGGGATCGTTGGGAAAGAGGCCGGGCATGGCCGGGATTGTCCCACAGTCAGGCAGTAGTCGGAGCTTCAATTGCTCCGGGTTCATTGATTACAGACCCGTAGGGTGGGCGGCTCCACCTCTTCGGTGGGGTATCCACGGCATGCGCGCCGCCCACGCGTTCAACCGGCCGTCGATCCGTCGCGAAGTCTCAAGATGGGGTTGAACGCGTGGGCGGCATTCGGGCAGCGGTCAGGCATGTGTCCGGGTATAGCCGCCCACCCTACGGGTTTCGATCAAATCTTGATAAAGTGTTCGCGGTAGTACTTCAGTTCCTCGACCGACTCGATGATGTCGGCCAGCGCCGTGTGCTTTTGGTGCTTCTTGAATCCGGACGCCAGTTCCGGCTTCCAGCGGCGGCACAATTCCTTCAGCGTCGACACGTCCAGGTTACGGTAGTGGAAGAAGGCTTCCAGCTTCGGCATGCCGCGCGCCATGAAGCGGCGGTCCTGGCAGATGGTGTTGCCGCACATCGGCGACTTGTTGGCCGGGACGAAGTTCTTGAGGAAGGCGATCAGCGCGACTTCGGCGTCGGCTTCGGTCACGGTCGATGCCTTGACGCGGTCGATCAGGCCCGACTTGCCGTGCGTGCCCTTGTTCCAGTTGTCCATCTTGTTCAACGTTTCGTCCGACTGGTGGATCGCGAAGACCGGACCTTCGGCCAGCACGTTCAGGTGCATGTCGGTGACGACGACGGCGATCTCGATGATGCGGTCGGTATCCGGATCGAGGCCGGTCATTTCCATGTCGACCCAGACCAGGTTCATGTCGTTGGGACGCTGGGCGGTGGACGCAGGGGTTGCTGGTGCGGCGGATTCGGTTGGGTGTGACATAATTCTCTCTTTGCCTAATCAATCCTGCATTTTCTCACAGGCACTGAATGTCTTCACTCGCGTTTTCGGTTTTGTTCGTCGTTTTCTTCGTGCTCACGCTCGGGCTGCGCTTCTGGCTGGCCAACCGCCAGATCCGCCACGTGCTGCGCCACCGCGGCCGCGTGCCGGGCGAATTCGCGGCCAAGGTCTCGCTCGAGACCCACCAGAAGGCGGCCGACTACACGGTCGCCAAGACCCGCTTCGGCATCGCCGCGCTGCTCTGGGGCGGCCTGACCCTGGTCGGCTTCACCTTGCTGGGCGGCCTGCAGGCCATCTCGGACGCCCTGCTGCCGCTGGCCGGTCCGGGAATGCTACATCAGATCGCGCTGATCGCCGCGTTCGCGATCACGTCAAGCCTGCTCGACCTGCCCTTCGACTACTACCGCCAGTTCGTGCTCGAGGAACGCTTCGGCTTCAACAAGATGAGCGTCAAGCTGTGGATCGCCGACATGCTCAAGGGCGCGCTGGTCGGCGCCGCCATCGGCCTGCCGCTGCTGTGGGTCGTGCTCAAATTGATGGAGTCGACCGGGTCGCTGTGGTGGTTCTGGACCTGGCTGGTCTGGAGCGGCTTCCAGCTCCTGATGATGGTGCTCTACCCGAGCGTGATCGCGCCGCTGTTTAACAAGTTCACGCCCCTGAGTGACGACAGCCTGAAGGCCCGCATCGAAGGCTTGATGGCGCGCGTCGGCTTCGCCTCGAAGGGCCTGTTCGTGATGGACGGCAGCCGCCGCAGCGCGCACGGCAATGCCTATTTCTCCGGCTTCGGCGCGGCCAAGCGCATCGTCTTCTTCGATACCCTGATCGAGCGCCTGGCGCCGCACGAGATCGAAGCGGTGCTGGCGCACGAACTGGGGCATTTCAAGCTGAAGCACATCGTCAAGCGCATCGCCGTGATGTTCGCGCTGTCGCTCGCCTTTCTCGCCCTGCTCGGCTACCTCAAGGAACAAAGCTGGTTCTATACCGGCCTGGGCGTGATGCCGCAGCTGGCCGGTCCGAACGATGCCATGGCCCTGCTGCTGTTCGTGCTGGTGCTACCGATCTTTACCTTCGTGTTCGGCCCCTTGAGTGCGATCACCTCGCGCAAGCACGAGTTCGAGGCCGACGCCTTTGCGGCGAAGCACAGCGACGCCCAGTACCTGGTCTCGGCGCTCGTCAAAATGTACGAAGACAATGCCTCGACGCTGACGCCGGACCCGCTGCATTCGGCCTTTTACGATTCGCACCCGCCGGCCTCGGTACGGATCGCCCATTTGAACGGGGCGGCGGCATGATGCTGGCCGAGCAGCGCTGCACGCACGGCGCGCCCGCCTTGAGTCCGGCCGAGGTGCCGGCCTCGATGGCGCAGGTGCCGGATTGGCAGGTCGACGCTAACCGTATCGTGCGTTCTTTCGAATTCAGGGATTACCACGAGACGATCGCCTTCGTGAATGCGCTGGCCGCCATGATCCACCTCGAGGACCACCATCCCGAACTGACCGTGCGCTACCGCCACTGCATCGTCGCCTGGACGACCCACTCGGCGGGCAACGCCATTTCCATGAACGACCTTATCTGCGCTGCGAAAGCCGACGCAATCTACGAAGAACGGACACGCGCATGAGTGAACAACCGAGCCTCACCGGCACCATCATCGCCGCCCACGGGCGTCATTACCTGGCCAATGCGAACGGCGAAAAACTCCAGTGCGTCACGCGCGGCAAGAAGACGAACGTCGCCGTCGGCGACGTGGTGCACCTGGTGAAAACCTCGAACGACCAGGCCGTGATCGAACAGATCGCCGAGCGCACCACCCTGCTCTACCGCTCGGACCAGTACAAATCGAAGCTGCTGGCGGCGAACATTTCGCGCCTGTTCATCGTCGTCGCCACCGAACCTGGCTTTGCCGACGACCTGGTCTCGCGTTCGCTGGTGGCGGCCGAGGCGGCCGGCATCGAGGCGCACCTGATCCTGAACAAGACCGACGTCGAAGACCTGCTGCCGCGCGCGCGCGAACGCGCCGGCGTGTACGCCGCGCTCGGCTATCCGGTGCACGAAGTATCGGCGCGCGCCAACCCGGAACACGCGCTGGCGGTCTTGCGCCCGCTGCTGGCCGGCCAGTCGTCGATCTTCATCGGCCAGTCGGGTATGGGCAAGTCCTCGCTGATCAACCTGCTGGTGCCGGACGCCGACATCGCCGTGCGCGAAATCTCGGCCGCGCTCGATACCGGCAAGCACACCACCACCTTCACGCGCCTGTACTGGTTGCCGGATGGCGCCGCCATCATCGATTCGCCCGGCTTCCAGGAATTCGGCCTGTACCACCTGTCCGAAGGCATGCTCGAACGCGCCTTTGTCGAGTTCAAGCCCTACCTCGGCGGGTGCAAGTACTACAACTGCCGCCACCTGGCCGAGCCGCAATGCGCGGTGCTCACGGCACTGGCCGAGGGCAAGATCGCCAGGCACCGGCATGAGCTGTACGGGCAGCTGCTGCACGAGTCGGCGCAGACGCTGTATTGATTTTGTAGGGTGGACGGGTTCCCCGTCCACGCGTCGATCGTTATCGGCTCCGAACTCGAACCAGGTGAAATGGACGCAAACTATCACCGCGTGGACGGCAGAGCCGTCCACCCTACGCCGCTTTCCACACCGTCAAGCAAAACCCTTATAATCAAAGGGATACTCTCTTTGAAGAACACGATATGCCAGGCACCAAAGCGATCAAGCACTTCCTGCAGTTCTCCGACTTCTCGCTCGACGAATTCGAATACGTGATCGAGCGCGCCAAGGTCATCAAGCGCAAGTTCAAGGCCTACGAGGTGTACCACCCGCTGGTCGACCGTACGCTGGTGATGGTGTTCGAGAAGAGCTCGACCCGTACCCGCCTCTCCTTCGAGGCCGGCATGCACCAGCTGGGTGGCGCGGCGATCTACCTGAACACGCGCGACAGCCAGCTCGGGCGCGGCGAACCGGTCGAGGATGCGGGCCAGGTGATGAGCCGCATGTGCGACATCATCATGGTGCGCACCTTCGGCCAGGACATCATCGAACGCTTCGCGGCCAATTCGCGCGTGCCGGTGATCAACGGTCTCACCAACGAACACCATCCGTGCCAGGTGCTGGCCGACATCTTCACCTTCTACGAGCACCGCGGCCCGATCGCCGGCAAGACGGTGGCCTGGATCGGCGACGCCAACAACATGCTGTACTCGTGGCTGCAGGCGGCCGAGGTGTTCGGCTTCCACCTGAACATCTCCATGCCGAAGGGCTACGACCTCGATCCGGCGCTGGTCTCGACCACGCGCTACACCCGCTTCGACAATCCCGCAGACGCCTGCGAAGGCGCGCACCTGGTCAGCACCGACGTCTGGACCAGCATGGGCTTCGAGAAGGAAAACGCGCAGCGCCTGCAGGACTTCGACGGCTTCATCGTCGACGCCGCCAAGATGGCGCGCGCCACCCCGGACGCGATCTTCATGCATTGCCTGCCGGCGCACCGCGGCGAGGAAGTCGCGGCCGAGGTCATCGACGGACCACAATCGGTGGTCTGGGACGAAGCCGAGAACCGCCTGCACGTGCAGAAGGCGCTGATCGAATACCTGCTGCTCGGGCGCATTGAAGACAACTAATTTTTTTGCAGCACCCTTTGTTTGATCGTCGGTCCGCAAGGACCGGCTGACCACACCCCCACCTCCCTCTCCACACTGGAATTTCCATGAGCGACATCAAAAAAGTAGTGCTTGCCTACTCCGGCGGCCTCGACACTTCCGTCATCCTGAAATGGCTGCAAGACAATTACGGCTGCGAGATCGTCACCTTCACCGCCGACCTCGGCCAGGGCGAAGAACTCGAGCCGGCACGCGCCAAGGCGATCAAGTTCGGCATCAAGCCGGAAAACATCTACATCGACGACGTGCGCGAGGAATTCACGCGCGACTTCGTGTTCCCGATGTTCCGCGCCAACACCGTGTATGAAGGCGAATACCTGCTCGGCACCTCGATCGCGCGTCCGCTGATCGCCAAGCGCCTGATCGAGATCGCCAACGAAACCGGCGCCGACGCCGTCTCGCACGGCGCCACCGGCAAGGGCAACGACCAGGTGCGCTTCGAACTGGGCGCCTACGCACTGAAACCCGACGTCAAGATCATCGCGCCATGGCGCGAGTGGGACCTGCTGTCGCGCGAGAAGCTGCTGAAGTACGCGGAAGACGCCGGCATCGCGGTCGACATGAAGCACAAGAACGGTGGCGCGCCCTACTCGATGGACGCCAACCTGCTGCACATCTCCTTCGAAGGCCGCCACCTGGAAAACCCGAGTGCGGAAGCCGAGGAATCGATGTGGCGCTGGACCGTCAGCCCGGAAGCGGCGCCGGACCAGGCCGAGTACCTCGACATCGAATACGAGCGCGGCGACATCGTCGCCCTGAACGGCAAGCGCATGACGCCGGCCGAAGTGCTGACGGAACTGAACCGCGTCGGCGGCAAGCACGGCATCGGCCGCCTCGACCTGGTCGAGAATCGCTACGTCGGCATGAAGTCGCGCGGCTGCTACGAAACCCCAGGCGGCACCATCATGCTGCGCGCGCACCGCGCGATCGAATCGATCACGCTCGACCGCGAGGTGGCGCACCTGAAGGACGACCTGATGCCGCGCTACGCGTCGCTGATCTATAACGGCTACTGGTGGGCGCCGGAACGCGTCGCGCTGCAGACGCTGATCGACCATACGCAAGCGACCGTCAACGGCTGGGTGCGCGTCAAGCTGTACAAGGGCAACGTGATCGTCGTGTCGCGCGATTCGAAGACCGATTCGCTGTTCGACATGAACATCGCTACCTTCGACGAAGACGGCGGCGCCTACAACCAGGCCGATGCCGGCGGCTTCATCAAGCTGAACGCGCTGCGCATGCGGATTGCGGCGAAGGCACGCGCGAAACGCGGTTAATAAGCGTACGCTGCGTTTTCAAAAGCCGCCTTCAGGCGGCTTTTTCGTTTAGCGCCGATGATCATCCGCGGTAGCGCGTGGGCACAGGGGCGCCCACCCTACGGTGCGCATCCGACTCGACTTAAACGTCGCGCAGGTCGGCCACTGCCTGGCGCCCGAAATCCTCGGACAGCAGCAAGGTCACCAACTTGCGCGCACACTCCTCCGGCGCGGCCAGCGCCCCTTCCTGCTTCATCTGCACGAAGCGCTCCTTCATCGGGAAATCCGCTTCCGGAGTGGCGCGGATCTCGGCCTGCATGCCGGTATCGATCACGCCCGGCGCCAGGCTGCAGCAGCGCACCGTCGCGTCGCCGTCCTGCAGCACCGCTTCGGCGTGACGGTCGAGCGCGGCCTTGGTGGCGCAGTACACGCTCCAGCCCGGATAGGCGTTCCTGCCCGCGCCGCTCGAGATGTGCAGGATGCGGCGCTCGCCGCGGCTGGCGCGCACCACCGCCGCAGCCAGCGCCAGCGGCGCCGCCACGTTCAGCGTGACGGCGCGCAGCGCGGCCAGCGGGTCCTGCTGCGCCAGCGGTCCGACCGGCGTCACGACGCCGGCATTGTTCACCAGCAGCGTGGCGCCCTCGTCGCGCAGCCAGTTCGCCAGGGCGTCTCCGGACAGGAAGGCGGCCAGCGCGGCATTGTCGGACAGGTCGACCTCGATCTCGGTCAGCAGCGCCGACACCGGGTGGGCGCTGTGGCTGCGCGCCAGGCCGAGCACGGGAATCCCGCGTTCGATCAGTTCGGCCGCGATGGCGGCGCCGAGGCCCTTGGTGTGGCCGGTGACGATGGCTTTCATGTTGTTGTTCTCCTTGGCGAATGGGACCAAAAGCATAACTCAGCATAGCCGAATGCGGCCCACCCGCGCATACCGTTGTAAGTTGGCACTCAAAGTATGCGTAATGCAACAATTTGCTTTGCCTCAGAGTAGAATGGGCCGCCTCAATCTACTGCGCCGAACCGATGCCCTTTGCAACGCCTGCCTTTGCATCACCGAACAATCCACACCGCATCCTGTTGGTCGGCGCGCCGCCGTTTGCCGGCGCGCTGCGCGAGATGCTGGCCGGCGCGGACGACATCGAACTGGTGCTGGTCGATGCCGTCCAGGTGCTGGAACAGGCGGCCAGCCTGCGTCCCGGCGTGCTGGTGCGCGCACTGGGCGGGCGCGAGGACAGCGGCGACTTCATCCGTGCCTGCCGCGCCCATCCCGTTCTCGCTGCCCTGCCCCTGCTGGTGCTGGCGCCGCATGCGCAGAATGCCGGGCGCGATGCGGCCTTTGCCGCCGGCGCCAGCGATTACCTGGCCGACTTGCCGACCCGGACCGAATTGCTGGCGCGCCTGCGCTACCACGCGCAGGCCGGCCAGGCGCTGGCCGAACGCGCGGATGCGCTGCGCCGCCTGGAGGCAACCCAGGCGCTGCTGGCCCGCGCCCAGGCCGAACTCGACCGGATCGATGGCGTCGACAGCCTGACCGGCATCCCCAACCGGCGCCGCTTCGACCAGGTGGCGCAGGGCGAATGGCAGCGCGCACGGCGCAACGGCCAGCCGCTCTCCTTGCTGGTCTGCGACGTCGACAGCTTCGGCTATTTCAATCACCGCCTCGGGCGCGATGCGGGCGACCTGTGCCTGCGCAGGATGGCGGGCGTGCTCACCGGCCAGCTGAAACGCCCGTCGGACCTGGCCGCGCGCTACGACGGCAAGCAGTTTGCGATCCTGCTGCCCGACACCGGCCTGGACGGCGCCGTGCAGGTGGCCGAAGGCTGCCGCACGGCGCTCGAACGGCTGGGGCTGTCGCATCCGCTGCCGGAGCGGCGCATCGTGACGATGTCGGTCGGGGTGGCATCCACCTTGCCGTCGGACGAGGGCATGTTCGAGGCGGTGCTGGCGCGGGCCGGCGAAGCCGTGCTGGCGGCGAAGTCGCGTGGACGTAATCGGGTGGCGGCGTTTCGCGCGTAGGGTGGACTCTGTCCACGCGCTACGGCGGTAATTCAGTGGGCGACCAGTGCAAATAACGTAGCGCCTGCGTACGGCAACCAGGAACGCTGACGATCCTGCGCTGATTTGCGTTTCGGGATCGCAGCGTGTGTACCGCGTGGACGGAGTCCACCCTACAACATCTACATGAACACCGGCTCCGGCTCCAGCTCGACACCGAAGCGTTCGCGCACGTCGTGCTGGATCGCGCGCGCCAGCGCCTGCACCTCGGCGCCGGTCGCGCCGCCGTTGTTCACCAGCACCAGCGCCTGCTTCGGATAGACGCCGGCCGCACCCACACTCTTCCCTTTCCAGCCGCACTGGTCGATGAGCCAGCCCGCCGCCAGCTTTTCGCTGCCGTCCGGCTGGCGGTGGTGCACCAGTTGCGGGAAGCGCGCCAGCAGCGCCGCGCATTGCGCCGCGGGCACCACCGGATTCTTGAAGAAGCTGCCGGCATTGCCGATCTGCGCCGGGTCGGGCAGCTTGCGGCGGCGGATCGCGATCACGGTATCGCTCACCTGGCGCGGCGTCGGCGCCGCGATGCCGGCGGCCTCGACCGCCTGGGCCAGTTCGGCATAGCGCAGGTTCGGCTGCCAGTTGCGCGGCAAGGCGAAGGTAACGTCGAGCACCACCAGGCCGGCGCCCTCGGGATGCTTGAAGATGCTGTCGCGGTAGCCGAAGAGGCAGGCGGCTGCGTCCAGGGTGCGCCGTGCGCCGCTGGCCAGGTCGTAGACGGTCAGCGAATGGAACACATCCTTGATTTCCAGGCCATAGGCCCCGATATTCTGGATCGGCGCGGCGCCCACGGTACCGGGGATCAGCGACAGGTTTTCCAGTCCGCCCAGGCCTTGTTCGAGCGTGTAGTCGACGAAGGCATGCCAGTTTTCGCCGGCGCCGGCGCGCACCAGGGTCTTGCCGTCCACTTCGCCCAGGATTTCACGGCCGCCGATTGCCATGTGCAGCACCAGCGCCGCGACGTCGCGCGTGAGCAGCACGTTGCTGCCGCCGCCGAGGATAAAGCAAGACATGCCGGCCAAGCGCGCATCCGCGCGCAGCGCGTCGAGATCGGACGCGTCCGTCACGCGCAGGTAATGGCGCGCGTGCGCCGCCAGGCCGAAGGTGTTAAAGGCTTGCAGGGAAACGTCGTGTTCGATCGTGAGTTCGGTGGACATGGATTTCTGGCATTTAGCGGGGCGGAAACCAATCGATTATAGAGGCAATGCCGTGACAAGCCCGGCGCCGGCGGCGAAAACGGTCGTTCTATTCCAGCTTGTCCGTTAAAATACTGCCACTTATAAATTAGCAAGCCAAAGGAAACCACCATGCCATCGTTTGACGTGGTCTGCGAAGCAGACATGGTCGAAGTCAAGAACGCCGTCGAGCAATCGAACAAGGAAATCACCACCCGTTTCGATTTCAAGGGCAGCTCCGCCAAGGTCGAGCAAAAGGAAAAGGAATTGACGCTGTTCGCCGATTCCGATTTCCAGCTGAACCAGGTGTACGACGTGCTGGTCAACAAGATGACCAAGCGTAAGGTCGACGTGCGCTTCCTCGACGCGGAAAAAGTGGAAAAGATCGGCGGCGACAAGGTCAAGCAAGTCATCAAGGTGCGCAACGGCATCGAGACCGAGGACGCCAAGAAGATCACCAAGGCGATCAAGGAAAGCAAGATGAAGGTGCAGGCCAGCATCCAGGGCGAAACGGTGCGCGTCACCGGCGCCAAGCGCGATGACCTGCAGGCCGCAATGGCCCTGCTGCGCAAGGACATCCAGGACTTGCCGCTGGCGTTCAATAATTTCCGCGATTAAATCGGAAGCGCAGCGTCCGGCGCCGGCGCATACCCAGCGCCGCACACCTCGCGCTACCCCGTTTTTGCTTGGGGTAGAATTGAGGCTGCACAAAGCTAGAGCAATTAGTAGCAACTGAGGGTCTAAGGATAGCAATGAAACGTGTTGATGATTTCCGCCTGCGTCTGGGCAATAAAGAATACGTGCCCATCATGATCGGCGGAATGGGCGTGGACATTTCCACCTCCGAGCTTGCGCTGGAAGCGGCGCGCCTGGGCGGCATCGGCCATATCTCGGATGCCATGGTGCAAGACGTCTCGGACCGCAAGTTCGACACGACCTTCGTCAAGGACAAGACCAAGCTCTACAAGTTCAACATCAACAACATGGACAAGGCGGTGGTGCAGTTCGACCTCGAACGCCTGGCCGAAGCAACGCGCCTGCACGTGGGCGCGACCATGGCGGCGAAAAAGGGCGATGGCCTGATTTTCGTAAACTGCATGGAAAAGCTGACCATGAACGCGCCCAAGGAAACGCTGCGCACGCGCCTGGCCTCGGCGCTGGACGCCGGCATCGACGGCATCACCATGTCGGCCGGCCTGCACCTCGGTTCCTTCGAGCTGATCAAGGACCATCCGCGCTTCCGCGAAGCCAAGCTGGGTATCATCGTGTCCTCGGTGCGCGCGCTGCAACTGTTCCTGCGTAAGGTTGCGAAGCTGAACCGTCCACCCGATTTCATCATCGTCGAAGGACCGCTCGCCGGCGGCCACCTGGGCTTCGGCTTCGACTGGAAGAACTACGACCTGCACCTGATCATCGACGAGATCCTCGCCTACATGCGCGCGGAAAACATCGACATCCCGCTGATCGCGGCCGGCGGCGTGTTCACCGGTTCCGACGCGGTGGCCTTCCTGGAAAAAGGCGTGGGCGGCGTGCAGGTGGCGACCCGCTTCACCGTCACCCGCGAGTGCGGCATGCCCGACAGCGTCAAGCAGGAATACTTCCGCGCCAGCGAGGAAGACATCATCGTCAACGGCATTTCGCCGACCGGCTACCCGATGCGCATGCTCAAAAGCACGCCGGCAATCGGTTCCGGCATCCGTCCCGGCTGCGAATCCTACGGCTACCTGCTCGATGCCACCGGCAACTGCGCCTACATCAATTCGTACAACCGCGAAGTGCTGGCCAACCCGGACGTCAAGAACCCGCCAGTGTTCGACAAGACCTGCCTGTGCACGCACATGCGCAACTACAATTGCTGGACCTGCGGCCATTACACCTATCGCCTGAAGGACACCACCCACAAGCTGGCCAACGGCGACTACCAGATCATGAGCGCCGAGCACGTGTTCAAGGATTACCAGTTCAGCGTCGACAACCAGATCGCACTGCCGGAAAAACAGGAGAGCGCGGCGGCCTGAGCCACGACGCTTCGTCCTTTCGCAAAAAGCCACGCTCAGCCGTGGCTTTTTGTTTTGGAACAAGCGCGACACAGGGTGGGGAACGGGTGTAGGCTGCACGAGTCCAACTGAGGATGCCATCCAACCAAAGGCGCCCAGCATGACCACGCCCGTACCGACTGCCAACGCCGCCTTTCTCGTCGACGGGGTGGGCATTGTCATGAGCTGGAACCACGCCTGCGAAAAGCTGCTCGGTTTCATGAGCGGAACGATCATCGGCCAGCCGTTCGGCGCCCTGCTGGTCGGCATAGCCCCCGAAGACCGCGCCGAGCGCTGGCGCGGCCTTGCCGAAGACTACGGGCATACCAACCGGGTCGTGCTGCGCCACGCCGACGGCAGCACCGTCAAGGCCGAACTGGCGCTGACGCCGCAAACCGGCGCGGATGGAGCGACGCACTTCTGGGTCGCCGCCATCGACAACGTCCACACCGATGCCACGCCCGACGCGGTGCTGGTCGGGCGCACGCCGCTGGCGGCCGTGGTCGACTTCCTGCCCGGCACGATCTATGCGATCAACCGCGCCGGCCGCTTCGTGCTGTGGAACCGCAACCACGAACGCATGACCGAGCTCGGCCCCGACGAAATGGCGGCCACCAGCCCGCTCGAACTGTTCGACCTGGAAACGCGGCCGCTGATCGCCGACAGCATCCGCCGCGTGTTCGAGAACGGCGAGGAAGTCTCCATCGAGGCCGACGTCATCGGCCGCAGCGGCCGCGAAACGCCGATGCTGCTGTGCGGCGCGCGGGTGGAGTGCAACGGCGGTCACTACCTGTTCGGCATGGGGATCGACATCACCCGGCGCCGTCACCAGGAACGCATGCTGCGCCTGCGCGAACGCGCCCTGCACGCGGCCAGCAACGGCATCGTCATCACCGGCATGGACGGGCGCGACTGCCCGATCGAATACGTCAATCCCGCCTTCGAGCGCATTACCGGCTACAGCGCCGACGAGGTCATTGGGCGCGACTCGCGCTTCATGGCCGCACCCGGCATGGACGAGAACGAGCGCCTGCTGTTGCACGAGGCGATTGCCGCGCGCCGGCCCGTCAACGTGGTGTTTCGCAACATGCGCAAGAATGGCGAACTGTTCTGGAACGACCTTTCAATCACCCCGGTGGAGGGCGAGCATGGCGAAAGCACCCACTTCATCGGCGTCATCATGGACGTCACCGCGACCAAGCAGCGTACCGCCCACCTCGAGCACGAGGTCAACCACGACGCCCTGACCGGCCTGGCCAACCGCAACCTGCTGTGGGACCGGCTGGAACAGGCGCTGCACATGGCGCAGCGCCAGAAGCAGCTGGTCGGCATCCTGCTGATCGACCTGAACAACTTCAAGGCCATCAACGATACCTACGGCCACGAAGCCGGCGACGTGGTGCTGAAGGTGGTCGCGCGGCGCCTGCAGGCCTCGGTGCGCGACAGCGACACGGTGGCGCGCCTGTCGGGCGACGAATTCGTACTGGTGCTGGTCAACCAGCCCTCGCTGCGCTACACGCTGCGCATGATCGAGCGCCTGCGCCAGGGCCTGACCCAGCCGGTGTCGTTCATGCACAAGGAAATCGAAGTCGGCGCCAGCCTCGGGGTCGCGGTCTACCCGCACGACGGGCTCACCTCGGTCGACCTGGTGCGCTCGGCCGACGTCGCCATGTACCACGCCAAGGCCACCGGCCGCAACGAGATCTATTTCTTTTCGAACGACATGAAATCGACCACCGAGGCACGCCAGCGCCTCGACGCCGGCATGTCGCACGCCATCGAACGGGGCGAACTGTTCATGCTGTACCAGCCCTGCATCGATGCGCGCAGCAACCGCGTCACCTGCTTCGAAGCCCTGCTGCGCTGGCGCCATCCCGAGCATGGCGTGCTGCTGCCGTCGGCCTTCCTGGCCGAAGCCGAAGAGAACGGCCGCATCGTCGAATTCGGCGCCTGGGTGCTCGACCAGGCCTGCGCCTTCCTGCGCGATTTGAAAGCGATCGGGGTGACCGACGTGCCGGTCACGGTCAACGTCTCGGCGCGCGAATACGGGCAGCACGATTTCGTGGCAAAGATCGCGGCGCGGCTGGTGGCGCACGGCCTCACGCCGGGCAGCCTGCAGATCGAGCTGCGCGAGGAAACGGTGATGCGCAACCCGGGCCAGGTGCGCGACCTGGCCCTGCAATTGCGCGCGCTCGGCCTGACGCTGTCGATCGACGAATTCGGCCAGGGCATGACCGACATCGGCTTCCTGCGCGAGCTGTCGGTCGGCCAGCTGAAACTGTCGAAACAATCGGTGCACGCGATCGCCGCCGACGAACCCGACGGCGACGGCAGCACCATGGCGCGCACGCTGATCGACATCGGGCACAACCTCAGGATGCAGGTGATCGGCGAGGCGGTGGAAACGCGGGCGCAGCGCGAGTTTTTGACGGTGCACGGGTGCGAGGCGCTGCAGGGGGTGTTGTTGAGCGAACCGGTGACGGTGGAGGCGGCGCGGGATTTGGTGCGCGACCGGATGCCGGCGTAAGGTGTGCGAGGGTCCTCGGGGCTGTTGCCTGTGGGGCTAGCGGTGTGCATGATCCGCGTGGACTCAAGAGTCCACCCTACGGTCACCGCTAACGGCGAGATCATACGAAACCCGGATACGTAGCGTGTCTCGTAGGATGGACTCCCGAGTCCATGCGGATTCAAGAGACCACTAGCAGGGCAGGCAACAGCCCCACCCTGCTAGCAAAACAGCTTCAACCTTCGCTGGTAATCCGCTGAATCAAGGCCCCCAGCACGTCCTCCGCCATCGCGTTGTCCACCTGGCAGGTTCCGGCATTCTCATGCCCGCCGCCACCGTACTCCAGCATCAGCGCACCGATGTTGGTCTTCGACGTCCGGTTCAGGATCGATTTGCCGGTGGCGAACACCGTGTTCTGGTTTTTCAGGCCCCACAGCACGTGGATCGAGATGTTCGTTTCGGGGAACAAGGCGTAGATGATGAAGCGGTTGCCGGCGAAGATGGTGGCTTCCTCGCGTAGGTCGAGCACGACCAGGTTCCCGTGCACGCGCGCGCAGCGGCGGATCTGTTCCTTGCACAGGTTGCTGTGCTCGAAGTACAGTCTGGTGCGTTCCTGCACGTCCGGCAGCGCCATGATCTCGTCGATCGAATGGTTGCGGCAGGCCTCGATCAGTTCCATCATCAGCTGGTAATTCGAGATGCGGAAGTCGCGGAAGCGGCCCAGGCCGGTGCGCGCGTCCATCAGGAAGTTCAGCAGGTTCCAGCCGGCCGGCTCGAGCACTTCGTCGCGCGAAAAACGCGCGCTGTCGGCCTTGTCGACGGCGGCCATCATGTCCTGCCAGGCCAGCGGGAACACCTTGTCGCCGCCGTAATGGTCCCAGACCACGCGCGCGGCCGAGGGGGCGTCGGGCTGGATCACGTGGTTGTTGCGCAGGCCGCTGTTGCGAATCGTCTCGGACAGGTGGTGGTCGAAGGCCAGGTGGGCGCCTGCCACGTACGGCAGGTTGGTCGTGATGTCGCGGCTGGTGATCGCCACTTTCCCGTCCTGCATGTCCTTCGGGTGGACGAAGAGGATCTCGTCGATCAGGTCCAGGTGCTTGAGCAGGACGGCGCAGACCAGGCCATCGAAATCGCTGCGGGTAACGAGACGGAATTTGTTTGGAAGGTCGGGGGTTGGCGCGGCGGACATCGGCGGATCCTTTCGTCGAAAGAGCATGGGAATGGCTTTTATCATACCGCGCAATGTTTCCCATTGTCAGGTTTTATGGCCGCCTTTGGCAACGGACAAGCGGCCCCGGTGCCGCGATGTGCATTCCACGCCCCGCATCGTGCAGGCTGTCGCAAAGTGCATGCAGCGGGGCGCCAGGCGGGGTAAAGTTGCAACATTCCAACAATTTGGCCGCCCTGCGACACCAGCATGCCATTTATACAAGGCGTAGCGGCACCGGGCGGCAGGGACGCGGTACACTCGCTGCGCCACGAATCGACGACAAGACCTGACATGCAAGCGCGCAGCTCGACCCACCACTATTTTTCCGGCATCCTGTCGTCGCTCTACCGCGCCTTCGATGCCGTCGCCACCTGGGTGACCCAGCTGTCGTGGTGGAAGTTCTTCCTGTTCGCCGCGCTGACCCTGATCGCCGGCGCCATCTTGCAGGAAGAACTGTTTTCCGGCGGCGAGGTCGAGATTGCCGCGGCCGAGCGTGCCGCGCGGCGCGACCAGACCAGCATCGTCATCGACGACAGCGGCATCCGTTTCAATCCGCGCAACAAGCCCAAGCCGCCCGAGGCACCTCCCCTGCCGCCGGCGGCACCCGGCGCGCCAGTGGCGCCCGCCACGCCCGCAACGCCGGACCTGGCCTTGCCGAAAGGCGCCAATCCTGGCAGCGACGCGGTCCACATCGAACTGCCGCCGCAGATCGCCGAAGAGTTGTCGGTGGCGATCGAAGGCGCCGTCGACGATGCGGCCGAAGCAAAGGTGTCGCGTTATCACAAACAGGCCTCGACCTGGTTCAACAGCTTCGTGTTCCTGCTGGTGCTGGCGCTGTTCGGCATCAAGGCCCTGATGGGCGGCAAGAAGCGCGCCGAGCAGCAGACCCAGAGCGCGAACGCCGCCGCCGAGCGCGAATCGATGCAGCGCCAGCTGTCGGAAGCGAAGATGCAGATGATGCAGGCGCAGGTCGAGCCGCACTTCCTGTTCAACACGCTGGCCTCGGTCGAGCACCTGATCGAAACCAATCCGCCGCGCGCCTCGGCCATGCAGCGCAGCCTGATCCTCTACCTGCGCGCGGTGTTGCCGCAGATGCGCGACAACAACCTGGTGACCAACCTCGGCCGCGAAGTCGACATGGTGACCGCCTACCTCGACCTGCTCAAAATGCGCATGGAAGAGCGCCTGACGGTCGACATGCGCATCCCCGACAGCCTGCGCAGCGCGGCCTTCCCGCCGATGATGCTGCAGTCGATGGTCGAAAACGCGATCAAGCACGGCCTCGAATGCAAGCCCGAGGGTGGCACCCTGAAAATCGTCGCCGACGTCGCCGCCGACAAGTTGCGCGTGACCGTCACCGACGACGGCGTCGGCTTCGGCGTGGTGCCCAGCACCGGCACCGGCCTGGGCTTGCCGACCATCCGCGAGCGCCTGCGCCTGTTACATGGCGACGGTGGCCAGCTGCACATCGCCGCCAACAGCCCGACCGGCGTGATTGCGATGGTCGAGGTGCCGTACATAACCGCGATGAGCGCGCACGCCGTGCCGAAGCCGGCCCCGGTGCGCTAATCGATGGCTTGCCTGCTGCGCCGTTTCGTTGAATAATTGTCACTCTCTCTTTCCGCCAGGACCACGACCATGCCGACCGCGATTATTGCCGATGATGAAAGACTGATGCGCGACCAGCTGCGCATGCGCCTGGAACAGGTGTGGCCGGAACTGCAGATCGTGGGCGAAGCGAAAAACGGCGAAGAGGCGGTCGAACTCGTCGGCCAGTGCAAGCCCGACCTGACCTTCCTCGACATCCGCATGCCCGGCAAGACCGGCATGGAAGCCGCACGCGAGATCGGCGACCGCAGCCAGATCGTGTTCGTCACCGCCTACGACCAGTACGCGGTCGAGGCCTTTGAACAGGGCGCCGTCGATTACGTGCTGAAGCCGTCCGAACCCGAGCGCCTGAAGGTGACGGTCGAACGCCTGAAAGCGCGCCTGGGCAAGCCGGGCGCCGTGGTGAACGACAGCGTCACCGCGATGCTGTCGCAGCTGGCGGAAAAGATCGCGGCGCCCAAGCCGAAGCACCTGCAATGGATCCAGGCCAGCATCGGCCAGGATTTACGCATGATCCCGGTCGAGGACATCCTGTTCTTCCGCTCCGACGAAAAATACACCTGCGTGCAGACGGCGAGTTTCGAAGCCCTGATCAGGAAGCCGGTGCGCGACCTGGCCGACGAGCTCGACCCCGCCCTGTTCTGGCAGATCCACCGCGCCACGCTGGTCAACGTGAACGCCATCGAAGGCGTCACCCGCGACATCCGCGGGCGCCACCTGGTGCTGGTCAAGGGGCGGCCGGAAAAGCTGGAAGTGAGCCGCAGTTTCCTGCATTTGTTTAAACAAATGTAAGGCTCGCAGTATTTGTTGGCCTTCGTGTAATGTCGGGTGGGCAGTTCACTCGTGCCCACGCGGTCGAACAGCAGCGTGTCGAATCAAATCCCAACATCGTCCACGCATGCATCGACGACGGGGTACAAGCCGCGTGACCGCACGGCGTGATCCCGCGTGGGCACGAGTGCCCGGTGAATCCGTCATTGATGCCATTGGCATCAATGACCCCGTACGGTGCGCATCCGTTCCGGGCCATCTCGCCTTTGTCCCCGCTCAACCGTACCGCCTCCCGCCCGCCGTATCGTAGCGTTTGGTCCGCCCTCGCGGACATTACCGCAGGCATATATCCACATGAAACAACAGCGCAGTGCCCATCCGCGCGGGCGTGGCTTGGCGATGCTTGCGCTCGGCTTCCTTGGCGGCCGGCTGCTGGCCCGCACCGGGGCCAACGGGGCCGACGGGACCGACGGCGCCGCCGATGCGCCGGCGCGCCACAGCCGGCGCATCGTCCACAATGCGGGCGAAGCGATCATCGCCGCCGACGACAGCAGCCGCATCGTGCTGGCCAATCCGGCGGCGGCGCGCATGTTCGGGGTGTCGGTGCAAGAGATGGAAGGCAGTCCGCTGGCGCGCTTCATCCGGGCGCCGCACGCCATGGATGCCAAGCCGCTCGACTATTTCCAGGCCGATGGCCGCGCCGGCCGGCGCGGCACCGACTATGCCGGCACCGGGCTGCGCGCGAACGGCGAGCCCTTCGCCATCGAAGGGTCGATCGTCGACACGCGCCAGAACGGCAGCACCGTCTACACCATCATCCTGCGCGACGTCTCCGAGCGCCAGCGCGTGCAGCGCAAGCTGGCGCGCTCGCACGACCAGCTGCGCCAGCTGTCGTCGGCGCTGCAGACCATCCGCGAGGAAGAACGCACCCACATCGCGCGCGAGCTGCACGACGACCTCGGCCAGCTGCTGGCCTCGCTGCGCATGGACCTGAGCCTGCTGACCGAGGCTTGCGGCGGAACGCCCGAGGCACTGCGCCTGATCGGCGGCATGGACAGTAATTTACTCACCGCCATCGCCTCGCTGCGCCGCATCGCCACCAACCTGCGCCCGCGCGCGCTCGACGAAGGCGGCCTGTATTTCGCCCTGCAGGGACTGCGCGACGATTTCGTCGAACGCCACGGCATTGCCTGCGACTTGCTGGCCGACGAAAACGAACTGCGCCTGGACGACCAGGCCAGCACCGCGATCTTTCGCATCGTGCAGGAAGCGCTGACCAACATCGCGCGCCATGCCCACGCCACCCGGGTGACGATGAACCTGTACCGCCTCAACGGCGAACTGCTGGTGACGATCCGCGACGATGGCCGCGGCATCCGCGAAGCCGACATGGAAAAGGCCGAATCGCTGGGCCTGGTCGGCATGCGCGAACGGGTGTGGGCGCTGAACGGCGAGATCACCATCAGCGCCGACGAGGCGCCCGGCACGCGCATCGACATCATGCTGCCCGTACAAGACCACACGGTCTGACCGCTGTCGTATCAAGCTGTCATCAACAGGAAATATTGCCCCGATAAGATGCGCTGGACCTTGAGTTTGCCGGAATGCCAACTCAACCCTTCGCTCACTTATTGGAGATCTTCATGCAATACAAAGCCCTGGCCGCTGCGCTGATCACGTCCCTTCCGCTGTTCGCGCATGCGCAGACCAACGTCACCGTCTACGGCGTCATGGACGCGGCCATCGCCAGCGAAGACACCGACGCACCGGGCGAAAAGCGCCGCACCGTCATCAACTCGGGCAACCAGTCGAGCAGCCGCCTGGGCTTCCGCGGTAGCGAAGACCTGGGCAATGGCCTGAAAGCGATTTTCAACATCGAAGCCGGCGTCGCCCTCGACACCGGCGCCGCCGATTCCGCCCTGTTCGGCCGCCGTTCGGTCGTCGGCCTGCAAGGCGGCTTCGGCCAGCTGACGGTCGGCCGCGAATACAGCCCGATCGCTTCGGTCGCCGCCGCCACCGACGTCTTCGGCCAGGGTTTCTACGGCAGTAACTTGTCGGCATTCACCACCAACCGCCTGACCCGTCGCCTGTCGAACTCGGTCAACTTCAAGAGCGCGCCAATGTCGGGCTTCGCCGTGCTGGCCGCTTACTCGGCCGGCGAGCGCACCACGGATGGCCCGTCGGGCAACCTGGTCGGCGTGGCGCTGGAATACGCGAACGGCCCGTTCTACGCCGGCGCCGGCTACCACCGCCTCGAGCGCCTGGCAACGGAAGACGACAAGGAAATGGCCGTCGGCGCCGGCGTGAAGCTGGGCGACTTCGACATCAAGGCCAACTACCTGCAGGCCGACCAGGCCGGCGCCAACAACGAATTCGAGCAGATCAACCTCAGCGCTGCCTACACGCTGGGCGTGAACAAGTTCTTCGTGAACTTGCAGCGCAACGAAATCGAAAACGGCGCGCGCGGCAATGCCTGGGCCGTGGCCTACACCTACTCGCTGTCGAAGCGCACCAACCTCTACACCTCCTACGGTTCGATGCGCAACAACGGACGCGGCACTTTCGGGCTGAATTCGTCGTCGACCAACGTGACGCCGGTGGCAACCGCGCTCGGTGCGGACCCGACCGCGTTCACGGTGGGTGTGCGCCACGCGTTCTGATCGGCGCATGAACGAAAAAAACGCGCGTGAATCACGCGCGTTTTTTTTGGGTCCGGAACCGACGTGCACCGTAGGGTGGGCTCTCGAGCCCACGCGGTGCTACGGATGATGGTCGAAACGCTTGTTACTACACGCAAACGCGGCACCGCGTGGGCACAAGTGCCCACCCTACGTTACGCAGCAGCCAACCATGTAATTACTTCAGCCGGCAGGTGAGAATCCAGAAGAACTCGACCCGCTCGATCTTGATTTCCTTGCCAACATTCCCCAAGCGCTTGCGCAGCGCGCTATCCGACTGGTAACTCTTCGGCACTTCGAAGCGCTCGCCTTCAGGCGCCGTCAGGATCTCGTAAGTGGTCCCGTCCGCATCCGTGCGCGCGATCGTTTCGCTGAATCCTTCGACGAAGGAATCGTCGAGGATCACCAGCAGCACGTCCTTGCCGAGGCGCTTTTTCAGCGTCGCCAGCAATTGCTCCTGCTCTTTCTTGTTCAGGTGCGACCACAGGAAGCTGACCAGCACTGCGGTGAATTTGCCGATGTCTTCCGGCAGGTCCAGTGCGTCGGCGACGCGGAAGGTCACCTTGTTCTCAGCCATCGGCCGCTCGCGTGCAATGTCGACCAATGAAGCGTTGATGTCGACCGCCAGCACCGACTGCGCCGACTCGGCCGCCACTTCGGTCCAGAACCCGGTGCCGCAGCCCAGTTCCAGCACCGTGTGCCCGGCAAGGACGTTGCCGAGGTGGATGCTCATGTCGTCGATGTCTTCGTCCATGTCCGGCTCGAGGTACTTGTCCTCGAGCGACTCGCCCAGCAGGGCATAATATTTTGCAACTTGTTGATTGTTCATTCGGTTCTCTTACAGCTCATAGTTTTCGCCGCCGCGCATCGCGGCTTCGACCATCTTGCGCGTCAGGCTCGGGGCCAGCAGCTCGATGAAAGTATAAATATAACTGCGCAGGTAGGCGCCCTGCTTCACCGCCACGCGCGACACGTTCATGCCGAACAGGTGGCCGACCGGAATCGTGCGCAGGTTGCGGTCGCGCTCGGGATCGAAGGCCATGCCGGCGATGATGCCCACGCCCATGCCCAGTTCGACATAGGTCTTGATCACGTCGGCGTCGATCGCTTCGAGCAGCACGTCCGGTTTCAGTTCGCGCAGATTGAAGGCGTGGTCGATCTTGCTGCGTCCGGCAAAAGCGGCGTCGTAGGTGATCAGCGGATAGCCGGCGATTTCTTCCAGCGACACCGCTTTCGAGCGCAGCAGCTCGTGTTCTGGCGGCACCACCACCACGTGTTCCCACTGGTAGCACGGCAAGGTCACCAGCCCGTCGATGGCGGCGATGGCCTCGGTCGCGATCGCCAGGTCGGCCTGGCCGGTCTTGACCATGTCGGCGATCTGCTTCGGGTTGCCTTGCAACAGGGACAGGCGTACCTTCGGGAACTTCTGCATGAAGGCTTGCACCACCTTCGGCAGCATGTAGCGCGCCTGGGTGTGGGTGGTGGCGATGGTAAAGCTGCCGCTGTCGTGGGCCGCGTATTCCTTGCCGATGCGCTTCAGGCTTTCGATTTCCTGCATGATCAGCTCGACCGATTCCAGCACCAGCCGGCCCGGCTCGGTCAGTCCGCGGATGCGCTTGCCGTGGCGTGTAAAAATGTCGACGCCGAGCTCTTCCTCCAGCTCGATGATGGCTTTCGACACCCCCGGCTGCGAGGTGAACAAGGCCTTGGCGGCATCGGTCAGGTTGTAGTTCTGGCGCACGGCCTCGCGCACGAAGCGCAATTGATGAAGGTTCATTCCTGTTGTTGTTTAAGTTGTCGAAACGCCAGCCGCTATTTTATGCGAATGCTTATGCCCCTACCGTATATAAGCAAATAAATTGTCAGTCGTTTGGAATAAAGCTGCGGGGGCTTACCATTCCATCCAGCTTACCGGGCTTAGAGTCCGACCTACCCAGGATACCTCCCATGTACCGTTACGACCAATACGACCATCTCATCGTCCGCGAGCGCATTGCGCAATACCGCGACCAGGTTGCCCGCCGCCTGAACGACGAGCTGACCGAAGAAGAGTTCTTGCCGCTGCGCCTGCAAAACGGCCTGTACATGCAGCGCCATGCCTACATGCTGCGCGTCGCCGTGCCGTACGGCTTGTTATCGACGGCGCAGATGCGCATGTTCGCGCACATCGCACGCAAGTACGACCGCGGCTATGGCCATTTCACCACGCGCCAGAACATCCAGTACAACTGGATCGAGCTGGAACAGACGCCGGACATCCTGACCGACCTCGCTTCGGTGGAGATGCACGCCATCCAGACCTCCGGCAATTGCATCCGTAACATTACGACCGACGAGTTCGCCGGCGTCGCGGCCGACGAGATCATGGACCCGCGTCCGTTCGCGGAAATCCTGCGCCAGTGGAGCACCTTCCACCCCGAGTTCATCGCCCTGCCGCGCAAGTTCAAGGTCGCCATCAACGGCGCCGTGGAAGACCGCGCCGCGATCGCGATCCACGACATCGGCCTGACGCTCACGCACAACGAAGCGGGCGAAGCCGGCTTCAAGTTCATGGCCGGCGGCGGCATGGGCCGTACCCCGATCCTGGGCAGCGTGATCCGCGACTTCCTGCCGTGGCAGCACCTGCTGACCTATACCGAAGCCGTGATGCGCGTGTACAACTCGTACGGCCGCCGCGACAACAAGTACAAGGCACGCATCAAGATCCTGCTGAAAGCCCTGGGCGTCGAGGAATTCGCGCGCCTGGTCGAAGAGGAATGGCAAGACTTGAAGGACGGTCCGGAAACCCTGACGCGCGAGGAATACGACCGCGTCGCCGCCTACTTCGAAGCGCCGGCCTATGCGACGCTGCCGGACAGCGATCCGCTACTGGCGCACCCGGACAACCGTGCCTTCAGTAACTGGCTCAACCGCAACGTCAAGCCCCATAAAGTGCCGGGCTATGCCTCGGTCGTGCTGTCGCTGAAGAAAACCGGCGTGCCGCCGGGCGACGCCACCGCCGAACAGATCGACTTCGTGGCCGACCTGGCGGATAAATTCAGCTTCGGCGAACTGCGCGTGACCCACGAGCAGAACCTGGTGCTGGCGGATGTGAAGCAGTCGGACCTGTTTGAGGTCTGGACCCTGGCCAAGTCGAAGGGCCTGGCGACGCCGAACATCGGCCTCTTGACCGACATCATTTCCTGCCCGGGCGGCGATTTCTGCTCGCTGGCGAATGCGAAATCGATCCCGATCGCGGCGGCCATTGCCGAGCGTTTCGACAACCTCGATTTCCAGCACGACATCGGCGAGATCGAACTGAACATCTCGGGCTGCATCAATGCCTGCGGCCACCACCACGTCGGTTCGATCGGCATCCTCGGCGTCGACAAGGATGGCAGCGAGTGGTACCAGGTCTCGATTGGCGGCGCCCAGGGCAACAATTCGGCGATCGGCAAGATCATCGGGCCGTCGTTCTCGGGTGGCCAGATGCCGGAAGTGATCGACCGCCTGCTGCAGGTGTACGTCAACAACCGTTTCGAAGGCGAACGTTTCGTCGAGACCGCCCAGCGCCTGGGCATCGCACCATTCAAGGAACACGTGTACGCCACGCCGATCTCCAAAGGCGCACTGGTAGGGGAAGACCATGCTTGAAGCACATAAAGAAATTATCCGCGGCCGCGAAGTCGTCCCTGACGACTGGAGCGTGCTGCGCCTGGCCGAGGGTGAGGCGGCTGAATCCATCGTCGTCCCCGAAGGCAAGGTCATCGTTCCCTTGACGGTCTGGCTGGCGCAGAAAGAGGCGCTGTCCGCGCGCGCCGACCTGGGCGTGTGGATCGCCGCCGACGAGCGTTTCGAAGCCCTGAAAGGCGATGCGGACCGCTTTGCCGTGATCGCGGTGGACTTCCCGAAATTTTCCGATGGCCGCGGCTATTCGATCGCCTACAACGTGCGCAAGCGCCTGGCCTATACCGGCGAACTGCGCGCGATCGGGGACGTGCTGCGCGATCAATTGTTCTCGATGTCGCGCGTCGGTTTCAATGCCTACGCCACGCGCCAGGACCGTTCGATCCACGATGCGCTGAAGGGCTTGACCGTGTTTTCCGAAACCTACCAGGCCTCGGTCGACCAGCCGCTGCCGCTGTTCCGCCGCAAGGAACGCGACGTGCCGCTCGAGCACACCGACGTCGGCGCGGGCATCTGAGGTTCGACATGAGTGAACTCGCCACCCGCGTTGCCGACACGCAAGCCATCCTGGCGCGTATTGCGGCCGAGTTTTCGCCGGCCGTGTTCGCGTCGAGCCTGGCGGCCGAGGACATGGTGCTGACCGACCTGATCCTGCGCGCGAAACTGCCGATCGGTATCTTTTCGCTGGAAACGGGGCGCCTGCCCAAGGAAACCCTGGCGGTGCTGGACGCCGTCAAGGCCACCTATGGCTACGACATCACCCTGTTCCGCCCGGACCCGCTGGCGGTCGAGCGCTACGTCACGCAGAACGGCTTGAACGCCTTTTACGACAGCGTCGAGATGCGCCGGGAATGCTGCCGCATCCGCAAGGTCGAGCCGCTTGGCCATGCACTTGCCGGCAAGAAGGCATGGATTACCGGCCAGCGCCGCGCGCAGTCGGCCACGCGCGCCAAACTCGATGTGCAGGAAGACGATCCGGCGCACATGATGGACAAGTTCAATCCGCTGGCGGACTGGAGCGAGGCTGAAGTGTGGGAATACATCCGCGCCAACAATGTCCCGTACAACGCCCTGCACGACCGCGGCTATCCGTCGATCGGCTGCGAACCCTGCACCCGCGCCATCCAGCCGGGCGAGGACGTGCGCGCCGGTCGCTGGTGGTGGGAAAACCCGGAATCGAAGGAATGCGGCCTGCACGTGGTCGACGGCAAATTGATTCGCATTAAATCCGTGGCAGCTTGATTAACAAGTAACCGCACGAAAGAACAAGGCATCTCATGACCAACCTCTCTGACAACGCCGGCATCCTGGCCACCGTCAACGCGCGCCACCTCGACGCCCTCGAATCGGAAGCGATCCACATCCTGCGCGAAGTGGCGGCCGAATGCACGAATCCCGCCCTGCTGTTCTCGGGCGGCAAGGACTCGGTCGTGCTGCTGCGCCTGGCCGAAAAGGCTTTCCGTCCAGGTAAATTCCCATTCCCGCTGGTGCACATCGATACCGGCCACAATTTCGACGAAGTGATCTCTTTCCGCGACGCTCGCGTTGCCGAACTGGGCGAGCGCCTGATCGTCGGATCGGTCGAAGAATCGATCCGCAAAGGCACGGTGCGCCTGCGCAATCCGGCCACCGATTCGCGCAACGCGGCCCAGGCCGTGACGCTGCTGGAAACCATCGCCGAACACGGCTTCGACGCCTGCATCGGCGGCGCGCGCCGCGACGAGGAAAAGGCCCGCGCCAAGGAACGCATCTTTTCCTTCCGCGACGAATTCGGCCAGTGGGACCCGAAAGCCCAGCGTCCGGAACTGTGGGACCTGTATAACACCCGCGTGCACCCGGGCGAAAACATGCGCGTGTTCCCGATCTCGAACTGGACCGAACTCGACGTCTGGCAGTACATCGCCCGCGAAAAGCTGGCGCTGCCATCGATCTATTTCGCCCACCAGCGTGACGTGATCCCGCGCAACGGCCTGCTGGTGCCGCTGACGCCGCTCACCCCGGCCAAAGAGGGAGAAAGCGTCGAGACGCAAACCGTGCGCTTCCGTACCGTCGGCGACATCTCGTGCACCTGCCCGGTGTCGTCGGACGCGAGCACCGTCGAGGCGATCATCGCCGAGACCGCCGTCACGCAAGTCACCGAACGCGGCGCGACCCGGATGGACGACCAGACCTCCGAAGCCTCGATGGAAAAACGCAAGAAGCAAGGATATTTCTGATGAACGCACGCATGGAACCCGGTATGGAAAATCTGACCCAACACAGCCTGCTGCGCTTCATCACCGCCGGCTCCGTCGACGACGGCAAGAGCACCCTGATTGGCCGCCTGCTGTTCGACAGCAAGGGCATCTTCGCCGACCAGCTGGCGGCCGTCTCGCGCTCGAAGCACAAGCGTACCGTGGGCGACACCATTGATCTCTCGCTGCTGACCGACGGCCTGGAAGCCGAGCGCGAACAGGGCATCACGATCGACGTCGCCTACCGCTATTTCGCCACGCCCAAGCGCAAGTTCATCATCGCCGACACCCCGGGCCACGAGCAGTACACGCGCAACATGGTCACCGGCGCCTCGACCGCCGACGCCGTCATCATCCTGGTCGACGTCTCGAAGGTGAAGCTGCATGACGACGGCAAGGTCGACCTGCTGATCCAGACCAAGCGCCACTCGACGATTGCCAAGCTGCTGCAGATCGAGCACGTGATCGTGGCCGTCAACAAGATGGACCTGGTGAATTACGACCAGGCCGTTTACGAGCGCATTATCAAAGCCTACGCGGAATTCGCCAGATCGCTCGGCCTGAAGGATGTCACCGCGATCCCGCTGTCGGCGCTGGCCGGCGACAACGTGGTCGAGCGCTCCGAGAAGATGGACTGGTACAGCGGCCCGACCCTGATCGAACTGCTGGAAAACATCACGGTTTACGACGAAGCGCACGATGCGCCGTTCCGCTTCCCGGTGCAGCTGGTCGCCCGTCACAACGGCCATGAAGCGAACGACTTCCGCGGCTACATGGGCCGCATCGAGTCCGGCAAAGTAACGGTCGGCGACAAGCTGGTGGTACAGCCATCGGGCCAGAGCGCGACCGTCAAGGACATCCTCACCTTCGACGGCAGCCTGCCCGAAGCGGTCGCCGGCCAGTCGGTGACACTGCTGCTCAAGGAATACCTGGACATCTCGCGCGGCGATACCCTCTCGAGCGCCGATGCCCCGGCCACCCAATTGAAGCAGGTGGTGGCCGACGTGTGCTGGATGTCGGACGAGCCATTGGATGCGCGCCGCAAGTACTGGATCAAGCACGGCACGCGCCAGACGGCGGCCAAGGTGACCAGGGTCGACACCATCCTCGACATCAACACCCAGCAAAGCCATCCAGCCGAAGGCTTGAAGCTGAACGACATCGCGCGCATCGGGCTGACCGTGCAGCAGCCGCTGGCGGCCGATGCCTACAGCGACATCCGCGCCACCGGCGCCTTTATCCTGATCGATGAAGTCACGCACCAGACCGTTGCCGCGGGTATGATTCGCCTGGGCGAGTAATTCACGCAAATGCGACTGGAGCGGCGTATGGCACTGCTGGAGAATCACGAACCGGCGCGGTCCGATAAGACCGCCGGCAAGGTCTGGCTGGTCGGCGCCGGCCCCGGCGCCGCCGACCTGATCACCGTGCGCGGCGCGCGCATCCTCGCGCAGGCCGACGTCGTCCTCTACGACGCGCTGGTCACGCCCGAGATGCTGGAACTGTGCGCGGGCGCCGAACTGATCTCGGTCGGCAAGCGCTCGGGCCAGCGTTCCACGGCCCAGGATGCGATCAACGCGTTGCTGGTCGACTGCGCTTTCAAATTTAATCGCGTGGTGCGCCTGAAGGGCGGCGACCCGATGCTGTTCGGGCGCGCCGACGAGGAATTGCGCGCACTCGAAGCGCACGGCATCGACGTCGAGATCGTCCCCGGCATCACCACCGCGGTGGCCGCCGCCGCCGCTACCCAGCAACCGTTGACCAAACGCGGCGTTGCCCGCAGCGTCGCCTTTTTCACGTCCAGCACCGGCCCCGACCAGCCGGAACACCCCGCCCTGCCCCACACCGACACCATGGTCCAGTACATGGGCGGGCGCGAAGCCGCCGCCACCGCCGAACGCCTGCTGGCGCAAGGACGGCCGGCCGATACGCCGGTGGTGGTGGTGGAAAACTGCAGCCGCCCGGACGAGCGCATCGAACGCTTGCTGCTGTCCGACCTGGCGCGCGGGCTGCATGCCGCGCATGGTCCGGTGCTGGTGATGATCGGCGCGGCGCTGCGCCTGCGCGAGCACCAGGCGGCGCTCGCTTCGTCGGTGCAGGCAGTCGACTAACCTGGCCCACGCGGGGACTGTACTGAGGCCTGCTCCTCAGGTAGGGCAGGCCTCCTGGGCGCCGTCGTATTCCTCAATCTGCCGCAGCAGCAGGTCCGCCGCCGCGTGGGTATCCGCATTCACCCGGTTCAGGCGCGCGATCGCCTCCTCCAGCCGCTTGCCCGCGCGTCCCGCGCATTCGCGGCTGTGCCAGCGCGCCATGTCGCGCCGCATGGTACTGAGTTCTTCCTTCAGTTCGTCCAGCATGCGCCGCAGGTTGCGGTCGGCGTCGACCAGGCCGGGAACGCTGCCGGCATGGAGGCGCTCCGAGAGATGCCTGATCTTGATGCCCATGGCGGCGACTCGGCGCGCGGTGGCGTCGATATGGCGCGCGCAGCGCGTCTGCGCGAACAGGCCGCCCGGCAAGCGTACGCCTTCCCACGCCGCCGCGTCTCCCGCGCGGACGCGCAGGAGGGTAGCCATCATCTGTTTCAGGAAGGATCGGAGCATGGGAGTGTTTTCAAGGGATGTGGCTTGTCGGAATTGCCTGAGCAGTGTGGGCGGCTTCCCAATCACTGTCAAACCGGAGGGCGGCGCAACGGCATGACGCGGAACAAGGCTTTGCCAGTTCGGGGCGAAGCTTGTCATGCAAGTAACGGAAAACGGGCGCCCGCCGACGCGAACGCGTGGAGTCGGGTAAGCTGCTCATTCAGGAATGACAAGGCGCGCGCCCATGGCGGCAGCTGCGCATCCGACAACCAACGAGGAGAAAATCGATGACCGAACAATCGAACCAGTCGACCTACGCGCCGGCCAAGGTCTGGACGCCGCCCGCGTCCAACGGCGGCATGTTCGCCAACATCAACCGGCCCGTCGCCGGCCCCACCCACGAGGCGGAACTGCCGGTCGGCAAGCACCCGCTGCAGCTGTACTCGCTGGCCACGCCGAACGGCCAAAAGGTCACGATCATGCTCGAAGAGCTGCTGGCGGCGGGCCATAGCGGCGCCGAATACGATGCCTGGCTGATCCGCATCAACGAAGGCGCACAGTTCTCGAGCGGCTTCGTCGACGTCAACCCGAACTCGAAGATCCCGGCACTGATGGACCGCAGCGGCGGCGAGCCTGTGCGCGTCTTCGAATCGGGTTCGATCCTGCTGTACCTGGCCGAGAAGTTCAATGCGTTCGTTCCCACCACCCTGGCGGGCCGCACCGAGACGCTCAACTGGCTGTTCTGGCAGATGGGTTCCGGCCCCCTGCTGGGCGGCGGCTTCGGCCACTTCTACGCCTACGCGCCGGAAAAGCTGCAATACCCGATCGACCGCTACGCGATGGAAGTCAAGCGCCAGCTCGACGTGCTCGAGCGCCAGTTGGCGAACAACCGCTACGTCGCCGGGGGCGAGTACACGATCGCCGACATGGCGATCTGGCCCTGGTATGGCGCGCTGGTGCAGGGCGAACTGTACGAGGCGGGCGAGTTCCTGTCGGTGCACGAGTACAAGCACGTGCGGCGCTGGGCCGACGAGATCGCGGCGCGTCCGGCGGTGATTCGTGGCCGCAAAGTCAATCGTGTGCGGGGAAATCCGGAGGAGCAGGTGCCGGAGCGGCATTCGGCAGCCGATCTGGATTGAATAAATAGTCGAGACTGAAGCGTACCGTAGGGTGGGCTCTCGAGCCCACGCGTACGCACCGTTGAGATGTCGAAAATTATCTGCGAAACCAAAGCGTGTGAATTGCTGCGGCACCGTGGATGATCAGCGTTCGCGAACGCGTGGGCACAGGTGCCCACCCTGTAAGAGCAAAGTAGTAATGTCCGGTTTGAGCAAAGTAGAAATGTCTGATTTTGCTCGA
>NZ_JACYUY010000032.1 GCF_014842025.1 Massilia sp. CFBP 13721
CGTTGCCTTCCACCTCTATTCTCTTTCATGCTCCGGGGTGGCGCCGCTCGCAATGACCGTTAGGGTGGGCTCCCGAGCCCACGCGTTACGTGCGTACGCTGCGGCATAACCTCGCCCATCTTCCGCGTACGTGCGCATAGTTCGCTTCACGGGTCTGCATACGTAACGCGTGGACTCAGGAGTCCACCCTACGGTGCGCCGCGGTCAACAAAACGGTCTCAGCCAAATCGAATCACACATCCACCAGCGCACACCGGTGCTGCAAAGTCCCTTGCTCCACCTGCAGCGTGCAGTGACCAATGGCAAAATCCTCGCGCAACGTCGTCGCGATCCTGTCGATCGCGGCGTCCCCCGGATAACCCTCCGGCATCACCAGGTGCGCGGTCAGCGCCGTTTCCGTCGTGCTCATCGCCCAGATGTGCAGGTCGTGCACGCCGGCCACCCCGGGCTGCGCGGCAAGAAAACGGTCGATCGCGGCCGCATCGACGTTCGCGGGCACGCCCGCCATCACCAGCCGCAGCGATTCGCGCAGCAGCGACCAGGTGCCGATCACGATCACCAGCACGATCACCAGACTCACCAGCGGGTCGAGCCAGGTCCAACCGGTGCCCATGATGACCAGGCCCGAGATCACTACCCCCAGCGAGATCGCGGCGTCGGCCGCCATGTGCAGGTAGGCGCCGCGGATGTTCAGGTCGCCCTTGCTGCCGGCCATGAACAGCCAGGCCGAAAAGCCGTTGATGGCCACGCCGATCGCCGCCACCACCGACACGGTGACGCCTTCCACCGGCGCCGGCGCCGCGAAGCGGTGCAGGGCTTCCCAGGCGATCGCACCGCAGGCGAACAGCAACAGCAAGGCATTGCCCAGCGCCGCCAGGATCGACGAACTGCGCAGGCCATAGGTGTAGTGCGCGCTCGGGGCGCGCTTGGCCAGCACCGCCGCGCCCCAGGCCAGCACCAGCCCCAGCACGTCGGACAGGTTGTGGCCGGCGTCGGCCATCAGCGCCGTCGAGTTGGCGAGGAACCCGTAGACGAATTCGATGGCGACGAAGATCGTATTGATGCCGATCGCCAGCGCAAACGCGCGCCCGTGGCCGGGCTCGGGGACGTGGTGGTGATGGTGGCCATGGCCGTGGCTGTGGTGGTGGCCATGCTGGTGATCGTGGTGATCGTGGCTGTGCTCGTGGCTCATGCGTCCATTCCGTTGGTGGGTTCGGCAATGTGCTCGAACATGGTGGCAAGCAGGGTGCTGATGTGGGCGTCGGCGGCGGCATAGAACACCTGCTTGCCCTGGCGCTCGGCTTTCACGATGCGCGCCGCGCGCAGCAGGCGCAGGTGGTGGCTGACGAGCGAGCTCGACAGCGTCAAGGTGGCGGCAATCTCGCCTACCGCCGTCGGCTGCGCCAGGCAGGCCAGCACGATGCGCAGGCGGGTCGGATCGCCCAGCAAATGGAACAGGTCGGCCAGCTGGTCGATGGCGTCGTCGGAAGTGTCGGGTTTGGTCATCATTAACATGTGAATAGATGTTCACATGTTAGATCAGACTGCCCGGTTCGGCAAGTCAATGTCTGCTGAAACCCAGTCTGGGTGCGCGTTTCGGCCGAGTTCGGCAGGCTGCGCAACCCCTGTCAATCGAACAGGGGTAAACCCGAAGGTCAGCATATAATTGTCGGTGTATTAATAAATAGAACGGCCAGGCACTGTCGAATCGTGACATAAGAAAATTTCTAACGCTCAGCAAATCGACGTAGTGCGGTGCTATTTGTCGGCCGTCATTTGAAGTAACACGGAAATATATTTGAGGGCCCGGTCCAGCCGGTCGTTGGCCTGTGCCTCCCGCGTTCATCACCAATCAACAGTTTAGGATAGACACACATGAACAAGAAAATCGCCATTGTCGGCGCTGGATTTTCCGGAGCTGTGATTGCCAATCAGCTTGCCGCAGCTGGTTATACCGTCGAAGTCTTCGAATCGCGTTCCCACATCGCAGGTAACTGCCACTCCGAGCGCGATGCCGAAACCGGCGTCATGCTGCACGTGTACGGCCCGCACATCTTTCACACCGACAACGAGCGTGCCTGGGAATTCGTGAACCGCTACGCCGAATTCAAGCCTTACGTGAACCGCGTCAAAGCCATCACCAAGGGCCAGGTATTCACCTTGCCGATCAACCTGCTGACGATTAACCAGTTCTTCAATAAAACGATGGGTCCGGCCGAAGCGGAAGAATTCCTGGCCTCGCTGGGCGACAAGTCGATCGTCGACCCGCAGACCTTCGAAGAGCAGGCGTTGCGCTTCGTCGGCCGCGAACTGTACGAAGCCTTCTTCAAGACCTATACGGTCAAGCAGTGGGGCCTGGAGCCGAGCGAACTGCCGGCCAGCATCCTGAAGCGCCTGCCAGTGCGCTTCAACTACGACGACAATTATTTCAGCCACAAATACCAGGGCATGCCGGCCGACGGTTACACCGCGCTGGTCGAGAACATCATCAACGTGCCAGGCGTGACCGTGCACCTGAACACCCGTTTCGACCCGGACCTGAAGTCCGAGTACGAACACGTCTTCTACAGCGGCCCGATCGACGCCTGGTTCAAGCACGCCGAAGGCCGCCTGCCATACCGCACGCTCGACTTCGAAACCTTCCGCGCCACCGGCGACTACCAGGGCAACGCGGTCATCAACTACTGCGACGACGCCCAGCCCTATACCCGCATCACCGAACATAAACACTTCTCGCCGTGGGAAAAGCACGAAAAGACGATCTGCTACAAGGAATACAGCCGCCAGTGCGAAGAGAAGGACATCCCGTACTACCCGATCCGCCTGGCGCGCGACAAGCAGCAGCTCGAGCTGTACGTCAACCTGGCGAAAAAGGAACCGAACGTCACCTTCGTCGGCCGCCTCGGCACCTACCGCTACCTGGACATGGACGTCACGATCAATGAAGCGCTGATCACGGCGGATAAATTCCTGGCGTGCGCGCAGGAGAAGGCGCAGATGCCGGCGTTCGTGATTGACCCGCTGGCGTAAATGTAATTACGCCAAGCACCAGCCCGTCAGATGACGGGCTTTTTTACGCCCGTGATACCGCAAAAAATGTTGATGACGCTTGTGCACCGTAGGGTGGACACTCGTGCCCACGCGGTCGTGCCGATGCGCTGGTATAACGCTGGTAATAACCGTTAGCGATTGCCAGGAGGTCGCGGACTCTCACCGGCCGTACCGCGTGGGCACAAGTTCCCACCCTACGAGGGTGTTAACCGGGCAGCTGGCCCATCAGGATCAAGGACACCGGCTTGCCGGTGTCGGGATGCACCGGCTCGCGCAGGCTTGTGATACGCAGGCCGCTGTCGACGAACAAGGTAATCCAGCTCGCCAGCGTGCGGAAATACCAGGGAGGGGCATCGTTGAAATCGCTGCTGAAGCCGGCCCAGCTGCCTTCGCGCCAGCCGTCGACATACGGCGCATCGCCGCAGGACACCAGCGGATGCACGGTTTGCACGATCAGCGTGCCACCGGGGCGCAAATAACTCGGCGCCGCGCGCAGCAGGCCGGCCGTCGCGGCCTCGCCGATGAGCGAGAAATTGCAGACGGCGACATCGACCGCGAGCTGCAAGCGGCCGGCCGCGATCTCTTCATACGACATCACCCGAAACTCGCCGCCACCGCCAGCCCGCGCCGCCTCGACCAGTCCGGCGATCGCATCGACGCCGACCATGCTGACTTCCGGCAGCGCACGCACCAGCCAGCCTTCGCCGCAGCCGAGGTCGACGCCAGTGCGCGGCGCGCAGGAGCGCACGGCGTCGACGATGGCCGCGTCCGTCGCGAGCGCGCGGCTGGCAATCTCCTTGCCGCGCACGGCGGCGACCCACGGATCGCTGTTGCGCGACCAGGATTGCAGGATGCGCTCGTCGGTCAACGCACTGGATTCCTTCGTCATGGCCGCAGTTGACCTTCACTATCACGCACCTCGACCGGTCCCAGTTTCAGCTTGTCGAGCTGCGCCGCGATCTTCTTGCGCTCGCCCACGGCGACGACCGTCAGCCGGGCCGGATCGAGGTAGCGCTTGGCCGCCGCCTGCACGTCGGCCGCGCTGACGGCCGCCAGGCGCGCCGGCAGGGCGCTGTAGTAATCGAGCGGCAGGTCGAACACAAAGGCTTCGGCCAGGCTGGCGCCGATGTCGGCGTTCGTCTCGAATCGATTGGGCAGCGACAGCAGTTCGGCATTGCGCGCACCCGCCAGTTCGGCCGGCGCCAGCGGCTGGTCGATCATCGCTTGCGCTTCCTTTAACAATTCGGTCACGGAGGCGCCCGTCACGTTGGCGCGCACGCTGCCGGCGATGATGAAGGGGCCCGGCGCGCGGTCATACCTGAAACCCGAGTAGACGCCATAGGTATAACCCTTGTCTTCGCGCAGGTTCTGGTTGATGCGGCTGGTGAACAGGCCGCCGAAGGCGGCGTTCATCACCTCGAGCGCCGGATACAGCGGCGTCTTGCGCTCGGCGGCCAGCGCAGTCAAACGCAGCGCCGTCTGGCCGGCGCCGGGCTGGTCGACCAGCACCACCCGGGCTGCCGTCGTGGCCGGGGTGGCGGCCGCCGGCGGCGGCACCGGGGCGCTCTTCCAGGCACCGAAACGCGCCTCGGCCAAGGCTTTCAAATCACCCTGCGCGATGTCGCCCGCCACTACCAGCGCCGCATTGCCCGGCACGTAGTGACGGCGCCAGAAGCCGATCAGGTCGTCGCGCGTGACGGCGCGGATCGCCGGTTCGGTGCCCAGCTGGCCGTAGCCATACGGGTGGCGCGGGCCGTACAGGGCGCCGGCGGCGGCCAGCGCCGCGATCAGTTCCGGGTCGTCGCGCTGCTGCATCAGGTCGCCCAGGCGGCTGGCGCGCTGGCGCTCGACTTCCGCGGTCGGGAAGGCGGGGTGCTGCACGACGTCGGCCAGCACGGCAAGTGCGGCGTCGAAGTTGGCGCGCAGCGACAGTAGCGCCACGCTGGAGCCGCCGGTGCTGCTGTCGGCATCCATGAAGGCGCCCAGTTGCGCGATTTCGTCGGCGATGCGCGGCGCGCTGCGCGTGGCGGTCCCTTCGGTCAGCATCTGCGCCGTGAAGCCGGCCAGGCCGGGTAGCGCAGGCGGATTGGCGTCCGAGCCGCTGCGCACCACCAGTTCGGCCGAGACCAGCGGCAGCGCCGGGTTGTAGTGGTGGATGATGGTCAGGCCGTTGGCGAGTTTAAAACTTTCGCCTTGCGGCAGCTTCATGCGCGGGGCAGGTCCCGCTGTCGGCATTTGCGCGCGCCAGGCTTCGGCTTCGTTGATGCCGCCGATGCCGTGGCCGGGGCGCGACTTGGGCGGCTTTGGCGCCGGCGGATCGGGCGGCAGGTCGGGAATGCCGGGCACGCCGGCGACCAGCACGCGCGCACGCGGCTGCAGCCAGGTGCGCACCGCGCGCTGGACGTCGGCCGCCGTGATGCTGCGCAGGCGCGCCACGTCCTGCGCCAGGTAGCCGGGATCGCCCGTGTACTGGTTGTAGTGGTTGAGCTGGTCGGCCAGGCCGTCGCCGCCCAGTTTTTCCAGCGAGCTGACGATCGCCGTTTCGATCTGGTTGCGCGCGCGCGTGACTTCGGCTTCGGTCGGGCCGTGGTCGCGCAGGGCCGCCAATTCGGCGTCGATCGCCTTTTCGAGTTCGACCGGGGTGTGGCCGGCGCGCGCCGTCACCTCGATCAGGAAGGCGGAGGTGAGCGCGCGTGCATCCTGGTTGGCGTCGACGTCCTGAGCGATCTGGCTTTCGTAGACCAGCGATTTATAGAGCCGGCTCGACTTGCCGCCGGCAAGGATTTGCGCGGCGACCGCCAGTTCGGCGTCGTCCGGCTGGTAAGCGGGCGGCGTGAGCCAGCCCATATACACGCGCGGCAGCTCGACCCGGTCCGGCACCACCAGGCGGCGCTCGGCGGTGATCGGCGGCGTTTTCACTTGCGGCCGCTCGACGGCCGGGCCGCGGCGCAGGCTGCCGAAGTATTTCGCCACCAGGGCGCGCGTTTTCACCTTGTCGATGTCGCCGGCAATCACGACGCTGGCGTTGTTCGGGCCGTAGTAGCGCGTAAAAAAGTCGCGCACGTCGGCCAGTTTCGCGTTCTGGATGTCGGCGTGCGAGCCAATCACCGAGGCGCGATAGGGGTGGTCTTGCGGGAACAGCGCTTGGTTCAGCGCTTCTTCGACGATCCCATAGGGTTCGTTCTCGACCGTGTCGCGCCGTTCGTTGCGCACCACGTCCTGCTGGTTGGTGAGCGACTTCTGGTCCAGCACGTCGAGCAGGTAGCCCATGCGGTCGGCGTGTACCCACAGCGCCAGTTCCAGTTGGTTCGAGGGCACGGTGTCGTAGTAATTGGTGCGGTCGTAATCCGTGCTGCCGTTGCTGTCGCTGGCGCCGGCGCCTTCCATCAGGCGGTCGGCCAGGCCGCGCGGCAGGTGCTTGCTGCCGGCGAACATCATGTGCTCGAACAGGTGAGCAAAGCCGGTCAGTCCCGGCACTTCGTTGGCCGGGCCGACGTGGTACCAGACGTTCACCGCCACCAGCGGCAGCCGCTTGTCTTCGACCAGGATGACTTGCAAGCCGTTCGGCAGCGTGTATTTGTCGAAGGCGATGTCCGGGATGCCGGGCAAGGTCGTTTCGGTGGCCGCCCCCGAACTGGCGGCGCTGCCCCCGCCACCCTGCGCGCCGGCGCCGTTGAGGGCGGCCATCAGCAGCGATGCGGCAAACAGTGGGCGGGTTTTCATGTAATGCTCCAAAAGAAGTGGGTAATGCAGTTCAATCAGTGGCAGCGAGCGCTGCCACGGTCGGGCGGCGAGGCGTTCGGTAGCTGAGGTGGGGTCGCTTCCAGGAATTCCCAGTCGTAGCCGCCCGCATATAGCCGCAGGCGCAGCACGCCGTTGCGGCTGGCGTCACGGGTTTCGCTGTTGGCGCGCCAGCGCAGGAAAGGCGTCGGATAGGCGCCGCCGGTGCCGACCACGAACTGGCGCAGGCCGCGCAGATCGGCGTTTCCGTGCGCGTCCTGCGGTGCGAAGCGCTCGTAGTCGTGGTCATGGCCGGACAACACCAGCTCGGCGCCGGCCTGCTGCAACAGCACCCAGGCGGCGCGCATGGTCGGCACGCTGCCGTGGCCGCCCGAACTGTACAGGGGATGATGCCAGAATGCCAGCGTGCAGGGCGCCACGGCACCGGCTGCGGGTTCGTGGGCCAGCTCGTCTTTCAGCCAGGCCAGCTGGCGCGCCTGGGCGGCGCCCTTCAGGTTGCTGTCGAGCGAATAGATGCGCCACTGGCCCAGGCGCAGGCTGTAGTAGCCGCGCCCGGCGCGTTCGCCGAAATAGGCGAAGTAGGGCGCCGCATCTTTCGTGTAGTACTCGTGGTTGCCGGGAGAAGGCCAGGTGCGCTCCTTGAAGCGGCCCCAGGTCGGATCGTAGCAACCGGCGAATTCGGCGGCGGTGCCGCGCGGATAGGTGTGGTCGCCCAGGGTCAGCACGACGGCTTGCGGGTCGGCGGCCAGGCCAGCGCCGACCACGGCGGCCGTGTCGGCAGCGCCCGACCAGCGCGGGTCGGGGTGCTTGCAGCGGGCGATGTCGCCGACGGCGTAAACGGTCTGGATGTCGGGGGCGTCCGCAGACGCGGCAGGTGCGGCCCCGATGCTTTCCGCTGCCGTGCCGAGCGCGCAGGCGAGCAGCAGCGCCGCGCGCCAGGCGGCGCCCGGCCGACGCACTATGTTCGCCCCACTATTCAATAAAACGCAACAGGCCGCGCAGCGCATGCGCCACGGTCTGCTCGCGCACGGCCTGGCGGTCGCCCTGGAACACCAGGCGCTCGGTGTGGGTGCTGTCGCCGCGTGCCCAGCCGAAACAGACCGTGCCGACCGGCTTGCCCGGTACCGCGCCGGTCGGGCCGGCGATGCCGGTGGTGGAGACGGCGACGTCGGCGTTGCTGTTGGCCAATGCGCCCTCGGCCATGGCGCCCGCGACTTCTTCGCTGACCGACCCGAACTGGGCCATCAGCGCCGCCGGCACGTCGAGCAGTTCCGTTTTCGAGGAATTCGAATAGGTCACGAAGCCGCATTCGAACCAGCCGGTCGAGCCGGCGATTTCGGTGACGGCCTGCGACACGCCGCCGCCGGTACAGGATTCGGCCGTTGCCAGCACCAGGCGCTTGGCCTGCAGCGCCATGCCCACTTTCGTTGCAAGATCGATCAAGTCGTTCGTCACGTGCGGCTCCTTCAGGTGGCGCCGGGCGCACCCGGCGGCGCGACAGCGGGTGGTCGCGCGTGATTCATTCTAGCGCGCCGCGCTGCGGACCGGTGTGGCAAACTTGCATGCGTTCCCGGCCGGGCTGTCGGAATGCCACAGCCAGCGAGGGTAAGTCTTGTAGAAGAAATGTCCCGTGCGACACGAGCAAGAGTCGGACTGCTATCCTGCAACGCGGCGGTTTCCGCCGCGTTTCTTTTATTCAACAGAACTCTTATGCCGCCTGCATTTTTCACGTGCTCCCGGATAGAACCGGTCCTATCGTGATGGCGCTCGCCATCCGGGCCGTGCGTTGCGTACACCCGCTCATCCTCGCGCTGTGGCTGCTGGCCTGTGCGCAGCCGGCGCAGGCCGACGCCCGCCTCGAACTCCAGGTAAAAGCCGCCTACCTGGTCAAATTCGCCGGTTTCGTCGACTGGCCGGCGTCCGCCTTCGCCCGGCCCGACAGCCCGCTGCTGATCGGCGTGGCCGGCAACGATGCGCTGGCGGATCAGCTCGAGCAGGTGGCCGCCAGGCGTAGCGTGGGCGGCCACCCGCTCGCCGTGCGGCGCCTGCAGCGCGGCGATGCGCCCGCCGGCCTGCACATGCTGTATGGCGCCGGCCTTGACGGCGCCGCGCTGCTGGCCGGGGCGCGCGGCTTGCCGCTGCTGACCGTCAGCGACGCCGCCGACGCGCTGGCGGATACGCCGGCCGGCATGATCCGCTTCGTCGTGGCCGAGGAGCGCCTGCGCTTCGAAGTGGCGCTCGGCCAGGTGGCCCCGAGCCGCCTGCGCATCAGCGCGCGCCTGCTGGCGGCCGCCCTGCGCGTGACGGGGGCTTCGTGAACCCGCGCACCTCGATCCGCAAGAAACTGGTGGTGGTCGTGATGGCCACCACCTTCGCCGCGCTACTGGTGTCGGTCGGCCTGATCATCGCCTACGACCTGCGCAGCTACCACCGCTCGCTGCTGAACGACCTCTCGACCCAGGCCGAACTGGTCGGACACATGACCTCGGCTGCGCTCGCCTTCGACGACCCGCGCCTGGCGGGCGAAAACCTGGCGCTGCTGCGCACCCGGCCGATCGTCGAGGCGGCCGCCATCTACGACGAGACCGGCCGCCTGTTCGCTTCGTATTCGGCGCGCAAGGAGGCCGGCGTCTTTCCGCCGCGGCCGCAAAGCGCCGGCGTGCAGAGCGACGGCCAGTACGTGGCGCTGTTCCGGCCGATCGTCGAAAACGGCGAGACGGTCGGCACCGTCTGGCTGCGCGCCGAGAACCGCATGCTGGCGCGCACGCTCGACTATCTCGCCATTGCGCTCGGGGTGATGCTGCTGGCCATGGGCACGGCCTGGCTCGTCATGCGGCGCATGGGCGGGGTGATCACGGCGCCGATCGTCGCCGTCACCGAGATCGCGCGCGACGTCGTCGCCACGCGCGATTATTCGCGCCGTGCGCCGCGCGTCGGCGACGACGAGGCGGCCGAGCTGGCCGACTCGTTCAATGCGATGCTGACCGAGATCGAGCAGCGCACGCGCGAACTGGAAGACTCGAACGCCGCCATCGTGCGCGGCGAGGCCGAGCGCTCGCGCAGCCAGCAGGAAGTGATGCGCCTGAACGAGCAGCTCGAGCAGCGCGTCGACGAACGCACGCTGCAGCTGGCGCTGGCGAACGCCGAACTGGCCAACGCGATCGACGAGGCGCGCAAGGCGAACCAGGCGAAATCGGCCTTCCTCTCGTCGATGAGCCACGAGCTGCGCACGCCGCTGAATGCGATCCTCGGCTTTGCCCAGATCCTGACCTCGCAATCGCTGCCGACCAGCGAGGCGCAAAAGAAGGAATTCGCCAGCCACATCCTCAAATCGGGACGCCACCTGCTCACGCTCATCAACGAGATCCTCGACCTGGCCAAGGTCGAGTCGGGCACCATCACGCTGTCGATGGAGCCGGTCGCACTGGGCGAGATCCTGGACGAATGCCAGAGCATGATCGAACCGCTGGCGGCGGCGCGCGGCATCCGCATGCTGTTCCCGCAGCAGGTCGGCGCGGTGCTGCTGGCCGACCGCACGCGCCTGAAGCAGGTGCTGCTCAATTTGCTGTCGAACGCCATCAAGTACAACCGCGACGCCGGCGCCGTGGTGCTCGACTGCGCGCAGGCTGGCCCGAACCGCCTGCGCATCTCGATCCAGGACACCGGCATGGGCTTGCGTCCCGAGCAGGTCGACAACCTGTTCCAGCCATTTAACCGGCTCGGCCAGGAAGCGGGCGCCCAGGAAGGCACCGGCATCGGCCTGGTCGTCACGCGCCGCCTGGTCGAGCTGATGGACGGCACGATCGATGTGTCGAGCAGCCCCGGCGTGGGCAGCGTGTTTACGATCGAGCTGGGCACGACGGCGCCGCTGACGACGAACGCGAACGCGGGTGTGCAGCGCGAGGCGGCTGCTGCGACCGGCGCGAGCGACGCATCGCACCTGCTGCTGTATGTCGAGGACAATCCGGCCAACCTGAAACTGGTAGAGGAAATCGTGCGCTTCCGCCCTGACCTGCGCCTGCTGGCCGCCGGCGACGGCCCGCTCGGGCTGTCGCTGGCGCGCGCCCACCACCCCGAGATCATATTGATGGACGTGAACCTGCCCGGCATGAGCGGCCTGGAAGTGCTGGCGCAGCTCCAGCGCGAGCCGGCCACGAAAGACATTCCCGTGATCGCGCTGACGGCGAACGCGATGCCGCGCGACGTCGAGCGCGGCATTGCGGCCGGCTTCTTCCGCTATCTCACCAAGCCGATCGACATCGACCAGTTCAACGAGGTGATCGACGTCGCGCTGGCGCACCGGCATGGCAACGCCGAGGGAGGTGCGGCATGATCACGCCAGCCGACGTGCGCCGCGCGCGGGTACTGGTGGTGGACGACCAGCCGGTCAACGTGCAGCTGCTCGAGTACTTGTTAAAGACCACCGGCTACGAAAACGTGCACAGCACGACCGACCCGCGCCAGGTGGTGTCGCTGCACCTGAAATACCGCTTCGACCTGATCATCCTCGACCTGCACATGCCGCACATGGACGGCTTCCAGGTGATGGAAGCCTTAAAACCGCTGGAAAGCGAATCCTGGCTGCCGGTGCTGGTGGTGACGGCCGAACCGGACAAGAAGCTGGCCGTGCTGGAAGCGGGCGCGCGCGATTTTATCGGCAAGCCGCTCGACACGGTCGAGGTGATGACGCGCATCCGCAACCTGCTGGAGGTGCGCCTGATGCACCGCGAGTCGCGCGAATACGGCGCGCGCCTGGAGCGCACGGTGCGCGAACGCACCGCCGCGCTGGGGCGCTTCAGGAGCGCCATGGATGCGACCAGCGACGGCATCTTCCTGATCGACGCGGCCAGCCTGGCATTGGTGGACGTGAGCGACGGCGCCTGCCGCATGCTCGGCTTTTCGCGCGAGGCGCTGCTGCGCATCGATCCGGTGGCGCTGGGACTGACGACGAAGGTGCAACTGGAGCGCCACCTGGCCACCAATGGCGCCGCGCACGAGACCGACATCGCCGAGACCGAATTGCTGCGCGCCGGCGGAGAAGGCGCGGTGCCGGTCGAGATCAGCTGGCAGTGGACCGAGGCTGGCTCGAGCAAGCTCCTGATTGCCGTGGCGCGCGACATTAGCGAACGCCTGCAGGCGCAGCAGCATTTAAAGCACCTGGCCAGCTTCGATGCGCTCACCGGCCTGCCGAACCGCACGCTGTTCTTCCAGAACCTGCGCGAGACGATCGAGCTGGCGCAAGACAAGGCCTGGCGCGTGGCGGTGCTGTTCATCACGCTCGACCGTTTTAAGATCGTCAATGATTCGCTGGGGCCGAAGCGGGGCGACGAGCTGCTGCGCCAGTTCAGCGATCGGCTGGTGCGGGTGCGCGAGCAGCGCGGGTCGGTCGGGCGCCTGGGCGGCGACGAATTCGCCGTCATCCTCAGCATGACGCGCGAGCAGCAGGACGAGGCGGCGCACCTGGCCAACGAGATCCGCGAATCCCTGCGCGCGCCGTTCGACCTGGAGGGCCAGCAGGCGGCCATGACCGCCAGCATCGGCATCGCCATGTATCCCGACGACGCGGTCGAGCCGAGCACGCTGGTGAAATATGCCGACACCGCGATGGTGCGCGCCAAGGAAGCGGGCCGCGACGGCTACCGCTTCTTCACCGCCGGCATGAACGTGCAGGTGCTGGCCAGGCTCGACCTCGAGGTGGCGCTGCGCGGCGCGCTCGAAGGCGGTCAGTTCGTGCTGCACTACCAGCCCAAGCTCGACCTGTCCACCGGCCGCGTGTGCGGCGTGGAGGCGCTGCTGCGCTGGAACCGGCCCGGCCACGGCCTGGTGTATCCGGCCGAATTCGTGCCGGTATTGGAAGAGACCGGGATGGTGGTGCGCATCGGCGACTGGATCATCGACGAGGCCTGCCGCCAGATCGCCGAGTGGCAGGCACAGGGCATCCGCGACGTGCGGGTGGCGGTGAACGTGTCGAGCCGCCAGTTCGTCGAGGGCGACCTCGAAAGCGTGGTGCGCGCCGCGATCGAACGCCACGGCATCGAGCCGGGCATGCTGGAACTGGAACTGACCGAAAGCGCGCTGATGACCAATGCCGAGCGCACCATCGAGGTGCTCGAACGGCTCAAGAAGCTCGGCATCCGCATCGCGATCGACGACTTCGGCACCGGGTACTCGAGCCTGGCGTATCTGAAACGCTTCCCGATCGACAAGCTGAAAATAGACATCGCCTTCGTGCGCGACATCGTCACCAACCCGGACGACGCGGCCATCGCGCTGGCCATCGTCAGCATGGCGCACAGCCTGCACATGCAGGTGATCGCCGAGGGCGTCGAGACGCGCGCCCAGATGGCGTATTTGCGGCGCCACCGCTGCGACGAGATCCAGGGCTTCCACTTTTCGCGCGCGCTGCCGGCAGGCCAGTTGGCGCAGCTGGTCCGCAAGAACCGCGAGGCGCCGGACCGCGAAGCGTTCGACGATAGCCGGGTACAGACGATCCTGGTGGTCGACGACGACGTCGACACCCTCAGTGCGCTGCACCGCCTGCTACGGCGCGACAATTACCGGGTCCTGACCGCGCCGACCCCGAGCGAGGCCTTCGAACTGCTGGCGCTGTACCGGGTGCAGGTCGTGATGTGCGACCAGCGCATGCCGGCCATGAGCGGCACCGAATTCCTGAGCAAGGTCAAGGAGATGTATCCGGACACGATGCGGATCATTTTGTCCGGCTACACGGGCGTCAAGACCATACTCGAATCGATCAACCGCGGCGCGATCTACAAGTTTTATACGAAGCCGTGGAACGATACGGAATTGCGCAACAACGTGCGGCTGGCGTTCCGGCATTACTGGATGGAGCATGGGCCGTATGACGATCGGCGGGTGCCGAGGACCGGTTCGTAGGGTGGTCGGCTATACCCCGGACAGTGCATGTCCGCGGCAGTGGCGCCGCCCACGCGTTCAACAGCAGCAGTGTGTTGTCGCGAGGTTTCATGGTCCGGTTGAACGCGTGGGCGGCATTCAAGCCGCAGCACATCACACGGCCGGGTGTAGCCGCCCACCCTACGGGTCAAGCGGATGCGTGCTTGTAAACGCGTTACTCGCCGCTGAAGTGATCCCACCCCTGCACATCCATCTCCAGGGCCTTGCCCGCCGCATCGACGAAGCGTAATCCCGGCTGCGCATCGATGGTGCCGACGCGCGTGACCGGCGTGTTCGCCGATCCGGCCGCCGCGATCACGGCGTCGCGCTGGGACGCCGGCGCGGTGAAGCAGAGTTCGTAATCGTCGCCGCCGGCGAGCGTGAAACGGCGCCGCAGCGCCAGCGCTTGCCCGGCCAGCGCCGGGCCGGCGGGCAGGGCGTCGACGTCCAGCGTGGCGCCGACCTTGGAGGCGTCGAGGATGTGCTGCAAGTCTCCCACCAGGCCGTCCGAGATGTCGAGCGCCGCATGCCCGATCGGCAGGGCGCTCAGGGCGCGTCCGAGTTCGACGCGCGGCGTCGGCTGGTGCATGCGCGGGGCGGCCAGCGCCAGGACCTCGGGGTCGAGCGCGATCTCCTTCCAGTAGCCGGCCAGGGCCAGGCGCGCGTCGCCGAGGGTGCCCGAGATCCAGAGGTCGTGGCCGGCGCGGGCGGCGTCGCGGCGCAAGGCGTGGCCGGGGGCGATCTCGCCGAACACGGTGATGCAGATCGCCAGCGGGCCGCGCGTGGTGTCGCCGCCGATCAGTTCGCAGTCGTGCAGGTCCGCCAGCGCGAACATCCCGGTGGAGAAAGCCTCCAGCCACTCCGGGTCGGCGCCGGGCAGCGACAGCGCCAGCGTAAAGGCGACCGGCTTCGCGCCCATCGCCGCCAGGTCGGACAGGTTCACGGCCAGGCTTTTATGGCCCAGCATGCGGGCATCGGCGCCGGCGAAGAAATGGCGGCCTTCGACCAGCAGGTCGGTCGAGATCGCCGTCTGCATGCCGGGGGAGGGCGCCAGCAGGGCGCAATCGTCGCCGATGCCGAGCACGGCGTTGCCGGTGCGGGCACGGCGGAAGTATCGTTTGATAAGGTCGAATTCGGAAAGCATGGGCCATTCTACCGGGCTGCGGGCTTGCATGCGTTGCAGTCCTGGGCTCGAGAGCCCAGGCTACGCTTCGTTGCGAGTATCGGGTTTGCTGATGTTTGTGGGTGTTGTATAAGAAAAGCTTATGGAATCCTTAGGCGTGGAAAATACGTAGTCTGCTATAAGAGTCAGTCTGATAAAATTGGAGGTTCCCCTCTAAGTTCAGGAAGGCTGCACAGCATGGATTCGTCATCGGACAAAAAAGAAGAACTGCGCCAACAACTTCGGACCGCAGCGCTCGAATACCACCAGTTCCCACGTCCGGGCAAGATCAGCGTCACGCCGATCAAGGGCCTGCTGAACCAGCGCGACCTGGCCCTGGCCTATTCGCCGGGCGTCGCGGCGCCTTGCGAAGAGATCGTCAAGGACCCGGCGGCATCGTACAAATACACGTCGCGCGGCAACCTGGTGGCCGTGATCTCGAACGGCACCGCCGTGCTCGGCCTGGGCAACATCGGCCCGCTGGCCTCGAAGCCGGTCATGGAAGGCAAGGGCGTCCTCTTCAAGAAGTTCGCCGCCATCGACGTCTTCGACATCGAGATCGCCGAGAACGATCCGGATAAACTGGTCGACATCATCGCTGCGCTCGAGCCTACCTTCGGTGGCGTCAATCTGGAAGACATCAAGGCGCCCGAGTGTTTTTATATCGAGCGCAAGCTGCGCGAGCGGATGAAGATCCCGGTTTTCCACGACGACCAGCACGGCACCGCGATCATCGTCGGCGCCGCCATCCTCAATGGCTTGAAGGTGGTCAACAAGGACATCAAACACTGCAAGCTGGTCGTCTCCGGCGCCGGCGCGGCGGCCCTGGCCTGCCTCGACCTGATCGTCGACCTCGGCTTCCCGATCGAGAACATTTTTGTGACCGACCTGGCCGGCGTCGTCTATAAAGGCCGCGCCGAATTGATGGACCCGGACAAGGAACGCTTCGCGCAGGAGACCGAGCACCGGACCCTGTCGGACATCATCCCCGGCGCCGATATCTTCCTCGGCCTGTCGGCCGGCGGCGTATTGAAGCCGGAAATGGTCGCGCAGATGGGGCCGAATCCGATCATCCTGGCGCTGGCCAACCCGAACCCGGAAATCCTGCCGGAAGACGCGAAAGCGGTGCGCGGCGACGTCATCATCGCCACTGGCCGTTCGGACTATCCGAATCAGGTCAACAACGTGCTGTGCTTCCCGTACATCTTCCGCGGCGCCCTCGATTGCGGCGCGACGACGATCACGCGCGAGATGGAAATCGCCGTCGTGCACGCGATCGCCGACCTGGCGCATGCCGAGCAGTCGGACGTGGTGGCGACCACCTACGGCATCAACAACCTGTCGTTCGGCCCGGAATACCTGATCCCGATGCCGTTCGATCCGCGTTTGCTGACCCATATCGCGCCGGCGGTGGCCAAGGCCGCGATGGAAGGCGGCGTCGCCGCCCGTCCGATCGCCGATCTCGACGCCTATGCCGAAAGCCTGCAGCAGATCGTGTACCGCAGCGGCTCGTTCATGAAGCCCTTGTTCCAGGTGGCGAAAAGCACCCCGCCGGAACTCAAGCGCATCGTGTATGCCGAAGGCGAGGACGAACGCGTGCTGCGCGCGGTGCAGGTGGTGGTCGACGAGAAGCTGGCGCGTCCGATCCTGGTCGGCCGCCCGGCCGTGCTGGAGCAGCGCATCGAGAAGTTCGGCCTGCGCCTGAAGCTGGGCGTGCATTTCGACGTCATCAACCCCGACTTCGACGAGCGCTACCGCGACTACTGGCAGACGTACCACCAGATGGTGATGCGCAAGGGTGTCACCGTGGACATGGCGAAACTGGCGATGCGCCGCCGCCATACGCTGATCGGCGCGATGATGATCCACAAGGGCGACGCCGACGGCATGATCTGCGGCACCTACGGCACCACCTGGACCCACCTCGACTTCATCGACAAGGTGCTGGGCAAGCGCGCCGGCGCCAACGTGTATGCGGCGATGAACTTCGTGATCACCGAGGAGCGCCAGATCGCGATGGTCGATACCCACGTCAACGACAACCCGAGCGCCGCCGAGCTGGCCGAGATCACGATGATGGCGGCCGAGGAGCTGGAACGTTTCGGCATCGCACCGCGCGTGGCGCTGCTGTCGCATTCGAACTTCGGCACTTCCGACAGCGAGTCGGCGCAGAAGATGCGCGCCACGCTGGCGCTGGTGCAGCAGAAGGCGCCGCACCTGGAGATCGATGGCGAGATGCACGGCGACGTCGCGCTCGATTCGAAGCTGCGCGCGAAATTGATGCCGCAATCGACGCTCAAGGGCGACGCCAACCTGGTGGTGATGCCGAACATCGACTCGGCCAACATCGCCTACAACCTGCTCAAGACGGCGGCCGGCAACGGCATCGCGGTCGGACCGGTGCTGCTCGGCTGCGCCAAGCCGGTGCACATCCTGACGCCGTCGGCCACGGTGCGCCGCATCGTCAACATGACCGCGCTGTGCGTGGTCGACGCGGTGTCGAACCGCTGATCTGCATGACGATCGGGCTGCTAAAAGTTCAGTCCGATTCGTCGATTATTGAGTGGACTCACAGGCGAGCGTGCTCGCCTGTTTTTTCGTGTCCAAACAAGTAACAATCCGTAAGCGTCTTCCGCCGGAGCGTCATCCCGGCGAATAATGTGTGTAATTTGCTCATTTTTCCTACTCTGTATCGCTTTGCCTGGCCAAAGTCCGCCGTAACAATGTAAGGTTGTCTGGTCAATATTTGTATGTACGAAACTCATCGAGAATACAAATTATGCAAAAAACAACTAAAAGAGCCGTCATCACTGGGATTACCGGGCAGGATGGTTCCTATCTTGCTCAACTGTTGCTGGAAAAGGGTTATCACGTCACGGGCACGTTCCGCCGCGCCAGTTCCACCAATTTCTGGCGTATCGAGGAACTGGGCATCCAGGCCCACCCGAACCTGGCCCTGGTCGAGTACGACCTGACCGACCTGGCGTCGAGCCTGCGCCTGATCCAGAATGCGGAACCCGACGAGGTGTACAACCTGGCGGCGCAAAGTTTCGTCGGCGTATCCTTCGACCAGCCGCTGACGACCGCATCGATCACCGGCCTGGGCGCCGTGCACCTGCTCGAGGCGATCCGCCTGGTTAACCCGAAGGTCCGTTTCTACCAGGCGTCGACCTCGGAAATGTTCGGCAAGGTGCAGGCCATCCCGCAGGCCGAGGACACGCCGTTCTACCCGCGCAGCCCGTATGGCGTGGCCAAGCTGTACGCGCACTGGATGACGATCAATTATCGCGAGAGCTACGGCATCTTCGGTTCCCTGGGCATCCTGTTCAACCACGAGTCGCCGCTGCGCGGCCGCGAGTTTGTCACGCGCAAGATCACCGATGCGGTCGCCAAGATCGTCCAGAACAAGCTCAACCTGCTCGAATTGGGCAACCTCGACGCCAAGCGCGACTGGGGCTTTGCCAAGGAATACGTCGACGGCATGTGGCGCATGCTGCAGGTCGACCAGCCCGGCACCTACGTGCTGGCCACCAACCGCACCGAGACCGTGCGCGATTTCGTCACGATGGCCTTCCGGGCCGTCGACGTCGCAGTCGAATGGAGCGGCAGCGGCGAGAACGAAACGGGACGCTGCGCCCGCAGCGGCCAGATCCTGGTACGCACCGTGCCGAAGTTCTACCGTCCGGCCGAAGTCGACCTGCTGATCGGCAATCCGGAGAAGGCGAAGCGCGAGCTGGGCTGGGAACCGAAGACGACGCTCGAGGAGCTGTGCCAGATGATGGTCGAGGCCGACCTGCGCCGTAACGCCCGGGGTTTTTCTTTCTGACATGGGCGGCACGATGCTCGCTTCCAAGTCCGACCTGAATCCTGGCTCAGGGGCCGATCCACACACCGACCTCCAGCTTGAAACCGACCTGCGCGAAGGCGAGGGCAAGCGCGCCCTGGTCACCGGCCTGCGCGGCTTCACCGGTTATTACGTGGCGCGCGAGCTGGCGGCGGCCGGGTACCGAGTATTCGGCACTGTCAGGCCGGGCAACGATCTCGGTACCGATGTGCTGGCGGTCGACCTGTGCGACCGCGCGGCCGTCGGCGCCATGGTCGAACAGGTGCAGCCGGACGTCGTGGTGCACCTGGCCGGCATTGCCTTCGTCGCCCACACCGACGCCGAACAGATCTACCGCGTCAACGTGGTCGGCACCCGCAACCTGCTCGAAGCGCTGGCAGGCGCACGCCACAAGGCCTCGAGCGTGCAGCTGGCCTCGTCGGCGAATATCTACGGCAACGCCGACGTCGCCGTCATCGACGAAAACGTGGCGCCGGCGCCGGCCAACGATTACGCCGTCAGCAAGCTGGCCATGGAATACATGGCGCGCCTGTGGATGGACAAGTTGCCGATAGTTATCGTGCGTCCATTCAACTATACCGGCCAAGGGCAGAGCGACAATTTTCTGTTGGCAAAGATCGTCGCGCATTTTCGCCGCCGCGAACGCAGCATCGAACTGGGCAACCTGGCGATCTCGCGCGACTTTTCCGACGTACGCATGGTGGCGCGCAGCTACCGCAGGCTCCTCGCGGCGGCGCCACGCGGCGAGGCTTTCAACATCTGTTCAGGGCGCAGCAATTCGCTGGCCGAGGTCATCGACCTGGCTTCCGGGATTGCCGGCTACCGCATCGAGGTGCAGGTCAATCCCGCGTTCGTGCGCGCCAACGATGTCCTGACGCTGTCGGGCAGCAATGCGAAACTGGCCGGGGTGATCGGGCCGCTCGACCCGCCCCCTCTGGCAGAGACCTTGCGCTGGATGCTGCAGGGCTAGACGCCCGTAACCCTGGAAGGTTGACCATGGACAGTTCAGTGTCCGAATGCATCAGGCCCAGAGCGACGACGACGCTGCGGGCGCGGACCTGTTCTTTTCCGATCGCACCTATGCGCGTTCTTCACTTTTACAAAACCTATTTCCCTGACAGCATCGGCGGTATCGAACAAGTCATCCGCCAGCTGTGCGTCGGCACCGGCCGCCTCGGGGTGACCAACACGGTGCTGTCGCTCTCGCGCGAGAAGAACCTGGCGCCGATCGTCTTCGACGGCCATACCGTGCAGCGCGTGCCGCTCGATTTCGAATTTGCCTCGAACGGCTGCTCGCTGGCCTCGCTCGGCGCGCTGGCGCGCCTGGCGGCGCAGGCCGACGTCGTGCATTACCACTTCCCGTGGCCGTTCATGGACCTGGCCCACTTCCTGGCGCGCGTGAACAAGCCGACGGTGGTGAGCTATCACTCCGACATCGTGCGCCAGAAAAAACTGTTGCGCCTGTACCAGCCGCTCAGGCAGCGTTTCCTGGGCAGCGTCGACGCCATCGTCGCGGCCTCGCCGAATTACCTGGCGTCGTCGGCGGTACTGGAACGCTACGCCGACAAGACCCGCGTCATCACCTACGGCCTCGACCAGTCCACCTATCCGCAGCCCGATCCGGCACGGATGGCGCACTGGCGCGAGCGGCTCGGCCCGAAGTTCTTCCTGTTCGTCGGCGTGCTGCGCTATTACAAGGGCCTGCACGTGCTGCTCGAGGCGGTGAAAGACACTGGCTATCCGGTCGTCATCGCCGGCACGGGGCCGGAAGAAGCGGCCCTGAAGGTACAAGCCGCACGCCTGGGATTGAAGAACGTACTGTTTACCGGCGCCGTCAGCGACGACGACAAGGTTGCCCTGCTGAGCCTGTGCTACGCGATGGCTTTCCCCTCGCACCTGCGCTCGGAAGCCTTCGGCATTTCACTGCTGGAAGGAGCGATGTTCGGCAAAGCGATGATCTCGTGCGAGATCGGCAGCGGCACCACCTACATCAACATCGATGGCAAGACCGGGCTGGTGACGCCGCCGGACGACGCGCCGGCGCTGCGCGCCGCCATGCGCACGCTGTGGGAGAATCCGGCGCTGGCGCGCGCCATGGGGGCGCGTGCCGCGGCCCGCTTCCGGACGGTGTTTACGGCCGGGCAGATGGCGGCCGGTTACACGGCGCTCTACCGCGAAGTCATCGCGCGCCATGCGGCGCAGCCGGCGCTCGCCCCGCTGGGCGCCCATCCGGCCAAGCCGGAATAGCCGGCGCACTGGCCACGACCCTTACGCCGCTTCGGCCCAGCGCTCGCGCACGGCGCGGATCGCCGGCAACTGGCCGACGAACAGGTCGATCAGCGCCGGGTCGAAATGCTTGCCCTTCTGCTGCACCATGTGCGCGACCGCTTCCTCTTCGGTCCAGGCGCGTTTGTACGGGCGCACCGAGGTCAGGGCGTCGAACACGTCGGCAATGGCGACGATGCGGCCGGTGAGCGGGATCGCATCGCCGGCCAGGCCGTTCGGATAGCCACTGCCGTCGTATTTTTCGTGGTGGGTCAGCGCAATCTGGTGCGCCAGCCGCAGCATGCCGTCGCCGTGTTCGCCGATGATCTCGGCGCCGATCGTCGCATGGCTCTGCATCACCTTCCATTCGTCGGCATCGAGCGGTCCGGCCTTTTGCAGGATGCGGTCGGGGATGCCGATCTTGCCGACGTCGTGCATGGGCGCGGCGTGCAGCAGGTCGTCGGCTTCCTGTTCCGTCATCCCGGCGGCCAGGCCGAGAAGGCGCGCGAAATGGCTCATGCGGATCACGTGCAGGCCGGTCTCGTTGTCCTTGTACTCGGCCGCCAGGCCGAGGCGCTGGACGATCGCCAGGCGCGAGGCTTTCAGTTCCTCCATCCGCACCAGCGACAGGTGGGTACGCACGCGCGCGCGCACCACCGGCGGGCTGATCGGCTTGGTGATGTAGTCGACCGCGCCGGCGTCGAAACCCTCGAGTTCATCGGCGGTGTCGGACAGCGCCGTCACGAACACCACCGGAATCGGCGCGGTGAACGGGTTGGCTTTCAGGGCCGCGCACACTTCGTAGCCGCTCATGCCCGGCATCATCACGTCGAGCAGCACCAGGTCGGGGCGTTCCTTGTTCGCCAGTTCGAGCGCGCGGGCGCCGTCCTTTGCGAACAGCAGGCGGTAGTGGTCTTGCAGGATCTGGCGCAGCAGTTGCAGGTTGCTCGCTTCGTCGTCGACCGCCAGGATCAGCGGCTTGTTACTGGTAGTGCTCATTACATCGTTTCCTGTGGTGTAGTGTCATCGTGCTCGCCGAGTGCGGAGATGATCGCGGTAAGTACGGCGTCCAGCTGCTGCTGGGCGAGGTCGAAATCGAAATCGGACAGCGCCGCCTGCACTTGCGTGACGTGGGCGGCGGCCGGATGCCCGGACAGCGCGGCGGCCAGGCCGGCCAGCGCGGCGTCGTCGAGCGCGCCGCGCGCGAGCGCCACGCCCAGCAGGCGGCCGCTACGCAGCGCACGCGGCAGGTCGGCCGCGCTTGGCGGCGCCGCCGGCGCCCGGCCGGCGGCAGGGCGTTCGGCGCGGATCGCCAGCAGCGCCGCGGCGTGCGCTGCCGCGGCGCGCGCCAGCGCGTCGGGCAGCAGGGCGACACCGGCCAGGTGCTGGCCCTTGTCTCCTTCGGCCAGCTGTTCCACTTCGGCCAGCGCCTCGGCCAGCAGTTCGAGGCCGATGTTGGCGGCCACGCCGCGCGCCTTGTGGGCGAGCATGCGCAGCGACGGGTAGTCGGTGCCGTCCAGGAAGCCTTGCAGGAACTGCGGCAGCAGCGCGTGCTGGCTGTGGAAGTGTTCGAGCGCTTCGCGCCAGGCGTCTTCCTTGCCGCCCCAGCGGTGCACACCGCCATGGCGGTTGAGCACATGGCGCTCGAGGGCTGGCGCGGCGTCGCCGGCGGCGGAGGCGGCACCCAGGCCGAGCACACGCGCGATTTCATGCGACAGCGCGACCCAGTCGACCGGCTTGGTCGCGAAACCGTCCATGCCCACTTCCGCGCTGGCGCGGCGGTGCTCGGGCAGCACGCTGGCCGTCATCGCGATCACCGGCACGCGCGGGCGGCCGGACTGCGTTTCCTGTTCACGGATGCGGCGTGTGGCGTCCAGGCCGTCGAGCACCGGCATCTGGAAGTCCATCAGGACCAGGTCGAATTCCTGGCGCGCAGCCATCTCGACCACGGCGCCGCCATCCGCGACCGCCGTCAGCGTATGGCCGCGGCGCGCCAGCAGCAGTTGCAGCAATTCGAGGTTTTGCGGCACGTCGTCGGCCGCCAGCACGCGCAGCGGCGGCAGGGCGGCGGCGGTGCGTACGCGCGCCTGTTGCGGCGCGAAGCGCGCCACCACCAGCGGCAGCATCACGTGGAAGGTGGTGCCCTCGCCTAGCACGCTTTCGGCCCAGATGCGGCCGCCCATCAATTCCACCAGCTGCTTGCTGATCGTGGTGCCGAGACCGGTACCGCCGAAGCGGCGCGTCATCGAGGCGTCGGCCTGGGTGAACGGATCGAAGATCGCCTGCAGGCGTTCCGGGGCGATCCCGATGCCGGTGTCCTTCACGCTGACGTGAAGCATCCCTTCCTGCTGCCCGGCGCGCAGGACCACGCTGCCGGCGGCGGTGAACTTGATCGCGTTGTCGAGCAGGTTCGTCAGCACCTGGCGGATGCGCAGCTCGTCGCCGCGCAGGTTGGTCGGCAGCGCCGGGTCGTAATGGAGGTCGACCTGCAGGCCCTTGGTGCGGGCGTTGGCCGCCAGCGTCGAGGACAGCTCGTCGATCAGGGACAGCAAATTGAAATCGTTGATTTCGAGTTCGACCGCGCCTTTTTCCAGTTTCGCGGTGTCGAGGATTTCGTTCAGCAGGCGCAGCAGCGAGCGGCCGTTGCTGCGCACCGTATCCAGGTGGCGGCGCTGGTCCGGCGCCAGTTCGCCGTCGAGCAGGACGTCGGTGAAGCCGAGGATCGAATTCATCGGCGTGCGGATCTCGTGGCTCATGTTGGCCACAAAAGACGCGCGCGCGGCGGCGGCCTGCTCGGCCGCCTCCTTGGCCTCGCGCAGCGCGTCTTCCATCGTACGGCGTTCGCTGATGTCGAGGATCACGCCGTCGAGCCAAGCCAGTTCGCCCGCCTCGTTGCGCACGCCGGTGCCGTTTTCCCACATCCAGCGGGTGCTGCCGTCGGCGTGCAGCAGGCGGTATTCGACCAGGTAGGGGCGGTCTTGCGCGAGCGCCGCCTGGATCGCCTCGGACACGCGCGCACGGTCGGCGGCGTGGATCATGGCGCCGAAATTGCGGCGCGCAGCGGCGCCCGGCGGGTCGCCGATGAAGTCGCGCGCCGGGTAGCCGGCCACGCGCTCGACGGCGTCGCTGATGAAGACGATCGGATGCGCACCCTCGATGCGGCTGCGGTACGAGATGCCGGGGATGTTGCCGATCAGGGAGCGGAACTGCGCCTCGCTGGCGCGCAGCGCGGTCTCCATCTGGCGTCGTTCGGTGATGTCGGTGACGAAGCAGACGAACAGTTCGCGCTCGCGCAGGCGCGCGTGGCCGACGGCGACGCGCAGCGGCACCAGGCTGCCGTCGCGGCGCCGCGTTTCGACCTCGGCATTGTTGGCCGCGGCGCCGCCGCCGCTGTCGCGCAGGTAGCCGAGCAGGCCGCCGCCGGTGTCGGCGCGCTCCGCGTCGGTCATCAATAACCGTATATTCTTGCCGATGATCTCGTCCCGGCGCCAGCCGAAGATTTTCTCGGCCGAGGCGTTGAATTCCTCGATCGTGCCGTCGCGGTCGATCGTGATCACGCCGTCCACCGTGGTGGTGAGCAGGGCGCGCATCCAGGCTTCGCTGCGCGAGAGTTCGAGGAACAGTTGGCGATAGCGCAGCAAGCCGTTCGCACCCAGCACCACGACCGTGAACAGCACCGTGATCAGCGAGATCGCCAGAGCCAGGAAAGTGGTGTCGGTGATGAACGTCGCATTCGGGTCGACCGTGCCGACGAAGCGCGCGGCGGCCATGCCGGTGTAGTGCATGCCGGTGATGGCGCAACCCATGACGATGGCGGCCACCAGCAGGCGCTGGCCTTCGCCCATGCGGCGCAGGCGGGTCAGGCCGAAACGCACCCACAGGGCCAGCGTGGCCAGCACCACCGCCACCACGATCGACAGGCCGAAGGTGAAAGGATCGTAGCGCAGGTCCAGGCTCATGCGCATGCCGGCCATGCCGGTGTAGTGCATGGCGCCGATGCCGGCGCCGACCAGCACGCCGCCGACGAGCAGGCTGCCGGTACCGATGCGTTCGCGCGCGATCAGGGTCAGCGCCACATACGAGGCGCCGATGCTCGGCAGGTTCGACAGGATGGTGATCATCGGGTCGTAATCGACCTGCGTGCACAAATTAAAGGCCAACATGCCGATGAAGTGCATGGCCCAGACACCGGCGCCGAGCGCCAGGCTGCCGGTGAGCAGGAACAGGGTGCGCTGGCGCGTCTGCTGGCGCGCCTGGCCGGCAATCTGCAAACCCATCCATGAAGCGAAGATCGCCACCAACAGCGACAAAACGACGAGTTTCGGGTCGTAGATCCCGTAACTGAGCAGCGACGGATCGTCGGGCAACATGAAAAGCGACATGGGGGTTTTCGGCAGAAGAGGGCGCCCGGGGCGGGCGGCGTCATCGCCAGTATGACATTTTCCGTACGGAAAGTCTTTCCGATATTACTGATTTGCTGACTTTCGGCGAATTTGTCGCGCAGCTGCCACCATCCGGATAAGCACAGGCTGCCCGGGGGGGCGCGCGTTGCACGCGCCGCCGGTGAAAGGACGTAGCCGGCTAGTCGGCCAATAGCGGCTGCCAGTCCCTGAACCAGTCACTGGCCTGCGGTTCCCACGGAAATACACCCGTCGTACTCGGGAAAATGATTTGCCAGGCACGAAAGTCCGCTTCCTTGTACAGCCACGATGTCCAGCCCATGTATTCTTTGCGCCTGGCGTCGGAAACCTCGCCGATCAGGCATTCGAAGCCGCCGCCAAGCAAGTCGGCAACGCGGGTTCCGGGCGCCATCACGGTTCCCGCCTGCATCTGTTCGTAGCAGGCATTGATCGCCGCTTGCCCGACTTCGGCGCGCAGCCCGACCACGATCAGTTCGGGCATGCCCAACGATTGTTCGATGCCGAGCGAATAGGAAAAGGGTGGCGATTCCTCGGTTGCGCTGACATTGATGATGTGCAGGCCGTAGGCCGCAATATCGGATAGCGCCTTCTCTTCGCGCGGATCGGCTTCAGGCGGTTTTTCCCAACGTTCCCATTGCGCGCCGACATGCGGCCGGAAGGCGCCCCAGCCGCGCGGCAAATCGCTGATTTCCGCCAGCGTGCTGTCGCGTTCGTAGACGCATCCCAGGCAAAGCAGCACGCCATCGCCGGGCTCCTCGGTCGTCGCATCGAGGAACTGCCAGTTGCCATCCCAATCGTGTGCAACCTGCAAGATCGGAAAGCGCTGGTGGACAACTTTCGAGGTCGAATACGTCAGGACATCGACGGCATCGGAAAACGGCCAGTTTGGGAAAGAATGGGTATGTGTTGTCGTCAAAACTGTTCCAGTATCAGTTTAATGATGTGTCCGTGCGCACACTATAAAGTGTGCTGCACGGAATCGGCATGGTCTTTTTTATAAAACTGGATGCGGGCGAAACGACTGCCTTGCCCAGCGCCTGGTAGCGTGGCGCGCTACCGCGACGCCCGCCTGGCAGCACTTTATTGTCCGCTGTTGCCGGGCAATACAGGGTTTGACAGGATGCGCCTGTCCAATCACGGAGGTCCCATGAAACGCATCCCTTTCGCTTCCCTGCTCAGCCTTGCGCTTGCCTGCGGCGGTGCACACGCGGCTGGCGGACCGTCGACGCCATCGCAGGCCAGCGCCAACCTCTCCGGCGTCGTCGTCATCGGCTCGATCCTGACGGTGGCAGCCGCCGGCAGCGTGGTCGTCGCCAGCGCGCGCACGGTGGGCGACGGGCTCGAGGTCGTGCTGGAAGGCGCGGCCGACGCCAGCCGCGCCACGGTCCGCTTGTCGAGCGCGGCCGTCGGCGGCTTGTCGATCGCCACCGGCACCGTGCTGGAAGTCGTCACTGTTTCCACCGGCCAGGTACTGGTCATGTCGGGCCGGGCCATCGCCTTCCTGCCGAACGAGGCGGGTAAAGGATTGCTGCACCATGCGCGGGCGATCTGAGATGCGACGGCTGCTGCCGACGCTGTTGTCGGTGCTGCTGTTGGCCTGTGCCCCGGCGGCCTACGCAGGCCAGGCCTGCGCCGACAAGCCGCTGACGCCGAACGAGGTCATCCGCTCGATGGAGCTGGCGCGGCAAACCGTGCAGGCGCTCGACGCCAGCGGCGCGCGCGTGGCGCTGGTGTCGCGCGCCGGCCAGGACTTGAGCCGCTACGGCCTGCGCTATTCGCACATGGGCATCGCCGTGCGCGACCATCCACGCGGGGGCTGGACGGTCGTGCATGAACTCAACGATTGCGGCACGGACGCGTCGGGCCTCTACTACGAGGGCATGGGCAATTTTTTCCTGACCGATTTGCACCGCTTCGAGGCGCAATTAATCATTCCCGGCAACGCCCTGCAGGAACGGCTGGCCGCATTGTTCACCACGCGCACGCCCCTGCGCCTGCACGAGGCGCGCTACAACATGGTGGCCTACGTATATTCGACGCGGTACCAGAACTCGAATCAGTGGGTGCTGGAAAACGTCGCTGCCGCCAGTGCACCGCCGGGTGAAGTAGCGACCAGGGAAGAGGCGCAAGCCTGGCTGAAAGGCATGCGCTTCCAGCCGCCCACGCTCGCCATTTCCGCTTCGACGCGCCTGGGCGGACGCATGTTCCGCGCGAACGTGGCGTTCGACGACCATCCGTTCGACCGGAGGATGGCGGGGCAGATCGATACCGTGACGACGGATGCGGTAAGGCAGCTGGTGCGGGCGGTTGATGGGGAGATGAAGACGCTGGTGGTGGATTAACCGGCGCCAGAATGCAAAAACCCGCGTTCTTCAGTGAAGAACGCGGGTTTTTTGTATTCGTGCTTGGTGCCGGGAACCGGAATCGAACCGGTACGCCTCGCGGCGCGGGATTTTGAGTCCCGTGCGTCTACCTATTCCGCCATCCCGGCAACGCGCTCCGCATTATCGCTGATTTGCATTGCAGCGGCAACAGTTTCCCGGTTTGAAAGATCGCTGCGGCGTGCGGCGGGAGCAGGCACGGGCACCGGGTTGCTGGCCGCCGTGCCCGCCAGCGCCGCCTGCAGGGTGCGCAGGGTCGGGATCGGGCCGGTGACTTCGAGGGCGTGGGTGCGGATGCGCACGCTGACCGCCTGGGCGCGCCAAGGGCCGGCGCCGGCCTTGACGTAGCGGATGCGCTCGGGGCCGGCACTGGTTTCAATAAAGCCCATCTCGCCCAGGGCGCTGCCCAGCGTGGCGCGCATGTGGCAGGCGTCGAAGCGGGTGCTGATGTCGAGCCGGCCGGGGGCGCTGGCGCACAGGGGCAGGGCGATGCCTGCCAGCACCGGCAGCACGATGATGGCGAGGGGGGCGTCGGGGAAAGCGGCACGTAGCGCCAGCACCAGCAGCGGGGTGCCGACCGCCAGCGTCAGGCCGTAGGCGGTGAGCGGGGTCAGGCCGCGCAGGGCGGCGTGACGGGGCGCCTGTACGATTTCCGAGAACATTACGCTTTTCATGTTGTCTCCTCTTAAGGGGGCGGCTCGGGATCGGCAAGGCGCTTTGGCCATTGTCGGCCTCGCTTGCGCCCTGGAGTTGACGTGACACAAGGACCGGACGGGGTCGTTGTCCAGGCCGGGCACGCCCTGGATGCTTGCACGTCGACATGACCGAACCGTTGCAACTCGCCAATGGAGGGACCATGAAACGACCATTGATCGTGCCGGGCGCCATCTTTGCAGCCATCCTGTCAGCCGCCCTCGCGGGCGCACCGCAGGCGCAGGCGCAGGTGATCGAGCGCAGCGTCGCGCTGGACACCGTGCCCGACGGGTCCGGCGGCCTGAATGCCTTTTTCGGCGACACATTTACAGGCGCGCAAAGCGGGAGCGGCTTCACCGACCTGTTCACGTTTGCCGTGGCCGGCACCCCCTTCGATGCCAGCGCCTCGGTCACTTCCGCCTTCCTCGATTCGCCAGGCTCGAAGGATTTACTGATTACCGGCTTTTCCCTGTTCCGTTACGACCCGCAAACGCTGGCCGTCATCGGCAACGCGGTGGCGGGGATCGATTTGACCGGGTTTGGCGATAATCCGGTCGATTCCTGGGCGCTGACGGGCTTGAACCTGGCCAGCGGGTCGTACGCGCTGCGGGTGGATGGACAGGTCGTGGGGAGCACGGGCGGCAGCTTCGGCGCCGACCTCACCGTGTCGCCGATACCGGACGCGCCCGCCTATGCGCTGCTGCTGGCGGGCCTGCTGGGCGGCGGCGCGCTGGCCTGGCGGCGCGGCTTGCCATTGGCCGTTCCCGAAAAGCGAAGCCGCCCGGATGGGGCGGCTTCTGGTTGACCGGAGCGGTTGCGGCTCAGGGCGCGCGCCGGTACAGGCGGAAGCGTTCGTCGCGGTCGGACGCGCGCCGGCCTTCCCACAGCAGCGTGCCGCCGCGCGTGCCCCAGGTACGGGTGAGGTCGCGTTCGCCACGGGTCTTGACGCTATCCTGCAGCAGCACGTAATCGCATTGCCCGCCTTCCATGCCGGCGAAGGGCAGGCGCCCGAAATAAGCGAACGAGGCGCGCTGGGCGGGGGCAACGTTGGTGTCGATGCAGCCGGCGTCGTGCGGCAGCTTGGCGGCGATCGCCTGCGCCACGCCGGCGTAGCTTTTACTGTAGTTCAGGTCCGGCAGGAACAGGGTCATCAGCAGCACCCACAGCAGGATCAGTCCGCTCGAGGACAGCACCACCGCGCGCCACAGCACGGTGCGCGTGCGCGACACGCGCCAGCGCACCAGCCAGATCCAGCCGATCGACACGGCGGCGGCCACCGTAAAGGCGACGATACCGAATTCGGGCGTAAAACCCGGCACCAGCTTCAAGGCATTGTGCGACAGCTTGGCCGGCCAGCCGGTCAGCTTGGCGATCCAGAACAGCCAGACCAGCGCCGCCAGCGTGGTCAAGGCCATCACCGAGAACCAGTCGATGGCGTTGATCGCGCCGCGCTTCATGGTCGGCAGGCCGAAGGCGGCCATCAGGGCCAGCGGCGGCAGCAGTTTCAGTAAATCTCCGTTTTCCGGCGTCGGGTCGCACAGGAACAGCGCGGTCAGGGCGCCCAGGAAGGTCAGCGGCAGCACGATGTGCAGCATGTTTTGCTGGCGCCGCCAGGCCCAGATCGCCCAGCCGGCAAACGGCCAGGCCGGCCAGAAGAACCAGACGCCGACGCGGAAGAAGGCCTTGATCGAGGCCCAGCCCGGCAGGGCAAACTGGTGGACGTTCGAGCCGAACCACTGCGCGATTGGCGACTGGCCGTAGGGTTGCACCAGGCTGGCCGGCAGGATCCACACCAGGGTCACGGCCACGGCGGCGGCGGCGGCGAGCGCCATGTGGCGCAGCGCGTTGCCGGCCGGGATGTGGAACAGCTGTGTGCACAGCAACAACGCCAGCAGCAGCGCCAGCGGCGACAGCGGGCCGCGGGTGAGCGCCAGCGCCCCCAGCGACAGGCCGACCAGGGCGGCATTGCGCACGCTGGCGGTCTCGATGTAGCGCACCGCGCGGTACAGGAAATAGGCCACCAGCGAACCCTGCAGGGTGACGGCCAGCGTTTCGTGGCTGTACAGCAGCAAGCCGAGCGAGCCGAGGTAGACCAGCACGGTGGTATCGGCCAGGGTGCGGCCATAGGCGTCGGGTTCGGGCTGGCCGCCAAAGGCCAGGCGCAGCGGCTGCGCTTCCGGGCGGCGGCCGAGGTGGAAGGCGGTGTACCAAAGCGACATGCCGCCCATCACGAAGATGCCGAGGTTCGACACGCGCGCGGCCAGCACGTCGCCCAGCAGCCAGCCGAACAGTTTGATGCAGACGGCGCCGAGCCAGAACGCGAGCGGGCCGTCTTCCAGCGCGGGGAGGCCGGCGATATTCGGATACAGCCAGTCGCTCGGGCCGCCCCTGGCCATCGTCCACATGATGCCGAAGCTGCCGGCGTCGTCCTTCCACGGATCGCGGCCGATCAGGCCCGGCAGGATATACAGCAGGCCGAGCGCGAACAAGGCCCAGCGCGGCAGGGCCAGCGTGGCGGCGGCGGGGAGGCGGACTGGTTTCATCGATAAGTCAGGTGCTGGAATGAATGTCGCGCTAGTATAGCGGCGAAAAAAAAAGAAGCCGGGAACCGGCTTCTTCTTGAGCTTGCGTAGGAGCGCGAGGCTCCCAGGCGGGTCTTGCTTAGCCGTTCGCGACCGAGGTCTTCGAACCGACGGCGCCGAACTTCTGGCGGAACTTCTCGACGCGACCAGCGGTGTCGACGATCTTGTGCTTGCCGGTGAAGAACGGGTGCGATTCAGCCGAGACTTCGATCTTGATCAGCGGGTAGTCTTTACCTTCGAAGTTGATCGTTTCGCGGGTGTTGATGGTCGAACGGGTGATGAATTTGAAGTCGCACGACACGTCGTGGAAGACGACTTCGCGGTAATCTGGATGGGTTTCGGTTTTCATGGTTCTGCCTTGGGTTTATTTGGTAGCCAAACAGCACTTCGTCGGTCGTCCTGCTTCGTGACCCGATTGCCGCTCACTTGCCTGGGTGAGTACTGCTGAACCGACGATTATAAAACGGTTGCGGGTTCGTGGCAACCGCGGGGTGGTTGTGACGTTTATCGGCGGGCATGCCCGCCGGTTGCGCAAATAAAATAACGTAGGGCGGGCATGCCCGCCGAAACGCTGCGTACCGGTTGCGCAAATAAAAAAGGGCAGCCGCAGCTGCCCTCATCGATGCTTTAACGGTAATTACCCGCCGCGGCGCATCATGTCGAAGAACTCGATATTCGTCTTCGTCGCACGCATCTTGTCGAGGATGAACTCCATCGCTTCGATCTCGTCCATCGAGTACAGCAGCTTGCGCAGGATCCAGATCTTTTGCAGCTGGTCCGGCTTGATCAGCAACTCTTCGCGGCGGGTGCCCGATTTGTTCAGGTTGATGGCCGGGTAGACGCGCTTCTCGGCCAGGCGGCGCTCGAGGTGCACTTCCATGTTGCCGGTGCCCTTGAATTCTTCGTAGATGACGTCGTCCATGCGCGAGCCGGTTTCGATCAGGGCGGTCGCGACGATGGTCAGCGAACCGCCTTCTTCGACGTTACGGGCGGCGCCGAAGAAACGCTTCGGACGCTGCAGCGCGTTGGCGTCGACACCACCGGTCAGCACCTTGCCCGAAGCCGGGATCACGGTGTTGTAGGCGCGCGCCAGGCGGGTGATCGAGTCGAGCAGGATCACGACGTCCTTCTTCATTTCGACCAGGCGCTTGGCCTTTTCCAGCACCATCTCGGCAACCTGCACGTGGCGGGTGGCCGGTTCGTCAAAGGTCGAGGCGACGACTTCACCGCGCACCGAACGCTGCATCTCGGTCACTTCTTCCGGACGCTCGTCGATCAGGAGGACGATCAGGGTCACGTCGGGGTGGTTCGAAGTGATCGCGTGGGCGATGTGCTGCAGCATGACCGATTTGCCGGACTTCGGCGAGGCCACCAGCAGGCCGCGCTGGCCCTTACCGATCGGCGAGATCAGGTCGACGATGCGGCCGGTGATGTTTTCGGCGCCGTTCATGTCGCGCTCGAGGCGCAGCGGCTCGTTCGGGTGCAGCGGCGTCAGGTTTTCAAACAGGATGCGGTGCTTCGAGGCTTCCGGCGATTCGCCGTTGACCTTGTCCACCTTTACCAGGGCAAAGTAACGCTCGCCATCTTTCGGCGTACGCACTTCACCTTCGATCGAGTCACCCGTATGCAGGTTGAAGCGGCGAATCTGCGACGGCGAAATATAGATGTCGTCGGTCGATGCCATGTAGCTCGCATCGGGCGAGCGCAGGAAGCCGAAGCCGTCAGGCAGGACTTCGAGGGCGCCATCGCCGAAGATCTGTTCGCCGGACTTGGCGCGTTTCTTCAGGATCGCGAACATCAGTTCCTGCTTGCGCAGGCGCGCTGCGTTGTCGATGTCGAGGCCGATGGCCATCTCCAGCAGCGCGGAGACGTGCATTGCCTTCAGTTCAGATAAGTGCATGTTGTGTGGGTGTCCCGTGACGGGAAATAAAGGTAGGGGAGGGAACTGCGTGGGTTAGTTAAAGAAACTGCGTCGGGTTGGGAAGCGGCCGGAGCCGACCGGATTCCCGTCCGGACAATGGCGGCAGTGCGGGCGCGCTGCCGCCGCTATGCGTCTTTGGTTTTTAGTTATTAGATATTGCTGTCGATGAAGGCAGTCAGCTGGCCCTTGGCCAAGGCACCGACTTTTTGCGCAGCGACTTCGCCGTTCTTGAACAGGATCAGGGTCGGGATGCCGCGGATGCCGAACTGGGCCGGCACGGCCTGGTTGGCGTCGACGTCCATCTTGGCGATCGTGATCTTGCCGTTGTATTCCTTGGCGACTTCTTCCAGGATCGGGGCGATCATCTTGCACGGACCGCACCACTCGGCCCAGAAATCGACCAGTACCGGCAGATCGGACTTGATCACGTCGGTGTCAAAAGAAGCATCGCTGATGTGTTTAATGTTTTCGCTCATGTTTTCCTCAAAGGGATCAAGGTACGCCTGGAGACTCATGCCGTTCCGTTGGCAGTCGTCCGGCTTCCGGTTACTGATACGGCTGGTTGCAACGCAAAGGTGGAGACAATGCGCGCGAACTCAATATATGGAAGGGCGTCTGGAGGACGTCAGGCGGGGGATTTAGGCCGAATAATACCTTATTTTTCTCAAAAGTGTTCGGGCGTTTGTACAAAATCTAAGAGTCTATTCCAGTGGGCCGGAGGAAGCAGCGAGTGATGGATGGCAAGCGCGGGCAAGGCGCGAGGAGGGCGCATGGCGGGCCATGTAACCGACGAGCAACGCAGCACCCGCTTGTCATACGCGCTCGCAGCGACTCCGGCCTACTGGAATAGACTCTAAGTGCTTTCCTAGCGCGCCAACGCCGCGCGCAACTGGTCGAGCGCGATGGGCTTGCGGAAGATGCCCGCCACGTGCAAGCCGAGCACGCGCGCCAGTTCGCCGGCCGCGTCGCGCACCCCCGAATCCATTCCCGAGAGCAGGATCACGCCACCGCGAAAGCCGCGTTCGGCCGCCGCCTGCAGGAATTCGATGCCATCCATGTCGGGCAGCGCCAAGTCGCAGATCAGCACGTCGGGCCCTTCTTCGGCCAGGGTCGACAAGGCATGCCGCGTGCTGGCTTCGGTGTACACCGCGCGCACCCCGATGGTGTGCAGCATGTCTTTCAACATCTCGAGCATGAAACGGTCGTCGTCGAGCACCAGCACGCGCGGCGGCTGGCCATCGCCAGACACGGCGAAGTTATTCATACAAATGGTTCCGCAGAATTATTTACTGGCAGCGATTATGTGCGAGAACAGACGTACATGGCACGTCGTGTTCAAAATATTCTGTCGGCATAGGCCAGCCGTGTCCAGTCAGCCGACACTGCCCGTGTATTGGATCAGGTGGCCGGGATGCCACATGGTGACCACCGAGGCGACGCGGCCGCCCGAGGTGGTCTTGCGCTTGAGCACGAGGCAGGGGGTGCGGCTGTCGATGCCGAGCAGCTCCGTCACTTCGCGCGGCGCCCCCGAGGCCTCGAGGCTATAGGTGGCGCCTTGCAGCGGCGCGACCGCCATCAGGTGCTCGTTCGGGGTGATGCTGCCGAAATCCTGCTCCAGGTAGGCGGGCGCGCAGGCCGGGTTGACCCAGCGGTCTTCGACCTGGATCGGCACCTCGTTTTCAAAATGCACGATCAGCGAATGGAACAGCGGGGCGCCCGGCGCCAGTTCGAACTGCAGCGCCAGCGCCTCGGCCGCCGGCGCGCCTTCCAGCACATGCAGGCGGCTGGCATGGCGGTGGCCGCGTGCACGTACCTCGTCGGCGATGTTGCGGATCTCGACCAGGGTCGCCTGGTATTTGCGCGGCGCGACGAAGGTGCCCGAGCCCTGGCGCCGGGTCAGCACCTGCTCGGCGGTCAGTTCGCGCACGGCGCGGTTGACAGTCATGCGCGAGACGCCGAACTGGCGCACCAGGGCCTGCTCGGACGGCACCAGGTCGCCTTCCTTCCAGCGGCCGGTGGCGATTTCGCCGACCAGGTAGTCCTTGATCTGCTGGAAAATGGGGGTGCTCGCTTGCGCGCTCGATTCGTTCAAGCTGCTCTCCGAAAGGCGATAATTGATGACCATTGAATGTGCCGATTCTATCGCGAATTCGAAAGCAAGCAGCAAGATGCGCAGCCGCGTGTGCGGTGCGAGGATAACGCTATCCACCATTACCGGACATGCGCCATGAAGATCGAGACCATCGCCGCACCATTTGCCAGCCTTGAGGCGCGCTGGGCCGCCGTGCAAGCGCGCGACCCTGGCGCCGACGGCGTCTTTTATTATTCGGTACGCACCACCGGCGTCTATTGCCGCCCCTCGTGCGGCGCGCGGCCCGCCTTGCGCGCCAACGTTGCCTTCCACGCCAGCTGCGCCGATGCCGAAGCGGCCGGCTTTCGCCCCTGCTTGCGCTGCAAACCCGACCAGCCGCCACTGGCCGAGCGCCAGGCACAGGCCGTGGCCGCGGCTTGTCGCCTGCTCGATGCCGCAGACGACGCGCCCGACCTCGACGCGGTGGCGCACGCCGTGGGCATGAGCCGCTTTCACTTCCAGCGCGTATTCAAAGCCCATGCCGGCGTGACGCCGAAAGCGTATGCCGCGGCGCGCCGGGCTGCCCGCGTGCGCGCCGCCCTGGGCCAGGAAAACACCGTCACCGACGCGCTGTACGCGGCCGGCTTCAACTCGAGTTCGCGCTTTTATGCCGGCAGCGAGGCGATGCTGGGCATGGCGCCGGCCAGTTTCAGGAAGGGCGGCGCCGGCGAGGAGATCCGCTTCGCGGTGGGCGCCTGCTCGCTCGGCGCGATCCTGGTGGCAGCGACTTCGCGCGGCATCTGCGCGGTGCTGCTGGGCGACGATCCCGACCTGCTGCTGCGCGACCTGCAGGACCGTTTTCCCAAGGCGCGGCTGATCGGCGCCGACGCCGGGTTCGAACAACAGGTGGCGCAGGTGGTCGGCCTGGTGGAAGCGCCGCGCATCGGCCTGGACTTGCCGCTGGACGTGCGTGGCACCGCCTTCCAGCAGCGGGTGTGGACCGCCTTGCGCACCATTCCCGCCGGCGAGACGGTTAGCTATACCGAACTGGCGCAACGCATCGGCGCACCGGCGGCGGTGCGCGCGGTGGCCGGGGCGTGCGCGGCCAATCCGGTGGCGGTGGCGATTCCCTGCCACCGGGTGGTGCGCACCGATGGCGGTTTATCGGGATACCGCTGGGGGATCGAGCGCAAAGCGGCGCTGATCGCGCGTGAAAAAGACGCAACGCGCAAATGAGCGCACACGTTGTGCTTGACCCGTAAGGTGGGCGGGTCCCCCGCCCACGCGTTCAACTATCCGTTGTATAACGATGCGCGGTTATTCACCTGTGCGTTGAACGCGTGGGCGGCAAAGCCGCCCACCTTACGGGTCTGCGCGGCGTCCTCTGCATGTTTGGCATCGTCACAACGCGAAGACAAACCTCATTTTTTCGCCGCCTCCTGCGCCAGCGTCTGCGCCAGCTTTTCGCGCCCGGCATCGGCATACGCCACGCAGGCCCCCGGATTCACAAAAGCCGCGTTGCCGAGCTGCTTCTGCTTGGCTTGCCTTTCCAGTAGCCCGCCGGCATCCGGGTGCGCCGTCACCAGGATGTCGCAGGGCAGCGCCGCCACGCGCGCGATCGAGCGCTCGATGTCGCGCTTGGCGTTCGGGTAGAGCGCATCGCCGCTGTAGCGGAAGTTCGGCCCGGCGATCGCCGTCAGGCTGTCGGCATACACCATGTTCACCGTGCGGCCGTTTTCCAGCGCCTGCCAGGTCCAGCTGACGCCGCCCTGTGTATGCCCCGGCGTGTAATGCGCCTTGACTGACAGGGTTCCCAGCGAGACCGACTCGCCGTCGCGCACGCTGCGCACGGAGGCGACCGGCGTCATGTCGGGCAGGTTGCCGAACTGCGGGTCGCCCTTGTTCGGCTTGCCGGTCTCGAGCACCGCTTGCGCGGCCGGGCTGGTGAGCACGGTGGCGCCGCTCAAGCGCTGCAGTTCGGCCACGCCGCCCACGTGGTCGTAATGCTCGTGCGAGGTCAGGATGTAGCGGATGTCTTCCAGTTTAAAACCGAGCTGGCGGATGTGGGCGGCGATCTGCACCGCCGCCTTGGGACTGGCGCCGTCGATCAGGATGTGCCCGGCGGGCGAGGTGATCAGCACCGAACTCAGGCCCGCGGTACCGACATAGTAGCTGTTGCCGTAGAGCTGGAACGGATCCTGCGGCCCTTCCCATTCGGCGGCGAGGGCAGGGGCGGTGACGAGCAGAACAGATGCAAACAGGGCGAGACGTTTCACGGGGATTCCCAGGGTGGATGGATGACGATTGCTTTCGTGAAATGATAACGAAAAAACAGGCAGGGAAGGTGGCCGGGCATGTCCAAGCCGGAAGGACTTCGCTACACTGATGTTTTGCTTTTATTTAATAAACGGAGAGTCCATGCAGTCCAGCCTCAAGCAGTGTTCAGCGTTCGTCCTTGCCGCCCTGGCGTCCTTCGGTGCGCAAGCCGACACGGTCATCGTGAACGCAAACGGCTACACGCTGAACGCCAAGGGCGACCTGGTGCAGTTCGCCGCGCTCGCTTTCGACGACAAGGGCAAGATCCTCGCCGTCGGTACGGCTGCCGACGTGGCGGCAAAGGCGCCGGGCGCGCGCCAGGTGGATATGCAGGGCAAGACCGTGCTGCCGGGCCTGATCGATGCCCACGGCCACGTGTTCGGCCTGGGCCAGATGCTGACGCAGCTCGACCTGTCGCAGACGACCTCGCTCGAAGGCGCGCTGAAGGCGATCGGCGACTACGCCCGCGCGAACCAGAACCAGGCCTGGCTGCGCGGACGCGGCTGGAACCAGGAAAACTGGAAGCTGGGCCGCTTCCCGAGCGCTGCGGACGTGGATAACGTGGTCAGCGACAAGCCGGTCTGGTTCGAGCGCGTCGACGGCCACGCCGGCTGGGCCAACAGCCGCGCCCTGGAAGCGGCCGGCATCACCGATAAAACCCCGGACCCGGCCGGCGGCAAGATCATGCGCGACGCCAACGGTAAAGCGACTGGCGTGCTGGTCGACGCGGCGCAGGACCTGGTGACCAAGGTCTTGCCGGCGCAGACCGAAGCCGAAGGGCGCGTGGCGCTGGATCGTGCCCTCGGCGCCCTGGCCCGCGTCGGCGTCACCAGCACCCACGACGCCGGCCTGGGCGTGGCGGAAGACCGCCTGTACCGCGCCTATGCGGACCAGGGGAAACTGACTGCGCGCATCTACGGCATGATCGGCGGCACTGAAAAAGATTTCGACGCATTGGCGAAAAATGGCCCGCTGAAAACTTACGGCAACGACATGTACGCCCTGCGTGCCGTCAAACTGTATTCGGACGGCGCCCTGGGCAGCCGTGGCGCCGCCCTGATCAAGCCCTACAGCGACGAACCGCATTCGCACGGCTTGCTGTTCTACAAGTTGGAGCAGATGGACGCGATGATGAAAAAGGCGATGGCGCGCGGCTATCAGGTGAACGTGCACGCGATCGGCGATGCCGGCAACCATCAAATCCTCGACATCTATAAAAAGGAACTGGGCGTGACCAAGAGCGCGGCCCAGCGCCACCGGATCGAGCACGCGCAGGTCGTGACGCCAGCCGACATCGTGCGCTTCAAAACGCTGGGCATCATCCCGTCGATGCAGCCGACCCACGCCACCTCGGACAAGAACATGGCGGAAAGCCGCGTCGGCCCTGAACGCATCAAGGGCGCCTACGCCTGGCGCACCTTCCTGCACCAGGGTTCGCGCATCGCTTGCGGTTCCGACTTCCCGGTCGAGTCGCCGAACCCGTTCTTCGGCATCCACGCAGCCGTCACGCGCCAGGATGCATCCGGTCAACCGATTGCCGGCTGGTATCCCAACCAGGCGATGTCCCTGAAGGAAGCGTTCCGCTGCTTCACGCTTGATGCAGCCTATGCGGGGCATGCCGAAAACAGCTTAGGCTCGCTGGAGCCTGGAAAATGGGCCGATTTCATCGTGGTCGACCAGGACTTGTTCAAGGTGTCGACCTACGACATTTACAAGACGGGCGTGCTGCAGACCTGGGTGGCGGGCAAGGCGGTTTTTACAAAGTAGGGTGGACGGGTTTCCCGTCCACGCGGTGATCGTTACCGGCTCCCGACCCGAGCCGGTTGATCTGGCCACAGCCTGACAAAATGGATTGACGCTGTTGTATAGACAACCTAGACTCTGTGAATTCCGGTGCGCGCTTACCGCGCACTTTCCCTGTCTCTGGAGCCGCCATGACCCACGCCCCGTCCGCCGATCCACGCTTCGATCCCCGCTTCGACCCCATGCGCAGCATCCGCGCCCCGCGCGGCACCGAGCTCAGCTGCAAGAGCTGGCTGACCGAAGCCGCCTACCGCATGCTGCAAAACAACCTCGACGCCGAAGTCGCCGAAGACCCGCAGCGCCTGGTGGTCTACGGCGGCATCGGCCGCGCCGCGCGCAACTGGGAGTGCTATGACCAGATCCTGGCTTCGCTGCGCACCCTGGAAGACGACCAGACTTTATTGATTCAGTCCGGCAAGCCGGTCGGCGTATTCCAGACCCACGAAAACGCCCCGCGCGTGCTGCTGGCGAATTCGAACCTGGTGCCGAAGTGGGCGAACTGGGAGCATTTCAATGAACTCGACCGTAAAGGCCTGTTCATGTACGGCCAGATGACGGCCGGCAGCTGGATCTATATCGGCACCCAGGGCATCGTGCAGGGCACCTACGAAACCTTTGCCGAAGCCGGGCGCCAGCATTTCGATGGCGACTGGGGCGGACGCTGGATCCTGACCGCCGGCCTGGGAGGCATGGGCGGCGCCCAGCCGCTGGCCGCCACCTTTGCCGGCGCGGTGTCGCTCAACATCGAATGCCAGCAAAGCAGCATCGATTTCAGGCTGCGCACGCGCTACCTAGACAAGCAGGCGAAGGACATCGACGATGCCATCGCCCTGATCAAGGAGCACACGGATAAACGCGAGGCGGTCTCGATCGGCCTGCTCGGCAACGCCGCCGACGTACTGCCGGAACTGGTGCGCCGCGCCCGCGCCGGCGGCCTGGTGCCCCATCTCGTCACCGACCAGACTTCGGCGCACGACCTGATCCACGGTTACCTGCCGCAGGGCTGGACGGTCGAGGAGTGGAAGGCGGCGCAAGCCGATCCGGCGCAGCACCCGCGCCTGAAAGCCGCCGCCGCCGCGTCGTGCGCCAGGCACGTGCAAGCCATCCTCGACTTCAAGGCACTGGGCGCCCATGCGGTCGACTACGGCAACAACATCCGCCAGGTGGCGCTCGACGAGGGCGTGCAAAATGCTTTCGATTTCCCCGGCTTCGTGCCAGCTTACATTCGCCCGCAGTTCTGCGAGGGGCGCGGGCCGTTCCGCTGGGTGGCGCTGTCGGGCGACCCGGAAGACATCCATAAAACCGACGCCAAGATCAAGGAACTGTTCCCGCAGCACGCGCAGGTGCACCGCTGGCTCGACATGGCGCGCGAACGGATCGCCTTCCAGGGCCTGCCCGCACGCATCTGCTGGCTCGGGCTCGGTGAACGTCACCTGGCCGGCCTCGCCTTCAACGAGATGGTGCGCACGGGTGAGTTAAAAGCGCCGATCGTGATCGGGCGCGACCATCTCGATACCGGTTCCGTCGCCAGCCCGAACCGCGAAACCGAGAGCATGCGCGACGGTACCGACGCCGTCTCCGACTGGCCGCTGCTCAACGCATTACTCAATACCGCCGGCGGCGCGACCTGGGTCTCGCTGCACCACGGCGGCGGCGTCGGCATGGGCTACTCGCAGCATTCCGGCGTCGTCATCGTGGCCGACGGCACCGACGCCGCCGCCAAACGCCTGGCGCGCGTGCTGGTCAACGACAGCGGCTCGGGCGTGATGCGCCATGCCGACGCCGGTTACGAATCCGCCATCGCCTGTGCCGAGCGCACCGGTTTGAATCTCCCGATGATCAATAGAGGCAGCACCGATGAATGAATCCCACCACGGCTGGACCCTGCAACCCGGCGCCCTGACCCTTGCCGACCTGCGCGCGGCCTGGGCTTCCCACTTCCCGATCACGCTGGCGGCGGGCGCCGCCGCACCGATCGCCGCCTCCGCCGAACTGGTGAAGTCCATCGTCGACAAGGGCGATCCGGCGTATGGCATCAACACCGGCTTCGGCATCCTGGCCAAGGCCCACATTCCGAACGACCAACTCGAGCAGTTGCAGCGCAACCTGATCCTGTCGCATGCGGTCGGCACCGGAGAATTGATTGCGGACCCGGTCGTGCGCCTGATTTTGCTGACCAAGATCGGCAGCCTGGCGCGCGGCTATTCGGGCGTTCGTCCGGTCATCATCGACACCCTGATCGCCATCTACAACGCCGGACTCATGCCGGCGATTCCCGTCCAGGGCTCGGTCGGCGCCTCGGGCGACCTGGCGCCGCTGGCGCACATGACCCTCGCCATCCTCGGCGTCGGCCCGGTGCGTTACCAGGGCCGCATCATGGATGCCGCCGAAGCGCTGGCCATGGCCGGCATCGAACCGGTCACCCTGGCCGCGAAAGAGGGCCTGGCGCTGATCAACGGCACGCAAGTCTCGACCGCGCTTGCCCTGCATGGCTTGTTCATGGCCGAGCGCCTGGTGGAAGCGGCGATGGTCACCGGCGCGCTGTCGGTCGACGCCGCGCGCGGCAGCGACGCGCCTTTCGACGCGCGCATCCACGCGGTACGCGGCCAGCCCGGCCAGATCGCGGCGGCGGCGATCTACCGCGAACTGATGGCCGGCAGCGCCATCCGCGCCTCGCACCTGGTCGGCGACGAGCGCGTGCAAGACCCCTACAGCCTGCGCTGCCAGCCACAGGTGATGGGCGCCGTAATGGATATCGTCGCCAACGCCAGCCGCACGCTGCTGATCGAGGCGAATGCGGTGACCGACAATCCTTTGCTGTTTCCGGACGATGGCGCGATCGTTTCGGGCGGTAACTTCCACGCCGAGCCGGTCGCCTTTGCCGCCGACACGCTGGCGCTGGCCATTGCCGAAATCGGCGCGCTGGCCGAGCGCCGCATTGCGCTGCTGATCGACGCCAACCTGTCCGGCCTGCCCGCCTTTTTGGTGCGCGAGCCGGGCCTGAATTCCGGCTTCATGATCGCCCACGTGACGGCGGCGGCGCTGGCGTCGGAAAACAAGTCGCTGGCGCATCCGGCCAGCGTCGACAGCTTGCCGACGTCGGCCAACCAGGAAGACCACGTCAGCATGGCGACCTTTGCCGCGCGCCGCCTCGACCAGATGGCGCACAATACGGCGGTGATTGTCGGGATCGAGCTGCTGGCGGCGGGGCAGGGGATCGAGTTCCACCGCCCACTGGCCAGTTCCGACCACCTCGAGCACGTGCATGCGCAGCTGCGGCGCCGGGTGGCGCCGTTCGACGCCGACCGCTTCTTTGCGCCGGATATCGAGGCGGCGCGCCAGATGGTGATTCAGGGCGAGCTGTCCGCGTCCTGCAAGGAGTTGTTCGCAGTCCTCCACCCTTAATATGTAAACAGGAGTCTTCATGGATTTCCGGTTCAAGGCAGGCGACGCACCGATGCTGCTGTCGATGCCCCACGTGGGCACCGACATTCCCGACGAGGTAGCCGCGCACATGGCGCCCTGCGCGCTGGCCACCGCCGACACCGACTGGCACCTGGCCGAACTCTACGACTGCGCCGACCGCCTCGGCATCTCGACGCTGGCTGCGCGCTGGTCGCGCTACGTGATCGACCTGAACCGCCCGCCCGAAAACACGAATTTGTACCCGGGCCTGGACACGACCGGCCTGTGCCCGGTCGATACCTTCGGACGCGACAGCCTGTACCAGGAAGGGCGCGTGCCGGACCAGCAAGAAGTGCAGCGGCGCCTGGAGCGCTACTGGCGTCCGTACCACAACCAGTTGCTCGCCGAACTGGCGCGCTTGCTGGCGCTGCACGGGCGCGTGGTGCTGTGGGATGCGCATTCGATCGCCTCGCAAGTGCCGCGCTTTTTCGAGGGCCGCCTGCCGGACCTGAATTTCGGGACCGCCGAGGGCAGGTCGTGCGATCCGGGCCTGGAGCATGCGGTGGTGGGGGTAGCGCGCGCCCAGGACCGCTTCAGCATCGCCGTGAATGGCCGCTTCAAAGGCGGCCACATCACCCGCTTCTATGGCCAGCCGAACGAGGGCGTGCACGCGATCCAGCTCGAGATGTGCCAGTGCCTGTACATGGACGAAACCGCGCCGTTTGCCTACCGGCCCGAAGTCGCGGCCGGCGTCCAGCCGCTGTTGCACGACATGATGAAGGCTGCGCTCGACTGGGTGCGCGCATGAATGCCCTGTTCGCGCGCCATGCCTTGCTCCCCGAGGGCTGGCAGGGCGACGTGCTGGTCGAATGGGATGCGCGCGGTACCCTGACGCGGGTGCAGCCGCAGGCGCGGCCGCCGATCGGCGTGGCGCGCGCCGAGTATGTGGTGCCGGGCATGGTCAACCTGCATTCGCATGCGTTTCAACGGGCGCTCGGCGGCCTGACCGAACGGGTGGGAGAGGGACCGGACAGCTTCTGGACCTGGCGCGACCTGATGTACCGCTTCGCCGCGCAGATCACGCCGGAGCAGGTGGAGGCGATCGGGGCCCAGCTGTTTTCCGAATGCCTGCGCCACGGCTACACGGCGCTGTGCGAATTTCACTATATCCAGCGCGACCCGCGAGGGCACATGTACGCGCGCCCGGCCGAGATGGCCGAGCGGGTCGCCGCGGCCGGGCAGCAGGCCGGCATCGGCCTGACCCTGCTGCCGGTGCTCTACAGCTACAGCGGCTTCGGCGCCCAGCCCTTGAAACCGGAGCAGGCACGCTTTTACACCGACGTCGACACCGTGCTAAGCATCGTCGAAGCACTCGAACCCTTGCGCGGCGGCCAGCTGGAAGTGGGCGCGGCGCCACATTCGCTGCGGGCGGCCGGCATCGACCAGATCCATGCGCTGATGGGTGCCTTGCCGCAGGCGCGGCCGCTGCACATCCACATCGCCGAGCAGCAGGCCGAGGTGCAGCAAAGCCTGGATTTCAGCGGGCGCCGGCCGGTCGACTACCTGTTCGACGCAGTGGAAATCGATGCGCGCTGGTGCCTGGTGCATGCGACCCACCTGAACGACAAGGAACTGGGAAACCTGGCACGCAGCGGCGCCGTGGCCGGCCTGTGCCCGAGCACCGAGGCGAACCTGGGCGACGGCCTGTTCCCCCTTGGCGATTACCTGGCCAATGGCGGGCGCTGGGGCATCGGCAGCGACAGCCATGTGTCGCAAAGTCCGATCGAGGAATTGCGCTGGCTCGAATACGGCCAGCGCCTGCTACATCAGCGCCGGAATATCGTGGGCGCGCCGGCAAGGCGCGACGTGGCGCTCAACCTGTGGCAGGATGCACTCGGTGGCGGCGCCCAGGCGGCCGGGCGTCCGGTGGGCGCGCTGGCGGCGGGGCGCCGCGCCGATTTGCTGGTGCTCGACGCCACGCATCCGAACCTGGACGGCGTACGCGACACCGACGTGCTGGGACGTCTGGTATTCTGCGGCAACGACAACCTGGTGCGCGACGTGCTGGCCGGCGGACGCTGGGTCGTGCAGGGCGGACGCCACATGGCGCAGGAAGCCATCGGACGCCGCTACCGGCAAGCCATTCAAGAGTTGCGTGAAGTATCAGCATGAGCGAGGCAATGAGCATGAATATCTTGATTCCGTTTGCCGGCCTGTCGGCCTACCCCTGGAAGAACGGCGGCGGCAGCACCACGACGATCGCGATCGGCCCGCCCGAGGCCGGCTTCGAGGACTTCGACTGGCGCGTCAGCCTGGCCACGATTTCCGAGGACGGCCCGTTTTCGCGCTTTCCCGGCGTCGACCGCACGCTGGCGCTGGTCGACGGCCATGGCATGACGCTCGATATCGACGGCAGCGAACGCGTGATCATCTGCGAAAGCGGCCCGGTGCTGGCTTTTGACGGCGACTCGGAAGTGGTGGCCAAACTGAATCGCGGCCCTACCACCGACTTCAACGTCATGACGCGCAGCGACCACTGTTACCACCAGTTCGGCCGCCGGCGCCTGGCGGGTAAATCGCGCTTCGTCGCGCGCGCCGACCTGACGCTGATGTTCCTGGCCGAGGGCGATACCCTGGAGATCGCCAGCGACGCCGAGCGCATCAACATGGTGCGCTACGACGCCGTCCTGTTCGATCCGGGCACGATCTGGTCGATCGAAGCCAACCAGGCGGTCATCTTCATTGTCGATATTTTCTATTACAACGAGGAAGAGGAATACGAAGATGAGTGAGCGCCACGGGCCGCGCTTCGACGCGGTGTTTGCAAACGTGAACCTGGCCACGATGGTCGACGGCTATGGCGAAGTGAGGGATGGCGCGATCGCCGTGCATCACGGCCGCATCGCCTGGGTCGGCGCACGGCGCGAGGCGCCCCGTGCCGCCGTCATCCACGATTGCGACGGCGCCTGGCTCACGCCCGGCCTGGTCGACTGCCACACCCACATCGTCCACGCCGGCAACCGCAGCGACGAGTGGGAAGCGCGCCTGGAAGGGGCCAGCTATGAAGACATCGCCAGCAATGGCGGCGGCATCATGGCCACCGTGCGCGCCACCCGCGCCGCCAGCGTCGAGGACCTGCTGCGCCAGAGCGCACCGCGCGTGTCGCAATTACTGGCGGAGGGCGTCACCACCGTCGAGATCAAGTCCGGCTATGGCCTGAACCTGCAGGGCGAAGCGAACCTGCTGCGCGCCGCGCGCCGCATCGGCGAATTATTGCCGGTCAAGGTGCGCACGACCTTCCTCGGTGCGCATGCGTTGCCGCCCGAATTCAGCGGCCGTCCCGACGACTACATCGCCGAGGTGACGGAACGGATGCTGCCGCTGCTGGTCAAGGAAAAGCTGGTCGACGCGGTAGACGCCTTCTGCGAGCACATCGGTTTTACGTATGACCAGACCGAGCGCGTGTTCGCGGCGGCAAAGAAGCTGGGATTGCCCGTTAAACTGCATGCGGAACAGTTGTCGGACCAGCGCGGCGCCGAACTGGTGGCGCGCTACCGTGGCCTGTCGGCCGACCACCTGGAACACCTGACCCCGGCCGGCATCAACGCCATGGCCGGGGCCGGCACGGTCGCGGTGCTGCTGCCGGGCGCGTATTACTTCCTGCGCGAGACGCAGGCGCCGCCGATCGCCGCCCTGCGCGGGGCCGGCGTACCGCTGGCGGTGGCGACCGACTGCAACCCGGGCACTTCGCCAATGAGCTCGCTGCTGCTGGCGCTGAACATGGCCTGCACCCTGTGGCGCCTGACCCCGCGCGAAGCGCTGCAGGGCGCCACCATCAACGCCGCGCGCGCGCTCGGCCTGCAAGACCAGATCGGCACTTTGGAGGTGGGCAAACGCGCCGACTTTGCACTATGGGACATCAGTCGCCCGGCCGAACTGGCGTACGCGATCGGCTTCAATCCGTGCCAGGCGGTGGTGAATGGCGGCGTAATGCGCGCGCGCGATGTGGGCTTGCCGGCGGGCCTATAAGGGCGCCAGGGAAAACGAACGCTACTGAAATCCCGCCGTCACAGCGATTGCAACTTCGACCGCGTCGCCGACACCGCCCGGTGCAGTATCCGCTCCGCCTGAAAATCATTCTCTCGCTGAGCGGCGATCGCCGTCAGGCTGCGGTTGTAATTGTCGAGGCGGGTACGCAGCCATGCCTTGTAGAGTCGCCTGGTGATCGGCCGGAAAATGAATGCCATTGCTCTCTCCCTCATGCGAAGAACACATTGTCCCGGACACCGATTCCTTGCATTTGTGATCACTCAATCGTGCGGAACCCGTTGCCGGGCACTTACTCGCAGGCTTTCCCATTGAGGGGCGTCAATTCGCCGGTTTCCAGCTCGGTAATGATAGGTAACAGAGAATCCGTAAGAGAGGTAAGCAATTGTAAGAACAACAGCTTCCGACGAGTTCACCCAGCTATAGTGAAATCGTTGATTTCCAGTCTCCCCTCCCCATTAGCATAATGGGTTCGCCCACGGCACCGTTTGGTCCCGTGGGCTTTTTATTGTGGGTCAGTCCGCGCGGCGTGCCAGCAGGTCGAGCGCTTCGTCGGTTACGCGGCAGATGCGCCATTCGGGCAGGATCTCGGCGCCCATGGTCTTGTAAAACCCGATCGCTGGCTCGTTCCAGTCCAGCACCGACCACTCGAAGCGGCCGCAGTTGCGCTCGACCGCGAGTTGCGCCAGCTTCGCCAGCAGTGCGCTGCCATAGCCCTTGCCGCGGTGCGACTGGCGCACGTACAAGTCTTCCAGGTACAAGCCCTTCTTGGTGAGGAAGGTCGAGAAATTGTGGAAGAACAGGGCAAAGGCGACCACTTCGCCATTCTCCTCGCCGACGATGGCTTCGCAGGCCGGGCGCACGCCGAACAGGCCGTCGTGCAGCAGCTCTTCGGTGGCGACGACCATGTGCTCGAGTTTTTCGAACACGGCCAGTTCGACGATCATTGAATGGATGTAGCTGACGTCGGCGGGTTCGGCGGGACGGATGGAAAAATGGGTGACTGCGGTCATGGTGTTTCGGTTACCTGGTTCAAAGTGACGGTGTGCACGGGCTTCGGTTTGGTTGTTGCCGGGCCGCGCAGGGCCCAGGCGACGCTGGCCAGGCACAGGATCATGCCCAGGAATTCGACCGGGCCGGGGCGGTAATGTTCGAGCTGGATCGACAGCAGCACCGACAGCACCGGCGTGATGACGCCGATATATACCGCTTTCTGCGGTCCGATGCGGTTGATCAGCGTGAAGTAGGCGAGGAAGGCGATCACCGAGCCGAAGATCGCCAGGTACAGCAGGCCGAGCGTGTACGACAGGGTCGGCGGCAGCATGAAGCGCTGGCCAGTGAGCACGGCATACACAGCCACCAGCAGCGTGCCCCAGAACATCGACCAAGCCGTGGTCAGCATCACGTTGCCCGACTGCTCGCGCACCTTGCCGACGACGATGCTGCCGGCCGAACTGGCGATCGTCGCCACCAGCGCCAGCACCACGCCGAGCAGGAAGTGGCCGCTGCCGCCCGCCTGCACGTCGCGCCAGGCGGCGCCGATCGAGTGGTAGAAGAGCAGGGCCACGCCGCCGGTCGCCACCGCGCCGGCGCCCCAGGTGCGCGGCGCGATCGGGGTGCCGTAGAACACGCGGCCCAGCAGCGGCGTCCAGAACACCATTAGCGCGAACAGCACCGCCACCAGCCCCGAGACCACAACTTCCTCGGCCTGGTAGGTGCAGATGTAGGACAAGCCAAAGGTGGCCACGCCCTGCAGCATCACCCATTTCTGGGTACGCCAGGGCAGGTGCAATTTGATGCCGCGGCCGATACAGATGGCGAACAGTACGCTCGAAGCGAGGGCGAAACGGTAGACCACGGACACCGAAGGCGGCACGTCGCCCAGCTGCAAGGTGATGGCCCAGAAGGTCGAGCCCCAGATGAGCGAGGCGAGGGTAAACAGGACGGGAGAAGACATCGCGGAAGTATACGTGCTTTCCCCGTTGCCTGTCGTCTATAAATTGGAAAACCAGGGGCTTAGGCCCGGGGCGGTGGCCTGGATGTGGCAATGCCGCATCAGCCTTGTCGGCCGGGGCGGCATGCCAGGAATTTAATGGGTAACGCGCGTGTTGTAGCCATTGCTCAGCAGGCGCACCCGTTCGCCGGGCCGGAACAGTTCGTCCGCGCTCTGGGTGATGGCGCGCAATTCGCCGCTGTCGAGCCTGACGGTAATTTCGAAGCCGGGCTTGTTGTTGGCGTTGGCCTCGACCCGCTGGCCGATCAGGCCGCCGGCGATGGCGCCGACGATACCCATCGCCGCCGAGCCGTTGCCGCTGCCGGCCTGGGAACCGGCCAGGCCGCCGAGCGCTGCGCCGCCCATGGTGCCGACGCCGGATTCCGGATTGGCGATGATGACATTGCGTACCGATTCGACCGTGCCGGTGCGGACGACCTGTTCGTTCTGGACTTGTCCCGCGCGATAGACGCTGCCCGATTGCGGCGTGGTGACGCAGCCGGCCAGCAGGGCGGCAAAAAGAAGAGGGATGGTGGCTTTCATGGCAATCTCCGGAAGCTTGATACGTTTCCCAAAGCTTACTCTCCACCAGCAAGGCGCGCCGCACACAATGGGCGCAGCCGATCAATAAGCGAGGTTCAGCCGCCGGTACAGGAAGCCCAGCACGAACAGCGGACCGATCAGCAGGAAGCGCAGGTCGTCGAGAAACGACGGCTTCTTGCCCTCGATCTTGTGGCCGACGAACTGGCCGATCCAGGACACGACGAACACCGCGATCGACAGCGGCAGCACCGTCATCGGCGGCATCGCCGCCAGGATCGCCAGCATCAGGATAGCCATCGCCAGCATGCCGACCGCGAACGGTTTCGACAGCTGCAGGTAATACCACAGCGACCCGGCCACGGCCGCCAGCGCCAGCAGCGGATGCAGCGCGTACAGGATGCCGAGCAGCGAAAACACGATCAGGGGCACGCACACGCAGTGGATCAGCTCGTTGGTCGGGTTGCGGTGGCTCTCGCTGTACTGGGCGAGCAGGGCGTCGATGGTGCGTGCGTTGCGCGAGGCTGGGGTGTGGTCCATGTTTGTCTCCGGACGGATTGTTATGAAAACGATTCTACACCGGCCGAGCCGCTAAAAATCAGGCTGCCGCCCGTTCCGGCGGCGCGAACGCCGGCCCAGCGCCGAGGCGCATGTGCGGGTGGCCGGCGAACACTTCCGCCACCCATTCCACGAACACGCGCACCTTGGCCGACATGTGGCGGTTCTGCGGATAGACGATGTGCACCGGCAGCGGATCGCTCAGCCAGTCCGGCAGCACCTGCACCATGCGTCCCTCCACCACGTGGCGCATCAGCAGGTAATCCGTCATCTGGACGATGCCCAGCCCGGACAGGCCCGCCTGCACGTAGGCGTTCGAATCGTTGAGGGCGATCACGCCCGGCATCGGCACCTCGATGCGTTCGCCGTCGCGGTTGAAATCCCAGTCGTAGACCTTGCCGGTCTTGGCCGAAAAATAATTTACGCAGCGGTGCTGCGCCAGGTCGTTCGGATGCGCCGGCATGCCGAAGCGCGCCAGGTAGGAGGGCGCGGCGGCGGTGACGAAATGGATGATGCCGACGCGCCGCGCGATCAGGCTGGTATCGAACAGCGGTCCGCCACGCACCGCGCAGTCGATGCCTTCCTCGACCAGGTCGACCGGACGGTCGGTACTGCCCAGTTCGAGCATGATGTCGGGATAGCGCTCGAAAAAGCCGGGCAGTGCCGGAATCAGGATTTCGCTGGCCAGCCCGGTCGGGGTGTCCACGCGCAGGCGCCCGCTCGGATTGATGCGCATGCGCGACAGCGATTCCTCGGCATCGCGCACGTCGGCCAGGATGCGCACGCAGCGTTCGTAATAGGCGGCGCCGTCCGAGGTCACCGTCACCTGCCGCGTCGTGCGGTGCAGCAGCTTGGCCGAGAGCGAGCTTTCCAATGCCTGCACCAGGGTCGATACGCTTGCCTTGGGCAGGTCGAGCAGCTCGGCGGCGCGCGTAAAACTGCCGTTGTCCACGACCTGGACGAACACTTCCATGGCTTGCAGCTTGTTCATTACTTCCTCCAGATCCCCGATTTAATGTAATTTTAAGCGTATTGTTCGCGATTGGCGAACAATGGATTCGCGATTGCCATCTTTATCAGGTTCTGGTGGATGGCTATAGTGTACGTATTGGAGTAAAACTTTTTGGCGGGCGGGAGCAGGATCATGAAACTGCAGAACATGCGGGACAACATCGTGGCGTTAAGCGCACTGGCAATCGGCACCTTCGCCATGGCCGGCGTGGTCGGCAGCGGCGCCTATGCGCAGGCGGCAGGCGCCGAGGCGCGCGGCGTGCATGCGCTGTCCACGGTCATGGTCGAGACGATCTGCCCCGACCAGGTGCCGACAAGCTTGGCTGCCGTCTCCACCGAGGTGGCGCGATGAACGACCGCCTCGACAGCTTCAATGCGATCAACGACGACGTGCGCGTGCGTGACCTGGAAGTGAGCGGCGAGCAGGGTCCGTTGCGGGCGCGCCTGTACGCCACCGGCCAGAAGGGCAAGCGCGACACCCTGGTCGTGTTCTTCCCGCCGGGCGGTTTCGTCACCGACAATCTCGACGACTCCGACAGCTTCCTGCGCCACCTGGCCGGCGTCAGCCACACGCCGGTGGTGCTGGCATCGAACTACACGCTGGCCACCGTGCGCCCGTTCCCGGCCGCGGTCGAGGATGCCCACGCCGTGCTGCTGTGGGCGAAAAAGAACAAGACCAAACTCGGCTGGAATGGCAAGCATCTGCTGGTGGCCGGCATCGAGGCCGGCGCCAATCTCGCCGCCGTCTGCGCCCTGATGTCGCGCGACCGCGGCGCACCGAAACTGGCCGGCCAGATCCTGATCATGCCGATGCTCGACCCCGGCCTGTCGACCTGCTCGATGCGCGAAATGCCGAACTGCCCCGACCGCGAAAAGCTGGCCGATGGCTGCGCCGCCGCCTACCGCGGCTACCTGCCCAACGCGGCGGACCGTACCCACCCGTACGCGTCGCCCCTGCAATCGAGCCGCCTGAAAAACCTGCCGCCGGCCCTGATTCTCTCCGCCGAGGACGACCCCTTGCGCGACGAAGCCGAAGCCTATGGCGCCAAACTGGCCAGCTTCGGTGTCCAGGCCACCGTGCGCCGCATGCTGCCCACGCCGCAAGCGGACGAGCGCAACGAGTGCGCCTGCGAACGGCCGGCACTGGCCGAAATCGCCGCCTTCATTGCCGATCTCGAAGGGCAGGGGGCCCTTCCAGGCTAAGTCAGCACTTACCTCGCTTCTATAACTGAACTGAACGGACAACCGCACCATTTTCGGTGCGGCGGGGCCCGCTTTTTCCTGCGCTTTGCATAGATGGCACGGGCGGGACCGGTGTCGCCTGCTTTTTAACATTCTCACAAGAAAAAGGAATCAACATGAGAAAGCTGATACAACTCACCAGCGCCACCAAGCCGCTGCTGGCCGCACTGGCTGTTGCCGGACTTGCCTCTGTCACGCTGGCCGGCTGCGACGACGCCACCGGCAAAACCGCGGCACCAGGCGCTCCCGCCGCACCACCGGTGTCGGCTGCCATCGTGCTCGAAAAGCCGGTCGCCGAAACCCAGGAATTTTCCGGCCGCCTGGAAGCGGTCGAGCGCGTCGAAATCCGTTCGCGCGTCAGCGGCTTCATCACCGCGGTCAATTTCAAGCCTGGCGGCGAAGTGAAAAAAGGCGACGTCCTGTTCGTGGTGGACCCGCGTCCGTACCAGGCCGAAGCAACGCGTGCCCAGGCCGCCGCCGCCTCGGCGCGCGCCAAGGCCGATCTCGCCAAACGCGAACTGGCGCGCGCCGAGAGCCTGATGGCGGACAAGGCGATCGCCCGCCGCGAATTCGACGAAGCCGCCGCTAGCCAGAAGGAACTCGACGCCAGCGCCGCCGCCGCGCAAGCGCAGTACGAAGCGGCGCGCCTGAACCTGGCCTATACCCGCGTCGTCTCGCCGATCGATGGCCGCGTCTCGAAAGCCGAGATCACCCTCGGCAACCTGGTCGACCCGACCGCGCTGCTCACGTCCGTGGTCTCGCTCGAACGCATCTACGCCAGCTTCGACGGCGACGAAGACACCTACCTGCGCGTCGGCGCCAAGGCGCGCGATGGCGCCCCGGTGGCGGTGCGCGTCGGCCTGGCCAACGAAGAAGGCTTCCCGCACGAGGGCAAACTCGAATTCGTCGACAACCAGCTCGACGCCCGTACCGGCAGCGTGCGCATGCGCGCCACCTTCGAGAACCGCGATGGCGCCCTGGTGCCGGGCCTGTTCGCACGGGTCCAGCTGGGCGCGGCCGACAGCCGCAACGCCGTGTTGATCAACGAGCGCGCGGTCAGCACCGACCAGAGCCGCAAGTTCGTGTTCGTGGTCGACAAGGAGGGCAAGGCCGAATACCGCCAGGTCACCCTGGGCCCCGTGGTCGACGGCTTGCGCGTGGTGCGCAGCGGCGTAAAAGCGGGAGAGAAGATCGTCGTCAACGGCTTGCAGCGCGTGCGCCCCGGTGCGCCGGTAGCGCCCCAGATCGTCCCGATGACGGATGCCGCGCCGCTGGCGCTCGCCGCGAACATCAAGGAGTAAGCCATGAACTTCTCCCGCTTCTTTGTCGACAAACCGATCTTCGCCGTCGTGCTGTCGGTACTGATTTTCGTCTCCGGCCTGATCGCCATCTTCCAGTTGCCGATTTCCGAATACCCGGACGTGGTGCCACCCTCGATCGTGGTGCGCGCCCAGTACCCGGGCGCCAATCCGAAGGTGATCGCCGAAACGGTGGCCGCGCCGCTGGAAGAGCAGATCAACGGCGTCGAGAACATGCTCTACATGTCCTCGCAAAACACGTCCGACGGCGCGCTGATGCTCACTGTTACCTTCGCCATCGGCACGAATGTCGAACAGGCGGAGACGCAGGTGCAGAACCGCGTCCAGCGCGCGCTGCCGCGCCTGCCGGAAGAGGTGCGCCAGATCGGCGTCACCACGGTAAAAAGTTCGCCCAACCTGACGATGGTGGTGCACCTGAATTCCCCGGACGGCCGCTACGACGACCTCTATCTGCGCAACTACGCGACCCTGAACATCAAGGACCGCCTGGCGCGCATCGAGGGCATGGGCGAAGTGCAGCTGTTCGGCTCCGGCGACTACGCGATGCGCGTCTGGCTCGACCCGCAAAAGGTGGCGCAGCGCGGCCTGGTGGCGGGCGACATCGTCGATGCGATCCGCGAGCAGAACGTGCAGGTGGCGGCCGGCGTCGTCGGCCAGGGTCCGGCCAAGGGCGCCGAATTCCAGCTGACCGTGAATACGCAAGGCCGCCTGTCGAGCGTCGAGGAGTTCGGCGCCATCATCGTCAAGACTGGCGAAGACGGCTCGACCACATTATTAAAAGACGTGGCGCGCCTGGAGATGGGCTCGAATTCGTATGCGCTGCGCTCGCTCCTGAACAACAAGTCGGCGGTCGCGATCCCGATCTTCGAGGCACCCAACGCCAATGCATTGCAACTGTCGACGGACGTGCGCGCCACCATGGCCGAGCTGTCGGAAGAGTTTCCGGAAGGTGTCGAATACAGCATTGTGTACGACCCAACCCAATTCGTGCGCGAGTCGATCGACTCCGTGATTAAAACCCTGTTCGAAGCGATCGTGCTGGTGGCGATCGTCGTGATCGTGTTCCTGCAAAGCTGGCGCGCTTCGATCATCCCATTGCTGGCGGTGCCGGTGTCGGTGGTCGGCACCTTTGCCGTGATGCTGATGTTCGGCTTTTCGATCAATACCCTGTCGCTGTTCGGGCTGGTACTGGCGATCGGTATCGTGGTCGACGACGCCATCGTCGTGGTCGAGAACGTCGAGCGCAACATCACGAATGGCCTGAACCCGCACGATGCGACCATCCAGGCGATGAAGGAAGTGTCCGGCCCGATCATCGCGATTGCCCTGGTGCTGTGCGCCGTGTTCGTGCCGATCGCCTTTGTGGCGGGCCTGACCGGCCAGTTCTATCGCCAGTTCGCGCTGACGATTGCGATCTCCACCGTGATCTCGGCCTTTGCCTCGCTGACGCTGGCGCCGGCGCTGTCGGCGGCGCTGCTGAAAGCCCACGATGCGCCGAAGGACCGCGTCACGCGCGCCATCGACACCGTGTTCGGGCGCTTCTTCGCCGCCTTCAACCGCTTCTTCGGGCGCGCTTCGCACCGTTATGAGGGCGGTGTGCAGACGGTCCTGCGCCGCAAGACCTTGTCCCTGGCCGTGTATGCGCTGCTGGGCGTGGGCGCCGTGTTCATGTTCAAGGTGGTGCCGCCGGGCTTCGTGCCGCAGCAGGACAAGGCCTATCTGATCGGCTTTGCCCAGCTGCCCGACGCCGCCTCGCTCGACCGTACCGACGCCGTCATCCGGCGCATGTCAGCGATCGCCACCGAGATCCCGGGTGTCGAATCGTCGATCGCCTTCCCCGGCCTGTCGATCAACGGCTTCACCAATGCGCCGAACGCCGGCATCGTCTTCACCGGCCTGAAACCGTTCAGCGAACGGCGCGGCAAGGAGCAGTCGGCCGAAGCCATCGCTGCCGAAATCAACAAGCGCATGGGCGCGGTCGAAGACGCCTTCGTGATGGTGCTGCCGCCACCGCCGGTGAACGGCCTCGGCACGACGGGTGGCTTCAAGATGATGCTGGAAGACCGCGGCAACCTCGGCTACGACGCGCTGTACAAGGCGGCGCAGGCGATGCAGGCCAAGGCCTGGGCCGATCCACGCTTGCAGGGTGTGTTCTCGAGCTACCAGATCAACGTGCCGCAACTGTTCGCCGACGTCGACCGGGTAAAGGCCAAGCAGCTCGGCGTGCCGCTGCAAACGATTTACCAGACCTTGCAGGTGAATCTCGGCTCGCTGTATGTGAACGATTTCAACCAGTTCGGCAGGACTTACCAGGTGCGGGTGCAGGCGGACGCCCAGTTCCGTTCGCAGCCGCAGCAGATCTCCCAGCTGAAGGTGCGTAACCTGAAAGGCGAGATGATTCCGCTGTCGTCGCTGATGCAGGTAAAGGACAGCTATGGCCCGGACCGCGTGCAGCGCTACAACGCCTATGTGACGGCCGACATGAACGGCGCTCCGGCGGCCGGCGTCTCGTCGGGCCAGGCGCAGGCCATTTTCGAGAAAATCGCGCAGGAGACGCTGCCGAAAGGGATCGCGTATGAGTGGACCGACCTGACCTACCAGGACATCCTGTCCGGGAACACCATGGTCTATGTCTTCCCGCTGTGCGTGCTGCTGGTGTTCCTGGTGCTCGCCGCCCAGTACGAAAGCTGGACCCTGCCGCTGGCCGTGATCCTGATCGTGCCGATGTCGATCCTGTGCGCGCTGCTGGGCGTGAAACTCACCGGCGGCGACAACAACATCTTCACGCAGATTGCGCTGTTCGTGCTGGTGGGGCTGGCCTCGAAGAATGCGATCCTGATCGTGGAATTCGCCCGCGAACTCGAGCACCACGGCCGCAGCGTGATCGATGCGGCGCTGGAAGCGAGCCGCCTGCGCCTGCGTCCGATCCTGATGACCTCGATCGCCTTCATCATGGGCGTGGTGCCGCTCGTGTTCTCCAGTGGCGCCGGCGCCGAGATGCGCCATGCGATGGGGGTGGCGGTATTCGCCGGCATGCTGGGCGTGACCTTCTTCGGCCTGTTCCTGACGCCGCTGTTCTACGTCCTGCTGCGTACCTTTGCCAAACGTTTCGAGAAACAAGCTGCGACCCCTCCGGTGTTTGCAGTGGAAGGAGTCGCACAATGAAAACCATGATTGCAAGAGGTATCGCTCCACTGGTGGCGGCACTGTTGCTGAGCGCCTGCGCGGCGCCCGCATTCAAGCAACCGGCCATCGACACCCCGGCCGCGTTCAAGGAGACGAGCGTCATCCAGACCGCCGCCGACGGCAGCCGCTGGACCCAGGCGCGCCCGGCCGAGCAGCAGCCGCGCGGCGCATGGTGGCTCGCCTTCCAGGACCCGCGCCTGACGGAACTGGTGGACGAAGCGGCCCGTAACAACGCCAGCCTGGCCGTCGCCGCGGCGCGCGTGAAGCAGGCGCGGGCGATTGCGGGCATTGCCCAGGCCGACCGCATTCCCCAGGTCGGACTCGGCGTCCAGGCCCAGCGCGCCCGCCCGGCGCCGCTCGACCTCAACCTGCCGCAGGGCAGCCCGGTCGCGCCGCAGAACAGTTATAGCGCCAGCCTGAGCGCCAGTTACGAGGTCGACCTGTTCGGCCGCGTCAGTGCGAATATCGAAGCGGCGCGCCGGGATGCCGGCGCCGTCGAAGCAACCTACCGCTCGGTGCTGCTGTCGCTGCAGGCGGACGTGGCGCAGACCTGGTTCCGCCTGCAGGCGCTCGACGCCGAACTGGCGACGGTGGACGCCGCCGTGCGCCTGCGCGCCGAAAGCGTGCGCGTCAACCAGCGCCGGTTCGACCTGGGCGACATCGGCGAATTCGACCTGACCCGCGCCCGCACCGAACTGTCGGCCACGCGCGCCGAAGCGATCGGCCTGCAGCGGCAACGCACGAATGCCGAACACGCACTGGCCGTGCTGTTGGGCCGCCCGGCGGCGCGCTTCACCGCCGTCACCAGTCCCTTGCCGGAAGGGCTGGCCTTGCCCGCGATTCCCGCCGGCCTGCCGTCCACCTTGCTGGAGCGGCGCCCCGACATCGCCGCCGCCCAGCGCGCGATGGAAGCGGCGAATGCCCGCATCGGCGTGGCGCGCGCGGCGATGTTTCCGGCCTTGACCATCGATGCGGCCGGTGGCGGCGTCGGCGGCACGATGGCCGAAGCATTCAAATGGAGTAGCCGCTCCTGGGTGCTGGGCGCGCTGCTGTCCTTGCCCGTCATCGACGGCGGCCGCAACCGGGCGAACGTGACGCGCAGCGAGGCGGCGCTGGAGGAATCGGTGGGGGCGTATCGCGAACGCGTATTGGCGGCGTTCGCCGAAGTCGAGGACAACCTGGCCGGCGTGCGCATCCTCGCCGCCCAGGGAGAACAAGTCGACGACGCGGTGCGCTCGGCGCGCCGCTCGGTCGAACTGGCGCAAAAGCTCTACGACGCCGGCCGCTCCAGCTACCTCGACCTGCTCGACGCCCAACGTAATCTCGCCGCCAGCGAGCGCAGCGCGGCCCAGCTGCGCGGCAACCAGGCCATGACGACGGTCGCGCTGATCCGCGCGCTCGGCGGCGGCTGGGATGCACCCGTGCCGGCAGCCGCGCCGCTGGCCGTACGTTAAAAACTTCCGTGTAACCCCTTGCGGCGGACCAGGCGTGGTCCGCCGGTTTTTTATGTGCGGCCCGGCGAGACGGGCAGGGCTACAATCTTCGCATGACCACGCCTGCACCTCCCGACTCCGTGCTGCTGACCGGCCTCGCGCCGGTGCTCGACCCCGGCATCCGCATCCTCATCCTTGGCAGTTTCCCCGGCGCCCAGTCGCTCGCCGCCGCCCAGTATTACGCGCACCCGCGCAATCAATTCTGGCGCCTGGTCTCGGCACTGGTCGACGAAGACCTGGCCGCGCTGCCATATGCCGAACGTTTGCCGCGCCTGCTGGCGCACCGCATCGGCCTGTGGGACGTGCTCGGCGCCTGCGAGCGCGAGGGCAGCCTCGATTCCGCCATCCGCAAACCCGCCGCCAACGATTTCGCGCGCCTGCACATGCTGTGTCCGGAACTGCAAACGGTCGGCTTCAATGGGCAAGCGTCCGGAAAATTCGCGCCGCAGTTCCAGGATGCCGGCTATCGCACGGTGGTGCTGCCGTCGAGTTCACCGGCGCACATGGCAATGAGCTTCGAACAGAAGTTGCAGGTGTGGCGGCAGCTGGTGGAAGAGGGCGGGCCGGCGCGAGCGGCGCCCGAGCAGGGCTCCCTGCTGTAACCAGCCTGCACCGACTTGTTGTTGCAGGCGGACAATTCTGAGCCGGTCCATACGCGCTATGTCGTTCCGTGGTACACTGGTTTCAGTCGTGAGGGTATATAGGCCTTGACGACATCCCCTCTAGGCCCGCAACGCGATGTGTGTAACGTCGCCAGCGACCAGCCAGGCGGGATTGATTCGAGATACATTGGTCGACTTACACCGATGGGGGCACCACGCAGATAGCATGGGCGTCCAGGGCTCCGCACCTTGCAAATAGCATCGGCTGGAGCAGCGATACAAGCATTGAAAAACCATTGAAACGAAGCTCGCACCGTGCGGGCTTTTTTTTCTATCACCGTGCAGGTCGGCGTCCGGCTGCAGTCCCGGATCGAAGCCGCCGCCGTCACTATCCGCCAGATCGCGGCCCATTCACTTTTTTCAAGCCGATCCAGTCACCCGCGGGCACTGGCATCGAGCAGCAGCATCGTCGCGGCGCCGTCGTCTTGCGCCAGCTCGCACCAACCTTCAAAGGAAGAACAACATGGCAAAAGAAGAACTCATCGAAATGAATGGCCTCGTCACCGAAGTGCTGCCTGAACTGCGCTTCCGCGTCGACCTCGACAACGGCCACAAGCTCGTCGCCTACACCTCGGGCCGGATGAAGAAGAACCACATCCGCATCCTGGCGGGCGACAAGGTGACGCTGGAACTGTCGCCGTACGACCTGAACAAGGGCCGTATCGTGTTCCGTCACATCGAAACGCGCGGCGCACCGGCGCCACGCCCGGGCGGCTTCCAGCGCCGCCGCTAAGCGGGCGCCGCTAAGCAGTTCATGTTGCCGGCCACGGTGTGCGCATTGACGCCATCGCGGCCGGCAACGGTATCATCCCGGCGCAGCCACCTGGCTGCGCCCGCATTTCTCCGGTGGCGCAACGCCACGCCGATTCCTCTTCCTGTACCATCCCCACCGTTTTACCGACGCTGCGTCCCGGCCGCCATGGCGCGCAAATGCCCCAGCTTGGCCGAATAGCGCTCGCGCGCGTCGGCACGCACGCTGTTGTCGCGCGCCAGTGCCAGCTGCTTTTCCGCGCTGTTCCATTCCCCCAACTGCAGGTTGGCGATGCCGAGCCAGAAATGGAACTCGTCGTTATACGGTGCGCGTGCCACTTCGCGCGCGAACAGCTTGCGCGCCGCGGCGAAGTCGCCTGCACGGTACGCCGTCATCGCCTCGTTGAAATAATGGTAGGGCGGGGCCGGATACAGCTGCGCCTGGCGCTGCGCCAGCGCTTCGGCTTCGGCGGGCTTGCCGTTTTCGGCCAGCAGGGGGGCCAGGTTCTGCATCAGGATCAGGCTGTCCGGCTCGCGCGCCAGCGCCGCGCGGTACACCCGTTCGGCCAGCAGCGGCTGCCCGCTGCGCTGGTAGACGACGGCCAGCGTATTGAGTGCGGAAGTCAGCGTCGGCTTTTGCAGGAGCGCGCCGCGCGCCCACCAGTAGGCCTCGGCATGGCGGCCCTGCACCAGCTCTTCGGCTGCGCGGTTGTTCATGTAGCGCGCCACGATATCGGCTTCGTCGAGAAAGCGCACGCGCTCGCTGGCGTTCGGCGGCAGCTGCACGAAATCGACGGTCAGCGAGGGCGTGGTCTCGATCTCGGCGCGCGGCCCACGCGGCGCCAGGCTCAGGTTGACGTGCGAGCTGACGAGATAGAGTGCACGGTCACGGCTCCAGGTATCTTCGATCTGCACCTCCTGGAAGCGCACGTTCATGCCCAGTTCACGGGCAAAGGCGGCGGTCATGATGACCAGCGACAGGCAGTTGCCCTTGCGCGCCGCATAGGTTTCGGCGGCGGTTCCGGTATAGGTCGCATCGTAGTCGAGCGCCAGTTCGCCGCGGTCGTACAGCGCGCGCAGCAGGCCGGAGGCCGGACCGTATTCGCGCAGGAGCGTGCGAAACTGCGTGCTGCCCAGGTGGCGCCGCATCTGGGGACTGAGCGCGAACAGGCCATCGGCATCGATGCGCGTTGCCGGTCGCGGAAAGGCGGCGTCATCGAACAGGGCGGCGACCCGGCTCGCGGCCGCCGGATCCCGGACCTCATGGGCACAGCCGGACAACACGAGGAGCAGCGACAGGATCCAGGTTTTCATCATGCCTCCCAAGCCGGTAGCGATATTTCAGTATCTTCCCGCCCGGGCTGGCTGTCAAAGACTAGTCGTCGTGCAGCGCTTCTTCCAGTTCGTCCAGCAGTTCGTCCACCTCGATCTCGTCGAGCGACAGATAGGCGCAGGCGCGCGCGCCGCCCTTGTTCCATTCGGGCGAGCCGGCGTGGCCCTGGTAGCGGCGCAGCGCGCGCTCGGCCAGCAGCGACAGGGCGACCAGCGAGCGCACCGCGTCGTCGGTGTGTTCGTCGTCCAGCACGCTGTAGTCGTGGTGGTGCAGGATCGCCCACGCCACCTCGCCCGACAAACCCCAGTTACGCGCCAGCAGGGTGCCGACCGCCGCGTGATTGGTGTGGTGGCGTTCGTCCTCGAGCGCGGTGAACGGACGATGCTCTTCGGCGCCGGCGTCGAGGAAGGTGGCCTCGTAGTCCGGGAAGCGCTGGACCAGCAGCGGCATCCCGGTATCGCAGAACAGGCCGAAGGTGTGCGCGATGTCGGGCGCGCCGATGCGCAGGCGGCGCGACAGGAACACCATCGCGTGCGAACGTTTGGTCGAGACGTCCCAGAAATTGGCCAGGGCGGCACTTTGCACGGGAATCGCCTGGCGCGCCAGCAGGCCGGTCATCAGCGCCGCCACCTGGTTGATGCCGAGGAACAGGATGGCCTGCTCGATCGACTTGGCGCGGCGCCCGCCGAACAGGGAGGAATTGGCCAGCTTCAGCAAGGCGCCGGCCATGCCGACGTCGGCTGCGACAATGCGGCCGATGCGCTCGGGCGACGGATCGCTGGACGCCAGTTCGGCTTGCAGGTCGGCCAGCAGGCTGGGGCGCGGCGGAATGCGGATCGACTTGATCAGCGCGTCGACGGGGTCGGCGACAGCGCTGGCAGATGCGGCTACAGGCGCGGCGCGCAGTGGCATTGCTTTGGCGGCAACTGTATTCATGGAGGAGGAATGCTTGCGGGCAATAAAGCGGAGTCCGCCACTATAAACGATGCAGCATTTCATTGCAGCAACATGCTGCATTGGCTCGGTGCTTGTGTGGCAAAACGGACAGAGCGTTGTTGTTGAAACGCCTAAAATCGCCCGCATGAACCCAGCACATCTTGCAGGAATCGATTTTTACGCACCGAGCGACGTGGTCGCACGCCAACTGATCGGGGTCGTAGTCCTGGTCGACGGCGTTGGCGGGCGCATCGTCGAAACCGAAGCCTACGACCGCGAAGATCCGGCCTCGCATGCCTTTTCCGGTCCCACCGAACGCAACGCCGCCATGTTCGGGCCGCCGGCGCATTGCTATGTCTACCGCTCCTATGGCATCCACTGGTGCCTGAATTTCGTCTGCCGTGAGGAGGGGCACGGCGCCGGGGTGCTGATCCGTGCGATCGAGCCGCTGGCCGGACTGGATGTCATGCGCCAGCGTCGCGACGCCGAGGACGCCGCGGCGCTGTGTTCCGGCCCCGGTAAGTTGTGCCAGGCGCTGGCGGTGACGCGCGCCTTTAACGGTACGTCGCTGGCGCAGCCGCCGTTCGTGCTGGAAGCGGCGCCGGCGGGACTCGAGATCGTGGCCGGCCCGCGCATCGGCATCTCCAAGGCGATGGACGTGCCCTGGCGCTTCGGCCTGTCCGGCTCGCGTTTCGTCAGCCGTCCGTTCCGCTGACCTTGTTGAAGCGGCCGGCGCTGGCGGCAAGCGCCAGCGCCGGCGGCGCATCTCTCATCGCGTTGCGCATCGGGCTGCCCGGGGCGCGCCGCTCGCGCGGGTCCTGGAACTCGGCCCGCTCGTCCACCGTATTGGCCTCGGCCAGCGGTTCGATGCCGTCGATCTGGAATACCGACACGGCGCGCGCCAGGTTCACGGTCTGCTCGTGCAGGCTTTCGGCGGCGGCTGCCGCCTGTTCGACCAGGGCCGCGTTCTGCTGGGTCATGTCGTCCATCTGCCCGACCGCGTGATTGACTTCGGCGATGCCCTCGGCCTGTTCGGTGCTGGCGACGCTGATGCGCTCGATGATGTCGTTCACCTGTTTTACGGAGGCGACGATGTGGCCCATGCTGCTGCCCGCTTCGTTGACGGAGGCCGCGCCGCCGTCGATGATGGCGACCGAATCGGCAATCAGCGCCTTGATTTCCTTGGCCGCCGCCGCCGAGCGTTGCGCCAGCGTGCGCACCTCGGAGGCCACCACCGCGAAGCCGCGCCCCTGTTCGCCGGCGCGCGCCGCTTCGACCGCCGCGTTCAGGGCCAGGATATTCGTCTGGAACGAGATGCCGTCGATGACGCCGATGATCTCGACGATCTTGCGCGAGCTGGCGCGGATCGATTCCATCGTCGTCACCGCGCGGTCGACTGCCTGGCCGCCGTGGCTGGCCAGGCGCGCCGCTTCCGCGGCGAGGTCGGTCGCCAGGCGCGCGTTGTGCGCGTTGTCCTTCACCGCCACGGTCAGCGTTTCCATCGCGCTGGCGGTCTGTTCGAGCGAGCCGGCCTGCATTTCGGTGCGGGTCGAGAGGTCGAGGTTGCCGGTGGCGATTTCCTTCGAGGCGGTGTCGATCGAGCGCACCGAGGTCAATATCGCGTGCAGGGTCGTGTTCAGGGTGCCGATGGTATGGTCGAGCGCGCGCGAGGTGTCGGCGATCTCGTCGCGGCCCGTGCTGCCGGTGGCGCCGGCGAGGCGGCCTTCGGCCAGTTCATTGACCACGTCCGAGATGGCGCGGATATCCTGCAGCATGGCGCGCCGCACCAGCATCGTGACCGTCAGCGAGAGGGCGATCGACAGCAGCACCAGCACCGCCATCGTCACGCCCAGCATGCGGAACTCGGCGCCGGCGGCGGCATAGGCTCCTTCGCTCAGCTGGGTTTCGAGCGCCGCCAGCTGCGCCAGCTGGGTATTCAAACCGCCGAAATCCTTTTCCGCCTTCTGCATCGAATTGGTGGCGATCGACTGATCGACCTGCGCCATCTCGATGGTCTCGAGTACCGCCTTGCGGTAGGCGGCCAGCGCCGTGGCGGAGGCGTCGATCAGCTTGCGTTCGGCCGGGTCGGCGACCTTCGCCAGTGCGTCCAGGCGGGTCTTGATGTCGGCGTGCTTGTTGTTGATGTCCTTGACCAGGCCGTCGAGCCGCTCCTTGGCGAAGCTGCCGCTGATCCAGGCCAGCAGCTGGTAGATGTTGGCGTGCGCATGCTTGGCGTCGCCGGCGACGTCGGCCGTATCCTGCAGGCGCGCCGCGCGCACCTGCACCATGTTCTCGAGAGAGGCATGCTGGCGCACCATGCCGTAATAGGCGCCGCCGGACAGCAGCGTCAGCAGCACCAGCACCAATCCCGGCGCCAGCAACAGCTTCGGGCCAATCCGTAGTTTTTTCAGCATGCTTTCCTCCGCTACAAATAAAGAGGGCGGCCAAAGCCGCCCCGGGTCGCACTGCGCTTATTTCTTGTAGATGCCCGCCTCGAGCACCACGCCGTCGACCAGCAGGATGTACGTGGTCTTTGGCTCGATCTTGCCGCTGGTCGGGTTCTTGTACTGGTAATCGACCCAGCCCTTGCCCTTGGCGGCGGCCAGCTCGATGATCTCGCGGCGGTATTTCTTGCCATTCGCGTCCGGCACGTCGGTCAGGTCCTTGCCGACGATCGAGGGGTTGTAGGGGTGCGCCAGCACGATGCCGGTCTTGACGTCGCGCAAGTCGACATACAGTTCGCCCTGGACGAAATCCGGATCCTTGGCATTGATGCGCTTCATCATCTCATCCTTGCCCTTGGCCTTGATCAGGGCGGCGCCCCGTTCGGCCATCGCGATCGCATCCTTGGCAGTGGGTTCGTTGGCCAATGCACCGGAGCAGGCGAGTCCGAGGCACAGGGCGGTGGCAGTGGCAATCAGCTTCATGGGAACTATCCTTTCGGGGAAGACATCTGGGAGGAACTTTCCTAAGTGCATTGAGAAATGTACGCTGCACTTCTTATAGGCAATTTGCGGTGACGCAAATCGACGGGGCCAGTGGGAATATGGCGCCACATGTCGTGAAGCAAACATTCCGTGCATGCGAGCAATTTTATGCAAATTTAATTGATTGGTTGCAATGTTTCCGTGCTGCACGCCTCCTAAGATGAATTCCCGCCGGCAATTTCTTACTCAAGAATTCGCCCAAGGTCCCCACCATCTTTCCTCTTCAGGAGCATGCCGTGACCATCGAAACGACGCCCGCCAAGTTCAAGCCGTACACGCGCCAGACCATCGCGCTCGCACGCCAATGGAAATGGATGAGTCCCGAGTTGCAGGAAGCAACCCAGGTCGTGTCCCACGTGCTGCCGTTTCGCGTCAACGAGTACGTGCTCGACCAGCTGATCGACTGGGACAAGATTCCCGATGATCCGATCTTCCGCCTCACCTTCCCGCACCGCGACATGCTCCCCGCGCGCGAATACGAGCAGCTGCGCGACCTGGTGCTGCATAAAAAGGATGACGCCGCCACCGCGAAACTGGTGCACCAGATCCGCATGCGCATGAACCCGCATCCGGCCGGCCAGATGACCCACAACGTGCCGCGCGTGAACGATGCGCCATTGAAGGGGCTGCAGCACAAATACAAGGAGACGGTGCTGTTCTTCCCGAGCTCGGGCCAGACCTGCCACGCCTACTGCACTTTCTGCTTCCGCTGGCCGCAATTCGTCGGCATGGACGACATGAAGTTCGACGCGCGCGAATGTTCGGAACTGGTGGCTTACCTCAAAACGCACCCGGACGTCACCGACGTCCTGATCACCGGCGGCGACCCGATGATCATGAATACGCGCTCGCTCACCGAGTTCCTCGAACCCCTGCTGGCGCCGGAACTGGCCCACATCCAGAACATCCGCATCGGCACCAAGTCGGTCGCCTACTGGCCGCAGCGCTATGTCTCCGACAAGGATTCCGATGACCTGATGCGCCTGTTCGAACGGGTCGTCAAGGCCGGCAAGAACCTCGCTATCATGGGCCACTACAACCATGCGGTCGAGTTGCGCAGCCCGATCGCCCAGCAGGCGGTGAAGCGCATCGTGGGCACCGGCGCCACGCTGCGCATGCAGGGCCCGCTGATCCGCCACATCAACGAAGACCCGAAAAGCTGGGCCGAGCTGTGGACCACCGGCGTGCGCCTGGGCGCGATCCCGTATTACATGTTCGTCGAGCGCGATACCGGCCCGAGCGAATATTTTTCGCTGCCGCTGGCGAAAGCCCACGAGATCTTCCAGCAGGCGTATTCGATGGTCTCCGGCTTGTCGCGTACCGTGCGCGGCCCGTCGATGAGCGCTTTCCCCGGCAAGGTCGTGATCGACGGCGTGGTGACGATCAACGGCGAAAAGCTGTTCGCGCTGCAGTTCCTGCAGGCGCGCAATCCGGAATGGGTGCGCAAACCCTTCTTCGCAAAGTACGATTCCGACGCCACCTGGCTCGACCACCTGAAGCCGGCGTTCGGGCGCAAGAAATTCTTCTTTGAAGAAGAGGCGGGCGACGCCGGCCTGCATGTGCCGGCCGGGCGCGTGATCCCGATCGTGCAGGCGTCGCACGACCGCCGCGCCAGCGACAGCCAGCCCAGCGCAGCCTGATCCAGTCTGGACCCGGACCCGCCATGGGTGACCAGAGCTCGCCACGCCTGTCAAGCGTGGCGGTTTTCTTCTACGTGTTCCTGCCGTTCGCGCTGGGACACTACCTGTCCTCGCTGCTGCGCAACGTGAACGCCGTGCTGGCCCCGAACCTGGTCGGCTCGCTCGCGCTCACGCCGGGCCAGTTGGGCCTGCTCACCAGCGCCTTTTTCTTTGCCTTCGCGCTGGTGCAGCTGCCGGTCGGGATTGCGCTCGACCGCTACGGGCCGCGCAAGGTGCAGCTGGTGCTGATGCTGCTGGCGGCGATCGGGGCGCTGTTGTTCGCGCGCGGGCAGGGCTTCGGCCAGCTGGTGCTGGCGCGTGCCATCATGGGCTGCGGCCTGGGCGGCTGCTTCATGTCGGCGGTGAAAGCCATCTCGACCTGGATCGCGCCCGGCAAGCTCCCCTCGGTGCACGGCTACCTGATCGCGATCGGCGGCCTCGGTGCGGCGTCGTCCACCATGCCGGTGCGCCTGGTGCTCGAACACACCGACTGGCGCGGCCTGTTCGTGCTGCTGGCCGCATTGATTGCCGCCAGCGGCGCCCTGATCTGGCTGTTCTCTCCGCGCAGCGCCGCGCCGCCTCCTGGGGCGCGCTCGCCGATGCTGGCTTCGATCCTGAGCGTATACCGCACGCCGGCATTTCGCGCGACGACCTCGCTGATCCTGCTGCCGCATGCGATCTTCTTCGGCATCCAGGGTTTGTGGATCGGACGCTGGCTGTCGGACGTGGCGCGCTTTCCGGACGATGCCGTCGCCTACCTGCTGTACCTGAGCATGGCGGCGGTGATTTTCGGCGCCATCGCGGTGGGCATGATCACCGAGTGGGCGGGCAAGCGCGGCGTGGCGCCGCTGGAGGTGGCGGGCGCCGGCATCGCCCTGTTCGTGCTGGTGCAGGTCGCCTTCGTGTTTGGCTACAAGCCGAGCTTCCAGCTGCTGTCGGTGCTGTTCACGCTGGTAGGCACGATCACCGGCATCGAATATGCGATCGTCGCCCAAAGCATGCCGCGCGAACTGACCGGGCGCGCCGCGACCTGCCTGAACTTGCTGATTTTTGTCGGCGCTTTCCTGGTGCAGGCCGGATTCGGTCTGGTGGTCGGCCTGTGGCAACCGGACGGCGGCGGGCGTTATCCGGCCGTCGCCTACCAGGTCGGCTTCGGGCTGCTGGTGCTGCTGCAACTGCCGGGCCTGATCGGGTACGCGCGGCGCAGGTTCGCGGGCACGCGCAGCGCACGGGCCGGCAGCGCGCCAGCCGAGATCGAGGAGGCGCATACGCCCGCCTGAGCAGGGAACTGCTGTAGAGGTGATGTGGTACGGAATCGGGCGAAACGGTATTACCGTTTTTGCTAGAATTGGTTGATACCGCCGACCGATTCCGTACCAGGAGACACCATGCGTCCTTGTTCGTCCTCCATCCTCGCCGCCGCCGTGCTGCTCACGCTTGCCGGGTGCGCCGGCAGGTCCGGTTTGCCCAGCGGCGCCGGCGTCGGTCCGGCGCCCGTGCTGCCGGAACCGCAGCGAAGCCTAATCCCCACCGTCGACATCGCGCCGGCCAAAGGCTGGAACGGCGCCAAACCCACGGCCGCCCAAGGCCTCGACGTGAGCGCCCTGGCATCCGGCCTGGACCACCCGCGCTGGCTGCACGTGCTGCCCAACGGCGACGTGCTGGTGGCCGAATCGAACAAGCCGCAAACGCCGCAAACCAAGCAGTCGGGCATCAAGGCCTGGGTGATGGGCAAGGTGATGGAAAGGGCGGGTGCCGGCGTGCCCAGTGCCGACCGCATCACGCTGCTGCGCGACGCCGATGGCGACGGCGTGGCCGAGACCCGCACCGTGTTCCTGAAGAACCTGCATTCGCCGTTCGGCATGGCGCTGGTCGGCGAGAGTTTATATGTCGCGAATGCCGACGCCATCGTGCGCTTCCCGTACCAGCCAGGCGCGACCGAGATCACCGCCGCGCCGCACAAGGTGGCGCCGCTGCCGGCCGGGCTGAACCACCACTGGACCAAGAACATCATCGCCAGCAAGGATGGGAGCAAGCTGTACGCGACCGTCGGCTCGAACAGCAACGTCGGCGAAAACGGCATGGAAAACGAAATCAACCGCGCCGCCATCCTCGAAGTCGACGCCAGCACGGGGGCCACGCGTCTGTTTGCCTCGGGCCTGCGCAACCCCAACGGCCTGGCCTGGGAGCCGCAGACCGGCGCCTTGTGGACGGTGGTGAACGAGCGCGACGAAATCGGCAACGACCTGGTGCCCGACTACCTCACCTCGGTCAAGGATGGCGCCTTTTACGGCTGGCCCTACAGTTACTATGGCCAGCACGTCGACGCGCGCGTCAAGCCGCCGCGCCCGGAACTGGTGGCCAAAGCCATCTCTCCCGATTACGCGCTCGGCGCCCATGTCGCCGCGCTGGGCCTCACCTTTGCCGCAGGTGCGCAACTGGGGCCGGCCTTCACCAATGGCGCGTTTATCGGCCAGCACGGTTCCTGGAACCGCAAGCCGCTCTCCGGCTACAACGTCATATTCGTACCCTTCGCCGACGGCAAGCCAAACGGCAAGCCGGTCGAGGTGCTGAGCGGTTTCGTCGACAGGAACGGCGACGCGCTGGGGCGTCCGGTGGGCGTCGCCATCGACAAGGCGGGATCGCTGCTGGTGGCGGACGATGTCGGCAACGTCGTCTGGCGCGTGCGGCCGGCGGGGCGCTGAGGTTTCGATGTGCGGACGTGCGTTGAACGCGTGGGCGGGAAATCAGTCCACTGGACTGATTTCCCCCGTCCACCCTACGTCCCTTCGTTCAACGCTAACATTAATCGTAGGGACGTAACGTGAAAGAACCCACTATCGAGACGTGCGCAGTCCTGGCCAGCCAAGGCCATTATTTTGATGAC
>NZ_JACYUY010000033.1 GCF_014842025.1 Massilia sp. CFBP 13721
CCACCAGGCCTGCATCGGCTAATGCCAACGCAGCGCTTTCGTGATACATCCCCGTCGGTTCCATGATGACCTGGGGATTGATGGCTTTATTCTTTTCCAGCCATTCCAGCAGCTCTTTAAAACCAGCTAGTGTGTTTGGAACGACCTTCGATTTCGTCTTGCCGCTCGAGGTGTCGAGCAGCATGCAATCAAGCTTTTTCTTGGCAACGTCTACACCCAGGTAAAACATAGTCTCTCCTTGTGTTCTCGATCAACACACCCACTCTCCTTGTGCATACAGGGTCATTGCCCTTGGCTACCGTCCAGTGTTTGGTATGGTGTGGGAACGAGGTGAAGGGCTTGATCTACCTTCCAAGGTCGAGCCTTAAGGGTGGGCCCAAGCTGGTCTTCACCTCTGCTGGTAGTAGCTAACCACCAACTCGTCCAAGATACAAGGGTGGGCGCCCTGTGCCCACGCGTGGACGTCATGTCATGTTGGCGCGCAAAGCAGGCTGACAATGTGCAGGCTTCACGCGTGGACACGGGCGCCCACCCTACTATTGGTCAGACAAACCCTGGCGCGCCCGGTTCAGGGCGAACCCGATCCCGCACGCCAGGATCGTGGCCAATGCCCAGAACACGAATCCCGTCCCCCCGGCCGCACCGAGCGCGCCGAACACCAGCGGCAGGGCCGCCTGGCTGGCATTGGCCAGCATCGTGCGCACCCCGATCGCTTCGCCGCTGCGGCCGGGCGGCGCGCTGCTTTGCAGTTCGCTCATGATCATCGGCAGCGCCGAACCGAGGCCCACGCCGAGCACGAACGACAGCATCAACAGCACCGGCAGCGCGTTCGACAGCGGCAGCAGCGCATACACGAGCGCCGCCAGCGCCAGCGCGCCGGCCAGCACGCGCCAGGGCGCGAGCGCGCGGCCGAGTACCGGCAGGGCGAGGCGCACGGCGAAGGTGCCGGCCCCGAATGCGCCCATCACCAGCCCGATCGCCGACGCCGACAGACCGATGCGCGCGCCGTGCAGCGGCATCATGAAGGTAAACAGGTCCCAGCCCATCGACAGCAAGGCGCTGACGATGAACACGGCGCGCAGCGGCGCGTGGCGCAGCAGGTCGCGCATGCGCGCCCGCGTGGGCTGCACGGCGCGCACCGGCGCCAGCGCGGCGCCGGCACGTTCGTGCCACAGCAAGGCCAGCGCCAGCAGCGGCAGCGCGGCCAGTAAACGGAAAGCGGCGCCGTGGCCGGCGGCGTCGACCAGCGGACCGGCGATCACGGGGCCAAGGATGGTGGAGGTGGAAATGCCGAGCGCCAGCATCGAGTAGCGCTGTGGGCCACCGTGTGGGCTGCCGCTGCCGACCGCGTTGTTGACCGCGAGGTGCACCAGCATGAAGCCGCAGCCGAGCAGCACGGCGGCCACGCCCAGCACGGGCAGGCGCGGCACGGGCGCCAGCAGCAGCCCCGCCAGCAGCATGGCCAGCGCCAGCAGGAGCGGCTTGCCGACTGCGCTGCGGTCGGTCCAGCGCCCGGCATGCACCGACAGGAATACCGGCATCACCGCCAGCAGGCTGACCACCAGCCCGACCTCGAACGGCGTGCCGCCCAGTTCGACAGCGCACAGGGTCAGCACGACGCGGCCGCCGGCGAACGCGGTGTGCGCCAGCACCATCAGCGCAATCAGGCGCGACAGTTTCACGCGGCGGCGCGCGTGCTTTCGACCGGCGCCGCATTGAAGCGCATCGAGAAGTCGATGGCGCGCAGGTCCTTGACCAGGGTGCCGGCGGAAATCCGGTCGACCCCGGTCTCGGCCAGCACGCGCAGGCGCTCGAAACTGACGCCGCCCGAAATCTCGAGGCTGCAGCGGCCGGCGGCGAGCTGCACCGCTTCGCGGATGCGCGCCAGCGGCATGTTATCGAGCAGGACCATTTTCACGCCGGCGGCAAGCGCTTCCTCGAGCTGGGCCAGCGTCTCGACCTCGACCTGGATGAAGTTCGCGGCGGCCCCATTCGCCTTGGCCGCGCGGTAGGCGGCCCGGTAAGCAGCCGTCAGGCCACCGCAGGCGGCGATGTGGTTTTCCTTGATCAGGATCGCGTCGTGCAGGCCCATGCGGTGGTTCTTGCCGCCGCCGCAGCGCACCGCGTACTTCTGGGCGACGCGCAGGCCGGGGATGGTCTTGCGCGTGTCGAGGATGGCGGCGCGGGTGCCGGCCACCGCCTGCACGAACTTGGCGGTGGTGGTGGCGACCGCGCTGAGCGTCTGCAGGAAGTTCAGGCAGGTGCGCTCGGCCGTCAGCAGGCCGCGCGCGCTGCCGCAGATCTCGACGATCGTCGCGCCCGGCGCGCACAGCCTGCCGTCGGTGACGTGCCAGATCGCCTGGCTCGACGGCGCCACCTGGCGCAGCGTCTCCATCACCCAGGGCTGGCCGCAGATGACGGCCGCCTCGCGGCAAACGATGGCGGCACGCGCCGTCTGCCCGGCCGGTACCAGCGCCGCCGTCAGGTCGCCGGCGCCGACGTCTTCCTGCAAGGCGCGCCGCACGTCGGCCTCGACCTGCTGCGCAAATGACGTTCCCATGCGCGCCTCAGATGACGACGCCGCGCGGCACCGGCACGCCGTACAGCGAGCCGGCATAGGCCGCATACACCGGATCGTCGACGTTGCAGGCATGGCCCATCGCCACCGACAGGTCGCGCCAGGTGCGCTGGATCGGGTTGGTGACGCGGCTGGCGTTGCCGCCGGCGTGCTTGAAGACCTCGGCGGCGGCGTTGGCGGCGCGGCGCACGGCGCGCACCTGGTTCACGCGCGCCTTGTACTTCATCTCCCTGGTGACCTTGCCGCCGGCCTGCACCAGCTTGTAGATCTCGCCGATCTCGCCCAGCACGTGCTGGCAGGATGCGTCGATGTCGGCCAGCGCCGCGCCGAGCGAAGCCATGTGGTAAGGATTCTGCGTCTGGCTGGTGCCCATGCGGGTCACGCGCGAGCCGGTGTATTCGGCGAAATGCTTGACGACGCCGGCGGCGATGCCCAGCGTGGCGGCCGAGATCGCGCCCGGGAAGAACAGATCGAACGGAATCTGGTACAGCGCCGTGCCCGGGCGGTTGCGGCTGGCGTAGACGCAGTCGTTCAGGTCCTGCACGTTGTAGGTGCGGTATTCAGGCACGAACACCTCGTTGACCAGCACGTCCTTGCTGCCGGTGCCCGACAGGCCCATCACGTTCCACGAATCCTGCAGGATCTCGTAGTCGGCGCGCGGCAGCACGAAGTGGGTCAGCACGTTGAACACGCCCGGCGCCTCGGCGCTTTCGGCGAAGCCGCCCAGCACGGCCCAGGTGCAGTGGTCGGTGCCCGACGAGAACGGCCACTGGCCGGAGAGGATGTAGCCACCGTCGACGCGGCGCGCCTTGCCGATCGGGGCGTAGGGCGAGGCGGTCCAGGTGTCGTGGTCCTGGCCCCAGACTTCTTCCTGCATGCGCGGGTCGCCCTGGCCGAACTGGAACGGGTGCACGCCCACCACCGAGCCGACCCAGCCCATCGACGAAGCTTTCGAGGCCAGGTCGATGACGGTCTGGTAGAACTCGCGCGGATCGGCTTCGAAGCCGCCGTACTCCTTTGGCTGGAGCATGCGCACCAGGCCGCTGTCGCGGATCAGGCGCGCGCCTTCGTCGGTGATGCGGCCCAATGCGTTGCTGGGCAGTTCCTGGGCGGCAAAGCTGTCGATGTTGCCGATGATGGTTTCTCGTACCGGATGCATGCTATCTCCTGAATGTGTCGTTTGTGTGGGTGCGGATGGCTGCGCCGGCTCAGCGCCGCGGCGCTTCTTCCATCATCAGCGCGGTCAGTTCCTTGTGCTGGCGGCGGTGGCCCCAGCTGCTCGGCTTGTCGTAGGTGCGCGGCACCCACAGGTCGTGCTCGACGTCCAGCCCGCCCCAGCCGTATTCGAGGCGGAAGCCCGACGGCGTGTACATGTAGAACGAGATCATGTGGTCGTTGCTGTGGCGGCCCAGCGTGGTCGTGATCGGGATGGCGCGTTCCTCGCAGATGTCGTGCGCGCTGCCGACGTCGTCGAGCGCATTGACCTCGATCATCAGGTGCAGGAAGGCGACTTCGCGGGTCGGCAGGCTGGCGATCGCCAGCGAATGGTGGCGCCCGTTGATGTGGTAGAAGTGCGCTTCGAGCGGACCGTCGCGCACGATGTCGGACGGGTGGAAGCCCATCGCCTCGCGGTAGAAGCGGTCGCCCTGTTCGAGGTCGGCCACGGCCAGCACGACGTGGCCCAGGCCCTGCTCGGCGGTACGGAAGCCGCTCATGGCACGGCTCGGGTGGAAGGGCGCGACCGTGTGGTACTGGCCCCAGCTCAGCTCATGGCGAAAGCCCGACGGGTCCTTGAACCAGTAAAAGCCCTCGACCTTGCGCTCGGCGCTTTCCTCGCGGGTGCAGCGTGCCGTCTCCAGGCCCCAGGCGCGCACGCGCTCGATCACGGCCAGGGCGCCGGCCTCGTCCTGCACGCTCCAGCCGATGTAGGCGACCGCATTGCGCGCGCCCGGATGGATCGTGATGCGGTGGGCCGCTTCGTCGAGGCGCAGGCGCACCGCGCCGTCGGCGCCATGGCCGGCCAGCTGCAGGCCCAGCACTTCCGGACCGAAGGTTTCCCACGCTGTGTGTTCGGGGGATGCGACCCCGAGATAGGCAAGCGACTTGATCATGCGCCGTCTCCGATTATTTTGTTGAGTACAAGCTCTGGAATATTCATTCATCCAGGGCCGCAAGCGGCCCGGATTGCGTGCGGATTGTCAGGCGGCGACCGGATTGCCTTCGATGAAGGAATCGATCACGCGGTTGAATTCCTCGGTGTGCTCGAGCTGTACCCAGTGGCCGCAGCGATTGACGATGTAGGCGCGCGCATTCGCGATCGTACGGGCCAGCACCAGGGCCGAATTGAAATGCACGGTGCGGTCGTCGCGGCCATGCATCAGCAGGGTCGGCGCGGCAATGGTGGCCACGCGCATCGGGTCGAGTTTGACCATCGGCTTGCCGTGGCCGCTCTTCCAGCCTTCGATGTGGTCGGGACGCGCCAGCGTGGCCTTGACGCGCTCGGCCAGCAGTTCGTCGGTGACGTGGCGCGTATCGAAGGCCATGCCCTCGACGAACTTGCGCATGGTCTCGATCGACGGATTGAAGTAGGCCGCTTCCAGCGCCTTGACGCCTTCGGACAGGCCGGCCGGATCGAAGATGCCGGGCACGCCGGCGGACGAACCCATGGTGATCAGGTGCGTCACCAGCTCCGGACGCTCGTAGGCCAGGCGGATGCAGGACGAACCGCCCATCGAGTTGCCGACAAAGGCGGCGCGTTCGATGCCGAGGGCTTCGAGGAATTCGGCCAGCGCGCCGCTGTTGTCGCGCTGCTCGTAGTGGACGGCCTGGGATTTGCCCCAGCCCGGCAGGTCGATCGCCAGCACGCGGTACTTCTTCGCCAGCGCCGGGATGTTCGGGTTGTAGTTGCTCCAGGACGAAGCGCCCGGTCCGCCGCCGTGCACCAGCACCAGCGGGTGGCCCTCGCCCGCCTCGTGATAGTGGATGTCCCAGGTCCTGGTCTTGATGCGCTTGCTGGTGCTCGCTTCGGTGATGTTCGCCACGTCTTCCTCCATTGAATAAGGGTATCGGTCGCCTGCTGGCGCCGCGCTCAATGGATATTAACTGAATCTCCGTTCTAGAATCAATATTTTATTTTCGCGTGATTCGGCGTCTGCGCCCACCCGTGTGTGGGGGGCGCCTTCCCCGTCAGGCCTGGCGTGCGCGCCGGGCCGGCTTGCGTGCAGCGGCGCCCGCGGGCAGGCTGGCCTGGGCCTGGGCGACCAGGTGGACCAGGCTCGCCGCCAGCATCGGCCTGAAGGACTGGATCGATTCGCCCGATGCGCCGGCAATGGCGTTGCCGTCCTGCAGCGCCAGTGCGAAACCGCTCAGCCGCTCCGGCAGGTCGGGGTCGTGCGCGACCAGGGCGTCCGGCATGGCATTGCGCCACCAGGCCGCCAGCTCGGCGCGCTGGCGCTGGCGGATCGCCAGGAAGCGCTCGCGCGCCACCTGTTCGCGCACCGATTTTTCCACGCTCAGGATGACCCCCAGGCGCCAGAAGTCGGCGGCGTCGTATTGGCGGCCCGGTTCCGCACTGCCGAAGATGCGCGCGATGTGCTGTTCGAACGCTTCGCCCGGTCCGGGCTGGAGGGTCGCGGCGACCTGGCTGTGCCAGCGCTCGAAGCTGGTCTCGATGAGCGCGGCCAGCAGCAGGTCCTTGTTTTCGAAATGCCAGTAGACGCTGCCGACCGGCAGCTCGGCCCGTTTGGCGACCTTGGCCATGGTGGCGCCGCTGTAGCCGTCGTCGCAGATGACTTCGAAGGCGGCATCGAGGATGCGTTCGCGCGAGGCGGCGCTGGTGCGGTGTTCTCCCGAACGGCGGGGACGTGGTGGGGTGAGGGACATGGTAGCTGGGGCATTCTCCTGAATCGAAAAAAAATGGTAACACGGGCGTTGGCAAATTACTTACTGCCGAGCGATGCCGCGCACCCTGCGCGCTTGCGTGGAACGGTGACGTTCCATGCGTTTTTCGAATGATGCATGGCGATTCATGCTTGATATGCATAGCTGAAATGAAGCTTTCCGCGTTGCTTCGCTTGCCCCGATCACAAAAAATAGGGCCAGTTGATCACGCCTCAATCGTCAAGGAACACATGAACAAACTGAATCTCTCCGTGGCCATCGGTAACTACGACCGCTGCCGTCCCCTGATCGACGGCGCCGTCCAGATCGATGGCGTCAATCCGATCTTCATGACGCTGTCGCCGGAAGAGATTTTCTTCCGTGCCTTCCGCGGCGAAGAATTCGACATCTGCGAACTGTCGCTGTCGAGTTCCACCGTCAAGACCGCCGACGGCAAGCTGCCCTATGTCGGCGTGCCGGTGTTCCTGTCGCGCGCCTTCCGCCATACCGCGGTCTACGTGCGCACCGACCGCATCAGGAAGCCGGAAGACCTGCGCGGCTGCCGCATCGGCCTGCCCGAATACCAGCTCACCGCCAACGTCTGGGTGCGCTCCTTCCTGCAGGACGACCATGGCGTGGCGCCGGAGGACGTGACCTGGGTGCGCGGCGGCATCTCGCACGCCGGCCGCCCCGAAAAGATCAAGCTCGACCTGCCGCCGAACGTGAAGCTGGAAGACGCGCCGGAAGGCGAGACCATCTCCAGCCTGCTGGCCAAGGGCGAGATCGACGCCTATGTGGCGCCGCGCGCACCGGACCTGCCGCCCGGCACGCCGAACGTCGGCTGGCTGTATCCGGACCCGGTCGCCGCGGCCCAGGATTACTTCCGCCGCACCCGCATCTTCCCGATCATGCACATCCTCGGCGTGCGCCGCGAACTGGCCGAGCAGCACCCGTGGCTGCCGGGGGCCGTCTACAAGGCGTTCAACGAATCGAAGGCCGTGGCGCTGGAACACCTGAGCGAAACCTCGGCCACCAAGATCACCCTGCCCTTCGCCGAGGAGCGCCTGAAGGAAGCGCGCGACCTGATGGGCGAGGACTTCTGGTCCTACGGCATCGACGGCAACCGCCACGTGCTCGAGAAATTCTTCGACCACCACCACCGGCAAGGCCTGTCCTCGCGCCTGGTGACGCCGGAAGACCTGTTCCATCCGGGTACCTTCGAATCCTTCAAGCTGTAAGGAATGCCATGATCGAACATACTTCCGCCGTCTATGCACAGTGGCACGCCGCCCACCTGGCGCCATTGTGGGCCAGCCCGAACGCGCACAAGCCGCCGCCCGGGCCGCTGGGGCCGCACATCTGGCGCTGGAGCGAGACCCGTCCGCTGGTCGACCTCGCCTTTGCCGAAACCTCGCCGGCGGCGGTGCAGCGGCGCGTGCTGCAGATGCTCAGTCCGCACGCGGCTTCGCCCGCCGACGAACATACCTGCGGCAACGTGCTGGCCGCGCTGCAGTGCCTGCTGCCGGGCGAGACCGCGCGCCCGCACCGCCACACCATGAACGCGCTGCGCTTCCTGCTCGAAGGATCGGGCGCGGTCACGCTGGTCGACGGCAAGGCCTGTCCGATGGAATTCGGCGACCTGGTGCTCACTCCCGGCATGTGCTGGCACGAACACCGCCACGACGGGGCCGAACCGGTGGTCTGGCTCGACGTGCTCGACGTGCCGCTGCACCAGAATCTCGGCACCGTGGTGTTCGAGCCGGGCCCGATGGAAACCGCGCCGGCCACCATGACGGACGCGGCCTTTGCCTCGGCGGGCATCCTGCCGGTCGAACTCGCGGGCCGCAGCGCGCACTCGCCGGTGTTCCGCTATCCCTACGCCGACGCCGTGCGCGCGCTCGCCCATGCGCCGCGCTCGCCCGACGGTGCGCGCCGCGTGCGCTACGTCAATCCCTTGAACGGCAGCGGCGCCGTTCCGCTGCTCGACACCGCGATGCTGCAGCTCGACGCCGGCGTGGCCACGCTGCCCACGCGCAGCAACGCCAACCTGGTCTGCACCGTGGTCGAAGGCAGCGGCGAAACCCGCATCGGCGAGCGCACCATCGCCTGGGGCCCACGCGACACCTTCACCATCCCCCAGCACAACTGGGCGGCGCACCGCAGCTTCGACGCCGCCGCGCGCCTGTTCATCGTTTCCGACGCCGACATCCTGCGCCGCCTCGGCCTGCTGTCGGAAGACATCGCAACTGCTTCCTTGAAAGACGCAACACCATGAATATCTGCTGGTACGACCAACACCAACTCGGCGTCGTCGCCGACGGCCGCGTGTATGCCGTGGGCGGCGCCCTCGCCGCCCTGCCGACGGCGCGCTACCCGGCCGCGCCGGGCGACCTGCTGATCGCCCACCTCGACACGGTGCGCGCGGCGATCGAGCGCCTGCTGCCGAACGCGCCGTCGAAACCGGCGAGCGAAGTGCGCTTCCTGAGCCCGGTAGCCAACCCGGGCAAGATCATCGGCGTGCCGGTCAACTATGCCGACCACGTGGCCGAGGCGAATGCCGACCAGGCCACCTTCACCGACCGCTACAAGGGTCCGATCCGCGAACAGGGCCTGTTCCTGAAAGCGGCCAGCGCCCTGGTGGGGCCGAGCGAGGGCGTGGCCCTGCGCTTCCCCGAGCGCCTGTCGCACCATGAAATGGAACTCGGCGTCGTGATCGGCAAGACCGCCGCCAACGTGGCGCAGGAAGACGCGCTGTCGTACGTGGCCGGCTACGCCATCGCGCTCGACATGACCGTGCGCGGCCCGGAAGACCGCTCGCTACGCAAGTCGCTCGACAGCTACGCCGTGCTCGGTCCGTGGCTGGTGACCGCCGACGCCATCGGCGACGCCCAGCGGCTCGACATCAGCCTGTCCGTGAACGGCGAACTGCGCCAGCGCGCCAGCACCGCCGAGATGATCATCGGGATCGCCGAGCAGATCGCCTGGGCCTCGAGCTACTACACGCTGCATCCGGGCGACATCATCATGAGCGGCACCTGCGCCGGCGTCGGCCAGGTGCTGCCGGGCGACGTCATCGACTGCGCCATCGAAGGCGTCGGCGAAATGCGCGTGGCCGTGCGCGCGGCGCAGGGGTAACCGGCATGTCCGCGCCCTCCTCCGTGGCCGCCGCCGCAGTAGCAGCAACTGCACCGGCGCGCGAGCGCCTTCAGGTGCGCCTGCAGTCGGTCGCCTACGCCACGCCCGACATCCAGGTCTACGAATTCGTGCGCCCGGACGGCGCGCCGCTGCCTGAGGCCAGCGCCGGTGCCCACGTCGACGTTCACCTGGCCAACGGCATCACGCGTTCGTATTCGCTGCTGCACGCGGAGCCGGCGCCGGCGCGCTACGTGGTCGGCGTCAAGCGCGACCCCAACAGCCGCGGCGGCTCCCAGTACATGCACGAGCAGCTGCGCGTCGGCACCCTGCTCGAGCTGTCGGCGCCGCGCAACCACTTCCCGCTGACCGAAGACGCGCCGCACAGCGTGCTGTTCGCCGGCGGCATCGGCATCACGCCGATCCTGTGCATGGCCGAGCGCCTGCGGGCGCTGGGCGCGTCCTGGGAACTGTGGTACGCCGTGCGCGCACGTTCCGACCTCGCCTTCCTGCCGCAGCTGGCGCGCTTCGGCGAGCGCGTGCGCGTGCACGTCGACGCCGAAGCCGACGCCGTACTGGACATGGCGGCCATCGCCGCGCAGGCGCCGGCCGGCACGCACTTCTATTGCTGCGGTCCGGGGCCGATGCTGACGGCCTATGAGGCGGCCACCGCCGGCTGGCCGCCGGAATCGGTACACCTGGAACGCTTCGGCGCCAGCGCCCCGCTCGTCACGGGCGGCGACGGCTTCGTGGTGCAGCTGGCGCGCAGCGGCGTCGAACTGCGCGTACCGGCCGAGTCGACCGTGCTGCAAGTGCTGCAGCAGAACGGCATCGCCGTCGATTCGTCGTGCGAAGCCGGCATCTGCGGCTGCTGCGAAATCGGCGTGCTCGACGGTGAAGTCGACCACCGCGACGAAGTCCTGACGGCGTCGCAGCGCGCCGCCAACCGCTCGATGATGGTCTGCTGCTCGCGCGCGAAAAGCGCACGCCTGGTGCTCGACCTGTAGTCCTCCCCGCTTCCTCCTTTACCGCGCACCGGCACCTGCCGCTGCGCGGTTTTTTCTTGTTGCTCCTCCTTCGGCATGCGGCCTGGCCCGCAAACGTGCGTTGAACGCGTGGGCGGCGCGGTGGGCGGCTATACCCGGCGGCCGGCGGGCACGCTGCGCCTGCGCCGCCCACGCGTTCAAGCAGCGCGTGAAACCACGCGCCCATGAAAAACGGACCCGCGCGGGGTCCGTTTTTCATGCTGCGGCCGGAAGACGTCAGCCGGCGCGCGCCTTGCCGATGCCATTACGCAGCGCCTCGGCCTCGGCCGCGGCCTCGTTGGCCTCGTCGGTGCCGGCGGTGTGCACCGGCAGTTCCTGGTCGAAGCGCTCGGCGCTGAAGTAGAAAGCGATCGCGCTGACGATGCACAGGCCGCCGAAGAACAGCGCCACCAGCACCGGGTCGGTGCCGCCGCGCACGGCCAGCAGGGCCGAGGCGATCAGCGGCGCCGTGCCCGAGCCGATGGTCGAGGCCAGCTGGAAGGTCACCGCGATGCCGCTGTAGCGTACGTCGGCGGCGAACTTCTCGCCCATCCAGGTGTTGACCGGGCCGCCCATCATCGCCTGTACCAGCGGCAGCGCCAGGATCAGCGCCAGGATCAGGCCGCCCAGGCTGCCCTCGTTCACCAGCATGAAGATCGGCCAGGTGACCGCGACGCCGAGCAGCGCGCCGGTGATCAGGAGCGGACGGCGGCCATAGCGGTCCGACAGCGCGCCGAAGCACGGCATGGTGAAGATGTGCAGCAGGTTCGCCACCGTCATCGCCAGCAGCGCGTCGCTGCGCGAGTGGCCGACGGTGACGGCGTAGTTCAGCAGGAAGGCTGCGGCGAAGGTCGCAAAGGCGAGCGGCGCCAGGCCGCCGATCACGCCCGACAGCACCTGGGCGCGGTTGTGGCGGAACACGGTCACCACCGGCAGCACGCTGACCTTCTTGCCCGAGGCCAGGCGCTTCCTGCGCGCTTCCTCGAATTCCGGCGTTTCCTCGAGCTGCATGCGGATCACGACGCCAAGCACCACCAGCAAGGCGCTCAGCAGGAAGGGCACGCGCCAGCCCCAGTCGAGGAACTGTTCGTTCGGCAGCTTCGAGAACATCATCATCACCAGGGTGCCGAGCACGGCGCCGCTGGGGCCGCCCGAGGCGACGATCGAGACCGCCAGCCCGCGTCCGCCGGGCTTGGCGTGCTCCATCGACATCAGGGTCGCCCCGCCCCACTCGCCGCCGATGGCCAGGCCCTGGATCAGGCGCAGCGCGACCAGCAGGACCGGCGCCCAGATGCCGATCTGCTGGTAGGTCGGCAGCAGGCCGATCAGCACGCTGGCGCCGCCCATCATCATCAGGGTGATCATCAGGATTTTCTTGCGCCCGAGTCGGTCGCCGTAATGGCCGAACACGACGGCGCCCAGCGGACGCGCGAAATAGCCGGCCGCCAGCGTGGCGAAGGCCGACAGCGTCGCCGCCGCCGGGTCGAGGTTGACGAAGAAGATATGGGGAAAGACGATCGCCGCGGCGACGCCGTAGAGCAGGAAATCGTAGTACTCGAGCGTGGTGCCGAGGTAGCTGGCGATGATCGCGCGGCGCCGGCTCTTGATCTGGGTATCGGTGCTTGAATGGTCAGCCATGGTCATGTTCCGCAAATGTGGTGAATGGAATATCGGATGAAGCAGGTGGACCCGCGCGCGTCATCGCGCGCCGTTGCCCGGTTCCTGCGGCTTCTCGAAAATCGCCGGCAGCGCCTTGAAATCGGACGGCGTGCCCATCGGCGCGTGCATGCGCAGCATCGGCAGGTAGTAGCGGATGTACGCCAGGATCAGGATCAGGTTCAGGTACAGGCACCAGACCGACATGTAGGTGCTCAGGATGCGGTCGTAGCGCAGGTTCAGCACGATCGAGTTGTGGAACACCATGTACGAGACCGGCAGCGCCGCGGCCAGCGCCAGCGGCACGAAGACGTTGAACACGAGGCACAGGCCGACGATCAGCTCGACCGTCTTGACGAGGTCGAACATGCCCACTTCGAGCAGCGAGACCAGCATCACGTTCGACGGGTGCAGGGTGCCCAGCGGTTGCGGAAAGATCGGCGCATGGCCGAACATCGACAGCAGGTGGCTGGCGCCGCTGACGATCATCCAGGCGCCGAGCATGATGCGGCAGAAGACCAGCACCAGCTTGCCGATGAAGCGCAGGTCGAGTTTGTTGGTGCGGTCATGCACCGCGGGGGTGGATATTGCCATGCTGCGTGTCTCCGGTTGAAACTGTTTTGTGATGGATGGGGCGATGCTATGCCTTGGGTGCGAGGCCCATGTCGAGCGCCCTGCCGAGGGCGCTGCCGGCGCAGTCCTGGCCGTCCAGCGGTTGGGCGATGGTCTTGCGCCAGACGATGCGTCCGTTCCCGGTGCGGAACATGTCGACCAGTTCGTAGGCGCCCGGTCCTCCGCCCTGGACGCAGTGGTGCACGGCGACATTCAGGCCTTCGGCGACGACCTGGCGCACCGTCGAGGCGAGCGGGGCGCCGCCGTGGCGGTAGACCGCGTCCGGCGTGAAGTCGATCGTCTTCGGCGTGTAATACAGCTTGGCGGCTTGCGCCGCGTCGCCCTGCCCGTAGGCCAGCGCCATGTAGCCGGCCACGACCTCGCGCGGCATCTGGCCGACCCCGGGGCCGGTGTCGCCATACCAGCGCGGATTGAAATGCAGGTCCTGCGCGACATACCCTGTCAGCAGGACGCCCAGTGCGATCGAGATCGCGTTCAGTTTTTTATCGGTGATCACCGGGAAGTCTCCTGTTTGCATGCTTGTAGTTTGTTTGTTTTCCATCGGCGCCCCAGCGCGCTTTTCAGACCGCTTTTCAGTGCGCCTGCGCCGTCCCGGCGTCGTACAGGGTCCGCAGTTCCGGCTCCTGCCCGGCGAAATGGCGTTCGCGCAGCGGCGCCGTCAGCGCGCGCAGCATGGCCGACTGCGCCGGCGCCGGCGTGTAGACCGCCATGCCGCGCGTGGCCAGGGTGTCGCGAGCGGCCGCAGCCTCGGCGCGCGCCGCGCTGCGCTGCACCCGCGCAGCATCCGCCGCCGCCTGGCGCAGGATGCCCTGCTCCCGCGGCGTCAGCGCGGCCCAGGCGCGCGCGTTCGCGGCCAGCACCAGGGCGCTGTAGGAGTGATTGGTCAGGCTGAGCGAGGCCTGCACTTCGTACAGGCGTCCGGCCAGGATCTGGGAAATGAAATTGTCCTGCGCGGTGACGCGCTTCGCCTTCAGCGCGCCGTACAGTTCGCCGAAGGGCAGCGCGACCGGGTTGGCGCCAAAGGCGCGCGCCGTCTCGACGAACACCGGTTCGCCGATGACGCGCATCTCCAGGCCGCGCAGGTCGCGGGCGTCGCGCACCGGCGCGCCCGAGGTGGTGATCTGGCGAAAGCCGTTTTCCCACCACGCCAGCCCGACCAGTCCGGCCGGCGCCAGGCGCGCCAGCAGGGCCTGGCCGAAGGGACCGTCGAGCAAGGCATCGGCCTGCCGTTCGCTGGCCACGAGGTAAGGCAGGTCGAGCAGTTCGAAGGCTTTCACCTGCGGCGCCAGGCCGGTGCCGGCAACCAGCATCAGCGTGGGCGCACCGGGCGCGCCCGCCTGCAGCGCGGCGATCTGCGCGGCCGGCGAGCCGGGCACGGCATCGCTGCGCACCTTGACCTGCAGGCTGCCGCCGCTGGCGCGCGCGGCGCTGTCGGCGAAGGCGCGCATGCCCTGGCGTACCGGATGCTGCTCGGGGAGGTAGGCGCGGTAGTCGGCGATCTCGAGCTGGCGCACGGCGGGCGCCGCGGTGGCGGACACTGCCAGCAAGGCCAGGCCGCACGCGGATAAAGCACGGCGGGCCGGCTGCCCCGCACGTCGGAAGATTGTCTCCAGCATGGCTCTTTGCTTTCTAGTACTTCTGAAGATTATCATAGTTGCCCACCGTGCCTTCCTTCAATGCCGTCCATGAAATGTCAGCTATGCGGCAAGCGCATAGCTTATGGGTGGCAACTACCCGCCTAGCCGATCGCCAGCGCGGCGTTCAGGGCCGCCACGTCGGCCTCGGCCTCGAGCTTCTGCAGGCGCGCCACGACGGCGTTCGCCTGCGCCCGCTTCATGCCGGCCGCGTCGGTGCACTCGAACACCTTCTTGCGGTACTCCTCGGCCGTCATCGGGTTCTTCGGGTCGCCCTTGGCGAAGCGCACCTCCTTGCCTAAGCGCCGGCCGTCGCGCGTCTTCAGTTCGAGGCGCACGAAGCCGGGACCGCCGTCGGGGCGCACCAGGCTCTTGTCCTCGACGGTGACCATGCGTTTGGCGAGCGCGCGCAGGTCGGCGCGGCGCAGGGCCGCATCGGTGAAGTGGCGCAGGCCGACCTCGCGGTCCTGGATCGCCGCCGCCACCATCCACGGATTGCTGAACTGCGCTTCGACCACCGTTTGCGGGTTCTGCTTCTTTTCCAGCGGCGCGCCCAGCAGCATCATCTCGGCCGGAGGACTGTAGATCGTCACCGTGTCGACGTCCGCGGCGCGGATGTCGTTCGCCTTGACCAGTTCCAGGATGCCGTCGATGGCGACGTGGCCGCCGCGGCAGGACGGATACGGTTTCGGCGCGATGTCGACACCGGCGAAGCGCGTGCCGAGGCCGCCCAGCAGCGCCTCTTCCGAGTACTTGCCGCCGTGGTACTGCCGGAACAGGCCCTTGACCCCGCCCAGCACCCGGTCCGAACCGATCACGCCGTGCTTCGCCAGCCGCGCCGACATGATGCCGCCGTAGGCCGCGAAGCCGGCGCCGAGGCGCTTGGCATGGGTGCCATCGACGCTGGCCTGGGCATTTCCCGACAACTGGTGGTAAGCCAGGCCGACCGCCGACACCAGCTGGGCGCGGTTCAGGCCCATCAGGCGCCCCGCCACCAGGGTCGCGGCCAGGAAGCCGTACATCGGGGTCGGGTCCCAGCCGACGATGAAGGGCGACACGCCGGGCGAACCGGCACGCGACAGGCGGCAGGCGGCGTCGGTGCCGACCGCCACTGCGGCGATCAGTTCCTTGCCGCTGACGCGCCCGACGAAGTCGGCCATCGCCAGCGCCACCGGCACCGTGACGCAGGAGGCGTGCAGCAGCGACGGCTCGTAGGTATCGTCGTACTCGAGCGCGGCGGCCATGGCCGCGTTCAGGCGCGCCGCCTTTTCCGCCGGCAGGCGCAGCTTCGTGCCCAGCACCAGGCTTTCCGCCTTGCCGCCGGTATCGCGGCTCCAGGCGGCCAACTGGCGGATGCCGTCGGCGCCCAACGCCGGCAGCGCGACGGCCACCGTGTCGAGGATCTGGGTGCGGGTGACCGCGACCACCTCGGCCGGCAGCGCCTCGTAGCGCGTGTCGAGGCAGAAGTCGACCAGGGCGTAGATGGCATCCGGCACCGCGCCCGGCGCCGGCCCGCCCTGGAAGGCAAAGGCCGGGACGGCCCAGCTCGACGCCATCAGCGCCGATAATTGTACGAATTTCCTGCGGCTCGTTTCCATGTTCGTCTCCTCGTCTCGTCCGGTGCTCAGTGACCGCGCTTGCTGTCGCGTACCAGCATCCAGACCAGGCCGGCCCATGAGGCGCCGAAGGCGACCAGGTCGTAATTGCGGATCGGGCGGAAGCTCGTGTAGAACAGGCCCGTCGAGCCGATATAGGCGGCAGCCGTCAGCAGCAGGCACACGGCCACGGCAATCCATTTGTTCTTGGTCATCAGTTCACCTCGCCATGCAGGGAGCGTGCGCGCACGCCAGGGTTGTCGGTATTGTTGCGGGCCGGGACGGCGTCGTCGATGCGGCTGCCGATGCCGGGCTGGTAGGCCTTGCGCCCATCCCACAGCCACAGCGGTTCGAGCTTCGGCTTGACGGCGGCGTAGATCCAGCCGCTGTAGGCCAGCAGCAGCACGCCGTTCATGAACAGTTCCTGCGGGCCGGTGAACAGCTGGCGCGGGGTGGCGACGATGAAGGTGTTGAGCCAGAAGATGTTGACGGTGGCCGGGAATTCGAGGATCAGCCCGAGCAGCGTGAAGCGGTTAAAGAAGATCATCGCGCCGGTAACGATCTCGAGGTACTTGATGAGTTGATACAGGTAGATGTTGGCGTTGGCCTGGACCCACTCGCCGCCGACGCCGGGAATCTCGGGCACGTAGCCGGTCACCGCATAGCGGATGCCGGAAAACAGCAGGTGGGCGCCGAAGTACAGGCGCAGCCAATGGACGATGTAATACCAGGGTGAATTGTTCGACATGACGTTTCCTCGGTTGGACTACGATGGTCCGGGTGCGTGGGCACCCGGTGCTGCGCATGAAGCGAAGAATCAGAAACGCCAGGTCAGGCCGGTGGTGATGGCGCTGACCGGCTTCCCGGCCTGCGGCACGGGACTCTGGAACACGGCGTAGCGCGCCGCGCCGTCCTGTTCGAGGCGGGTGACGGCGGCCATCAGCATCAGGCGCCGGCTGACCTCGTAGGTGTAGGCCAGGCCATAGTTGGTGGCGTCGCTGTCGGCCGCGCCGCTCGAGTAGATGCCGTAGGTTGCGCGCAGCGCGCCGCGCTGCGACACCGGCACGACGACGCCGAACAGCTTCACCGATTCGCTGTTGCCGTTGAGGACGCCGCCGCCGGGCGCGCGCGTCGGGTCGGTCGATTCGCGCCGGATATAGCTGAAATACGGCTGCACCGGGCCGGCCTGGTATTTCGCGCCAAAGGCGATTTCGCTGTTCGAATCGGTGGCCCGGATGGCGCCGGCGCCGGGCGTGCTGCCGGCCTTGACGTAAAGGACGCCGAACTGCAGCGGGCCGGTGACGTAGTCGATGCCTGCTTCGAGCAGGCTCGGCTGGCTGGCCGCGCTTTCGTCGGGGCTGTACGACAGCTTGCCCTGCACGCCGGCCAGGCGCGGCGAGATGTAGCCGACCGTGTTTTCGGTACGGCCGGTCGGATTGATCAGGAAGCCGGTCGGCTGCCCGGTGCCGGAGGCGACGCCCGGCGCCGGCTTGCCCAGCGTGGTGACGACACCCCAGGCGTCCATCGCCGGCAGCAGCATCGGGTCGTAGGTCGGAAAGAAGGCGTAGGTCGGGCCTTCCTGGCGGCCCAGGCGCAGCGCGCCGAAGCGTTTGTTCTCCAGCTCGACGTAGGCCTGGCGGCCGAAGACGCGGTTCGGGTTGCCGTTGGTCGAGCTCGAGGTGCCCGAGTCGAGATTGACGCCTGCTTCGAGGCGGGCGTTGGCGTTCCAGCCCATGCCCAGCGCCTCGCTGGCGAGGAAGCCGATGCGCGAACCGGAACCGCCGGCATGCATGGCGGTTTTCGATTCACCCGAGGTGCGGTAGTGGGCGAGCGAGATATCGGCCACGCCATAGATTTTCAGGCCGGCCGCGGGGGCCTCGGCGGTCTGGGCGAACGGGGTGGCGGACGCGCACAGGGCGGTCATGCCTGCTACGAACTTCTTCATGCTGTCTCCATTGTTATGGTGCTGCTACGCGAATACCGCCGCCCGTCTGCGCGGGCTGTGCGGCTTGCTTGGCCAATCCTCTTTCCGGGACCGATGCTCTGGAATTTCTGTTCTAGAATTCTCCACGGATGCTGCACTTATTGCAACCCGGAAGGCTGCATCGCAGCTATACGCTTTTTGCATCGAAGCCGGCCTCAGGCCGCGACCGCCTCGCGCGCCTTGAGCATATCGAGCGCGACGTCGACGATCATGTCTTCCTGTCCGCCGACCATGCGCCGCTTGCCGAGTTCGACCAGGATGTCGAAAGCCGGCAGGCCATACCGTGCCGCCGCCGCTTCGGCATGGCGCAGGAAGCTCGAATACACGCCGGCATATCCCAGCGCCAGGGTCTCGCGGTCGACCCGCACTGGACGTTCCTGCAGCGGGCGCACGATGTCTTCGGCGGCGTCGATCAGTCCCTTGACGTCGCAGCCGTGCGTCATGCCCATGCGGTCGGCGGCGGCGATGAAGACCTCGAGCGGCGCATTGCCGGCGCCGGCGCCCATCCCGGTCAGGCTGGCGTCGACGCGGTCGCAGCCGTGTTCCAGCGCCACCAGCGAATTGGCCACGCCCAGGCTCAGGTTGTGGTGCGCATGCATGCCGGTCTGCGTTTCAGGTTTGAGCACCGCCTTGAAGGCCTTGAAGCGCGCCGCGATGTCGTACATGTTCATCGCCCCGCCCGAGTCGACCACGTACACGCACTGGGCGCCGTAGTTCTCCATCAGCCTGGCCTGCTGCGCCAGCGCCTCGGGCGTGGTCATGTGGCTCATCATCAGGAAGCCGACCGTGTCCATGCCCAGTTCGCGCGCATACTCGATGTGCTGCTGCGAGATGTCCGCTTCGGTGCAATGGGTGGCCACGCGCACGATGCGCGCGCCCGCGTCGTAGGCGTTCTTCAGGTCGTGGATGGTGCCGATGCCCGGCAACAGCAGCGTCGCCACCTTGGCATGGCTGATGCTGGCGGCCACCGCCTCGATCCATTCGAGGTCGCTGTGGGCGCCGAAGCCGTAGTTGAAGCTCGAGCCGCGCAGGCCATCGCCGTGCGCCACCTCGATCGAATCGACTTTCGCCGCATCCAGGGCTTTCGCAATCGCCACGGCCTGGTCGATCGAATACTGGTGGCGCACCGCGTGCATGCCGTCGCGCAGGGTAACGTCCGAGACGTAGATTTTTTTGTCGGTGTCAAACATGGTGTTCTCCGAAGCCTTATGCCGCCAGCGGCGCGGCGCCCATGCCGGCGGCGATGCGCTCGGCGGTCGCCAGCGCGGCGCTGGTCATGATGTCGAGATTGCCCGCGTAGGCCGGCAGGTAATGGGCCGCGCCCTCCACTTCCAGGAAGATCGAGACCTTCAGGCCTGCCTGGCGCCCGATGCCGGGCACGTTCAGGGCGTTCGCCTCGCCGAAGCGTTCGAACTGCACTTCCTGCTTCAGGCGGTAGCCCGGCACGTAGGCCGCCACCTGCGCGGCCATGTCGCGCACCGAAGCGCGGATCGCGTCCTGGTCGGCATCCAGGTCCGCCAGGCAGTAGACGGTGTCGCGCATCATCAGCGGCGGTTCGGCGGGATTCAGGACGATGATCGCCTTGCCGTGGCGCGCGCCGCCGACGTCGACGATCGCGTCCGAAGTCGTTTCGGTAAATTCGTCGATGTTGGCGCGGGTGCCGGGACCGGCCGACTTGCTGGCGATCGAGGCGACGATCTCGGCGTAATGCACTTCGGCGATGCGCGAAACGGCCGCCACCATCGGGATCGTGGCCTGGCCGCCGCAGGTGACCATGTTCACGTTCGGGGCATGCGCGTGCAGGTCGCCGTTGACGACCGGGATGCAGTAGGGACCGATCGCCGCCGGGGTCAGGTCGATCATGCGCAGGCCCGGCTTCAGGCCGCGCAGGAAGGCGTCGTTCTTGACGTGGGCGGCGGCCGAGGTGGCGTCGAACACGATGTCGATGTCGGCGAAGCCGGGCATGCGCGCCAGGCCTTCGACGCCTTCGTGGGTGGTGGGCACGCCCATGCGCGCGGCGCGCGCCAGGCCGTCGGAAGCAGCGTCGATGCCGACCATGGCGCCCATCTCGAGCCCTTTGCCGCCGCGCAGGATCTTGATCATCAGGTCAGTGCCGATGTTACCGGAGCCGATGATCGCGACCCGCTTTTTTTTCTGCTGGTTCATGTGGAATCCTTGTCCTTGTGTGCTTCAGTTGCCGAACACGGCGCGTACTTCGCCCAGTCCCTCGATGCGGGCGCTGAAGGTGTCGCCCGGCGCCACCGCCACCATCGGGCCCAGGGCCCCGGTCAGCAGCACGTCGCCGGCGCGCAGCGGGGTGCCGACGCGCACCATCATGTCGGCCAGCCAGACGGCGGCATTGAGTGGATTGGCCAGGCAAGCCGCGCCGCTGCCGCTCGACACCGTTTCGCCGCGGCGGTCCATCGCCATCGCGCAGTTCACCAGGTCCAGGCGGCCCAGGCGCACCGGGCGCGAGCCGAGCACGAACACGCCCGAGGAGGCGTTGTCGGCCACCGTGTCGAGCAGCTTGATCTGCCAGTTCTCGATGCGGCTGCCGACCACTTCGATCGCCGGCAGCGCGTAGGCGGTGGCGGAAATCAGGTCGGCGAAGGTATGGCGTTCGTGGGTCAGGTCGCGTTCCAGCACGAGGGCGATCTCGGCCTCGACTTTCGGCTGCAGGGTGCGCGCCAGCGGAATCGGTTCGCCGTCGCCGAAGGCCATGTCGGCGAACAGCATGCCGAAGTCGGGCGAATCGACGCCGAGCTGCTGCTGCACGGCGGCCGAGGTCAGGCCGATCTTGCGCCCGGCCACGCGCGCGCCGGCCGCGATGCGGCGGCGCACGTTGTGCTGCTGGACCGCGTAGGCGGCCGCCACCGGGTCGGCGCCGCCGGCCGCGGCCAGGATGCGTTCGCGCAGCGGCGCGCAGGGTGCGCGCCCGGTCTCGGCCGCCCACAGCACGTCGGCGATGTCGCTGATCTGTTGTTGGTTCATGATGTCGTGTCCGTCGAAAAGTGGAAGTGGTGGAGGATCAGCCGAGTCCGTTTAGTTCAAATTCGCGCCGGATCGCCTCGCTGTGTTCGCCCAGGGTAGGCGCCGCGCGCGTGGCCGGGCCGCGCGCGCCGTCGATCGTGACCGGGCGGTGGATGCCGACCAGCGCACCATGTTCCGGATGCGCGACCTCGTAGAAGGTGCCGGCCTGGCGCACCTGCTCGTCCTGCATGACCTCGGGCACCGTGTACACCGGCGCCGAGGGCACGTCGTGTTCGGCCAGGCGCGCGCACCATTCCTCGCGCCCGCGGCTGCGGAAGGTGGTGGCCGCCTCTTCGTACAGGAGCGCGTAGTTGCGGGTGCGCAGTTCGGCACTGGCGAAGCGCGCGTCATCCAGCAGGTCCGGGCGTTCCAGCACCGCCACGAAGGCTTGCCAGAACTTGTCGACCGACGACAGGTGCACCGTCAGCAGGCGGCCGTCCGCGCAGGGGAAGGCATAGGATTGCGAGATCGCGACCCGCGTTTGCGGTTTCGGGGTCACGCCCAGGCGCGTGAACTGGGCGAAGCCTTCCGGCGAAAACGCGATCGACGCTTCCAGCATGTTCACTTCGACGCGGGCGCCCTCGCCGCTGGTGGCGCGCCCCATCAGGGCGCCCAGGATGCCGTAGGCGGCATACATGCCGGTGATGTTGTCGGAAATCGTCGGGCCATTCATCGACGGCTCTGCCGGATCGAGCATCTGGCTGGCCAGTCCCGACAGGCCGAGGGCGACGGCGTCGTAGCAGGGCCGGTCGCGATACGGTCCGGTGGCGCCGAAGCCGGTGATCGAGCACCACACCAGGCGCGGGTTGAGTTCCCTCAGCCTGGCGTCGGTCAGGCCGAGGCGCGCCATCACGCCGGGACGGTAGTTTTCCAGCAGGACGTCGGCTTGCGCCAGCAGGCGCAGCAGGTCGGCCTTGCCGGCCTCGCCCTGCAGGTCGAGCTGGATGCTTTCCTTGTTGCGGTTGTAGGATGCGAAATGCGGGCTGTAGAGCTTGCCCGCATGGCGGCGGAACGGGTCGCCGCCGTTCGGGTGTTCGACCTTGATCACGCGTGCGCCGAGGTCGGCCAGCATCTGGCCCGCCAGCGGTGCGGTGAGCACGGTGCCCAGTTCGATGACCAGCATCCCGTCGAGGGGGTTTTTCATGTTCGGCTCCAGATGGTCAGCTGTAGTGTTTCAGGATCTGGCGCGCCAGCGTGGTGCGCAGCACCTCGGTCGGGCCTTCGGTGATGCGGTAGCTGCGCAGGTCGCGCCAGAAGCGCTCGATCGGCGTGTCCTCGGTCAGGCCCATGCCGCCGTGCAGCTGCATGCAGGTATCGGCGATGCGGAAGCCCGCCTCGACGCCGAAGGTCTTGATCATGAAGGTTTCCATCTTCGCGTCGACGCCGGCGTCGGTCTTGCGCGCCGCATCGTAGACCAGCAGGCGGGTGCAATACAGCTCGGTGAAGGCGTCGGCGATCATCCACTGCACGCCCTGGCGGTTGGCCAGCACCTCGCCGAAGGTCTTGCGCTGGTGCGCGTATTCGGCGGTGAGCGCCAGGCAGCGCTCGGCGGCGCCGCAGGCATGCGCGCCCTGGCGCACGCGGCCATAGTTGATGTAGCCCTGGGCCAGCGCGAAGCCGCGCCCTTCCTCGCCCGCCAGGTTCTCGAACGGCACCTCGACGTCCTCGAAGCTGATCTCGCAGGGCGCATCGCCCATCAGGGTCTTTTCCGAGGTGGCCAGTTTCACGCCCGGCGCATCCATGTCGACCAGGAAGCAGGAGACGCCGCCCCTGGCGCCCTTCTCCGGGTCGGTAATGGCCATCACAACGGCGAAATCGGCCACCGCCGCACGCGTGATGTAGCGCTTGACGCCGGTGAGGCGGTAGCCGTTCTCGGTGCGTACGGCACGCATGCGCATCATCGACGGGTCGGAGCCGGCGTCGGGTTCGGTCTGGGCGAAGCAGGAGCGCTTGGTGCCTTCCAGTACCGGGGTCAGGTATTTCTCGCGCTGCCGCGGGTTCAGGCCGAGCAGGATCGGGCCGACCATCGGGCCGAACAGGCCGTGGTCACGCACCCAGGAAGCGACGGTGCTGCGGCCGACTTCTTCCCAGAACACGGCCAGCGCCAGCAGCGGCAAGCCCTGGCCGCCGAATTCCTCGGGCACGTCCATCAGCCAGAAACCGGCTTTCTTGGCAGTCTCGCGCAGGGCGGCGGCCTGCTCGGGCGGCAGCATGCCGTTCGGGCCGAGCGCGTGTTCGAGCGGGATCAGTTCGCGTTCGACGAAGCGGCGGATGGAGTCGCGAAACTGCAGCAACTCCTCGGGGAGCGAATCATAAGGTGTCAGATCGAGCATGGGATACCAGTTGTCGGAAGTAGGAAGTCAGGCATCAGGCGCCGGGCTGGGTCGGCAGTGGCGCGGCCTCGTCCAGCTTGCGCCAGTCCTTGGTCGGCTGGCCCGCTTCCAGCAGTTCCAGTTCGCGGAAGAACAGCTTGCGCAGGGTGACGATGCCGAGGTCGGAGCGGCCCAGGATCTCGTCCTCGCGCGCGGTGATGCGCGCCTGGCCGCGGATCGACAGGTAATCCTGGGCGGCGGTCAGGCCGACGAACTTGTCGTCCGGGTTGTTCCATTCGCGCGAGGCGAACAGTTCGTCATGGTGCTCGGCCGGGTCGTACTTGCCGTACTTGGCGAAGTAATCGGTGAAGCGCCGGCGCGACTCCTCGCTGGCGCCGGGCTGCTGGCCATAGATCATGAAGCGCGTCGTGTTCTGTTCGTCGTTCGGGATCATCCACACGAAGACGTCGATCCACGGATCGTCAGGGCTCAAGCCGGGCACGGTGACGTGGTTATTGTTGGGGAAGGTCCAGTCGCTGACGCGCACGTTGGTTTCCGAACGGCGCGCCGTCTGGCGGATGCCGGAACTGGTTTCCTCGTACGACAGCTCGGGGATGGCGCCGGTCACGGCGGCGCCGAAGGGGCCCACCGTCAGCGCCATGTGGACGAAGCTCACGTGCACGGCGTCGAGCGAGTTCTCGACCTGCTGGAACCAGTTGTTGTCCCAGCGTTCGCGCCCGTTGGCGACCAGGGTGCCTTCGCGTTCGAGCTGCAGCTTGCGCGGCAGGTCGAATTCCGGCGCCTCGCCCTCGCCCATGTAGGCGAACACCAGGCCCATGTACTCGCGCACCGGGTAGGCCGGGATCTGCGTGCGCGGCATGCCGGTGTTGGCTTCGGCCGGGCGGTTGACGCAGGCGCCCTTGCCGTCGAATTGCCAGCCGTGATAGATGCAGCGGATTTCCTCGCCCACGATCCAGCCCGTGTGCAGCAGCGTGCGGCGGTGCGCGCAGCGTCCGCCCACCAGGTGCAGCGCGCCGCTCTCGCCGCGGTACAGGGTCAGTTCCTCGCCCATGATCAGGAGCGGGATTGCGGCGCCGGCCTGCACGCTCTCGGCCAGCGCCACCGGCTGCCAGAATTTGCGCAGCAGGCGTCCCATCGGCTTGCAGCGGCTACATTCGGTCAGTTGCTTGAATTGCTGGGCGCGTTCTTCGCGCCGTTGGTCCTGGATAGGGATCATGCTTGTCTCCGTAAGAATAATTAAGAACGCTCGACCGGCTGGCCCAGCAGCTCGGTCAGCAGTTCCTGCTCGACCCCGTAGCGGGTGACGCGGGTGGCGCGTGCGTAGTCGTTGATGGCAAGCGGGTCGTGCTTGCCCGGGGTCCAGGTGGGGTACTTGTGGCGCAGGCCGGCGTCGACCGCCATGTCGGAGCCGGTCATGCAGGACGATTCGTCGGAGGCGAGGAAGACCGTGGCCCAGGCCAGGTCGGCCGCGCGCGGGAAGCGCCGCAGCGGCAGCTGGTCGAGGTATTCCTGGCGCGAATAGAAGCCCCGCCGCGCCGGCTGCTGCCAGGCGGGATCGAACATTTCGTCGCGCATCGTGGTCCACAGCTGGTGCTCCATCGAGCACGGCGTGACGGTGTTGACGCGGATGCCGTGGTGGGCCAGGTCCATCGCCGCCGAGCGCGCGAAGTTCAGGAGGCCGGCCTTGGCCGCGCAGTAGGAAGCGCCGTCGGCCTCGCCGAAGTGGGCGGCCGTGGACATGATGTGGATGATGCTGCCGTGCGCGCCGCAGGCGAGCATGGCGCGGGCGCCGTGCTGGGTCGCCAGCAGGCCGGCGGTGGCGAAGCTGGCGACCGAATCGTCCCAGTCGTCCGTCTGCATGCCGAGCACGTCGTCCCAGTGCACGCGCCCGGCCATGTTCACCACGATGTCGAGGCGCCCGTACTGCTCGACCGTCGCGTCGACGATGCGCTTGACGTCGGCGTCGATGCGCGCATTGCCGACCACGCTCATCGCTTCCCAGCCTTCGCCGCGGATGAAAGCGACGGTTTCCTCGGCCGCTTCCGCCTTGACGTCGCTGACGCACACGCTGGCGCCTTCGCGGGCCAGGAAATGGGCAATGGTGCCGCCGATGTTCGGTCCGGCGCCAAACACGATCGCTACTTTGTTCTTCAGTCTGTCCATGGTCTCACTTCGTCTCAGGTTCTCGGGCCGGCAGCTGCGCCGCCAACGTAGAGCATTGTTAGCCTTGGGCCGAACACGTACAAGGCGAATACCTTCAAGGCTAATATGCAAAAAATGCATGAATGCCCGCAGCTGGAAAAGCCGCAAACTTCTTGAATTATGGTTCTAGAACGGATACTCTTATCCGAGGCCGCCGCCTGGCGCGGCGCAACAAGAACGATTCATGACGAGACAGTGAGGCCCTTATGCAGACCCCTACCACAGCGACGCAATTCGACGGCACCCGCTTCCGCGAGGTGCTCGGCAGCTATCCGACCGGCGTCGCCATCGTCACCTGCATCGACGAGAGCGGCCGCCCGATCGGGATGGTGATCGGTTCGTTCACTTCGGTGTCGCTCGACCCGCCCCTGATCGGCTACCTGCCGATGCAATCCTCGCGCACCTTTGCGCGCATGCGCGCCGCGCCGACCTTTTGCGTGAACATCCTGGCCGCCGACCAGGAAGCGTTGTGCCAGCAGTTCGCCTCGCCCGCCGAGGACAAGTTCGCCGCGCTGGCATGGCACCCCAGCCCGGCCGGCAACCCGGTGCTCGACGGTGTCGTGGCCTGGATCGACTGCGACTACGCCAGCGTGACCGAAGCGGGCGACCATTTCATGGTGCTCGGCGGCGTGCTGGACATGGCGCTCGAACGCGACACCGCGCCGCTGCTGTTCTTCCAGCGCGGCTATGGCCGCTTTGCCCCGGGTCCGCTGGTGGCGGTCGCCGAGCGCGAAACCATCGAGGCGGTGCGCCTGGCGGAAATCGGCCGCGACGAGATGGAGGCGGTAGCTACCGAACTGAATGCCGAATGCAGCATCGTGGCGGCGGTAGGCGGCGACATCGTCTACGTCGCGGTGGACAATTCGTCGCCGCAGTGGCGCCTGCGCAGCCGGCTCGGCTTCCGGGTACCGTGCGCGCCGCCGCTCGGCCCGCTGTTCGTCGGCCAGCCCGGCGCCCCGGCCGACGCCGAATGGCTGCGCCGCCTCGGACGGCCGGACGAGGAAACGACCGCGCGTTCGCTGGCACAGCTGGCGCAGGTGCGCGCGCGCGGCTGGTCGATCGCGCTGATGGGCCCGAACGATGGCGAGAATCTCGACGAGATGGTGCAGCTGTATTCCAATCCGCACCGCACCCCGGGCCAGGAACGGCGCCTGCTGGCGGCGGCGAAGGAGCGCGCCGGCCTGCACGAGCCGGCCGAGCTGCGCGAGGACGTGGCCTACGACGTGCGCCACCTGTCGGTGCCGGTGCACGGCGAGGCCGGCCAGGTCGTGCTGGTGCTGCGCCTGGGCGCGCTGCCCGCGGGCGTGCACCTGGCGCAGATCCACCTGTGGCTGGCGCGCCTGCAGCAAGCGGCGGCGCGCCTGGAAACCACCCTCGCCGCGCGGCCGCAACTGCTGCGCGCCTGAGACGGCAATCCCGGCGCCAGCCCCGCGAACGGTAAAATGCAGGACCACGCGACACCAACCAGGATAGCCGACCCAGTATGGAGATTACCCAGATCCGCCATTTCGTGCGCATCGCCGAAACCGGCAGCTACATCAAGGCGGCCGACCTGCTCGACATCGGGCAGTCGACCCTGAGCCGGCAGGTGCGCGCACTCGAAGTCGAGCTGCGCGCCAGCCTGTTCTACCGCCACGGCCGCGGCGTGCTGCTGACCGAAGCGGGCAAGAAGTTCCTCGAATACGCGCGCGGCGTGCTGCACCTGATGGATGCGGCCGCGATCGCCGTGCGCGACTCGGAATCGGCGTTTTCCGGCCAGCTGGTGATCGGCATGGCGCCCAGCATCGGCCGCGCCTGCATCCCGTCCTTGCTGCCGCAGCTGACGCAGCAGTTCCCGCGCGCCTCGATCAGCGTGGTCGAAGGCCTGTCCGGAACGCTGTACGACGCCGTCCTGCTGGGCCAGCTCGATTTCGCGCTGCTGTACAACCCTGCGGCCTGCCCGAACATCAAGATCACGCCGATCGTCTCGGCACCCCTGTACCTGATCGGCGCGGATGCGGTCGGCCCCGACCCGGTCAGCGTGACCCTGGCCGAAGTCGCCGCGCTGCCGCTGATCCTGCCGCACGGGAATCACTCGGTGCGCGTCGCCGTCGAGTCGGCCGCGGCGCGGCTGGGACTAGGCGTGAATGTCAGGCTGCAGGTCGATTCGTCGCACTCGACGATGGAACTGGTGGCGCAGGCGATGGGCTATTCGATCATGCCGCGGCTGGTGGAACGGGGCTCCCACCTGCCCTCGCTGTCGTGGCAGAAGATCGCCGCCCCGGCCCTGGAGACGACGCTGAGCATGGTGTTGCCGGCGCAGCAACCGAGCAACCCGCTGGTACTGGCGGCGGCGGAGGTGACGCAGACGGCCTTGGGCAAGCTGTTTGCGGAGTAGGCGCGGCATCATGCCCCATCAAACAGGATGCTCGACGCAGGGTCCGAGGCCTGATATCACCTGGGCTGCAGTGGACCCGGCGCCAATCAGGACCAGACGCGTGTGCAGGTCGTCCTTGAGGTACCTGCCTAAATCGTTGCCCAGGTAACGGAGGACTTTGTCGCGTATCTCCACACAAACAAGCGGGTAGCTGGTGCCAAGGGAACGCCATAATGCATGTGCTCCGTTCGATTGGCGTGCCCCACTGATCTCACTGGTAGGGCCGAACTGGGTCAGCAGCCAGGAAGCGTCGTCGGCGCGGCCGGCATCGACCAGGGCATCGAGGAGAGGCTGGTAGTTCGACCCATTTTCATAGTGGCGCAGGACCAACGCAGCCCGCTGGAACAAGGCTGCTTCGCCTTGATAAAATCGTTTGTGATATCCATACCATTTCATGCACGTCTTGCCCGGTCCACGCCGAGGCTGGGTATTCAAAGAGCCGCCACGGCAAAGGCAGCAGCACCGGCCATCATCACAGCAGCGGTCACTGCCATGAGACGGCTATCGCGTTCATTCCTGTTCTTTTTCTCCCTCCAGGCGGTCCAGAGCACACACATGCCCATGACGCCAAGCCCGATTGATGCTGTGCTCATTCGAAACCCCATTCAAATTGATCCCGGAGCGGCGGGACGCCGTTCCGGTGTTGTGTCGATCGGATATCGCCAAGTCCATCGGCGAGTATCGGCCATCGAGAATCGTTTGACCATTCGGGCAGGCGCGTAAGGGGAACGCGTATATGGCACCGCTTCTGCAGACTCACGATACCTGACGATCGGCGAATTACATCTATAAGAGATAGCCTGATTTTGTAGACACGCTTGTCGGATAAAGTTATCTGACAGGGGCCTTTTTGAAGACATCGAAAAAGACATGCATCCTTGAATTTACGGAAGAAGCCGTGAAGCTGGCAGCCGTAGCGCCGGACTGGCCGATGGCTTGGTGCAGGGATTGCGCTTCGAGATCCGCAGCGGGGAGGCTTTGCCTGATGTAGGAGCCCATCCTGCAGAAGGGGCCGACGTCACAATCGCGCCCCCGGCCGCCGGATAGCAGCGCCGTCACGGCGGTCCCGACGTCGTCCGAGCAGGATGTGGATATCCCTGCAGGCAGACGCACTTGCTATAATACTTGCCTGCAAGTACTGTGGCGAATCCTGCCCGTTTCATCCAGCCGCCATCGGCACACTGCAAGCCCAGCCCATGAGCGTCCTCTTCGACTACGAGATCATCGAACAATTGCACGACAGCGCTCGCTCGCTGGTCTACCGTGCCCGTGGCGCCGATGGCGCCGCGCTCATCGTCAAGCTGCCCAATCAAGCCGTCCCATCGTTTCAACAGCTGGCGCAATTCAAACGCGAATATGAGATCGCGCGGCGCTGCCGTCATCCCGGCGTGGTACGTCCGCTTGCGCTGCAATTGCACCGCGGGCGCTGGACCATGATCCAGGAGGATACCGGCGGCCTGTCCCTCGACAAGGTGTTACGCGCACGCACGGCCAGGGGCATGTCCGCGCTGGCTCTGGATGACTTCCTCGACATCGCGCTGCAACTGTGCGTGGCGCTGGAAGAAGTGCACCGACAGGGTGTGATCCACAAGGACATCAATCCGTCCAACCTGGTTTGGAATGGTGAACGGCGCCTGCTCCAGCTGATCGATTTCGGCATCGCCAGCGAGCTGCCGCACGAGAATCAGGCCATCGTCAATCCCGCCTCCCTGGAAGGCACGCTACGCTATATGGCGCCGGAACAGACCGGGCGGATGAACCGGCGGATCGACTACCGCGCCGACTTCTATGCGCTCGGCGCGACCTTTTACGAACTCCTCGCTGGCCAGCCGCCCTTCATGGCGGACGACGAGATGGAGCTGGTGCATTGCCACATCGCGCGCACACCCGGCTGGTCGCATCCGGCCTTCGATGGTTTGCCGGCCCGGCTGGTGGCGATCGTCCAGCGCCTGCTTGAGAAAAATGCCGAGCAGCGCTACCAGAGCCTGCAAGGTCTGCGCAGCGACCTCGAATCCTGCCGCGCGGCGTCACCGTTGCAGGCGCTCGGGCTGTCCGATCACAACGGCCGCTTCCTCGTGCCGCAAACGCTGCACGGCCGCGAGGATGCAATCGCCGCGCTGCTCGGCGCATTCGAGCGCAGCGCCGCCGGAAGCCGTGAAATGGTCCTGGTGGCGGGTTATCCGGGCATCGGCAAATCGGCGGTGGTGAACGAAGTGCAGAAACCGATCGTTGCCCGGCGCGGCTGCTTTTTGGCCGGCAAATCCGACCAGTTCAGGCGCGACGTTCCGTACGCATCGCTGATCCAGGCTTTCCAGGAACTGGTGCGCGAGCTGCTCTGTGAGCCCGAGGAATCGTTGCGACAATGGGCCGTGCGGCTGCGCACTGGCCTGGGCGACGGCCTGGGCGTGATGGTCGAGCTGATTCCCCGGCTGACGCTGATCGTCGGCCCCACCGAGCCTGTTCCCGCGATGGCGCCGGAACAGGCTCAGCTTCGGCTGAACCGCGCGTTCCCCCGTTTCGTCGACGTGTTCGCGACCGCCGGCCGCCCGCTGGTACTGTTCCTCGACGACCTGCAATGGGCCGATGCGGCCACCCTGCGGATGATCGAGCTGCTCATGAGCTCGCGCGACAAGGGTCACCTGCTGCTCATCGGCGCCTGTCGCGACAACGAAGCCGGCGCCCTCGCCCCCCTGATCGCACTGCGCGACAGGCTGCTGGCGGGCGGCCTGCGCCTCCCCACGCTGGTGCTGGGCGCGCTGACCGAGCCCGAGGTGGGACGCATCGTGTCGGCGGCCGTGCGCGCGGCGCCGGCCGATTGCGCCGCGCTGACCCGGCTGTGCTTCGCCAAGACCGGCGGCAACCCATTTTTTCTCAAACAGTTCCTCGGCTCGATCCACGATGCCGGCCACCTGCGCTACCGCGCCGATGATGACAGCTGGGAGTGGGACCTAGCCGCGATTCAAGAGGCCGGCTACACCGACAACGTCGTCGAGCTGCTGGTCAATAAAATCCGCCGCCTGCCGCCCGCGACGCAGCGTCTGCTGCAACTGGCGGCGTCGAGCGGCAGCCGTTTCACGCTTGATATGCTCGCGCTGGTCCTCGAATGCAGTCCATGGGAGGCGCAGCAGGTCTTGTGGCCGGCGCTTGACGCGGGACTGATCCAGCCGCTCGATGGCGGCTACAAGTACGTCGACGCCAACGCGAGCGAAAGCGGGGTCGGCTACCGGTTCCTGCACGACCGCGTGCAGCAGGCCGCGTATCTGATCGTGGATACGGACACGCGCGCGCGCAACCACCTGCGCATCGGCCGGCTCCTGTTGCGGCAAACGCCGCGGGAACGGCAGGACGAGAGGCTATTCGAGATCGTCGATCAGCTCAACGCGAGCCGCGCGCTGATCATCGACGCCGGCGAACGCGTGCAGCTGGCGCAGATGAACCTGCGCGCCGGCGCCAAGGCGCGGCGCTCGGCGGCCTTCACGGCCACACTGGAGCACATGCGCACGGGCCTCGGTTTGCTGCCGGCGGACGCATGGCGAAGCCACGCCGGACTCTGGCTCGACCTGCAACTCGGCACGGCGGAAGCGGCCTACCTGTGCGGCCAGTTCGACGCCGCCGAGGCGATCTATCCGGAGGTACGGGCGCGTAGCCCTGCTCCGCTGCTGCAGGTGCGAAGCATCGTGGTCCAGGCGCACCAGTACCAGCTGCAGGGCCGGCTGCAGGATGCCATCGCGGTGCTGTGCGAGGGACTGGCGCTGCTCGGCTTCGACATTCCACACGATACGGCGCAACAGAAGGCGCGCTTCGAGCACGTCCTGGCCGACATCGAGCACTCGGGCGGCGCGCGCATGCCCGACGATTTGCTCGCAGCTGGCGACATGCACGATGCGGCTTCAGTAGCGGCGCTGCAGATGATGCACGGCCTGTGGATGGCCTGCTACTATGCCGGCAAACAGGAGCTGTGCCAGCTGATGGTGCTGTCGATGACGCATTTGTCGATACAGCGGGGCAGCAGTGATTTCAGTGCGGTCGCCTACGTCGCCTACGCGTCTATTTTGGCGCTGCAGGATGGCAACTTCGCGCGCAGCTACCGTTTCGGCGCGATGGCGCTGGCGCTGGCAAGACGCCGCGCCAACCTGCAGGCACGCACCCAGACAGCCTTGATGTTCGCGGCGCTGATCAACCACTGGACGCAGCCGCTGCGCAGCTCCGACGCGCTGTATGAGGAAGCACTCGGCTGGGCGCTGGAAATCGGCGACTTCGTCCAGGTCGGGGTGGTAGCCGCCGTGCGCGCGACCGAGCGGATCATCCAGGGCGACTATCTGCCGGACCTGATGCACGCCATCGAACATGACCTGGTGCTGATGCGCGCCAATGGCCAGCAGGCGATGGCCGATTGCTGCATGGCGGCGGCGATCCAGCCCATCAAGTCCCTGATCGGCCTGTCGCCGCGCAGCGACAGCTACGACGACGCGGTGTTCAACGAGACGGGCTTCCTTGAACAATATGGCGCATCGAGCTTGTATCGCGCCTACTACCTGCAGGGGAAGATCCGCAACGCTTATCTGTTCGACGCCGCCGATGCCGAGGCGCTGGCCAGTCAGCTCGACATCGTGACGCGGATGATGCGCAACCAGGCCAAGGTGCCCGAGACCTGCTTTTACGCGGCGCTGATCTGGATCCGCGCGTTACGGCGCGATCCCGCGCGCGCCGATGCGGACGATGTGCTGGCGCAGATCGGCGTGTTACAGGCCAGCCTCGCCAAGTGGGCCGAGCATGGCCCGGGCAACGTCGGCGCCAGGCATGCACTGGTGCGGGCCGAAATGGCTCGCTACCGGCAGGACCTGGCGCTGGCAACGCGTTGCTACCAGCAGGCGATCGACGAAGCCGCCCTCGCCGGCTACGTCAATGTCCAGGCACTGGGAAATGAGCTGTGCGGCGAGTGCTGGCTCGAGCAGCAGCAGCCGCGGGTGGCGACGGTGTTCATCAAGGACGCCGTCGCGTGTTACGCCCAGTGGGGCGCGGAGGGCAAAGTGACGCAACTGCGCGAGCGCCACAGCGACTTGCTGTCAAAGGCGGATGGACGCGCCATGCAGTCGTATGCCGGCACGCATACGCAAGGCGGCGCCGCCCTCGACCTGGCTTCGCTGCTCAAGGCGGCGCAGACCCTGGCGAATGAGACGGGCCTGCGCAACGTGCTCCAACGCCTGATCGCCATCGCGCGCGAAAACGCAGGTGCGCAGGTGGCGCGCCTGCTGCTGCTGTCCGACAGCGCCTACCGGCTCGAAGCTGATATCGACGGCGATGCCATCACCGTTTTGCAGTCCCGCCAGATTCATCTCGACGCCGCCGGCGATCCGCAATTCCCGCTGTCGCTGCTGCGCTACGTCATCCGTACCGGCGCCGAGGTCATCGAGGACGACATTGCGCAGGACCCGCACTTTGCCGCCGATCCCTATGTACGACAACACCAGCCGCGTTCAGTCATGTGCCTGCCGGTGCGCCACAGGGGCGGCATCGACGGCGTCCTGTACTTTGAAAACCGGCTGGCCGAAGCGTCGTTCACCGATGAGCGTGCAGCGTTCCTGCGCATGCTCGGTGCACAGGCAATGATCTCGATCGCCAGCGCCAAGCTGCATGACAGCCTGGAACAGCGCGTGGCCGAGCGCACCGCGCAACTCGAGGACGTCAACCGCAAGTTGGCAACGCTATCCATCACCGACGGCTTGACGGGCCTGGCGAATCGGCGTCACTTCGACGAGGTCTTGCGCAGCGAAAGCACGCGCGCCGTCCGCGCAGGCCTGCCGCTTGCCGTCATCATGCTCGACGTCGACTACTTCAAGAAGTTCAATGACCGCTATGGCCACCAGGCTGGCGACGCATGCCTGGTCCGGGTAGCGCATGCGCTCGCGGCCGGCACGCATCGAACCGGCGACCTGGCGGCGCGCTACGGCGGCGAGGAATTCTCGATCGTGCTGCCCGATACCGGCGCCGGCCAGGCGTACTACGTCGGCGAATCGCTGCGCGGTGCAATCGAAGCACTCGACATCGCCCATGCGAGTTCGCCTACGGGACATGTCACGATCAGCGTCGGCATCGCGATCCAGGCAGCACAGGAAGCGCACGATCCGGATGCGCTGCTGCAGCGCGCGGACGTCGCGCTGTACCGGGCCAAAAATACGGGACGTAATTGCGTCGTGCTGAGCGAGGACATCGAACGCTAGTGTCCAGTCGGCCGCTTGCGCTACGACGGTGGGAATTCGACAAACAGCGAGGTCTTGCCACAGTTGGCAACGTGGCACATCAACCCAGAGCTGTGATTCCTGGCGCGTCTGGTCACGCCTGCTTGAGTGATAATGGTATCGATGATTTCAAGCCCATGTACTCTCAAAAAAATCTCGCCTAAGCGAGCTTTTGAAGACTAGCGCAAAAAAAAAATTTTCCAAAAGGAAACTCATTCCCACTCGATGATCAACGGATGAGCTAACCCTCTGATTGCGCAGGAGATCTCATCGATACCTTCTAATCGATACCATGCGCGATACCATGTTGAGGTCGCCTGTACAAAGCCAACGCTTACTCGTCAAGCTCAATGTCATCGAACTTGTATTTCAATAACGCGTCGCGCCTCACCTTTACGACGACGCGTCGGTTGACCATCGGGCCAATGACATCGTCTAGCGCCTCTGCTAAGCCGACGATGTGATGTGTGCCGACGTCGGACGCTACCTCGATCCAGTCCTTGTCCAGATTGACCGCACGCAGCACGCCACGCAGCGTCTCTTCGACCGTCTCCGAGTCCGTAACGCGTTTAGGCTTAAGGCGGCTAATTTCGGCGCTGATCGTCTTGCGGTTTTCTGGCCGCAGTTCCACGACGTCGCCTCCCAAAGCGGAGCTGATCTCCATTTGTCCGAACGTCGTTCCGGTTGGAGCGAGATTGCGTGCGAGCTTTAAGAAGGTGGACCTGTAATCGGCGTCTGGTATGATCAATTCCAACTGCGCGGCGTCGCCGGCGGCGCTTGCGCGAAGCACTGTCAAGAAGCGCTCAGCGATCAGGTCAGGATCAACCGTCGTTTTAAAGAAATCACGTTGGGGAGGCTCTTGAATCGCGACACTGAACTGATAACTTCCAGGAGGCATTTGGAAAAGCCAAGCGCGGCAAGCGTCCTGAACTTCACGCTTGGGGTCGCCCCTGCGCCGCAAAGGCATATCCTGCGACTCTTCGATGGTCCGATAGAAGATCGACTGAATGGTTTTCACCTTGTCGACAATAAGGTCAAGCGGCGCACCGCCGACCACCACCTCCCCTCCCTTCACAGAGAAATTGACTTGCCCTGGCAGGAACGCCACCTCGGCCTCGCTCTTGGACTCCTCAATCCATATCGCTTGCACTAACGCTTTGAGCTGATCTACCGCGAAATCCGGCAAGTCCCCGCGGCCGAGCATCAGATAGCACAACTGAGAGGCTTTTTTGAAGGAGCGCGCTTTGAACCACAAAGATGCTGCGCTCACGGCCGTAATGCCAAGGGTGCGCGGCTTGTTCGGCGCTAGGTCGAGCAAGGCTTGATTCTCGGCTTCGGCAGCTTTCAGATAAAGGCTTCTGGCTGTGGTCGCATCCTTGCGTCGCGTATGCACCTCAGCTTCGGACGCGAGGCGTTCGCTTTCGGCGTGCCAATGCACCCACGTCATCATTCGTCTCCCATGTGGGCAATGGCGATCAACTTCTCTCGAAAACCGATCACCGCCGCCAATGCCGGGAGGTTGCTGCGGCCTTTTTCAGTCTGCCGCAGCTTTTGGCGCAGCCGAGCCCGAACCACCGCTTCGTTGCCGGCTCCGACCCCAGACACCTCCATCCGCAGGCAACCCTCCATGTCATCGGGGTCTGAACCAATAGGAGCGATATAGTAGTCTGCGCCGGTGAGCGTCTCGGCCCGCCGGACCGCAACAAGTCCCGCCAAAGACTCGATTGCGGCGAAGGACACGGCATAGGCTCCTTGCTCCGTGGCGTCGATCTCGTTCGAATGCGCCCTCGACACCGCGGGCGTTGGCTCAACCCAAGACAACAGGCAGGTGGGCGCACGATTTTGATATTGCGCGGTTATCTCGGTCGGCGCTTGGTGATGTTCGCTTAAACAAACAGCCGCCGCTTCCGCATACGCATCGCCTAATGCGTTAGTAACGCCTGGATGCCTCTCGCCGAGTCCTTCCAGTCTCAATACAATCGCCATGTCCACGCCCGTTATGGTTTTTATAAGGGAATAATATTGCAAAAACTAGCGCTCAGCTACGGTCACTTGGAGCGAGTCAAATGAATTCAAACATCATGAAGACTGCTTTTAGTCTTTTTATTCATGACAAGCAAAAACTCGCCGATCATTGCGTTCATCTCTCTAATAATTTTCGTATGGCAGCCGTTCAATCTGATCTATTCTAAGGCCGTGAGGCAGCTCTGCCGGAGCTTTCGGCCGAAAATTCAAAACGCCCGTCAATCTTTCTAACAGTTTCTATAGCCGCACTATCTCACTGCGGAGATTCCCAACGCATTCAATGTCGACGTACTCATCAACCCCGTATCCGGAAGCCCCTTCACCTTCTGGAACAGCTTGAGCGCATCCTTCGTCTCGCTGTTAAAGATGCCATCAACCTGCCCGTCATACAGGTGCAAGCTGTTCAACCTGATTTGAACCCGCATCACTTGCAACCTGCGCTTTTCGTCAGTAGTCAGGGCAGGAGTTCTGGCATCTTCAGGACTCGTCGCCAAGCTTGAGTCCGTAAGCCTCGCTGCGCGTGTCGTGGCTACCGGTTCCGGCAGCGGCGCCGGGGTCGGCGCCGTATAACTCGGCACATAAGTTCTGCTCCCGCCAGACCCCGAATAGTGCGAACTGTGGCTCGAGTGCGAACGATGGGACGAATGGGAACGATGCGATGCAAACAGGTTGTCCATCTCCAGGTTCAGCGGCCGCAGCGAAACCGCCTTGTCCAAGTCTTCGAGACGAGGCGCCTGCGGTGACGGAACTTCCACGGCCCGGCTAGTCGCTAAGGGAAGCCCGGCGATAAACAGGGCGAGGTTTCGGATAAATTTGCTCATGCAATCGCTTCCTCAATTGGCTTCAACTTGGTTGGCTTCCAGTTCTTCTCATGCCACGCGAACAACCCGCAACAGCGATCCCTGACCGAACATTTGGTACAAGCGTCAGCGTACGTATTCTTCCAATCCGAAATGCTGCGGGTTGCCCGCGGCCACAGGCGCGGCGGCAAGGCACACAGCGGTGCATTCATGAAGACATGGCGGACCTGGTAACGGTCGAGCACTCGTGACGCCCGGTCCAGCATCGGTCCCGCATCGCACAAGTCCAACTCGCAAATGTCACGGTTCGCAAGCGCAAATCCTGTCGGTTCGCATGCCATCAAGGCGACGCACTCGACGAATGGCAAGTTCTTTCCGATAAAGCGGCACAATTCGTCCAGGACGTCCAGCACCGGCTGAATGAGCACGATCCTCAGCTGGATCGGCTGGCGCATCTCCTGCAGGGTAAGCAAGCCATCGAGCGTCTCGTCGAACGCTCCAGGCGACTGGACGATAAAGTCATGCAGGAAGTCGGCGTGACCGTAAAGCGGCACCAGCCAGCGCACATTGGTTGGGGGATCGCCGAAAAGTGCCTGCCTGACTCGCGCATCGTGCAGGAGGCGCCCGTTTGTCAGCACCTCTGCGGCGGTCTCGGGCCAGTAGTCCTTGATCGTCGCGAAGACGCGTTCCAGTCCTGCGGCAGCAAGCAAGGGTTCGCCGCCGGAGATACCAATCACAGCCGGCGGCACTCGCACATGACGCACGATGTCGATTGCCTGATCGACCAGCCACCCATCATCCTGGCGAGTAGGCGGCTGGGAGCACATCAAACAGTAGCTGTTGCAACGGTTTGTCAGAAACAAACTGTGGTGCACGTCGCTCTCCCGGAAAAGCACAGTCGCTTTTCCACGGCCTGGATCGAGGTCGACGATGTCGCCCTCCTCCAGCCCCTCCACTCCCACGACCGCAATATTGCGAAGACCCTTCTCGCGCCAATTCTCGACCTGGGCAATCGCCGCTGCGTCGGGTGCGGGCACGAGGAACTGAAGGTCGTCCTGCCACTGCTCGGCCAATGACGTGACCTCGACAACGCGATGGATGCCGCGCACCCCGGTCGTTCGAATATTAACGCTTACCTGTCGCATCGCGCCTCCTGCATGCCACTCGGCCGTGCCCAGATATGGAACATCTCTTCGGCATCCGTGTCAGCCGCGTGCAGCAGCGTGAAGGCTGTGTCGAACAACCATTGATGACGACCGCAGTGTTCCGTCTGGAGTGCCGGCATATCCGGCCTGCCGAACTGAGCCTGGCTGTCCACGGGATTCGGTGCGCAATAGTGGCGGTACGCGCAAGCCGCGCAGTCAACTGCTGCTGTCTCGCTCGCCTGCCTCAGCTGCTGTCTGGTTGTCGAAGCCAGTAGCTGATCCAGCGAATCGGTCACCCTGCCCATGCGCAGGCTGGCATCGCCTGTCTCGACAAGCATGCGTGCCTCATCGCTTGGATAGACCCAGCCATCATAGTTATAGACCAGGACACTCGAACCGGCGCCGGTCGGACTTTGAAGATCGACATAGCCGGCGTCGAACGTCGACAAGATCTTGTTCATCACGATCGACATATAGACCTCGCGCAGCTGAACGCCCTTCTCGTTCCACCACAGGACGCGCCGCAGCGCGCGCTCGTAGAAGGCCTGGAATTCCTCCTGCGTGTAGCCGAGGCGCGTCAGGTTGCGCTTGGCGAAGCCGTAGATGCTAAGGGGACGCAGGAAGATCTCATCCATGCCGAGCCGCACATACTCGTCCACGATCTCTTCGGGAAACGCCAGGGACGCTTTAGTCGTCGTCATCAACGCCGAGACAGCATGCTGGCCAATACGCTGCCGGGCTAGTGCGATCCCTTCGAGGGTGCGCTGGTAACTGTCTCTTCCGGGTACGGGGCGGTTGCGGTTGTGCAGCTGCGCTGGCCCATCGAGGCTGGTTGACAGGACAACGTCATACGTTCGGAAAAAATCGCACATTTCCTCGGTCAGTTGGTGCAACGTCGAGGCCACGACGAACCGCAGGCGCTTCCGGCCTTCGTGATTCATTCGAGTCAGCTTCTCGACTGCCCGGACGATCAGATCGAAACGCAGCAATGGGTCGCCGCCCTGGAACTCGATCGTCAGCACGTCTGCGGTGCTTTCCCAAATACGCGCACAGGCGGCGTCAAGCATCTCGGGCGTCATGGAAAATCCCAAGTCGGTCTGCGCGCGGCTGACCTGGCAATACTGGCAGGTATGGCCACACTGAAGCGTAGGGACGATGATATGGAGCGACGGACCGGCGGCAACGGTTTCGCGTTTCGCGGCGAGCCGGGCGGCCAGCAGACGTTCCTTGCCTAGGTTGCGGCCGTGGTTTGGAAAAAAGAAACGCGCTGCCAGCTCAGCCTTGCGCATGAGGGGAAGCATGGCCGGATCGTCAATCAAGGCTTTTAGCTCGCTTCTTTGGAGAAAAGCGTGATCGCCTGACGCCGAGATTCCGACTAATGTGCCGTCCGCGAGTGTTCGTAGATCGAACGGTAGTTTGCGGCCCTGCGTATTTGTAGCCAACGCTTTGCTCCCACGTGGGCGTTCGATCAAAGCCGTGGTATGGCCCTCTTTTACGCGCGGATGGAATACCAGCGGATGCATCAATCAGCTCTTTCTCGAAGTTTTAACAAGTAAGCTTATCAGTATCTTTTGGGAAAAATATCTCACATTGTCACTTTCGGTAAATTCGTCTAGCAAAACGACCAACTGTCGGGCTATACGCGAAAATTTCCAAATGGCATTACTGGCAATCGTATAATCGACAACATGAAAAAATTATTGCTCTTGTTATTGGCATCTACGCTGACTCTTCCGGTAGAGGCCCAAGTTGTCGTCCAGGCAGCGACTGCTAAGCTCCAGCCCCAGATCGGCCGAGACGCAGACGGGTACACTACTTGTGGCATACGTGCCATCGTGCTCGACCTCAAGCCAGACGTTGTGGAAGCGTACGATTTTTCTCTTAACCTTCGGCTGGGCATGACCACTGGAACACTCAAAGCGGGCAAGCTGCAGACACCCGCAGCAACATTCAGGAAGCAGCAGTTCGAGCAAAAGGTAGTGCTGCCTGGTCCGACTAACTTCTGGATTGCGAAGGAATCGGAAGGAAAAGCGCTCATCCCGATAAAGGTGCTCGCTGCAGACTCGCCAGGTTATATCTTGGGTCTGGCTGACTTTATCGGTACATGGTCTGTAGTAGTGGCAATGCTGGGCGGCGAGCGTATGCAGTTTGCGACCCGTTATAAGAGTCAACCATATGACACGGTAGTCAGTTTCTCAGGTGCGCTTTCTACCGAGGAGGCAAAGCCGCTAATGGCCTGCCTTGGGGGACTGATCGACCGAATGCAGGAGAAGGCAGGCAGCGCGAACTAGTAATCGCAGTCCGCCCAAGGCTTCGTTGCCCACCCAATTAGATTTTTGAACGTCATAAAAAATTCATGTGCTAAGTATTGGACCGCAGGTGGCCAAGGGTCACCGTCTTCTCCCGGAGATACATCTCTTTCAACATCCTGCTTGCCATTATTGCCACACCCCAATATCATCGACGGCAGTCTTCCATTACTCGGGATATCCATGGGATTGCGCTTCCGTAAGTCTTTCAAGCTTGCCCCCGGCGTCAGGCTCAATGTCGGCAGTGGCGGAATGTCCTGGTCGCTTGGCCCTCGCGGCGCGTCGGTTAGCATCGGCAAGCGCGGTACTTACCTCAATGCCAGTCTGCCCGGCACTGGGCTGTCTTCTCGAACACGGTTGGACCGCCCTGCTCCTGCACGACAAGCAAGGTCAGCGCCTGAAACCGTCACGATGTCGCTGTCGCTGCAGCTCGACGACGACGGGGTGGTGCGCTACCTGGACCAGGATGGCAACCCCGTGTCGCCGGCCCTGATCACGGCGGCGCGGCGCCAGCACGGCGACACGATCCGGCAGCTGCTCGAGCGCAAGTGCGACGAGATCAACGCCGACATCGCGGCACTGGGCCAGTTGCACTGGCACACGCCGGCGCCGCTCCCGCCGGGCCCATTTACACCCGATCCCTTCGACGCGTTGCCACCGGTGCCCCCTGTTCCGGTCGTGCTGGGCTTTGCAGAACGGCTACTACCCGGGCGGCGTCAGGCAGCCGAAGCCGAGAACGCGCGCCGCCAGGCCGAACATGAACGGGAGTTCGCGCAGTACGAAAGCGATAAAGCTGCGCATGCAACGCGCAACGTCCAGGCTCGGATGGCCTATAGCGCGGCGATTGCCGGAAACCCGGAACCGATGCAGCAACTGCTGGAGCAGCGCCTTGGCGAGATCGTATGGCCCAAAGAAACCTTGGTGGCGATTGAAGTAAGCGACGATGGCAGCGCGTTGGCGATCGACGTCGACCTGCCCGAGATCGAGCACATGCCGACCAAACGCGCTACGCTCGCCGCGCGTAGCTGGGACTTGTCCTTGCGCGACGCGGGGGAGGTTGCGACGCGCAAGCTATATCAAGGGCATGTGCACGCACTCGGCTTTCGCATCGTCGGCGAAGCGTTCGCCGCCCTACCGACGGTGCGCACAGTCGTGCTGTCGGGTTATTCGCAACGCCTCGACCGCGCGAGTGGCCATGTCAACGATGAGTACCTGTACTCGGTTCGAATCGACCGCGCGCGATGGAGCGAATTGAATTTCGATGCGCTCGACCAGATCGATCCAGGTGAGACCTTCACACGTTTCGAACTGCGTCGCACTATGACGGCAACAGGAATTTTCAAGCCAGTCGCGCCGCTGCAGGCTGGACAATAAAAAAGCCCCTGAAATCAGGGGCTTCGGTCAACTCTATTGCCTGAGCTTGCCAGCTATTGCCGAGTTACGAATTATTCCCACTCGATGATTAAGGCCTGCGCTAACCCCTTGATCCAGCGGAAATCTCATCAATACCGCCCTATCAATACCATGACCAGTACCATGGCAGTCTCGCCTACCGCCGCTCTGGCATCGTCAGTGCCGAAAGCGCCATACGTCCTGGCCCGGCCCTGTTATCCGCTGTCGCGGAACGCTTGAACATGGATTCATTAAAGCGTGGCTCCTTCGGCCCAGCTCAGCGGCTGACGAGCTTCTGGCGTTCGGCCGAGTAACGCGCGCCCAGCACCGGCACGGCAGCGATGGCCTTGTCGATATCGGCCACGTCCTGTGCACCAAGCTGGACATTCGCCGCGCCGATGTTTTCCTCGAGGCGATGCAGTTTGGTCGTGCCCGGTATCGGCACGATCCACGGTTTGCGCGCCAGCAGCCATGCAAGGGCAATCTGCGCCGGTGTCGCCCCATGCTGGCGAGCGATCTCCTTTACCACCTCAACCAGCACGCCGTTCGCCTTTCGCGCCGCCTGGCTGAAACGCGGCACCTGGTTGCGGAAGTCCGTGCGGTCGAACCTGGTGTGCTCGTTGATCGCGCCGGTGAGAAATCCCTTGCCGAGCGGGCTGAAGGGCACGAAACCGATGCCGAGTTCGGCAAGCGTCGGCAGGATGTCGGTTTCCGGCTCGCGCCACCACAGCGAGTATTCGCTCTACAAGGCCGCGACACGCTGCACCGCGTGGGCACGGCGGATCGTTTCCGCGCCTGCTTCCGAGAGGCCGAAGTGCCCTACTTTACCGTCGCGGATCAGGTCGGCCACGGCGCCGGCCACGTCCTCGATCGGCACGTTCGGGTCGACCCGGTGCTGGTAGAACAAGTCGATACGCTCGGTTCGCAGGCGTTTGAGCGACGCTTCAGCCACTGCGCGGATGCGCTCCGGACGGCTGTCGAGTCCGGCAGTAGCATCGCCGTTGCGGAAGCCGAACTTGGTGGCGATCACCACTTGGCCCCGTACCGGAGCCAGGGCTTCGCCGACGATTTCTTCATTGATGGCGCCGTAGGCTTCGGCCGTGTCGAAGAAAGTGACGCCGCGCTCGACGGCGGCACGGATCAGCGCAACCGCCTCTTGTGTATCGGTGGCGGGACCATAGCCGTGGCTCAGGCCCATGCAGCCCAATCCAATGGCGGAAACGTCGAGGCCGCTGTTGCCGAGTTGTCTTGTTTGCATTGCATTCTCCTTGAAATGTACAAGCGGGGGCCGTTGGCGATCTATCGGGTGCGGTAGGTATGCACTGCGCCAAGGGGTTTTCTTTTGTCTATGTTGAATCCGGCGATAACGGAGCAGACGTTCATTTGCCGTATTGCTCGTCGCTGACCTTCTCCATCCACGTGACCCCCTTTCCCTCCTGTTGCTCCGAGATCGCCATATGGGTCATCGCGGTCGTCGGAGCTGCGCCGTGCCAGTGCTTCACGTCCGGCGGCGTCCACACGACGTCGCCCGGGCGGAGTTCCTGCACCGGGCCGCCCCAACTCTGCACACGCCCTACACCTGCCGTCACGACCAGGGTCTGGCCCAGCGGATGGCTGTGCCAGGCGGAGCGCGCGCCGGGCTCGAAAGTGACGTAGGCGCCGGTGGTTCGCGACGGTGCGTTGGTACCGAACAGCGGGTCAACGCGAACCGAGCCGGTGAAGTTCTGTGCCGGACCCCTGACGGACGCCTGTGTGCCGTTCCCAGCGAATTTCATCCCATGCAAGGCAGACGGTCTGGCCGCCTGGCCCCGGGTCTCCGGCACGCCCTGCGCACCGATCGGGGCGGCCAGAGCGAGCGCGATGGCTGCAACGGCTGCTTGCCTGAATCTATGATCCTTCATGACTGCTCCTATCAATATGCACATCGTGTGCATCAACGGTTTTCGCATGGAACGCTGCCAGCTTGCCGATTGCGGCTTTCACATACGCGGGGATCCAGCAGCTTCCCGGCTTCCCAAATGCTTCAACGGCTAAATGGGCGTCGACGCAAGCCACTTCGTATCAGTGCTAGTTTGCCGGCCGGCTGCCTGGCCTGGCGTCGCCAAGCCAGCGGTTGACGCGCTCGGTGGTCTGCTTTTCCTGGTCGGCCTGCATGACCAGCGCCGCCTCGCGCAGGCGGGCTCGCGACGCATGCGCGGCGACGACCTTCAGGCTGTCACCGACGCCGTAGCCGCCGTGGGTAATGAAGGGAGTCAGGGTCTTTCCTGCCAGGTCGTGTGCGGCCAGGAACGAGCGGACGACAGGTGGGGCAGTTCCGCCCCAGATCGGAAAACCGAGATAGACCACGTCGTATGCGTCAAGGTTCTCCACCCTGTCCTTGAGCGGTGGCCTGAACCCGCTGTCGCGCTCGCGCCGCGCCTGCTCGACGGTCTGGAAGTAGTCCTCGGGGTAAGGCTGCGCAGGCTGGATCTCGAAGACAGTGGCGCCCAGCGAGCGGCCGATGTGGCCGGCGATGACCCTGGTATTTCCACTACGCGAGAAATAGACCACCAATACGCGGCCAGCTGCCGGACGCTTCGTGTCGGCCGCCGCGCCAAGCGGGGCGACAAGGGCCGCCAGCGGCAGCAGGGCGCACGGCGCCATGAAGCGCCTGCGTGAGATGGATTCGGGGCAGTTCATCGTTGGTTTCCCGTAAGTGGTGTTCGGGCCGGCACGGTAACCGGCCGGGGGCTTCACTTTTTCTGGAATACTTCCTTGGCGACGGCGATCGCCGTGACGGCATTGGGCCAGCCGCCATAGAAGGCCAGGTGCGTGATCGCCTCGACCAGTTCGGCTTCGCTCAGGCCGTTGTCGCGGGCACGCTGCAGGTGCGAGCGCAGCTGATCCGGCCGGTTCATTGCGACCAGCGCACTGACCGTGATCAGGCTGCGGTCACGCTTCGACAGGCCGGGACGCTCCCAGACGTCGGCGTACAGGACATTGTCGGTAATCTCGGCGAACTTGGGGGCGATGTCGCCGTACATGCGCTGGGCCGGCGTTTGCGGCTGCGCCGGCCTGGCGGCCGTGGCGGCCGTGGCGGCCTCCCGGGCGCGTTGGCGGTGTCTGCGCCTGGGCCGGCGTGAGGGGGGCTGCGGCGTCATGACCGGCGTCGGCGCGGTCGTCTTCGGTTGCGGCGACGTGGGCCTGAACGCGATCCAGGGCTGCCGCATCGCCGGCGCCGCCATGATCGTCGCCATCGACATGTCCGACGCCAAGCTCGAACTCGCAAGGAGCTTCGGCGCCACCCACACCCTGAACGCCGCCACGCCGGACCTCGTGAAAGCCGTGCGCAAGCTCACCGGCGGCGGCGCCGACTATGCCTTCGAATGCGTCGGCAAGGGCGACATCGTGGCCCAGGCCTACGGCGTGCTGGCCAAGGGCGGCAAGGCGGTGGCGGTGGGCGTGGCGGCGCCGAAGGACAGCACCACGATCCGCACCGGCAGCCTGACCTTCGAGGAAAAGACCCTGACCGGCAGCTACTTCGGTTCGGCCCGGCCGCGCCAGAACTTCCCGCGCTTGCTCGCCCTGTATCGCGAAAAACGCCTCAAGCTGGACGAGCTCATCACCCGCCGCTACCGCATCGAGGAAGCGCCGCAGGCCTTCGCGGACCTGGGCGAAGGACGCAATGCGCGCGGCGTGATCGTGTTCGACAAATAAGGCATCGAGCTCGGGCAAACTCGCCTGTTATCTGCCCAAATCCGCAGGCTTGCCGGAAACTCAAGCAGAACTGCACAGGCGAGCCTGGTTATGACGAACACCTGCAAGCGAGATCCACTTGCGCTGTTCGATGAGCGCCCCATTCATCCCGATGTGAACATTCCCTTCAAGCCGGCAGTCCCAACCTGGCACGCGCTTCGGCTGGTGTCGCCGGGCGCCTGCCATGGCGCGCGCAGAGCTCGACTGCAAGCTTGACCAGTTCCGCGTTGCTCGTTGCCAGACGCTCGCGATCGATGCGGATATTGTCCTCGAGGCCAGTGCGCACCGCATCGCCCTTGCGCGCGAGTACCCACTCGATCACGTCGTTCTGATGGCGTCCGATGCCTGCGGCGGTCCAGGTAGCGTTTGGAGCCACACGCTTCAAGGCCGAGAGCAGCAAGTCGAGCACATACTCATCGACCGGTAGCGCATTCTTGATGCCCATGACGAACTGGACATGCGGGCGGTCATTGACCAGGCCTTCCTCCATCAGCCTGCGCATGCCATACAGGTGCGACAGGTCGAAGATCTCGATCTCCGGCAAGATCGCGTGCTCCTTCATGCTGCTTGCCAGCTGCGTGACCAGCGCCGGCGCGTTCTCATAAATAATTGTCGGAAAATTGACGGTCCCCGTTGCCAGCGACGCCATGTCCGGCTTGTGGTGCAGAGCGGCGCCCCGTGCAGCCTGGTCGCGCCCGCGTCCCCCGGTTGAAAACTGCACGATCATGCCTGGGCAATGTTTGCGTATCCCTTCCAGGACACCGGCAAACAGGTCCGGATCGGACGACGCGCTTTCATCTGGATTGCGCACGTGCAGATGCACGAGGGTGGCACCGGCCTGATAAGCTTCGTGGGTCGACTCGATTTGTTCCGCGACTGTCACAGGTACCGCGGGATTGTCCTTCTTGCGTGGGACCGAGCCGGTGATGGCAACAGCGATGACGACGGGATCCATGTCCATTCCTTGTTGTGGTGAGGGTCGAAAACAGTGCTCAGGGACCTGCATCGTATAACGCAGAAAACGAACAGCGAGTGCGTCCAGCGCCAAAGTGTGCGCATTGCGCCCAACAACGCAAGGGCTCCTGTGGTACCCCCAAGCACATCACCGAAACGAATACCTGAAATTGCGAATAAAAATTGGATGAATATCTTGCGCTGGCGTAGAGTCGCCTCATCGACACACAAATTGATTCAGAGGAACCCCGACATGCACGCCATCACCCTTACCTCCTACGGTAACCAACCAGAAAACACTTTGCGCAGCAAGGTACGCATCCTGCTGGACGAGATCCTGTTTGCACTCGAGCTGTCCAACCGGGCCTACTACCAGGGCATCAACCGGTTTTGAGATCCACGCGGGAGAAGCTACAAGGTGCCGCTTACAAGGTACGTCCCGCATAGGCGCGCACCGGCAGGCTGCGCCGTAATACTTGATCGGTAATCCATTTCGCCGCGTTCAAGGCCCGCCCACAGACCAGATCCGGCGCCAACTGCAGGTAATCGTCATTGATCACTTCCAGGCTGTAACTGCCGCGATAGCCACCGCGGTCCAGCAATCGCAGCATGCGCGACAGCTCCGCCGAGTGGCTGCCCTCGCCGGGATAGACGCGCAGGTGCCCGGCCGTCTCGATACGCTCCTCCAGGCTGCGCAGGTCGCGCCACATGAAGTCCGACAGCTGCACCAGCGCGATTTTTTCCGCCTGGATGTCTTCCAGCCCTTCCAGTTCGTCTCCACCTGCCAGCATGTGGAAGGAATCGAGCACGATGCCGAGATTGGCGTGTGCGGCCATGTCCACCACTTCCCATGCATCTTCCCACGCGTGCACGTGCCGGCCCCAGGACAGGGCTTCATAACCGATCCGGACACCGAGCGGCACCGCCGAATTGGCCAGCTTGGCCAGGTCGCGGGCAATCCGTTCGCGCTCGCCGCTGGCGTGACTGGAGGTGCTGGAAGAGACGATCAGCAGGCGCGCCCCGACCGCCTTGCACACGCGTAGCAAATGGCGTGCGATATCGAGCTTGTACTCGTGCAGGGCGCCCTCCAGGCCTTCGTAATCGCGCATGACCTGAATCCCGGTTACGCGCAAGCCGCTGCTCCTGATCATCCGGACCGCGTCCTCGGTGCCGCCCGGATGCTCCACCAGGTCGCGCGCCCACAGCATGATCTGCGAAAAACCGGCTGCGCGGCAGGCCGCCAGCTTCGCTTCGAGCGGTCCGGCCAGCGTCACGCTGTCCATGCCGAAATTAGACAGGTTCATCGCACCCCTCGCTGCCAGCGCCCCGGTCGCTGACCACCAGCTCGAAGCTGACGCCCCCCTTGTACAACTGGGTCAGGGCACCCTTCCCTCCCTTCTGCTGCGGCTCGCGGTCGATGAACACGATGCCGCGCGCCTCCAGCCGGCGCACGGCGGCCGGCACGTCCGGCACGCCGAAGCCGATGCGCACCATCCGCTCTTCCCACTGCAGGCTGCCCGCGCCCGGCGGCGGCTCGATCAGCTGCAGGTAGAAGCTGCGGCAGGGGCTGGCCAGCAAGGTTCCCTTCGGTACGACACCGAAGAACTGGCCTTCCGGAAGCGCTTCGAAGTGCAGAAGCTGGCGGTAGAAATCGCTCCATTCGGGCTGGCGCCCCTCATCGATCGATTGCACGACACCGAAGAAATGCATGCCGGCGAGCGCGGGTGGCTGTTGCGGCGCATTCGGGATCGGCTTGAAATCGACGTCGTAAATGGAAAAATCCCCGACCCGGTCGACGAAATACAGGATCGAGTCGCCGGCGCCGTGCACGCCGGGGATATTCAGTTCCATCACGCCGACCCGGGTCTGGATCGCCCAGGCCCCCATCTCGACGGCATGGCGGTAGGCGACGTCGGCATCGCGCACGCGCAGCGCCAGCGCGCTGATCACAGTGGTCGGCAGGTCGTCGCGCGCCGTGGAAGGCAATGCGCGCTTGTCGGCGTTGACGACGATGTTCATGTCGCCCTGCCGGTACAGCGTCACTTCGCGCGAGCGATGCCGGGCGATCGCCACAAAGCCCATTTGCTCGATCAGGGCCCCGAAAGCGAGCGGCTCGGTGGTGGCGTATTCGATGAATTCGATGCCGGCAATGCCAAGTGGATTGCCGCTTGCTGCGTCGTGGTCGATATTGATCATTCCTGTCCTTGCTCCGGTGCGGTCGGCTGCTGAAATGATAACGCGTTTTACCCGCCGCAATGCCGCGGTATGCCACGCGGGCAGTCAGTGGCCGTATTCGGACACTTCCCGACACCGTGGGCGGCTAGCGCACACATAATCGATTATCGCCCATTCTCCGGCCATAATCTGTTTTACCATTTTTTCATCGCACAGCATCCGGCACCTGCATGCACATGGCAGAACGGATGCCGGACCCAGACACGGGCGGCACACAGAAGGCGCGCCCGGCCGACAATCGACATTGGAGACACGATGAAGAACAAAATCGCCGGCGCCCTGGCGCTGACCGCCTGCGCCGGCCTGGCCCAGGCCCAGTCGAACCTTACGCTGTACGGAAACTTCGACGAATACATCGGCTACATCCGCAGCAGTAACGGAAGCCACATCACCGGCCTGAACGACGGCGCCATCCTGCGCACCCGTCTCGGGGTGCGCGGCTCGGAAGCGCTGCGGGCGGGCTACGAGATCAAATACACGCTCGAAATGGGGATCAACGCCGACACCGGCGCCGCCGCCGACAGTTCGCGCCTGTTCGACCGCCAGTCCTGGGTGGGATTGAATACGCCGGCCGGCGAAGTGCGCGTGGGCCGCCAGAATACGGAAATCTTCCTCACCGGCGGCGCGATCGACTACACCGAGCGCACCACCTTCGGTTCGGTGATCAATACCTTTGGCATTCCCTCGCGCTACGACAACGACATCTCGTACCGCTCCCCGCGGGTGGCCGGATTGATGCTGTCGCTGCACTACGCGCTGGCGGAAAACGGCGGCGCCGCGCGCGGCAACCGCCCGATCTACCAGGCGGCCCTCGACTTCGAGCGGGGTCCGTACCGGTTTGGCTACGCAGGCCTGCAGGCGGCTCCCAACCAGCTGACTGCCACCGTGCGTGAAAAGGTGAATTATCACCACGTCTACACCAACTACAAGTACGGGGCAGGCACTATCTACATTGCTTTTGTACGCAGCAATAACTCCACGGCAAACGCGAACGGGCGCAATGCCGGCGCCATCCTTAACAACATCAGCGTCCCGAACAATTATTTTGCCGGCACCGACCTTAACGCAGAGCGCTACTACAACATCTGGCAGGTTTCGGCCGATTACCGCGTGACACCAGCCCTGCGCGTGGGCGCCCTGTACGGCGCCATGCGCGACACCTCGGGCGGCGACGCCGGCACACGCGGCGCCAACGTCGGCGCCTACTACACGATGTCGAAACGCACGAGCCTGTACAGCTTCCTCAGCTACCTGAAGAACGACACGAATGCGGGTTTCCGCTTCAGCAGTTCGGCCGGCCCGTCGGCAAACCTGGCCGGCGATGCCATCAACGGCCGCACGCTGACCGGTTTGCAACTGGGTATCCTCCATCGCTTTTAACGCGGCAGCGCGCCGCACGACATGACACGCACTTCCCATACCGACTTACAAAACCAGGAGACAAACATGGCGTCCGTACCAAAGCAGGCATCGCATGACAAAGGTCAGGCGAAAAAGGCGACACTGAGCGGTTGGATCGGCTCGGTGCTCGAATACTACGACTTCTTCATCTACGCCACCGCGGCGTCGCTGATCTTCCCGCAGATTTTTTTCCCAAAGGGCGATCCGAAGACCGCCATCATCGCCTCGCTGGCCACCTACGGGGTCGGCTACGTGGCACGCCCGATTGGCGCTTTCGTACTTGGCCACTGGGGCGACACGCGTGGACGCAAGCACGTGCTGGTGCTCTGCATGTTCCTGATGGGCTTTTCGACCGTCGCCGTCGGGCTCTTGCCGACCTATGACCAGGTCGGCATGCTGGCGCCGGTCCTGCTGGTCCTGATGCGCCTGATCCAGGGCTTCGCGGTCGCCGGCGAGATTTCCGGTGCCAGCTCGATGATCATGGAGCACGCCCCCTTCGGGCGGCGCGGCTACTTCGCCAGCTTCACGCTGCAAGGCGTCCAGTTCGGCCAGATTCTTGCCGCCGCCGTGTTCCTGCCGCTCGCGCATTACATGCCGGAAGACGACTTCAACAGTTGGGGCTGGCGCATTCCCTTCCTGCTCAGCTTCGCGGTGATCGTGGTCGGCTTCCTGATCCGCCGCAACGTCGACGAAACCCCGGCCTTCGCGAAGGAAAGCATCGACGGCAAGGTGCCGAAGGCGCCGATGGTGCAGGCGGTCCAGGAAAACTGGCGCGACATGCTGCGCGTAGTCTGCATGGCTCTGATGAACGTGATCCCGGTGGTGGCGACCATCTTCGGCGCGGCCTACGCTGTGCAGCCGGGCTATGGCATCGGTTTCTCGAAAGACGTCTACCTGTGGATCCCGGTGCTGGGCAATATCGTCGCGGTGTTCGTGATCCCCTTCGTCGGCCGCCTGACGGACCGGATCGGCCGCAAGCCGCCGATCGTGGTCGGCGCAATCGGCTCCGGCCTGCTGTCCTTCGGCTACCTGTACGCCATCAGCATCAGCAACGTGCCGCTGGCCGTCCTGATGTCGGTGCTGATGTGGGGTATCGTCTACCAGGGCTATAACGCGGTGTTCCCGAGCTTTTATCCGGAATTGTTCCCGACCCGTACCCGCGTATCGGCCATGGCGATCTCGCAAAACCTCGGCACCCTCGTGACCGCGATGCTGCCGGCGGTGTTCGCGACCGTCGCGCCGCCGGGCACGGACAACATTCCGATGACCGTCGGCGCCATCGCGTTCGGGGTCACGATCGTCGCTGCGCTCGCTGCGCTGAGTTCGCGCGAAACCTTCCGTGTCCGCATGGAAGACCTGGGTAACCCGGCGGCCGTCCCGGTTCCCAAGGCCGAGTACGACCACCTGCGCGAACAGAGTATCGCTGCCGCGACGGGCTCCAGGGCAACGGCGTAATCGCTTCTCCCCGACCCGGCGCTGCCGGGCGAACGCCTTGCGCGTCGCCCGGCAGCGCCGTTTTACAGCATCAGCAAATGGCCGAGGGCGTTGGCCGCCTCGTTCAGGGGCTGGAAATAGCGGGCGGCCACCTGTTGTCCCGACGGCGGGCGGCCCGGCAGCAGGACATTGATGCCTGCCACGTATTGGCCGGAACTGTCGCGCACCGGCACGGCCAGCGAAGACAGCCTCGGTTCAATCTGTTCGCGCGAGAAGGCAAATCCATTCGCGCGCGCCTCCATCAGGATGGCGCGCAGTTCCCCGCGATCGGTCACCGTATGCTCGGTGTACGCCCTCAGGGTCGTATTCTCCAGATAGAAATCGAGTTCCTGGTCCGGCAGATGCGCCAGCAGAATGCGGCCGATCGAAGTGCAGTAGGCCGGAATCCGGCGACCGACGTTGAGCGAAGGAGAAATCACGCGCGAGGCCGAGGAACGCGCCAGATAGACGATTTCATCGCTATCGAGCACCGCCAGCGAACAGCTCTCCCCGGTTTCCTCGCCCAGTTTATCGAGGATGGGCTGGGACAGCATCGCCAGCGGCGACGCCGACAGGTAGGCATGGCTGAGCGAGAGGATGCGCGGACGCAGGTAAAACAGGTTGGCCTCGTCCATCGCCACGAAGCCGAGCTTGGCCAGCGTATGCAGGCTGCGGCGCGCGGCCGCACGCGGGATGCCCGTTACATGGCTCACCTGCGCGATTGAGATCCGGCGTCGCTTTTCCGACAGCGCCATCATGACCGCCAAGCCGCGCGCCAGCGCCGTCACGAAGTCGTCGTCGTCCTTGTGGCGCTCCATGGCCGTGGCGAACTGGCTTTGCACGTCGACCACCGGCGGCACGGACCGGTTGACGGGACGGGGTACTTCCGCTGGAGTTTTCATGGGCTTGCGTCCGTACGGGGGAACGCCGATATCATAGCATCGGGTGGGCGGCAAGCGAACCGGCCGGGCACGATGCGAACAATACAGCGCGCACCGGACCGCTCAGACCGGGTGCCTGAGCAGCCAGAGAGCGGCGCTCAGGGTCAGGAAGGACAAGGCGGTGGTAACCAGCAAGGCCCCGGCGCTGCGCTCGGCCAGGCCGTAGGCCTGGGCGAGGATCGGATAAATCCCGAGCATGGGCACCGCCGCCATCACGAGGCCGGCGGCGAGCAGGGAGGGGGCGACCGGCGCCATGCCGATCCACGGCAGCAGGCTCGCGGCCAGCAGCACCGACAGCGGATGCCCGACCAGCTTGCCGATGGCGATCGGCAGGACCGTCATCCCCATGCCTCGCAGCGGCAGCCCCACCAGCGTGCCGCCGATGACGAACAGCGATAGCGCGCCGGTCGCCTGGGCGAACAGGGTCACCGTGCGCGCTACCGGGGACGGCAGGCTCAGGCCCAGCAGGCTGACCGCCAGGCCCGCCAGCAGGCCGAGCACCAGCGGCATGCGCGCCACCCGCGCCACGGTCTCGGCGAAGACCCGGACGGTCGGACGCCCGCCCTGGCGGGCGCTCTCGGCCAGCATGAGCAGCAGGGGAATCATCACGACATTTTCGATGACGACGTTCATTGCCAGGGCCACGCTCGCCATCTCCGGCATGGTCAGCAACAGGATAGGCAGCCCGATGTAGCCGCTGTTGGAACACGACACGCCCATCGCGGCAAAGGTGCTGCCGACGCGGTTCATGCCGGCCAGGCGCCGCGCGCAGAACAGGCCGGCGGCCAGGATCAGGAGCGAGCCGCTCAGGTAGGCCGCCATGTAGCTGGCGTTGAGCACCTCGGCGATCGGCCGCTGCGACACGGCGTTGAAGATCAGCGCCGGCAGCGCGAAGCTCATGACGAATTTGCCGAATACCCGCATGTCCGCCTTGCTGAACAGCCCCATCCGTGTCGCGGCATAGCCGAGCAGGATGGCAATGTAAATGGGGCTGATAATCGCAAGAATGTCGGACATCCATCACTTTCGGGATCAATACTGCACTAGGGATTGGTCTTGCCTTGGCCGCTGGCCCAGTGTGCCAGCGCCGCCAGGTGGAACGGGGCGTTGCCGGCCCCATAAGCGTCGTAGCCTCCGCGCCGCTCGATGATCTCGAACAGGAAGCGCTTGTCGAAGGGCGCGGTATGGGCATGCAGGATCTCGCCCTCCCCGCTGCGTTCCATCATCACGCCCAGTGCACGCCACTCGTCGAGCGTCGCCTCGTCGACGCCGTACTTGGCGCCCAGGTCATCGTAGTAATTGGCAGGGATCGCCAGCATCGTCATGCCGCAGGCGCGCATCTTGCGCACGGCTGCGACGACATCCTCGACGGCGATGGCGATATGGTGGATGCCGGCGCCCCCGAACTGCCCCACGGCACGGCCGACGGCTGTACCGGAGCGCTCGGAGGCATTGAGCGCATAGCGCACCGTCTTGTTCGGCGCTTCCAGCGCCCGGCTGCGAATGATACCGTAGGGATCGTGCAAGACCGTGTTGGGGGTCGGCTCCAGCCCCAGCAAGGCGCGGTAGAACAGGACCCAGCTGTCGAGCTGCCCAGCCGGCAGGACGGCCGCGATATAGTCGATGCGCGCCTGGGCGCCGAGGCAGCCGGACGGCGCGCTTCGGTCTTCGATGACGAAATCGGCTTCGAAACCGTGGCTGCCGCCATGCTGGGTATCGAAGAAATACATCAGGCTGCCGTCGGGCGCCCGGACCGCCGGGATCGTCAGCTCGTTGGGGCCGACCTGGCCCTCGACGCGGATCGCGCCCAGGGCTTCGGCCCGGGCCAGCGCCGCCACGGCGTCGTTGGTGGCGAGCGCCAGCGCACACACCGAGCTGCCGTGCTGGTCGAAGTAACCGCGCGCGAACGAATCCTCTTCCAGGTTCAGGACGATGCGCACATCTCCCTGTCCCAGCAGCTCGACGTTCTTGGAACGGTGGCGGCCGATCAGGTGGAAGCCGAGGACCGCGAGAAAGTCGCGCAGCCTGGCCGCGGTCGGGCCGTCCACCGCGAACTCGACGAAGGCCCAGCCGTGCAGCACGGGCGGTGGCGGCGGGTCGAGCAGCACCGCGCGGCCAAGCGCGCCATGGGTCAGCTCCGGGCGCTTGAGCGAGGGCAGGCGCCGCACTTGCTCTTCCAGCCACAGGAGCGAACGCATGGCATCGAAGGCGGTCGCGCGCGCCGGGGCCGCGCGGCATTCGTCGCTGAAGATCTCGAGCGACATCGGCCCGTTGTAGCCGCTGTCGAGCACCGCGCCGACGAAGCCGGTGACCTCCATCTCGCCCTGTCCCGGGAAACAGCGGTAGTGCCGGCTGTGCGTCAACGGGTCGGTATTGACCCACGGCGCGTCGGCCAGCTGCATGTAGAAGATGCGCTGGCCCGGGATGTCCTTGATCGGGTGCCAGTCGTCGCGCAAGGCCAGCGTGTGGAAGCTGTCGAGCGCCACCCCCAGGTTCGGCTGGTTGGCGCGCTGCACGATGTCCCAGACCTGGCGAAAGGTCTTGACGGCGCCGCCCCAGGCCAGGGCCTCGAACGCGATACGGAACTTGCGCCGCGCGGCCCGCTCGGCCAGCAGGGCCATCTGCTCGGCGCGCAGGGCCAGGTCGCTGGATGCGTCGGCCGCGATGTTGGCGCACACCAGGATCAGGTCCGTGCCGAGCTGCTCCATGACGTCGAACTTGCGCTCGGCGCGGTCCAGGTTGCGCAGCAGCTGCTCGGGACTCACGCCGTCGAAGTCGCGGAAGGGCTGGAACATGTCGATGCGCAGGCCGAGGTCGGTGCACATGCGGCGCACGTCGGCCGGCGTGCCGGGGAACTGCAGCAAATCGTTTTCGAAAATTTCGACGCCGTCGAAACGGGCGGCGGCGGCGGCTTCCAGTTTTTCGGGCAGCATGCCCGAGAGCGATACGGTGGCGATCGATTTGCGCATGGCGGTCTCTCAGCTGCGTGCCTGCTTCGCCGCGATCATGGCGCGGAAATGGGCGTCGATGCGTGCCGCATCCGGCTCCTTCCCGGTGAACAGCCTGAAGGCGTCGACAGCCTGGCCCACGGCCATGCCGCCGCCGTCGGCAGTTGCGCAACCGCGCGCGCGCGCGGCCTTCAGCAGCGCCGTCTCGAGCGGGAAATACACGATTTCCGACACCCACAAGGCGGGCCGCAGCAGATGCTCGGGCAGCGGCAGCCCCGGCGACGAGTCCATGCCCGTCGGCGTTGCATGGATGAGGCCAGTTGCCCCTTCGAGCGCCGCGGCGACGTCGGTCGTGGCGCCGACCCGGCCGGCGCCGTGCTGCTCGTTCAGCCGCGCCGCGAGCGCATCGATGCGCCCCTGGTCGATGTCGACCACCGTCAGCTGGCCCACGCCCAGGCGCAGCGCCGCATCCGCCACGGCCGAGCCGGCACCGCCGGCACCGAGCAGCACCACGCGCGACAGGTCGGCTTCGGGCAGCGCACGGCGGAAACCCCAGGCCCAGCCGGAGCTGTCCGTGTTGTGGCCGGTCAGCCTGCCGCCGACGTTGACGACCGTGTTGACCGCGCCGATCTGGCGCGCCTCGTCGGACAGGCCGTCGAGCAGCGGCATGATCGCCTGCTTGTAGGGAAACGTCACGTTGAAGCCGCTGAAACCGATCGCGCGCACGGCCTGGACCAGTTGGGCCAGGTCCTGTTCGCCCGCCCCCGGCTGGGCCAGGTCGATCAGCTGGTAATGCAGCCGCAGTCCGTGTTCGCGTGCTTCCTGCTCCTGCATGGCGGGCGTCATCGAATGCTGGATGCCGCGGCCGATCAGGCCGACCAGCAGTTTTGGTGAAGCCAGGTCGGGGGCGGTGGATGTTGCGGCCGCGCTGTCCGGTGTCGTGCTGTTCGTGGTGGTCATGCTCGTCCTTTCGTTGATGCGCAATGTCAGGCCTCGGCCTGGACGGCCGACACGGCGGCGCGCAGGCCCAGCAGGTAACTGTCGACACCGAAGCCGCAGATCTGGCCGCGGACGATCTCGGCGAATACCGATGTGTGGCGGAACGGTTCGCGCGCATGGATGTTCGACATGTGGATTTCCACTACCGGCACGGTCAGGATCGCCAGTGCATCGCGGATGCCGTAACTGTAGTGGGTCCAGGCGCCTGCATTGATCAGCACGGCGTCGACGCCCTCCTCGTAGGCGGCATGGATCCGGTCGCACATCGCGCCTTCGCAATTGCTCTGGAAGCTGAGCACTTCCGCGCCCAGCTCCTGGCCCAGGTTCTGCAGGCGGCCGTCGATCTCGGCGAGCGTCGTGGTGCCATACTGGCGCGGGTCGCGCTTGCCGAACATGTTGTGGTTGATACCGTGGAGCATCAGGATTTTCATGCTTGTACCTCTGCGGGGCGGGATGCCCGGTTCTGATACACCGATAGTACAAGCGCACCTGGCCCACGCGGGGGCGTATGGCGATTATGTGTGCGCCAAGCGCCCAACACCGCGAGGCGGCGGCTACCGGCAGTGCCGGGGGGCGAAAATTGCCCGTAAACGCAAAAGCCCCCGCACAGGCGGGGGCGTTTCGTACGCGGGGCCAGTCTGGCAGGTGCGGCATCACACGGGCCGTCGGCGATGGAGGGTAAGCGGGCTGTACGGGACGGCGGACGGCGGCGGCGAGCGCAGGATGCCCGGCTTCATCGCCCCGACAACGTGCATCTCGCATGGCTTGCAGTCGAAGCGCAGCGTGTAGGTGTCCTCGCCGGTGCTCAAGGTCATCGGCTCAGCCTTTACCTGCCCTTGCACACCCTGCACGCCCTTGGCCTGTTTCGGGCACAGGTTGAACGAGAAGCGCAGGCAGTGCTTGGTGATCATCAGCGACACCTCGCCCGGCTTCTGGTGTGCTTCGTAGGCCGCGTCGATCAGGCCCACGCCGTGCTTGCGGTAGAACGCGCGCGCCTTGTCGTTGTAGACGTTGGCGAGATAGGATAGCTGGGTCGCCGGATAAACGGCGGGCGGCTCTACCGGCGCCTTGCGCTCCGGGCGCTCCCACGCGGCCAGCCGGGCTGCCTCATGCGCCGCCACGGCATCGCGCCGCAAGGCATTGATGGCGGCGGCGGGCACGAACCACGGCTGCGACAGCGCCAGCGCGATGCCGTCGGCTTCGAACATCGTGTTGCCCAGCTTGGTCAGGCTGGTGCGCAGTGCCGCATCGGCCTGCTCGGCGTTGTGCGCCGGCTGCAGCGGCAGCTGCGCGCTCGTTACCGTCTCGATGCCATCCTCGTCGCGCAAGCGCAGCGCGAGTCCACCATCGACTTCCGACAGGGTCAGGTGCAGCGCCACCTTGCGGTCGGCCGAGCGTCTGGTGAGCGCCGCTTCCCACTGGTGGTCGCGGTTGCGGTGGACCTGCGTGCCCGGTTTCAGGCCGGGCAAGGCGCTGACCGGTTCGTTCGGGAAGATGCGCCAGTGCTGGCCCTCCTCGCCATCGTTACCCTGCCCCAGCTTCTGCACCGTGTTGACCCCGATGCCAACGCTGGTGCGCTTGTTCATGTAGTTCAGGCCATCGCCGTTGGCCAGCGGCGCGTCGGTCATCATCTCGAACTGGTCGTGCCCTACCTTGGTAACGGTGCCGACTTCCACGCCCAAGGTACTTCGGCGAGTCGAAGGCGCCGATGTCGTCCTGGCGGCCTGGGCGAAATAGTCGGTGTGGCCGCGATTAAAATTCTTGTCGACGTCCGGCGTGAAAAAGATCTGCGTGTGCCCGCTGGCGGCGCGCACGAAACCAGCGCGGCGCTCCAGAATCGCGTCGAGCGGCAGACGATAGTGGGCCGTGATGTTCTTCACGTAGCCCATGTCCTTGTAGCGGCCCTCGATCTTGAACGAGCGGATGCCGGCGTCGATCAGCGCTTCCAGGTTGCGGCTCTGGTCATTGTCCTTCATCGACAGCAGGTGCTTGTCGTAGGCGACAACGCCGCCCTGCCCGTCCGTCACGGTATACGGCAGCCGGCATGCCTGCGAACAGTCGCCGCGCTTGGCGCTGCGGCCGCTGTCCGCGTGCGAGATATAGCACTGCCCGGAAAACGCGACGCACAGGGCGCCATGGATGAAGTATTCGAGCGGCGTGTCCACCTGCGCGCGGATGGTGCGGATCTGCTCGATAGTCAGCTCGCGTGCCAGCACCAGCTGGGAGAAGCCGACGTCACCCAGGAACTTCGCCTTCTCCACAGTGCGGATATCGCACTGCGTGCTGGCGTGCAGTTGGATCGGCGGCAGGTCGAGTTGCAGCAGTCCCATGTCCTGGACGATCAGCGCATCGACACCCGCCTCGTACAGCTGCCAGACCTGCTCCCGCGCCAGATCGAGCTCGGCGTCGTGCATGATCGTGTTCATCGTGAGGAAAATGCGGGCGCGGTAGCGGTGCGCGAACTGCATCAGGCTGGCGATCTCTTCCAGGGAATTGCTGGCATTGTAGCGGGCGCCGAAGGCCGGGCCGCCGATATAGACGGCGTCGGCGCCATGCAGGATCGCCTAGCGGCCGATTTCGGCGGTTTTGGCGGGCGACAGCAGTTCGAGCTGGTGGTCTAGTGGAGACATGGGGTGGTCCTCGTCGACGGAGGCTTGGATTATAACTTTGGGGGCAGCGCGTGTCATGGTCGCGGGGCTGGCGAGGGCGTTCGGATGTCGAAACTAGCCGCGTTCCGCGGATCGCTAACCAGCTGTTCCGCACCTCGGCCAACCTACAGCTTACTTCGACGCGACTTACCCCCGGCGTCATGCCGCTGATACCGCCCCGCCGCCCGCGCTCCGCGCCGGCGGTGATTCAATTGAGATCAGCGGCTAACCTTCGACCGCGAATTGCTTACTGCGCACCGAACGTCTGATGACGTACCCAATATCAAGCTTTATATCTTTATGTTTGATCTTACACGCTTGATGTGATGACTCTTGACGCGCTCAATGAAACTTTCATTTTCATCCCTCGAGCTTCTGAGCCGCATGCCAATCCATAAGGAAAGAGCTTGCGCCGGCTCGGCAAACAAATGTAGCAATAGTCGGTGCATTCTTGCAATAATAACGATCTCCATCGGACCGAGCATTAGCAAGTTTATTAAATAACGAAGACCTGTTTTTAGCGGCAACGAAATCTTCGTCCTTACAACATTGATCCACCCTCTTCTCCTGCCATGCCACCAGCACCGAACGCTGAAAAACTGTACGATTTCCTTTCCAACCCGAAGCTAGTCACGCTAATGGAGCGAGTCAAGATCACCGACGATTTTCTGGACGTTATTACGCTTGGTGAAAATCAGCACTCCAAGATGCTATCTTGGTGCCTCAACCCCAACGAAGGCCACGCGCAGGGCGACGCTGTCCTAAAGGATTTCCTGATGGCCGCTTACCGAGCCGGCCAAGCCACGAACACACATGCGAACAAAACCTTCTTCGAGACTTGGACACCTGCGCGAATTCGCACAGCAAGCTTCGGCTCGGCATTTGTGACGCGAGAGTTCGGGCTGCAGCTTGATGGGGAAAACGGCAAGAGCCGTCTCGACCTGTTCATCGTCGATCGCGAGAACAAGATCATGATTACGATCGAGAACAAGGTGAAGGCAAAGCTCGGGAAGGAGCAACTGAGCGGGTACTACGAGCGTGTGACGGAAAAAGTCGCGCGTCGGCCAGTGTTCAACAAATTCCTATTCTTGTACGTTGTCGTCGACAGCAAGCTGGAGACCTATAGTGACGATATGCTCTTAAGTTTGGGTAACAGGTGGGCACTGCTAGACTACACCTGGCTGCAGCTAGCCGCCGAGCGCGCGCGGTTGCATATCGAGCGTAACAACGAGGCCGCGCAGATGCTGATGGCTTATTGCCAAAAGCAAACTGGCTGGGAGAGCCCGAACGAGCGCAAGGTCTCTGAGCTGGCGGGCGAACTGGTGACGCAGCACGAGGAAGTGGTTAACCAGATTATGACAGCGCGCCGCATAAAGCTAACAAACTGGACGCCTGGGAGTTTTAGTGGCGAAGGCGGCGAACTATTAGTTTTCGTCAAGCAGCACACTAAATTGTGCGAGCAACTCGTCCAAGCACGCGGGATTGGTGCCGTCCGGGCCGGCCTGCGTACCTCTCTTCCTTCCGTACAAGACGCACACTTCCGGTCGGGTAGGACTTGGCTCGACGTCGCCACGCCCGAAATGTTCACACTCGGCGACGATCCGCAATGTCTGCCTCCGTTACATCTTAATATCTTCCGAGACCACTCGGCAAGCGTAGAATCGTCGCTATTCACTTTGCGTGTATGCTGGTGGGAAGAAGAGTTCGATCACACCAAGTGGGACTGGAGTCGACTGCGGATATACATAGGGCAGCATTGCCGGTCTTTGAAACGATGGGTGCGTGGCCCTGTCATGCGCTCAGTGGTCGCCTCGGACCTTACTGCGAAGGCTGTTACTAAGCAGGCGACCGATATAGCGTTAGAGCTCAATGGCTTAATCGCCTCGGCACGACGTGCGAAGCTAATTCAGTGAGGAACCCTGCTGTACTGCGCAACACGGTATCTGGGAAAGCGGAAAAGGGAGAGATCAGACATATGGACAGACTCTCCTTTGGCTCCCTAACAATTACCTCTGAAGATAAATTTATCGTCGAATTCGTTTTTGAAAGCCAGAGCTGACCCTCGTCCCCTTGAATGTGTAGTGGTCTAATGCCCCCGGACACCTCGATAGGTGGATAATTCACCTTCGAAGGAGTTTACATGACCA
>NZ_JACYUY010000034.1 GCF_014842025.1 Massilia sp. CFBP 13721
TATCGAGCAAAATCAGACATTTCTACTTTGCTCAAACCGGACATTACTACTTTGCTCTTACAGGGTGGGCTCTCCGAGCCCACGCGTTACGGGCGTATCACGTGGGCCATAACGGCGATGTGCCGCTCGTTGACGTTTGCACACGCTGCGTGGGATATGTCACGGTCGCCGCGAAACAGAGACGCGCGTAACGCGTGGGCTCGGAGAGCCCACCCTACGGTACGCAACCGTCAGCAGTGTTGACAGACATTCCAGGACACCATCGTCTCGAACTTAAACGTCTTTGTACTCGTGGTATTTGCGCGCATCGCCGCGCACTTTATCGGCGGGATATTTGGCGCGGTTGAGGATCATCTTTTCCTCGACCGCCGCCATCAGGTCGACGTCGAGTTTATCGGCCAGGCTCACCAGGTAGACCAGTACGTCGGCCATCTCGTGGCGCACTGCGGTCAATTTGGCCTCGCCGAGTTCATCGCTGCGCCCATGCTGCAGCCACTGGAAATGTTCGAGCAGCTCGGCCGCCTCGACCGCCAGCGCCGACGACAGATTCTTCGGCGTATGAAACTGGTCCCAGTCGCGCTCGTCGACGAAGGTGCGCACCAGTTCGCGCAAGCGGGACAGGTCTCCAACCTTGCCCTGTCCCTCGCCAGAACTCACAGCTCTTCCCCGCGGTCGCGGTAGCCGTCCAGCACGACTTCGAGCTTGGGGGCGATTTCATCGAAACTGCTGACCGTGATGCCAAGGTCGCGCAGCAGGCCGTCGTGCACGCCGTAGACCCAGCTGTGGATGGTCAGCGGCTGGCCGCGTTCCCAGGCGTCGCGCACGATCGTCGTGTGGGCGACATTGATGACCTGCTCGGCCACGTTGAGTTCGACCAGGCGATTCGTCGCCGACACGCCGGCCACGTTGCCCAGGTATTTGCCGTGCTTGTCGCGCACGTCGCGCACGTGGCCGAGCCAGTTGTCGGCCAGGCCGACGCGGGTGTTGGTGAGCGCCGCATGCACGCCGCCGCAGCCATAATGGCCGCAGATGATGATGTGCTTGACCTTCAGGACGTCGACCGCGAATTGCAACACGGACAGGCAGTTCAGGTCCGAGTGCACGACCACGTTGGCGATATTGCGGTGGACGAACAGTTCGCCCGGCGCCATGCCGAGCAGTTCGTTGGCCGGCACGCGGCTGTCGGAGCAGCCGATCCACAGGTATTCGGGTGCTTGCTGCGAGGCCAGGTCTTTAAAATAGCCCGGGTCTTGCTCGACCATCGAGCCCGCCCATTCACGGTTGCGCTTGAAAAGGTCGGCAGCCGTGAGGCCGGTCGGGGTTTTTGCCATCTGATTCTCCTGCTGGTTTAAGCTGCGCGTATTGTAAACGCAACACACGAACGCGACACCGCCGCACGCGGGACGAAAAAAACCGCCGGGGGCTTGCACCACCCGGCGGTTCGTCTTGCAGCGATTACTCGAAGAAGTCTTTGACCTTGTCCATCCAGCCCTTGCTTTGCGGGCTGTGCTTGGCGCCGCCCTCGTTGGTGAGGCGGTCGAACTCGCGCAGCAGGTCTTTCTGCTTGTCGGTAAGTTTGACCGGGGTCTCGACGATCATGTGGCAGAACAAATCGCCGGCATAGCCCGAACGCACGCCCTTGATCCCTTTCCCCTTGAGGCGGAAGGTCTTGCCGGTCTGCGTACCTTCCGGCACCGTGAACGAGACTTTACCGGTCAGCGTCGGCACTTCGATCTCGCCACCCAGAGCCGCTTTCGAGAACGAGATCGGCATTTCGCAATGCAGGTCGTCGCCTTCGCGCTGGAACACCGCGTGCGGCTTGATGTGGATCTCGACGTACAGGTCGCCCGACGGACCGCCATTCGTGCCCGGCTCGCCGTTGCCGGTCGAGCGGATGCGCATGCCGTTGTCGATACCGGCCGGAATCTTGACTTCCAGCGTCTTGTTGCGCTTGATGCGGCCGGCGCCCGAGCACGATGGGCACGGTTCCGGGATCATCTTGCCGCTGCCATGGCACTTCGGGCAGGTTTGCTGGATGCTGAAGAAGCCCTGCTGCATGCGCACCTGGCCATGGCCGGCGCAGGTGGTGCAAGTGACCGGCTGCGTGCCCGGCTTGGCGCCGCTGCCATGGCAGGTGTCGCACTTGTCCCAGCTCGGCACGCGAATCGTCGTGTCGAAGCCGTTGGCCGCCTGCTCGAGCGTGATCTCGAGGTTGTAGCGCAGGTCGGCGCCGCGGTAGACCTGCGGTCCGCCGCCGCCGCGCCCGCCGCGGCCGCCGCCGAAGATGTCGCCGAAGATGTCGCCAAAGGCATCGCCGAAACCACCGGCGCCGCCACCGAAGCCGCCGCCACCCATGTTCGGATCGACGCCGGCGTGACCGTAGCGGTCATAGGCCTCGCGCTTCTCCGGATTGGTCAGCATCTCGTAGGCTTCCTTGACCTCCTTGAACTTCTCTTCCGCTTCCTTGTTGTCCGGGTTGCGGTCAGGGTGGTACTTCATCGCCAGTTTGCGATAAGACTTTTTAATTTCTTCTTCCGAAGCACCCTTTGCGACCCCAAGGATCTCGTAAAAATCACGCTTTGCCATTTGGCACCTTGCTGTTATCTACTGAATCGAACTGTCTGAGCAAAAAAGCCGAGCCGCGAACCTTTTGGGATTCATCGGCTCGGCCGTTCTACGCGAATACCAAATTACTTCGCGTCTTTGACTTCCTTGAAATCGGCGTCGACGACGTCGTCAGCCTGGGCCGACGCGTTGGTGCCCTGCTGTGCGCCACCCTGCTGTGCACCCCCTTCGGCGCCCGCACCGCCAGCCTGCTGGGCCTGCATGTCGGCGTACATCTTCTCGCCCAGCTTTTGCGCAGCGGTCGTCAGGGCCGCGGTCTTGGCTTCGATGTCGCCCTTGTCGCCGGACTTGATCGAACCTTCCAGATCGGTGATGGCCGCTTCGATCTTTTCCTTCTCGCCCGCTTCCAGCTTGTCGCCGTATTCGGTCAGCGACTTGCGGGTCGAGTGCACCAGCGCGTCGGCCTGGTTGCGCGACTCGGCCAGTTCCTTGATCTTCTTGTCTTCCTCGGCGTTCAGCTCGGCGTCCTTCACCATCTTCTGGATTTCGTCCTCGGTCAGGCCCGAGTTCGCCTTGATGGTGATCTTGTTTTCCTTGCCGGTGGCCTTGTCTTTCGCACCGACGTGCAGGATGCCGTTGGCGTCGATGTCGAAGGTCACTTCGATCTGCGGGGTGCCGCGTGCTGCCGGCGGGATGCCCTCGAGATTGAATTCGCCCAGGCCCTTGTTGCCGGCCGCGATTTCACGCTCGCCCTGGTACACCTTGATGGTCACTGCCGGCTGGTTATCGTCGGCGGTCGAGAACACTTGCGAGAACTTGGTCGGAATCGTGGTGTTCTTGTGGATCATCTTGGTCATCACGCCGCCCAGGGTTTCGATACCCAGCGACAGTGGCGTCACGTCCAGCAGCAGCAAGTCCTTGCGCTCGCCCGACAGGACCGAACCTTGAATCGCGGCGCCGACGGCGACGGCTTCGTCCGGGTTCACGTCCTTGCGTGCATCCTTGCCGAAGAACTCTTTGACTTTTTCCTGCACCTTCGGCATGCGGGTCATGCCGCCGACCAGGATGATGTCGTCGATGTCCGAGACCTTGACGCCCGCATCCTTGATGGCGATGCGGCATGGCTCGATCGTTTTGGCGATCAGTTCCTCGACCAGCGACTCCAGCTTGGCGCGGGTCATTTTCAGGTTCAGGTGGACCGGCGCGCCGTTCGCCATGGCGATGTACGGCTCGTTGATTTCGGTCTGCTGCGACGACGACAGTTCGATCTTCGCGCGCTCGGCCGAGGCCTTGATGCGCTGCAGGGCGATCGCGTCTTTCGACAGGTCGAGGCCGTTGATCTTCTTGAATTCGTCGATGATGTAATCGATGATGCGCTGGTCGAAGTCTTCGCCGCCGAGGAAGGTGTCGCCGTTGGTCGACAGCACTTCGAACTGCTTCTCGCCGTCCACGTCCGCGATCTCGATGATCGAGACGTCAAAGGTACCGCCGCCGAGGTCATACACGGCGATCTTGCGGTCGCCCTTGTCGGTCTTGTCCAGGCCGAAGGCCAGCGCGGCCGCGGTCGGCTCGTTGATGATGCGCTTGACGTCCAGGCCCGCGATACGGCCGGCGTCCTTGGTTGCCTGGCGCTGCGAGTCGTTGAAGTAGGCCGGCACGGTAATGACCGCTTCGGTGACTTCTTCGCCGAGGTAGTCTTCGGCGGTCTTCTTCATCTTGCGCAGGGTTTCAGCCGACACCTGCTGTGGCGCCAGCTTTTTATCGCGCACGCTGATCCAGGCGTCGCCATTGTCGGCCTTGACGATAGCGTACGGCATCAGGCCGATGTCCTTCTGGACTTCCTTCTCGTCGTACTTGCGGCCGATCAGGCGCTTGACGGCGAACAGGGTATTTTTTGGATTGGTGACAGCCTGGCGTTTCGCAGGTGCACCGACGAGGATCTCGCCATCTTCCTGGTAAGCGATGATCGACGGCGTGGTACGCGCGCCTTCCGCGTTTTCAATGACCTTTGGCTGGCCGTTTTCCATGATCGCAACGCACGAGTTGGTGGTGCCCAGGTCGATACCGATGATTCTGCCCATGATTTTTTTCCTTTGAATTACTGAAGTTTCGGATGTAGTGGAATATTGGGAAAAACTGCGTGCTTTCAAGGGGTTTTGCCAATCAGCACAGGATGTTTTTCTTATTTTGCCTGCGCTGCGGTGACGATGGCCGGACGCAACAGGCGGTCGGCGATCATGTAACCCTTTTGCAGCACGCTGACCACGGTATTGGCTTCCTGGTCGGCCGGGACCACGGCCACGGCCTGGTGCTTGTTCGGATCGAGCTTGTCGCCCTGCGCCGGCAGCACTTCGACCAGGCGGTTCTTCTCGAACGCGGCGGTCAATTGCTTGAGCGTCATCTCGACGCCTTCCTTGATCGATTCGACCGTCGGGCTTTCCACTTTCAATGCCATCTCGAGGCTGTCGCGCACCGGAACCATGGCCTCGGCGAAGCTTTCGATGGCAAATTTGTGGGCCTTGCTCACGTCTTCCTGGGCGCGACGGCGGATGTTCTCGGCGTCGGCCTTGGCGCGCATGAACGCGTCGTGCATTTCAGCCAGCTTGGCTTCGGTCGCACTCAGCTGTTCTTCGAGGCCTGGCTCTGCCGCGGCGGCCTGGGCAGCAGGAGCAGCATCGCTCTCCGGCTGGGGAATTACCTCTGGATTTTCTTGATCATGCATCGAAAACACTCCTGAAATCAAATACTTGGCTGAATAATGAGACGGACACAACTCGTCGTACAGCGCCGCATATGGGGCGATCTCCTACAACTTCAAGGGGTATTGCACAGAGGCCGGCAGAAAGACTGACAACATTTGTTACAACAGTTACCGATGAGCTGATTCTTTCCGGCGCGAGGCGCTCTACCATGCTCGCAAGACGCGTAACGACGTCTTTCGAACAAGAACCAAGGCCAAGGGAGCCAGCATGAAATTGCGAATGATCAGCAGCGCCGTCGTGATCTACACCGTGCTTGCGGTGGCGTGCATCTGCTACGCCGGGGTGTAGGCACGCCGTCAAAACGTGCCATTTTAACAGGTCGGCGGAGCCGACCTGCGTAGGCTGGGCCTAGGCGGCCCCGCGGTCCCCCGGTAGGCTGGGCGGGTCCCCCGCCCAGTGGTGATAGGTAACGCCCGATATGGCACGCCAGTACTGGCTGATCTATGCGCCTAAGCGCAAAGCATGCTCCCGCCCCACCTCCGCCTCGCGCCGCTCCGCCTCCCGCTGCGACGGACTCATCATGGTCGGCCAGCCAATCAAATGCTGCTCGGCGATCTCGGCCAACCCGACGATCCAGGTCGGCGCCTCGTTCAGGCAGGCAATATAGTGAAACTCCTTGCCGCCGGCCGCCTCGAAATCGTGCTTCACTTCCATCGAGATCTCTTCCAGCGTCTCCAGGCAATCGCTAGTGAATCCGGGACAGATCACATCTACGCGCTGAACACCCTGGCGCGCCAGTTCAGCCACGGTCGGCGCCGTGTACGGCTGCAGCCACTCGGCCTTGCCGAATCGCGACTGGAAGGTCACCAGGTAGTCGTCGGGCGACAAGCGCAGGCGCGCCGCCAGTAATCTCGCCGTCTTCTGGCATTCGCAGTAATACGGGTCGCCCAGCATCAGGGTGCGCTTGGGTACGCCGTGGAAACTCATGATGAGCTTCTGCCCGCGCCCGTGGGCTTCCCAGTGCGCCAGAACGGTATCGTGCAGCGCGTCGATATAGCCGTCGTGGTCGTGGTAATGCTTGACCAGGCGCAGCTCGGGCACGTTGCGAATGTTCTTGTAATGGGCAAACACCGCGTCCCAAATCGAACCGGTGGTCGTGCCCGAATACTGCGGATAGGCCGGCAGCACCACGATCCGGTCGCAACCCTCCGCCTTCAACGCATCCAGCACCTCCGGCAGCGAAGGCGAACCGTAACGCATCGCCATGCGCACCTGCACGCCTTCATGGCCGCGCTCCTGCAAGGCTTCGCCCAGCAGGTCCGCCTGCTTCTGCGTGTGCACCTTTAGAGGCGATCCTTCGCGCGTCCAGATCATCTGGTATTTCTTGGCCGACGCGCCGGAGCGGAACGGCAGGATGATCAGGTTCAGGATGAACCACCACACCAGGCGCGGGATCTCGACCACGCGCGGGTCGGACAGGAACTGCTTCAGATAGCGCTTCACCGCCGAGCGCGTCGGCGCGTCTGGCGTGCCGAGATTGACGAGCACGATGGCGCTGCGAGGGAGCGCGCCGTGGGTGTGAGCGGGTTCTTTTCTGAAGGACATGAGCGAACGGGTGATGAATGGGGCCTTCATTATAGGTGCGCCCGCTGCGCCTTCGCGTTGATATTCTCGATCGGTGCGATAGCCCAGCCGTTCGGCAAAGTGATTGTCGCGGGAGGCAAAAAAAACGCCGCTCAAGTAGCGGCGTCTGGTTTCTACATGCTGCTCAGGTCGTGACCTTCAGGCGCACGTCGATGTTGTTGCGCGTCGCATTCGAATACGGGCAGACGATGTGGGCCTTGTCGACCAGTTCCTGCAACTGCCCCTGCTCCATGCCAGGGCCGTGAATCGCCAGGTCGACTTCGATACCAAAGCCGGTCGGGATCGGGCCGATACCGACGTCGCCGGTTACGGTCAACTCTTCCGGCAGTTTCACTTTGGCCTGGCCGGCGACGAATTTCAGCGCGCCGAGGAAGCAAGCCGAATAGCCGGCCGCAAACAGCTGTTCGGGATTGGTGCCGGTAGCGCCATTGCCGCCGAGTTCTTTCGGCGTTGTCAGTTTGACGTCCAGCACGCCGTTGTCGCTGCGCGAGGTGCCTTCGCGGCCGCCCTGCGAGGTGGCCTTGGCGCGGTACAGGACTTTGTCGATGCTCATGCGAACCTCCTTTGTTTTGGTTGGAGAGAGATTGTGGCAGATGACGGTAGAGCGGCGCGCCCGGTAGGTGTCATGCACAACACCAGCAGCGGCATAATTTGATCGACTAGCGACCAGATAATCAATTCCCCCACAGTAAAAAAACACATGTTGGGGCTTCAAAACTTCATTGCTGCTGGGCGTTAAATATCTTGAACAGTAAATTCATTTGGCGCGTATTATGTTATGCATCCGGTAATGGCAATCCTATTATTTCGGGAGGGAAAATGCGTTTTTCTCGATGGATAATTCGAACTGCAGCAGTTTTCTTGATGGCCTTCGCAAAGCCTGGCCTGACAGCGAACGAGTCAGCCTCTCTCACATATCCCAACTGTCCCACGCAGTCCTTCGAAGAAATTCGCGCTCAAACAAAACCAACTGCGGTTGGGCGAGGAGAGGCACTGATCGATCGCGCGGTTTTTTGGAATCGCATTGAAAAGATCGCCAACACAAAGGAAGTCTTTAAATTTAAGACAAGCAAGAAAAACAAGGTTACTGGATTGACAACAGTCGTGGAAAAGGAAGTCACTTTCCACAAGAGCATTACTGATAATGAACATAGGACTGTCATAGAAGCGGTTTTTGATCGTTGGGAAGCCACCGGAGGTGGCCACCCCAAGCATCTGGCGCTTCTCCTCGGTACGGCCTATCGAGAGACTTGCGGCATCATGGCGAGCACCGTTGGAGAAGCCTGCGGATGCAGAAAGACCTGCAGCAAGGATGAATTTCAAGCTAGCAAATACGGACGAAAGGATAGTTGCGGCCGAGCTTACTTTGGCCGTGGATTCGTGCAGCTCACAGGCACAAGTAATTACGACTCGGTAGGGAAGCGGCTTAGCATCCCCTTACAGGACTATCCGAACCTGGCATACGAGCAGCCTTTCGCGATCATGATGCTGGTCGATGGCGTCAAAGGCCGTTGGTACGCCGGAAAGCCCCTGAATACCTATCTCGATGACGAACGTTCAGATTGGGTACGTGCTCGCGAGTCAGTCAACCCTGGCTCTGCGAACAAGGCTGCTACCGGATATCTGTCATGTCGTTTTTATGATGCAATCAAGCCGGCCTACCATAAGCCAGCACCGGCACAAGACCCGGCGCTATGTATGGCACTCAAGAATTTGTAACTCTCAATGCGAAGTCGCGGTGCTGATTAAACGTCAGGCAACGACGTGTATTAGGAAGCCAGCAACTCCCGCGCATGCTTCCGCGTCGTCTCCGTAATCTCGATCCCACCCAGCATCCTGGCCACTTCTTCCACGCGCGCGCGGTTGTTCAGCACCTCGATGCGCGAGACCGTGCGCCCTTCGCCGGTCGTGCCCTTGGCCACCTGGAAGTGTTGATTTGCCTGGCTCGCCACCTGCGGCAAGTGGGTCACGCACAGCACCTGCCGTTCCTGGCCCAAGCGTTTTAATAAGCGCCCGACCACTTCGGCCACGCCGCCGCCGATGCCGCTGTCGACTTCGTCGAAGATCAGGGTTGGCGTGGTGGTGGCGTTCGAGGTGATGACGGAAATGGCCAGCGAGATGCGCGCCAGTTCGCCGCCCGAGGCGACCTTGGCCAGCGGGCGCGCGGCGACGCCGGCGTGGCCGGCAACCAGGAATTCGACCACCTCGAGGCCATGCGCGCCCGGCTCGGCTGGATTGAGGCCGACTTCGAAGCGCCCGCCCCCCATGCTCAGTTCCTGCATCGCGTTCGTCACCTGCTCGCTCAGTGCGCGCGCGGCGTGCAGGCGCCGGTTCGACAGGCGCTCGGCCACCTTGCGGTAGGCGGCTTCCGCATTCGCTTCCTGGCGTTTGAGTCCTTCCATGTCACTGGCGTCGGCCAGTTGGCGCAGCTTGGCGGCCAGGGTGGCGTGTTCTTCGTGCAGTTCTTCCGGCGTGACGTGGTACTTGCGGGATGCGCTGTGCAGCGCGTCCATGCGCGCATCGACGACGCGCAGGCGGCCCGGGTCGAGTTCGACCTTGTCGATGTAGCTATTGAGCGCGTACACCGCTTCCTGCAGCTGGATGCGCGCCGGTTCCATGCAGTCGAGCACGGTCTGCAGTTCGGCGTCGACGTCGACCAGTTTGCCGAGCTTGGTGTTCAGCGAACTCAATTGCGACAGGATCGGGTGGTCCGATTCGGAAATCGCAGCCAGCGCTTCCTGCGCGCCTTCGATCAGGCTGGCGGCGTGCGACAGGCGGCTGTGCTCGTTGGTGATCTCGGTCCACTCGCCGGCTTTCGGCGCCAGTTTATCCAGTTCGCTCACCTGCCATTCGAGGCGCTCACGCTCGATCAGGACGTTCTTCGCATTCGTTTCGTATTCCTCGCGCTGGCGCGACAGCGCACGCCAGGCGCGCCAGGCGAGCGCCACTTCCTGCGCTTCGGCGGCGGCTTGCGGGTCGCGCACGGCGATCTGGTTGTCGAGCAGGGCGCGCTGGGCGTCGGCTTTCAATAAACTCTGGTGCGCGTGCTGGCCGTGGATGTCGACCAGCATTTCGCCGAGTTCGCGCAGCTGGCTGGCGGTGGCGGCGATGCCGTTGATATAGGCTTTCGAGCGGCCGGCGTTGTCGATCACGCGGCGCAGCAGGGCGCCGCCCTCTTCCACCGCGAACTCGTTTTGTTCGAGCCAGCTGGTGGCCGTTTCCGTGAGCGCGAAGTCGGCCGTGATGTCGGCCTTGGCCGCGCCTTCGCGCACCATGCTGGCGTCGCCGCGCCCGCCCAGGGCCAGCTGCAGCGCATCGATCAGGATCGATTTACCGGCGCCGGTCTCGCCGGTGAAAACCGAGAAGCCGCGGGCGAATTCGAGTTCGATGGTGTCGACGATAACGAAGTCGCGGATGGTCAGTGTGCGCAGCATGAAAAAGGGTGTCTCCCGGTTCTGGAAAAATTTTTTATTTCAGTTTGCCGTCGTTCGACGGGTACTCGTGCCAGTGCAGCTTTTCGCGCAGCGTGTGGTAATAGCTCCAGCCTTCCGGATGCAGGAAGGTGATGGTGTTGGGCGAGCGCGAGATGACGATCTCATCGCCATGCTGCAGCGAGGCGAAGGTCTGCATGTCGAAATTCACCGAGATGTCGCGTCCGCTGACGATCTCGACCACGATCTCGCTGGTGTCGGGAATCGCGATCGGCCGGTTCGACAGCGCGTGCGGGGCGATCGGCACCAGTACCACGCCTTGCAGGCTCGGGTGCAGCAGCGGGCCGCCGGCCGACAGCGCGTAGGCGGTGGAACCGGTCGGCGTCGAGACAATCAGGCCGTCCGAGCGCTGGTTGTACATGAAGTGGCCATCGACCGTGACGCGCAATTCCGCCATGCCGGCGCCGCTGCCGCGCGCCACCACCACGTCGTTGACGGCCACGCCGCAATAGATCATTTCTCCGCCGCGCATGACACGTCCTTCGAGCAGCGTGCGCTTTTCGGCGGTGGACTTGCCTTGCAGGATTTCGCCGAGCGCGGGCAGCATGCGGTCGACCGGGATGTCGGTAATAAAACCGAGGCGGCCGAGGTTAATGCCGATCAGGGCGATGTCGTATTTGGCGAGCTGGCGCGCGATGCCGAGCATGGTGCCGTCGCCGCCCATGACGATGACGAGCGGTACTTGCGCGCCGATCTCGGCCACCGTCATGGTCTCGACGCCGGGCATGCCGAGGTTGGCCGCCGTGTCCGCCTCGAATACGACGCGGTGCCCGGCTTCCTGCAGGAAGGCGACGATGCTGGCGACCGGCTCTTCGATGCCGGCCGTATTTTGCCGCACTACCAGCGCGATGATCGATTGCGATTCGGGTGTGGCGGGCATAAAGGTCTCTCGGCGATGGATGGGCGAACACGCTGGAGATTAACCGATAATCCCGGCCGCTGCCACCCGGCCGCGCATCAAATACTGTACAAAATCACAGTATAGATGCGGCAGGGTAGGAACCGCAAGATCAGGCGATCACGGCCAGTGCGGCGGCGGCAACAACGGCCAGCACCGCGCAGCACAAATGCATGCTCATCAGCACCAGCCAGCGCAGCGCGGTCAGGAGGCGACTACCCCCATACACCTTGCGCATCGCCGTCGGCAAGTAGAAGGCCAGCCACAGCATCAACAGCGGCGACAGCAGCGGAATACCGTCGGGCAGAACCAACACCAGGCTCAGCATCAGGAAGGCAAAGGCATTCGTGTGCAACGCGAATAGCAAGTGCTCGCCATAGCGCCGCCCCGAGCCCAGGTACAGTAGCTTGAGCAGGGCTGCAAACACCGGCATCAGCAGGAAGATCGCATACGGTGCATAGCTGAAGAAGGCCCGGGTCAGGGCATCGCGCTGTGCGTCGTGCGACAGTGCAATGAAATTCTTGACCTTCTTTCCTAGCGCTGGGTGGATCGCCGCCGCTTTGCTGCCTATCTTGTCGTCGTCACCTACGTCGAATTCGATCAGGCTGTCGGGTTTTCGCCTCTTTCCCAGTTCCTCGCGTCCTTCTTCGAGCGTCCCCGGCTGCGTTTTAGGGACCAGCACCGCGGATTTTGCGTCGAGCGGTACGCCCTTTTCCCGCGCGGACGCCTGCGCCTGCTCCTTGGGCGGCGCGTCTGGCACCGCGTTGCCAAAACTGAGGCCGCTGAACTTGAAGATTGCAAAGAAGATGATACTGAAGCTCAGGTACAGGCGCAGCGGCTCGACATAGCGCGCACGTTTGCCTTCGATGTAGTCGCGCGTCAAACGGCCCGGCCGGAACAGCAGCAGCGCCACCGACTTCCACAGTTTTCCTTCCAGCGCGACATAGTGCGCGATGAATTCGTGCAGGAATTCGCGCGCGCTCGGCACGTGCAGGTGCGCCGCCTGGCCGCATCCCTGGCAGAACTGACCGGCAATGTGGGTGCTGCAATTCGGGCAAACGGTGACGTGGTCCAACAGCAGCTCGTTTTTCACGGTAGGTTCCGACAAAGATGGCGAATACACATGGTAACTATTTAATTGCAAAAAAGCATCATCCAATTGCGCGACTCGCGTCCGAACGACACGTTAGGATTCATGCAAGAGTCAGCAGAGGAGAACCATATGGTTACCGAAACCAAAGATCGCTTCGTCAATACCGATGCGAAGATCGAAAACGACGGCGTCAAGCGCCAGCCGCACGAGCGCGACGAGTCGCCCGACGGCCAGGACACCAAACCGCGCGGCGTCATGAAGCAAGCCGCCGAAGACCTGGCCCAGGGCCTGGTCGACACCGACCTGCGCAACACGCCCGGCATCAGCGAAGCCGTCGAACCCGAAGCCGGCGCCACCGGCCAAGCCAACCCACAACCCGACCGCCATCGTTCGATGCGCGATCACGATTCGGTCGAGCCCGTTCCGGGCAAGAACCGCTGAAAGGATTTACCCATGACCATCAAACGCAACGGCAGCGCCGTCTGGAGCGGCGGTTTAAAGGACGGCAAGGGCGCCGTCTCGACCGGCAGCGGCGTGCTTCAAGATTCGCAATATGGTTTCAATACCCGTTTTGAAGACGGCCCCGGCACCAATCCGGAAGAACTGATCGGCGCCGCGCACGCGGGCTGCTTCACCATGGCCCTGTCCGGCCAGCTGGGCCAGGCCGGCTTGACGGCCGAGGAACTGCGCACCACCGCAACGGTCTCGATGGAAAAGGTCGAGGGCGGCTTTTCGATCACGGCCGTGCACCTGGACCTGGTGGCGAAGATCCCCGGCGCCAGCCAGGAAGCCTTTGATAAGGCAGCCACGACCGCAAAGGAAAACTGCCCGGTGTCGAAGCTGCTCAATGCCGAGATCACGCTGACGTCGCGCCTGGAAAACTAGCGCACTACACGGCTTATGCCGGAGGGCGTAGGGTGGGCACTCGTGCCCACGCGGGCTCATCGGTCGATCTGAAGAGCAAACGAGCCTAAGCCGCGATGCGTGTGCAAGCATCGCTATTGTTCACATGCCGTACCGCGTGGGCACAAGTGCCCACCCTACAGTACATGGCCGCATCGGCAAAAATTGTCCCAAGCGCATAAAATTACCGCTTTCAGAACCAACCAGAAAGACACCCCATGCGCTTCCTGCATACCATGCTCCGCGTCGGCGACCTGCAACGCTCGATCGACTTCTACACCAACGTGCTCGGCATGAAACTGCTGCGCACCAGCGACAATCCCGAATACAAATACAAACTCGCCTTCCTCGGCTACGGCAGCAATCCCGACCATGCCGAACTCGAGCTGACCTACAACTACGGCACCGACAGCTATGACATGGGCACCGCCTATGGCCACATCGCCATTTCCGCCGAAGACATCTACGCCACCTGCGACGCTGTGCGCGCCGCCGGCGGCAACATCACGCGCGAACCGGGCCCGGTCAAGGGCGGATCGACCGTGATTGCTTTCGTCACCGATCCGGATGGCTACAAGATCGAGTTCATCCAGCGCAAGGACGACGGCGCTCCGGGCGGCCTGAGCAATTAAGCGCCCGTCGGCAGCATCTGGACGATGCTGCTACAATCCTCTCGCCTGATTTCCAGGCAACAAATACGTCTTCGGGGCGGGGTGGAATTCCCCACCGGCGGTATGACCGGCAACGGTCGAGCCCGCGAGCGCCTGTTTTCATCCTGAAAATAGGGTCAGCAGATCTGGTGCGATGCCAGAGCCGACGGTCATAGTCCGGATGAAAGAAGATGTGCGTTATGACGTGTGAAGCACGTGCGTGCTCGCCAGCTTGCCTGGCAGCCCGCCGGCGTGCTCGCGCGTGCCTTCGCTTGCCCTGATGCGTTTTTCGCCAACTGACCGCGAGGAGCGTTTCACATGTTAGTCAATACCTACACCCTTCACAGTCCTGACCTGGACGGCCGCATCGCAGCAGCACTGGCCGCGACCCGTGCCGGGATTCCCGTCATCCTGCTCGACGACTTCGACCGCGAGAACGAAGCCGACCTGATCGTCGCCGCTGACAAGCTGACCGTCGAAACGATGGCCCTGATGATCCGCGAATGCAGCGGCATCGTCTGCCTGTGCCTGGCGGCCGATACCGTGCGCAACTTGCAGCTGCCGCCGATGGCGGCCGAGAACGGCAGCCGCTACGGCACGCCGTTTACGGTGTCGATCGAGGCGCGCGACGGCGTCACCACCGGCGTGTCGGCACAGGACCGCGTCACGACGATCCGCGCCGCCATCGCCCACGACGCCAAGCCGGAACACCTGGTGCGTCCAGGTCACGTGTTCCCGCTGCGGGCGACACCGAACGGCGTGCTGGCCCGCGCCGGCCACACCGAAGGCTCGGTCGATCTGGCGACCATGGCGGGCTTGCAGCCGGCCGCCGTCCTCTGCGAACTGATGAACCCGGACGGCACCATGATGCGTGGCGACGCCATCGAACGCTTCGCCGAAGAGCGCGGCTTTCCGATCCTGACGATTGCCGAGCTGATCGCATGGCGCAAGCGCCAGGCGTAACAAAGCATCGGCATGAATCGACGGCGCTGCGGCGCCGTTTTTCATTTGAGAAATTTTTGCACAAGGTCACCGAGCCGTTTGACCGTGGCCAAGCAAACTCTTCAATGGGCGAACGAACCCGCGCGTGCGTCCTAGACTGGACCGTCAACTCGTCAATGGAGGCGTCATGTTCACGTTCCGGTCAGCAAGCACAACTTTTCGTCCCGCGCATGCAGCGGCACTCGCACTGGTCGCCGTGCTCGCCGGCTGCGGCGGTGGCAGTGGTGGTCATGGCGGTGGCAATGGCGGTGGGGGCGGTGGTGGTGGCGGCGGTGTATCGCCCCCAGCGCCAGCACCTGCACCAGCGCCAGCGCCAGAACCGACACCGGCCAATCCGCCGCCACAGGCCGATCAGGGCCCGGTCTACGATTTCATCGCACTCGGCCTGCCCGGCAGCACCTATGGCGACATCGGGCGCTACGGTCTGACCCATAACAACTGGGTCGCGGGCACCTCGTACGACGCGTCAGGCAACCCGCGTGTCTTCGTCTTCAACGGCAAGACCAATGTCGATATCGGCACCTTCGGCGGTAGCGGCGGCCGGGCCCTGTCGATCAACCGCTGCGGCCAGGTAGCGGGCTGGGCCCTGACGGCAGCGGGCGTCCCGCATGCATTCTTCTATGACGGCACCAAACACGACATCGGCACGCTGGGGGGCACCGAATCCTACGGCTATGCGATTACCACCTGCGGCAGGGTGGCGGGCTGGGCCAGCACGGCGCAAGGCGAGACCCACGCTTTCTACTACGACAGCAACGGCATGCGCGACCTCGGCACCTTCGGCGGCAATGGCTCGTATGCACTGGCCTTGAATAGCGTCGGCCAGGCGGTCGGCTATGCGTATGGTCCGAACAACGCCTGGTTCCGCGCCTTCCTGTACGACGCCCGCACCGGCGCGCCGATCCAGGACCTCGGCGCACTGGGCACCAGTTCGCTGGCGCAAGACATCAACGATGCCGGCCAGGTTGTCGGTTATGCCCGTGACGGCTTCGGCCCGCTGCGCGCCTTCCGCTACGAAGCCGGAACAATGCACGACCTGGGCTTGCTGCCCGGTGCGGAAGGGGCGGAGGCGCGTGCCATCAATGCCGCCGGCCACGTCGTCGGGTATGCCTATTTTGCCGGCAGCCGCCACGCATTCCTGCACGACGGCAGCACGCTGCGCGACCTGGGTACGCTCGGTGGCAGCAATTATTCCGATGCGCTCGCGATCAATGCCGGCGGCCTGGTGGTCGGCTCGTCCGTGAATCCCACGGCCGGGGCCGAGCACGCAACCGCATGGGGTCCCGGCTACGGCATCGTCGACCTCAACGAGCGCGTCAAGGAGCTGCCGGCGGGGACAGTGCTGGTGTCGGCGCTGGCGGTGGCGGATGACGGCGCGATCGCGGTACGTACGAATACCGGATTGGGATTGCTGCGTCCGCGTAAGTAAGTAAGTAAATAAGTAAATAAGTAAATAAGTAAGTAAGTAGCACAACAACGAAAAACGGCGCCAGATCGGCGCCGTTTTTTATTTGCACTCCGAGCTCAGGATGCAAATTTTATGTGCACGCGTAATTCCCGCGGAATTACTTTTGCAGCAGGTTATTCACCGGCACCAGGTCCGCTTCGCGCAGCGAGCCGGACGCGGCCTTTAAACGCAGGCCGTTCAGGATCGTGTTGTAGCGGGCGCGCGCCAGGTCGGTGCGGGTCGAGTACAGCTGGCGCTGGGCATTCAGGACGTCGATGTTGATGCGCACGCCGACCTGGTAACCGAGCTTGTTCGACTCCAGCGCCGACTGGCTCGACACTTCGGCTGCCTGCAGCGCCTTGACTTGCGCCAGGCCGCTGTTCACGCCAAGGAAGGCCTGGCGTGCCTGCAGGGCGGCATTGCGGCGCGTGGTCTCGAGGTCGTTGCGCGCCCGGTCTTCCAGCGCGATGGCTTCGCGCACGCGGCTGGTGACGGCAAAGCCGCTAAAGATCGGCACCGTCCATTGCACGCCGATGGCATTGCCGCGCGAGTCGCCCGACGCGCCCGCGACGCGGCCGTTGACGTCGCGGCGGGTAGAGCTGGCCACCAGGTCGAGCGTCGGCAGGTGGCCGGCGCGGTTTTTCGAGATGTCGCGCTTGGCCGACTCGAGCGACAGCTGCGACACCGTCACACCGTAGTTCTGGTTCTCGGCCGACGACACCCAGGGGTCGACGTTGGCCGGCTGCGGCGGCGCCAGCGTGACACCGCTCTGCAGCGGCGCCAGCGTGCCCGGCTCGGCGCCGATAATCATCTGCAGCATCGTGCGGCGGTTTTCCAGCTCGTTCACGGCCGCGAACTCCTGCGCCACCACCAGGTCGTAGGCCGCCTGCGCCTCATGGGTGTCGGTGATAGTCTGGGTGCCGACCTCGAAGTTGCGCTTGGCCGAGGCCAGCTGCTCGGTCACGGCGCTTTTCTGGGCGCGCGTCGATTCCAGCGTGTCCTGGGCCGACAACACGTCGAAATAGGCTTGCGCCACGCGCGTGATCAGGTCTTGCTGGGCCTGCGCGAACTGGGCTTCGGCGATCGCCTGGGCCAGCTTGCTTTGTTCATAGGTCTGCCAGCGGTCCCAGCGGAACAGCGGCTGGCTCAGCGCCAGCGTGTAGTCGTTGGTGCGCAGGTTCGAGCCGCTGGCGCCGACCACGGTCGGCACACCGCCCACGACGACCGTCTGGCCTTCGTTGAACGGCGAGAAATCGCTGTTGTTCTTGGTGATCGCGCCCGACAGGCCGACCGTCGGCAGCAGCCCCGCCCTCCCCTGGGTGATACGCTCGCGTCCCGCCGCGAGCGAAGCACGCGCGCTGGCATAGGTGGCGTCGTTGGCCAGGGCCTGCTGGTACACCTGGATCAGGTCGATCGCGTGCGCATTGAGCGACACGAAGGCGCTGGCCAGCAGCACGGCGATGAGGGGTTTCTGCATTGCGGTCTCCGTCGGAGTCATCAAAAGTTGAGGAATGAGGTCAATACTTCGGCATCGCCGGATCGACCTGCAAGGCCCAGGCGTGTATTCCGCCCGTTAAATTCGTTACGTTCTCGAACCCGTTGCGTTCGAGGAAAGCGGCTACCTGCATGCTGCGCGCACCGTGGTGGCAGATGCAGACGATGTCCCGGTCGTCCGGCAATTCGCCGGCGCGGATCGGTACCAGGTGCATCGGGATCTGGGTCGAGCCGGCGATGTGGCAGGTCTCGAATTCCCAGTTCTCGCGCACGTCGAGCAGGAGCGGCTGCGGCCTGGCCTGGTCAGCCAGGCGTTCGGCCAGCTCGGGCGCGGTCATGTGTTGCATCGCGCGTCCCGATCAGAAGGTGAAACGCGACACGGCCGGGGCGCCCGACAGCATCTTGACGTTGGTCTCGAATACCGTGACAGTCTCGTAGGCGGCATCGGACACGCGCGTCACCAGCACGCACTGCATGGCCGGCGCGTTACCGATGATGGCGGCGATGCGGCCGCCGACCTTCAACTGCTTCAGGAAGGCTTCCGGCATGTTTTCCAGGGCGCCCGAAATCACGATCACGTCGTAGGGGGCGTCCTTTTCCCAGCCGCTGGCGCCATTGCCTTCGACTACGGTGACGTTCTGGATGCCGGCGCGGGCGATGTTCTGTTCGGCCAGGGCCTTGATTTCCGGCGAGATCTCGACCGTGGTCACGTGACGCGCTTTATGCGCCATCAGCGCGGCCATGTAGCCCGAGCCGGCGCCGATTTCCAGCACGTTCTCGTGTTTTTGAATCTTCAATTCCTGCAGGATGCGCGCTTCGATCTTCGGATTAAACATCGCTTCGCCGCCCGGCAGCGGGATTTCCACGTCGGCGAACGCCAGGTTCTGATAGGACTGCGGCACGAACTGTTCGCGCTTGACCACATGCAGCAGGTCGAGCACGTCCTGGTCCAGCACGTTCCACGGACGGATCTGCTGTTCGATCATGTTAAAGCGGGCTTGTTCGATATTCATCTCAATACTCGGTGGAAAGGAAATAATCCGATATTTTATCGTTGAACTGCCATTGAGCGTGCATCTTATCGGGATGCCATTACGATCGCGTTAAATTGCGACAGTCTGCAGTTTGGGAGGGGTGAACGCCGGGAATCCGGCGCCATACCGATGAGGCGCGCCGGCGCCCGCTATGCGCCGGCTTGCGCAGCCTTGCAGTCCGGCGGCAGCAGGCCGTAGAGGGCCATGTCGAGGAAACTGGCGAGAAAGGCTTGCGGTTCGAGGTCGCCCCGTTCGCAGGGACCGACCGAGTGTTTCCAGGTGACGAGCATGAGCATCGGCGCCATCAGCACCTGCGTCATCTGGGTGACGTCGATCTGGCGGAACTCGCCGCGCGTGATGCCGCGCTCGAGCATGCTGGAAATCATGCGCGTGCCGCGGTTGATGACCTCGATCTGATAAAACTTGGCCAGTTCCGGGAAATTACCGGCTTCGGCCATGACGAGCTTGATGATGCCGGAGGCCTTGCTGGCGCCGATCCGGTCCCACCAGTCCATCAACACCTTGCGCAGCAGGTCGGCGCTGTGGCCTTCGAATTCGGCGACCGAGGATTCGGCCGCGCCGATGACGGGCACGATGCTGTTGCGCACGACGGCTTTGAAGAGCTCTTCCTTGTTCTCGAAATACAGGTACAAGGTGCCTTTCGACACGCCGGCGCGACGCGCCACGTCTTCCAGCCGGGTCGAGGCGAAACCGCGCTCGACGAACAGGTCGATCGCGGCCGCCAGCAGTTCATGCGGACGAGCATCCTTGCGGCGCTCCCAGCGCGGCTTGGTGTCAAAGGAACATTCCATGCTTCTGCCCGACAACATACCATTAAGTCATCGAATATAGACCCGAGCTCGGGGGTAGTCAAGCACGCTGCATGTCGACACCCGCGCACATCGTGTTCCGGTATCGACAAGCGCTCAGGGCGCCTTGCCGCCGTACCCGTAGATACGCCCGCTCGAGCCGGGCTTGAACAGGGTGCCGGCCGGATCGCGTGGGGCTGCATCCGTTTGCTGGCGCGGCGCCTGGAATACGGACAGCACGTCGACCACACCTGGCAGCAGCTTTTCCATGGCCACGTCGAAACTGGCGACGGCGCCGACTTTCAGGCTGCGCGTCGGCGTGGTGGCCGCCTGCAGGATGGCGTCGGCGACCTGGTGCGGGTCGAGGCGCGGCGCCGGCAACTTCGGTTCGTGCGGCAGGTAATTACGCGCATGCTGGGGCAGCGGTGTGTCGACCGCGGTCGGTTCGATCAGGGCAATCGAGACCGGCGCGCCATCCATGTGTTCGATTTCGATGCGCAGCGCATCCGTGAATCCTTTGACGGCATGCTTGCTGGCCGAATACATGCCCTGCAGGGGAATCGCCAGTTCCGACGCCTCGCTGCCGACATTCACCAGCGCGCCGCCCGTCATGCGCAGGTGCGGCAGCGCCGCCAGCGAACCGTTGACCATGCCCCAGAAATTGATGTCGAACAGGCGCCGGCTGTCGGCTTCGGTGACTTCGTCCAGCCGGCCGTAGATCGTGCTCCCAGCACAATTGACCCAAGTATCGATGCGGCCGAAATGGGCGATGGCCCGGCGCGCCACCTCATCCACCTGGGCGCGGTCGGACACGTCGGCCACCACGTGGATGGCCGCATGGCCGCCGGTGGCCAAGCCGTCGGCGATGGCTTCCAGCACATCGCCGCTGCGCGCCACCAGCACCAGCGTCGCCCCGCGCTGGGCCGCGTCCTGGGCCGTGGCCAGGCCGATGCCGCTGGAGGCGCCGGTAATGACGATGACTTGCTGGTCGAGTGGCTTGAGCGAACTTGCCATTGTAAAAACTCCAGTAGTTGACGAGTGCGCCAACCTTAGCAGGATCGATTCGGGGGCAGCGCCCGCCTGTTGGCCGGGCTTCGGGCGCGTTATACTGTGCGGTCCTTTTTCCTCCCCCTACCCGATGAATTGCCGCGACCATTGCGGTGCCTGCTGCACCGCGCCCTCGATTACCAGTCCGATTCCCGGCATGCCCAACGGCAAGCCGGCTGGCGTGCGTTGCGTGCAGCTCGACGACGACAACCGCTGCCGCGTGTTCGGCAAGCCCGAGCGGCCGGCGTTTTGCGGGGGCTTGCAGCCGTCGATCGAGATGTGCGGGGATGATCGCGGGCAGGCGATGATCTGGCTGGAGGAATTGGAACGGGCGACGGCGCCGGACTAAGTTGTGCTGGCGGACGTGGGCTGTTGCCTGGTGATGTGCCTGGTGTCTTCAATCACGGTGGGCATGCCCACCCTACGGATGAGGCTGCGGGTCCGGACAGCGGCGTCTCGTGTACGGTGGGCATGCCCACCCTACGAGGATGTGGTTCGGACTGCGGCGTCTCCGTAGGGTGGGCATGCCCACCGGAATTCAACCTACCGATAACCCGGCAGGCAACAACCCCGCGTCAAAAAGCAAACCGCACCCTTATTTCTCACCCTCATCCTGCGGCAGCACCAGCCCGCGCACCTTCGTCCGCTTCTTCTTTTTCACCGTCGTCGAGATCTCCTGCCCCGGCTTGATGGCGGGCGGCGGCGCCACTGGCAAGGGAAAGCCGAGGAACACCATGATCAATAAAATCGGCAGCAGCAAATAAAACAGGGGCCGGCGCCAGTTGAGTTTTTGTTTCAGCATTGCCAATAGATGCGTATTGACAATGCGCGTTCAAGTGGCGCGCGCCTGTTTATTCGGTATGTACGTCAGGCGGCGCGCTGATGGCCGCCGCGCTTCTTCTGCTGCACATGGGCGAATAGGGTGCCCAGCGTCATGCGTTCGTCCCAGATATCGGCCAGCGCCACGTCGTAGCGGTTGCGCAATTCGTTGGCCAGGCGCTCGACTTCCTTCGATTCCGGGATCCATTTGGCGGGATTGAGGGCACGATATACGCCCAACAATTGATCGTCGGGACGAAACTTTTGGGTTTCAGTGGCGCGGAAGGAAAATGCGTCGGCGAACAGGGCGAGGAATTCGCCGATTTGCCGTTTCGAGGCAGAAGGAAAGGCGCGGCGCCACAGGCGGGCCTGGGAAGTACGTGCACGGAAAGGATTGGGGATCTGTCCTATGGCAAGGGCGGACCATGCAACCGCCAGCAAGACCAGGATTGCAACAATACTCATCGTTGAACGGCAGAGTGAATCATGAACCCAGTCTAGCACGCGATTGGCGTCGTGGCGCATTGGCCTTGGATATTGTGCGGACGGCCGATGCGGCCTGAACACGCTGGCAAAACCTCAATATTTCCGCCATAAAATTCATTGGCCGCCGCTGCCTGGCTCGACGGTTAGGGCCTTGCTCGTGGTAAGCTTCGACCCCGCGCAATTCTTCCGCGTTCCAATTCGTTCCGCAGTCCGACCCTACAACAGACAAAGCATTTCATGGATATTCTTCTCGCCATCAAGGCGATCATTATGGGCCTGGTCGAGGGCTTTACCGAGTTCCTGCCGATCTCGTCCACCGGTCACCTGATCCTGGCGGGCAGCCTGCTGAATTTTACGGGCGAGAAAGTCAAAGTCTTCGAGATCGCAATCCAGGCCGGCGCCATGCTGGCCGTGATCTGGGAATTCCGCGAGCGCATCGCACGCGTACTGAGCGGCATGTTCACCGAGCGGCGCCAGCAGAAGTTCATCGTCAACGTGGTCGTCGCCTTCCTGCCGGCCGCCCTGCTCGGCCTGGTGTTCGCCAACGCCATCAAGGCCGAGCTGTTCAAGCCGGTGCCGGTGGCGCTCGCCTTCATCATCGGCGGGCTGGTGATCCTGTGGGTCGAGCGTCGTCCCAAAGGCGTGCAACAGGGCTTGCCGCATGCTGCACGGGTCGAAACCGTCGACGATATGACTTTATTGGACGCCCTCAAAATCGGCTGCGCCCAGGCCTTTGCCCTGATTCCCGGCACCAGCCGTTCAGGCGCCACCATCATCGGCGGCATGCTGTTCGGCCTGTCGCGCAAGGCGGCCACCGAATTCTCGTTCTTCCTCGCCATTCCGACCCTGCTCGGCGCCACCGCCTATTCGGTCTACAAGGAACGCGCCCTGCTGTCGCTGGCCGACCTGCCGATGTTCGGCATCGGCGGCCTGTCCGCCTTCATCTCCGCCTTCCTGTGCGTGCGCTGGCTCCTGCGCTACATCAGTTCGCACGACTTCACGATCTTCGCCTGGTACCGTATCGTGTTCGGCATCATCGTGCTCGTCACCGCGCATTACGACCTGGTGCACTGGGCGGAATAAGCCGGCGGCAATACTTAAACTCCCTATCATGACCACCGAACTGGAAGCGCGCGCCCTACACCTGCTGGAAACCGTCTTCGGTTACCCGGCTTTCCGCGGGCAGCAAGCCGACATCGTCAATCACGTCGCCAGCGGCGGCGACGCCCTCGTGCTGATGCCGACCGGCGGCGGCAAGTCGCTGTGCTACCAGATTCCCGCGCTCCTGCGCGAGGGGGTGGGCGTGGTCATTTCTCCGCTGATCGCGCTGATGCAGGACCAGGTCGACGCCCTGGAAGAAGTCGGCGTGCGCGCCGCTTTCCTGAATTCGACCCAGACCTTCGAGGAAACCCTGCGCATCGAGCGCCTGGTGCGCACCGGCGAAATCGACCTCGTTTACGTGGCGCCCGAGCGCTTGATGACGCAGCGCTGCCTCGACCTGTTCCACGATTCGCGCATCTCGCTGTTCGCAATCGACGAAGCGCACTGCGTGTCGCAATGGGGGCACGACTTCCGTCCGGAATACATCCGGCTCTCGATCCTGCACGAGCAATTTCCCACCGTGCCGCGCATCGCGCTCACGGCGACAGCCGACCAGCAGACGCGCGACGAGATCGCGCATCGCCTGCAGCTGGACGACGCCCGCAAATTCGTCTCGTCCTTCGATCGCCCCAACATCCGCTATTCGATCGTCGAAAAGACCACCGGGCGCAAGCAACTGCTCGACTTCATCAGCACCGAACACCCGGGTGATTCGGGCATCGTGTATTGCCTGTCGCGCAAAAAGGTCGAGGAAACCGCCGACTTCCTGAACGAGCACGGCATCCGCGCGATGGCCTATCACGCCGGCATGGAGCATGCGAAACGCGCCCAGAACCAGGCCAAGTTCTTGCGCGAAGAAAACATCGTGATGGTGGCAACGATCGCCTTCGGCATGGGCATCGACAAGCCGGACGTGCGTTTCGTCTGCCACCTGGATCTGCCGAAAAGTATCGAGGGCTATTACCAGGAAACGGGCCGCGCCGGCCGCGACGGCGCCCCGGCCAGCGCCTGGATGGCCTATGGTTTGCAGGACGTGGTGCTGCAGCGGCGCATGATCGACGAGTCGGAAGCCGACGAAACGTTTAAACGCGTGCTGTCGATGAAGCTCGACGCCATGCTGGGCTTGTGCGAAACCCTGAGTTGCCGGCGCATGCGCCTGCTCGACTATTTCGGCGAGCGCTCGGGGCCGTGCGGCAATTGCGATACGTGTTTGATCCCGCCGGTGAGTTTCGATGCGACCGTGCCGGTGCAAAAACTGTTGTCGACCATCTACCGGGTTGACCAGCGCTTTGCCGCCGGTCACGTGATCGACGTGCTGCGCGGCGTGCAGACCGACCGCATCAGCCAGTGGCACCACGATTCCTTGTCCGTGTACGGCATCGGCAGGGACATGGGCGAGCAGGAATGGCGCGCGCTCGTACGCCAGACCATCGCGCTGGGCCTGGTCACGGTCGACCATGAATCCTATAGTTCGCTGAAGCTGACCGACGCCGCGCGTCCGGTACTCAAAGGCGGGCAAAAGGTGCAGCTGCGCCAGTACCAGAAACCGGTCAAGCCGAAGCGCGCTTTCACCGCGTCCAAAGGCAGCTACGAAGAACTGGAGCTGTCGAAATCCGAACAAGCCCTGTTCGAGCGCCTGCGTTCCTGGCGCATGGGCGCGGCGCGCACGCATGGCGTGCCGGCGTATGTCGTGTTCCAGGATGCGACGCTGCGCGAGATCGCCAAGGTCAAACCGACGTCGCTCGATCAATTGCGCGGCGTGACGGGCGTCGGCGAAAAGAAACTGGTTTCCTACGGCGACGACATCGTCGGCATCATCAACGACATGCTGTAGCGCCCTGCGCAGCACTGATTAATTTTATTCCATGCACATCGATTCCCCTTCCAGCGCGACAGCCGCTGGCGTGCCGGCCAATGCCGCCAGCCTGCAAACCTTCGTGTTCGCCCTGTTCTTCATTTTCGGCGGTATCACGAGCCTCAACGACGTCATCATCCCGAAGCTGAAAGACCTGTTTACGCTGAGCTATGCACAGGCGATGCTGGTGCAGTCGGCGTTTTTCGCCGCGTATTTCATCGTCTCGATTCCGGCGGCCGCGATCGTGCGGCGGATCGGTTACATGCGCACCGCGGTCGTCGGCCTGCTGACCATGACGGCCGGCTGCCTGCTGTTCATTCCGGCCTCCTCGTCCGGCATGTTCCCGACCTTCCTGGTTGCCCTGTTCGTGCTCGCTTCGGGCATCACCATCGTGCAAGTGGTGGCCAATCCGCTCATCTCGCTGCTCGGGGCGCCGCACACCGCGCACAGCCGCCTGACCTTTGCCCAGGCCTTCAATTCGCTTGGCACGACCGTCTTTCCGTATGTCGGCGCCATCCTGATCCTCGGTTCGCTGGCCACCATCGACCCGGCCACCCTGTCGGGCGCGGCGCTGGACGCGTACCGCGCCGATGAAACGCGCATCGTGGTCCAAACCTATCTCGGCCTCGCTGTCGCACTGGTGGTCGTGGCGGCACTGGTCTGGCACAACCGCAAGAAGCTGGTCGAAGCGCCGGCGCCGAAGGTAAGCATGCTGCGCGCCTTCGAACTGCTGCGCCAGCCACGTTTCGCGCTGGGTGCGCTGTGCATCTTCCTGTACGTGGGCGCCGAAGTGGCGGTCGGCTCCGTGATCGTGAACTATCTGATGGAAGCGAACGTACTGGGACTGGATGCCGAAGCGGCCGGCAAGCACGTGCCGCTGTACTGGGGCGGCGCGATGGTCGGCCGCTTCATTGGTGCGGCCCTGCTGCGCATGTTCTCGCCGGGCAAAGTGCTGGCCTGCGCGGCAACCGTGACGATCACGCTGTTGCTCGTGTCGGCCAACAGCACGGGCATGGTGTCGGGCTGGTCGCTGCTGGCGGTCGGCCTGTTCAATTCGATCATGTTCCCGACGATTTTCTCGCTCGCCTGCGAAGGCCTGGGCGAGCGCGCGGCCGAGGGATCGGGCCTGATTTGCATGGCCATCGTCGGCGGTGCGATCGTGCCCCTGCTGATGGGCCATGCGGCCGACACGGTGGGCCTCAAAATGGCCTTGATCGTGCCGGCGCTGTGCTATGCGGTGATCGTGTGCTTTGGCATATTTGCGCGGCGGCCGCGGAAAGCTTGACAGGCTGCGCCAGCGTACAAAAAAGCCTCCGGACAATCGTTCGGAGGCTTTTTTTTGTCTAGGGCTTGTCCTGCGATTATTTCTTGGTAAACACCAGATCCCATACGCCGTGCCCCAATTTGAGGCCACGGTTCTCGAACTTGGTCAGCGGCCGGTACGCCGGCTGCGGCGCGTACCCTTCGGCCGTGTTCTGCAAGGCCGGCTCGGCGCCCAGCACCTCCAGCATTTGCACCGCGTAATCTTCCCAGTCGGTCGCCAGGTGGATATAGCCGCCGGTTTTCAGCTTCTCGCACAGCAGTTTCACGAAGGCTGGCTGGATCAGGCGCCGTTTGTTGTGGCGCGCCTTGTGCCAGGGGTCCGGGAAATACACGTGCACGCCGGCCAGCGAGCCGTCGGGAATCATGTGGTTCAGCACTTCGAAGGCGTCGTGCTGGATCAGGCGCAGGTTCTGGATACCCTGCTCGCCGATCTGTTTCAATAAACTGCCGACGCCCGGGGTGTGCACTTCGACGCCAATAAAATCCTTGTCCGGCATCTGGCGCGCGATGTGGGCGGTGGTGTCGCCCATGCCGAAACCGATTTCGAGGATGGTCGGCGCTTCGCGTCCGAAGGCGGCGGCGTAATCGAGCATTTCCTTCTTATACGGCACCAGGAATTGCGGCCCGAATTCTTCCAGCGCGCGTGCCTGCCCCGTCGACAGGCGGCCGGCGCGGGTGACGAAACTGCGGATACGGTGTTCGGTCGGGTCGTAAAGCATCGTACGGGCCGGGCCGTTGTCGGGGGTGTCTGCGGACATGGGAAATGAAAGTGAGGAGAATGAGGAAAGGAGGGCGGACATTATAGCTTACGCTGCTGCCCTGTTTCACCGGCACAAGCACCCACGCGGCGCCGCTCGCGTGTGTGGTCAAGAAGGCAATCTGCGCCATAATTGCTGCTCTCGCCAACCCTGCCAAGGCCCGTGGATGCATTCGACCAAACACCCGATCGCGATCGAAGACAACGTCGCGACCTTCCAGTTGACCTCCTTTCATTACGGCACGCCCGGCGCCGGCAAGAAGGTGTATATCCAGGCCTCGCTGCATGCGGACGAAGTACCGGCCATGCTGGTCGCCCATTACCTGCGCCAGGAACTGGACCGGCTCGATGCGCAAGGACACATCAAGGGAGAAATTATCCTGGTGCCGGCCGCGAATCCGATCGGCCTGTCGCAAACGATCCACGGTACGCCCTTCGGCCGCTACGACCTGTCGACCGGCGTGAATTTTAATCGCGCCTACAAACACGTCGCCGCCGACCTCAAGGAATCGCTGGCCGGCAAGCTCGGTACCGATGCCGATGCCAACGTCGCCCTGATCCGCGCCCATGCGCGCACCTCGCTCGGCGCCTGGAACCCGGCCACCAGCGGCGGGCTGCTGAAAAAAATCCTGCTGTCGATGGCGATCGATGCCGACATCATGCTCGACCTGCATTGCGATAACGAAGCGGTGCTGCACATGTATGCCGGCGAGCCGCTGGCCGACGCCGTCCAGCCGCTGGCCGACCTGATGGGCGCGCATGCGGTTTTACTCGCGCGCGAATCGGGCGGCGAACCGTTTGATGAAGCCTGCAGCCGCCTGTGGTGGGAGCTGGCCGAACATTTTGGCCCCGAAGTCGCGATTCCGCCGGCCGGCATCGCCATCACCGTCGAACTGCGCGGCGAAAACGACGTGCGCCATGAACTGGCGCAGCCGGATGCGCAAGCCATCCTGCAATACCTGGCGCGCGCCGGCGTGCTCGACCTGCCGCTCGCGCCGCTGCCGCAAGCGCTGTGCGCACCGACGCCCCTGGAAGCGGTCGAGCCTTTAAGTGCGCCCCACTCCGGCGTGCTGGTGTTCCTGAAAACGCTCGGAGACAAGGTCGCGCCCGAGGAAGCCGTGGCCGAAATCGTCAACCCGGTAACGGGGCAAGTGACGCCGGTGCGCAGCAAGCACGGCGGCGTGTTGTTCGCCAGCACCGCGCACCGTCATCTGCTGCGCGGCATGCACGTCTGCAAGATCGCGGGGGCGACTGCTTTTCGTGCCGGCGACTTGCTCGGTTCTTAGCGTTTATGCAGCGGCGCGGCGCGCGGCCAGCAGGCGCGCGCCGGCAGCCAGCAGCGCGAATATCGGCAGTACCCAGGCTTGGCCCGAACGCAATTCCACCAGCGTGGCCGTGCTGATCGCACACCACAGCAGCGGCACGATCCACAAGAGGGGGCGCGCACGCCACAGCAACAGGGCTGCAAAGGTAACAACCGCGGTCGGGTCGGGCGCCAGGCCGAACAGTTCGCCTTGCGTCCAGGGACGCCCGCTAAGGGGCGCCAGCAGCGGATACAGCAGCGCGACCAGGGCAATGCCGAGCGCCAGTTTTCCCAGCGAACCGACCGCTTCCGTCAGCCGCGGCGCCTGGCGCCGGCTGGCCAGCCACAGCAGCAGCACGGCCTGTAATGCAAACCCGATCGCAAAATAAGGCGCGCCGGTATTGATGGTCGCGTAGCGCTGGGCGAAATAAGTCCAGGCGACTTGCAGCCAGGCCAATGCTAACAACAGCGCCGCCGAGCGCCCTGCTTTGGCGCCGCCATGCCACAGGCAGGCGAACAAGGCGATGCCGACTGCCAGCGCCAGCAACTGCCCCGGCCACAGCGCCAGGTTGTGCAATTCGAACAGGCGAAAATACGTCGCCTTTGAAAACATCAGCAGGTCCGACAGCGAATACGTCCACCACTCGCTCATGTGAGCCGCTTCACGTCGGCAAGGATGCGTCGGCGCAGCGCCGCGTCCGGCAGCGGTCCGCGCGCGGCCCCCATGTTTTCCAGCGCATGCGCCGGGTTGGACGTGGCGGGAATGGCGCAGGTGATGGCGGGTTCCGACACGATGAATTTGAGTAAAACCTGGGCCCAGCTGGTGCAGCCGATCTCCGCCGCCCAGCCGGGCAAGGGTTTGCCGGCCAGTGCTTCGGTCAAGTCGCCCTGGCGGAATGGCCGGTTGACGATGACGGCGATCTTGCGCTCGCGCGCCAGCGGCAGGATGCGGTTTTCTACTTCACGGTCGAGCACGTTGTAGCTGATCTGCACGAAGTCGAGCGGCTGGGTTTCCATGATTTTCATGAATTCACCGTGGCGCCGGCCTTCGGAGGTGGTGATGCCGACGTAGCGCAGGCGGCCCGCGGCTTTCATCTGTTGCAGGGTACGCAGGTGCTCTTCCCAGGCCAGCAGGTTATGCACCTGCAGCAGGTCGAAGCGCGGCACACCCCACAGCGTGCGCGACGCCTCGATCTGGGCCGGACCACGCGCGCCGGCACCGGTCCACACCTTGTCGGCCGAGAACAGCGTCTTGGGAATTTTCAATTGCGCGAGCGCGTGGCCGATCACGGCCTGGGCCGAACCATACATCGGCGAGGAATCGATCAGGCGCCCGCCGCCCTGGAAAAACGCCCGTACCACCTCGGTACAGCGGGCGCGGGCGACCGGGTCGTCGCCGACATTGAAGGTGATCCAGCTGCCCAGGCCAACGACGGGCAGCAGTTCGCCGGACGACGGGATCGGCCGCGTGAGGAGCGGCACCGGCGTAGCGGCCAATACCGGCCCCATGGCGGCATACGCGCCGCCCGCAAGCACGGCGCGAAGCAGGCTCCTGCGTTCTTCGTAAACACCCTGCATACGTACTCCTGCTAAAGGCTGACCTGCCGACACGCCATGTCACCACAGTTTGGATGAGGAGACAACAGCGGCACGTTTGCGTGCCTACTTCTTTCCCTCCAGCGCCGCCAGCCGCGCCTCGGTCTCGCGAATGGCAAGCTCGGCCTGGCGCTGCTCGCGCGCATCCTTCCTCAGCATGTAAAACACGTTCAGGGCGCAGGTCGTCAAGCCGGTGAGGATGCCAGAGGCGACGCCGACCCGCTCGAGCGTCAGTGCCGTGCCGATCGATGCGAACGCACCAATCACGCTCGAGATTTCCACCATATTCAGTTTCATCGCCATCCCCCTTCGTATCGTTGAGCCAGATCAGCTCCGGTATAGTAATACTATACTTATTAGTAAACTTTTTCTATACTCGCACGTTTAGATTTGCTATACACTTTCACCATGGAAGCTAAAACGATGATTGCCAACTGGATCAAGGAGGCGCGGCAGGAAGCCGGCCTGTCGGGGGAAGCCCTGGGGACCAAGCTCGCCTTCGAGCTCGGTACGGCGCGCGGCCATACCAAGGCGAACATCTCGCACTGGGAGACGGAAAAACACAGCCCCAGCCTGCAGCAATTGCTGGCAATCGCCAAGGTCACCGGGCGCAGCTTGCCGGCCGCCATCATCGATGGCTTGCGCGGCAGCGATCCCGCTGCGCTCTTTCCCGGCGCCATGCGCGTGGTCGTCTCCGACGCCAGCGACGACACGTTTATCCAGGTGCCGATGGTGAAATTGCGCCTGTCCGCGGGCGTCACCGGGTTCCAGACCGAACCCGAGCAGCACGACGGCGGCACGGTCGGCATGCGCCGCGACTGGGTCGAGCGCAAGGGACTCAACCCGGGCAAGCTGATTGCGATCCTGGTCAAGGGCCAGAGCATGGAGCCGACCCTGTACGAAGACGACATCGTCGTCATCAACACCGCCGACCGCAAGCCGGCGGCCGGCCAGGTGTTCGCCGTCAATTTCAATGGCGAACCCGTCGTCAAGCGCATGCAAAAGGATGGCGGGCGCTGGTGGCTGGCCTCCGACAACCCCGACCAGCGCACCTACTACCGGCGTGCCTGCGAGGGCGATGGCTGCCTGGTCATCGGCCGCGTGGTGCGCAAGGAAAGCGACCGGATCTGATGCGCATCCACGTCACTCAGTTCGCCCCGCATGGCTCGCCGATCGTGGTGGCGCTTGTCGAACCGCGGTTTACCGTAAAAGGCGCCGCGGAGCCGGTCATCAGGAAAGTCGCCGAATACTTTCCGGCCAAGCCGGTCATGCTGGTGTCGGTGCAGCCCAATGGCTTTCGCGCCTATGCGTCCTTCCAGACCGGGGAATTGCTGGCATTGCTGCAGCTGGAGACGCTGCAGTTGCAGGAGATCGATATTTCCCTGCCGGCGCCGGAGAGCGACGAACCGCTGCCGTTCTAAGTAGCGGATTTTGCAGCGGCGCGCACGCAAAGTGGCGCCGTGAAGACTGGAGCGGGTGAAGGGAATCGAACCCTCGTCTTAAGCTTGGGAAGCTTCGGCTCTACCATTGAGCTACACCCGCGTTGCCGTCATTCTACGCCGGTTTACCCAACGTTGCCAGCTTGGCAGCAGCCCTGCCCCATTGTGGCGTGATGTGTACTGCACGCAACTAATCCCTAAATACTTAAAAAAATGCAAGCGGAGTGATCAAACTCGCCATAATTGTTGTAATATGCAAATGAACTTTACTTAACGGCAACAACAATAACCAAGGGGTAACTATGAAACTGCGTCACTTCGGCTCGTTCGCTTGCACACTCGCTTTCGTCACCGCACATGGCCTGGCTCAAGCTAGTCCGATTTCCTTCAACGAATCTTCCTGCGTATCTGGTTCCGTCAGCACCAGTGCCATCACCTGCGTGACCAAGGTCGCCAATGTCAATTACTCGAGCACGATGACGGCATGGTCGGCACCTAACACCGGTACCGGCAAGTTCGCTGCCGCGAGCCTGGGCTACTACGCGGGTTCCGGCATCGGTATCCTCGCCGCTGGCGAATCCACGGCGAATTCGCAGCACGCGGCTGACAACTACAATGGCACCGATGCCTTCCTGATCAACTTCGGCGCGAACAACTTCGCGTTGAACCAGATTTCGATCGGTTGGTTCAGCGGCGATGCCGACGTCAGCATCCTGCGCTATAACGGCACGCAGGCGCCAACGCTCGGCAACAGCACGGTGGCCAGCCTGGACAGCACGGCGGGATGGGATTGGGTGGGCGACTACTCGACGCTGAGCTCGAGCGCGAACGGTGTACTGAATTTCAATGACACCGGCGACATCAAGACCGGCTCCTGGTGGCTCGTCAGTGCTTACAATTCCGCTTATTCGACCGTCCCGGTGACGGGCGTCTTCGGCGATGGCAACGATTACTTCAAGCTGAACGGCTTCGGCGGCCAGCTCGTTACCGTCACGCCGCCACCGCAGCCGCCAGTGCCGCCGACCAAAGTGCCGGAGCCAGCCAGCTTCGCCCTGTTCGGCATTGCCCTGGTCGGCTTTGCTGCCGCACGCCGCAAATGGCAAGCCAAGTAATCGTTTCCTGACTGGCAAACGATCGTGGCCGGCGCGAAGCATCGCGACCGGCCTTTCGTTTATTTAGGTGGCTCGACCGTATATCCCTTGGCCTGCAAGGTGGCAATCACCCCTTTCGGGTCCAGGATTTCCTTGATGTGCACGGCCGTGAACGTGCTCGCGTTGGTCGCCAGCGCCTTTTCCGCGGCGGCTACCCAGGCGGCCAGCGAACGTTCGTTCAAGGTCTGCAGTTCCGGCTGGTTCTTTGCCAGCGAACTGCTCAGCACGGCCTGCTGGCAGGCGGTACGTTCGCTGTAATCGAGTTTGCGGATGTCCTCGTACTCGCCGACGGCCCAGGCGTTTGCACGGGCACGCATCGCGACGAGATCGCGGTCGAGCCGGTCGATGGTCTTGGCGAGGCAAGGGACGTCGTCCATCGCCGACTTCTTGAAGTCGCGCACGGCCTTGCCCGGCTCTTTGACTTCGACCCGCACCGTGGCATCGGTGACCTTGAGCTTGTGCTTGCCGACGAGTTTGTCGATGGTATTGCCGATCTGGTTGCTGCTCGTGAGGCCGGCCTGCTTGAGTGCGCGGTTCGACAGTTCGGCTGCGACGAAGGAGGGGCGCTCGCGCTCGATGCCGCCGTCGTTGCCAAAATAAACCTCCTTCAGCGGACGCCAGCGCGCATACACTTCCGGCGGCAGCAAATCCTTCAGTTCCGCACCATCCGGATTCTTTTTGACGCCAATCAGGAACGGCAAGGCCGTTACGGCACCCCAGCCGACGCTGATGCTTGATCCCGGCGGCTTCAGGTATTCCTGCGACTGGGCGATTGCCTTTTCGACGCCGCGTGAATGCCATTCCATCCCGGCCGGCAAAGGAGAATAGGTGCCGAACACCCACATCACATGGTCATCCTTCGAGACCTTCCACACGCCCGGTCCGGGGCGGCTGCCGGAGACGAGCACCTGCTGGGGAAGCGGCTCGCCGCTTTCCGTCGCGGGTTCGGTGGCCGCAGGGGCCGCAACAGCGGGGGCAGCGGGCTCGGCTGCGGTCTGCGCCAGGATAGGCAGGCTCAGGAAACACAGGCTCACGGCGGTAACGACACGTTTCAACAGCATGTTTACATCCTCGGTAGTTAGCTGGAGGACATTGTGTTGCTATCTAGCGATATAAGCAAGAAACAAGATGTTACAAGAGCCATATGTATATTGAATATCACTGATTCTCACCCGATCACTTGCGCGTCGCCCAGGGCTTGAGCACCAGATAGCTCGGCACTGCCGTGCGCGAGACGCTGGTGGCGCTGATCAGCTGCCGGCGCAGCAGCAAGGCGATGGCGCGTTGCGCGGTGATGCGCGACAGGCCGGTGTCGAGCGCCATCGTCGCATAGCTGAGCTGCACGGCACGTCCAGCGGCCGCTTCGCTCCGATGCCACAGGTAGCAATAGATCAGGAAAGCCGACGGCGCATGTTCGTGGCCGACCAGGTCGGGCATCAGCACGTCGAGCACATAGGGGTCAAAAGTCGGCACTCGGATCACCAAGAGTATAGTCACGATGATTATAGTTGCGCTGCCTGCCATGCGAGAATGCCGGGCCATCAATTACGGAGCGCACATGATCACCCATATCAAATTCGTCAGCATCCCGACCCGCGACCAGGACGCGGCGCTCGCGTTTTATACCGAGAAACTGGGCTTTCGGGTCATCACCGACCAGCCCTTCGGTCCGCAACGCTGGATCGAACTGCGCGTCGGCGCATCGGAAACGCGTTTCGTGCTGTTCACGCCGCCCGGCCAGGAAGAGCGCATCGGCAGCCAGTTCAACGGTTCCCTGGCCTGCGACGATGTCGAGGCGACCTACCGCCAGCTCTCGAGCCGCGGAGTCGAGTTCGTGTCGCCACCGCAAAAGCAGCCCTGGGGCGAGTACGCGATCATGAAGGACCCGGACGGCAATCAGTTCGTGCTGTCCTCGTCCTGAGCTCAGGCGGCTTCATCAACCTTGACATCCCGCCAATCAAGCGGTGAATGGGCGGGTTTGAAGCATAAATATTTCCCTGAATCCATCAAGATCTGGAACCGGCGGCCGTTATCAGGTGATCGCGCGCCGCTGCGCGCATGCACTTATTATGGATCCATCATGAAATTCGCCGCCGTCTTCGTTTTCGCCGCCGCCTCGCTGCTGTCCGCCTGCGGCGGCATGCGCACCTCCACCCAGCCGGCCGCGTTTGCGCCGCCGGCGATCGTTACCTTGCACGCCACCGGCTACGGCGCCGTCAACATGGCCGCCTGCAACGGTGAATGCGAGCGCGTTTCGCCGGCCCAGCGCAAACTGCTGGCCATGCGCGCCGCGCGCCTGGATGCCTACCGTTCCATGGCCGAACAGGTGTATGGCTTGCGCATCGAAGGCGGCAGCACGGTTGCTTCGCTCACGCTCAAGGACGACAGTTTCAAGGTGTATATTGACGCCTTCATCCGTGGCGCGCGCGTGACCAACGTCGCCCAGCGCGAAGACGGCACCTACGAGACGACCGTGGAGATGGATTTCGACACCAATGCGGCGCGCATCCCGGTTCCAGCCCGAGACCCTGCCCCACACGCCGCCCCGGCAGTGGCAAAGAACACCCGCACCATGCTGGGCAACGCCGGTCCCGGCGCTGCCTACGGCGCGTCGTTCTACCATGCCCAGTAAGCTGCGGTTTCTCGGCGCCGTCCTGGCGCTGCTGTGTCACTTCCCGTTGTCCGCCGCTGCGCCGGCCGAGGCCGAAGGCGTGGCCGCGATCGCCGACGGCGGCCTGGCACGCGCACGCCAGGCCGCCATCCGCGATGCCCTCGAACAGCTGGGCCTGCGCAGCGGCGCCCGCGTCGACGTCGCCGCCGGCGCGTCCACGCGCGGCAAGGCGTTCGAGAGCAGCCGCGTGCAAGCGGCCGCCGACTTCGACCGCTACACGGTGCTGCGCGAATGGCAAAGCGGCCAGCTGCTGCACGTGCGCATCGCCGTCAAAGAAGAAGACGCACGCCCGCGTGTCGGCGCCAATCTGGCGTACAAGAAGAAAATCGTCGTCACCCCCTTCCGCGTGCGCCGCTCGCCGCAGCTGGACGACGTCGACGACATCGCCACCCGCCTGCCGCAGGAACTGCTGCGCCGGATGGGCGCCAGCGGCAAATTCCTCGGCAAGGAAAGCCCGTACGTGATCTCTCCCGGCGTGAGCGGCCCGAGCAGCGACACGGCAGCGGTGCGCCGCCTGGCATCGATGTACGAGGGCCAGTTCGTGATCTCGGGCGAAATCGTCGACGCCGGCAATTACGAGCAGCCGGCCTATTACGGCCTGGTCAAGAAGGACGCGCGTCGCATCGAGATTGCCTTGTACGTGCATGATGGCCTCACCGGGGTATTGGTTGCACGGCGCACGGTGCTGGTCGAGCAGGTCGGCGAGCGCCGCGTCGGGCGCGATAAACCGTTCGGCAGCGCCAGCTTTGCCGCCACGCCCTTCGGCGGCGCGATCCTGCGCGCGCTCGACGACGGCATCGCCGCCATTTCCGCCGATATCGGCGCACTGCCGTTCATGGCCAAGGTGGTGCAGGTGCAGGGCGAACGCATCTTCATCGATGCCGGCAGCACCTCGTCGGTGGCGCCGGGAGACCAATTGGTGATCTACCGCGCCGACCCGCGCCAGCAGGTGTACGGGGCCGACCCGCTGGTGCCGCTCGGCGCCGTGGAGACGCCGGTCGGCACCCTGTCGGTGGTGCAGGTGCAGCCGGGGTTTGCGATCGGGACCGTGATGCCGCCGGGCGCCGCGAAGCAGGTCAGCGCGGGCGATATGGTGCGGTTCGATGTGGCGGTGATGCCGCCACGGTGATGCGATCCGTGGCCGCGACGTCACGCGTTATTTTTACGCCGGCGGCTCTTCCGGCGGCCGCTCCAACAGCTGCTGCGCCAGCTTGAACCCATCCACCATCACCTTGAACGCCTGGTGCTTGGTCTCCTCGTCCGGCACGCGCAGGATGTACGACGGGTGGTAGACGGTGACGACCCAATGCTCCCCGTGCCGGATCGCCTTGCCGAGCGACTCGCCCAGTTTTGCACTGCCGCTCCCCAAAACCGATTTCAGGGCGGTGGCGCCCAGCGCTACGATCACCTTCGGTTGGACTGCCGCCAGCTCCTTGTCGAGCCAGTAGTGGCAGGCCTCGACCTCGCGCTGCGCCGGGGTCTTGTGCAAGCGTCGCTTGCCGCGCGGCTCCCATTTGAAATGCTTGACGGCGTTGGTGAGATAGATCTCGCGCCGGTCCAGGCCGGCGCTCTCGAACACGCGGTCGAGCAGCTTGCCGGCGGGTCCAATAAAAGCTTTGCCGGCCAGGTCTTCCTGGTCGCCCGGCTGTTCACCCACCAGCATGATTTGCGCCTGCTTCGGCCCTTCCCCGCCGACGGCTTGCGTCGCGAACTGCCACAGCTCGCAGCGGCGGCATTCGTCGAGTTTCGACGGTTGCTGGCGTTCGGGCTGGGCGTCGGCGGGAGCGATCGCGATCGTGCGCCCGCTTTGCCGTCCGACGGCCTGGGCCTGGCCGGTGCTGCGCGCGCCCAGCTCGGCGTTGCTGACCATGGCGGGGACGATCGCGCCTTCGGGCAGGTTTTTCCAGAAGCGCGACGGAATATGGCTTTGCATCAGCTGGGCATTCACGCGCGCCGGATTGAAGATGCTGCGGTAGTAGGTGAGCCAGAGGGCTTCGCCGGCGTCGTCGAGGTCGGCCGCGCTTTTCATGAGGGGCCCCGTATGGTGCAAGGTCGCGCCATCCCACATAACGCTGGCCTCGGGCGTGCCGATCATCCAGGTGACGCCGCCCATGCGGTTCTTGAAATGCTCGGCGACCTGCGGCAGCACGTCGTGGCGCGGCTCGAACCAGGCGGCGAACTGCGGCGGGCCGGCGTCCAGCGGACGCTCGCGGAATCGGATATAGGCATGCATGTCGTGCTCCTCGCGGCGCACCGCCTTGACCATCGCGTGCAATTTGCCGCCGTCGGCATCGGCCGGCGACTGCACGTCGTGCTCGCCGTGCTGCCAGCGCCAGATCACCCGGTACAGGAAAGCCCAACGGTCGGGCACGCGGCAGCAGGCGGCCGACTGCAGCATCTCCATCAGCGCGCGTGGAATGTGAGGTGCAGGTTTTATCGGCTTCAAGCCGTCAGGAGGATTATCCGCAGGAGAAGCAGAATCCGGCGCACCCGAGAACAGGTCGGTTTCAAGAGAGCGCGCCTCGTTCCAGGTCACCAGTTCCGGCGCCACGTCATGCATCAAGAGGTCGCGCGCGGCGGCGCGCCATTCGGGGAAGCCGGACACCACCAGCGGTTGGCCGGCACTGACGCGGGCCGCCGCGTTCATGCCGCCTTCAACTCCGGCCACAGGTTCATCTGTTCCTGCGGTGCGCCCAGGTGGCGCCGCAGCAGGTCGGAACTGGCCAGTCCCTGCGCCGGCTTGTAGTCGGCGGTGACGACGAAGGGCGCGATTTTCTTCATGCCGCAGCGCAGGCGCGACAAATCTTCCCAGCGCACCCGGCGCAGCCGGCGCAGGTCGACGATGCGCTTGGCGTTGCGCAGGCCGATGCCGGGCACGCGCGCGATCATCTCGGCGTCGGCGCGGTTCAGGTCCATCGGGAAGTGCTCGCGGTTGGCCAGCGCCCAGGCCAGTTTCGGGTCGACGTCGAGCGCCAGGTTGCCGGCCGCCGGCATCAGTTCGCCCGCCGTAAAACCATAGCCGCGCAACAGGAAATCGGCCTGGTACAGGCGGTGCTCGCGCAGCAGCGGCGGCGGCGCCAGCGGCACGCTGTCCGGGCTTTGCGGAATCGGGCTGAAGGCGGAGTAATACACGCGCTTGAGTTTATAACTGCCGTACAGGGTTTCGGCCGTATTGAGGATGGTCTGGTCGTCGCTGGCGTCGGCGCCGACGATCATCTGCGTGCTCTGCCCGGCCGGGGCGAAGGCCGGCGCCTTCGGCTCCTCCGCCTTTTCGTCGAGCTTGCGCCGGATCGAACCCATCGCCAGCTTGATGGTGTGGACGTTTTTCTCGGGCGCGAGGCGGGACACGCTGTCGTGGGTCGGCAATTCGATGTTGACCGATAGCCGGTCGGCGTAGCGGCCGGCCTCGGCGATCAGCAAGGGGTCGGCGTCCGGAATCGTCTTGAGGTGGATGTAGCCCTTGAAATTGTGCTCTTCGCGCAGCGTGCGCGCGACGGCAACCAACTGCTCCATCGTGTAGTCGCTCGACTGGATGATGCCGGAACTCAGGAACAGGCCATCGATGTAATTGCGCAAGTAAAAATCGTGGGTCAATTTCACGACTTCGGCCACCGAAAAGCGTGCACGCGGGACATTCGAGGTACGGCGGTTGACGCAGTACTGGCAGTCGTAGACGCAGAAATTGGTGAGCAGGATTTTCAGCAGCGAGACGCAGCGGCCGTCGGGCGTATAGCTGTGGCAAATGCCCATGCCGGTGGTGGCGCCGACGCCACCGTCGCTGCCGTCGGAAGCACGCTTGGGCGCACCGCTGCTGGCGCAGGAGGCGTCGTATTTGGCGGCGTCCGCCAGGATTTCGAGCTTGTCGGAAAGTTTCATCGGAATGGAGAAACTGTATGGGTGTACAGTATAAACCAGCCCGGATATGTACGGCGCGCGGTACAGGTTGGTGCCGGGACAAAGGCGGGTCGCCGTTGTAGGGTGGACTCCTGAGTCCACGCGGTAGAACGGTTGCGCAATCGAAACGCATCATGCATGCGATGCGACTGCCAGTTATGTCGGCGGTACGTCACGGCACGACCGCGTGGACACAGGTGTCCACCCTACATTGAGTGGTCCGCCGATGTTTCCAATATCAGCGGACCGTCAAGTCGATTACCGGACTGGTTTTCCTTCCTGGTCCAGCACGACCACTTCGCCCCAGCCCAGCGAACGAATGCCCGCTTCCACCTTGCGCAGGTCGCCAATCACCACCCACACCACCTTCTCCGGCTGGACGAATTGTCCCGCCGCCTGGCCCAGCTGCGCCGGCGTCAGCGCCTTCAGGTTGGCCGAATAGCCGCTCCAGTAATTCTCCGGCAGGTTCAGGTTAACGCTCGCCAGCGCCGCCGCTTCCAGCGCGCCCAGGGTCTCGAAGCGGCCGGCCAGGCGCGAGGTCATGTTGCGCATGATGCTTTCGTATTCGGCGCCGACCAGCGGACGGGCACCGGCCACGCCCTTGACCTCGTTCGCCACTTCGCGCATCGCCTCGACCGTTTTATCGGTCTGCACCGGCGCCATCGTGATGAAACTGCGCTGGCCGCGCACTTCGGAGAGGCGCGCATTGGTGCCGTAGCTCCAGTGTTTATCGAGGCGCAGGTTGCGGTTCAAGCGCGAGGTGGCGATGCCGCCGAAGTTGTGCATCACCGGCTCGATGGCGAGATCTTCCGGCTGGCCGTAGGGCAGCGACAGGTGCGCGGCGACGATGGTCGATTGCGGCGCGTCCGGCTTGTCGATCAGGTAGACCTTCTTGCCGGTCGTGTCACCCAGCGCCGCTGCCGGTTTGGCCGGTGCTGTACCGGCGGCCCAGCGGCCGAACGACGCTTCCAGCGCCGGCAGCAACTTGTCCATCGTGGTGTCGCCGGCGACGACCAGGGTCGCGCTGCCCGGACGGAACCAGCTGGCGTGCCACTGCGCCAGGTCGTCGCGCGTGATGGCGTCGACGCTGGCGCTGGTGCCGCTGGCAGGCTTGCCGTAGGCGTGTTCCTGGCCGTACAGCAGGGCCGGGACGACGCGCATGGCGAGGCTGTTCGGCTGCGCCTTTTCCTGGCCGATCTGCGCCATGCGCCGCGATTTCTGCAGCGCGAACTGGTCTTGCGGGAAGCTTGGGGCGAGCGCGGCGTCGGCCATGATGGCGAGCGACGGCGCCAGGTTGGCGGCGGTCGCCTGCAGGCGCACCAGCGACTGGTCGGCACTGCTGGCGGTCGCCAGGCGTGCGCCCAGGTTTTCCAGCGCGTCCGACAGCGCAAAGGCGTCGCGCGTTTTGGTGCCCTTGTCGAGCAGGTCGAGCGCGAGCGAGGCGGCGCCGGCCTTGGCCGTGCTGTCCGAGGCCACGCCGGCATCGACCGCCAGCGTCGCATTCACGATCGGCGCCGTGTGGCGTTCGAGCAGGATCACCTTTAAACCGTTCTTCAGCTGGGCGCGCTGCATGGCCGGGAATTTGACGTCGGGCGCCTCGCCCAGGCCTGGCAGCACCTTGCGGTCGATGGTCGATTTCACGGCCGCCAGTTTCGCGAACGGACGCACCGTCATCGTGTAGTGGTTCGAGCGCAGCCAGCGGTTGCCGGCCGCCTTGACCTCGCCTGGCGTGGCCGTGGCCAGCTGCTCCAGGCGCGTCAGATACGCGTCGGGCGCGCCGCCATAGGTCATGCTCTCGGCCAGCACGTCGGAACGCCCGCCGAAGCCGCCCAGGCGCTCGATGCTGCGCGAGAAGTCGGACAGGGTGCGGGTTTTTACGCGCGCCAGTTCGGCGGCGGTCGGGCCCTTGGCCAGCAGGTCGGCGACGATGGCGTCGATCTCGCGCTCCACCTCGAGCGGATCGGCGCCCGGTTTCACGGTAGCGACAATGTTAAAAGTGCCGCCCAGTTCCGCATCGTTGACATAGGTGCTGACCGTGGTCGCCAGGCCCTTGTCGTAGACCAGGCGTTTATCCAGGCGCGCGCTCTTCGAGCCGGCCAGCACCTCCGCCAGCAGCGCCAGGCGCGGGGTGTCGGCATCCTTCCAGTTGGCCACGTGCCAGCTGCGGTAGATGCGCACCTGCGGCACATGGTCTTCCATCTCGTCGCGGATGTTGCGTTCGAGCTGGGGAATCCAGGTCTCGGTGCGCGGCAGCGGCGGGCCCGGCGGAATCGCGCCGAAGTATTTGGTGACGAGTTCGAGCGCCTTTTCGGGCGTGATGTCGCCGGCCAGCGAGATCACCGCGTTGTTCGGGCCATAGTAGGTGCGGTACCACTCGCGGATGTCTTCCAGCGAGGCGGCGGACAGATCTTCCATGGAGCCGATGGTCGACCACGAATACGGGTGAGAATAGGGGTACATCTTGGCGCCGATCTCGTTGCGCACGCGGCCATACGGCTGGTTCTCGCCCTGGCGCTTTTCGTTCTGCACCACGCCGCGTTCGCGCTCGAGCATCTCCTTGGAGATGTAGTTGCCGAGGAAGCCCATGCGGTCCGATTCGAGGAACAGGGTGCGCTCGAGCGCCGACACCGGCACGTCTTCGAAGAAGTTGGTGCGGTCGGTATTCGTGGTGCCGTTGCGGTTGTTCGCGCCGAGGTCATCCATCGCCTCGCGGAAGCCGTGCGGGTAGTTTTCGGAGCCGTTGAAGAAGAAGTGCTCGAACAGGTGTGCGAAACCGGTCTTGCCGCGCTTTTCGTTGCGCGAACCGACGTGGTACCACATGTTCACGCCGACCACGGGCACGCTGTGGTCTTCGTGCACGACCAGGGTCAGGCCGTTGGGCAGCACGAATTGTTTGTAGTTGATCGTGTAGGCCTTGCGGTCGAACGGTGCGGCTTTGGCGGCTGTTGCCGGCGCGGCGTGTGCGGGCAGTGCGACGGTCGAGGCGAAGGCGAGGGCCAGCGCGGCGAGAAGGGGTTTGTTCATGGGGCTCCGTAGACAGCGTGTGGTTGTTGTGGGAGGCATTTTAACTGTGGTCCTTCCATCCCCGGCAGGCTTTTAGATATGCATGTGTGCGTTGAACGCGTGGGCGGGGGACCCGCCCACCCTACGTCCCTGCGAGAAAAGTTCGTAGGGTGGACGGCTCTGCCGTTCACGCGTTCAAGCAGCAGCAGACCGTGCCATCTCCAGCTGCCCCGCATCCATGCGCGCCGCGACCTTCTTCAGGTACGCGCCCGCGCCCGCCACGCCAGCCGCGTCGGCGCGCGCCAGCCAGGCGTAGGCCGCCACCGCATCGCGACCGGTCCCCTGCCCCGCCGCATACATCACGCCCAGGTTGAACTGCGCGCGCGCATGTCCCTGGCGCGCGGCGCGCAGGTACCAGAAATGGGCGGCCTCGTAGTCGCGCTCGACGCCGTGGGCGCTGTCGTAACGCAGCGCCAGCGCGAACTGGGCCAGCGCATATTCGCCATCGGCGGCCTTGCGGTACCAGTGCGCCGCCTCCCTGGGGTCGCCGGCTTCCAGCCGGTCGAGCAGCACGCCCACCATGTGCTGGGCCGGCGCGTAGTCCTGGTCGGCCGCGCGCCGGTACCAGGCCAGGGCGCGCGCGGGGTCTTGCGCCACGCCGCTGCCCGACTCATAACGCAGGGCGAGATCGAACTGGGCGCGCAGGTGGCCCTGCTCGGCCGCCTGCTCGTACCAGTACAGCGCCTGCGCCGGGTCGGGGTCGACACCGTTGCCACTATCGTAAAGCTGGCCCAGGTGGTATTGCGCAGACGGCAAACCCTGGACGGCGGCGAGGCGGTACCAGTGCGCAGCCTGCGCCGGGTCGCGTTCCACGCCCTGGCCATGCTCGTGGCGCAGGCCGAGGTTGTCCTGGGCGGCGGCGTGGCCTTGGGTTGCGGCGCGCCGGTACCATGTCAATGCGGCCGCCTCGTCGCGCGGCACGCCATGGCCGCTGTCGTGGATCAGGGCCAGGTTGAACTGGGAACTGGCGTGGCCCTGGTGCGCGGCACGCTCGTACCAGTCGATCGCCTGCACGCTGTCCTGGCCGACGTCCTGGCCCTTGTCGAAGCGCAGTCCGAGGTTGAACTGGGCCGGCGCATAGCCTTGATCGGCGGCGCGGCGCAGCCAGTCGAGCGCCTGCGCCGGGTCGCGCGCGACGCCCTGGCCGCTGTCGTAGCGCAGCGCCAGCGCGAACTGCGAACGCGCATGGCCCTGCTCGGCCGCGCGCCGGTACCAGCCGGTCGCCGCCGCCGTGTCCTGGGCCACGCCCTTGCCGCCGTCGAACATCATGCCGAGGTTGTGCTGGGCGCCGGGGTCGCCCTGGTTGGCGGCCTGGCTGAACCAGTGCAGCGCCTGGCCGACGTCGGCCGCGGTGCCCTGGCCCTTGGCATGCATCCAGCCCAGGTTGTACTGGGCCGGCGCATAGCCCTGCTCGGCCGCGCAGCGGTACCAGTGCAGTGCCTGCGCCTGGTCCTGGGTCACGCCCTGCCCCTTCTGGTACATCAGGCCGAGGTTGTACTGGGCCTGCTCCAGGCCGGCGGCGGCGGCCTTGCGGTACCACTCGACGGCCAGTGCCTCGTTGCGCGGCACGGCCTGGCCACTGACGTACATGAAGCCGAGCTGGTGCTGGGCACTGGCGACACCCCGCTCGGCCAGGGCTTTTACGCGCAAAAATTCGGCTGTATGACGCGCGGCTGTATGACGTTCACCGGCGCCGGCTCCAGGCACGGCCGCACTGTCCATGGACGCGGATCAGGCGCGCAGCGCGGCCGCCGGCGACGCCTGGCCGCGCAGCACGCCAATGAAGCTGGACAGCGAAATCGGGCGGTGGAACAGGTAGCCCTGCATGGTCTCGCAGCCGTTGGAACGCAGGTAGTCCGCCTGCGTCTCGGTCTCGACGCCTTCGGCCACCAGGTGCAGGTTCAGGCCGCGCGCAATCGAGATGATCGCCAGGATCACCGGATAATGCCCTTGCGCGTCGTGGATCTCCTTGACGAAGGACTGGTCGATCTTCATCGTGTGGATCGGGAAGCGGTGCAGGTAAGACAGCGATGAATAACCGGTGCCGAAGTCGTCGATCGCCACCGACACGCCCAGCTGGCACAGTTTATTGAGCTGCTCGATCGCATATTGCGGATTGCGGATGCAGATGTTCTCGGTGATCTCGACTTCGATCTGGGCGGGCGAGATCCCGTAGCGCACCAGGGCGCCGCGCATCTTCTCGAAAAAGTCGCCGCGGTCGAGGTATTGCGGCGACAGGTTGAGCGACAGCCGCACGGCCTGCCCGCTGGCCAGGTTCCATTGCAGCATGTCGCGGCACAGCGCGCCGATCATCCAGTCCGAGATCGGCAGCATCAGGCCGTTCTCTTCGGCGAACGGCAAGAATTCGCCGGCCGACAGCAGCCCGCGCGTCGGGTGGTTCCAGCGCATCAGCGCCTCGGCGCCGACGATGCGCCCGCTGGTCGAGTCGATCTGCGGCTGGTAGTACATCTCCAGCTCGTTGTGCTCGAGCGCGCGGCGCAGCGCCTGCTCGAGCGCGATCTTTTGATGCGAGGCGTCGAGCATCGAGTCGTGATAAAAGCTGTGGCCGTTCTTGCCCAGCGCTTTCACCTGGTACATCGCGATGTCGGCGTGTCTCAACAGTTCGTCGATCGATTCGCCATCGCCCGGATAGATGGCGATGCCGATCGAGGCCGAGATGTGCACTTCGTGGCCGTCGAGGTCGAAGGGCCGGTGCAGGCTTTCCAGGAATTTGTCGGCGATGATGCGCGCATCTTCGCGGTCGCGCAATTCGGGCAGCACGATCGTGAACTCGTCGCCGCCCTGGCGCGCCAGCGTATCGCCCTTGCGCAGGCATGCCTTGAGGCGCACCGCCACCTGCTGCAGCAGCTCGTCCCCTTTGACATGGCCAAGGGTGTCGTTCACCAGCTTGAATCGGTCCAGGTCGATGAACATCACCGCCAGTTCGGTCAGCTTGCGCTTGGCCTGGATCACGGCCAGGCCGAGGCGGTCCTTGAACAGGATCCGGTTCGGCAGGTCCGTCAGGATGTCGTGGTAGGCCTGGTAGGAGATGACCTCTTCGGCGCGCTTGCGGTCGGTGACGTCGCGCGCCACGCCATAGGTGCCGAAGAATTCGAGCTTTTGCACTTCGCTGTCGGGCACGTGCATGCCGATCGAGTTCAGCGAGATCGTCATCAGGGTGTTGTTGAAGGTCCGGTCGCCGCTGTTGCTCCTGGCGCCTCGGCATTTCAAACGCAGCTCGACGTTGCGCGAGGCCCGTTCGTCGACCCGTCTCTCGTTGAACACGTAGCGCGCGCGCTCCAGGTCTTCGTCGTGCACCAGGATCGAGTAATGCTTGCCGATCAGTTCATCGCGCGAAAAACCCAGCAGCTGGTAGGCGCGGTCGTTGACGAACGTGAAGCGGCCTTCGTGGTTCAAGGTATAGATGATGTCCGGCGAGCTGTCGACCAGGTAGCGGTACATCTTTTCGGAGTTTTCCAGCTGCTGCGCCATGCGCGCATTGGCGACGGCCAGGCGGCGCTGTTCGAGCGCATTGCCCACCGTTTTCATCAGCTCTTCGCGGCTGTAGGGCTTGCGCAGGTAGTCATAGGCGCCACGCTTCAGGGCGCCGATCGCCGCGTCGATGCCGACTTCGCCGCTCATCACGATCACGTCGGCATCGACGCCGCGCTCGTTCATGAAGTCCATGATCTGGTGGNGAGCCGGCAGTGGTGAGATCGAAGCCGCGGTCGCGCAGCAATTCGTAGAGCGAGGCGAGCAGGCGCGGCTCGTCGTCGACCAGCAGCAAGCGCGGCTCGTGGACCGCCGCTCCATGCAGGGTGGATAAGGATGGCTCACCAGCAGAATACTCGTTCATCATGACCTTAAACAGAACCCAGGGCGCGCGCCGGCAAGGCCGGTGCTGCGCTGGCGCCGGACCATGCCGGCAGCAGAATTTCGAATGCGGTGCCGCCCCTGCCGCTGCGGCAGGCGATCTGGCCGTTCAGCTTACGGACCAGCCCATGCACGATCGACAGGCCGAGGCCGCGGTGCGCGCCATCCTTGGTGCTGCGCACCGGTGAGAACAGGTTCGCCATCACTTCCGGCGCCAGGCCCGGGCCGTTATCGAGCACGGCCAGTTCGACGTACAGGGTGCGCTCGCGGTGCACGGCGCCGCGGTTGACGATCTCGATGCGCCCGCCGCCGCTGCCGGCCAGCGCTTCGACCGCGTTTTTCACCAGGTTGACCAGGATCTGCTTGAGCAGGTCGGCATCGCCCTCGACCAGGCGCGCCTCCTCGCCCATGGTGGTGGCGATCTGCACGCTGGCGGGGACGAACTGGCCGGCGCGGAACAGGCGCACCACGTCGTCGACGACCTTGGTCACGTCGAGCGGACGCGGGCCGGTGTCGAGCGGCTTGACTTCGGCCAGGCTGCCGATCAGCTGGCCGACACGGTCGATCTCTTCGTTCAGCACCGACATCTCGGTGGCGACCGGTTCCTGGCGCGCCAGTTTGCTGTCGAGGACACTCAGGTAGTTCTTGATGATCGACAGCGGGTTGTTCACTTCGTGCACCACACGGCGCGAGGCTTCGCGGTATTCCTCGGCCACGCTGGCGATCTGGCGCCGTGCATTGCCGCGTTCGGCGATGGCGTTCTCCAGTGCGGTCGCCGCCTGCGTGCCGAACGACTGCAGGAAGCGCTCGCGCTTCTGGCAGGCGGCGAGCTGCCAGGCGGCCACGCCGCCGACCATCACGCCCAGGCAGCGGTTGCCGGCCACCAGCGGCAGGCAGACCATGCCGTCGGTGCCGAGCATGCGCAGCAGCTGCTCTTCGGCCAGGCCCAGCGGCTGGCCTTCGCGCCGCACATACACCAGGCGCCGCGCCAGCGCGGCATGGGCGACGCCCTCTTCCCTGGCAGCTTTATTGAGGGGAATCGCGAATTCGGCGATGCGCTGCGTGCTGGCGCCGGGCGCGCCGACCAGCATCTGGCCGGTCGGGTTCTCGAGCAGGATCACGGTATTGTCGAAGTCGAACAGGATGCGCGCCGAGCGCGTCATCGATTCGAGCAGGTCGGACTCGCCCTGCTGGCGCGCGAAGGTCTGCCCCACTTCCGACACCAGCACCAGGTTGCGCACTTCATCCTGCAGGCGCTGCTGGACCGGGTCGGCCAGCGGCGCGGCGTAGGCCGGCGGCGTCGGAATGTCGTCGGCGCCGGCCAGGTCGATGCCGAGGTGGATGGCGGCCTTGTCGACCTGGCGCGCGGCGCTGGCCAGCATGGCGCCCAGTTCGCGCGCGTCCAGGCCGCACAGCGCGGCGCCGTCGCCCAGCGCGGCCGCATCGTCCGGGTGGTGCGACATCAAATGCGCCAGGCGCACGATGCGGATCAGGGGGTGGGCCGACTCCAGGCGCTCGCTCGACTCGTGGTGGTACAGCACGGCGTCGGCGAGGAAGGAATCGAGCTGCCAGCGCTCGACCAGCCAGGCGCCCGCTTCGGCGTGAGTGATCTGCAGCGTGCGCTGCTCGACGGCGCACAGGTCCTCGTCGTCGAGCGCGGTGAAGTTATACGCGTATTCCTTGGGCGCGGTGGCAAGCAGGGCCAGGCGCCCGACGTTGTGCAGCAGGCCGGCGAGATAGGCTTCTTCCAGGTGCGGGTAATCGATGCGGCGCGCGATGTCGCGCGCAAGCACCGCCGCGCCGAGCGAACGCTTCCAGAAGGCGCGCAGGTCGGTGCTGCCCGAATGCGGAAAACTGTTAAAGGTCTGGAACACCGAATCGCTGATCACCAGCGTCTTGATCATGTCGGTGCCGAGGGCGACCAGCGACTGCTCGAGGTTCACGCCGCGCCCGCTGCGGTGGTAGGCCGAACTGCTGGCAACGGCCAGCAGCTTGCCGGTCATGCCGGCATCGTTGGCGATCAGCGCCGCCAGTTCCGGCATGCCGAGGTCGTCGGCCTGCAGATGCCCGATCAGCTTGACGAGTATTTGCGGCATCGCCGGCAGACGGGCAATCAACAGGCGATTGCGAATGTCCTGATCTGGTTGGTGCATTGTGTCGAGCGATGCCACGGAAGGTTTTTTCGGGTGGCATTCCCGACAGGGCTACCACGACAGACATTCACGCCATCTCTTAATAAGAAGGCAATTTATTATGTTAATCCAGATCAAACGGACGGCTTAGCATATATACATTTCTGAAAGGGAACAATACTTTCCATGAAAAGTACATATTTTTAGCGGGTCAATGATGTATAGACCAGACGATTCATTGCAATGGAAACAATAAAACTGTTTTGATCATTACTTTGTCATTGAGCGAAGGCGTGATTCCGTCTCAACTACCCCTGCGCGCCAGCACGCGCCGGTACTTGCGCGCAGTCAGCCAGCACCCCAGCGCCAGCAAGGTAAACCCGGCCTGGCCGAGCGCCAGCGCCAGCACCGAGTGCGACAGCGCCGGTGCGATCAGCCCCGCCACGATCGCGCCCATCAGCGTGACCAGGAAGGACTGGCAGGACGCCACCGTGCCGCGGATGTGCGGGAACAGGTCGAGTGCGAGCAGCGTGGCGCCCGGCGAAATCAGCGAACTGCCGAAGGTGAAGAAGAACATCGGCAGCACGGTCCAGGGCAGCGCCGGCGGCAGGAACAGGTGGTAGCCGACATTGAAGGTGACGGCGCACAGCATGAAGGCGAAGCCGATGCCGATCTGGCGCGCGAAGCTGTACTTGCCGGCCATGCGGTTGGCCGCCATCGAACCAAGGAAAATCCCGCTCACGGTGGGCACGAACAGCCAGGCGAATTCGGATGGCCCGAGCTTCAAATGCACCGGCAGCAGCACCGGAGAAGCGGTAATGTAGAGGAACAGGCCGGCGAAGTTCAGCGCCGTCACGCCCGCCTTCATGTGGAACAGGAAGGAACTGAAGATGGCGCTGTAGCTCTGCGCCAGGAAGCGCGGATTGAAGGGCTGGCGCTGCGCCAGCGGCACCGTTTCCGGCAGGTGCTTCCAGCACACCCAGCCCAGGATCACGGTGTAGGCGCACAGCGCCAGGAAAATCGCGCGCCAGTCGAACAGGGTCACGATCCAGCCGCCCAGCACCGGCGCCAGCGCCGGCGCGATCGAGAAGATCATCGTCACCATCGACAGCAGCCGCGCCGCCGGCGCATCCGAATACAAATCGCGGATGATGGCGCGCCCGACCACCACGCCGGCCCCGGCCGAGACCCCCTGCATGATGCGGAACACCCACAGGTAGTGGACGGTGGACGCCGCCGCGCAGCCGAAGGTGCCGATCGCGAACACGACCAGGGCGACCAGGATCACATTTCTCCGGCCAAAGGCGTCCGACAGCGCGCCATGCCACAGCACCATGCCGGCAAAGGCCAGCATGTAAGCCGTCAGGGTCTGCTGCACCTCGATGCTCGACGCGTGCAGGTTGGCCATGATCTGCGGGAAGGCCGGCAGATACGCATCGATCGAGAACGGGCCGAGCATCGACAAGCCCGCCAGCAGGGTAGCCAGGCCGCCGGCCGAGAGCATGACGATCTTGTGCGGCGCCGGCAGGGGCACTGGTACTACCGGGTCTTTCGGCAGCTGGTCGGGGTCGGTCGGTGGCAGCATCGGGGGCTTGGTGGCTCGTTTAGTTGGTGTCCAGCTTCGGCTTGGCTTCCTCGCGGCGGTTGTAGCCGGCCACCATGTCGAAGCGGAACAGGCGGCATTCGAGGGCGCCGTTGAAGAACGGCGTCTTGCGCGCTTCCTTCAGGCGCAGCAATTTCGGCAGCGACAGGTCGGCCGTGAACAGGAACACGGTCCAGCCGGCGAAGCGCTGCTTGAGCGTGGTGCCGAGCGCGGAATAGAAGGACACCGCCATCTCGTCCTGTGGAACCGTCGAGTCGCCGCGCACGCCGATGCGCTCGCCGTACGGGGGATTGGTCAGCAGGATGCCGGGGCCGTCGACCGGCGGGTTCACGTGCTGCGCCTCGATCTGTTTTAAAGGCACGTCGAACAGGATGCCGGCGATTTTCAGGTTATGGCGCGTCATCTCGACCATGTCGCCCGAGATGTCCGAGCCGAAGATCGTGGGTTCGGTCGGCAGCGGATTGGCCTTGATCGCGGCCTTCATCTCTTGCCAGGCTGCGCGGTCGAAATCGGCGAACTTTTCAAAGGCGAAGCGGCGGCGCGCGCCGGCCGGGATGCCCTGCACCATCTGCGCCGCCTCGACCAGGATCGTGCCCGAGCCGCACATCGGGTCGAACAATGGTACGCCCGGCTTCCAGCCCGACACGCGCAGCATGCCGGCGGCCAGGTTTTCGCGCAGCGGCGCGTCCCCGGTCTCTTCGCGCCAGCCGCGTTTAAATAGCGCCTCACCCGAGGTATCGAGGTAGATGATGAAATTGCGCGCGTCGAGGAAGCCGACGATGCGCATGTCCGGCTCGCGCGTATCGACCGAGGGGCGCTTGTTGAACTGGTCGCGGAAGCGGTCGCAGATCGCATCCTTGATCTTCAGGGTCGTGAATTCCAGGCTCTTTAACGGGGACTTCACGGCGGTGACGTCGACCCGGATCGTGTGGTCGACGCCGAACCAGTCTTCCCAGGGCTGCTCGAGCACGAGGTCGTAGATGTCGTTTTCGTTGTTGTAGCTGCGCTGGGCCATGCGCATCAGCACACGCGAGGCGATGCGCGAGTGCAGGTTGACGCGGTAGGCGTCGAGCATGGTGCCCGAGCAGTGGACGCCGCCGGGAACCTGGTTGTGGACTTTCAGTGTGTCGCTGTGCGCCTGGGCGATTTCAGCGAGTTCTTCGGCGAGCGCCGCTTCCATGCCGCGTGGGCAAGGGCAAAAATAGGAGGTCATGGGGGTACCCTTTGTCCGTTGGTGAAAAATTAAAAAACACCTGGAGCGCCGCCGCTTCAGGTGTGGATGTGTGTTGCGGTGTGCGCGGGGCGGCGCCCCGCAGCGATCAGAACGGCTTGACGACCACCAGGATCACGATCAGCGCCAGCAGCACGACCGGCACTTCGTTAAACCAGCGGAACCACGTATGGCTGCGCTTGTTCACGCCGGCCTCGAATTTCTTCAGGATCGAGCCGCAAGCGTGATGGTAGCCGATCGCCAGCAGCACCAGCGCCAGCTTCGCATGCAGCCAGCCGCCCTGGATGCCGAAGCCCAGCCATAACCATAGGCCCAGCAGCAGCGCGGGAATCGCCAGCATGGTGGTGAAGCGGTACAGGCGGCGCGCCATGCCGAGCAAACGGGTCGTTGCAGTAACGTCCGTCTCCTGCGCCAGGTTGACATAGATGCGCGGCAGGTAGAACAGGCCGGCGAACCAGGAAGCGATGAAGATGATGTGGAAGGCTTTGATCCAGAGGTACATGCGGTTCCTTGAAGTTAACTGCGTATTTCGCCGTGACCGAAGACGACGTATTTTAATGAAGTCAGCCCTTCCAGCCCGACCGGGCCGCGCGCATGCAGCTTGTCGTTCGAGATGCCGATCTCGGCGCCCAGGCCATATTCGAAGCCGTCGGCGAAGCGGGTCGAGGCATTCACCATCACCGAGGCCGAGTCGACTTCGCGCAGGAAGCGCAGCGCCGCGCTGTAATCCTCGGTGACGATGGCTTCCGTGTGCTTCGACGAATAGCGGTCGATGTGGTCCATCGCTTCCTCGATCCCCGCCACCACTTTAATGGCCAGGACCGGCGCCAGGTATTCGGTGCTCCAGTCTTCTTCCACCGCGGCGGCGAGAAACGGGTAGCCGGCCAGGATCGCCTGCGCCTCGGCGTCGGCGCGCAGTTCGACTTCCTTGGTCTTGTAGAGTTCGGCCAGTTGCGGCAGCACGACCGGCGCGATCGACCGGGCGACCAGCAGCGTTTCCATCGTATTACACGTGCCGTAGCGGTGGCACTTGGCGTTGAAGGCGATCGGCAGCGCCTTGCCGAGATCCGCCTTGTCGTCGATGTAGACGTGGCAGATGCCGTCCAGGTGCTTGATCATCGGCACCGTCGCTTCCTCGATCAGGCGCGCAATCAGCCCCTTGCCGCCGCGCGGGACGATGACGTCGACGTACTGCGGCATCGTGATCAGGGCGCCGACGGCGGCGCGGTCGGTGGTGTCGACCACCTGCACCGCGTCCAGCGGCAGGCCAGCCTTGCTGACACCCTCGCTGACGAGCTTGGCCAGCGCGCGGTTGCAGTGGATCGCTTCCGAACCGCCGCGCAGGATCGCCGCGTTGCCGCTCTTGATGCACAGGCCGGCCGCATCGACCGTCACGTTCGGACGGGCCTCGTAGATGATGCCGATCACGCCCAGTGGCACGCGCATCTGGCCAACCTGGATGCCGCTCGGGCGCGATTTCATGTTCGATATCTCGCCGATCGGGTCCGGCAAGGTGGCGATCTGGCGCAGTCCTTCGACCATGGTCGCGATCGCCGCTGGCGACAGCGCCAGGCGGTCGAGCAGCGCCGGCGCCAGGCCGGCGGCGCGCGCGGCGTCGAGGTCGAGCGCGTTGGCGGCGGCCAGCTGCGCCGTGTCGCGTTCGATGGCCTCGGCAATCAGGAGCAGCGCGCGGTTGCGCGTGGCGCCGTCGGCGCGCGCCATCGCTCGCGCGGCGGCGCGGGCGTTGCGGCCCAGCGTGTGCATGTAGTCGGTGATGTCCATGGTGTTGGTTCCAATGTGCGTTTCGAAATGCTAACGTGCGTTGAACGCGTGGGCGGGAGACCCGCCCACCTTACGGGTTTAGCGCATGCGGATCGATACGCATCCTGTAGGGTGGGCACTTGTGCCCACGCGGATCAAGCGAACCGATAACGGCGCACCCGCAGGTCCCGCAGCCGCCGATAGTTAGCGCGCCACCTTCAACGCCAGCTGCAACATCGCATCCCACGCATCCCCCGCAAACGCCCTGGCCCGTAATCCCTTGACTATCTTGTCCACCTGCGCCGCCTCCTGCAGCGCCGCTTCCAGCGTCGGCAGGGAAATGCGGCGCAGCGCCGGGTCCATCATCCGTTCGCGCGGGCCCCAGATGCGGTATTCCTTCAGCAGCGCGCCGAGCGGCCGTCCCTGCGCCATCCCGGCTTTCAATTTTAACAGCGTGCGGATTTCTTCGGAGACGGCCCACAAGACCAGCGGCAGCGCTTCGCCCTCCCCCTTCAGCCCCTCGAGCATGCGCGCCAGGCGCGCCGGGTCGCCCATCAGCATCGCTTCCGACAATTTGAAGACGTCGTAGCGCGCCACGTTCAGCACGGCGTCCTGCACCTGCTCGTAGCTCAGCTTGCCGGGTTCGTGCAGCAAACCGAGCTTCTGGATTTCCTGGTGCGCGGCCAGCAAATTGCCTTCGACCCGGTCCGCGATGAAGTCGAGCGCGGCGCGGTCGGCGCTCTGCCCTTGCGCACTCAAACGCATGCCGATCCAGCCGGGCAGCTGCGCCCGCTCCACGCTGGGGATCTCGATATACACCGCGGCCTGCTGCAGCGCCGCCGCCCACGACGCCTTGGCCGTCTGCCAGTCGAGCTTGGGCAGCGTGATCAGGGTGAGATTATCGGGGCTGAGGTCCTTGGCATAGGCTTGCAGCGCGGCGCTGCCGTCCTTGCCGGGTTTGCCGCTCGGGATGCGCAGCTCGATCAGCTTCTTGTCGCCGAACAGCGACAGGGCCTGGTTCGCCGCCAGCAACTCTCCCCATTTGAAGGTGCGCTCGACGGTGAGCACGTCGCGTTCGGTGTGGCCGGCCGCGCGCGCGGCGCGGCGTATTTTATCGGCCGCTTCCAGCGCCAGCAGGTGCTCGTCGCTGGTGATCACATACAGGGGCGCCAGCCCCTTTGCCAGGTGGGGCTCGAGCGCTTCAGGCCGTAACTGCATTACCGTCTCGCTGCGCTCATTGTGGCTTCAATGCAGCCAGGCGGCGCATGATCTGCTGCACCAGGTCGGACTGCATGTCGCGGTACAGCAGCGCTTCTTCGCCTTCCTTGGCCAGCAGGGCTTCTTCGCTGAAGGTGAGGTTGCGGCGCAGCGTGATCTCGGTCGGTCCCAGCAGCAGGTTGCCGGCGGCGTCGCGCACCTGGAATACCAGCGTGTAGCTGAGCAGGTATTCGCGCACGCGGCCGAGGTTGTTCAGCGACAGGACCGCCTTGTTGCGCGCCTCCGAGAGCACCTCGAAGCGCGCCTGCGCCTCCTGCGGCGTACTGGCGATGACGACGCGGTCGCCGGCGCGCAGGTTGCGCTTGAGTTCATTACCCAGCGGCGACGCATCCGAGAACGCCAGGTGGATGCTCGAGAACGGCATGTTGTAGGCGCCGTCGGACCCGCGCAGGTGGAAACCGCAGGCACTCAGGGTGGCCGCGAGCACGAGCGCCGCACCGGCGCGCACAACGAAGGAAGATTGGGCGCGCATGCCTTACACCACGATGTTGACGAGTTTGCCGGGTACGACGATGACCTTCTTCGGCGTGCCTTCGATGAACTTCTGGACCGCCTCGGACGCCAGCGCCGCCGCCTCGATCGCCGCCTTGTCGGCCGCCTTCGGCACCTTCACCGAACCGCGCAGCTTGCCGTTCACCTGGATCATCATCTCGATCTCGGCCTGTTCCAGCGCGGCAGGGTCGACTTCCGGCCACTGCACGTTCAGGATGTCGCCGTGGACCGCGGCATAGCCGAGCTCCTGCCACAGCGCGTGGGTGATGTGCGGTGCGACCGGGTTCAGCAGGCGCAGGAAGATCGAGAAGCCTTCGGCGATGACCTTACTTGACGCGGCGTCATCCGCCAGCTTGGCCGACTCCAGCGTGTTGAGCATCTTCATGCAGGCCGAGACGACCGTGTTGTACTGGATGCGCTTTAAATCGTAGTCGGCCTGCTGCAGCACCTTGTGCACTTCGCGGCGCAGGGTTTTCTGGGCGTCGTCCAGCGTGGCACCGGAAGCACCCGCGGCCAGCGCCGCGGCGATGCGTTCGCGCTGGGCGTAGCCGTAGGCCCAGACCCGGCGCAGGAAGCGGCTCGCGCCTTCGACGCCGCTGTTCGACCACTCCAGGGTCTGCTCCGGCGGCGACGCGAACATCGTAAACAGGCGCGCGGTGTCGGCGCCGTATTGTTCGATCTGCGCTGCCGGGTCGATGCCGTTGTTCTTCGACTTCGACATCTTTTCGGTGCCGCCGATCGTGACCGGCTGGCCGTCTGCCTTCAACACGGCGTTCTGCGGCCGGCCCTTGTCGTCAAACGTCAGTTCGACGTCGGCCGGGTTGAACCAGGTTTTTTTACCGGACGCGTCGTCGCGATAATAGGTTTCGTTCAGCACCATCCCCTGCGTGAGCAGGTTCACAAAAGGCTCGTCGAATGTCACCAGGCCGAAGTCGCGCATGACCTTGGTCCAGAAGCGCGCGTACAGCAGGTGCATGACGGCGTGTTCGATGCCGCCGATGTACTGGTCCATCGGCATCCAGTAATCGTTGCGCGCGTCGACCATGGCGTCGTTCGAACCCGGCGAGGTATAGCGCATGTAGTACCAGGACGAATCGATGAAGGTGTCCATGGTGTCGGTCTCGCGGCGCGCCGGCTTGCCGCATTTCGGGCAATCGCACTTGAGGAAGGCTTCGTCCTTGTTCAGCGGGTTGCCGGTACCGTCCGGGACCAGGTGCTCGGGCAGCACGACCGGCAGGTCGGACTCGGGCACCGGCACCACGCCGCAGTCGGCACAATGGATCATCGGGATTGGCGTGCCCCAGTAGCGCTGGCGCGAGATGCCCCAGTCGCGCAGGCGGAAGGTGACCTTCTTGTCGCCCAGCTCCTGCGCGGCGAGGTCGCCCGAGACGGCGTTCACGGCGGCCGTGTAATCGAGGCCGTCGTACTTGCCCGAGTTGATGGTGCGGCCGTTCTCCTTGTCGCCGTACCACTCCTGCCAGCCGTCGAGCGAGTATTCCTGCCCTTCGACCGCGACCACCTGTTTGATTGGCAGATCGTACTTCTTGGCGAATTCGAAATCGCGCTCGTCGTGGCCCGGCACGCCCATCACGGCGCCGTCGCCATAGGTGATCAGGACGTAGTTGCCGACCCAGACCGGGATCTGCTCGCCGGTGACCGGGTGCGTGACCATCAAACCGGTCGGCATGCCCTTCTTTTCCATCGTCGCCATGTCGGCTTCGATGACGGAACCGAGCTTGCATTCGGCGATAAAGGCCGCCAGTTCAGCGTTGTCTTTCGCGGCGTGCTGGGCCAGCGCGTGTTCCGGCGCCACGGCGCAGAAAGTCACGCCCATGATGGTGTCGGCGCGGGTGGTGAAGACGTAGAGTTTGCCGTCGTTGATCAGCTCACCGGCATCGTCCATGACCACGTGCGGGAAGGCGAAGCGCACGCCGACCGACTTGCCGATCCAGTTGGTCTGCATGGTGCGCACGCGCTCCGGCCAGCCCGGCAGCTTGTTGTCGACGTGGTCGAGCAGCTCGTCGGCATAGTCGGTGATGCGCACGTAGTACATCGGGATTTCGCGCTTCTCGATCGGCGCGCCCGAACGCCAGCCCTTGCCGTCGACGACCTGCTCGTTGGCGAGCACGGTCTGGTCGACCGGGTCCCAGTTCACGGTGCCGGTCTTCTGGTAGATGATCCCCTTCTCGAGCATCTTGAGGAACATCCACTGGTTCCACTTGTAGTACTCGGGCTTGCAGGCGGTCATTTCGCGCGACCAGTCGATGGCCAGTCCCATCGATTCCATCTGCCCGCGCATGTGGGCGATGTTCGAATAGGTCCACTCGGCCGGCGGTACGTTATTGGCCATCGCCGCGTTCTCGGCCGGCATGCCGAAGGCATCCCAACCCATCGGCATCAGCACGTTGTAGCCGTTCATCCGCAGGTAGCGGTACATCACGTCGTTGATCGTATAGTTGCGCACGTGGCCCATGTGCAGCTTGCCGGACGGGTAAGGCAGCATCGAGCAGGCGTAGTATTTGCCTTTCGGGAAACGTGGATCGTTCTCGACGGCTTTATAGGCATCGATCGACTTCCAGTACGCCTGCGCGGCCTGTTCTACTTCGGCGGGACTATATTTATCTTGCATGATGTTCTGCGGACGGAATGTGGGAAGGGTGGGAGCGGTGGTCGCTTTAGCAGAACATTATACTGGTTCATCTTGCACCGCGGCGAAGCGGCGCGGGGGGCGGTTTTTGCGACGGCCGGCCCAATCAATCTTTGCAATGCGCGTAATCGGTATCCAGCCAGCCATCGGGCTGGCAGCGTCCGTCCAGCACGGCGCGCACCCGCTTCAGGCGCAACTGGTAGGCCTCCGGGTTGCGTCGCGGATGAAATTCGTTCGGCGCCTTGATCATGCCGACCAATCCCACTAGCTCGTCGACATCGAGGGCCGCCAGCGGTTTGCCGAAATAGGCGCGGGCGGCGGCATCGAGCCCGCGCACCTGGCGTCCCTCGTGCCGGCCCATGTAGACGGTCGCTGTGTAGGTCGCCAGTTGCCGCTGTTTCGATGCATGGGCGTCGAGCACGAGCGCCATGATGTCGCGGCCGAGGTCGACCTTGCGGCAGCAATCGAACATGCCGCGGTAGAAGCCTTGCAGGGCACCGCGCACGCCGCCCAGCGGCGCGCCGTACAGGAACAGGTCGCGCGCGACGGCGGACGAGATCGTGGCGACACCCTGGCCATCGGCCAGGCTCACGCCGCGATGGGCGAAAAAGACCGGATCCTCGATCAACAGCAGGACGCCGGTCTGCAGTGGCGTCAAGGGCGCTCTCCCCATGTCCGGATAGCGCGCCAGCACCGTGTCGACAGACGCCAATGCCCATACCGCGACGATGGCCAGGTAGAGCAACAGTACCGTGGCGACCGCGAGCAGCGCCTTGCCGAGCCGCTTCATGGCGCCGCCGCGATCAGCGGATACGGCCCGTGCCCGTCCAGCTCGCGCAGGAAATCCTGTTGCAGGTAGAGCGGGATCTTGTGGAATTCGTTTAAGACGCGCGCACGGAACTCGGCGTGTTCGTGCCAGCGCTCGGCCGGCTGGCCAAAGTAATTGATGGCGCAGGCCGCGACGCTGACTTCGGGCCAGTACCGGGCCAGCGTCATCAGGTAGCGGCGCATGGCGCATACTTTACCGATCGCGAGCACGCTGTCGATGCTGCCCAGGTTCATGTGCTGCGCAACCATGCGGCGGCCGAGGATGACGTTTTCGCCGGTATTGGTGGCTTGCGATTCGAGGATCAGGATCGAGGCCGGCATGCCCATGTCGACCAGGCGCTCGGCGATGACCTCGGCTTCGGGCCTGGACTGCCCTGCCGTGGCGCCGCCGGATATCAGCAGCCGCTCGAACATGCCGCGCTGCCAGAGGCCGTATGTCTCGCGGCAGAATTCGTCGACGCCGTGGCGGGTGCCGAACAGGAAGCCGAGCTTTGCGGGGTGCAAAGGCAAGGCGGGCATGACGTAGCGGGAGATCGCCAGGAGGTCGGCGGCGGTCATGGCCGTTACAGGCGAAAACCGGTTAGCGCAGCACCAGTTCCAGCGCCGGCTTTTCGCCGTAGTCTTCGTAGCGCTCGTTGATGCCGCCGACGCAAAACACGATTTCGTCGACCAGGTCGGGCAGGCGCGCGCGCAGGGCGGCGCTGTCGGTGATGACGATTTCCAGGACTTCGTTCGGCTGCAGCCGGAACTTGGTCATGTTTTCTTCGTCGCGCAGGTAGCTCAGGCAATCGACCCAGGTGTCGATGGTGTCGCCCGAAGCCGTATGGAAGCCGAAAGCGCTGCGGCTCTCGGCCAGAAAGCTCGCTTCGTTGACGATCGCCGCGCCGTTCAGTTCTGCCACTGCCATTGCACTATCCTTTCACGCCGTTTTCAATGCGAGTACGTCCTGCATGTCGTACAGGCCGTTTGCCTTGTCGGCGATAAAACGCGCGCCGCGCAGGGCGCCGTGGGCGTAGGTCACGCGGCTGCTCGATTTATGGGTGATCTCGATGCGCTCGCCGGTGCCGGCAAACAGGACCGTGTGGTCGCCGACGATGTCGCCGCCGCGCACGGTGGCAAAGCCGATCGTCGACGGATCGCGCTCGCCGGTGACGCCTTCGCGTCCATATACCGCGCACTCCTTGAGGTCGCGTCCCAGCGCATCGGCAATCACCTCTCCCATTTTGAGGGCGGTGCCGGACGGCGCGTCGACCTTGTGGCGGTGGTGCGCCTCGATGATCTCGATGTCGTAGCCTTCCGCGAAACTTTTAGCCGCCATCTCCAGCAGTTTCAGGGTCACGTTCACTCCCACGCTCATGTTGGGCGCGAAGACGACGGCGATCTGCTGCGCGGCGGCGGCAATCGCCGCCTTGCCGGCGTCATCGAACCCGGTGGTGCCGATCACGATCTTTTTACCGTTGGCGGCGCAATACGCCAGGTGCGCCAGCGTGCCTTCCGGGCGCGTGAAATCGATCAGGCAGTCGGCATTGGCCAGTGCGCGCGCCAGGTCCGATTCGATCGTGATCCCGGTCAGCTGGCCGGAAAAGGCGCCGGCGTCGTGGCCGATGAAGGGAGAACCGGCGACGTCGAGGGCGCCGGCCAGGACGGCGTCGGGAGCGGCGGCGATCGCCTCGATCAGCATGCGGCCCATGCGCCCGCTGGCGCCGGCGACCGCGATTTTCAGTTGCGTCATGACAGTTTTTACGGGGTGTTCGTGGACGTGGCGGGCGTGGCAGGCGTGACCGGTTCGATCGGACGCGCGCTGGCGGCGGCTTCGGCCTTCTTCGCCTCCTTGACGACGTTTTTCGCCGGACCGGCAATGCGGGCGATGTATTCGCGCTCGGTCGGCAGGTTGCCGCCTTCGAAGCGCTCGACCACGTCATCCTTGAAGAAAATGCTGACGCGGCTGGTGGTCAGTTCGCCATTGCCGCGCGCCAGGTAGAACGGGAAGTCCCAGCGGTCGGCGTGGAACATGTCGGTCAGCAGCGGCGTGCCGAGCAGGAAGCGCACCTGTTCGCGGGTCTGGCCGACTTTCAGCTGGTTCAGCATTTCTTGCGAAACAAAATTGCCTTGCTGGATGTCTGGACGGTAGGGCGAGAAGATCCACAGGAATTTCTGCAGCTTGCTGCCCTGCGTCGTTTGCGCACCGGCATTGGCCAGCGAGGCCGACAGGCCGGCATCGCTTTGCAGCGCCGCCGCGGACGTATTCACCGGTGCGGCCGGCTTGGTCTGGTTGCGCCAGGAAGCGCAGCCGGACAGCACCAGCGTGCAGGCAAGGCCCGCGGCGAGCGCGGCCCGGGTCCGGGAAAGACGAACTACGCGATGGACATCGGCATCAAAGTGACGCATAAGTAACCTCAAACGTTTAAGCGGGAGCTTCCAAAACGCTATATCATAAAGCACTCCGCCCATCTACGAGTAACAAACATGAGTAACAGTCCCACCGACCTGAAGGCGAGCGGCCTGAAGGCGACCCTGCCGCGCCTGAAGATCCTCGAAATTTTCCAGAACAGCGAAGTGCGGCACCTGACGGCGGAAGACGTCTATAAAATCCTGCTGGCCGAGAACATGGATGTCGGCCTGGCCACGGTATACCGCGTGCTGACCCAGTTCGAACAGGCTGGCCTGCTGAACCGCAATCACTTTGAAACCGGCAAGGCGATCTACGAACTGAACGCCGGCTCGCACCACGACCACCTGGTCTGCCTCGATTGCGGCCACGTCGAGGAATTCTTCGACGAAGAAATCGAATCGCGCCAGAACAAGATCGCGGCCGAACGCGGTTTCAAGATTGCCGAGCACGCGCTGGCGATTTACGGGCATTGCATCAAGCCGGCGTGTCCGCATCGGAATGGCGGGTAAGCAGGTGTAGTTCGCAATACAAACGGCGCCGCGGCGCTAATGCCGTTCAGTTAAGGCTGAACGGCATTTTTCTTTTGTAGTGTTGTAAACGTCTTCAGAGG
>NZ_JACYUY010000035.1 GCF_014842025.1 Massilia sp. CFBP 13721
ACGCTCCCAGTCGCCCACCGTCGAATGACGGCGGATATCGAACTTGGCAGCGGTTTCGGTTATGGAAAGCTGATTTTCCCACATGTGCTGCAGCACCGACAATTTGAAAGCGGCGTCATACCGGCTTCGCTTTGGACTAAGCCCGGCATCCCCATGAATCTCGTATGCAGCGACCCACCGCTCGAGCAGCGAGCGATTTGCCATGCCGTAGCGTCGAGACACATTCCGATAGCCCTCGTGGCTCGACAGGTAATCGTGGACTACCGCCTGTTTGAACTCTTTCGTGTACTTCATACCTCTCCAAAAGTTGTGCCCAACTTTTGGGGGTCAGTTCAGGGGCGCCCACCCTACGTCAGCAAACCCATCCTAAATGAGGCACAATTGACAGCTTCTCGCCTGTCAAAGTTCCTTTTTCATGTCCCTGCTTTCCTCGTCCAGCGGCCTCGCCGTCCTGCGCAACCGTAACCTATCGTTCTACCTTTCCTCACGCTTTCTCGGCACGCTGGCCGTGCAGATGCAAAGCGTGGCCGTCGGCTGGCAGGTGTACCAGATCACCGGCAGCCTGTTCGACCTCGGCCTGATCGGGCTGGCGCAGTTCGCGCCCTTCCTGGTGCTGATTCTCTGGGCCGGCCACGTGGCCGACCGCTACGACCGGCGCAAGATCATCGTGCTGTGCATGCTGACCCAGTTGCTGGTGAGCGCCCTGCTGCTGGCGTTTACCGCCAGCGGCAGCCGCATCGTGTGGCCGGTGTTCGCGGTGCTGGTGCTGTTCGGCAGTGCGCGCGCATTCATGATGCCGGCCTCGCAGGCGGTGCTGCGCAACCTGGTGCCGGACAAGGATTTCGGCCAGGCCGTCGCGCTCGGCTCCTCGACCTTCCACGTGGCGGTGATCGCCGGTCCGGTGCTGGGCGGCCTGCTGTACGTGTTCGGCCCGACCACCGTGTACATGGTGTCGGCGGCGCTGCTGCTGGTCGCCACCCTGCTGATGGCGTCGACGACCAGCGCGCCGCAGGTACGCAGCACGGCGCCGGTCAGCTGGCACACCTTGCTGGAAGGCTTGCGCTTCGTGCGCTCGCGCCCGATCGTGCTGGGCGCGATTTCGCTCGACCTGTTCGCGGTGCTGTTCGGCGGCGCCACCGCGCTCTTGCCCGCCTACGCGCATGACGTGCTGCACGCCGGCCCGACCGCGCTCGGCTGGCTGCGCACGGCCCCCGGCGCCGGCGCCGCGCTGTGCTCGATCCTGCTCGCCTTCGTGCCGATCCGCCGGCATGTGGGCGCCTGGATGTTCGGCGGCGTCGCCCTGTTCGGCCTGGCCACGCTCACGCTCGGCTGGACCGGCAATTTTCTGGTGGCCCTGGTCGCCCTGTTCGTGCTCGGCGCCGGCGACATGGTCAGCGTGTATGTGCGCCACCTGCTGGTGCAGTACGAAACGCCGGACGAGATCCGCGGCCGCGTCAGCGCCGTGAACGCCGTGTTCATCGGCGCCTCGAACGAACTGGGCGAATTCGAATCGGGCGTGACCGCCGGCTGGTTCGGCCTGACGCGCGCGATCCTGCTGGGCGGCGCGGCCACGTTGGCAGTGACGGGGCTGTGGGCGGTGCTGTTTCCGGTGCTGTCGAAGATGGACCGTTTTCCCCATCATGAGAAGGCGGAGCAGGCCAGGAAAACCGGCTAACGTACGGGACGCGGCAAAAATTACAAAAAGTGTAAGATTGGCTTCAAGATCTTTGATAACGGAGCTATCTTTATGCAAATCAATGTTAATACCGACCGTACCATCGACAAACACCAAGGCCTGGACGAGCACGTGCAATCTGTCGTCGAAGGCGCCATCGGCCGTTTCGAGGACCAGGTGCACCGTGTTGAAGTTCACCTGAGCAATGAAAACAGCCAGAAACAACTCGACGGCGGCAACCGCTGCATGATGGAAGCGCACGTTACCGGCTATGCGCCGGTGGTCGTCAACGAGCATGCGGTGAACCTGCACCAGGCCATCACCCAGGCCGGCAGCAAGCTCAAGCGCGCCCTCGACAGCGCCCTGGGCCGCCTGGCCGACAAGGCCAAGCGCGAACCGATGCCGATCGGCGACGTCGACGGCGACCTGGTTCCTGAACAGGACAAGAACCTGACCGCCGGCATGTAATCAGGCAGTTTCTTCAATATGGAGCGCGGCCGAGGCCGCGCTTTTTTTATCCCTCGAGCAAACTGCGCAATTCGCGCAGGTAACGCAAGCCGGGCAAGGCCCGGCTGCCATACCACGACATCATTTCCCCATCGACCAGCAGCACCGGAATGCCGAGCTGTTTTTCCAGCGCGTCCGCGTGCGCTTCGGTAAACCGGTAGGGTTCGGTCGACAGCAGCACCGCGTCGAGCCCGGCCACGAGGTCGCCCGACCACTCGAAGCGCGGATAGCGGCTGGCATCGGGCAGCGCCGGCACCTTCCAGCCGAGTTCGCCCAGCATGCGCGCGATATAGGTGTCGCTTGACACGCTCATCCACGGGTCTTGCCAGATGCAGTACAGCACGGTGCGCGCGGGACCGGGCGGCGCGGACCTTAGCACTCGATACTCTGCCTCGAAAGCGGCACACCAGCGCTCGGCCTGGACTTCGGCGCCGAAGATGCCGCCCATCAGCCGTGCCAGCGCCAGGTTGTCGCGCGGCGCCAGTGGATGGGTGACGACGATGTGCGGCACGAATTCGGCCAGGGCATCGAAGGTCGGCTTTTCGTTTTCGTCGATGTTGACGATCACGTGGGTCGGCGCCAGCGCGCGGATCTTGTGCAGGTTCACGTCCTTGGTACCGCCCACTTTCGGGATCGCGGTAATGAGCTCGGCCGGATGGATGCAGAAGCCGGTGCGCCCGACCAGTTGCGGCGCCAGGCCCAGGTCGCACAGCAATTCGGTGATCGAGGGAACCAGCGAGACGATGCGCGCGCCAGGCGCCGGCAGGTGGGTCACGCCGAGGGCATCGACCAGGGGATGGGAGAAGTCGTTCATGGCCGCTATTGGAACACCGCTGTTTCCGAAACGCCAGCGGGAACGGGGTGGCGAATGGTTTATCATGCATTTTTACTGAACTGTCTTAGCACCACGCGGAGGAACGCTTTGAAACTTATCGGACCATTTCGGAATGCAGGCTACAAGGTCGCGGACCTGGAGCTGTTTCGCGGGGCCGACATGCGCGCCGCCGCCGCCGCGCTCGCCGATTGCGACGTGGTCGAGCTCGGCGCCGGCGAACCGATCGAGGATGCGGTGCGGGCGCGCCTGTACATCGTGCTGTCCGGCATGCTCGAAGTCGAGCTCGACAGCCACGCCGGCACCGGCGACGGCAACGTCAACCGCATCATGCCGGGCGAAAGCGTGGGCGAGCAATCGGTGCTGGACGACGCCGCCAACCTCGACGCCGTGCACGCCGTCGAAGACACGCGCCTGCTAGTGATCGAATCGAAACTGGCCTGGGAACTGATCGACCATTCGAACGCGGTGGCGCGCAACCTGCTGCGCTTGATGTCCTTCCGCATCCGCGCCGCGAATGCCCTGCTGCGGCGGCGCCAGAAGCTCGGCGAATTCTACCGCCAGCTGTCGCTGAACGATACCCTGACCGGCTTGTATAACCGCACCTGGCTGGCCGACATGCTGCCCAAGCTGGTGGCGCGCGCCCGTGCCCAGGGCAGCCCGCTGGCGCTGCTGATGATCGACCTCGACAATTTCAAGAAGTTCAACGACACCCATGGCCACCTGGTGGGCGACGCCGCCCTGTGCGCGGCCGCGAACGTCATCCGCGATGGCCTGCGGCCGTCGGATTTTGCGGTGCGCTACGGCGGCGAGGAACTCATGGCCGTGCTGCCGGAAACAAATGGCGAGCTGGCCCAGATGGTGGCCGAGCGCCTGTGCCAGCAAATGCGCGCGATCGTGCTGTTCCCCGACATGCGCGTGCCGATGCCGCACCTGACCGCCTGCTTCGGCGTGGCCGTGCTCGAACCCGAAGGCGACGAGATTAGCCTGATCGAAGCGGCCGATGCCGCGCTGTACCGGGCCAAGGACGCGGGCCGCAATTGTGTCAGCGTGTGAGATTGACGGAACCCCAGCCCGCACCGACAATCCGTGCCACGCTTGATGCTTCAAGATTGGCACCCATAACAACACAATGACCACACACACCTTCCTCTGGCACGACTACGAAACCTTCGGCGCCCAGCCGCGCCGCGATCGGCCGGCGCAGTTCGCCGCGATCCGCACCGATGCCGACCTCAACGAGATCGGCGAGCCGCTGATGCTGTTTTGCCAGCCGGCCAATGACTATTTGCCCGACCCGCAATCCTGCCTGATCACCGGCATCACGCCGCAGCAATGTTTGGAGCAAGGTGTGCCCGAACACGCATTCGCGCGCCAGATCGAAGCCGCCTTTGCCGAACCGAATACGATCGGCGTCGGCTACAACACGATCCGCTTCGACGACGAAGTCACGCGTTTTCTTTTCTGGCGCAACCTGTTCGACCCGTATGCGCGCGAATGGCAAAACAATTGCGGCCGCTGGGATTTGCTCGACGTCGTGCGCATGACCTATGCGCTACGTCCCGAAGGCATCGAATGGCCGACCCATCCGGACGGGCGCCCGAGCTTCAAGCTCGAAGACCTGACCCGCGTGAATGGACTCGCGCACGAGTCGGCGCACGATGCGCTGTCGGACGTGCGCGCCACCATCGCCCTGGCGCGCCTGATCCGGAGTAAACAGCCGCGCCTGTTCGACTTCTGCCTCGAATTGCGGCGCAAGGACAAAGTTGCCAGCGAAATGGGCCTGCACCTCGAGCGCGGCGTGCGCCAGCCTTTCCTGCACGTGTCCGGCATGTTCCCGGCCGAACAGGGTTGCCTCGGCCTGGTCTGGCCGCTGGGCCAGCATCCGACCAACAAGAATGAAATTTTGGTGTGGGATTGCCGCCATGATCCATCGGAATTGTTCAGTCTCGACGTCGAGACGATCCGCCAGCGCATGTTCACGCGCAGCGCCGACCTGCCCGAAGGCGTGACGCGGCTGCCGATCAAGAGCGTACACCTGAACAAGTCGCCGATGCTGGTCGGGAACCTCAAGACGCTCAGCAGCGCGATGGCGGCACGCTGGGGTATCGACGTCGAACAGGCGCGCGCGCATGCGCAACTGGCGGCGAACGGTCCCGACATGGCCGCGACCTGGGCCCAGGTGTACCAGAAGCCGGGCGCGAAGGAGGAGACCGACGTCGACGAAGACCTGTATGGCGGCTTCGTCTCGAACAACGACCGCCGCAAGCTGGAATCGCTGCGCATGCAGACGCCGGCGCAGCTGGCCACGGCGCGGCCGTCGTTCGAAGACGAGCGCCTGGCCGAACTGCTGCGCCGCTACCGCGCCCGCAATTTCCCCGAAACTTTATCGGAAACGGAAATGCAGGACTGGGAAGAACACCGCGCCGCGCGCCTGTTCGACGGCGCCGGCGGCGCGCGCACGGTGGACCAGCTGTTTGGCGAAATCGATGCGCTGTCGGAGACGGCGGACGAGCGCGCCGAAGAGATTCTCGGCGCCTTGTACGAGTATGTGGAGGCGATTGCGCCGAGCAGGTATTGACTGTTCGTGGGGCTATTGCCTGTTACGGTATCGGTGGGTTGAATCCGCATGGGCTCGGAGAGCCCATCCTACGGGACACGCTACGTATCCAGGTTTCGTATGATCTCGCTGCCAACGGTGACCGTAGGGTGGACTCTTGAGTCCACGCGGATCAAGCATACCAATAGCGTTACAGGCAACAGCCCCACTCCATCAAGATCACCCCCGATACCGATTGATCTCATCGCGCGTCTCGCGCGCCACCCGTCTCGCCGCCGCGGCGAAATCCTCGCCTTCCTCCGGCGCCGCATACAGGATCGCGCGCGACGAGCTGATCATCATCCCGGCGCCGCCCGCGGTGCGTCCGGCACGCACGGTCGCTTCCACGTCCCCGCCCTGCGCGCCGATGCCAGGCACCAACAAGGGCATGTCGCCGACGATCGCCCGTACCTGCGCCAGTTCTTCCGGATAGGTCGCCCCCACGACGAGGGCGCACTGGCCGTTGCGGTTCCATTGTTCCGCCACCAGGCGCGCCACGTGCTGGTACAGCGGCTGGCCGCCGACGTCCAGGAATTGCAGGTCCGAGCCGCCCGCGTTCGAAGTGCGGCACAGCACGATCACGCCGCGGTCGGGCCAGGCAAAATACGGTTCGACCGAATCGGAACCCATGTAGGGGCTGACCGTGACCGCGTCCGCGCCATAGCGCTCGAAGGCTTCGCGCGCGTACTGGTGCGCGGTGGCGCCGATGTCGCCACGCTTGGCGTCGAGGATCAGCGGAATGTGCGGGTAGGTCTCGCGCAGGTAGCGGCAGATGGCTTCTAACTGGTCTTCGGCGCCGAGCGCGGCGAAATAGGCGATCTGCGGCTTGAAGGCGCAGGCCAGGTCCGCCGTGGCGTCGATGATGGCCGTGCAAAAGCGGACGATGCCGTCCGCTTCACCCTGCAGGTGCGCGGGGAAGCGTCCGAGGTCGGGGTCGAGCCCGACGCACAGCAGCGAATCGTTGCGGGTCCAGGCCGCGGAGAGTTTGTCGATGAAATTCACGTTGGGCCCCTTGATCAGTGTTATTGCAAACCCACTATTGTACCCGTCACGGGGCACAGGTCCGCGAGCGTGCGACCGGTCTTGGATGACTGCTGTATATTTTTGACTATTCGACAACTCGCACTGGACAGTACATTATGACTTCCCTCTTCTCGCGCTGGGCCCGCCTGCTGGCGGCTGCCACCCTGGCAGGCTCGCTGCTGTCGGGCTGCGGCTACAACGATTTCCAGGTCAAGGACGAAGCCACCAAGGCCGCCTGGGGTGAAGTGGTCAACCAGTACCAGCGCCGCGCCGACCTGATTCCGAACCTGGTCAACACGGTCAAGGGCTATGCCTCGCACGAGAAGGAAACGCTCGAAGCCGTCACGCGCGCGCGCGCCGCCGCCACCAGCTTCCAGATCACGCCGGAAGTGCTGAACAACCCGGAAGCGTTCGCCAAATTCCAGCAGGTGCAGGGCGAACTGTCGGGCGCGCTGTCGCGCCTGATGGCCGTGTCCGAAGCCTATCCGCAACTGAAAGCGGACACCAGTTTCCGCGACCTGCAATCGCAGCTGGAAGGCACCGAAAACCGCATCACGGTCGCGCGCCAGCGCTACATCGCCTCGGTGCAGGACTATAACGTCACCGTGCGCAAGTTCCCGACCAACCTGACCGCGATGATGTTCGGCTACGAAGCGCGGCCATCGTTCACGGTCGAGAACGAAAAAGCGATCTCGACCGCACCGACGGTCAACTTCGGCAAATAACGATGACGCTGCTGCGTACCCTGTGGCTGCTGGTCTTCGCCTTTGCATTGGCGGGGCCGGCGCAGGCCCAGTTGAAACCGGTGCCGGCCTTGACTGCCCGCGTCACCGACCAGGCCGGCATGCTCGACGCCAGCCAGCGCCAGCGCCTGGAAGCGGTGCTGGCCGAGCACGAGGCGAAAAGCGGCAACCAGATCGCCGTGCTGCTGGTGAAATCGACCGAGCCGGAAGCGATTGAGCAGTACAGCATCCGCGTGGCCGATGCCTGGAAGCTGGGGCGCAAGGGCGTCGACGACGGCGTGCTGCTGATCGTCGCGCGCGACAACCCGAGTTCGCTGCGCCGTCTGCGCATCGAGGCCGGGCGTGGGGTGCAGGGTGTGCTGACCGATGCGCAATCGAAGCGCGTCCTGCAGGACGTCATCGCACCGCATTTCCGGCAAAACCATTACTACGAGGGCCTGGTCGCAGGCGTGGGCGCGATTGCGACCCTGCTGAACCGGGAACGATTTCCCGAGCCGGCGCAGCCGATAACACCAGCAGCTCCGGCGGGAAACAATGCAGGCGATCAGGGAGGCGGGATCGGTATGTTTGGCATTCTGATGTTGATTTTCGGCTTCATGCTGCTGCGCTCGATATTCAAGCCGCGCCGGGCGCGGCTGGCGCGCGGCGGCTGGGGCAGCGGTGCGACCGGATTTATCCTGGGCAGTATCCTCAGTAACGCCGGGCGCGGCGGTGGCGGCTTCGGTGGCTTCTCCGGCGGTGGCGGCGGGTTTGGTGGCGGCGGTGGCGGCGGCTTCGGCGGCGGTGGCGGCAGCTTCGACGGCGGCGGCGCCTCGGGAGACTGGTAATGGCGGACCACATGACACACCAATCCTTTGGAGAGCGCTGTGGCCGCGTATTACGTCACTGGCGCAGCAGCAAGGCAGATGCCCAGCGCGCATTCCCCGAAAGCACGCTCGCGGCGGCGGCGCAGGCCATCACGGCGGGCGAACAGACCCACCGCGGCGAAGTGCGCTTCATCGTCGAAACATCGCTGCCGACCGACGAGGTCTGGGACGGCGTCACCAACCGCCAGCGTGCGCTGGCCCTGTTCGCCGACTATGGCGTCTGGGATACCGAAGACAATTGCGGCGTGCTCATCTACGTGAACCTGGCCGAGCACAAGGTCGACATCGTGGCTGACCGCGGCATCGACCGCAAGATCGACGAAGCCACCTGGCAGGCGGTCTGCCGCACGATGACCGAAGGCTTCAGGCAGGGCAAGTTTCATGATGCCAGCCTGGCTGCCATCGAGCATGTCAATGCGCTGCTGCGCGAACACTTCCCGGCAAATGGTGCGCGTCCCAATGAACTGCCCAACCGTCCGGTCATGTTGTAGGGGCGGCTTCCTCGGGTCCGGGCCTGCCGTTACAATGACGGCAACCGAACTCAGTGAAAGCGCTCCATGAAACTCGCCGATAAAATCGCCCTCGTCACCGGCGCCAGCCAGGGCATCGGCCTGGCCTGCGCCCAGCGCCTGGTGCAGGATGGCGCCCGCGTGATGCTGGCCGACGTGCGCCCGGAAGTGGCCGAGGCCGCTGCGGCGCTGGGCGACGCCGCCCGTTACTTCGTGGCCGACGTCAGCCAGAAATCCGACGTCGACGCCCTGTTCGCCGCCACCATCGAGGCCTTCGGGCGCGTCGACATCCTCGTCAACAATGCCGGCGTCACGCATGCGGCCGACTTCCTCGACCTGCGCGAGGAAGATTTCGACCGCGTCATGCGCGTCAACCTGAAATCGATGTTCCTGTGCAGCCAGGCGGCCGCACGCGACATGGTGGCGCGCGGGAGTGGCGGCTGCATCATCAACATGTCGAGCGTGAATGCCGAACTCGTAATCCCGAACCAGGTGCCGTACGTGATTTCGAAAGGCGGCGTGAACCAGCTCACGCGCGTGGCGGCGATCAGCCTCGCCGCGCACGGCATCCGCGTCAATGCCATCGGCCCTGGCACGATCCTGACGGAACTGGCAAAGCAGGCCGTGCTGTCGAGCCCGGAAGCGCGCCACACGATCCTGTCGCGTACGCCCCTGGGGCGCTGCGGCGAGCCGGAAGAAGTGGCGTCGATTGCCGCCTTCCTCGCCAGCGACGACGCGTCGTACATGACCGGCCAGACCCTGTATGCCGACGGTGGACGCCTGCCCCTGAACTACACGGTGCCGGTGCGCGAATAAGGGATGAGACGGGGGCGGCAGGCGCGCTCAGCCATTCACGGTTCGTATGTCTGGTATCTGATTTAACAATTAGACAAATATATCGCGCTGCAACATAATGCACCTGTCTCCACTATTCTCCTCCAAGAAAATAGTTTCAAGCCCGCTCTGAAGCGGGCTTTTTTTTGCCCAACCGGCAAATAGCGTTTCTCAACATCGGTAGATCGCCTCAAAAGCAATTTGTTCGCTGCTGAGGCTGAAAGCTTGCGCTACGTCATACCCAGGTAACAAACGCTGCCTATACTGGGTTCATCTGCGGTACACGCAACCGATATGCCTGACTGCAGACAGGTGTGCAAGGCAAACGCGTTGCACACCCACCGATCAATGTCTCTTGGCCCGATCTTGGGTTGTGCCCACCTCTCTCTCCGGTGGGCATTTTTTTGTTCGGCCCGTGCTAAAGTCACCCAGCTTGCATAAATGTGAAGACCGGCCTTGAAGCCTGAGGCCTTTTTACTATGATGAAGTTCGTGCGCCGCAAGCGGGTCACGCCGACATGATGACCTTAGGCGGCGCTGCCATCTACCAGACATGGGAGCCGTACCGATGAATTTTCACCATCCTGAAAAGCACACCGATCACGCATCCGCCAGCCGACGCCAGCATGAAGGCATCGGTTGCCTGGTTCTCAGTGAACTCAATCCATTGGTGGTGGTCGACCACCTCGAGGGCGAACACTCCACGCTGACCCTCCTTACCTTCGGCAACGTGCGCGAACTCTGCCCGAAGTGCCAGCAATGCAGTCTGAAGCTGGTGCTGCGCCAGACTTCCGTGCGCATGGCCCACCTGTTTTGTGCCGAATGCGAAAGCTGTTTCGACGCACGTTATCCCGACGGCGCCCCGGCCCTGACCATCTGACCCGCCCCTTCTCGAGCGCCGTGCATGCGCACGGCCGCCCACCGTGGTATGGTTGCCGTTTTTCCAACTGGTCAACCATGCCGCATTTCCTGTCTTCGCTCCTGCTCGATCCACGCCTGAACAAGCTGCGCTATGGCGCCGCGATTTTCCTGTTCCTCGCGATCGTGGCAGGCGGGTCGATTCCCGGGGCGCGCGCCGACATCGGCCACTACGCCTCCGGCGTCGTGCTGCATTCGTCGGCCTATGCGGTGCTGGCACTCCTTTGGTTTACCGCCAGCCGCGGCAGTGCGGCAAGCCGGACCGTGGCCACCGTGCTGGCTATTGCCGTCATGGGTGCGATCGACGAATCGGTGCAGAGCTTCTTCCCCTACCGCGGCGCCGACGTGCGCGACTGGATGGTCGACTGCAGCGCGGCCGTGGCCGTCTCTGCAATCCTGTGGCTGGTGCTGCCGAAAGCGGCGCTGCAGCGCGGCTGAGTCCGCTTCGATACTCAATTTCCTGAATACACCTCGGCTTGATCTGGCTCATGCCGCACCCGAGTCGGCTGGAACGCCGTGCCCGTTTGCGCCTCTTACCACAGTGGCAGACGTCATCGTCACGCATACCCACTGACAAAATCAACGGAGGATCGATCATGAAACAACAACATCAGAGCGTGGTCCTGGCGGGCTTGCTGGCCATGGCGCTCGGCCTGACGGGCTGCGCGGCCATGCGCGGCGACAGCGGTTCGAGCGGCGATACGGGCAGCAGCAGCGGCGCCAGCGGCAGCAGTTCGTCCGGCGCCACCAGCGGCAGCGAGGCCGGCGGCATGTCGGGCACCGGTGCCGGCACCGGCGGCACGTCGGGCACGGGCGCCGGCACCAGCTCGGGCACCTCGGGCAGTTCAGGTACTTCGGGCAGTTCAGGGACGTCGGGCTCTTCGGGCACCTCAGGTACCTCGGGCACGTCGGGCACCTCGGGCTACGACCAGTCCAGCAGCAGCTCGGGCAGCTCGGGCACGGCCAGCACCACCGAAAGCGGCGCGGCCAGCACCTCGGATACCGCCAGCGGCAGCGCACAAGGCGCCTCCGCCAGCGGCGCCGCCACCGCCTCCAGCGCCAGCCCGAACAGCACGGTGGTCTCGATCGAACTGGTACCGCGTGCCAGCAGCGGTATCGGCGGGGCCGGCACGGTGGCCGGGGCCGCAGTCGGCAGCAGCGGCGCAGCCGGCGCCACCGGCAGCTCCGCGGACCGCGTCTACCGCGTCACCCTGCGCATGGACGACGGCAGCACCCAGGTCGTCACGCAGGAAACCACGCCCGACTTTCGCAGTGGCGACCGCGTCAACCTGAGCAGCGGCGCCATCGTGCGCTGAGGCCAGGCTGCGCGGCCGGCCCCGTTCGCAGTCGGAACGGGGCATATCGACGGGCGCATGTCACTATCGATCGATATGGCCATGCGGCGCAGACGGATTCGAAGCGGATTCAAAGCGCTTTCAACGCGGTTCAATACACCCGCTCGACCAGGTAGCCACGTTGCGCCAGCAACTGCGGCAAACCGTTGTCGCCCAGCAGGTGCAGCAAGCCGACGCCGACGAACAGCACGCCGCCCTTGTCCATCAACTGGTCGATCTGCGCCGCCATGTCCGGATTGCGCCGGCCGAGCAGCTTGCGGCGGGTGAACTCGGCCGTTTCCGAGCGGCCGGCGGTGGCGTCGCGCAGCACGGCGTCGAGGGCGGCGCTGTCGCCCGAGCGCCAGGCTTCGATCGCGCGCCGTGCCTGGCCGACCAGGCTGCCGTCGCGCAGGCCGGCGAGGGTTTCGCGCAGGTAGCGTTCGGATTCGACCGGGCTCATGCTGTCGAACAGGGCCAGCTGGAAGTCGGCGCTTTCCAGTTGCGCCACGCGCGCGCCGCGCCGGCGCGCCTGGGTCAGCAGCGCGTGTTCGACGCCCTCGCTGCGCTGGTAGCCCTGCCGTTCCAGCGTCATGCTCAAGAGCAGGTTGGCGATCAGCCAGGGTTTCAGGTGCGCCATGCTGGCCAGGCTCAGGCCCTCGCCGTGCAGGGCGGTGCGCAGGCGCGCCAGGGTATCGTTCGAGACGTGGCGGGCTATGTCGTCGCCCGCCGGGTAGCGCCCGTGCTTTTCAAACGCGCGGAGGAAGTCGCCTGGTGCCAGGGTATCGAGCTCGACCACGATATGGTCGGCCCTGCCGAGTGCGCGCTCGGCGTCGGGCGCCATCGGATAAAAGGAGCGCTTGCCCACGTGGACGGTGCCGAACAGGTAGGCGACGCGGCCACCGCCGCTGATCCGGTAGAGTCCGCCGTGGTGGCGCGCGGCCACCGGGGCCGGCCCCGGGGGATGGTGGGTGGCCGCGTATTCAGCCGAGGCGAGCGGTCCGGCCGCAACCTTGCCGGCAAACGCCAGCGCGCACACGCCGAGCGTGACGGCCCAGGCAGCCCAGGCACCCCGGTAAGCGGACCCGCACTTGCACATGGCCTCACACTCTTGCATCCCCCCCAGTGACCGGGCGGCATCGATGATCGCCGCCGGCCACTGGTCAACTCAAGGGTCAGGCCGGATCGAGATCGACCCCACCGCCAGCCTTGACACGATTCACCTGCGCATTGCGCGTCGCCGCCGAGATCACCTCGAACGGCAGCTTCGGCGTGCGGTCCGCGTTCAGCAGGCCGTTCGCCTCCTGGAAGGTGTCGGCGAACTGCGTGTAGCAGAAGCCGCTGAACATGAAGGTTTCGTTCACCGCCTTCAGCAAGCCACGGTAGAGGTTATGGAAACCCTCGGCCGTGGTCGAACGCGAATAGCCCCAGGTGCCCTCTTCCGGCGTGCCCTTGGTGTCGTAGGCAATCCCGCCGAATTCGGTCAGCACGATCGGCTGGCCGCGGTGCGGGAAGCCGTCCAGGGTCAGGATGCGTCCGCCCGGACGCCGCTGGTCGAACAGCGTGCGCACCGGATCGGTGACGGCGTAGCGCGCCCCCAGCTTTTCCGGATCGCAGTCGTAGTCGTGGATGCCGAGGATGTCGGTGGCGGACGCCTCCCAGCCATCGTTGCCGATCACCGGCCGCGTCGCGTCCAGCGTGCGCGTCAGGTGGTACAAGGCCTCGACGGCATTGCGATGTGCCTGGGTCAACGTCAGGTTCGGCACGCCCCAGGATTCGTTGAAGGCAACCCAGACGATGATGCAGGGATGGCTGTAGTCGCGCTCGATCGCTTCGGTCCACTCGCGCACCATGCGCGTGATCGCCTTGGCGCTGAAACGGTAAGCCGAGGGCATTTCTTCCCACACCAGCAAGCCCAGTTTATCCGCCCAGTACAGGTAGCGCGGGTCCTCGATCTTCTGGTGCTTGCGTACGCCATTGAAGCCCATCAGCTTGGCCAGTTCGACGTCGCGCCGCAGGTGTTCGTCGGAGGGGCCGGTGAGGAAGGATTCCGGCCAGTAGCCCTGGTCGAGCACCAGGCGCAGCTGGTATGGCCTTCCATTCAACATCAGGCGGTCGCGGTTGATCGCAAACGAGCGCAGCGCCGTGTACGAGCGGATGCGGTCGACCACGCGGTCGCCGCAGCGCAGCGTCACCTCGGCGTCGAGCAGCGTCGGGCGTTCCGGGCTCCACAGCAATTCGTTGCGCGAATCGTCGATGCCCGGGTCGGACAGGGCGATCTTGCGGTTCGCTTCGCCGCCCAGCAGCTTGTAGTGGTCATCCGCCAGCAGGTGCTCGCCGTGCCAGATCTTGACTTCGATGAACATGTCGTCGCGGATCTCGCCACCGGCGAAGACTTCGCAACCGATCTCGAAGGTCTCGAAAATCGGCGTCCACTTCAGCTTCTGGATAAAGGTCCGTTCGACCTGCTCGACCCAGACGGTCTGCCAGATACCGGTCGTGCGCGGATACCAGATCGAGTGCGGTTCCAGCAGCCAGTCCTGCTTGCCGCGCGGTTTCGCCAGGTCGGCCGGGTCGTCCTCGACGAACACGGTGACGGTCTGCTGGCCGTCGGCCTTCATGGCCGCAGTGATGTCGGCCGAGAACGGCGTGTGGCCGCCCTCGTGGTCGGCCACCAGCTGGCCGTTGACCCAGACCTGCGCGTGGTAGTCGACCGCGCCGAAGTGCAGGATGGTGCGGCCTTCGGTCGGCATCACGGTGAACTCGCGTTCGTACCAGCAGAAGCGGTGGAAACCAGTGTCGCCGATGCCGGACATCTTGGTCTCGGGTGCGAACGGCACCTCGATTTCATGGGTCCATTCCGTGACCTCGCCCGGCCCCTTGAAACGCATCTCGTCGTCGAAGCAGAAGCGCCACTTGCCGTTCAGGCTGATCCAGTTGTCGCGTACCAGTTGCGGACGTGGATATTCAAATTGACTCATTATTTTCCTTTCGTTCACTGGGGACCGGGATAGAAATGCGGCCCTCTCGCCCGTTTTTGTTGTATTCGTTGAGTGCGGCCGTGGCCGCCTGTTGCGCCAGACCGGTGCGGCACAGCGCCACGCAGGCGCCGCCGAAGCCGGCGCCGGTCAGGCGCGCGCCGACCACGCCCTCCTGGGCGCGCAGCAATGCGCACAGTTCGTCGAGCTCGGGAATCGAGACCTCGTAATCGTCGCGCAAGCTGAAGTGCGATGCGTTCATCAGTTCGCCGAAGCGTTCGGCCGACACGCCAGCGGCTGCTTCCAGCACCCGCAAATTTTCCTGCACCACGTGGCGCGCGCGCCGGCGCAACGGTTCAGGCAGGCTTTCCACGCTGTCCGGGTCGGTCACGTCGCGCAGCGCCTTGACGCCGAGCTTGCGCGACGCTTCCTCGCATTCGGCGCGCCGTTCGTTGTATTTGCTGCCGGCCAGCTTGCGCGCGATGCCCGAGTCGATCACGATGATCTCGACGCCGTCGGGCAGCGGCGCCAGCCGGTGTTCGAGCGTGCGCGCATCGATGAACAGCATGTGCGACTCGTCGGCCAGGCTCGAGGCCATCTGGTCCATGATGCCGCAATTGACGCGCGCGTATTCGATCTCGGCGCGCTGGGCGATGCGCGCCAGCTTGACGTCGTCGAGTTCGAACCCGAGCAGCGCGCGCAGCGCGCGCAGCGTCGCCACTTCGAGCGCGGCGCTCGACGACAGGCCGGAACCCACCGGCACGTCGGTCGACACCCACACCCGCAGCGGCGGCACCGTCACGCCTTCGGCTTCGACCAGGCGGATGCAGCCTTCGATATAGCTGCCGAAGCCGGCCGGCGCGCTGGCGTCGGGCGCGAAGGTCACGTTGGCGTCGAGCGTGCTCGAATAGAACACGAAATGGCCGTCGCCGCTGGGGCTGAGCGCCACCGTCGTGCGCTGGGGCGTGGCCACGGGCAGCATGTAGCCGTCGTTGTAATCGGTATGCTCGCCCAGCAGGTTCACGCGTCCGGGTGCGGATGCGTTGACCGCGGGCGGGCCGCCGAAGAAGGAATCGGTCGTCACCATCAGGTACTCTCCATCAGGTAGTCTCCAGCCAGAGGGGCCGCTGGCGGCCATGCACGGTCACGGCAGGCCACTGCGGATCCAGGGTCAGGTTGTCCAGTCCCTGCGGGCCGAGGAGGAAGGTATCCTCGATTTTCAGGCCTGCAAAGCTGGGGTTGAATGCGAAGGCCATGCCCTCTTCCAGCGGGGTCGCGGTGCTGGCGGTGGCGACGATCTCGCGCGCCAGGTAGCCGGTAATGCCGCCCTGGTGGTGCTCGTCGATCGCGCCCTGGCGGTCGGCATGGTGGTAGGCCGCGGCAAAGGCGTGATACACGGCCGACAGCGACTTGCCCGGCACGACGGTGGAGAGGCCGGTCGCCTCGACCTCCATCAGCGCGCGCTGCTCCTGCAGCGCCGGGCCCGCGCCGCCGAACGCCACGCAGCGCGTCAGGTTCGCATACAGGCCGTGGCGGCGCGCGCAGAACACCAGCATCGCGCGCGCGCCGAGCGGCGCTTGCGAGGGCGTCGGGTGGCGGTACAGGGGCAGGCGCCGTTCGCCGGCGGCCAGCACCAGCGCCGGATGGATGCTGCGCTTCCACAGCGCGGCGGCGCCCGCCGCGGCCAGTTCATACTCGGTCCATTCCGGCCGCGCGGCGCGCAGGACCTCGGTCATCGCCTCGGCCGCCTCGCGTCCCAGCAGGCGGTAGCGCGCCTGTTCGGACGGCGTCAGCACCAGGCGCCGCTGACGCAAGGCGTTCGGCAGCGGCTGCTCCAGGCCGTGCGGCCGGTCCGACAGCACCGGGCCCTCGCCGGCCACGCCCAGCACATAGCGCTCGCGCAGTTCGACCTGCGCCCAGGGCGTGACGTGGAAAGTAAATCCCGCCGGGACTTCTTCCTCGCGCAGGCGCGCCGCCTCGATCTCGTCGGTCAGGATCACGGCCTCGTCGCGCGTGACCAGCACTTCGGCCACGCCGAGTTCCGCCGTGTGCAGCACCGCGCTCGATCCGCCAGCCGTGGCCCAGGCGAACCAGTCGATGCCGCGCAGGCAGATCGCGCCGGCGCCGGTGGACTCCAGGCAGCCGCGCAGCAGCGCCAGCTTGGCCGCCACTTCGGCGGCGCGTTCCATGGCGCTCATGCGGCCTCCTCCAGCGACACGTTCACGGCCTGCAGTTCGGCCGCCTTCTCCTCGGGCAGCACGTCCATCGCGAACATGCCGGCGCCGATCTCGGTGCCGGCCAGGTATTTCAGGCGGTCGCGCGAACGGTAAGGCGGGTAGAACTGGGCGTGCAACTGGGTTTCCGGATGCGCCATGCCATCAAGCGGCGCCTGGTACCAGGCCATCAGGTAAGGGAAAGGCCGGTTCCACAGCGTCTCGTACTTGAGCAGCACGGTTTTCAGGCAGCGCGCCAGACTGGCGCGCCGTACATCGGACAGCGAGGCGAAATCCTGGCAGGGCGCGGTCGGCATCACCCAGACCTCATACGGATAGCGCGCGCAGGCCGGCACGAAGGCGATCGCGTGTTCGTCCTGGAACAGCACGCGCCGCCCATCGGCCGCTTCGGTTTTCGCCATGTCGCACAGCAGGCTGGCGCCGTGCTGCAGGTAGTAGTCGCGCTCCTCGGCCAGCATGCGCGCCGGCACCTGCGGCACGAACGGGTAGGCATAGATCTGGCCGTGCGGATGGTGCAGCGTCACGCCGACTTCGGCGCCGCGGTTTTCGAAGGGCAGCACATATTCGATGTGCCCCTTTTCGCCGATGCGGCGCGTGCGCTCGCCCCAGACCTGGAACAGCAATTCGATGCGCGACAGCGGCAGGTGCACCAGCGCCGTGGTCGGGTCCTGGGTGAACACCACCACCTCGCAATGGCCATTGGCAGGCGCGGTCGGCACCGTCAGCTGCGGCGGATCGTGCGCGTCCAGGGCCAGCGACGGGAAACGGTTGTCGAACACGGCGATCTCGTAATCGCCCTGCGGCAGTTCGGTCGGGTGGGCGGGATCGGTTGTTACCGCCAGCGGGTTGTATTCGGGCGGCGGCAGGAAGGTGCGGTTCTGGCGAAAGCCGGCATAGGTCACCCATTCGCCGCGCAGCGGATGCCAGCGCAGGTGCGGATTGGCATGCATCGGCTCCGGGAACGGACTCGGCGCGACGATGCCGTCCGGGATCGGCCGGTTGCTGTATAGCGTCAAGTGTCGTCCGTCGGGCTTTGTCAGTTCTTTACTGTGCATGGCATCGCTTTATCATTGGCATTCACTTCGCCGTACTCACTGCGCGCAGCCGCGGCAAAAGGAATCCCTGCAAGAAAATCTTGCGGGTCACCGCGAATGAATGATCCTAACATGGCGTTTACGCCACAGTTTCAGCCTAGAACGTATGTTTTTTCCAACAGTTAATGACTCAGCGGAGCGGCTGGAGTGCAGGTATGGTGAGACATCGCCTCTCTCCTATGAAAACGCGCTTCGCACTGCAGCAAACTCATGCAGTCTGAATGTCGCTGTAGGCGCAAACCTACAAAACGATTGGATGTATTTACCCAATTTGGCAAGATAAATTCCGACAAACCCAACCGGAAGCGCGGACAGGAAAACGGCCCTGTGCGGGCCGTCGTGATAGCAATCAGCGTGCAGGAGCGCTGCTACTTCGCCAGTTCGGCCAGCACCGCCGTGTACATCTGCAAATTCAACAGCAACTGCTTCAGGGTGATGAACTCGTGTTCGGAGTGGCCCGTGTACACCTGGCCCGGCATGCCCGGCCCGAAGCTGACCGCGTTCGGGAACAGGCGCGAGTTGGTGCCGCCGCCGATCGCTACCGGCTTCGGGTCCTTCATGCCTGTGAAGTAGGAAAACACGTTCATCAGGATCGGCAGTTGCGGCGCGTCGGTGCGCAGCCACGGCTCGCCGGTGCGCACCGTGACGTTCGCCAGCGCGATGTTGCGCCCCTGCCAGGCGGCCAGGGCGGCATTCACCTCGCCAGTGAGCTGCTCGACGCTCTTGCCGCGCGGACGGCGCAGGTTGAGCGAGACTTCGATGCCCTCTTCCTTCTGGCGGATCACGGTCGGAGCGACCGTCATCGGACCCATGAAGCTGTCGCGGTAGGCGATGTTGCCGAACTTCTCGCCGTACAGGCCGGTGCCGACCATCTGGTTCAGGTAATTCACGGCGGCGCCCGCACTCGTGTTCGGCCACGGCTGCACGGCCAGCGCATCGGCCAGCATCGCCACCGCGTTCACGCCATCCTCGGGTTTCGAGGAGTGCGCCGAGACGCCGCGCGCGCGCACTTCCAGGTCGGCGCCCTTGCGCGCGAACGTGTAGCGCATGCCTTCCTGCTGCGCGCCGCGCGCACGCACCTGCGCCTCGATGGCCTCGCTCGCATTGGCGATGGTGGCGCTGGCGTCTTCCGGGATCTGGCTGCCGAAGAAGCCGCCGGCAAAGGCGGCGACGTGCGGCGTGCCGGCCACGGGCACGACTGCGTTCGCCTTCGGGAAGGTGACGGCGATCGTGCCCGAGGCCTTTTCGGCCACCACCGCCGGATATTCGGCGTCGAGCGTGATGTTCATCTGCGGCGGCTCGTGGGTTTTGAGGAAGTCGACCAGCGGCTGCCAGTTCGATTCCTCGCCCATGTACACATACAGCTCGATCCGTTTCGACAGCGGCAGCTGCTGGTCCTTCAGGGCCTTCATCGCATACATGGCGGTGGCGATCGGTCCCTTGTCGTCTTCGGCGCCGCGCGCCAGCAGCTTGCCCGGCTCGCTGGTCTGGTCGAGCACGAAGGGCGACTTCTTCCATTTGCTCGGGTCGACCGGCTGCACGTCGCCATGGGTGACGATGCCGACGCGCTCGTCGCTCTTGCCCATGCCGATGACGACTACCCAGCCGTGGTCGGCGAAATCGAAACCGAGACGGGCTGTCTCGGTTTTCAGGTAATTCTTGAACGCGATGTGCTGCGGGTCCTGGTCGGACGGAATCTTCGGGTCGGCCACGGTGTTGAAGCTGACCAGGCCGGTGAGCGTCTTGACGACATCGGTGCGGTAGGTGGTGACGGCGTATTTGGCGGCCTTGACGGCGGCGTCGCTCGGCACGGCCGCGCTGCTTCCCTGGGCAGCGTTTGCGTACATGGCGCATGCCAGCAGCATGCTGGCGAGGATGGTGCGTTTCATGGTCTCGACGGTCTCCATTGCATAGGCGCAACGAGTCTAGCACAGCATCCGCGGCGCACGGCGATCCGACATTTACGGTATCTTGGCAAGAAAGACAAACCAGCGAGGACCAGCATGACCAGCAAACTCGTACGCCGCATCCACCCGGCGCTGCGCGACGACATCGGCGACCTGGTGACCCAGCGCCCCGTTCCTAGCCGCCACCTGGACCAGGTCGATCCCTTCCTGTTCCTGAACCACCACGGCCCGCAAACCTACCCGCCGCACAACCACGGCCTGCCCTTCGGCCCGCATCCGCACCGCGGCTTCGAGACCGTCACCTTCATCCTCGAAGGCATGCTGACGCACAAGGACAGCGCCGGCCACGAGAGCATCATCCGCGCCGGCGGCGTGCAGTGGATGACGGCCGGCAGCGGCCTGATTCATGCCGAAATCTCGCCGCGCGAATTTCTGCAGACCGGCGGCCCGCTGGAAATCCTGCAGCTGTGGATCAACCTGCCGCCGCACCTGAAAATGACGCAGCCGGCCTATACCGGCTTGCAGAAGGAAGACATTCCTTCGCTTACCCTCGACGAGGGCCGGGTGACGATGCACCTGAGTGCCGGCGAGTGGGAAGGCACGCGCGGTCCGGTCGAATCGCTCACCGGCGTCTTCATGAGCACGATCGAACTGCGTGCCGGCGGACGCCTGCACGTGCGCGACCTGGCGCGCCGCAACGTCTTCCTGTACGTGGTGCGCGGTACGCTGGAGGTGGGCGTGTACGAAGACCGCATCAGCGCCTTCCACCTGGTGGAACTGGCCGGCGACGGCGACGAACTCGAGATCTCGGCACCCGAGGGTGCGCTGGTGCTGTTCGGCCACGCCGATCCGATCGGCGCGCCGGTGGTCTCGCACGGCCCGTTCGTGATGAATTCGCGCGCCGAGATCGAACAGGCGATCCGCGATTACCAGGCGGGCAAGTTCGGGCCACCGATGTAGGCTTACTGATGCGATGACGCGGCGGCACGGTGCGCCGCTTTCGCGCCCGCTGGATTAGAGTGAATGAATCCATCACTTCGCGAGATCCGAGCATGCACGCTGCCCCCGTTCCACTCATCGCCACCACGCGCGGCTATCCCGCAACCGGCTACACGGTCGAAAACGTCCACTCCGGTTCCATCGCCGTCGTCGATACCGACGGCCGCTTGCTGGCCTGGGCCGGCGATCCGCACTACCAGACGTTTACGCGCTCGGCCTTGAAGCCGTTCCAGGCCCTGCCCTTCCTGCTGTCCGACGGACCTGCCAAATTCGGCCTGGCGCAGGAAGAACTGGCGCTGCTGTGCGCCAGCCATTCGGGCGAGGAGCAGCACCTGGCGGGCGTGCGCTCGATCCTCGATAAAATCGACCTCGACGCCGGCCGCCTCGAATGCGGCTGCGGCGTGCCGCTCTACTACGAATACAACAACCTGCCGGTGCCGCAGGACCGCACCTGGACGCCGCTGCACCACAACTGTTCCGGCAAACACAGCGGCTTCCTGGCCTGGTGCCGCCAGCATGGCGCGCCGACCGCCGGCTACGTCGACCCCGACCACCCGCTGCAGCGCGCGATCCGCGCCACGCTGGCCGATGCCGTCGGCCTGCCGGAGTCCGCCATGCCGACCGGGATCGACGGCTGCTCGGCGCCGAACTATGCGCTGCCGCTGGACCGCCTCGCGCACCTGTTTGCGCGCCTGGGGCAAGGAGACCAGGATGCGCGCCTCGGCAGCGCCTTCGGTCCGCTGTTCGACGCCATGACCGGACGCCCGGACATGGTCTCCGGCACCGAGCGCAGCGACCTGGTCCTGATGACCGCGGGCGGCGGCGACTGGGTCGCCAAGGTCGGCGCCGACGCCGTGCAGACGATCGGCATCCGCTCGCGCGGAATCGGCATCGCCATCAAGATCGCCGACGGCAACAGCCGCGGCCTGCACACGGTGACCTACAACGTGCTCGATCAACTCGGCCTGCTCGACGACGGCAAGCGCGCCGTGCTGGAACGCTATCGGCAGCCGCAGATCCGCAATGCGCGCGGCACGCTGGCGGGGGATATCCGGCCCTTGTTCACGCTCCAGCAGGCATAAGGATGCTGGAAGGCGCGCGGCGCCTACTGGTCGCACCGCGTCGCCCCCGACCTCGTCGAGCGCGTCTCGGCCAACATCGCGCACGCCGAGCAGTTCGAGAAAGCGGGCCCTGCGCCGAACGGCAGCAACGCCGTGCACCAGCCGCGGGTCGGCCCCGGCACCACCGGCGTCGATGGCGGCGTGCGCGCACGCATGGAGCGCGAGGATGGGGCGCGCAAGGGCAGTAAGGATTAATCGAGACCGCTGTGCACCGTAGAGTTTGTGAAAAAATCGTCAGGGCAAGGGATACGGCCGCCCGGCGCATCGTCGAAGACAGTACGAGGGTACGGCGAGACGATGCAACGCCGCCATGGCGTTTTTTTCACACACTCGTAGGGTGGGCTCTGCCCACGCGGTCGTGCCTATGCATACCGCACATCGTCCGCAGATCGCGAACGTCGCGTGCCGATTTGTACGGACGCGATATTCAACCGCCCTACCGCGTGGGCGGAGCCTCTCGTGGCCCAGCCCACCCTACGAAACCAAGCGCCTCAACATCGCGGCCAGCGGCTCGATCACCTCGCCATCCTGCCAGTAACTGTTGTGCGACAGCGGATTCCAGCTTTTCAGCAGCCAGTTCACCGCGCCCTGCCCGGCGTTGATGGTGCGGTCCTCGACCAGGCTGCGGTAGCCGGCCGACAGCGGCTGCAGCGGCCAGCCGAGCACGTCGTCCGGGTCGTACAGGTTCAGCCAGTGGAACAGCGCGGTCGGCGGTGCGATCGGCTTGATGTGCATCTCCTTGTGCGCGGCGATGAAAATCGGGATATTGCAGCCGGTCGTGACCAGCCCGGCGCAGGTGCCGGCGGACAGGAAATGCTTCTCGCGGTCGGTCAGCAGGCGTCCCAGCGCCGGGCGCGACCAGGCGTCGATGTCGCGCCAGATGCCGGCCGTGGCGCGGCCGCCGCCGAGCGCCTTTTGCGCATCGTAGATGTAACTCGAAAGTACTTGGCAGCCGAGCGAATGCGCGAGGAAGACCACCGGCAGGCCGGGATTGGCGGGATTGGCGACATGCGCCGCTAGCAGCGCGCGTGCGATCTGGCCCTGCGCCAGTTCATACACCGAACCCGGGTCTTCCTTGCGGTTTTCCAGGCCGGCGGCGTCGGCAAAGCCGAACAGCATGAATTTGCGCAGTCCGTCGTAATGCACCGTGCCGCCGCGGTCGACGCGCTCCCAGACGATCTGCTCGTTCTTTTGCAGGATGTCCTGGTAATACACCGAATGAAACGTGGCGCGCTCGCGCAATGCGGGCCCGAGGCGGGTGCGCAGCTCGCCAAACACGCCGGCCGCGTAGTCGCGCGGCGTCTCGCCCATTCCGTGAACCGTGATCAATGCGACCTGGGGCATGCTGGCCTCCTCCTGTGTCAGAAACGGCCTTATCAGTGAAGCGGATTCCTAACTCCAGCTTATCACCAGCAGCCCCATCACGCAGGCAAACAACAAACAGTTCACATTTGTGCTTTACCGAATTTGTTATGGGAACTATAATTTTCTTTAATATAATTGTATTTGCTCAATTGTATTTACATTTGTCCACATCGATCGATTGGAACGCATACATGATCCCGGTCCTGTTTCCCGCCTATGCCGAGGCGATCCGCGCGCTCGACCTCGGGGCGATCGGTTCCGCCGCCGCCTTGCCAGAAGAATTCCTGCTGGCGCGCGAAGGACGGCTCAGCGTGCATTACATCCCGTTCGAACACGTCAACACGCAGGCGCGCGTGGTCGTGGTCGGCATCGCGCCGGGCTTTGTGCAGTGGAAGAATGCGATGGCCGAGGCCCAGCGCCGGATGGCGGCCGGCGCCCCGCAGGCCGAGGTGCTGCGCGCGGCGCGCCTGGCGGGCGCCTTCAGCGGCGCGATCCGGCCGAATTTCGTGGCCCTGCTCGACGCCATCGGCGTGCAGCGCTGGCTCGGCATTGCCAGCTGCGCCTCGCTGTTCGACGCCGACGCCCGCCTGGTGCAGATCAGCGCCATCCTGCGCCATCCGGTGTTCGTCGACGGCCGCAACTACAGCGGCACGCCGGGCATGGCGAAACTGCCTTTCCTGCGCGAGCAGGTGCTGCGCTACTTCGCGCACGAGGCGGCCCAGCTGCCGGACGCGCTGTATATCCCGATGGGCGGCAGTGTCGCCGAGGGCCTCGACTGGCTGGCGCGCGAAGGCGTGATCCGGCGCGACCGCATCCTGCATGGCCTGCCCCACCCGTCCGGCGCGAATGCCGAACGCGTCGCCTACTTCCTGGGCCGCAAGGAGCGTGCGACGCTGTCGTCGCGCACGAACGCGCGCCAGATCGACGCCGCCAGGGCGACCCTGCTGGCGCAGATGGCGGCGCTGACCGAGGGCTGATCAGCCGCTGGCGGCGGCCTGCAGGATGCGCACCAGCGCCGCGATATCGACCGGCTTGACCAGGTGGTGCGCGAACCCGGCCTCGCGCGCACGCGCGCGGTCGCGCTCCTGGCCGTAGCCGGTGGCGGCGACCAGGACCGCGTCGCGCGTCTCCGGCTGGCCGCGCAGCAGCGTGGCCAGCTGGTAGCCATCCATGTCCGGCAGGCCGATATCGATCACCATCGCATCTGGGGCTTCGCGCAGGGCACTGCGCAGCGCGCCGCGTCCCGAATATTCCACCATCACGGTGTGGCCTTGCGCCCTGAGCAGCATGCCCAGGCTGTCGGCGGCGTCGGTGTTGTCGTCGACGACGAGCACGCGCAGCGGGCGGAAGGCCTGGGCGCTGGGAGCGCCGGCATGGGCCGCAGTCGACACGGCGTCCGCGGCCGGCGCGCACGGCAGCGCGATCGTAAACACGCTGCCCAGCTCGACCCCGGCGCTGTCGGCGCCGACCTCCCCGCCGTGCAGCTCGACCAGTTTCTTCACCAGGGCCAGCCCCAGCCCGAGCCCGCCCTGCGAGCGCGCCAGCGTGCGGGCGCCCTGGGTGAACAGGTCGAACACGCTGGGTAGCAGGTCGGGCGGCATGCCCGAGCCGTTGTCGCGCACCTGCAGGCGCGCGCGCCCCGCGTGCAGCGCCAGCGAGACGCGGATGGTGCCGGCCGGCGGCGTGTACTTCGCCGCATTGTTGAGGATATTCGCCACCGCCTGGATCAGGCGCGTGGCGTCGCCGCGCACCTGCAGTGGGTACTGCGGCAGGTCGACCTCGACCCGGTGCGATTTCTCCTCGATCAGCGGCTGGGTCTGGTCGAGGGCGCTGCGCACCACTTCGCACAGGTCGACGTCGTCCACCTGCAGCGTCACCAGTCCGCGCGTCACGCGCGACACGTCGAGCAGATCGTCGATCAGGCGGCTCATGTGCTTGACCTGGCGCCCGATGATGGCGCTGGCCTGGCGCACGCGCGGCTCGTCGCGGAACTGGATGCCCAGCAGCGCCGCCGAGCTGCTGATCGGCGCCAGCGGATTGCGCAGCTCGTGCGCCAGCATCGCCAGGAACTCGTCCTTCATGCGCGACAGGCGTTCGGCCTCGACCCGCGCCGCGCGCTCGCTCTGCAGCAGCGCGTCGCGCTCGAGCGCCGACGTGCGCGCCGCCTCGTACAGGCGCGCGTTGTCCATGGCGACCGCCGCCTGGGCCGCCACCCCGGCGATGATGCGTTCGCTGCGCTCGCTGAACACGCCCGGCTCCGGATGGCCGAAGAACAGCCCGCCGAGCACGGCGCCCGAGCGCGCGACCACGGGCACGGCCAGGTAACTGCGCACCGGCCCGTGTTCAAGCGGCGCCGATGGGCCATCATGCGGGCCATAGCGCGGATCGCGCGTGATGTCGTCGCTGCGCACGATGCCTTCGTTATGGAAGGTCGGGCGGAAGAACGCCGACGGGTAGGCGCGGCCGAACTGCTCGAAGGCCTCACGCGGCGCGCCTGCCACCGTGTAGCGCAGCTGGCGCTCGCCGCGCTCGTCTTGGACATCGCAAACGAAGGCCCCGAAACGGGCGCCACTGAGCTGGGTGCCGGCGTCGGTGATCGCCTGCAGCAGCATGTCGCCGTCGAGCGTCGAGGCCAGCGCCTGGCCGGTGCGGTTGAGCACTTCGAGGATGCGCGTTTCGTCGCGCAGCGTTTCCTCGACACGGGCGCGGCGCACCGCCTCGCGCGTCTGGCGCGCCACATCCTCGGCCAGCGCCACCTCGCGCGCGCTCCAGTCGCGCGGCGCCACTTCGTGCAGGTAGAAGATGGCGGCCAGGCGCCCGGCCTCGATGATCGGCACCACGATCATCGCCCGTGCGCCGATGCTGGCATAGCCGGCCGCATACGGCGCCGCCAGCGGATCGGCGCCGACGTCGTCGATCTGCAGGGTCTGGCCGAGGCGCAGGCGCTCGATCAGCGCCGGCCCGAAGCTGGCGAGCGTGCGCGTCTCGCCGGCCAGGGTGGCAACCTTGCCATCGGTCCAGTCGCGCTCGACGGTGACCGTGAGGCCGGCCGGATCGATCTCGCCATAGCCGGCGCGTCCTGCCGCGAGATGCCGCCCGAGCAGCGCGCTGGCCGCTTCCATGACTTCCACCGGATCGAGCAGTTCGCGCAGGGTCGCACCGAGCCTGAGCTGGAAGCGGTGCTGCTGTTCGGCCAGCACGCGCGTGGTGGTATCGGTCAGCACGCACATCACGCCGGTGACCTGGCCGCCTTCGCGCAGCGGCGAGACCGACAAGGTGACGTAGCGGCGCGCTGCCTGCCCGCCCTGCGCGACATCGAGCGCCAGGTCTTCGACCAGCGCCGCCTCGCCCGCCAGCCCGGCGTCGAGCACCGGCAGCACGCCGGCCCAGGCATCGCGGAATGCCTGCGCCAGCGGCTGGCCGAGGGCGCCCGGATGGCGCTCGCCCAGCAGGGCGATGCAGGCGTCGTTGTAGACCAGGCGCCGTTCGGCGCCCCAGGCAGCGAACATCGGAAAGCGCGCGCCGAGCATCAGGTCGACAGCGACGCGCATGCTGTCCGGCCACGGCTTGCCGTGCCAGTCCATCGCTACGCGCAACAACGCGCGCACGCCGACGTGGTCGGCGTCCAGGGGAGATGCGCGCATCGCTCGGTTCATTCGGGGGCCGTGCTCTCGCGGCAGTCGAGATTCTACCGATTATAGTCGCCGAATCGGTACCGAAAAAGCACTTGGTGCGCTTGCGTGTAAGGTCATGCAGCCCGAATAAAACCCATGCCGCGCGCATGAAAAACGTGGCGGGAAACGATTTATTTACCTGTAGGGTGGGCGGCTCCACCCTTTCTGTTTGTGGACCGGCAGCTTGTGTGTCGCCCACGCGTTCAACCAGCAGCTGATACGTCGCGAAGTTTCAGAGTGTAGTTGGACGCGTGGGCGGCATCCAGGCAGCGGTCCGGACATGCACCCGGGTGTAGCCGACCGGTGAAACCGTCATCGAGGCCACTGGCCTCGATGACCCCTACAGCCGGCTCAGTCCTCGACCGAGAACCGGAAACGCGACTCGGTCGCGTACGTCTCGCCCGGACGCAGGATCGTGTTCGGAAAGGCCGGCTGGTTGGGCGAATCGGGGAAGTGCTGCGGCTCCAGGCAAAAGCCGCTGCGGTGCGCGTAGGTCTGGCCCTTGCCTGCGAGCGAACCGTCGAGGAAGTTACCGCTGTAGAACTGCACGCCCGGCTCTTGCGTGAACAGTTCGAGCACGCGTCCGGAACCCGGATCGCGCACGCGCGCCGCAAGGGTAAGCGCACCTGGCGCCGGCTTGTTCAGGACGAAGCAATGGTCGTAGCCGCCGCCATGGCGCAGCTGTTCGTCCGCCTCGCCGATGCGCGCGCCGATCGGCGCCGGCGTACGAAAATCGAACGGCGTGCCGGCGACCGGCGCCAGGCCGCCCGTCGGGATGGAATCAAGGTCGATCGGGACAAACTTGTCCGCATCGATCGTCAACGCATGGCCGAGGATGTCGCCGCCGCCGGACAAATTGAAATAGCTGTGCTGGGTCAGGTTGACCGGCGTGGCGCGGTCGGTCACGGCCGCGAAGCGCACCACGATTTCATTGTCGTCGGTGAGCGCGTAGCGCACGGTGGCGTCGAGCGTGCCCGGGTAGCCCTGCTCGCCATCGGCGCTGCGGTATTCCAGCACCAGTTCGGTCCCTTCGATGCGCGAACGCCACAGCACGCGGTCGAAACCGGGCACGCCGCCATGCAGGTGGTTCTTGCCGTTATTGACGGGCAGCGTGTACGCCTGGCCGTCGAGCGTGAAGCGGCCGACGGCGATGCGGTTGCCGTAGCGGCCGATCAGCGCGCCGAAATACGGGCTGTCGCCCCGGTAGGGATCGAGCGTATCGAAACCGAGCGCCACGTCCGCCAGCACGCCGTCGCGGTCGGGCACGTGAATCTCGGTGATGATGCCGCCGAAGTCGAGGATGCGCACGCGCATGCCGGACGTGTTGGTGAGCGTGAAGACGGTGACCTGGGTACCGTCGGGCAGTGTGGCGAAGGGGGCTTGCTGGATGGCGGATGGCACGTTGTCGCGTCCTCTGGTTGGATGACGCGATGCTAGCACGAGGGCGGACCTGACCGCGCGGGCTTGGGGATGCGCGCGGCGTTTCGATGTGCATGTGCGGTACCTGAGCGCGCAGCCTTGGGGGTTCGTAGGGTGGGCTCAGCCCACGCGGTACGGCGCATGCATGTCGAAACGCGAGACAAAGCCGATATGCATATGCAAAGGGTTATTCGCAGGCGCCACGGTGTGCATAGGTTCGACCGCGTGGGCTCGAGAGCCTTGCGCGGCCCGGCCCACCCTACAGTGCGCTACCGCCGCAGGCAAGGACCGTGCGCGATCAGAAGGCTTCCCACTCGGCTTCGGGCGCAGCATGTTTCAGCGGCTTGCGTGGAGCAGCCGCCTTCGGCGCGGCCAGCACGACGCGCGGCGTTGCCGGCGCAGCCGGTGCAGCCGGTACAGCAGCAACAGCCGCATCGCCCTCTACCTGGAACACACTGACCGCGCGCGTCAGGTTGGCCGCCTGCTCCTGCATCGACGCCGATGCCGCCGCCGCTTCCTCGACCAGGGCCGCGTTCTGCTGGGTCACCTGGTCCATCTGCGTGATGGCCTGGTTGATCTGCTCGATGCCGGCCGTCTGCCCGGCGCTGGCGGCGCTGATCTCGCTCATGATGTCGGTCACGCGGCGCACGCTCTCGACGATTTCCTGCATCGTCGCGCCGGCTTCGCCGACCAGCTTGCTGCCGGCCTGCACGGCGTCGGTCGAGTCGCCGATCAGGCCCTTGATTTCTTTCGCCGCCGCGGCCGAACGCTGGGCCAGGTTGCGCACCTCGGAGGCGACGACCGCGAAGCCGCGGCCCTGCTCGCCGGCGCGCGCCGCTTCGACCGCCGCGTTCAGCGCCAGGATGTTGGTCTGGAAAGCGATGCCGTCGATGACGCCGATGATGTCGGCGATCTTGCCGGCCGAGCCGTTGATCCGGTCCATGGTTCCGACCACGTCGCCAATCACGCGCCCGCCGCGCTCGGCCACTTGCGAGGCCGCTTCGGCCAGGGTGTTGGCCTGGCGCGCATTGTCGGCGTTCTGCTTCACGGTCGAGGTCAGTTCTTCCATCGAGGATGCGGTTTCCTCGAGCGAGCCAGCCTGCTGCTCGGTACGGCTTGACAGGTCCAGGCTGCCGGCCGCCACCTGGCTCGATGCGCTGGCGATGGTCTCGGTGCCGCTGCGTACCGTCACGACGGTGCGCACCAGGTTTTCGTTCATGGTTTTCAGGGCCTGCAGCAACTGGCCGGTTTCGTCGGTCGTGCTAACCTCGATGCGGCTGGTGAGGTCGCCGGCGGCGACCGTGTTGGCCACGTCCAGTGCGCGCGCCATTGGACGCGTGATCGAACGCGTGTTCCACCAGGCGATCAGGCCGGCCAGCGCCAGCGAGATCAGCGCCAGCACGATCATCAAGAGCCGGGTCGATTCGAAGGCTCCCTGTGCATCCGCGGCGGTCTTGGCGGCGACGCCGATCTGCATGTCCAGCAGGGCATTGACGGCCTGCTTGAGTTCCGCGAGGGCGGGACGCAGCACCGCCTGCAGGTAACGGCGCATTTCCGCCTCGTCGCCGGCATGGATGCGCGCGATCAGTTCTTCCTGGCCCTTGAGGTAGGCGGCGTTGGCCACCGTCATGCGCTCGACCAGCGCCTGCCCCGCCGGCGAGAGCACGCTCTGGCGCAGCTTGTCCAGGTTATCCTGGGCCGCCTTGCGCGAGGCGGCGATCTCGGCCAGCTGCTTTTCGCGGTCGGCCGGATCGGCGGACAGGATCATGTTGCGCAGCGCGATGGCGATATCGTTCACTTCCGACAGCGTGCTGTTGGTGGCGAGGATGTTCGGCACGCGGCGCGCGACCAGGTCGGCGGTGCCGTCGTTGACCTTGCCGAGCATGGTGATGCTGAAGGTCTGGATGGCGACCAGGATCAGGCACAGGGCGCCGAAGCCGAGGGCCAGGCGCTGGGCGATTTTCAGGTTTGCGAGTTTCATTGAATGTGTCGAAATAAGGAGGAAGGAGCGCGTCAGGCCGCCAGCGGCAACGCGGCGCTGCTGACCAGGCCCATGTCGGGCGCGGTCATCAGGCGCTCGATGTCGAGCAGGATCAGCATGCGGTCGCCGACCGTACCCAGGCCATGCAGGCATTCGGCGTCGATGCCGCCGCCGAGATGCGGCGCCGGGCGCACCTGTTCCCGGCTCAAGGTAACCACGTCGGAAACGCCGTCGACCACCATACCGATCACGTGCTGGCCAATGTTCAGGATGATCACGACGGTGAAGCTGTCGTAGGCGGCGCTGCCGAGCTTGAAACTCAGGCGCATGTCGACGATCGGGACGATCTGACCGCGCAGGTTGATCACGCCTTTCAAAAAAGCGGGCGCGTTGGCGATGCGGGTGACGGCTTCATAGCCGCGGATTTCCTGCACCTTCAGGATGCTGATGCCGTACTCTTCCGAGCCGAGGCGGAACGACAGGACTTCGATGTCGCCGGTGTGGGTTGTTTGATCGGTCACGATGACTCCAGAATCGGCATAAATTGCCGCACGGAAATCATATTACGTTCTTCATCCGCCGAACTCGATGCTCGACTGTAAATTACTTCAAAATAAATGTGAAATACGTTAGATCTTCGACACAAACACGACACAATTAGCGGCTTGCTAATAAGCACGATTACACCCGAAGAAGCCGGTCCGTCCGCGCCGATCTGCTACAGTCACGAGTATATTTTTAACACGCATGGTGCATCGCACCGCCCGTACTTGAACCAGGAACCCATGCCCGCAGCCAGCACGCCACCCGATGAAACCGAACGCCTGCAGATGCTCAGGTCGCTCGACCTGCTCGACACCGAGGAAGAGGAAGTCTTCGACCGCGTGACGCGCCTGGTGAGCCGCCTGTTGAACGTCCCGATCGCCCTGTTCTCGCTGGTCGACGACAACCGCCAGTGGTTCAAGTCGCGCATCGGCCTGGAGGCACGCGAAACACCGCGCGAACAGGCCTTTTGTGGCCATGCCCTGCTGCAGGACCGGCCGCTGGTGGTGCCGGATGCCAGCAACGACGCACGCTTCGCCGACAATCCCCTGGTCACCGGCGCGCCCAACATCCGCTTCTACGCCGGCGTGCCGATCCGCACCAGCGGCGGGCTGGCGATCGGCACCCTGTGCGCGATCGACGCCCAGGCGCGCGTGCTCACCGCCGACGAGCTGTGCATCATGATCGACCTGGCCGACATCGTGCAGAAGGAAGTCCAATACCGCGAGCGGCTGGCCGTCGCCGGCCGTCACGCGCTGCGCTCGGAAGCGGTGCTGAGCGCCAGTGAAGCCCGTTTTCGCTCGATCTTCGACCTGGCCAGCATCGGCATCGCGCTGGTGGGCCCGAGCGGCGGCTGGATCAGCGTGAACGATTCGCTGTGCCGGACGATCGGCTACAGCCCGGAAGAATTGCAGCGGCTGACCTTCCAGGACGTGACCCATCCGGACGACCTCGACCTCGACCTCGACCTGCTGCGCAAGTTACGTGCCGGGGAGCTCGACCAGTACCAGCTGGAGAAGCGCTACATCCGCAAGGACGGCGGCGTCGTCTGGGTCAACCTGAACGTCAGCAAAAAGCTCAATGAGCGCGGGGAGATCGAATACTTCATCTCGGTGATCAAGGACATCAGCGCGCAGAAGGACGCCGAACGCGCGCTCAACGCCCTGCACGCCGACCTCGAGGCGCGCGTTGCCGAGCGCACGCGCGAACTGCACGAGCGCGGGCTGGAACTGCGCAGCGTGATCGAGAACGCCAACGACGCCTACATCGGCCTGGACGAGGCCGGGGCCGTCACCGTCTGGAACCGCGCGGCCGAACAGACCTTCGGCTACAGCGCGCTGGAAGCGGTCGGCCGTCCACTCGAAACCCTGATCATCCCGGCCGCACTGGGCGGCGCCCACCGCGACGGCATGCTGCGCTACCTGACGAGCGGGAATTCGGAAGTACTCGGCAAGCGCATCGAAGTGCCGGCGGTGCGCAAGGACGGCTCGGCGCTGACCGTGGAACTGCGCATGAACGTCCTCGATCTGCATGGCCGCAAGACCTTCTCGGCCTTCCTGCACGATATCTCGGAACGCAAGCAGGACGAGGCGCGGCGCGAATACGAGAGCCGCCACGACATGCTGACCGGCCTGCTGAACCGGCGCGCCCTGCTGGAAACCCTGCCGATCGCCCAGCTGCGCGCGGCGCGCAACGGCAAGAGCATGGCCCTGCTGTTCATCGACCTGGACGGCTTCAAGGCCGTCAACGACGACTTCGGCCACGACGCCGGCGACACCGTGCTGCGCGCGGTGGCCGCACGCCTGCAGGAAGTGGTGCGCAAGACCGACAGCGTGTTCCGCCTGGCCGGCGACGAGTTCACGGTGCTGCTCGAATCGATGAGCGACACTTATGGCGACGCGCGCCAGGTGGCGCACAAGATCATCGCCGAGCTGGGCCATCCGGTCGCCATCGACGGCGCCGCCGCGCAGGTGGGCGCGAGCATCGGCGTGGCCGTGTTCACGCCCGGCGCCAGCGCCGGTCCGGAAGACCTGATCAAGGAAGCGGACCGGCAGATGTACGAGGCCAAGCGCGCGGGTAAAGGGACGGTGTTTCCGCAGCCGGAATAGGCTGCATTACGGGATCGTAGGGTGGACTCCGTCCACGCGGTACCACGCATGCACATCGAAACGCTGCGCGCAGCCGATACGCTTGCGTAAGCGCGATTTGCAAACGCTGCGGTACGCAACGGTTCGGACCGCGTGGGCGGAGCCCACCCTACAAAATCTGCACATGCCGCACCGCGAGGGTGGAGCGGTTCGCCGTTCGCCCACCCAAAAACTCACCGCTTCACACGCCCGAACGCATCGCCTTCCTTCCAGCGCGGCATGCCCGGCGCATTCGCCACCGCATACCCCAGGTTCAGCGTGAACTGGGTCTGCTGCACCATGCCCGACAAGTCCCAGTTCGCGTGGTATTCGTCCGTCACCTGGTGGTAGTCGCCCTTGAAGCCGACCATGGTGGCGCTCGCATGCGACTGGTCGTGCTCGAAGGTGAAGTGGCCGTCGCCCGAGAACACGGCCGAGCCGACGTTAAAGGCCGGCACGCCCGCCTTGGCGAAGTTGAAGTGGTCGGCGCGGAAGTAGGCGCCGGACAGGTCGGGGATGGTCGGCGCGAGCTTCAAGCCCATCTTCCGGGCCACCGTCGCCGCCGTGCCATACAGGCTGCTGCGCTCGGCGCCGGGCACGCCGATGTCTTTGGTTTTGCCGACGAAATTCAGGCTGTCCAGGTTCAGGTTGGCCGCCGTCTTCGCCAGCGGCACCACCGGGTTCGCGACATACGCCGCGCTGCCCAGCAGGCCCTGCTCTTCGGCCGCCGGCCACAGGAAGACCTGGGTGCGCCGCGCCGGCTTTTTCACCGCTTCGGCCGCCATCGCCAGCAGCGCGGCGCTGCCGGTGGCGTTGTCGACCGCGCCGTTGAAGATGCGGTCGCGCCCTTCCGGGATGTTCTGGTCGATGCCGAAATGGTCCCAGTGCGCCGAATACACGACCGCCTGCTCTTTCAGTGTTGGATCGGTACCCGGCACGATGCCGACCACGTTGAAATCCTCGACCTGGCGGATCGCCGACTTCAGTTCCACGTGGGCGCCCGTCTTGAGGTCGACCGGCTTGAAGTCGCGCCGCTCGGCCTGGGCGCGCAGCGCGTCGAGATCGAAGCCGGCGGCCGCGAACAGTTCGCGCGCCGTGTCTTCGTGCAGCCAGCCTTCGATGCGGTTGCCGGCGCCGGCCAGGTGGAAGCGCTCGTGCGAAAAGCTGTTGGCCGGCACGCCCCAGGCATACGAGCTTGACGCCGTGGTGTGGATCAGCAGCGCGCCGGCCGCGCCGCGGCGCACCGCTTCCTCGAATTTATACAGCCAGCGGCCATACCAGGTGTAGGCCTTGCCGGCAAAGCGGTCGGGCTCCTCGCTCGTCGGTTGCGGGTCGTTGACCATCATGACGAGGATCTTGCCTTTCACGTCGACGCCCTTGTAGTCGTCCCATTTTTCCTCGGGCGCCGAGACGCCGTAGCCGAGGAAGACCAGCGGCGCGTCGAATGCCAGGCTGGCCTGGCCGCTGCCCGTGCCGAAGACGATTCCCTCGCCGTTCTTCGGCGTGATGCGCTTGCCGCCGGCAGTGAAGACGACGGCGCTGCCGGGCAGCAGGCGCGTGCCTTCGATGGCGACCTTCTGGCGATAGCCGCCGCCCGGCATGGGCTGCAGGCCGATGGCGGCAGCCTGGGTTTCGAGGTAGCGCACCGTCAGCGCGCCGCCGCGCTGGCCGGTGCCGCGGCCTTCGAGCAGGTCGTCGGCGAGAAAGGACAAATGGGCGCGCAGGGCCGCCTCGGAGACGGCGGGCGCCTGCTGGGCCAGGGCGGGATTGGTGACGTGGAAGGCGGCGCAGGCCGCAAGGGTGGCGAAGCGTAGGCGCATCGGGTCGGGTCCTGTAGGGATGATCCCGACATCCTACCCCAACCGTGGCCGCTAGCGCCCCGTGTTCAAGCCGGGCTAAGCTCCGCTTCCATCAGGCCGGCGCGCAGCACCGCGCGCCGCAGCGCCGCGAAGCAGCGCGGATCGAGCGCCGTGCCGACCGTCTTTTCCATCATCTCCAGCGCCTGCGGCACCGGAATGGCGCCGCGGTAGGGGCGCTCGGCGGTGATGGCGTCGAAAATGTCGGCGGTGGTGATGATGCGCGTCTCGAGGTCGATCTGGTCGCCGGCGAGGCCGCGCGGATAGCCGCCGCCGTCGAGGCGCTCGTGGTGGGCGCCGGCGATGCGCGCCAGTTCGGCAAAGGCGTCGATGCGCGACAGGATCGACTCGGTGTACTCGGCATGCTTGCGTACTGCGGCCCATTCGTCGCGGTCGAGCGCGCCGGCCTTGTCGAGCACGCGGTTGCTGACGCCGAGCTTGCCGACGTCGTGCAGCATGGCGCCGCGCCGCAGCCAGCGCCGCCGAGCAGCGTCCACGCCGAGCTCCTCGGCGATCATGTCGGTGTACAGCGACACGCGCGCGCTATGCCCGCTCGTATAGGGGCTTTTCGAATCGACCACCTGGCCGAAGGCGATGGCGATGTCGTCGAGATAGTCGTCGTCGAGGGGAATCGTGTGTTCGCGCGGCTCCATCGCGAACACGATCTTGTCCATGTCCGGCGCCGACAAAGTGTTCCAGAAGGCGTCGGACTTGGCCACGCGTTCGAACGCGCCCACCAGGCGCGGATCGAACCAGCTGCCGGATCGCGCGCGCACTTCCGCCAACGCCGCCGCGCGTCCCTCGGCCGTGTGGAAGACGTCGACCACCTGCGCCAGCAGCGCAATGCGCGCATATACCGGAATGGCTTCGCCCGCCAGCCCGGCCGGACTGCCCTTGCCGTTGAAATGCTCGTCGAGGCTGTAGATGCCGGCGGCGACACGCTCGGGAAAGCGCAGCAGGCGCGCGATCTCGGCGCCGCGCTGGCAGCGGGTGGCGATGAATTCGTTGCCGAGTTCGCGGCCGTCGCGAATCATGGTGAGCACGGTACGAAACCGCTCGGCCAGTCCGGCCTTCATGCCGGCGTGCTTGAACACGAAACCCAGCAGTTGCGGCACGCTGTCGCCGGTCGTCTTGTAGTCGTGCTTGAAGAGGCGGTCGTCGGTCATGTACAACTCGCAAATGCGCGCCGCGTTGCTGCTGCAGCCGACGTCTTTCAGCAGCAGCGTGTAATACAGCTCCCACAGCTGTTCGCTGCTCATGCCTGCCTCGCGGCCGATGTTCATGCCGATCCAGCAGCTACGCACGCAGTGGCCGGCGGGCTGGCCTTCGGTCAGGTCGAGCGCATAGCTGAGCGATCCGATCAGTTCGGAGAGCTTGAGCGCAGCGACCGGCGCCGTGGCTGTGGCAGGAAAACGGTCCATGGCAAACATATTGCGTTGCAGAAACAAATAATTTTACGCGGAAATGCGTAGCCGTGTGTCCGGACTACGTGAACGGCAAGCTTCGCGAGCTGAATTGTGGCGTTCTGTCGTCAGCTTGCCACGGGTGTGGCCAGTTCGCTCGTGTATGAATGCGAGCGCCGCGCAACAAGTCGGGCGACCGGCGCGACGGCGCCCTGGCACGGCAGAGGTGAGAGCCCTCCCCGCTACTTGCAGAACTGCCGGGTGACAGGTGGCCGTCCCGGCAGGATTGGCGACGAATGCTATGCGTCGTTCTTGCGGCTCTGCGAGCCGGCTTTGGCATGCTGCTCCGGCGTACCGCCGCGGGCGCTCCCGTTGCCGCCGCTACCGGATTGCTTGTTGCCGTCGTTCTTGTGGCTCATCGAGCCGGCGCGGCGTGCTTCTTCGGATGTGAATTCGTGCGCATTGCCCGATGCGTGTGCGGCGCGGCCGCCTTCGCTGGCAATTTCGCGTTGACGTTGTGGATCCATGGAGGCGAAGCCGCGGTTGCTGGTATTGCCGCTCTGCTTGCTGCCCTGCTTGCTACCCTGATTATCGCCTTGATTGTTACCTTGGTTACCGCCCTGGTTGTTTGCTGCCATCGTTACCTCCTTTAAAAAGCCAAGGTACCGGCCTGTAGGGGTCGGGACAGGAACATCCTAGTCACCCAAGGCCCGTATGACCACCAAAGGCATGCCGTCGCCTGGTAGGAATACATCCCATTGGTCTGTCAGCCCAGACTTCCAGTTTGACGGCAACGTTATCCTTACGCACATTATCGTCGGCAAAAATGATGGCAAAACGGCGCCGGCCACAACCGGCGCCGTTGTTGGATCGACGCTTAACCCTTCTTGCGGCGGCGCGTCATCAGGCCCGCCAGGCCCAGCGCCGGCAGCAGCAGCGCCAGTGTCGACGGCTCGGGAATCTCGGCGCTGATGGCAAAGGTATCGCCCACGGCCAGGCCGCTGGTATCGAGGATCCAGTCGGTCTGGCCATTCACCGCCAGCGGGTTACCGAAGCTGAACTCGGCCCACTCCGGCGACGCGAAACGGATGCTGGCGTAATCGAGGCCGCTATTGACACTACCCAGCGTGCCGAAAGTCGGCGTGACGCTGCCGGCCGCCAGGAAGGAAATGCCGCTCAGGTTGACGTGGAACTGGTTCAGCGCCGTGCCGCTCAGGTTGCGCACCAGGGCGTTCAGGCTCAGCGGCCCGAGCAGGTCTTCGGCCTGGATCTCGAAGCGCAGCGTGGTGGCGTTGAAGTTCTGCAGGTCGAGGTCGAATGAGACCGCGCCCGGCGTGCTGTAGTCGGTGACGGTGTTGGCGGAGGAACCACTGGTATTGAGCAGCAGCGCGGCCTTGGCCGGGCCGGCGATGGACAGCGCGGCGACCAGTGCGGCGGCAGCGAGTTTGGCGAAATGCATGGGATTTTCCTTATCTTGAATGGTTACAGCGGGCCGTTGGCCCATGGGCCGGCGATGGCGAAGGTGATGCCTGGCGTCTGGATGTTGACGAACAGGTAGCGCCCGGTCGGATCGAAGCAGGCGCCGGCGAATTCGTTGGCGCGATGGTCGCCCGCCAGCCCGGTCTGCTTGCCGGCCGTTTGCAGCTGCACCGCGCTCAGGTTGACGTTGTTCTTGGCAAAGATATAGGCATCGCCCTGCCCCGTGATGCCCATCAAGCGCTGGCCGAAGCCGAACGGATCGGTGGCGGCGGTTGAGGCATCCTCGCAAATCAGGATCGCGTTGCGCGGGCTGACCGTCAGGTTGTCGCCCATGTTGCCGACCAGCTGGCTCGGGCTCGAATAGATGCAGGTCAGCACCTGGCTGGCCAGGTCGAGTTCCCAGATCGCACCGCGCGACACGGCGCCACCGGAGGTATCCATCACATACATCTTGCCCTGCGCATACCAGATGCCTTCGCCGCGGTTCATGCGCAACGCACCCAGGGTCCAGCCCTGCACGAACGGACCGGCCGCGCTCGAAATCGCGATGCCGGTCGGGCCGACGCCGTTGCCGCGATTCGCATCCGGATCGGCCACCGGCACCCATTCCAGCTCGTAGCGCGCATTCAGGGGCGCCGTCGCCAGGTTCACGTTCGGCACGCCTTTGACTTTGGCCATCTGCAGCACGCCGCCCATCGCCAGCGAACCCGGCGCGCCGGTCTTGATGTCCGGCACATAGCGATAGAAGCCCGACTTGCCCGAGCTGTCCTCGGTCTCGTAGACATTGCCCGTGGCCGGATCGACCGCCGCCGCCTCGTGCGCGAAGCGGCCCATGCCAATGATCGGCAGGCCGGTGGTGCGTACCGGATCCGAATGGACTTCGAACACATAACCATGCTTGCGGCCGGAGGCGCTGACGGCGTCCGAACCGACTTCCTCGCAGGTAAGCCAGGTGCCCCAGGGCGTGATGCCGCCGGCACAGTTGGTTTGCGTACCGCCCAGGCTCGGCGTCATGCTGACCCAGTTGCCGTCGCGGAAGAGCAAATTGGTGGTGCCGCCGCCAAACTTGTTGGTGGTGCCCGTCGTGCTGGTGCCGTTGTCGTAGACGCCTGGCGCATTCAGGAAGTTGCCGGCCGACGTGGCGCCGATCTCATGGTTACGCACCAGCACCAGTTCGCTGCTGCGCCCGACCTTGCGCGACACCACGACGCCCATGCCGTCATGCCCACCCGGGCACGGCATGCCATTGGCCATCGTATCGCCGCGCCAGCCGAAGCTCTTATAGGTAAAGCCTGGCGGCAACTGCAGCAGCGGCAGGCCGGTGGTCATGTCGGCGGTCGGGCGGATCGGGCCGTAGGGGCTGTCGATCAGCTCGGTCGCACCATTGGCGGCACGCGCCTGCTGCGACTGCAGCGCCATGAACGCGCCCACGAACGGCAGCGCGGAAGCGCCGGCGACGCCCTTGAGCAGATTGCGCCGCGACGGCGAGAGGTCCTTGTTGGTCATGCTGGCATTCTCCGGGTAGGTGTACTGGTTGTTGAGGCTGGATGCGCCCTCTGCCGTGCAGCAGGGATGTCTCCATTACAACAGCCAAAAATGTCCGGTCGATGACAGCAAAATGACAAGCTTAAATATTTGCTACTTGGGGTGACTGAGCTGCAGTCGCGGGAATGTGCTTGAACTGCCGAGAATTGTTGCTATAATAGGCGGCTTCGCAACGGCGAAGCATGCAGGAGAGATGGATGAGTGGTTTAAGTCGCACGCCTGGAAAGCGTGTGTAGGTTCATAGCCTACCGGGGGTTCGAATCCCCCTCTCTCCGCCAGGAAACAAATGAAAAAGCCACCCTCGAGGTGGCTTTTTCATTTGTTTCCTAGCGGAGAGAAGCAGAGCCCCTGCGGGCTCTGCGCGGGGGATTCGAAGGGCTGGGCGTACTTCGCCCAGCCCTCTCCGAATCGGCAGTTTGCCGTCGCCCCAAGGGGCGACNAGCCGCCGATCCTCGAACCGTCATACCGTGTGGGCACAAGTGCCCACCCTACGATACGCAGCTGTCTCGACCCTCGATCCTCCAAATAACACCCTTGCCCTACCACAGAGAAACCATATACACTCCATATACATTCCATATACAAGGAGTCCCCCATGGGCATCGTCAACATCGACGACGACCTGCACGACCAGGTCCGCAAAGCCAGCACCGTCACCAACCGCTCCATCAACGCCCAGGCCGCGTTCTGGATCAAGATCGGCATGCTGTCCCAACTGAACCCCAACAAAACCTTCAACGAAATCGTCGCCGACGAGTTGAAAGCCGCCGGCGTCAACGCGCCTTCCCTGCGAGCGGCCTAGCCATGACCAAGCGCCCAGAAGAAATCGCCCTGATGGCCGAGTCCGGCAAGTTGCTGGCCGCCGTGTTCAGCCATCTCGACAAGCTGGACCTGATCGGCATGTCCACCATGCAGGTCAACGACCTGGTCGACAGCCTGATCGTGAATGAACTGAAGGCGCGTCCGGCCAGCAAGGGCCAGTACGGCTATGCCTATGCGCTGAACGCGTCGCGTAACAACGTGGTCTGCCACGGCGTGCCCTCGCCGACCGAGATCCTGCAGGATGGCGATATCGTGAACTTCGATATCACGCTGGAGAAGAACGGCTACATCGCCGACTCCAGCAAGACCTATCTGGTCGGCAAGGTCAAACCGCTGGCCGAGCGCCTGGTGCAGGTGACCTATGAGGCGATGTGGAAGGGAATCAAGGCGGTGCGGCCGGGTGCGCGGCTGGGTGACGTCGGCCACGCGATCGAAAAGCACGCCAGGAAGAACGGTTATTCGGTGGTGCGCGAGTACTGCGGCCACGGCATCGGCCGCGAAATGCACGAGCCGCCGCAGGTGCTGCATTGGGGTAAGCCGCAAACGGGATTGGTGCTGCAGGAAGGCATGGTGTTCACCATCGAGCCGATGCTCAACCAGGGACGGCGTGCGGTGCGCACCGAAGACGATGGCTGGACGGTCGTCACGCGCGACGGGCAACTGTCGGCGCAGTTCGAGCACACGGTGGCCGTGACCCGTAATGGCGTGCGGGTGCTGACCCTACGGTCCGACGAAAGGATGTTGGGCTGAACTGGGTGCTACGACAGCGCGTGTTTACTGGTTGAAGCCGTCCGGCGATGATGGCAAACTGACAGCTGGCTTATCTATTCGGGAGAATGGCAATGAACGCGATGGTGGGCGGTAGCGGACCAGTGAGGCAGATTGGCGGGAAACAGTTCTTGCGTGTGTTGCTGGGGACGGCGGCGATTCTGCTGGTCCCGTTGGTGGCCATGCAGTTCACTGGCGAAGTTGACTGGACAGGAAGCGATTTTGTGATTGCTGCCGTGCTGCTGGCGGGTACGGGCATGCTGTTCGAGCTCGCGGCGGCGAAGCTGAGGTCGCGCAAGTCGCGGGTGATGGCGCTTGGGGTGATTGGGCTGGGCTTCGTGTTCGTGTGGGCGGAGTTGGCGGTAGGGCTGGTGGGGAGTCCGTTGGCGGGGTCGTAATTTGTCCGCGTTACGTCGTATTAATTACAAAGGGCGCTCTTGAGCGGCCTTTGTCGTTTGGACTGGATCACTTGCAACGGCTACGTGAGGCGCACGTAACGCGTGGGCAGAGCCCACCCTACCTTACTGGAGTGCGAGCGGACGAATATTTGAGACGTACGTAATGGTGGGCATGCCCACCCTACGGCCAACAATCAAGGTCGCGTGGACGAGGTTTATGTCCACGCGTTCAGCGCGATTACGCCGATTCCTTCAGCTGCTCCAGGATCGCGGGGTTTTCCAGCGTCGACACGTCCTGGGTGATAGTTTCGCCCTTGGCCAGCACGCGCAGCAGGCGGCGCATGATTTTGCCGGAGCGGGTTTTCGGCAGGTTGTCGCCGAAGCGGATTTCCTTCGGCTTGGCGATCGGACCGATTTCCTTGCCGACCCAGTTGCGCAGTTCGGCGGCGAGTTTTTTCGCATCCTCTCCGGTCGGACGGGCGCCCTTCAGCACGACGAAGGCGCAGATCGCTTCGCCGGTGGTGTCGTCGGGTTTGCCGACCACGGCGGCTTCAGCGACGTTCGGGTTGGCCACCAGCGCCGACTCGATTTCCATCGTGCCCATGCGGTGACCGGACACGTTCAGCACGTCGTCGATGCGGCCGGTAATCGTGAAGTTGCCGGTATCCTTGTTGCGGATCGCGCCGTCGCCGGCCAGGTAATACTTGCCTCCGAGCTCTTCGGGGAAATAGCTGGTTTTAAACCGTTCCGGATTGTTCCAGATGGTGCGGATCATCGACGGCCATGGACGTTTCACGACCAGGATGCCGCCCTGCCCGTTCGGCACGTCGGCGCCGGCTTCGTCGACGATCGCCGCCATGATGCCCGGCAGCGGCAGCGTGCAGGAGCCCGGCACCATCGGCGTCGCGCCCGGCAGCGGCGTGATCATGTGGCCGCCGGTTTCGGTTTGCCAGAAGGTGTCGACGATCGGGCAGCGCTCGCCGCCGACATTCTTGTAGTACCACATCCAGGCTTCCGGATTGATCGGCTCGCCGACCGAACCGAGCAGGCGCAGCGAGGACAGGTCGTAGTTTTGCGGATGGACGTCCGGGTTCACGTCCGACGCCTTGATGAGCGAGCGGATCGCGGTCGGCGCGGTGTAGAAGATGCTCACCTTGTGCTTGGCAATGGTGTCCCAGAAGCGGCCGGCGTTCGGGAAAGTCGGCACGCCCTCGAACACGACCTCGGTGGCGCCGACGGCGAGCGGGCCGTAGGTGATGTAGCTGTGGCCGGTGACCCAGCCGATGTCGGCCGTGCACCAGAACACGTCGTCCGGTTTGATGTCGAAGGTCCATTTCATCGTCAGCGCGGCCCACAGCAGGTAGCCGCCGGTCGAGTGCTGGACGCCCTTCGGCGTGCCGGTCGAGCCCGAGGTGTAGAGGATGAACAGCGGATGCTCGGCATCGACCCATTCCGGTTCACATTCGGCCGGCTGGGTGTCGACCAGGTCGTTGAGCCAGATGTCGCGTCCTGCGTTCCAGGCGATGTCGCCGCCGGTGCGCTTATAGACGATGACGTCGCGGATGCTGTCGCAGCCGCCCAGCGCCAGCGCTTCGTCGACGATGGATTTCAGCGGCAACGACTTGCCGCCGCGCTGTTGTTCGTCGGCGGTGATGACGGCCACGGCGCCGGCGTCGATGATGCGTTCCTGCAGCGACTTGGCGGAAAAGCCGCCGAACACCACCGAGTGGGTCGCGCCGATGCGCGCGCACGCCTGCATCGCGGCCACGCCTTCGATCGACATCGACATGTAGATGATGACGCGGTCGCCCTTCCTGATGCCGCGGCTTTTCAGGCCGTTGGCGAACTTGCAGACGCGCGCGTGCAGGTCGCGGTAGGTGACGTTGGTGACGGCGCCGTTGTCGGCTTCGAAGATGATGGCCGTTTTCTCGGCGTTGCCGTTCAGCAGGTTGCGGTCAAGGCAGTTGTAGGAGGCATTCAGCTGGCCGTCGGCGAACCATTTATAGAATGGCGCGTCGGACTCGTCGAGGGTGCTGGTGAACGGCGTTTGCCAGTCGAGGTGTTCGCGCGCCAGGCGGGCCCAGAAGCCTTCGTAATCGCTGGCGGCTTCCGCGCACATCTTGTCGTAGGCGTCCATGCCCGAGATGGCGGCCTTGGCGCTGAACTCCGGCGGCGGGGTAAACACGCGGTTTTCCTGCAGGCCATGGTTTTCCTGGTTGCTATCGTTCTCAGTCATGCCGGTCTCCATCATGTAGTAGTTTTGCCAGACACCATAGGCCTGCGCCCTTACTCGTCCCTTACGTCGAGTGTGTGAAAAATCGCCATGGCGGCGTTGCGTCGTCTCGCCGTACCCACGTACTGTCTTCGACGACGCGCCGGGCGGCCGTATCCCTTGCCCTGACGATTTTTCACACACTCGTAAGTAGACAAGCACGTGCCTTCCCAGTTCACATGCGATTTTACCAACGCCCGACCAAACCGACACGGCCATCTGCAAGCGTGCGCCAGAGGTGTAAAATGATGGGCTGTATTTTCGACGCACTCCTGGAGCTTCACCTGATGTCGCATAATCCGCCCCACATTCCACACCGCAAGCTCACCCCTTTAAATAGCCTGATCTTCGCCAGCCGCTGGCTGCAACTGCCGCTCTACCTGGGCCTGATCCTGGCGCAGTGCGTGTACGTCTTCCATTTCTGGGTCGAGCTGAAAGACCTGATTGGCGCCGCCTTTGGCAACGTCAACTCGCTGAACCACATCCTCGAGGCCGTCGGCATGACCAACGGTCCGAAAAAGCTGACGGAAACGACGATCATGCTGGTCGTGCTCGGCCTGATCGACGTGGTCATGATCTCGAACCTGCTGATCATGGTGATCATCGGTGGCTACGAGACTTTCGTTTCGCGCATGCACCTGGAAGGCCATCCGGACCAGCCCGAGTGGCTGTCGCACGTGAACGCCTCGGTGCTGAAGACCAAGCTGGCCATGGCCATCATCGGCATTTCGTCGATCCACCTGCTGAAAACCTTCATCAACGCGGGCAGCTACGACGAAAAAGTTTTGATCGCGCAAACGGTGATCCACTGCGCGTTCCTGCTCTCGGCCCTGGCCATTTCCTGGACCGACCGCATTACCACTTCCACGCATCACCAGCCTAAACACCACTAACATCACAAGAGAATTGTCATGACAGTCATCAAACAGGAAGACCTGATCGAATCGGTCGCCGCTGCGCTCCAGTACATCAGCTATTACCACCCGGCTGACTACATCCAGCACCTGGCGCGCGCCTACGAGACCGAGCAGAGCCCGGCCGCAAAAGACGCGATCGCGCAGATCCTGACCAACTCGCGCATGTGCGCCGAAGGCAAGCGTCCGATCTGCCAGGACACCGGCATCGTCAACGTGTTCCTGAAAATCGGCATGGGCGTGCGCTTCGAAGGTTTCAGCGGTACCGTCACCGACGCCGTCAACGAAGGCGTGCGCCGCGCGTACAACTTCGCCGACAACAAGCTGCGCGCTTCGATCGTGGCCGACCCGCACTTCGAACGCAAGAACACCAAGGACAACACCCCGGCCGTGGTCCACATGGAACTGGTCGAGGGCAATACCGTCGACGTGAAGGTCGCAGCCAAGGGCGGCGGCTCGGAAAACAAGACCAAGTTCGTCATGCTCAATCCGTCCGATTCGCTGGTCGACTGGGTCATGAAGACCGTGCCGCTGATGGGCGCCGGCTGGTGCCCGCCGGGCATGCTCGGCATCGGCATCGGCGGCAGCGCCGAAAAGGCGATGCTGATGGCGAAAGAGTCGCTGATGGAAGACATCGACATGTACGAACTGAAGCAGCGCGGCCCGCAGAACAAGCTCGAAGAACTGCGGATCGAACTGTGCGACAAGATCAACGCGCTCGGCATCGGCGCCCAGGGCCTGGGCGGCCTGACGACCGTGCTCGACGTGAAGATCAACATGTACCCGACCCACGCCGCATCGAAGCCGGTCGCCATGATCCCGAACTGCGCCGCCACCCGCCATGCCCACTTCGTGCTCGACGGCTCGGGTCCGTCGTACATCGAACCGCCGGCGCTGTCGACCTGGCCTGACGTGAACTGGACCCCGGACACCGAGAAGTCGAAGCGCGTCGACCTCAACACGCTGACGAAAGAAGAAGTCGCATCGTGGAAGCCGGGCCAGACCCTGCTCCTGAACGGCAAGATGCTGACCGGCCGCGATGCTGCCCACAAGCGCATCCAGGACATGCTGGCCCGTGGCGAGCAGCTGCCGGTCGACTTCACCAACCGCGTGATCTATTACGTCGGCCCGGTCGACCCGGTCGGCAACGAAGTCGTCGGCCCGGCAGGCCCGACGACCGCCACGCGCATGGACAAGTTCACCGACATGATGCTGGAGAAGACCGGCCTGATCTCGATGATCGGCAAGGCCGAGCGCGGCCCGATGGCGATCGAATCAATCCAGAAGCACAAGTCGGCCTACCTGATGGCGGTCGGCGGCTCGGCTTACCTGGTGTCGAAGGCGATCAAGTCGGCCAAGGTGGTCGGCTTCGAAGACCTCGGCATGGAAGCGATCTACGAGTTCGACGTGCAGGACATGCCGGTCACCGTCGCCGTCGATTCGACCGGCACCTCGGTGCACACTACCGGACCGAAGGAATGGTCGGCCAAGATTGAATCGCTGAAAGGCATTCCGGTCAACGCGATCTAAACCCTGCGCCAACGGTTGCCTCCACCGGTAACCGTCGATCAGGGCCGTAAGGTGGGCGGGTTTCCCGCCCACGCGTTCAACCCAAGTTCGCGTGGCGCATTGCAGTTAGCACCCATATGACCACAGTCCACCCCTCGCCCGACGCCCCCATCGGCATCTTCGACTCCGGCGTCGGAGGCCTCTCGGTCCTGCGCCACATCCGCGCGCAACTCCCGCACGAACATCTGCTCTACTTCGCCGATTCCGGCTTCGCCCCCTACGGCGACAAACCCGAACACCGCGTCACCGAACGCGTCCTCGCCATCGGCGCATTCTTCATCGACCAGGGCGCCAAAGCCATCGTCGTCGCCTGCAACACCGCGACCGTTGCCGCCATCGCCGCCCTGCGCGCACGCTATCCCGGCATTCCCATCGTCGGCGTCGAGCCGGGCCTGAAACCGGCCGCCGCCGCCAGCCGCAACGGCATCGTCGGCGTGCTCGCCACCGAACGCACACTGGCCGGCGCCAAATTCCTGCTGCTGCGCGACCAGGTGGCAGAGACGACCGGCGCCCGCTTCCTCCTGCAGCCCTGCCACGGCCTGGCCGACCAGATCGAATTCGGCACCCTCGAATCGAACGAGACCGACGCCCTGCTGCAGCGCTTCATCGCCCCGCTACTGGAGGCCGGCGCCGACACGCTGGTGCTGGGCTGTACCCACTATCCGCTGGTGCAAGCCTCGATCGAACGCCTGATCGCCGCCGCCACCGCGCGCCCGGTGACGCTGATCGATACCGGCGAGGCCGTGGCACGCCAGCTGGCGCGGCTGCTGGCGGCCGGTGGCATCGCACGCGCGGCCAGCGACGTTCCTGCGCGTCTCGATGGCTACACGAGCGCGAGCAGCACTGCTTTGTCAGCTGCCTTCTCGTCGCTGCTCGGTATCGATCCGCCGACGCATGAAGTCATCGCGGATGGGCTGCGCGGCATGTTGATCGGACAGAACAATTAGAGTTGCCAGTTTGCCCCGGAGTTTGTATAATCTTGTTCTGTCTCGGCAGTGCAGAGATAGTTAAGCAAGACAATGGTGGCTGTAGCTCAGTTGGTAGAGTCCAGGATTGTGATTCCTGTTGTCGTGGGTTCGAGTCCCATCAGCCACCCCAAAGAATTCAAGCACTTAGCCCAGTTTTCGAACTGGGCTTTTTGCTTTTTAGAATACCCGCTTTGGCATGTAACCTCAGCGTAACCCGAGGGCTAAAATAAGCCTGCAAATGTTGACTTGTAGACGCATGCCGGTTCTTGTGGTGCAGGAGGTATAGGAAGAAGTTAGTGGCTTCCACCCATTACCCGAAACCAAGGGCCGCGAGGATGAGCCGTATAGGCACCACGCATTTATCTGCTCGAAATCACGTAGTCCTGACCACTGTGCACCGAGCAATACATTGGCTAAACTGCAACTTTTCGCTTGAATACCAAGTCGATTCTGAACAGACCTGCCGGTCAACCTGAGGAGATGTAACAATGTCCAAGGAAACCCAATTTCCAGAACTGTTAGCTCAGGCAAATCGGCTGGAGTATGACTATGCAGATGGAGCTGGCATCGAGTTCGAGCCTTTTGATGAATTCCTTCCGGCTGACGAGACTGAACGATGGTTTCGAGCTTGGACGGGTAACTCCGTTGCCGATGGCTCACACTTTCGCGTGTTTGGGCAAGATGGCTCGGGCGGGTACGCGGCATTCTGGACCGTCCGACAGGACGCCGACTTGCTGGAACAGCCAGTTGTATTCATGGGGTCTGAGGGCGAAACTGCCGTGGTAGCTCGTAGCTTCCATGACTATCTCTGGCTTCTTGCGGCCGGACTCGGACCTTGCGAAGCGGCGTCTTTTCCAGAAGAGCCCCGGATAGCTCAGCCGCAGCTCGCGGAGTTCGCAAGGAAGAATGCTGTCCCTGACCGGTCCGCACATGAGGTCATGGAAGACGCCAAACACGAGTTCCCGGACTTCCATCAGTTCATCGAATCGCAATGCCGATGAGGTCGCCGATACCGATATGTTGGAAAGCGATATGCAGCAGAAGACCGTGAGAGTCCAGATTCAGTTCAAAACTGAGGCAGACGGAGGCCGAGCGACGGCAGCCAATCTCCGCTCGGGCGTCTACCGCCCGCATCTCCGCGTCAGCGGAGGCGAGTACCTTGGCGTTGTGCTGTGTAATGGGCCGGCCGATGCGGTAACGCCGGGAGAGTCTGCATGCGCGGACGCGGTTTTGATTTACGAACCTGCCGTAGACTATTCAGCGCTTACGCCAGGCGTTGAGTTCGATGTGCTGGAGGGTCGGCAGGTAGTCGGCACTGGCGAGGTGCTCGCTTGAGACAGCCATGGACGGGACACCAACGGCGGGCATTGCAGCCGACTGGGAAGACGGCTAGATGAAGTACAAACTTATCCGCTCGATGGCGCATAACTGGTCGCACTCCTTCATGAGCGAAATGAACTACGTTGACGGTGCCTTCGTCTACGAGGACGTGTACAGGCTGGCCAGAGAGCGACGCGGCGAGAAGGTGATTATCAACTGGATTCCAGCCGACGCCGAAGATTCGCGCGACCTCCCGCCACGAGTGCGTAAATGTGTGGATGCTTACCGGGCTGGGATGGCAGAGCATCTTCGGCGGCATCACGTTGACGCTTCGGCAATCAAGGTGTTCCGCACTGAAGTCTATGTCGCTGAAAATTTTCGCATGTACGTACGAGCTTTCGTCGTCGACGATAGAGACAAGGAACATGTGGCGTTCGTCTGGAGTTAGTCTGGCGCCTCGGCCGTCGGCCGGAAGCAAGACCGGGCAGGGTACGCGATAGCGACGAAAACGAGCCTCGTCGGCAACGACATGAACGAAACAGCGGGCATTACAAGGGGACTGCTTCTGTAACACAATCCGTCACACAGACCTGTGGAGCAACTGCCTTGACGCCCCGCGCATCCAGATGATTTGATGTGGCCAGTGGTCTCCCATAAGCCACCCCAAGAATTCGGCAGTAAAAACAAAGGGTTACATGCTTCGGCGTGTGACCCTTTTTCTTATTAACCTGGACCTAAACGGTTCGGCTACTCGTGCTCAGTGGCGCCCGTGCGCCGCAGCCGTCCAACGCCACCCGGCTGCAAGCGCACACCTTGCAACTGGCGCCGCTCCTGCGCAGCACTTACCTGCTCGAGCTCGGCCGCATCGAACACGGCGCTGTAACGCTTGCGCTTGTCATCCATCCACACGCAATCGACGCCGTTCGCTGCAACCGGACTGAAGTTACCCACCCGCCGTACAGTCATGATCGTCCCGCTGCCTTTGCGCCGGACCTTATTTCCTTTTTCAAACATCCACATCTCCACCATTGAACTCATCAGCATAATAAATGCTCAGATGATAATTCTGATGGGATTGTGACAATACTGTTTATCGTGCGACACATCTCATGCGGCACGCCAAGCCGGCAAGTGTCTAGCGTTCTGATCCGGTGAGCGGCGGCATTGCCTGTTCTTCCCGGCCCGGCCGCACCCTTCCGATGGTCTCGATCAACTCCCCCGCCCCCACCGGCTTGACCAGGTGCGCCGCAAATCCCGCCTCTTGCGACATCCTCCGGTCCTGCGCCTGCCCATAGCCGCTGACGGCCACCAGCGCACTACCAGCGCAGCGCGGCAGCTGTTTCAGGGCGCCGGCCAGTTCGTGGCCGCTCATGTCGGGCAAGCCGATATCGAGCAGGATGACCTCGAACGCGCCCTGCGCGGCGGTCGCCAGGGCCGCGTGCGCTGAATGCTCGACGGTGACCTGATGCCCGGCGGCTTCCAGCAGCATCGACAAGGTGGCGGCCGCGTCGACATTGTCGTCGACCACCAGGATGCGCATGGCGCCGGTGGCTGCCGGTACCAGCGCAGCAGGCGCAGCGGTGACCACGCCGGCGGCAACCGGCAGCAAGGGCAGGCAAATACTGAACGTGCTGCCCTGCCCCTGCCCGCCGCTCCGCGCTTCCACGCGTCCGTCATGCAGTTCGACCAGCTTCTTCACCAGCGCCAGCCCGAGCCCGAGGCCGCCCTGGGCGCGGTCGGGGGTACGTTCGGCCTGGGTGAACAGGTCGAATACGACCGGCAGCAAATCAGGACCGATGCCGATGCCGTTGTCGCGCACCTGCAGCACCGCGGCGCCGTCCTGCTGCTGCAGCGAGACGACGATCTGGCCGCCGTTGGGCGTGTATTTGGCTGCGTTGTTCAGCAGGTTGGCCGCCACCTGGATCAGCCGGGTGCGGTCGCCGTTCACCGGCATCTGCTGCGGCACGATATCGAGCGTCAGGTGGTGGCCTCTGGCTTTGATGACGGGCATGATCTGCTCGACCGCTTCACGCAGCACGGCGCCGAGTTCGACCTGCGTCTTGTTGATGGTGACCAGGCCGCGCGTGACGCGCGAGACGTCGAGCAGGTCGTCGACCAGGTGCGTCATGTGCGTGACCTGGCGGCTGATGATGTCGCTGGTGTCCTTGATGCGCGGGACGTCGGCGTACAGCACGCGCAGCAGCTGGGCGGCACTGCTGATCGGGGCCAGCGGATTGCGCAGCTCATGGGCGAGCATGGCGAGGAATTCGTCTTTTCGCTCGTGCTCGCGCTGCAGGTGCGCCTGCTGGCGGTGCAGGTGGTCGAGCATGCGGTTGATCGAGCGCGCCAGAGTCACGGTTTCGCTGCTGCCGACCAGTTCGGCGCGCGCTTCGCCGATGCCCTCTTCGCCCAGCCTGCCCGCGAACTGTTCGAGCTTGCGCAAGTCCTGGGTCAGGCCGAGCGACAGGCGCGAACCGAGCAGGAACACGACCAGCGCCAGCAGCGCGGCGATGCCGCCGATCAGGCTGTACTGCGACCAGGGGGTTTGCAGCGGCGCACTGAGGCCGGACATGTCGACCTTCAGTTTCAAGGCCAAATGGCCGAATTCGGCCGGCACGTCCACTGGCATCTCCAACCCGGGACCGCCCGTTGCCACCGCCTTGCCGCCCCAGGTCAATTCCGAAGACGGCACCGGCCGCAAGTCCTTCATCCTGATCTTGTAGACCAGCGCACCCTCCGGCGTGTTGGTGCGCGAATAGCGCAGCAGGTTGGTGCCGACCAGTTCCGCGCCCTCGGGCCGCTCGAAGATGGCTGCGCCTTCGCTACCCTGGTCGATGCGCGCGCGCAGCCAGGCCAGTTGCTCGGCGTCGAAGCGTTCGAGGCCATTGCCGGCGATCGGCTTGCCTTCGAAATCGGTGAACAAGACCTGCACCTTGATGCCGTTGACCTGGCGCAGGCTGGTGAGGAACGGCGCCAGGTAGGTTTCGCGGCCGGCGCTGTCGACCAGGCCGGTGGCCAGGATCGGGCTGTTGGCGACGTCGCCCATGCGCGACGCCAGCGTGGCCAGCGTACTGCCCACGGTGCGCGCATGGACTGCGGTTTCGCGCTGCTGCATCAGCGCCACCGCGGTGTCGTGCTGGCGGTCGACCAGCCAGACCGAGGCGGCCGTCACCAGCAGCACGGCAGCGGCGGTGAGGATGGCCGAGGCGATCGCGAAGCGCTGGGTCAGGCTCGCCGCGCGCAAGGTCGACCACATCATCATCGGTCGCCGGTCGGCACCAGCACGCCGTCGCTACGGTAGCGCGCCATTAGCAGTTCGCGCGCGTCCAGCGCTTCGTGGCGCGCCGGGGTGAACGGCGGCGCATACGACTTGATCAGGCCGCGGTGCGCGCGCAGCTTTTCCAGGGCGTCGCGTACCGCCTTACGGTCGGTGCTGCCGGCCTGGTTGATCGCCTTGGCCAGGATATGCATCAGGTCGTAGCTGTGCGCCACGCCGACCGGACCCTGGATGTCTTCGATGCGGCGGATCGGCGAGACCGCGGCCAGGTTGCGCATGAAGTGGTTCAGCCGCTCCTTGTCGGCCTTGAAGAACGAAAAGGTCTGGATCACGGAAAAGTCGACCTGGTGCAAGGCCGGGCCCGCCTGGCGCGTGAACTCGCCGCCGGTCACGCCCCAATGGCTCAAGATCGGCATGCGTTCGGCTCTCGGCAGCGCGGCGACTTCGCGCACCAGCACGGCCGCCTCGTCGTCGTTCGCCACCAGCACGATCGCCTGGGCGCCGGCATTGCGCAAGGCCTTGTACCTGGCCACCAGGGTCTGGTCGCGCCAGTTGTACCAGGCGGTCTGCACGATGCGGATGTCCTTGTTGGCAGCGACGAATTTTTCCGCCGCCGCCAGGTTGCTGCGGCCCCAGGACGTGTTCGTCAGCAGTAGCCCGACATGGTTCAGACCGCGCTTGCGCGCCGTGTCGAGCAGCTTGGGCATGGCCAGGCTGTCGCGCAGCGACAGGCGGTAGACGTAATTCGGGTGCATGCCGTTATCGACGATCATGTCGGCCGACGACCAGGGCGCCATGAACAGGGTTTTGCTCGCCTTCAGGGTCGGCAATTCCTCGATGATGACCGGGCTGAACCTGCCGCCGAAGACGGCGACCAGGCCGGGCATGCGCGCGAACTCTTCGATGTTGCGAATGCCGCGCGCCGGCAGTGAACGGTGGTCTTTCGTGACGAGTTCGATGGGCCGCCCACCCAGCACACCGCCGCCGCGGTTGATTTCGCCGATCGCCGTGCGCAGGCCCAGTTCCACGGCCTGGGCCGAGGTGCTGTTGTCGAGGCCGAATTCGGCGTCGAGGCCTATACGGACTGGAACCGGAACCGGCACCGGCACCGGCGCCGCCTGTGCGCAGGCAGTAAACAGTATGGTCAGTATTGTGCCGGCAACCAGGCGGGCGAAGACATTGCTGCGGCGTGCGTTGGTCGGGTTCAGCATATCTTTGAAAATAGTAAGGTCCGATATTGTAATTGGTAAATCCGCCAGAACCGGGCGCAATTGAAAATTCACCCGCCCATGAAAAAGGCCACCTGGCGGCGAGCGGCAGGTGGCCTGTTCGTTTCATGCGCCGGCTGTCACCGGCGCCGCCCGATCAATAACGGTTCGGGTTGTTTGGACGCGCATCGTGGCGGTTCGGGATGCCGTCGCCGTCACGGTCGCGGCCTGGACCGGCAACACGGTCACCACTGCGCCAGCCGCCGCGGTCGAGGACCCAGCCGCCGCGATCACGGCGCCATTCCGGGCGGGCATAGACGTAGCCGGCGCGAACTTTCTCGTAGTGGCCGCCAACCCAGGTATAGCGGCGGCCGGTCCAGTTCCAGTAGCCAGGCACCCATTCATAGCCGCGGCGTGCCGCAGGGATCGCTTCGCGGCGCAGTGCAGGCGGCGCCTTTTGCACGACGATCACCTCGGTGCGGGTGTGTTGCGCTTGTGCCACCGGGGCGAAGGCGGCAGTGCTGATGATGGCAGCGGCGACAGTGAAGAGGATTCGTTTCATGGTAGTGCTCCTTTCGGTTCGGTGTGAGATCACTATAGCCAAACGTTCCAGCGCACAGTAGCTTTGATGCAAGTGCTTACAATCGATACATTTGGCCTGATTTCATTAACAGGTTGGAAACTTGATGCTACTTCGGTGCACTTTCTCCAGGCGCACAGATGGGCCGCAATAAACAAAACAGCCGGCGCAAGGCCGGCTGTCGTTGATGCAGATAAAGCAGGAAATCAGTCGAGCTTCCATGCGTAGTCGACCTTGGCCCAGGTCTGGGCTGGCGCGCCGTCCTTCAGGCCCGGCTTGAACTTGCAGGCCGACAGGCCTTTCTTGGCGGCGTTGTCGAGGCCTTTGAAGCCGCTCGACTTGTCCAGCTTCGAATCGGCGACGCTGCCGTCGGCATTGACGAGGAACGACATCGTGGTCGTGCCCTGCTCTTCGTTCATCAGCGACGCTTTCGGGTATTCGACCTTGCACTTGGCTGGGTCGAACGACGCTGGCGTTTCGCCTGCGAAGGCCGCGCCGGCGAAGGCGGAGAAAGCGAAGGCGATGATGCTCAGGTTGATCTTTTTCATGATTATCGTTCCTTTGTAGTTCTACTTTGTGGTTCTAGTTAATGTGCCGCTGACTGCCTGCGGTCTTTCAGTGAGTCCGGCGGATGCCGTAATTAAAATCAGAATTCTTCCCAGTCGTCGCTGCCCGCGGCAACCGGCGACTTCTTCGGCTTGGCGGGTGCTGCGGCGCTTGCGCTCTTCTTGATTGCAGGACGCGCCGGGCGTGCTGCCGGGGTGCGCACCGCGGGCAACTGCGGCGCCGTTACCGAGGCAGGCGCCGCCGGCACCGGTTCGATAACGTGCTGCTCGCCTTCGACCAGCCTGAAGATGCTCACCACGCGGCTCAGTTCGCCCGCCTGATCCTGCAGGCTCTGGGCTGCGGCTGCCGCTTCCTCGACCAGGGCCGCGTTCTGCTGGGTCATGCTGTCCATCTCGATGATCGACATGTTCACCTGCTCGATGCCGGCGCTCTGCTCGGCGCTGGCGCTGGCGATCTCGCCCATGATGTCGGTCACGCGCTTGACGCTGGCCACGACTTCTTCCATCGTCACGCCGGCCTGGCCGACCAGCTTGCTGCCGCGCTCGACCTTCTCGACCGAGTCGCCGATCAGGGTCTTGATCTCTTTCGCCGCCGCCGCCGAACGCTGCGCCAGGTTGCGCACTTCCGAGGCCACGACCGCAAAGCCGCGGCCCTGCTCGCCGGCACGGGCCGCTTCGACTGCCGCGTTCAGCGCCAGGATGTTGGTCTGGAAGGCGATGCCGTCGATCACGCTAATGATGTCGGCGATCTTGTTGGCCGAGCTGTTGATCTCGCCCATCGTACCGACCACTTGCGAGACCACGTCGCCGCCCTTGCGCGCCACGTCCGAGGCACTGGCCGCGAGCTGGTTGGCTTCACGGGCATGTTCGGCGTTCTGGCGCACGGTGGTGGTCAGGGTTTCCATCGCCGAGGCGGTCTTTTCCAGCGAGCTGGCCTGCAGTTCAGTACGCGAAGACAGGTCGATGTTGCCGGCGGCGATTTCGCGCGAGGCGGTGCCGATGGTTTCGGTGCCGCGGCGCACCTGGCCAACGATGCGCACCAGGCTGTTGCGCATTTCGTTCATCTCGGCCAGCAGGCTGCCCTTTTCGGCGGTGCGGGTATCGATGACGACGGCCAGGTCGCCGTGGGCGATGCTGCCGGCAATTTTCGTGGTGTAGTCCGGCTCGCCGCCCAGCTGCCTGATCAGGCCGCGGGTGATGATCCAGGCCGCGGCCACGCCGATGGCGACGGCCGCCAGCAGCATGAACAGCATGAAGTTGCGGGTGTTGGCAAAGGCGGACTCGGCGTCGCGCTGGCTCTGCGCGCTTTGCGTGTCTTCCATGGCGACCAGCTTGTCGAGCGCTTCGGTCCACTTCTTCTGGACCGGACGCACTTCCTTGATCATGACGCGGGTGGCGCTCATGGCGTCGTTGGCGAGATACAGTTCCGACGCCTTGGCAATCGCCGGCATGGCGACCGCTTCATGGCCCTTGATCTCGGCCAGTAGCGCCTTTTCGGTGTCGCTGCCGGCGGCGGCAAAGATGCCGCTCAGCTTTTTCTGCGCCGCGTCGTACTGGGCGGTCTGTTCCTTGAACTTCTTGAGTTCCGGTTCCATCTCGGTCGCTTCGGTCATCAGCGTCAGCACGCGCAGCGATGCGAGGCGGTCCTGCACGTTGTTGCGCATTTCGATGACGGCGCGGCTCGACACGTTGTTGACGCTGACCACATGGTCAAGACGGTCCTGGATCTGCGCCATGCGCACGATGCCGACCACGGTGACCGTCACGAGCAGCACCAGCACCAGGGCGAAGCCCAGTCCGAGGCGCATGCCGACTTTCATCTTCGATACATTCATTTTGCTTCCTGTCTCCTGGTCAGATGTGCCCGGTGCGGTCTTGCAGCCGAAACGCTAACATTGTGCAACTGCATAGAAGACGAACATCCATTGCCATTCGTCAACTCAGTGGACAAATTATGGATTGGCTCTTGCCGTAGAGCAAGCGCAGGAACGATCTGTCTACACAATTTTGGTTTCCGTGTAGTAAATTTCCTACACGCAAGAAAATTGGCACGCTCGTTCTTGTAAATCTCACTACATAGGATGATGTGCGGAAAATAATGTGAGACAGGTGCCAACAGCACAGGCGTGCGGCAGCCGCCGGCGAGAGTGAGTCGGTGCGGAAGCGGAAGGAAAGATGGAAAGATAGCGGGCCGCCAAGGGCCCTGCCCGCTACTGCATTACATGTTGCGGATGTGGGCCGCCGCTTCGAGGAGCAGGCGTGGGTCGGCGCCGGCCAGCTTCTTCGGATCGGACAGCATCTGGCGGAAGGCGCGTGCACCCGGCAGGCCGGCGGTCAGGCCCAGCATGTGGCGCGTGATGCTGTTGAGCTTGAGGCCGAGCGGACCATATTGCGCCAGTTGGGCCGTGATATACGGCACCATCGCCGCCAGCACCTCGGCGCGCGTCTTCGGGGCGGCCGTGTCGCCATAGAAGCGCGCATCCCAGTTCGCCATCAGGTAGGGGTTGTGGTAGGCCTCGCGCCCGAGCATGACGCCATCGAGGTGCTGCAGGTGCAGCGCGATCTCGTCGTCGCTCTTCACGCCGCCGTTGATGATGATTTCCAGTTCGGGAAACTCGCGTTTCAGCTCATACGCCACCTCGTAGCGCAGCGGCGGGATTTCGCGGTTTTCCTTGGGCGACAGGCCCTTCAGGACGGCATTGCGCGCGTGAACGATGAAGGTGCGGCAACCGGCGTCGGCAATCGTGCCGACGAAATCGCGCACGAAACCATATTCCTCGTTCTTGTCGATGCCGATCCGGTGTTTTACCGTCACGTCGATCGACACCGCGTCGCGCATGGCTTTTACGCAGTCGGCCACCAATTGCGGCTCGTTCATCAGGCAGGCGCCGAACGCGCCGCGCTGCACGCGCTCGGACGGGCAGCCGCAGTTCAGGTTGATCTCGTCATAGCCCCACTCCTGCCCCAGCTTCGCGCTTTTCGCCAGGTCGGCCGGCTCGCTGCCGCCCAGCTGCAACGCGATCGGATGCTCGATCTCGTCGTAGCGCAAGTGGCGTTCGACGTCGCCGTACACCAGGGCGCCGGTGGTCACCATCTCGGTGTACAGCCAGGTATGGCGCGTGATCTGGCGGTGGAAGACGCGGCAGTGGCGGTCGGTCCAGTCCATCATGGGAGCAACCGACAGGCGGCGGCTACCTGGAGCAGGCAGGGAAGTTGTTTCGAGCGTCATGGTGCGAAGAAGAGTCAGGGCGGCGGCTTGGGGCGCCGCGCTTGCGGGAGCGATATTGTACCGCAGCAGTGTGTGGGGGCGCTTGAGGCGAGGCGCTGACTTACGTTGGCATGCTGGATCTGGCGTCGGGTCCGATACCTGGAAAGGATATCAGCCGCACGTTCGAATGAGCGAAGCCGGCTCCAACCGCGCCATCATCGCGGCGTTAATCTGGCGCAGTTCCGAGAACCGCGCCACAATAGCGCCATCTCTTCCCCAACCGCGCCAATCAATCATGTCAGCTGCTGATGACTTACTGAAGAGTATCGCGTCTGGCACCGGTCCTCGCCCTGAAGCAGAACCTGGCCAAACCCGCCCCCCCTGCGCCTGGCCTGGCGTGACCTGATCAAGCAGACCATCCGCGAGATCATCCTGCATCCGGAAAACGAGCCACTCGCCAGAATCCAGCGATCCGTGGCGCGCGATGTCCCAGAGCCTGAGCGCTCTAGCGTGCAGCCGCTGATCGTCGAAGAACTCAAGCGTCTGCACGAGGGCGTACTGGCGCGCTATCGTGTGCGACCGTATGCAGCCTGGAAGGCAATACACAGGCATTGAGAACCTCACGCGTAGATATCGGCCTCAACATGCGAACTCGGTGAACCTGGCAAAGATCTGCTACTCCACATTCGCACCAGGCCGTCCACCGGTCTCTATGAAAACCAACAAGTGGTGGAGATGTGTATGCATCATGTAGTGGTCAAGTAATTTCGGACACGACGATAAGTTCTTTCTCTGCCATTGTGCGTTCATAGACGCTG
>NZ_JACYUY010000036.1 GCF_014842025.1 Massilia sp. CFBP 13721
AGGCATGACCGAAAAACCGGACATTTCTAATTTGCTGCGACCGGACATTTCTAATTTGCCTTTACAGGGTGGGCGCCCCGAGCCCACGCGGTACCTGTCCCATGACCGCGTTCGCCAGAAAACCGTTCTTGAGCATTTAATGATAATGGCTTATCATTACCAAAAGCGCGGAGAGACGACGTCTTCACGCGCAGCCAATTATCGACAAGGACCCTGAACATGCCGCTCCCGACCTGCAAACCGACCCCGCTCGCGCTGGCCCTCCTGTGTGCTTTCGGCGCACCGCTCGCCCATGCCCAATCGGAGGGCGGCCGCCCGCACACCGATCCCGACAGCATCCCGACGGTGGTGATTTCGGCCAGCGCGCTCGGCCTCTTGGGCGACGACATGATCACGCCGGTGACCTCACTCGGCGGCGGCGAACTGGTGCGCGCACGCGAGTCGACGCTGGGCGAGACCCTGAACAACCAGCCCGGCATCACCTCCAGCCATTTCGGCGCCGGCGCCAGCCGCCCGGTAATCCGCGGCATGGATGGCCCGCGCGTGAAAATCCTGTCCGACGGCGCCGAGATCCAGGATGCGTCGACGATCAGCCCCGACCACGCGGTCGCGTTCGAACCCGTGCTGGCCGAGCGCATCGAAGTGCTGCGCGGCCCGTCGGCGCTGGCCTATGGTGGCGGCGCGGTGGGCGGCGTGGTGAATGTCATCGACCGCAAGATCCCGACCGAGATGCCAGGCAAGCCGTTCGAGGGCAGCATGGAACTGCGCGCTAATTCGGCCGCGCGCGAAAAGACCGGCGCCTTCGAAGCGACCGGCGCGCTGGGGAACAACCTCGCGCTTCACGCCGAGGGCGTCAAGCGCGATGCCGACGCCTACCGCGTCGGCGACGGTTGGGATGAGGGTCGCCGCGTCGGCGGCAGTTTTAAAGAATCCGAAACGGGCAGCGTCGGCCTGTCATGGGTGGGTGAGCGCGGCTTCCTCGGCGCTGCCTACACCAAGGAGCGCACCGAATACGGCATCCCTGGGCACAACCACGAATTCGGCAGCTGCCATCCGCATGGCGACCACCTGCATTGCGGCGGCCACGAAGGCCATAATCACGAAGGTGATGAGCACGAAGGTGCAGAGCACGAACACGAGCATGACCACGAAGCCGGTGAAGTCCCGGTCGTGAAACTCGACAGCGACCGCTGGGACGTGCGCGGCGAAATCCGCAATCCGCTCGCCGGCATCACCGCGGCGCGCCTGCGCGCCTCGTTCACCGATTACCGCCACGACGAACTGGAAGAGGGGGCGATTGCCACCAGCTTCTTCAACAAGGGCCGCGACGCCCGCGTCGAACTCGAACACGTGCCGCTGGGCGGCTGGCGCGGCGTAGTCGGCGCCCAGACCTCCTACCGCGATTTCAACACCGCCGGCGAAGAAGCCTACGTCCCGCCAACCGTCACGAAAAAGCACGCCGTTTTCGTCACCGAGGAATACAAGCTGGGCGACTGGCGCTTCGAAGCGGGCGCGCGCCACGAATGGCAAAAGATCGCCGTCGACAGCGCGACCCAGTCCGACAGCAAGGCGCATGGCACCTCGGTCGCGCTGGGCGCAGTGTGGAAATTCCGCCCCGATTATTCGCTGCGCGCGTCGGTCGCGCGCACCCACCGCCTGGCCACCGCCGAAGAGCTGTACGCCGACGGCGCCCACCTGGCCACCAGCACCTGGGAGCTCGGCAACCCGAACCTGGACAAGGAAACCTCGAACAACCTGGATCTCACGCTGCGCAAGTTCGCCGGCGCCACCACCTTCTCGCTGAGCGCCTTCCGCAACAAGATGGGCAACTACATCTACGCCAACACGCTCGACAACCACGAAGGCTTTCAGCTGGTCGAATACGCCCAGCGCGACGCCACCTTCACGGGCCTGGAAGGGGAGCTGCGCCACAAGTTCTCGCCCAGCCTGGATGCGACGCTGTTCGGCGACTACGTCCGCGCCAAGTTTGATGACGGCGGCGCCGGCAGCCGCAACATCCCGCGCATCGCTCCGCACCGCATCGGCGCGCGCGTGAACGCGCACTGGCAGGCCTGGCATGGCATGGTCGAATTGATCCGCACCGGCACCCAGGACTACGTCGCCGCGTTCGAGACGCCGACCGCCGGCTACAACATGCTCAACGTCGGCACCCACTACACCACCCGCATCGGCGGCCTGCCGGCGCAGCTCTACGCGCGCCTCAACAACCTGACCGACGAACTGGCGTTCAGCCACACCTCGTTCATCAAGCGCGCGGCGCCGCTGACCGGGCGTAACCTGACGGCCGGCGTGCGCCTGCTGTTCTGACGATGGCAGTTCCGATGAAAGGGTTGATCAGGTTCGCCGACTACGCCGGCATGGCGGCATCGAGCCTGTGCCTGGTGCACTGCCTGGCGATGCCGCTGCTGCTGGCGGCTTTTCCCCTGCTCGGGCTGGGCGAGGAGCACCACCACCTGCACGACCTGCTGCTGGCCGGCGTGACCGTGCCCGTGCTGCTGGCGCTGGTGCCGGGTTTTATCGCGCACCGCGACCGGCGCCCGCTGCTGCTGGGCGGCGCCGGGCTGGCGCTGTTCCTGCTGGCGGTGCTGGTGGCCGGTCCGCGGCTGGGGCAGGGTGCCGAGACCGCGCTGGCCGTGACCAGCAGCGTGCTGCTGTTGATGGCGCACCGGCGCAACCATGCGTTTTGCCGGCGCTGCCCGACGGGGCATTGAAACCGGTACCGGCAATTCCCGTAGGGTGGGCACTTGTGCCCACGCGGTACGCCGGTTGATCATCGATTGGCATCGTCGGACACGTCTCGATGATCACGCGTGGTACCGCGTGGGCACGAGTGCCCACCCTACGAACCCTTGCACGCGCTGCACAAGCCATACAAGGTCAGCTCGTGCGATTCGAGCACGAAGCCCTCCGGCGTCAGCTTCTGCATGTCGCCGGGACAGGCATGCACTTCATACACGCGGTCGCAGGAGCGGCAGTGGAAATGATGATGGTGGTGGTGGCCTGCGATCTCGTAGCGGTCGCCGCTGCCGGGCAGCGAGACCGTGATGATTTCGCCCGCCTCCAGCATCGACTTGATGTTGCGGTAGACGGTGGCCAGGCCGATGCCCGGCACCACGCCCTGCGCGTGTTCGAGGATTTCCTGCGGGGCCAGCGGCCGTCCGGCATCGAGGATGCATTGGTGGATGGCCGTGCGTTGTTTGGTCGTTCGTTCCATATTGTCTTACTCAATCAGCCCCGGTCGCCACTGGCCGCGCCGGGTCGGCACTCCATTCGCTCCACGAGCCCGGATACAGGGCCGCGCCCGGCATGCCGGCCACTTCCAGCGCCAGCAGGTTGTGGCAGGCCGTCACGCCGGAGCCGCACTGCATGATCGCCTGCTTCGGATCGCCGACGATGGCCCCGAACTCTTCGCGCAGCTGTTCCGGCGCTTTAAAACGTCCGTCGTTGTGCAGGTTGTCCTTGAAGAAGCGGTTCTTCGCGCCCGGGATATGCCCGCCCACCGGATCGATGGTTTCGTTCTCGCCGCGGAAGCGGTCGGCCGCGCGCGCGTCGACCACGGTGCGTCCTGCGCTCTCGATATTGTCCAGTACCTCGGCCACCGTCACCGTCGGCACGAAGGGCGCGCGCACGGCGATGGTGCCGGCGCTGCGCGGGTCGGGCGGATCGGACGACAGCGGCTGGCCCAGCGCCTGCCAGGCCGGCAAGCCGCCGTCGAGCACCGCCGCCGCCTCGTGCCCGAGCCAGCGCAGCAGCCACCACAGGCGCGCCGCGTACATGCCGCCGTGGGCGTCGTAGGCAAGCACTTGCGTGCCGCCGTTCACGCCCCAGCGGCGCAATACCTCGACCAGGGCGTCTTTCGACGGCAGCGGATGGCGGCCACGAAACGTGCCGTCCGCGCCGTGCTTGGCGCCCGACAGCTCGGTCTCCATGTCCGCGAAGACCGCATGCGGCAGGTGGCCGGCCGCATAGGCTTCGCGCCCGTAAGCGAGATTCATCAGGTCGTGGCGGCAGTCGACGATCAGCCAGTTCGGATCGTCGATATGGGCGGCGAGATCATCGGCCGAAATCAGGGTCGTGTACATGGGGCTCCTCACAGTTCGCTTGCGATCGGGTCGGTCTTTTCCAGCGCGGCGCCTTTGGCCGTCTTCCGCGTATTGTAGAACGTCGCCGCGATGCCGGAGGCAAGGATCACGCCGATGCCCAGCCACACGTGCCAGCCGAAGCGGTCGCCCCACAGCGCCAGGCCCCACAGGCTGGAGAAGACGATGCCGGTGTACTGCAGGTTCGCCACCACCAGCACCTTGCCGACGCGGTAGGCGCGCGTCATCGCCATCTGCGCCATCAGGGCGGCCGCGCCGATGCCTACCAGGAGCAGGGCGCCGCCCGGGGTGTGGCCGTGGAAGGGCAAGCCGCTCGACGCACCGTCGCCGGCGAGCACGCCGACCAGGCCGGCCACCGCCGTCGTCAGCGAAAAATAGAACACGACGCGGTATTCGGGTTCGCCCATTTGCCCCAGTTTGCGCACCTGCATGTAGGCAACCGCCGAGATCACCGACGAGGCGATGCCGGCCAGGCCGCCCAGCCACTGGTTGGTCTCGACCGCCGGCTGCAGCACCAGGGTCACGCCGAAGAAGCTGGCGCCCACCGCCAGCACCAGCGGCCACTCGACGGTACTCGTCTTCGACCACCAGCCGGCCAGGAACAGCCCGGCCGCCATCCAGATCGGCGCCATGTAGTTCAAGGTCATGGCGGTGGCCAGCGGCAGTTTGCCGATGGCGAAGAACCACAGCCAGAGCGAGGTCACGCCGACGGCGCTGCGCACCAGGTGTTCCTTCTTGAAAGGGGTGGTGAAGGTGCCGCCCTGGAAGCGCACGATGGCAAACAGGGCCACGAAGCCGAACAGGCCGCGGTAGAACAGGAGTTCGGAGGTGGTGTAGAACTCGGAGGCGAGCTTGACGCCGGCGCCCATGGCGGCAAACGCGAAGCTGGCGAACAGCATCCAAAGTGAAGGCATTACGTTCCTGGGGTATTGAAACTAGGTAGACGATACAACAGACGCCGAAGCCGCGCTTGGCGCAGCTTGCGAGGATGACATTGAAAAGCGGCGCCGGCTTCACCCGATGGCGGGGAAGCCGGCAAGGCGCAGGCCTACAGCTCGATCTTGCTGCGGTACCACTCGTGGAAGTGCTGCATCCCGTCTTCCATCGGCGACTGGTAGGGGCCGACCTCGTTGACGCCGCGCTCGAACAGGATCTTGCGGCCGGCATCCATGCGCTGGGCGATCTCGTCGTCCTCGACGCAAGTCTCCATGTAGGCCGCGCGTTCGGCTTCGACCAGCTCGCGCTCGAACAGGGCGATCTCTTCCGGATAGTAGAACTCGACCACGTTGCGCGTCTTTTGCGGCCCGAGCGGCCACAGGGTCGACACCACCAGCACGTTCGGATACCACTCGACCATGACGTTCGGGTACAGCGTCAGCCAGATCGCGCCTTGTTTCGGGGCCTGGCCGCCGTTGAACTTCAATACCTGCTCCTGCCACTTTTTATAGGTGGCCGAGCCGGCCTTTTGCAGGCCGCGGTTCACGCCCACGGTCTGCACGCTGAAGTCGCGCCCGAATTCCCAGGTCAGGTCTTCGCAGCTGACGAAGTTGCCCAGGCCCGGATGGAAGGGCTCGACGTGGTAATCCTCGAGGTAGACCTCGATGAACGTCTTCCAGTTGTAGTCGATCTCGTGGATCTCGACATGGTCGAACAGGTAGCCGGAGAAGTCGAGGTCCTTCGACACCGACATCGCTTTCAGCTTGTCCATCACGTCGTAGCCGTTCTGCTCGAACAGCAGGCCGTTCCAGCTTTGCAGCGGCGACTTGGCCAGGTTCAGGCAGGGCGTCTCCGCGAAATGCGGGGCGCCGATCAGCTCTCCCTTGAGGTCGTAGGTCCAGCGGTGCAGCGGGCAGACGATGGTATTGGCGTTGCCGCGGCCATTGAACATCAGCGCCTGGCGGTGGCGGCAGACGTTGGACAGCACCTCGATGCCGTTGGCGTTGCGCACGAGCATACGGCCTTCGTTTTCGGAAGGCAGGGTCGCGAAATCGCCAGTTTCCGGCACCATCAGTTCATGGCCGACGTAGCGTGGGCCTTTCTGGAACAGTTGCTGGATCTCGCGCTGCAACAGCGCATTGTCAAAATAAACATTTACCGGAAGCTGAGCGCACGAGCGCGCCAGCTTGGCGTGGGTAGCCAGATCGGACATCCCAACCCCCCTTTATAAAAACAGCACCTCAAAGAAGAGAAAGAATCCAAAGACCAGTATTTTTTAGCAGGAAATACGGTATTTCGGACAGAACCGGAGATTATAGCAAGCAACAAGCTCTACCGTCGCGGTCCGTCGCGTGATTGTGGCGAGGAATGGCACAGAAAGTGCCGGAAAGGCATGGTTTTCATGAAAATGGCGACGGCCGCGCTTTAGACGAAGTTACCTATTCGGTAACCCGGCAATCGCGCAGACCACCCCAAGGGTTAGGATTGTTTTAAAATACGCGATTAGATTCCCGTGCGGCGCACCCAAGGCGCATGACGGGGTCGCCAGCCCAACAGAACAAGACACTATGGCAGAGATTACTAACGCGGGAACGACGGCTGCCCCAGCCTCCTTTGAAGAGGCGATGGCCGAGCTGGCCCAGCTCGTCACCCAGATGGAAGGCGGCCAATTGCCGCTGGAAGCCTCGGTCGCGGCCTATGCGCGCGGCTCGGAGCTGGTCAAGTATTGCGCGGCCCAGCTCGAGAAGGTCGAATCCCAGGTCAAGGTACTGGAGGGCGACATGCTCAAGCCCTTCAGCGCCGACGGCGCCGGCGAGGGCATGCAATGACGGCGGCGCTGCCTGAAGTTTTGCCGTTCTCCGCCTGGATGAGCGGCGTGCAAGCCGAAGTCGAGGATGCCCTGTCCGACTTCCTGCCGGCGGCGCACCTGGTCCCGCTGAAGCTGCACGAAGCGATGCGCTACACGGTACTCGGCGGCGGCAAGCGCGTGCGTCCGCTGCTGGTGTATGCCAGCGGCGCGCTGTTCGGCGCCGATTCGGCCGCATTGGCGCGCGCCGCCTGTGCGATCGAGATGATCCACGCCTATTCGCTGGTGCACGACGACATGCCCTGCATGGACGACGACGACCTGCGCCGCGGCAAACCGACCGTCCACGTCGCCTACGACGAAGCCACCGCGCTGCTGGTCGGCGACGCGCTGCAGGCGCAAGCGTTCGAGGTGCTCGCGTCGAACGAATCGCTGCCGCCAGCCCGCCAGGTCGCCATGCTGCGCCTGCTGGCGCAAGCGGCCGGTTCGGGCGGCATGTGCGGCGGCCAGGCGATCGACCTCGCCAGCGTCGGCCTCGCCCTCAACCTGGAACAGCTCGAACGCATGCACCAGCTGAAAACCGGCGCGCTGCTGCGCGCATCGGTCCTGCTCGGCGCCCTGTGCGGCAAGGAGTTGACGGAGACGGAACTGGCCGCCTTGACGGCGTATTCGAGCGCGGTCGGCCTGGCCTTCCAGGTGGTCGACGACATCCTCGACGCCACCGCCGATTCGGCCACGCTGGGCAAGACCGCCGGTAAGGATGCGGCCGACAACAAGCCGACCTATGTGTCGATCCTCGGCCTGGAAGCGTCACAAGGGTTGGCGCAGCAATTGCGGCGCGACGCGCATGAAGCGCTGGCGCCATTCGGAGAACAAGCACTGCGGCTGCGCGAACTCGCGGACCTGATCGTGCAGCGGAAGGCCTAAATGAAACTGCTAGAAACCATCAACGACCCATCCGACCTGCGCCTGCTCCCACGCACGCAGCTGACGCCGCTGGCCGACGAGCTGCGCCAGTTCCTGCTGCACTCGGTGTCGAAAACCGGCGGCCACCTGTCCTCGAACCTGGGCACGGTCGAACTGACCATCGCGCTGCATTACGTGTTCGAGACGCCGCACGACCGCATCGTCTGGGACGTGGGTCATCAAACCTATTCGCACAAGATCCTCACCGGCCGGCGCGAGCGCATGACCACGCTGCGCCAGCTGAACGGCCTGTCGGGCTTCCCGAAACGCGACGAAAGCGAATACGACACCTTCGGCACCGCGCACTCGTCGACCTCGATTTCGGCGGCGCTTGGCATGGCCGCCGCCGCCAAGCTCAAAGGTGAGCAGCGCCACGCAATCGCCGTGATCGGCGACGGCTCCATGACGGCCGGCATGGCCTTCGAGGCGCTGAACAACGCCGGCGTCGAGGAAGACTGCAACCTGCTGGTGGTCTTGAACGACAACGACATGTCGATCTCGCCGCCGGTGGGCGCCCTCAATCGCTACCTCGCGCGCCTGATGAGCGGCCAGTTCTATGCCGCCGCCAAGAACGTCGGCAAGAGCGTGCTGCCGGGTCCCTTGCGCGAACTGGCCAGCCGCCTGGAAGAACACGCGAAGGGCATGGTGGTCCCGGCCACGATGTTCGAGGAATTCGGTTTCAATTACATCGGCCCGATCGACGGGCACGACCTCGACTCGCTGATCCCGACGCTGGAAAACATCAAGAAGCTCAAGGGCCCGCAATTCCTGCACGTGGTGACGAAAAAGGGGCAGGGCTACAAGCTGGCCGAAGCGGAACCGATCCTGTACCACGGCACCGGCAAATTCAATCCGACCGAGGGCATCATCCCGGCCACCAGCCCGAGCAAGATCACCTACACCGAAGTCTTCGGCAACTGGCTGTGCGACATGGCCGCCGTCGACAGCCGCCTGGTCGGCATCACGCCGGCGATGCGCGAAGGTTCCGGCATGGTGCGCTTCCACGCGCAGTACCCGGAGCGCTATTTCGACGTCGGCATCGCCGAGCAGCACTCGGTGACTTTCGCCGGCGGCCTCGCAACCGAAGGCCTCAAACCAGTCGTCGCGATCTATTCGACCTTCCTGCAGCGCGGCTACGACCAGCTGATCCACGACGTCGCACTGCAAAACCTGGACGTCACCTTCGCCCTCGACCGCGCCGGCCTGGTCGGCGCCGACGGCGCGACCCACGCCGGCAATTACGACTTGCCCTACCTGCGCTGCATCCCGAACATGGTGGTGATGGCGCCGTCGAACGAGAACGAGTGCCGGCAAATGCTCACGACCGCCTACCACTATCCCGGCCCGGCCGCGGTGCGCTATCCGCGCGGCGCCGGCGTCGGCACGCCGATCGTGGAAGAACTGACGGCGATCGAGATCGGCAAGGGCGAGATCAAACGCGAAGGCAAGGACATCGCCATCCTCGCCTTCGGTTCAATGGTCGCGCCAAGCCTGGGCGCCGCCGCCGAGCTGAACGCGACGGTCGCCAACATGCGCTTCGTAAAACCGCTCGACGTCGCGTTGCTGAAACAGCTGGCCGCCGACCATGCCTGCCTGGTGACGGTGGAAGAGGGCGCCACCATGGGCGGCGCCGGCAGCGCCGTGGCCGAAGCGATGGCGGCGGCGGGCATCGTCAAGCCATTGTTGATCCTGGGCTTGCCCGACAAATTCATCGACCAGGGCGATCCTGCGGCCTTGCTGGCTTCCGTCGGCCTGGATGCGAAAGGCATCGCCGCATCGATCCGCGCGCGCTTTGGGGCGGCGGGGGAGCCACGGCTGGTGGTGAACAACACCTGAGTTTGCGGATGTTGAAATGGAAGCGGCGCTCGATGCGCCGCTTTTTTTTTCGCGAATGATGATCAGGGGTGTAGGGTACGCGACTCCGGTTTTGTAGGCTGGGCACTTGTGCCCACGCAGTATCGGGCCAATGCGAACCACGTCATCCGTTCTCACCTGACCGATCAACCGCCCTTACGCGCTTCCTTCGTGTGCTCCAATCCAGAACCGCTACGCGTCAGGGAATAGATGTGTTTTCTCTTTTTAATCTGGTATTCTTGATAAATTGGCATCAATGAGCGCCAGTTCGCGAAAGTATTCAACCCTTTAAAGCAAGGCATCAACCGTGGAAAACAACGCCCCAAGCATGCTCGCCGCCTTTCTGCCCCTGATATTCATGTCATTGCTGATGGCAGTTTCTGCCTACCTGTTGGCGAAAGAGAAAGGGCGAAATGTAGCGCTCTGGACAATTTTGGCATTGATTCCAATCGTAAATTTCGCCTGCATCTGGTTTTTCATCGGTGCGTCGAATTTGAAAATGGAGCGTAAACTCGATGCCTTGATGGAGCAGCTAAACACTAGCGTAAAGAACTAGCGTTCCTGAAATCGATAGCGAAATAAAAGTGCAGTGATCGAAGCCGATCTGAACAGTTGCTTTGGGTCGGAAGCGCTCTTCTTATCGATGGACTGCTTTCGGCTGAAATCGGACGAAATTAACTAGGGTAGGGAAGTGGTGCTTACGTGCGACACCTTGGAAATACCAAGCATGCTTGCCAAGGGGCTGCACCGCTGCAGGATAGGATTTCACCACTTGCAATGTATAAGCTGGCAGCGCGCTGTGGCTGTAGTCAGCGTGCCTTGGAGACGCTTTGATAGCCTGTCGAATATACTTACAAGTAGGACTCGGTTTATTAATGAGAGCATGGTAACTAACTGATTTTATTGAAAGTAGGACAAGTGGCTCAATTCTTGCTATCTATAAGAAAATAAACTGGTAATGTGTTGAGAGTGCTAGAAATACAGACAAATTCATCCAATAACTAGAGAAATCATGAAAAATATTATCATTGCGCTCACTAGCGCTATATGCCTTTTGTGCACGGCAACTGCACAGGCTGGTATCATTTTGCAAGATAAAGAGAACATTTCTTTGCAAGTCAATGCCTTTGAACCACTTGGCCAGTCGTTTATAGCTGAAGATCAGAAAATAAAATTTGCCTTTTATTACAAAGATTTCAATCCAGATACTCCTCTCGAAACGCTTCGAATGCGCTTGCTCAGTGGCGACGGTCCTTCCGGGATAGTCCTAGGGAGTGTAGAGTTCAGCTTGATTGCAGCCTTCGAGGGTTTTTTTGATGTTGATTTTTCTGGTATTACTCTTACTGTTGGCAGCACGTACACTGCGCTACTAGACGTTCCAGGTAATAGCCCTCGTTGGGGAGTAAGTGCCCATAAAGGGGATGTTTACTTAAATGGTAGTAGTTACGAGCTGCTTGGAAACCTTACAGCACAAGACGACATGAGGTTCCGTGTAACCCCAGCCCTCGAAACCGTGCCGGGGGAGGTGCCAGAGCCAGCTAGCATTGCCATCTTCGCCCTTGGCTTGGCTGGCTTGCATATTGGCCGTCGGAAGACCAAATAATTTTCTACATGCTTGGAGAAGGCTTCTTGTAAGAGGTCTTAGGTTATCCTGTATCGAACAGAAGAAGCGGCCCTTCGGGCCGTTTTTCACGCCTGCAGCCTTCGATGATAATTGTTATTATCACCGTCGCTTAATGAAATCTTCTCGATTAGAGCTTTTAGGTCTGCTATTGGCAAGAGCAGTCGTGCGCACATCGGTGACTATGTGTGGCCTTTGGTGTGATAAATTTTGGTAACCTTAATAGATAATAGCCGGAAACGGGCTTTCAATTTGCCGTCTTTCGATTAAATAGATCATTACCTTACCGAGCTCGGCGAACCGCACATCAACCTTGCTGGGTGAAGCTCTGGATACATGGGTATCAGTCCCGCGACTGTAACGACTATTGGGACGGAAATTGGCTGAACGCTACGGCGATCTGTTCTGAAGGTGGCGCTACGGTGCTTGTCCAAGCGTTCTCTATTCGTAACGATGAGCTTTTCAGTTGGCAGCGCGCTGTAGAAAAGCCGTGTGTCCACCTTGCAGGGGAAGCCAACTTGGAATATATGGAACCAGAGCTTGGCGTAACGTTAAAAGCGAAGCCACTCGGCGCGGTTGAGATGGAGGTAAATATCACATCCAACAATTTGACCCAAGAGCACAGCTTTCAATTTTCGATCGACCAGAGCTATCTCAAGCCATTGTCATCGCAGTGCGCGCGCGTGCTGGATGCTTTCCCGATACGAGGTGCTTGAACGTTTGTAATAGGTCGATAGCGGCCTGTGTCATGCCTGTGTCATTACAGCATAATCGTTTGGCCGCAGTCACATTCAACGCCCAATACAGCCTTCTTCACCCGCTCACCGCGCCCGCGTACACAACCACACCGCAGCCCCGGTCGCCACGAACCCCGCCAGCGACAGCGCGTTCAAAGTCTCCCCCAGCACTGCAAACGCCAGCAGCGCCGTCACCCCCGGAATCAGGTAGAACAGGCTGGCCACCTTGCTCGCTTCTCCCTTGCGCATCAGGACGAACAGCAGGCTGGTGGCGCCGATTGAATTCACGATCGACAGCCAGCCGGAGGCGAACACCAGCGTCGGCGTCCAGTGCACGTCAAAACCTTCGAGGCCGAGCGCCAAGGGCAGCGCCACCAGCGTGGCTACGGCCAGCTGCACGAAGCCGCCGGTGCGCAGGTCCATGCCGGCGCAATACTTTTTCTGGTACAGCGTGCCGAGCGTGATGCCGGCCAGGGCCACCGCGGCGCAGGCGTAGGCGCCGATGCCCGCGCTGCTGCCGGCGCCCAGCTTGTGCCACACCACCAGCAGCACGCCCAGCACGCCGCCGGCCATGCCCAGCCACTGTTTTGCACCCGTCCGTTCGCCCAGCATCAGCGCTGCGCCGAGCGCCGTGAATACCGGCATGGTGCCGACGATCAGCGCCGATTCGCCGGCGGAAACGCCCAGCTTCAAGGCCGTGTACAGCCCGGAGAATTGCAGCGCCTGGATAAGCAGGCCGACCACGACCAGGTGCCCGAATGCTTTCCCGCTGGACGGCCAGGGCGCGCGCGTCGCCAGCGCGATCAGCAGGAGGAGCGCAGCGCCGAGGCCGAAGCGCAGCGTCAGCAAAGTAAAGGGCGGGGCGTACGGCACCGCGAGTTTGCCTACCACGTAGCCCGAACTCCACATTGCAATGAACAGCAGGGGCAGGGCCAGGCTGGTCATGTTGCTGTCTGCCGCGGCGGCAAGCCGGATCGTCGTCGTCATTGTCGTCTCCAGGTGAAATGTCAGGCCAGCTTATGCCGCATACTGTGGCGATACAATCCGTCAAAGATGCAACATATTGTTTCCAGGAGCGATACGATGGGCGAGATGCAGCCACGCGATTTTTCCGATGTCTGGGCCTTTGTCCGGGTGGTCGAGACCGGGTCCTTTTCCGAGGCGGCGCGCCAGATGGGCACGACCAAGGCGGCGATCAGCAAGGCGGTGGCGCGCCTGGAAAGGACGCTGCACGCCAAGCTGCTGAACCGCTCGACCCGCAAGCTCGGCCTGACCGAGGCCGGCGCAGCGATCTTCCAACACGCGCTGCGCATGCTGGAAGAAGCGCGCGCTCGAGGCTACCGCCGCCGGCTTGCAGGCGGGGCCGGGCGGCGTGCTGCGCGTGAGCGCTTCGCTCGCTTTTGGCAACACGTTTCTTGCCGGCCTGCTGCCCGCCTTCATGGCGCGCTATCCGGAGATTCGCGTCGTCCTTTCGATGACCGACCGCTATGTCGACCTGGTCGAGGAAAACATCGACGTCGCACTGCGCATGGCCGACCGCATCGACACCCTGAGTGCGGTGGCGCGGCCGATCGCGCCGCTCCATTATGTGCTGGCAGCGGCGCCGGCCTACCTGGAACAGCATGGCACGCCTGGTACGGTCGAGGAGCTGACAACACACCGCTGCCTGGTGTTCGGCGCCGGCGCCCCCGTGACCTGGGAATTCGAACAGGCAGGGACAAAACAGGGTGTAAAACCGAACGGCATCCTGCACGCCAACAGCAGTCCGGCGCTGCGCCTGGCGATGCTGCGCGGCGGCGGGATTGCGCTGCTGCCGGCTTATGTCGTGGGCGAGGACATCCGCTGCGGCGAGGCACGACGGGTGCTGCCGGACTGGGCGCCTGTCGGCGCCTTTGGCGACCAGTTGTATGCCGTCTATCTGCAGAACCGCTTCCTGCCGCCGAAGGTGCGGGTGTTCATCGATTACCTGGTCGAGACGATCGGTGCGCAGCCGGAATGGGATAGCTAAAAACGCATTGCATGATCACGGCTGCGTCGCGGCTCAGTAGAACCTGTATCAGCCATGCAACTTACATCGAGCAGCGTTAGGTAGCGCACACGCCGCCTCATTACACTTCATTACAATTGTCATAATCACACTGTTCACCGCACCCCCGATACGACAAGGCCAGGCCGTCAATGAAAGCGCTTTTCGCAGTCCTCACGCTTCTGAATGGCGCTGTGTTGACATCCTTGCCGGCCCTGGCTTCCGCCGTCCCGGCGCAAAACGTGCTGCAGCCGCTCGGCGTGCAGGCCCTCGCCATCCACGACCTGTGGCGCCTGACGCTGCTGGTCTGCACGCTCGTATTTTCCGCCGTGCTGGCCGCCTTCCTGTACGCGATCTGGCGCGCGCCGCACAGCACTACCCAGCTGGCGCCCGACGTCGCCCTGCTCGACCAGCCCGAGCCGCACCTGCGCCGTCCGGTGGTCATTGGCGTGGCGGTGTCAATCGTGCTGCTGCTGGTGCTGATCGTGGCCGACTTCGTCACCGAACGGCGCCTGGCGCACCTGCCCTTGCGGGACGCGGTGCGCATTGAAGTCACTGGCCACATGTGGTGGTGGGGCGCCCGCTACCTCGACGACGAACCGGGGCGCATGTTCGATACCGCCAACGAGGTGCACGTCCCGGCCGGCAAGCCGGTGATCCTGAAATTGAACAGCGCCGACGTCATTCACAGCTTCTGGGCGCCCAGCCTGCACGGCAAGAAGGATCTGATTCCGGGCCGGACCGCGCTGCTGCAGTTCCGCGCCGACAAGCCCGGCGTCTACCGCGGCCAGTGCGCCGAGTTCTGCGGCTTCGAGCACGCGCTGATGGCCTTCACCATCGTCGCCCATCCGCCGGCGCAGTACGACGCCTGGGTCGCGCGCCAGCGCGTGCCAGCGCCGGCCCCCGTGACGGCGCAGCAAAAGGAAGGCCAGGCCATCTTCATGCGCGGCAGCTGCGCCGGGTGCCACACCATCGCCGGCACCGGCGCCAGGGCTCGCCTCGGGCCCGACCTGACCCACCTGGCCAGCCGCCGCATGATCGCCTCGGGCACGCTGCCGAATACGCGGCAATACCTGGCCGCCTGGATCCTCGACCCGCAACGCTTCAAGAAAGGGGCGAAGATGCCCGCCACGCCCCTGTCCGCCCGTGAATTGAACGCACTGATGGCTTACCTGGAGACGCTCAAATGAGCGCGGGAGCCGATGTGCACGACAAGCTGCTGGACCGCACCTGGAGCGATCCACCCGGTATCCTCGGCTGGCTGTCCGCGATCAACCACAAGACCATCAGCATCCGCTTCATGCTGACCACCTTCGGCTTCTTCGTCGCCGGCGGCGTGCTGGCGCTGATCATCCGCCTGCAACTGGCGCAGCCGGACAACAAGCTGGTGGGACCGGACTTCTACAACCAGCTCTTCACCATGCACGGCACCACGATGATGTTCCTGTTCGCGGTGCCGGTGATGCAGGCGGTGGCCACTTACCTGGTGCCGCTGATGATCGGTGCGCGCGGCATCGCCTTCCCGCGCATGAATGCTTTTGCCTACTGGGTCTTCCTGTTCGGCGGCCTGATGCTGTACGGCGCCTTTATCCTCGACATCGGCCCCGACGCCGGCTGGTTCGCCTATCCGCCGCTGTCCGGTCCCGAATATTCTGTCGGCAAGCGCATGGACTTCTGGGCCCAACTGGTCACGTACACCGAGCTATCGAGCCTGCTCGAAGCGGTGATCCTGGTCACCACCATTTTCAAACTGCGCGCACCCGGCATGACCCTGAACCGCATGCCGCTGTTCGTCTGGACCATGCTGGTAACCTCGTTCATGGTGATGTTCGCCATGCCCTCGGTGATGCTGGCCAGCACCGCCCTGATCACCGACCGCCTGGTCGGCACCCATTTCTACAACCCGGCCGAAGGCGGCGACGTGGTGCTGTGGCAGCACCTGTTCTGGTTCTTCGGCCATCCCGAGGTCTACCTGATCTTCATCCCGCCGCTCGGCTTCATGTCCTCGATCATCGCCACCTTCGCGCGCCGCCCGATCTACGGCTATCCGGTGATGGTGCTCGCCATCATCGCCACCGCCTTCCTTGCCTTCAGCCTGTGGGTGCACCACATGTTCGCCACCAACGTGCCGGAACTGGGTAAAAGCTTTTTCACGGCCGCCAGCGCCATGATCGCGATTCCGACCGCGGCCCAGATGTTCTGCTGGATCGCCACCTTGTGGGCCGGGCGCCTGAACTTCCGCACGCCGATGCTGTTCGCGCTCTCCTTTTTCTTCATCCTGCTGATCGGCGGACTCACCGGCATCATGCTGGCCTCGGTCTCGCTCGACCTGCAAGTGCACGACAGCTTCTTCGTCGTCGCCCACCTGCATTACGTGCTGATCGGCGGCGCCGTGTTCCCGCTGTTCGGCGCCTTTTATTACTGGTTCCCGAAGTTCACCGGGCGGCTGATGGGCGAGCGCCTCGGCAAGTGGAATTTCTGGCTGATGTTCGTGGGCTTCAATGTCGCCTTCTTCCCGATGCACATCGCCGGCCTGCGCGGCATGCCGCGCCGCGTGTACACCTATCCGGCCGAGATGGGGTGGGGAATGCTGAACCTGGTGTCGAGCATCGGCGCCGCGATCCTGGCGGTGGGCATCGTCCTGTTCGTGGTGAACGTCGTGCTGAGCCGGCGCAGCGGGGCGTTCGCCGGCGCCGATCCGTGGGCGGCGGGCACGCTCGAGTGGGCGACGGCCTCGCCACCGAGTCCCGGCAATTTCGCGCAGCCGCCGGTGGTGGCGTCGCGCTTTCCGCTGTGGAGCCGCGGCGGCGTGGCCGGCAGCGTGCGCGGCCTGGCCGATGACCGCCGCGAAGTGCTGGTCACCAGCGTGCTCGACGCCGAGCCCGATCACCGCGCCGTAATGCCCGAGCCGAGCATCTGGCCGTTCATCTCCGCGCTGGCGGTGACGGTGCTGTTCATCGGCTCGATCTTCACGCCCTGGGCCGTGGTCTGGGGCGCGGCGCTGTGCACGCCGCCGCTGGTGCTCTGGTTCTGGCCGAAGCGCGCGGCCACGCGGATGAATATCGAACGCGAGGTCAAGCCATGAGCCAGGCCGAGGTCACCGTTCCCACGCACGACGTCGACGTCGCCCGCCTACCGACCTACGTGTATGGCGCGCGCAGCATGATGTGGTGGGGCACGATGGGACTGATGCTGATCGAAGGCACGGTGTTCGCCATCACCGTGGTCGTCTACTTCTACCTGCGCAGCCATTCCCCCACCTGGCCGGTCAGCCCCGCGCCCGACCTGTTCTGGGGCGGCCTGAATACGCTGATCATGCTGGCCAGCCTGGTGCCGAACCAGCTTGCCAAACGCGCCGCCGAGCGCGAACGCAGGCAGCACGCGCGCTGGTGGCTGCTCGCCTGCCTCGCCTTTGCGCTCGCTTTTCTCGTCGTGCGCGTGTTCGAGTTCGGTGCATTGAACACGCGCTGGGACAGCAACGCCTACGGTTCCGTCGTCTGGATGTTGCTGGCGCTGCATACCACCCACCTGGTCACCGACACCATCGACACGGCGGTGCTGGCCGCGCTGATGTTCAGCGGGCCGCTCGAGGGTAAACGCTTCGTCGACGTCAGCGAGAACGCGATGTACTGGTATTTTGTCGTCGGCAGCTGGCTGCCGATCTATGCCGTCATCTACTGGGGCGCGCGCCTGTAGGCGCGGCGTGAATGATCATGCCGAACTGGCCCGCCTTGCTGCTTGCCCCCGCGATCGCCCTCGCCAATGCGGGCATCGCCTATGCGCTGGTCGCGCCCAGCTGCGCGCGCCAGGACGTGAGCACGCTCCACACGCTGACAATCATCAGCCTGCTGGCCTGCCTGCTCGTCACCGCGGGCGCGGCGCTGAACTGGCAGCGCGAACGGGCACTGGCCACCCCAAGCGAGACGCCGCGGCAGTCGCGCCGGCGTTTCCTGAGCCAGGTGGCGACGCTGTGCGGGCTGCTGTCGACGCTGGTGGTCTTGGCCGAATGGCTGCCGATCTGGATGGTGTCGCCATGCACTTGATTGGTTTCGTGCTGTTGCTGCTGGCCGGCGCCGCCCGTGCGCACGACGTCGCCGCGCCGGTGCCGCCACCGCTCGGCTGGACCTTCGAACCCTGGGTCGTTCTTTGCCTCGGGCTCAGTGCGCTGCTGTATGGCCTCGGCCTGGCGCGCCTGTGGAAAAAATCCGGGGAAGGGCGCGCGCGGCTGCGCCTGCAGGCATGGTCGTTTGGCGCCGGCTGGCTGGCGCTGGCGGCGGCGCTGGTTTCGCCGATCGACGCGATGGGCACCCTGCTGTTCTCGGCCCACATGTTGCAGCACGAAGCGATGATGATCGTGGCCGCGCCGCTGCTGGTGCTGGGGCGTCCGTTCGCGCTGTGGATGTGGGGCTTGCCGCCGCGCTGGCGGCGCCCGGTTGGCGCGGCCGTGCGCGTACGCGCGGTGCACGCCGCCTGGACCCTGCTGACCTGGCCGCTGTTCGCCTGGCTGCTGCACGCGGCGGTGCTGTGGCTGTGGCACGCGCCGCTGTTCTTCGAGGCGGCGCTGCACAGCAACGCCATCCACACGCTGCAGCACGTCAGCTTCCTCGGCTCGGCGCTGCTGTTTTGGTGGGCGGTGCTGGGCATTGGTACTTTCCGCCCGCAGCGTGGCCTGTCGATGCTGTACATCTTCACGACCATGGCGCATACCGGCGCGCTCGGTGCGCTGCTGACCTGGTCGGGCATCGTCTGGTACCCGAGCTACATCGGCGCCGGCGAGGCCTTCGGCATGGATGCGCTCGAAGACCAGCAGCTCGGCGGCCTGATCATGTGGGTGCCGGGCGGGCTCGCTTACCTGATTGCCGGACTGGCGCTGGTGGCGAAGTGGCTGGGGCATACGCCGGCGGCGGGGCCGGACGCGGCGTCTGGACCTGGCCGTATCGTTTGATCTCGCCACGCACAATCAATCGTGTGCCAGCCCAGAAACGCCCGCGAATCGACTAGACTGGAAGTTAACCTTCCGGACTCACGACCATGCACGATTCAGCGAACGCGGCCGGTATGCCGGCCGAGCCGGGCGCCGTCAGGGGCTCGCTCAGCTATCCGATCGTCGGGATCGGCGCTTCCGCCGGTGGCCTGGGAGCACTGCTGCAACTGCTCGAGCAGATGCCGGACGAGCCCGACATGGCCTTCCTGGTCATCCTGCAGGCGGCGCCGGAACATCCGGGTTCTCCTGCCGAGATATTGCAGCGGGCTACCCGCATGCCGGTCGTCGAGGTGACGGCGCGCGTGCAGCTCGCGCCCGGCCACGTGTATGTGATCGGCGCCAACCAACAGATGTCGATGATGGACGGCTTGCTGCTGGTCGACGAGCGCGAGCGCCAGCGCGGCCGCCATACCGCCATCGACCTGTTCTTCCGGACCCTGGCCGACGTGCACCGCGAACGTTCGATCGCCATCGTGCTCTCCGGGAACGGCGCCGATGGCGCGGTCGGCCTGGCGCGGATCAAGGAACAGGGCGGTGTGACGCTGGCGCAGGCGCCCGGCGACGCCGAGCACACGGGAATGCCGATCGCGGCGATCCTGACCGGCGTGGTCGATTTCGTGCTGCCCGTGGTCGAGATGCCGCACAAGCTGATGGAGTTGTGGAGCAACGCCCGCGCCATCGAGTTGCCGCCGGCGGACGACGACGAGCAGCCCGTGGCCCAGGTGGCCGAGCAAGCCGATACCTCCGCCGCCGAGCGCGCGCTGCAAGAGATCATCGTCAATCTGTTAAAACATACCGGCCACGACTTCCGCCACTACAAGCGCGCCACCGTGCTGCGCCGTATCGAACGGCGCCTGCAGGTGCGCCGCGTGCGGACCTTGCCGGCCTACCGCGACCTGCTCGCGACGGACGCCACCGAACACAAGGCCTTGTTGGGCGATATGCTGATCGGCGTGACCAATTTCTTCCGCGACCGCGAAGCCTTCGATGCGCTCAAGCGCGAGATCGTGCCCGAACTGTTCAGCGACAAGGGGCGGGGCGATGAAATACGCGCCTGGGTGGCGGCCTGCGCCACCGGCGAGGAAGCGTATTCGATCGCGATGCTGCTGGCCGATCACGCCGCATTGTCGGACCGTCCGCCGGGCTTCCAGGTGTTCGCCTCGGACATCGACGAGCGCGCGATCGCCAGCGCGCGGGCGGGCAGTTACCCGGCGGCCATCATCGCCGACGTGGCGCCCTCACGCCTGCGCCAGTATTTCAACAAGGAAGACAATCGCTACCGCGTCCGCAAAACGCTGCGCGACCACATCCTGTTTGCCGCGCACAACCTGCTGCGCGATCCGCCGTTCTCGCGCCTGGACCTGATTTCCTGCCGCAACCTGCTGATTTACCTGAACCGCGAGGCCCGGCTGCACGTGCTGAAAACCTTCCATTTCGCGCTCAGGCCAGGCGGCTACCTGTTCCTCGGCTCGTCCGAGTCGGCCGAGTCGGTGGCCGAGTATTTCATTCCGGTCGACAAGAAAAACCGCATCTACCGCGCCCGCGGCGGCATCCGCACGCTGCAATACCAGCCGCCGCACCACGCCCTGGCGGGTCCGCGCCTGGCCGAGACGGCGCGCGACCAGCCGTCCGGCAAGCGCCAGGTCTCGTATGCCGAATTGCACCAGCGCGCACTGGCCCAGTTCGCGCCGCCCTCGGCCATTGTCGACAACGATGGCAACATCGTCCACATGTCGGCCCAGGCCGGGCAATTCCTGCGCATGGGCGTCGGCGAGCCCTCGAACAACGTGCTGAACCTGGTGCTGCCGGAATTGCGCCTGGAGTTGCGCTCGGCGATCTACCAGGCTACCCAGAACGCGGCCAGCGTCGAGTGCCGCCCGATCGCGCTGCTTGAAAAGCAGGAATTCGGCACGGTGGCCATGACGGTGCGCCCGTTCCGCGACGAGGATGCCGAAACCGACTTCCTGCTGTTGCTGTTCAACCGTGTCGAGCAGGCGCCGGCGCGCAGTACGCCCTTGCTGCCCAACGGCAGCCAGGACGTGGTGCTGGCCCAGCTGGAGGCCGAACTGCAGAAAAAGCGCGAGCAGCTGCAGGAAACGATCGAGAATGCGGAAATTTCCACCGAAGAGCTGCGCGCCTCGAACGAGGAACTGCAGGCGATCAACGAGGAACTCCGTTCGGCCACCGAAGAGCTGGAAACCAGCAAGGAAGAGCTGCAGTCGGTGAACGAGGAGCTCATCACCGTCAATTACGAACTGAAGGCCAAGGTCGAGGAAACCGGCAAGGCCAACGACGACCTGAACAACCTGATCGCCTCGACCGACATCGCCACCATCTTTGTCGACAGCGGCCTGCGCATCAAGCGCTTCACGCCGCGTGCGGCCGACCTGTTTTCGATCATCGCATCCGACATCGGCCGCTCGCTGCTCGACCTGACCCACCGCCTCGACTACGACCGGCTGGCCGAAGACGTCGGCGCCACCTTCGACACGCTGCGCCTGGTCGAGCGCGAAGTGCGCAGCAGCGACGACCGTTACTACATCGTGCGCCTGCTGCCTTACCGCACCAACGACGACCGCATCGAAGGCGCGGTGATGACTTTCTTCGACATCACCGCGCGGCGCGGGGCCGAGGAGCAGGCGCGCGCCAGCGAGGCGCGCATGCAGATGGTGGCCGAGAGCGCCGACGACTACGCCATCGTCACGCTTGACGGCGGCGGGCGCGTGACGAGCTGGAACCGCGGCGCCGAGTATCTGTTCGGCTACAAGGCCGCGGACATGCTCGGCCACGCCATCGAACGCCTGTTCGTGCCCGAGGACCGCGCCGCCGGCGTGCCGGCCGGCGAGCTGCGCCGCGCGCGGTCCGATGGCCGCGCCGAGGACGAGCGCTGGCACCTGCGCAAGGATGGCAGCCGCGTCTTCTGCAGCGGCGTGACTACGCCTCTGCACAACGGCAACTGCCACGGCTACGTCAAAATCGCGCGCGACGCCACCAGGCGCGAACGCCAGGGACTCGAGCGCGAGCAGGCCTCGCACGAGCGCGAAGCGACGGCGCGCTCGGATGCGCGCAACGAGGCGGCCTTGAAGGACGAATTCCTGTCGATCATGTCGCACGAGCTGCGCCATCCGCTCAACATGATCAACATCAACGTCGAGCTGCTGGCACGCATGCCTGAGATCCGCACCTCGCCCTTGTTCATGCGGGCGGCCGCCATCATCCGCAACGCCGTGCTGAGCCAGGCAAAGATCATCGACGACCTGATGGACATGTCGCGCGTGCGCACCGGCAAGCTGTCGCTGTCGATGGCGCCGCTGGCGCTGGGTCCCGTGGTTGCCGGCATCGTCGAGGCCGAGCGTGCCGATCCGGCGGCGCGCGAGATCGCCATCGAAGTCGCCGACGAGGCCGGCGGCCTGTACGTGCTGGCCGACGTGGTGCGCATCGAGCAGGTGGTGATGAACCTGCTGAGCAACGCGGTCAAGTTCACGCCCGCCGGCGGCCGCATCGACGTGCGCCTGCGCGGCGAGGACGGGCAAGTGCGGGTCGACGTCTGCGACAGCGGCCAGGGCATCGCGCCCGATTTCCTGCCGCACGTGTTCGACATGTTTGGCCAGAGCATGGCGGTCACGACCCGCACCATGGGCGGGCTCGGCATCGGCCTGGCGCTGGTGCGCGAAATCGTCGCCCTGCAGGGCGGGCGGGTCGAGGCGCACTCGGAAGGCGTGGGCAAGGGCGCACGTTTCACCTTCTGGCTGCCGCAGCTCGACAGCGCGGCGGCGCTGCAGGGCGGCCCTCACACCGACGTCCGCGACAGCATGGCCGGAATACGCATCCTGGTGGTGGACGGCATGGAAGAGATGCTGATGACTTTCAAGGCCTTGCTGGAAACGAGCGGGGCCACCGTGTTCGAGGCCACCAGCGCGCAGCGCGGGCTGGACATCCTCGAGCGCGAAACGGTGGACCTCCTGATCTCGGACATGTCGATGCTTGGGATGGATGGCGACGAATTCCTGCGCCGCATCCGCGCCAACCCGAAGCTGGCCGGCTTGCCGGCCATCGCGGTGACCGGCTTGCAGCGCGAGCACGACATCGCCCGTGCGCGCGCCGCCGGTTTCTCGGCCCAGCTCGGCAAACCGGTGTCGATCGACCACCTGCACGCGATCGTGCACGAACTGCTGCCGCGGCGCCACGAGGCGACCGGCGAGGATTGATGGTCCAGACCTGGCCCGTGCTCATGCGTACGCCGGGAACCAGACGATTTTCATATAATCAGGCATGAAAATCCGGGAGGCAGCATGGACGCGCTTTTGAAAACCGGCCGACGCAACATCGTCGTGATCGGGGCATCTGCCGGGGGCGTGGACACGCTGCGGGCCTTGTTCGCGGCGCTGCCTGCCGACGCCTCCGTGAGTTATTTCGTGGTGCTGCACCTGTCGGCCCAATACGACAGCCAGCTCGACCGCATTCTGCAGGCGGCGACATCGATGTCCGTGACCTTCGCCGCCGACGGCCAGTGCATCATGCCCGATACGGTGTACGTGGCGGGGCCGGACCGCCACCTGATGGTCGAGCGCGAGCGTATCCGCGTCACCCGCGGCCCCAAGGAATCACGCGCACGGCCGGCGATCGACGTGCTGTTTCGCTCGGCCGCGTTGACCTTCGGTCCGCGTGTGGTGGGCGTGGTGCTGTCCGGCAGCCTGGACGACGGCACCGCCGGGCTGTGGCAGGTCAAGGACCGCAAGGGCCTGGCCTTTGTCCAGGATCCCGAGGAGGCCGCGTACCGTTCGATGCCCGATAGCGCAATCGAACATGTCGATGTAGATTATGTCGGAACGATCGCGGGCCTGGCCGCGCGGATCGCGCTGGCAGTCGTTGAGGAGCTGCCCTGCCTTCCCGCCGAGCCGCCCCGGCCTGGACTGAAGCTGGAGAATGCGATTGCCCTCGGGGAGAGCGACATGCATGCCAACGTGATGGACCTGGGAAAAGCATCGAAGTACAGCTGCCCCGAATGTGGCGGCGTGCTGGCGCAGATCGAGGAAGGGCGGGTCATCCGCTTCCGCTGCCATACCGGCCATGCCTATTCGTTCCAGACGCTTCTTGCCGAAGTGAACGTTGCTGTCGACGGCAGCCTGTGGGCGACGATCCGCGCCATCGAGGAACGGATCCTCATCCTGCAGCACATGGCCACCCTGGCCCTGGAGGCGGGCCAGCACGAGGAGGCGGCGCGGCTGCAGGTGAAAGCCGAGCTGGCCGAAGCGAAGTGCAAGCCGCTGCGCGAACTGGTGCTCGACACGGAATTCTTTGCAGCGGATTGACAGGCCCGGCAGCCTGCTCAAGGAGGTTCGGGTTTGACGAGCACCGCCGCGGTGGCGATCAGGTCGCGCAAGGACTGCGAATGGGTCCTGGCCTGCGCCGCCTTGGCCTGGTAATCGGCGGCGGACGCGTGCTGGCCCGCCTCGAGCGCCTTCTCGCGCATTTTTTCGAATAGCCGCTCCTGCTCGTGGAGTGCGCGGATCGCTCCCCACAGCGCATCTTCGACGGCGCTGGTTTGCAGTGATTCCAGCACGCTGGCCGTAAACGCATGGCCGGTATGGCAGCGGTAGCGAACCAGGCCGCCGATATCCATCTCCCACAATGCGCCATTGCATTCGGGGCAAGTCAATGCCGACTTCTTGCCAAGTTGCTCCAGGTCGTCCATATCGCTGTCCCTGCCAATGAGCCGGTTTTCGATATCGATCCAGTCCAGGGCGCCGGCCGTGGTATTGACTCCCTCTGCGCCGTCTTCCTGCGTGCCGGCAGTGACCAGTTCGACCAATGCCCGCGCGATCGCGCCGGTACAGAGCGCGCGGTCGACATCGACGTGTCTGAGCGCGCTGACGGGCATGTCCGGCGCCTCGGCGTCGGCCGGGTCCTGCACGATGGCGATCCCGCCGCGCGCCTTGACTGCCTGCAAACCGACGGTGCCGTCGTCCAGGTAGCCGGTCAGGATAACGCCGATCGTGTCGCTGCCATATGCGGCAGCCGCGGAACGAAACAGCGGATCGATCGCCGGCCGGCAATGGTTTTCCTTCGGACCGTGCACCAGGCGGGCATAGCTGCGCGCGCCGTCGCTGACGACGGTCAGGTGTTCGTCGGACGGCGCCAGCAGCACCCGTCCCGGCACGATCGGCTCGCCGTCGATGGCATGCCGTACCTGCAGCGTCGAACTGCGGCCCAGGATCTCGGGCAGCACGCTGCTGTGCGAGCCGATGTGAGTGACGATCAATATTGCTGCGGGAAAGTCCTCCGGCAAGTCTGCCAGGATGACCTTCAGCGCGTTGAGGGCGCCAAACGATCCGCCGATCACGACGATCTTGGGCATGGGAGACTCACGAGGGGGACGATACCCTCAAGCTAGCGCGAAACGGTAAAGCGTGGCGCGGGGGATGCCAGTGTGGCGAACGCGGGTGGCGGCCTTAGCGCTGTTCCGCTCCGGCCGCTTCCTCCTGCGCTTCTTCGATCACTTTCTCTTCGATGCGCCGGTCCGGAATCAACCACATCACCGCCACGCCGACATACACCAGGAAACCGAGCCAGGCGGTTAGCCAGGAGAGCGCGATCCCGGCCAGGTACAGCACGAGCGAGATCTTCCCCTTGCGGTCGCCGCCAACCGCTTCGGCCAGGGTCGAATTTTTATCGTGGTGAGCAATCAGCCTGCGCACCAGCAGCGAATACGCCGCCGCGCTCATGAACAGCACGATGCCGTAGGCAACGGTCGGCCAGGTCTCGAAATGGTTTTCGCCCATCCAGGCGGTCACGAAGGGAATCAGCGATAGCCAGAACAGCAGATGCAGGTTCGCCCACAGCACGCCGCCGCCCACTTCCTCCACTGCATGCATGAGGTGGTGGTGATTGTTCCAGTAGATGCCGACGTAGATGAAGCTGAGCACGTAGCTCATGAAGACGGGCCATAGCGGCAGCAAGGCGTGGAAGTCCGCCGTATGCGGCACTTTCAGTTCCAGCACCATGATTGTGATGATGATGGCGATGACGCCGTCGCTGAAGGCTTCGAGGCGGTTTTTACCCATCTCTGGACTCCGTTCTCACATTCAATTGCCGCGTGCCGTCCGGACTCGCAGTTCCACAACCCAAGGGTTAGCCGTATCGAAAAGGCAGCTTATGACGGGCCAGCCCGGTGCAGTCTCAATCAGGTGCACCAGCGCCCACGCAAGGCCAAAACAATCGTCGGCCCCCATCACCTGAACGAGCACCGCCGCTTCTTCATCAGTAACTGGTCGAGTTACCTGTCGGTATAACCTCTCGTACTCTTGCAGGTCATCTGCTGAGGCATCCTCTTCTAATGGCAGCTTTCCCAGGGCTACAAGTCTCTGCACCGCTTCACGTACCATCTGCGTTCCTTCCCTCGCAAGTGGATGGGTAACATCTATACTGGAGCTTGTTCCAGTAGATACCAGCATAGATAAAGCTGAGCACATAGCCCATGAAGACGGGCCATGACGGCAGCAAGGCATGGAAGTCCGCGGTGTGCGGGACTTTTAGTTCCAGCACCAAGATCGTGATGATGAGGGCGATGACGCCGTCGCTGAAGGCTTCGAGGCGGTTCTTGCCCATGGGTGATCCAGTTACATTTAGTTTTTAGATAACAACACTATCGAAGGGTGGACTTCGACGTGGTAAATGCTTTTCTGGATCTTTTTACCTCTATCACCAGATATTGGGTGGCTTAGCGGCCTGAACCTAAAATAAGTTTCCAGAGGACCATTATGAAACCCAAAGAACTACACACTACTCACGACATTATCGTTATTGAGTACACAATTACTGCGCTACCCGGCGGTACCGCCCTTTACCGCTTTCGCCCAGCGACTACGGGGACGTGGTACGAGTCGAAGCTAATGCGCTACCTGTTGTCAAAGAAGGAGAACGGTATAACATCGGCTTCACTGTGACGAGCGATGGCAAAAGATAATTGAACGCTCTGCTTTATCCCCTTTAGGCCTTGTTAATCCGATGTTCAGCTACATAGCGGCTCAAGAAATTGCAAAAAGCAATATGAGGGGGAGCGCGAGAAAAATGATCGCCGCGTCTCATACAGCGCTACCGATAACTACTACTGGGGGAAAAAGTATGCTTGGCGGATGTTCGGCGCCTGCATCGCCAAGGAGGCGTTCTTCGCTTATCTGGAAGAGATTGGCCACCCGGCTGTGCCATGCATTACTATAGACCCCGACTACCCCTCATCGAACTCCGAATCGATCGCATACGCTGAGACTGGACTTGAGGACGCGATTAAGAAGCTGATTACTTCCGCTACTAAGGCAGGTGGTACGTATTACAAGTCGCTACTGTACAGCCGCAAGTTTACAATTAAGGGTATTAATTCTATTGCTCACAAGAAATGATAAAAGTTACAAGAGAGCTACTTTGTAAGTAGTCCTTTACTGCTAACCTCAACAGAATTAAGGTGTTGGAATTAATAATTGTAGGTGACATCCATACTGGAGCTTGTTCTAGTAGATCCCGACATAGATAAAGCTAAGAACGTAGCCCATGAAGACGGGCCAGAGCGGCAGTAGCGCCCGAAAATCGCTACCGTGCGTCAGCGCCTCGTCGACGATCTCGACCTTCAGAGGTTCTTGGGCGTGCATCTTCTTCAGGCGCCGATTCTCGTCTTCCAGCTCCTTCATGCGTGCCATAAGCGACGCGTCCATGCTCACTCAAGGTGACACCAGACGGGACGGTAAGCACGCTAGCGGGCGGCGACCCGGGCGTGTTCGTGGCGCCGCCCGACGGCATTGGCATTCTTCAATCTGGACTGTTGAGTTGAATATACCCAGCAATGCTATCAAGAAATGTTTCATCATGGTCTATGATATTTTGAAGCTGAGCTGCGCTCATCACTGACCTCGTTTCGCCAACCGCGTAGGTATGGCCTAGAATATGAGCTTCGTCTTGAATGGACCCTGGCTGATGTATTGACTGCGGAGTTGCTGGCTCCCACTGCAATGCCAAGTTCGGAAATGTCTCGTAAACCGTATTATTTGCTTCGACGACAAACCAAGCGTGGTCAGGGGTTACATGTCCATTATCGGCAACACCTTGAAAAGCACCATAGACTCTGATTGGAATGGTTACTCCATCGACGATCGCCGCCGATAGGGCGTTTCTTGTCGAATAATTTCCAACAGTTGAGCCATGCGATTGCTTGCGCGACTTAGCTGTGGTGCCATATTGCTGTGCTGCCCTTGAAATACCTCTGCACCGAAATCCTCGAAGGCGGAGGCGACAGCTCGAACCTGGTCGTGATCACGTATCCCGGCGAAGCCGAAAACCCAACAGGCAGCTCTATAGAACTGGTACTTTCGCGAGCATTGCAATCGCAGCGTGTTGTTTATAACACTATCAACTGCTTTAGTACGTACTTTGGAAATAGTGCCGCCCATATTATCAGCTCCCGATGTAAGTGAAGCCGACTGACAAGCGCGCTTTGCAGGCCGGCTGATGGATTGTAGCATTTAGATACTAAGAGTTAAATTATTTTTGGAAACTATCAATTGTGGCAACTCCTCCCCAGCTCTGCACTCAGGAGTTGTCACTAAGTACGTGATGGCGCGATTGGCGGCTATGCGCGCGATGAACGTGACCATGCCTTGCCTCGACGCCTTCCGTTTCAGGCGTCCGACGCTCGCTCTTCTGGCCTAAGATCTGCTGCTGAAACTACGTTACCTGGCGGCGCAGGCGGGTAATTTTGAACTCCTTTGCATCGAGCAAAGCGCTCATCTCCGGTGCCGCCAATCTTGCCGTCGGACTGGCGATTTCAGAGCGGTACTTTGGTCATAATGCATGTCAAAATTATAAACTTGTCGCAGGATAAACAGGTTCATTTTGGCTGTCGCCGACAGATTTTTCGTAGCGCCGTCGCTGAGGGCTTCCAAGCGGTTCTTGCCCATATCTTTTCAACCCGAACAAAATGCAGCGCAACCGCTCCGACCGTTGACAACGCGTCCGTCCATTGGACTTTCTCTTGAGGTGCAAACACCGTAATCCAGGAAATTTGCATCGCCATCGATGGGCCTCATCCATATACAGTCCTGACACAGGCCTCGCTTCGGTTCAGCGACCGGGCATCCCCATCTTTTCGCAGTCTCTTCCGCGTGCTCGAATTCCGCCTCTTCTTCATGAGTCAGTCCTGACTGCGCACCTTTCCCGAAAAGCAGAATGCCTTTTTCGGCATTCAGGTATAGGCCTTCCCCCAAACGTACTGACCATTCGGAACCGTTTGGCAGCATCGCGGCAGTGATCAGACGTAGTCCGGTCGAGAATTCGATCGATAATTCGGGCACCTTGCCGTTGATTGCGATGCCCACCACTTTTGATCCATGAAGCGTTCGGACGCCTCGCTCGATAGCCGGTCGGCTACTTGAACTACCAAAAAGTACTGCATTCCCAGCCTCGCACCGCCAGTCCCAACCAATATGGATACAGGCTTCACCTTCCTCATGTGTCCTTCGCTGATGATTGAGTCCTTGCCTCAATTCACCAAGCTCAAGAAATATTGCCGTTCCGTACCCTTTCCAGGGAAACGATACCGGTAGTCCGATCAAGGTCTGGATTTTTTTGTTCGCCTGTTCGGTTGTGAGTTCTTCGTCGGGCATTGTTCTTGTTAAATAAGAGTGAAAAAGCGTGAGGACTGCGTCCGAGTGTATACGGAACCTTATCAACAACATCAATGAATAAAATCTTTTGGATGAATGACCTGGTATGACGTCCGCCGCTCTCCATTACCAAAGGAAACGTGCGGCTCGACCACAAATCACAATGCTAAGCTGGCTTTCCATGCCTGCCGCAGCGCCGGCGTTGCTCCAACAACCAGAGAAAGGACCACGATGAAAGCCGTCGTATTCCACGACATCGGGGATATCCGCCTCGATGACGTCCCCGAACCGAAGATCGAACAGCCCCTCGATGCCATCGTCCGCATCACCACCAGCGCCATCTGCGGCACTGACCTGCACTTCGTGCGCGGTACCTTCAGCGGCATGAAGCAGGGCACCATCCTCGGCCACGAGGCCGTCGGCATCGTCGAAGAAATCGGCAGCAACGTGCGCAACCTGTCAGTCGGCGACCGCGTGGTGATCCCGTCGACCATCGCCTGCGGTTATTGTTCCTACTGCCGTGCCGGCTACTACGCCCAGTGCGACAACGCCAACCCGGGCGGTCCGACCGCCGGTACCGCCTTCTTCGGCGGCCCGGAAGCGGCCGGCGGCTTCAACGGCTTGCAGGCGGAAAAGGCGCGCATTCCCTTCGCCAATGTCAACCTGGTCAAGCTGCCCGACGAAGTGACGGATGACCAGGCGATCCTGATCTCCGATATTTTCCCGACCGGTTATTTTGGCGCCGACATGGCGAATATTAAACACGGCCATACGGTGGCCGTGTTCGGCTGCGGCCCGGTCGGCCAGTTCGCGATCGCTTCCGCCAAGCTGATGGGCGCCGGGCGCGTGCTCGCCGTCGACCACTTGCCGGACCGCCTCGATATGGCGCGCCGCCAGGGCGCCGAGGTCATCAACTTCGACGAGGAAGACCCGGTCAAGACGATCATGGAACTTACGGGCGGCGTCGGCGTGGACTGCGCGATCGATGCGGTCGGCGTCGATGCGCAATGTCCGCACCATGGCCCCGCGGCGAAAGAGGCTGCCGAGAAAAAGGAGCAATTCCAGCAGGAAGTCGAGAAGATCGCCCCGGTGCAGCATCCCGACGGCGACAACTGGGTACCGGGCGACGCGCCGTCGCAGGCCCTGCAATGGGCGGTGCAGGCGCTGGCCAAGGCCGGCACGTTGTCGATCATCGGCGTCTATCCGCCGGCCGACGACAGCTTCCCGATCGGCGCCGCGATGAACAAGAACCTGACCATCCGCATGGGTAACTGCAACCACCGCAAGTACGTGCCCGACCTGGTCGAACTGGTGCGCACCGGCGCCATCGACCCGACCGTCATCATCACCCAACGCGAAGGCATGGATTCGGTGATCGACGCCTACAAGGAATTCGACCTGCGCCGCCCTGGCTGGCTGAAGGTCGAACTGATCGAATCGCGCGAAGGCCGCGTCGACTGAGGAGGCCATCATGGCGGAACAAGAAGACAAGCAAACGGTTGGCGAATTCATGCTCGAGCGCCTCGGCGCATGGGGCGTGCAGCGCATCTTCGGCTATCCGGGCGATGCCATCAACGGCATCCTGGCGGCGTTGCACAAGCAGGACGAGATCGCCTTCGTGCAGGCGCGCCATGAGGAGATGGCCGCCTTCATGGCCTGCGCCCACGCAAAGTTCACCGGCGAGGTCGGGGTCTGCCTGGCGACTTCCGGCCCCGGCGCCATTCACCTGCTCAACGGCCTGTACGACGCCAGGCTCGACCACCAGCCGGTGGTTGCCATCGTCGGCCAGCAAAAGCGCGCCTCGCTTGGCGGCGACTACCAGCAGGAAGTCGACCTGGTCTCGCTGTTCAAGGACGTGGCCGGCGCCTACGTGCAGATGGCATCCAGCCCGGAACAGATACGCCACCTGATCGACCGCGCTTTCCACATCGCCAAGACCGAACGCCGCCCCACCTGCGTGATCGTGCCAAGCGACCTGCAGACCCTGGACGCGGTCCCGGTGCCGCCGCGCGAGCACGGCAGCGTCATGTCGGGTATGGGCATGGTCGGGCGCAGCATGGTGCCGCAGCCGGACGCGCTGCAGGCCGCGGCCGGCATCCTGAATGCCGGCGGCAAGGTGGCGATCCTGGCCGGCGCCGGTGCCCATGGCGCAGCGGACGAATTGATACAGGTGGCCGAGCTGCTCGGCGCCGGCGTTGCCAAGGCGCTGCTGGGCAAGATGGTGCTGCCGGACGACCTGCCTTTCGTCACCGGCTCGATCGGCGTGATCGGCACCCAAGCCACCTTCCAGATGATGAACGAGTGCGATACCTTGCTGATGGTCGGCTCCAGTTTTCCTTATTCGGAATTCCTGCCGCCGGAAGGGCAGGCGCGCGGCGTGCAGATCGACATCGACGGCAAGATGGTGAGCCTGCGCTATCCGATGGAATGCAGCCTGGTCGGCGACAGCAAGGCGACGCTGCAAGCCCTGATCCCACTGTTGAAGCGCAAGGAGGACCGCAGCTGGCGTGGGCGGATTGAGAAGGCCGTGAAGGAAAGCTGGGCGCTGCTCGAACGCAAGGCCATGAACCCGGAAGCGCCGCCGGTCAATCCGCAGCGTGTGTTCTGGGAATTGTCCGAGCGCCTGCCCGACGATGCCGTTCTCACCGTCGATTCCGGCTCGGTGGCTTCCTGGTACGCGCTCGACATCAAGGCCAAACCCGGCATGATGGGCTCGCTGTCCGGCGGCCTCGCCACCATGGGCTCGGCCGTGCCCTACGCCTACGCGGCCAAGCTGGCCCATCCGGGCCGCCTGGTGGTCGCGCTGGCCGGCGACGGCGCCATGCAGATGAACGGCATGAACGGCCTGATCACCATGGCGCGCGACTATACAACCTGGGCCGACCCGCGCATCGTCGTCATCGTGCTGAACAACCGCGACCTCAGTTTCGTGAGCTGGGAGCAGCGCGGCATGGCAGGCGAGCCGAAGGTCGACGAATCGCAGCCGCTGCCCGACGTCGCCTACGCCGACTACGCCAAGCTGCTGGGCCTGGACGGCATGCGCGTCGAACAGCCCGACCAGATCGCCACCGCGCTCGACGCCGCCTTGCGCGCCGACCGCCCGTTCGTGATCGACGTCATGAGCGACCCGAACATGCCGCCACTGCCGCCGCATATCACGCGTTCGCAGGCGGAGCAGTATTTCAAGGCGATCGAGGCGGGGGATTCGGATGCGGAGGCGGTGCGCAGGGCGCTGGAGGTGCAGGGCGAGGAGTAATGGCCGCCTGACCTTAGCCGTTGCCGTTCACCTGCGCAAACAGTTCCTGGTAGCCGGCTTGTCCGCGTTCGGCCGCAAAGCGCTGGGCATGCACCCGCTGTACCAATACTTCCGCCGCGTCCGGCTGCGTCGTCATAATGTCGATGACCTCATCGATGAACGCGGTCAGCGGCATGGCGCGCGGATCGGCCGCCTGGTGCGCGCCCATCAATTCCGTCTGCACGTACGGCGGCGCGATCTCGATGACGTCGACGTTCGTGCCCTGCAACTGGTGGCGCAGTGATTCGCTGAACGAGTGGATCGCGGCCTTGGTGGCGCTGTAGGTCGGCGTGATGGCTAGGGGCAGGAAGGCGAGGCCTGACGACACGGTGACGACGGTCGCGCGCTCCTGCTTGCGCAGCAAGGGCAGCAGTTTGGCCGTGAGCAGGATCGGCGCCAGCAGGTTGGTGGCAATGGTCGCTCCTGCGGTCGACGTATCGATCGCTTCCGCGCGCCAGTCCTCGGGGCGCATGATGCCGGCATTGTTGATGATGACGTTAAGCGCCGGATAATCGCGCGCCACCTGCTGCGCGAAGCGCTCGATGTCCTGTGCATCGGCAAGATCCACCACGGCCGTCATGATGCCCGGGTTGGCGTTGGCGACCTCGTCGAGCAGCGCCTGACGCCTGCCGGTGACGATCACCTGGTTGCCGCGCCGGTGGAATGCTTCGGCCAGGGCGCGTCCGATGCCGGAACCGCCGCCAGTGATGAGAATGGTATTTCCAGTCATGTTCATGTTCGAACTCCATAAAGTGAGACTGCGTTCAAGGTCGATCCGCAGCGAAGACGTGTGCGGATTCGTGCTAGCCTAGCGCCAATACTCTCATTCAGGAAGTAGGCACTTGTTTGTGCCGTACGAACAAAACGGTAAGCAATCCTATGACAAATATGAAGAAGACCGGGAAACGACAGGTCGTATTCCAGCCGCTACAGCACGGCGATGCTGCCCCGCAGGCGCGCCCTGAACTCGACGTCCTGGTGCTGGACGTGCTCGATCGCGTCGCCGACAAATGGACGATGTGCGTGCTGGAAGTACTGCATCAGCACGGCGTGCAACGCTTCACGCGTGTCGGCGAACTGGTCGGCACGATCAGCCAGCGCATGCTGACGAAAACGCTGCGCCAGCTGGAGGCTGACGGGCTGGTACTGCGCACCGTGTACCCGGAAGTGCCGCCGCGGGTGGAATACCAGTTGACCGAGATCGGGACCAGCCTGTGCGCGGCGTTTTGCAGCTTATGGGTGTGGGCGGAAGAGCATGAGTCCACGCTGCGTGCATTGCGCGCGAAACAAGTTAAAAAAAGCTGAGGGTGTTGCCGCAGACGCTACCCGTTGGCTGCCCATCTCGACGCCGATGTCGCCTGAATGTGCACGACCTAACAAACACCACCGAACTATTCTGCGACAGTCAGGTGAGTGGCGAAGGCAGCCGGCGTCCTGCACGGACGCTGGCTGCGGCGCCAATCCCAACCTACGATTGACGGAGAAGATCATGGCGACAACTGCAAACGAACACCTGAACGACTGGCTGCGCGACGCGCATGCAATGGAGCAGCAGGCCGAAACGATGCTCACGGCCCAGGCCGAGCGTCTCGAGCACTATCCTGAACTGCGCGCGCGCATCGTGCAGCACATCGAAGAAACCCGTGGCCAGCAAAGCATCCTCGCCGGCATCCTGAGCCGCCGCGGGATCGAGAACTCGGTGCTGAAGGACCTGGGCGGCAAGCTCGCTGCCTTCGGCCAGGGCGTGGGCGGCATGATGACCAGTGACGAAGTGGTCAAGGGCGCAATGGCCGGCTACGTGTTCGAGAACCTCGAAATCGCCAGCTACACGTCGCTGATCGGCGCGGCCAAAGCCGTGGGCGACACCGCGACCGCAACGGCCTGCGAACAGATCCTGGTGCAGGAAAAGGCGATGGCTGCCTGGCTGCTGGAACACCTGCCGCAGATCACGGCGGCGTTCCTGGTGCGTTCAGAGACGCCTGGCCTCGACGCCAAGGTCTGATCGGAGCTGCATCGGGACATGGCCCTGCGGGGCCTCATGCCGTTCAATTAAGCCTGAGCGAACTCTCTGCCAGCGGTGAGCTAGGCCAAACAGGCTGAGTTTCGATAATCGTAGGGTGGACTCGGTCCACGGCCGTTTCTTTGCACTCCTGCATGCCAGGGAAAACTTGTACGTGCGCGCTTCTGGTTACGTAGCGCATCGCGATATGCATGAGAAGGGCCCGTGGACGAAGCGGGTCGCCGCCCGGTCCACCCTACGAGGATGTGAAAAATCGCCATGGCTGCGTTGCCTCGTCTCGCCGTACACTCGTACTGTCTTCGACTCGGCGCCGGGCGGCCGTATCCCTTGCCCTGACGTTTTTTTCACACCCTCTACGTATCGCGCCACGCGCATTTTCGCGACCGAGGTCGGTCCTGGCTGAAATGCGGCGCAAGCCGATTAACTGAACGGCATTGCCCTGCGGGGCCATTTTTTTTGTCCGGCAGAGCCAGCAAAACCAAACAAACAAAAAAAATGCCCGCTGGAGGGCGGGCAATAATCTATTTTCTTGGAGGAAAGTAGAGGAGACAGAAGCATGATGCCGCAACGCATCATATAAATCCAATCGCATTTTATGATGTCAGATATCTGCCAAAAGCATGCCTGTCAAAAATAGCCTTATTCGGCGAGTTGCAATCCGTTCTCTGTGCACCACTGCTGTAAGGCAGTCCGGGTAGCATCCTCGTGAAATTGTTCCCAGGCTTCGCCTGCGCTGCGCTCTTCGAGCAGGCGGGCGAAGCCTTCGGTATTGCGGTCGCGGAAGAGGTCGCGCACAGTCTCCTGGTCGCCGGCCATGTGGGTCGCGGCGAAACGGAGAATGAGTCCGTCGCCGATGCCAAGCGTGCCCGCGGCCGGCACCGGCACATAGTCCCCGTTGGCGCCGGAGGCCGACGGCACCGGTGCTTCCTCGTCCGCGTACTCGTCGTTCAAGAAATGGATCATGCCTGTTGCGCGCGATACCATGGCGGTGACCGTGCCGCCGCCGTCCTCGACCATCATGGCCGCCCCTTCGAGTTCATCCAGTTTGACGATTGACATGGCTGATCCTGTACGAGTAGTCGGAGGCAACAGTATGGAACGCTGCGCGCGTCGGGTGCGCACGGTTGGCCGTTACGCCTGCGGCGCCGCCCAGACCAGGTTCCACAGGTGCCCATCGAGGTCCTCGAATCCCTGGTCGTACATGAAGCCGTGGTCTTCGGGCGGATGCGGCGTGCGCCCGCCCGCGGCGACGGCTTTGGCGATCAGGCTGTCGACTTCTTCCCGGCTTTCGCAGCTCAGGCAGATGATGACCTCGTTGGCTTCCCTGGCCTGCACCACGGGCTTGTCGATGAGGGAGGCAAAAAAGGGCTCGGTCATCAGCATGGCGTGAATGGTGTCGTCGACGACGATCATCCAGGCTGCGCTGTCGTTGCTCATCTGCGGATTGAAGCGGAAGCCGAGGGCGGAAAAGAATGCCCTGGATTTTTCCAGGTCCCTGACCGGGAGGTTGAAGATGACTTGTTTGTTCATGGTGGCCTCGTATAGGAAATGAATGAAGGGGATGCATTCCGACGACGAATGGCCACGCATGAAATCGACAGGCGCGTGAAAAAATACTGATCTATTGGCGCGCCTTGTCCGCTTCGGGAATCAGCCAGAGCAGCGCCAGCACCACCTGGGCCGCGGCGCCCAGCGGCGCGTACCAGAGCGACAGTCCGATCGCCAGCGCATACAGCACGATCGAGACGCGGTTCTTGCGGCTGCCCCAGGACACCGCATGCGCCACATGGCCCTCGCATTCCAGGCGCCACGACAGCAGCATGAACGAGATCGAACACAGCAGCAGCACCACGCCGTACAGCGCCCCCGGCACCGAATCCAGTGGATGTTCGCCGGCCCAGGCCGTCACATACGGGATCAGCGACATCCAGAACAGCAGGTGCAGGTTGGCCCACAATACCGCGCCGTCGACTTTCGTCACCCGCGCCAGCAGCGCGTGGTGGTTGACCCAGTAGATCCCGACGTACACGAAGCTGAGCGCGTAGCGCAGCCAGCCGGGCAGCACGCCGGCCAGGTCGGCCACTTCCGTACCCTGCGGCGGCTTCAGTTCCAGCACCATGATCGTGATGATGATCGCGATGACGCCGTCGCTGAAGGCTTCGAGCCGGCCCTTGCCCATCACGATGTTCACTTCGCCGCCTCCGGTTCGGACAGCCACAGGTGCCAGACCAGGATCGCGTTCGGCACCGCCAGCGCGACGAAGCCGAATGCGCGGTAGGCAAAGGCGGCGGCCGCGCAGCCGAGTGCGAACGCCAGCACGGGCCAGAAGAACTTGGCGCAGCGGGCGCGGGTGGCGGCGTCGGCGGCGCCGCGCAGGCGGTCGACGGTGTCGATCACGAGCTGGGTCACGTTCCCGGTCATCATCGAGGTCGGCGCCAGGTTGGTCAGCAGCAGTTTGCTGGCGGCGCTGTGCGCACCCATGGCGGCGGCGCCCAGCAAGCCGGCGGTGAAGGCGAGCGGTCCGACGTTGCGGCCGACCGGCTCACCGAGCATGCCGAACACCATGAAGCCGAGCAGCAGCACCAGTTGCAGCAGGTAGACCGGCTTCGTTGCCGGCGCGCCGCGCCGTTCGCAGCCGGCCACCAGCAGCCGCGCTGCGGCCACGCCCAGGATAAAGGCGGGGAAGGCGAGCAGTTTCAACAGGGACGGCGTCTGCGCCGGATCGGCCAGCGCCGCCGCGATCAGCACGAAGTTGCCGGTGACGTGGGCCGTGAACAAACCGAACAGGGCGATGAAGCCGAGGGTGTCGACATAGCCGGCCATGAAGCCCATGCCCACGCCTTGCAGGCGCTGGAATTGTGGAGTCGTCATCTGCGTCCCCGCTCAGAAGGCGAAGCAGCTGCAGCCGAGGGCGCCCCAGAAGCCGCCGTGGTTTGATACCGGCACGCTCGATTTACGGGCGCGGTCGTGGCTGTGGGCGTGTACGCCGCACGGGCCGCTGCATTGATGGGGCAGGGCGATCTGAGCTTGCGGCGCGGCCTTGCGCCAGTGCCCCGGCACCTTGCTGACCGGCGACCATTCCGGCAGCACCGGAATCGGCGGTGGCCCCAGACTGGTAAACTCGGCGGCGCCGTAGACCACATTCCCGCCGACCACCGTCAGCACCGATTCGATCGATTTGATGGCTTCTTCGTCGACCGTGAAAAAGTCCTGCGACAGTACCGCCAGGTCGGCCAGCATGCCTTCCGCGATCCGGCCCTTGCGGCCCTGTTCGTTCGAGAACCAGGCGCTGCCCGCGGTCCACAGTTCCAGCGCGGTGGTGCGCGGCAGCAAACCCTTGTCGCCGTACAGCGCCAGGCCGCCGACGGTGCGTCCGGACACCAGCCAGTACAGCGCGGTCCACGGGTTGTAGCTGGCCACGCGGGTGGCGTCGGTGCCGGCGCCGACCGGCACGCCGCTTTCCAGCATCCGTTTTACGGGCGGCGTGGCGCTGGCGGCCCCCTTGCCGTAGCGGTCGACGAAATACTCGCCCTGGAAAGCCATGCGGTGCTGGATGGCGATGCCGCCGCCCAGCGCTTTTACGCGCTCGATATTGCGCTCGCTGATGGTCTCGCAGTGGTCGAACATCCAGTGCAGGCCATTGAAGGGGATGTCGCGGTTGACCTTCTCGAACACGTCGAGCATACGCGTGATCGATTCGTCGTAGGTGGCGTGCAGGCGGAACGGCCAGCGGTTTTCCACCAGGTGGCGCACGACTTTTTCCAGCTCGTCTTCCATGCCGGCCGCCAGCTCCGGGCGCGGCTCCAGGAAGTCTTCGAAGTCGGCCGCCGAGAACACCAGCATTTCGCCGGCGCCGTTGTGGCGATAGTAATCGCTGCCTTCGCCTGGTTTCACCATGCCGGTCCAGCGCTGGAAGTCTTCCAGCTCCTGGCCCTTGTTCTGGGTGAACAGGTTGTAGGCGACGCGGATCGTCAGCTGCTTGTTACGGTCGAGTTCTTCGATGACGGCGTAATCGTCCGGGTAGTTCTGGAACCCGCCGCCGGCGTCGATGGCGCTGGTGAGACCCAGGCGGTTCAGTTCGCGCATGAACTGGCGGGTCGAGTTCACTTGCAGATCGTAGGGCAGCGTCGGACCCTTGGCCAGGGTGGCGTACAGGATCATCGCATTCGGGCGGGCGATCAGCATGCCGGTCGGGTTGCCGGCGCCGTCGCGCTGGATTTCGCCGCCGGGCGGATTCGGCGTGTCCTTGGTGTAGCCGACGGCGCGCAGGGCGGCGCGGTTCAGCAGGGCGCGATCGTACAGGTGCAGGATGAAGACCGGGGTGTCGGGTGCGGCGGCATTGATCTCTTCCAGCGTCTGCATGCGTTTTTCGGCGAACTGGAATTCGTTCCAGCCGCCGACCACGCGCACCCACTGCGGATGCGGGGTGCGGTCGGCCTGGTCTTTCAGCATGCGTAGCGCGTCGGCCAGCGACGGTACGCCTTCCCAGCGCAGCTCGAGGTTGTAGTTCAAGCCGCCGCGGATCAGGTGGATGTGCGAATCGTTCAGGCCCGGGATCACGGTGCGGCCGTTCAGGTCGATGACCTCGGTCGCGGCATCGCGGTGGCGCATCACGTGCTCGGCGTCGCCGACGGCGAGGAAGCGGCCGTCGCGGATGGCGACGGCGCTGGCCTGCGGCTGCGCGCGGTCGAGGGTGGCGAAGTTGCCGTTGGTGAGGATGAGCGTCGCGCTCGAATTGACCTGTGCCTGCATGGTGTGCTCCCTTGGTTATTCTGATTCGCTTCGTGGTCCGGCGTGGACGGTGGAGGCGGTCCGCTGTTGCTGCGGACCGGATGGCTGTCTTAGCGGATTGGCGCAGATACTGGAGCAGAAACGGGCGCCAGCACTTCGTTCTGTCCCTGGTTACGGGCCGCCGTCTTGTGCACCATCGTGTAGGCGTAGTCGACGCCCATGCCGTAGGCGCCCGAGTGCTCGGTGACGATCTTCATCACGGCGTCGTAGGTCTCGCGGTTCTTCCAGTCGCGCTGCCATTCCAGCAGCACCTGCTGCCAGGTCACCGGCACCACGCCGGCCTGCACCATGCGCTGCATCGCGAAATCGTGGGCATCCTTCGAGGTGCCGCCGGAGGCGTCGGCCACCATGTAGATCTCGTACTCGCCTTCCAGCATGGCGCACAGGGCAAAGGTGGTGTTGCAGACTTCGGTCCAGAGGCCGGCGACGATGATCTTCTTGCGGCCATTGGCGGCCAGTGCGTCGCGCACTTTCTGGTCGTCCCAGGAGTTCATCGAGGTGCGCTCGAGGATCGGGTGGTCCGGGAACACGTCCAGGAGCTCGGGGTAGGTCTTGCCCGAGAAGGAATCGGTTTCGACGGTGGTGATGATGGTCGGGATATCGAAGGCTTTCGCTGCCTTGGCCAGGCCCACGACGTTGTTCTTGAGGGTCTGGCGGTCGATCGACTGCACGCCGAAGGCCATTTGCGGCTGATGGTCGATGATGATCAGCTGCGAGTTGTGTGGGGTCAGGACTTCGAGTTTGGCGTTGTGCATGGTGTTCTCCTCAGGTTGGGCCGCATCACGTGCGGCGATTGGACATCGGTTCAGTTCGGATCATCGAATGCGTCGAAGGTTCATTGCTGACTTCGCTTTGGCGTTGCCTGCGTTGTTTCGATGCGATGGGGCCATTATGCGTGGCTGCTTTCGATATGAAAAACGGAATATTTGCGGATATATAATCGAAATTTTCGAATGTATATTTTGGGCGAGTAAGGCTGGGAAGAGGGGGAGTGGCCTAAAGCAAGTCAGTCAGGCCACGCTTCGTTTTGAGAACGATGCACAGACCTGTAAGGTGGGCGGCTTCACCTTTTCAGTTGGCACACCCGCGCGTTTGCGGCCGCCCACGCGTTCAACCAGCCGGTGATCCGTCGCGAAGTTTCGGAGTGTGGTTGAACGCGTGGGCGGCATCGAAGCAGCGGACGATCACAGGCTCAGGTGTAGCCGCCCACCTTACGGGTCCAGACCTTCTTTCCTGACCCCAGCCTTACTTTTGCTGGAAATGCTCGACAAGAAAATCGATGAAGGCGCGTGCGCGGATGGTCTGGTTGCGCCGGCTCGGGTAGTAGACGAACAGGTCGGCGGCCGGCAGCGTGAATTCGGGCAGCACGATGCGCAAGCGGCCGCTGTCGAGGTAGCGGGCCAGGTCCCATTCCGAACGGATCAGGATGCCGTGGCCGTCCAGCGCCCAGCCCAGCACGATGTCGCCATCGTTACTCGACAACATGCCATGCACCTTGACCACTTCCGTATGCTCCCGGTGCAGGAAGCGCCAGGTGCCGTGGGCATCGTCGTTCTGGCGGTGGATGATGCAGCGGTGCCGGGCGAGCTCGGTGAGATTGGCCGGCGCGCCGTGGCGCTCGAGGTAGGCAGGCGAGGCGCACAGGAAGCGCCGGTTCGACAGGATGCGGCGCGCGTTCAGGCGCTTATCCGGCAATTCGCCGAAGCGGATCGCCAGGTCGAAGCCGCTTTCGACCAGGTCGACGGGACGGTCGGTCACTTCCATCTGCAATTCCACTTCCGGATAGCGCGCGGCGAAGGCTGACACCAGCGGGGCGATCGTCGTGCGCCCGAAACCCAGGGTCGCATTCACCCGCAACAGGCCGCGCGGCGTGGCGCATCCTTGGGTGACCGCGTCTTCCATTTCCCGTATCTCGCCCAGGATGCGCGTCGCATGCTCGAGATAAGTTGCGCCTTCGCTCGTCAGGCTGAGGCTGCGCGTGGTGCGGTTCACCAGGCGCACGCCGAGCCGGGCCTCGAGTGCGGCCAGCCGTTTGGTGGCCGCCGGCGGCGTCAGGCCGAGGGCGCGCGCGGCTGCCGCGAGGCTGCCGTGTTTGGCCACCAATGCGAAGAACTGCATATCGGAGGCAGATTCATTCTTCATTTTTATTTAATTGATTATTAAATCGGAGTGAATTATAGGACCGGCGCCGCAGCGTAATCTAGCGCTGTTCCGATACCCGCAGACTTACCAGGAGACTCCCATGAAAATCGTAGAAATCCGTGAACAAACCCTCCCGATCAGCTCGCCAATCCGCAATGCCTACATCGACTTCAGCAAGATGACCCTGAGCCTGGTGGCGGTCGTCACCGACGTGATCCGCGACGGCAAGCCGGTGATCGGCTACGGCTTCAATTCGAACGGACGCTACGGCCAGGGCAAGCTGATGCGCGAACGGTTCATTCCGCGCATCCTGGAAGCCGATCCCGGTTCGCTGGTCGACGACGCCGGCACCAACCTCGACCCGCATAAAATCTGGAACTGTATGTTCACCAACGAAAAGCCGGGCGGCCACGGCGAGCGTTCGGTGGCGATCGGCACCATCGACATGGCGGTGTGGGACGCGGTGGCGAAAATCGAAGGCAAACCGCTGTTCCAGCTGCTGGCCGACCGCTACGGCAATGGCCAGCCCGAGCGCAAGGTGTTCGTGTACGCCGCCGGCGGTTACTACTATCCGGGCCAGGACCACGGCAAGCTCAAGGACGAGATGCGCAGTTATATCGACCGCGGCTACACGGTGGTGAAAAAGAAGATCGGCGGCGCTTCGCTCGACGAAGACCTGCGGCGCATCGACAGCATCCTGTCGGTGCTGCAGGATGGCCAGAAGCTGGCGGTGGACGCCAACGGCCGCTTCGACCTCGACACCGCCATCGCCTATGCGAAAGCGCTGTCGCAGTACGACCTGTTCTGGTACGAAGAAGCGGGCGACCCGCTCGACTACGAGCTGCAGGCGACGCTGCGCAATTACTATAAAAACCCGATGGCGACCGGAGAAAATCTGTTCTCGATGCAGGATGCGCGCAACCTGATCCGCTATGGCGGCATGCGCGCCGACCGCGACTGGCTGCAATTCGACTGCGCGCTGTCGTACGGCCTGGTCGAATACCTGCGCACGCTCGACATGCTGCGCGAGCACGGCTGGTCGCCGGCGCGCTGCATCCCCCACGGCGGCCACCAGATGTCGCTGAACATCGCGGCCGGCCTGGGCCTGGGCGGAAACGAGTCGTATCCGGATTTGTTCCAGCCTTTCGGCGGCTTCCCTGATGGGGTAAAAGTTGATCACGGCCACATCATGATGCCGGATTTGCCGGGCATCGGTTTCGAAGGCAAGGCCGACCTGTTCGCGCAGATGCGGAAGCTGTCGGCTTGAGCCGACACCATCAGCAATCGGACAGTGCCGCCGGGTGAAGTCTAGTATGGGATGGATGCGGCCAGCACCTGCGAGCTTATGCACCATGACTACATAAAGGCAATAAAACAAGTTAACCAGTTGTCGACAATCTTTACATTTTTATAACTGCTGAGCGAGCAGGATGTGATAACTGGTTGATTTTCAAGGTCGTCAACAAGTTGGTATGACAGTTGCTTGAGGGGGAGCTGCTGTGCTCACCCTTATCAACCACGCGTTGGGGAAAACGACCATGAAATTTTTGAAAAAGCTAGTATGCGCTGCTGCTGTCGCAATGTCTGTCGCCGGTGGCGCCAACGCCGCCACCATCATGAACAACTGGATATTCAACCCCACCGGCGGTGGCGCCGCGGGCGGGCAGCAAATCAACGAATACCTGGATGTGAACGGAAATGCCTTCATCCAGCTCACCTCGACCGGCGGTAACAGCTTCTCGTTCACGGAACACGCTGTATTCAACATCGCGCAGGCGGACAGCAACGGCCGGTATTTCCCGGTCAACTACCCAGGCGGCAACATCACCGCCATCTTCGAAGCGACTGGAACCGGTAATTTCGGCGGCGCCTTCTCGTTCAGCAGCGGCACCATCCGCATGTACCAGAACCCGACCGGCGGACAGTACGCCACGACAGAGGGAATCTACGGCGCCAACCTGGGCAACCTGATTGCCGACTTCGACGTGATGGCCGGCGGCGGCGGTGTCGTCGATTCGAGCGGTTCGCCCACCAGCAACGGACGCGTGACCGTGATGGCCAGGGCCGATGCCGGAGATGTCGCCGCGGGCTACTTCTTCCGTGAAAACGGCCAGGATCTGGCAAGAGAGGGGATCATGGCGTTCGCCTTTACCAATGCGAACACCGTCGGCGATCCGACCGCCACGCTGGTGGACGAAGTGGCGTGCCAGTTCGCAGGCTTTACCGGCGCGGGCTGCAACGGCACGGCGTATGCCAACGCGCCCGGCCAGTACATCTTCCTTAGCAACAACGGCCAGATCAAGCTGGCCGACGTACCGGAACCGGGTACGCTGGCCTTGTTCGGCATCGCCATGCTGGGCGCGGGTGCGGTGACACGCAGGCGCGCCGGCAAGGCGTGATGGCGTTGGACGTATTGGGAAAAGTGGAAAAGAGCGGCTGGTCCGCTCTTTTTCCTATTTGGCCTGCGCCTGTTCCGGCAAATGAATCGAGCGTGCCAATAACAGCCCCGCCAGCCAGCCGCCGACCAGGCCGCCGATGTGCGCCGCATTGTCCGTGTGCGGATAGACGAAGCCCATCCACAGGCTGAACAACAGGAAGGGCACCAGCGAGGAACGCAGCTCGGTGACGACCGTCGGCGGCACCCCGGTATTCGCGCGGCTGAGAAAAGCGAGCAGGCCGCCGATGATGCCGAAGATCGCGCCCGAGGCGCCGACACTGTTCACGTGCGGATTCCACAGCACGCTGGCGATGCTGCCCGAGACGCCGGCGATGAAATACAGCGCGAGGAAGCGGGTGCTGCCGAAGATGCGTTCGGTGAGTTTACCGACCTGCCACAGCGCGATCATGTTGAACACCAGGTGCAGCAGGCTCCCGTGCAGGAACATCGAACTGACCAGGCGCCACCATTGTCCGCCGCGCGTCAGGCGGCCGACGTTCGATCCCCATTCGACCAGCTGCTGCGCATGCAGCAGCGCCGCGGCATTCGGCTGGCGCTCGAAGACCTGGCGCAGCGGGCCGATCAGCTCCGACTGGAAGTGTTTGATGGCGAGCCACATCAGCGCAAAGATGCCGATGTTCGCCGCCAGCAGGCCCCAGATGACGGGCGTCGACGGACTCCAGTAATCGATGCGGTCGTGGAAGACGGCGTTTTCCTCGTGCTCGCGTTGAAAGGACTCGGTCTGGCGCGTGGGCAGCAGGGCGACGATCCGCGCCGCCGTCTCGCGGTCGGCGGCGCTGAAGCCGACGGTGATGTTTTCCTTCACGCCGATCACGTCGAACCAGACGTCCTGGCCGCTCGCATAGGCGTTGACGATGTCGACGCGGCGCAGGCGGTGCTCCTCGTGCTTCGGCAGGCCGAAGGTGCGCCCGATGGCGCCGCGCACGAACACGAAATCGGTCTCGATTGCGAGCTGGCCCTGGCCGCGAAAGCGGAACGGATTGGTCGGCCACTTGACCCCGGCCGTGTAGAAACGGACGTCGAACAGCGTACTGCCTGCCATACCGCTCCTCAGCCGCGCTGGCGTTCGTGGTTCCAGAGCACGTCGCCACCGCCGGCGAAGCGGTTCAGCACGCGCGCCAGCACGAACATCAGGTCCGACAGGCGGTTCACGTACTGGCGCGGCTGCGGGTTGAGCGTGTCTGTCTTGGACAAAGCGACGATGGCGCGCTCGGCGCGGCGGCAGACGGTGCGGCACACGTGCGCGGTGGAGGCCGCGCGCGAGCCGGCCGGCAGGATGAATTCCTTCAGGACCGGCAGGTCGGCATTGTATTTCTCCAGCAGGCCATCGAGACGCGCCACGTGTTCGTCCTTGATCATCTGGTAGCCGGGGATGCACAGCTCGCCGCCAAGGTCGAACAGGTCGTGCTGGATCGAGATCAGTTCCTCGCGCAGGCTTGGGGGCATGTCCTCGCACAGCAGCAGGCCGACGAAGGAATTGAGTTCGTCGACCTCGCCCAGCGCGTGGATGCGCGCGCTGTCCTTGCCGGTACGGCTGCCGTCGCCGAGGCCCGTGCTGCCGTCGTCTCCGGTGCGTGTGGCGATTTTGGAAAGTCGATTACCCATGATTATGTCCAGACCCTAAAAAAGATAGCCCGAGGATACGACAAATCGATGTGATTGTGGCTACAATCGACGCCATGTCCGCCCCTCTCCACGTCTCCCCAGAGCGCCGCCAGCAAGTCGCGGCAGCCTTGCGTGCCCGGCTCCCGACGGGCGCCGTCCTGTCCGACCCCGAAGACACCCGTCCCTACGAATGCGACGGCCTGGCCGCCTACCGGCAGCTGCCGATGATCGTCACCTTGCCGGCCGACGAGGAGCAGGTGCTGGCGGTGCTGGCCGTCTGCCGCGAACTGCAGGTGCCGATCGTGCCGCGCGGCGCCGGCACCGGCCTCTCGGGCGGGGCGCTGCCGATCATTGACGGCGTGGTGCTGTCCACTGCGCGTTTGAACCGCATTGTGCGCGTCGACGACTACGCGCGCACGGCGGTCGTGCAGCCGGGCGTGCGCAACCTCGCCATCTCGGAGGCGGCGGCGCAGTACGGCCTGTACTACGCGCCCGACCCGTCCTCGCAGATCGCCTGCACCATCGGCGGCAACGTGGCCGAGAACTCGGGCGGCGTGCACTGCCTGAAATACGGCCTCACCGTGCACAACGTGCTGCGCGTGCGCGTCGCCACCATCGACGGCGAGATCATCGAACTCGGCAGCGAAGCGCTGGACGCGCCGGGCCTGGATTTGCTGGCCGTGTTCATCGGCTCGGAAGGCATGCTCGGCATCGTGCTCGAGGTGACCGTCAAACTGGTGCCGAAGCCGGCGGCGGCGCAGGTGATCATGGCCAGTTTCGATGACGTCGTCACCGGGGGCAACGCGGTGGCCAGCGTGATCGCGGCCGGCATCATCCCGGCCGGCCTGGAAATGATGGACCGCACCTCGGCGCGCATGGTCGAGCCTTTTGTCCACGCCGGCTACGACACCGACGCCGCCGCGATTTTGCTGTGCGAGGCCGACGGCACGCCGCTCGAAGTGGCCGAAGAAATCGAGCGCATGACGCAGGTGCTGCAAGGGGCCGGCGCCAGTGCGATCGCGGTCTCGCAGAACGAAGCGGAGCGGGCAAAATTCTGGTCCGGGCGCAAGAACGCGTTTCCGGCGGCGGGACGCATCTCGCCCGATTACTACTGCATGGACGGCACCATCCCGCGCAAGCAGCTGGCCCATGTCCTGTCCAGCATCGAGGCGATGGAAACCACCTACGGACTGCGCTGCGCCAACGTGTTCCACGCGGGCGACGGCAACATGCATCCCTTGATCCTGTTCGATGCCAACCAGCCCGGCGAATTCGAACGCGCCGAAGCCTTTGGCGCCGCCATCCTGGCGCTGTGCGTCGAAGTGGGCGGCACCATCACCGGCGAGCATGGCGTGGGCATGGAGAAGATCAATTCGATGTGCGTGCAGTTCGCACGTGCCGAACTCGATGCCTTCTTCGCCGTGAAGCGGGCCTTCGACGTGCCGATGCTGCTCAATCCGGACAAGGCGATCCCGACCCCGCACCGCTGCGCCGAATTCGGCAAGCTGCACGTGCATGGTGGCGCCGTGCCGTTCCCGGACCTTCCGCGTTTTTAAAACATGATCGAACAATTCAAAGAACAGATACGCGCGGCGGCAGCTCGGCAAACACCGCTGCGCATCCGCGGCGGCGGCACCAAGGACTGGTACGGCGGCGCCCTGCAAGGCGAGCTCCTCGACACGCGCGGCCACGCCGGCATCGTCGATTACGAGCCGACCGAACTGGTGATCACGGCACGCTGCGGCACGCCGCTGGCCGAGATCGAAGCGGTGCTGGCCGCGCAAAACCAGATGCTCGCCTTCGAGCCGCCGCACTTCGGCGACGGTGCGACATTTGGCGGCGCGATTGCTGCGGGATTGTCCGGCCCGCGCCGCGCCAACAGCGGCGCCGTGCGTGATTTCGTGCTGGGCGCAAAGCTCATGGACGGCAAGGGCGAAGTGCTGAACTTCGGCGGCCAGGTCATGAAGAACGTGGCCGGCTACGACGTCTCGCGCCTGCTGGCCGGCTCGCTGGGCACGCTCGGGCTGATGCTCGAGCTATCGGTCAAAGTCCTGCCGCGCACGGTCGCCGAGACGACGCTGGTCTTCGAGACGGGCGAGATCGCCGCGATCCGCATGCTCAATACCTGGGGCGGCCAGCCGCTGCCGATCTCGGCCAGCTGCTGGCACCGCGGCGTGCTGGCCTTGCGCCTGTCCGGCGCGCGGGCAGCGGTCGATGCCGCGGTGCGTTCGCTGGGCGGGCAGGTGATGCCGGACTGTTCACAGTTCTGGGCCGGCCTGCGCGAACAGCGCCACGCCTGGTTCGAGGGCGACATGCCGCTGTGGCGGCTGTCGGTGCCATCCACCACCGGCGCGATCGTCCTCGATGGCGAACAGCTGGTCGAATGGGGCGGCGCCCAGCGCTGGCTGCGTGCACCCTCTAGCGACGCCGCCGTCATCCGCCGCAGCGCCGGCGCGGTGGGCGGCCACGCGACCCTGTTCCGCGGCGGCGACAAGAGCGCCGGCGTGTTCCAGCCACTGGCGCCGGCCGTGGCGCGCATCCACGAACGCCTGAAGACGGCCTTCGATCCTGCCCACATTTTCAATCCCGGACGACTGTTCTAGCATGCAAACCAACCTGGCCGACTTCATCAAGGGCACCGCCGACGGCAACGAGGCCGAAGCGATCCTGCGCGCCTGCGTGCACTGCGGCTTTTGTACCGCCACCTGCCCGACCTATCAACTGCTGGGCGACGAACTCGATGGCCCGCGCGGACGCATCTACCTGATCAAGCAGGTGCTGGAAGGGGCCGAGCCGACGCGCAAGACGCAACTGCACCTGGACCGCTGCCTGACCTGCCGCAACTGCGAATCGACCTGTCCATCGGGCGTGAAGTACGGGCGCCTGGTCGACATCGGCCGCCGCGTGGTCGAGGAGCGCGTGCCGCGTCCGGCGGCCGACCGCATCAAGCGCACCATGCTCAAGGAATTCCTGCCGCGGACGAACCTGTTCAAGCCGGCGTATGGGGTCGGCACCGCCTTGCGCCCGCTCCTGTCGAAAGAGATGCAGGACAAGGTGCAGCGTCCGCGCGGCGCCGGCCACTGGCCGACGCGCACGCATGCGCGCAAGATGCTGGTGCTGGACGGCTGCGTGCAGCCGGCGATGGCGCCGAACGTCAATGCGGCCACCGCGCGCGTGCTCGATGCGCTCGGCGTGCAGCTGGTGGTGGCGCCGCGCGCCGGCTGCTGCGGCGCGGTGCGCTACCACCTGAACGACCAGGCGGCCGGGCTGGACGACATGCGCCGCAACGTCGACGCCTGGTGGCCGCTGGTCGAACGCGAGGAAGTCGAGGCGATCGTGATGACGGCCTCGGGTTGCGGCGTCACGGTCAAGGAATACGGCCACCTGCTGGCGCACGATCCGGCTTACGCGGCCAAGGCGGGGCGCATCGCGATGCTGACGCGCGACCTGTCGGAAATCATGCCGGCCTTCGAAGAACAGCTGGCGCAGCGCCTGCGCGGCAAGATTGCAGAGCGCGTCGCCTTCCACCCGCCATGCACGCTGCAGCACGGCCAGCAAATCCGCGGCAAGGTCGAAGGCGTATTGCGCGCGGCCGGTGTCGACGTCGTGCTGTGCGCCGACAGCCACCTGTGCTGCGGCTCGGCCGGCACCTATTCGGTGCTGCACCCGCAGATCGCCCACGAACTGCGCGACCGCAAGCTGGCCAGCCTGGAAGCAACCGGCGCCAAGGAGATCGTCTCGGCCAATATCGGCTGCATGACGCACCTGCAGTCGGGGACCGGCACGCCGGTGAGCCACTGGATCGAACTGGTCGACCGGGCGCTGTCCGCGGCCTGAGCGAACGGCCGGCAGTTCAATACAACGCCGGCAGGCGGCGGTGCGCCATGCACCGTCTCCCGTCGCCGTTTATCTCGTCCTTGGCCCGTCCACATCCGGAGCGGGCGGCGACGGCGCATTCTCCTTTTCTGCAAGATTCCACATATTTATCCGCGCGCTCGATGTACTGTCGCCATGTCCCCACTTCAGCAATTATTGAGACATAGAAACTGTCTATCGTGAATTTTGTTCAGCTCCAGTAGAGCAAAGTAACGGTATGTATCAAATAAGAGACGGATGTAACACTATTTAACGATCTTGTAGAAAATCCGTGCTAATGACTTTGCTGTGGATCAATGTTTGTGTAACAGTATTTATAAGCGGCATCGTCAAGGTGAACCAGGTTCTCCAATCGAAGTCAGCGCGTAGCTAAAACAAATTTACCATCCGGGAGTCGTAGTGAAGCACAAGAGTACTTTGAACAAAAACGCCATCGCCCTCGCAGTCATGCTGGCCTATCCGGCCTTCGCACTGGCGCAACAGCCGATCGATCCGGCTGTTCCAATGCAGCGCGTGGAAGTCACGGGCAGTAACATCAAGCGCACCGAAGCGGAAGCCGCCGGTTCGGTCCAGGTCCTGACCCGCGACGACATCGAACGTACCGGCCAGACGACGGCCCTCGGCATCCTGACCTCGGCCGCTTCGGTCGACACCTCCCTGAATTCGGCCACCGCCAGCAGCGGCGGCTTCGCCACCGGCGCTTCGGGCGTGAGCATGCGCGGCCTGCAAAAGGTCTCGACCCTGATTCTGGTGAACGGCCGCCGCATCGCCCAGTACGGCCTGTCGGACAACGCCCAGGAAAACTTCACCAACCTCGACGCCATCGCCAGCGACGCGATCGAACGCATCGAAATCCTGAAGGACGGCGCTTCGGCGATCTACGGCTCCGACGCCATTGCCGGCGTGATCAACATCATCCTGCGCAAGGATTACCAGGGCGCGCAAATCCGCGTCAACCACCGCGAATCGCAGCATTTCCACGACGACCGCAGCCGCAGCATCTCGGCCATCGCCGGCTTCGGCGATATCGAAGAGCAGGGTTTCAATACCTATGTCAGCGCCGAGTTCTACAAGCGCGACGGCTACAGCGTGGGCGACCTGAAAGACTATTACCCTGAATGGCACCGCAAGACCCCGGGCCGTTCGACCTGGGATGCCAAGAGCACCCTGTCGCCGACCGGTAACTACTTCCGCAGCAGCACCAACATCGTCGCCGCGCCGGGCTGCCCGGCCGACGCGCTCGATCCGAAGGATGGGCTGTGCAAATGGGACGTCCTGCCGTACACCGGCCTGACCACCAACAACAAGCGCCACGCCATCGCCAGCATTACGCACTTCAAGATTGGCAAGGACATCAACGCCAACTTCGAAATCACCACTGCCGGCGCGACCAGCGACTACATCGTGGCGCCGTTCAGCGTCAGCAATGGCAGCACGACCACCGCGACCAGCATCTGGTACAACGTCAACGCCGGCAAGATGGTCGGTCCGTTCTCGTATCCGAAACTGCCGGTTGGCCACCCGATGAACCCGTACAACGTCGCCACCGAATACCGTGCGCGCATGATGGACACCGGCAATGGCTTCAACTTCAACCGTACCGAATCCGACCAGTCGCGCGTGATGCTGGCGCTCGACGGCACGATCGGCAGCTTCGACTGGCGCTCGGCCGCCGGCTGGATGAAGTCGTCCGCGACCAAGGCCACGCGCGCCGTCAGCGCCACCGCCTACCCGGCCGCGATCAACAACGCCACCTATAAATTCGGCCAGCAGAACGATCCGGCGCTGCTCGAGGCGATGTTCCCGGTCCGTACCACCGACGGTGAAGCCGACATCAAGTTCTTCGACGCCACCATCTCGGGCGCGGTCATGCAATTGCCGGCCGGTCCGCTGAGCGTCGCCGTCGGCACCGACATCCGCAGCAATGGCTACTGGATGAAGAGCTCGGACAACGTCCTGAATGGCGACCTGGTCGGCATCTTCGGCCTGCAAGTGGCCGACCGCGTCAACCAGTACGCCGTGTTCACCGAAGCCACGGTGCCTGTGCTGAAGAACCTGGAACTGAGCGCTGCCGTGCGTGCCGACAAGACCGCCGGTTTCGATGCGCACATGTCGCCGAAGCTGGGCCTGCGCTATACGGTCAGCGACAAGCTGCTGCTGCGCGCAACGGCATCGGGCGGCTTCCGCGCGCCGAACATCGTCGAATCGGGTGACGGCCGCGGCCGCAGCTCGGTCGCGACCAGCGTCGTCGATCCACGCCGCTGCCCGACCGCCAACGCACTGAACGCACTGGTGCAAGGCGCGGCCAACGCCACCACCGCCGACAAGGCACAGGCGAACACGTTCCGCTCGCAGGAATGCGTCGCCGGCCTGCCAAGCTTCGTGTCGTCGAACCCGAACCTGGAACCGGAAACCTCGCGTTCGCTGACCGCCGGTTTCGTCTTCCAGCCGATCAGGAACTGGTCGGCCGCGATGGACTATTATCACATCGAGCGCAAGAACGAGATCGGTACCCGCTCGACGGTCGACATCCTGAAAGATGAAGCCAACCTGCCGGATGGCCAGCTGGTCCGTATCGACAGCAGCGCCGCCGACAACCAGTTCATCGCACTGGCGAAGAAGTACGCGCCAAACACGACCCTCAACTACGGCGGCGTTGGCCAGCTGGGCCTGCTGTACAACCCGTACGTCAACAGCGGCAAGACGCGCGTCTCGGGCCTCGACTTCGACGCATCGGGCCGCTTCAAGCTGCTGGGTACGGACGTGCGCCTGAAACTGGACGGCACCTATGTGCTGAAGTACCAGACCTTCGAGGTGGGCGAGGGCGCCTACAGCCGCAACCAGGTCGGTACCTACGACTTCGGTTCGCGCATGACGATCATCGCCCGCGCCAATGTGAAGAAAGGTAACTTCGACAACGGCCTGGTCTGGAACTACGCCAGCGGCTACACCAGCGATACCATCGACTCGCCGACCTGGTGCGTGACGCAGAACGTCGCCGCTGCCGACATGGCCGACTGCAAGCGTGTCGACCACAACACCACGCTGGACTACAACCTGACCTACACGGGCATCCCGCACGTGCGCCTGAACGCGTATGTCTACAACGTCCTCGGCGAAGACCGTCCGATCCAGTACCGCAACGGCTGGAACACGACCTCGCCGCAGTTCCGCGCCTTTGGCGTGGCGGCGACCTACACGTTCTGATTTTCCGAGCGTGTAAGTAATACGAAAGACCAGGCTTCGGCCTGGTCTTTTTTTTCGCGCCTGCGCGCCGCGGGCAGCCGTGCTAGCATGCCGTCCCATCCAACGATCTGCAAAGCACGCCATGAGTTCAGTCTTTCGCCTCGTGCGCGACGAGGGAGGCGCTTCTCCCGTCGTCGTCTTCGAGGATTCCACCACACCCGGTTTCGTCCCCTTGTGGGAAGAGGTTGGTGTCTACGACGCCCTGTACAACAGCGACGGCAAACTGGCGCGCGAAGTCTCGCGCGCGCTGGCCTATGGGCTGGACCGCATCGCCAGCGAACCGGGGCTGAACCGCCTGGTCCCGTCCTCGGCCTCGATCGGCGAAGCGCTGCGCTTCCTGGAAAACGTCAACCGCGGCTGCGTCATCCACGGCTCGGCGCAGGTGGAAAGCCACTGATGGCAAAGGGCACCGTCACCATCAGCGGCGAAACGCTCGACCGTGACCGCGTCGAACAACTGCTCGCGCAGGACGCCATGCTGGTCTTCGAAAATTGCGATTTTTCCGGCGCCGACCTCGCGCGCCTGAACCTGCAGGAGAGCGGCTTTCGCAATTGCGTGCTGCTCGAGACCTCGTTCTACGCCGCCAACCTGTCGCGCACGCGCTGGCAGCGCTGCCGCGCCGGCCATGCCGATTTCGAATCCGCCGACCTGGTCGACGCCCACTTCGCCTCCTCCGACCTGAACAACACCAGCTGGCGCCGCGCCAAGCTGGCGTCGGCTGCCTACCGCAGCTGCAAGCTGACCGGGGCCGCGTTCGAGGAAGTGAGCTACCTCGGCCTGTCGTTCGAGGATTCGCTGCTGATCGGCGCCGACCTGCGCCGCATGTCGTTTCGCAAGCTGACCCTGGTCGGCATCGATTTCGCCGACGCCGATTTGTCCGGCTGCGATTTCCGCGACGCCGTCTTCGCCGGCGGCAGCCTGCGCGACGCCCACATCAAGGACACCCGTTTCGACGGCGCCGACCTGCGCGAGGCCGACCTTGGCGGCGTCAAGCTGGTCAACGCCAAGCTGTTCGCGGGTGCGACGATTTCGCCGCGCCAGGCGGCCGAGATCGTGCGCTCCATGGGATTGAACGTCGCGTAGGGTGGACGACTACACCCGGGTATCTGCTTGTCCGCGAACGTGAATGCCGTCCACGCGTTTGACCGCCATCTGAAACCTCGCGACTTAGCATCGGTGGTTGAACGCGTAGGCGGCGCAGATGTCGCGGGTGCACAAACTGAAGAAGTACAGCCGCCCACCCTACGCGTCTGTGCATCGTTCTCTAAGGCGTTTCACTCGGCGGTGATCTTCGCATCCTTGACGAACTTGCCCCAGTACTGCAGCTGCTTGCTCGTATGCTCCGCCAGCTGCTGCGGGTTCATGTACACCGCATACGCACCCTGCGCTTCGGCCTTGCTCTTGAATTCGGCCGTCTGCATGATCTTCCTGATCTCGTTCGTCAACCGGTCGACGATCGGCTTCGGTGTGCCGGCGGGCGCATACACGGCGAACCACGAGCTGACGTCGAGCTTGTCGAAACCCTGGATGGTCGCGGTGGTCGGCACGTTCGGCAGGCTTGGCAAGGCGACGTTGCCGGTGACGGCCAGCGGGCGCAGTTTGCCGGTCTTGATGTGGCCGAGCAGCGGCGGCGCCGTGGTGAAGGTGAGGTCGACCGTGCCCGCCAGCATATCGGTCACGGCCGGCCCGGTTCCCTTGTAGGGCACGTGGGTGAGCTTGATGCCGGCGATCCCGTTGAGCATCTCGCCGGTCACGTGCTGCAGCGAGCCGTTGCCCGACGACGCGTAGCTGAGTTTCCCCGGCTGCGCCTTGGCGTAAGCGACCAGTTCGGGCAAGGTCTTGATCGGCAGGCCGGGACGCACGACCATGACCTGCGGTGCGACGATGAGGTTGGCGACCGGCGCGAAGTCCTTGACCGGGTCGAACGGCGCCTTCATGACGTGCGGCGTAATCACGTGGAAGCCGGAGTACTGCACCAGTAAAGTGTGGCCATCCGGCTTGGCCCGCTTGACCGCCGCCGCGGCGATCACGCCGGCGCCGCCGGGGCGGTTGTCGACCACCACCGCCTTGCCCAGCGCTTTCGACAGCGGATCGGAAATCATGCGCGCGGCCAGGTCGGTGGTGCCGCCGGGCGCCGCCGATACCAGCAGCGTCACCGTTTGCGTGGGGTAGTCCTGCGCCTGCGCGCCGGTGGCGGCGAAGGCCGTAGCGAGGGCGAGTGCGCAGGTACGCGCTTTCAGAAAATGCATCGACTTCATGGTGTCTCCTTGTGCATCGCGAACGATGGTTGTTGTTTTACCGTGCATGGGCGCGCTCCCGGATCGCCTCGAGATCCTGCGGCGGCTGGTGCAGGTCGAGGCGGCGCCCGGCCTTGACGATCTGGCTTGGCGTCTCGTGGCCGATCAACTCCGGCAGCCGTTTCGAGGCGGCCAGCAGCCGCTCCAGGTCGACGCCGGTGTCGTAACCCATCAGCCCCAGCGCATGCACCACTTCCTCGGTGCAGACATTGCCCGACGCGCCAGGCGCATACGGGCAGCCGCCGATGCCGCCGAGCGAGGCGTCGAAACGGTCGGCGCCGGCGTCGATCCCGGCCAGCACGTTCGCCAGTCCCATGCCGCGCGTGTTATGAAAATGCAGGCTGAGTTCAATATCCGGCCAGGCAGCACGGAAGCGCCGCGTCAGCGCCGCCACCTGGGTCGGATACGCCATGCCGGTGGTATCGCACAGGGTGATCCCGCCGGCGCCGGCTTCGCCGATGAAGCGCGCGCACCATGCCAGCACGGTGTCTTCGGCCACGTTGCCTTCCATCGGGCAGCCGAAGGAGCAGGACAGCGAGATGTTCACCGCACACGCCGCCTGGCGGGCCAGCCCCGCCACCTCGCACAGGGCGGCGAACGATTGCGCGCGCGTCATGCGCAGGTTCGACAGGTTGTGGGTTTCGCTGGCCGACATCACGAGATTGAGCTCATCGACCCCGCTTTCGATGGCGCGTTCGGCGCCGCGCACGTTGGGCACCAGGGCGCTGTAGACCACGCCGGGAACGCGCTCGATGCCGCGCATGACGTCCTGGGCATCGGCCAGGGCCGGGATCGCTTTCGGTGAGACGAACGCCGTCACCTCGATCTTGGCCATGCCGGCGCGCGCCAGGCTGTCGACCAGGGCGATTTTCTCGCACGTCGGGACGAACGCGGATTCGGCCTGCAAGCCGTCGCGCGTGCCTACTTCCTGCATGTGGATGCGGCGGCCGCCGCCTTCCCAGGCGTTCATGCCACCACTCCCTTGCTGCGCAGGGCAGCGACGTCGTCCTCGCTCAAGCCGAGTTCGCGCAGGACGCCGTCGGTGTCGTCGCCCAGTCCCGGCGCCGACGAGCGCACGCTGCCCGGCGTGCCCATCAGCTTGGGCACCACGCCCGGCACCTCGATGTCATAGCCGTCGCGCGTGGTCTGGGAGAGGATCATGTCGCGCGCGCGGTAGTGCGGGTCTTCGGCGATGTCCTGCGCGGTATAGACCTTGCCGGCCGGGACCCGGGACTGGCCAAGGATCTCGAGCACCTCGGCGGACGCCCGGGTGGCGGTCCAGACGCCGATGGCGGCGTCGAGTTCGGCGGCGCGCGCGGCGCGGCCGGCGTTGTTGGCCAGGCTTGGGTCCGTCGCCAGGTCGTCGCGGCCGATCACCGCCATCAGGCGCTTGAAGATGCTGTCGCCATTGCCGGCGATGAGCACGTAGCCGTCGTTGCAGCGGTAGGCGTTCGACGGCGCGATGCCCGGCAAGGCGCTGCCGGCCGCTTCGCGCACGGCGCCAAAGGCGCTGTATTCCGGGATCAGGCTTTCCATGACGTTGAACACCGCCTCGTGCAGTGCGACGTCGATGACTTGCCCCTTGCCGCCGTTGACCTTGCGGTGGTACAGGGCGGTGAGGATGCCGATGGTGCCGTGCAGGGCGGCCAGGGTGTCGCCGATCGAGACGCCGCAGCGCACCGGCACCCGGTCCGGCTCGCCGGTCAGGTGGCGCAGTCCGCCCATGGCTTCGCCGATGGCGCCGAAGCCGGGCAGGTCGCGGTAAGGGCCGGTCTGGCCGTAGCCCGAGATGCGCAGCATGACCAGGCCGGGATTGAGCGCGGACAGGGCTGCGTAATCCATGCCCCAGGCTTCCAGGGTACCGGGGCGGAAATTCTCGATCAGCACGTCCGCTTCGGCGATCAGCTTGCGCGCGATGTCCTGGCCCTCGGGGCTGCGCAGGTCGAGCGCGATCGAGCGCTTGTTGCGCGACTGGACCTGCCACCAGACCGAGGTGCCTTCCTTGATCATGCGCCAGTTGCGCAGCGGGTCGCCGCTGCCGGGCGCCTCGATCTTGATGACGTCGGCGCCGAATTCGCCCAGCGTCTTGCCGGCGAACGGCCCGGCGATGAGCTGCCCCATTTCGATGACGCGCACGCCGCGCAGCGCGCCTTCGGGGATGACTTGACCTGTACTCACAATGCACCTCGCTCCGATTGCTAACGTCAAGGCATTGTGAGCCGCCGCCGGCGATGACAGAAGCGAAAAGGGGAGAAGCCAGCTTTCGCAAACCGCGAAAGCTGGCTCCTGGCGATCGGGTATTGTAGGGTGGGCGCCCCTTGAACTGACCCCCAAAAGTTGGGCACAACTTTTGGAGCGGTATGAAGTACACG
>NZ_JACYUY010000037.1 GCF_014842025.1 Massilia sp. CFBP 13721
ACCGTCCGTGGGGGCATTACGAGGGCATCGATGCCGGCGACCGTTTCCAGGTCAAGCGCATCACCGTGAAGCCGGGCGAGAAGCTGTCGCTGCAGATGCACCACCACCGTGCCGAACACTGGGTCGTGGTGTCGGGCACGGCGCGCGTGACCTGCGGCGAGAAGATCAGCCTGCTGTCGGAAAACGAATCGACGTATATTCCGATCGGCATGAACCACCGCCTCGAGAATCCGGGCAAACTGCCGCTGCACATCATCGAAGTGCAGTCCGGCAGCTACCTCGGCGAGGACGACATCGTCCGCTTCGAAGACATCTACAAGCGTTCGTAAGCGATTGTACGAACCAGGCAAAACGGACGGCAACGTCCGTTTTTTTTCGTCCGTGCCGCCGATCATCCTCTCCCGTGTTGAACAAGGTTTCCAGGTCAACAGTGTGAAGGCCGCTCGCGGTGCGGCATACAATGCACAGTGAGTGAACCCCCTTTTGGAGGCGATCATGAAAACGCGCGTTGTACTTGCCAGCGCCGCTGCGCTGCTGCTGGCACTGGCCGCACCGCAGGCCGCCGCCCAGAGCGGCGCGCCACCGCTGGATCCCACCCTCGAAGGCCAGCTCGAACGCTGGCTGGGGGCCGGCGACCAGATTTTCGAGAACGTCTATACACGCCAGGGTGCAGGCGACACCTCGCTCGACTTCCACGCCGCCGCCGACGGCCGCGGGCCGACCTTTACCCTGCTGCGCGTGAGCGACCCGGCGGGCAGGGCCTGGCTGGTGGGTGGCTACAATCCGCAAAGCTGGGACAGCGACGACGGCTGGCACATCACGCCGCGCGACTTCCAGCGGTCCGCCTTCATCTTCAACTACACGGTGCCGGCCGTCTACCGCCAGGTGCCGGTCAGCTTCGAGCTGCCCAGCCAGGGCGGCTTCCAGACCTTCAATGCCCTCGACCAGGGACCGACCTTCGGCGCCGGGCCCGACCTGTTCGTCGACGACGCGCTCGATACGGCGCTGTCCTGGCGCCTGAGCTATGGCGACCCGGCCGGGGAAGGGCGCAGCATCATCGACGGTTCGGTCGGCGGACGCTTCTTCGCGATCGACGCGATGGAAATCTATGCAGTCTCGCCGATTCCGGAACCGGCCGCTGCCGCCATGCTGGCCGGCGGCCTGGGACTGGTGGGGCTGGGCGCTCTCGCTGTGCGCCGGCGTGGCGGCAAGGGCAGGCCACGGGGGCTGGCGCTGGACGACGCCGCCTGAAGGGCGGCCATGGCTTGCCGCGCCCGCGGTGACCGACTGCTTGGCTACCACCGTGGCTGCCGCTGTGCGCCTTTGCGTGCGCTGTTGCGTATGCTATTGCCCGCGCTCGCCTGGTGCGGCGCGGCGGCAGCGCAGGTGACACGGTCAGCGCCCGCGGAGGGCGTCCTCGAGGCGCGCCAGCTGGCGATCGTCATCAACGACGACGACCCCGACAGCGTCGCCATCGGCGCCTACTACCGGCGCCGGCGCGCGATCCCCGCCGCCAACGTCGTGCACGTGCGTATCCCCGGACGGCCGGCGGCGCTCGACCCGGCGCGCTTTCGCCTGCTCAAGGCGGAGATCGACAGCCACCTGGCGCCCGGGGTCGAGGCCGTCCTCATGCTGTGGAGCGCGCCCTGGAAGGTCGGTTGCCACGGCATCACCGGGGCGTATACCCTGGGCTTCGACGCCGCCCTGTGCGCCGACCCCTGCGCCGCCGGCAAGCCGAGCCGGTATTTCAACGCGCCAGGCGGGCGTCCCGTGCGCGACTACGGCATGCGCCTGTCGATGCTGTTGCCGATCGCTTCGCGCCAGGAAGCGACAGCGCTGATCGACCGCGGCGTCGTCAGCGGCATGCGCCGCATCCCTTCGCACGCCTGGTACCTGACGACCTCGGAGGCGGCGCGCAACGCGCGCGCCGGCTTCTTTCCGAAGGCCGGTTACCGCGCGGCGCATGCGCTCACGATTCACCGCCTGCAGGCCGACGTCCTCGAGGGAGCTGGCGACGTGCTGGTCTACCAGACCGGCAAGGCCCAGGTCGACAAGCTCGACACGGTCCGCTTCGTGCCCGGCGCCCTGGCCGACCACTTGACCTCGCACGGCGGCGAACTGGAAGGCGGCACGCAAATGAGCAGCCTGCGCTGGCTGGCGGCGGGCGCCACGGCCAGCTACGGCACGGTGGGCGAACCGTGCAACCACTGGCAAAAATTCCCAAACCCGGGCGTGCTGCTGCGCCATTACCTGAATGGCGACAGCGCCATCGAAGCCTACTGGAAAAGCGTGGCCTGGCCAGCCCAGGGCGTCTTCATCGGCGAACCGCTGGCGGCGCCGTTTCGTGGTCAATTTCAAAAGTACCCGCGCACGATCGTGCGTTAAGTTTCCGTGTGGAATCAATGTGTTGCAGCCTTACCTCATCTAGACGAGTGCTGCATTGCACTTTGTCATTCTCCTGTCAAATTGTCGCCGTAAGATTATTTCTAGTAATAAAATGATTAGCAGCATCGACAACAAAGATTCTGCCCCCTTACCCCCACTAGGAAGCTCATGAACATGCACGTTGCAACGAATACGCCAGCCGGCCGGCTGACGCTCCTGGCCGCACTGCTGGCCGGATTATCGACGAGTGCGTTCGCCGCCTCGCCCGACCTCGTCATCAGCCAGATCTATGGCGGTGGCGGCAGCGGCGGCTCGACCTACAATCGCGACTTCATCGAGTTGTTCAACCGGGGCAGCGCGCCAGTCGCCCTGAAGGGCAAGAGCCTGCAGTACGCGTCGGCAACGGGCGCAAACTGGTCGTCGTTCAATGCCTTGCCGGACGTGACCTTGCAGCCTGGCCAGTACTTCCTGGTAGCGGGCAATCCACAAACCGCGGGCGCCGACATCGGCGCGATCGACCATAACTGGGCGATGTCGATTTCGGCCACCGCCGGCAGCGTGGCCGTGGCCAACACCACCGCCCAGCTGAGCGCTGCGACCGAAAACACCATCATCGACCTGGTCGGCTACGGCGGCGCCAACCGCCGCGAGACGGCGCCGACGGCAGTGCTGTCGATCTCGACCCAAGCCCAGCGCCTGGCAGCCGGCTGCACCGATACCGATAACAATGCGGGCGACTTCGCCGTCGTCGGGGCAAGCCTGCCGCGCACCGCGAACACGCCCCTGAACGCCTGCGGCGGCACCGGTCCGGGCCCCGACCCGGATCCAGTGGCCCAGCCGATCGTCCCGTCCTGCCCGGCGACCTTGCAGGTCACGCAGGGCAGCACCGGTAGCGCCGCCATCACGGCACGCGACATCGACAGCATCGTCAACAGCGCGATCCTGAGCGCGGGCGCCGTCCCGGGCATCGAACTGCGCAACTTCGTGGCCGCCTCCGGCACCGGCGCCACCGCCAGCGCCACGCTGAGCGTCGCCGCCAGCCTCGGCGCCGGCAGCTATCCGGTCACGATCACCTTTGGCAACAACGATGGCCAGAACGCCAGCTGCAGCCTCAACGTCAGCGTCGGCGGCCAGCTGACCATCCCGCAAATCCAGGGTTCGGCACCGAAGTCGTCGTTTGCCGGCACCGTGCAGACGACCCAGGGCGTGGTCACCGCCGTCATCAGCGGCGGTTATTTCATCCAGGACCCGACCGGCGACGGCAACCCGGCAACCTCGGACGGCCTGTACGTGTTCGGCTCGAACGCCGGCCTCGCCGTGGGCGACCTGGTGCGCGTCACCGGCACCGTCACCGAGTACACGCCATCGGGCGCCACCCGTTCGTACACCGAACTGACCAACCCGACCGCGACCAAGATCGGCACCGGCAGCGTCGCCCCGACCAATGTCGCGATGCCGAATGCGAACCTGGCCGACGTCGAAGGCATGCTGGTGCGCTTCACCACGCCGCTGACCGTCAACGGCAACGCCTACCTGGGCGAGCGCGGCGAACTGACCCTGTCCGCCGGCCGCCGCGAAATCCCGACCAACCGCTACGTGCCGGGTTCGCCTGAAGCGCGCGCACTGGCGGCCAGCAATGCAGCCAACATGATCGTGCTCGACGACGGCATCTTTGTCACCCCGACCACCGTTCCGTACCTGTTCCAGGACGGCACCGTGCGTGCAGGCGACACCGTCACCGATCTGACCGGCGTGGTCGATTTCGGCGCCATGGGCGGTGGCGGCGCCTCCTTCAAGCTGCAGCCGACGGTGACGCCGACCTTCTCGCGTACCAACGAGCGCCTGCCGGCGCCGGTGGTTGCCGGCGGCAACCTGCGCGTGGCCAGCGCCAACGTGCTGAACTTCTTCACCACCTTCACCAACGGCAACGACGCCTGGGGCCGCACCGGCCAGGGCTGCACGATCGGCACGACGAGCAACCGCTCGAACTGCCGCGGCGCCGACAACATGGCCGAATTCGTGCGCCAGCGCGACAAGATCGTCAGTTCGCTGGTGGCGGTGAATGCCGACGTGGTGGGCCTGATGGAAATCCAGAACAACGGCGACATCGCCGTCGGCTACCTGGTCGAGCAGCTCAACGGCGCCATGGGTGCGAACACCTACGCCGTCGTGCCGAAGCCGGCCGCGACCGGTACCGATGCGATCCGCGTGGCGATGATCTACAAGCCAAGCGCGGTGAGCCTGGTGGGCGGCGCCTTGTCGGATGGTGACAACATCAACAACCGTCCACCGATCGCCCAGACCTTCCAGGCGGCCAACGGCGGCAAGTTCTCGCTGGTGGTCAACCACCTGAAGTCGAAGGGCAGCTGTGGCGGTGGCGCCGGCAACACCGACAGCGGCGACGGCCAGGGTTGCTGGAACCTGACCCGTGTCCAGCAGGCCACCCGCCTGCGCGACTACTTCCTGCCGCAAGTCGTGGCCGCCGCCAACGATGCCGACGTGCTGATCGTGGGCGACATGAACGCCTACGGCATGGAAGATCCGATCCGCCTGCTCAACGCGGCCGGCTACGTCAACGAGATCGAGCGCTTCGTGCGTCCGACCGCGATTCCTTACTCGTACGTGTTCGGCGCCGAAAGCGGTTACCTCGACCATGCACTGGCCAGCAGCAGCCTGTCGCCGCAAGTGGCCGGCGTGACCGAATGGCACAACAATGCCGACGAACCGGAAGCGATCGACTACAACATCGAGTCGGGCACCGGCCAGGATCCGTACCAGGCCGGTCCTTACCGCGCTTCGGACCACGATCCGGTGGTGGTCAGCCTGAACCTGGCGGGCAGCACCGTGGACGTGACCGCGGCGGCGAAAGTCGTCAAGTCGGGCTTCACCCAGAACCGCGTGACCGGCAAGTTCACCGGCACCGTGACCATCACCAACACCGGCAGCACGCCGATGACCGGCCCGCTGCACCTGGTGCTGCAAGGCTTGACCGCGGGTGTCACGCTGGACGGCAAGAGCGGCGAAACGGGCGGCGCGCCTTACCTGACGCTGCCAGGCGGCTCGCTGGCCGCCGGCGCTTCGGTCACCGTCACCACCACCTTCACCAATCCATCGCGAACCGGCTTTGGCTATACCGCCAAGCTGATCTCGGGCACTTTCTAAGGAATTACCAGTATGTTCAACCTGAAAAACCTGTTCACCCGCGCGCTGCTGGCGCTCATGCTCGTCACGGGCGCCGGCGCCGCTTCGGCCGGCCCGACCTATCACGTGACGATCGACACCACGAGCCTGTCCGGCACGGGCTTCCTGGACTTCCTGTTCAGCGGCGACGCCAACTCGTCCGGTCCTGCAACTGCCACGGTCAGCAACTTCAGCGGCAATGGCACGGGCGTCACGACGTATGGCGATGTCACGCCTACCGCAACCGGCGCCATATTCGACAACGTCAATGGCTTTGCCGAAGCGCTGATCGGCGTCAACCTGGGTGGCTTGTTCAATTTCGACCTGAGCTTCGACGTCGCCCCTGCGGGTGACGGCACCACGTTCAGCTTCGCCCTGTTGAACCCAACCCAGGACGGCTACCTTGGCGTCGACGGCGACCTGGCCCAGTTCCAGCTGATGCCTGGCAGCGACACCACCGTGTCCTCCGCCAATGCCTTGACCAGCATTGCGCTGGTGAGCGAAGTGCCGGAACCGGCCACCATGGCTTCGCTGATGTTCGGCCTGGCACTGATGGGTTCGACCCTGCGCGCACGCCGCAAGTAATTAGCGGATAAGCACCCCAGCGGTAAGGTAAAAAGCACACCCGGCGCAAGCCGGGTGTGCTTTTTTTATTTCAGCTACCCAGGGCCGCACGGCGCATCGCGTCGATGCGGAAGGCTTCGGCATTGCCGTCGATGATGCGCAGGCCAGCGCAGTTTTCGGGCTGGCAGTCGGGCAGCGGCTGCTGGGCGGTAACTGCCTGGACGGGAAGGGCGGCCTGGGCCGGTGCACCCTGGACTGCCGGCGAACCCTGGGTCGTCGCCACCTTGATGGCGGCGCTGGCGTCGAGTGCGTCGGCCGGGGCGCCGGCGCCGCAGGCGGTCAGCAGGGCGAGCAGGGAAGTGGTGAGGACGGTACGGACTGCAGCAACATTCATAATAGTGCTCTATGGAAATTTATTACTGATGAGCTTATTGTAGTCAATAAATTTTCGATTGGAAATTTATTTTGGGAATTAACAGAAGATAATGAACGTTTGGTCGCATGTTAGACGCAGTTAAATGCAGTTAAGTATTGATTCAAAGAAATAGCCGTACGGAAACAAATAGGTGCCGAAGGGATACGTAGCGTCAGCGCGACGTTCCGTTTCTTGACGAGGTGTGGAGAGAAGCGCGGCCGGACCGTCACCCTTGTCGACCTTGAAACGAATCGCCCTTGACCGGTCCGGCAACGCGCGCGATGATCTGTGCCATGCGAACACTTCTTCTCTCCCTGATCATGGCCTGCACCGCTTGTACGACGGACGCCGGAACGCCTCCCGCACCCCAGACGCCGCCAGCTTCCACTTTGACCACCGGCGATGCCAGCGCCGGCACTCTCGAACAAATCCGCGCCATGATCGGCAATGCCGCCTGCAGCGACGGCTCCCAATGCCGTACGCTCCCAGTCGGTGCGCGCGCCTGTGGCGGGCCGGAAGCCTACCTGCCTTACTCGACGGCGAACTTGTCCGAGCCGGCCCTGCAGGCGCTGGCCGCACGCTACAAGAGCGAGCGCGAGGCCCAGAACGCGGCCTCGGGCATGATGTCGAACTGCCGGTTCATTCCCGATCCGGGCGCGGTCTGCCGCGCCGGCACCTGCCAGTTGGGAACGGGCGAGCCGCAAGTGCGCTGATCCGATACCAACCGGGGGAACAAAAAAAACGCTGCGTGTTCGAAAACACGCAGCGTTTTTGTTTTTGCAGGCAGGTCCGTTGCCGGACCCGTTTGCTGCCTTACATGCTTAGTTCAGCAGTTCGGCGGTATGGGCGCCGCCTGCCGCAAGCTTGGCGGTCGCACCGGCGGTCGGCACCGGGTTGGTGGCGTCGACTTCCAGCAGCGTGGTCGAGAGCGGCGTGGTGCCGTTCAGGTACTGCACCGCGCCCAGGTAGCGCTGGCCGGCGGTCAGGCCCGACCAGCTGGCGACTGCCGAGGCGGTGCCGCCGACAAACACGCTGGCCGGCAGGTTGACCTTCAGGTTGCCGCCGGTCTCGTCCTTGGCGACGACCCACGATGCCAGGGTGTAGGTCGAGCTGCCGCCGGTCGGGTTGTAGCCCGCGACGCAGACACGGTAGGTGCCGGCTGCCGGCGCCATCAGGGTGACCATCTCGTTCGAGGTGGCGGTGCCGCTGTAGCCGACTTGCGTACCGGCCGCGTTGAACACGAACAGGTCGAGGTCGTCAGGCTGGCCGGCCTTGAAACCGCTGGTGTCGATGTCGCGCAGCGAGAAGCGGGCCACCATGGTGTTGGCAGGGACCGTGAAGCTCGTTGCCGTCACGCCGGCCGAGCCGCCGTTCTTGCACTCGAGCGCGCCGCCGTCGGCCGCCAGGGTCTGGCGCACCGTCTGCTCGTTCAGGGTGGCGGGCTTCAGGCCGCCCTTGTTCGCGCCCAGCTTGCCGGTGAAGCCGGTGCCGACGGTGAACACGCTGTTGCCGCTGACTTCTTCGCTACGCAGGCTGGCCGCGCTGCTGAAGGCGGTCGGACGTGCGGTCAGCGGGCTGCGCACCACGTGGGTGCCGTCACGCCATTCCAGCGCGCCGAAGGCGTACTGGTCCATCGCCGCGGTGGTGCGGGTCAGGTTGACGGTGAAGGTGCCCTTGGCGCCTGGCGCCAGGTTCAGCGTGGCAGGGCTGACGGCGACCGTGAAGCCCGGCAGCGTCGCGGTGGCGTTGTAGGTCGAGGCCTTGTCGCTGACGTTGGTGACGGTACGCGTCATGGTCAGCTTGCCCAGCACCGCGCCGGCGGTCAGCGACGGCAGGTTCAGGTTGTAGGCCGGGATGCTGCCGGTGCTTGCGCAGGTCGCCGCGGCCATGGCGTTGGCGCCGCACATGAAGCGGATGTAGTCGGTCGTGGTGACGTCGTACACCAGGCCTGGATCGGTGGCCTTGTTCGGCACCACGTGGCCGGCGCCCTGTGCCCATGGCAGCAGGCCGTTGGCGGCGCCCGGCTGGTTGTCGTTGATGGTGGTGGCGGCGGTGGTCATCAGGGCCGACTTGATGGCGGCAGGCGACCAGGTCGGGTGCAGCTGCTTGAGCAGTGCGCCGAGGCCGGCCACGTGCGGGCTCGACATCGAGGTGCCCTGGTAGAAGGCCCATGCCGCGCCCGGCACTTCGCTGCCGTTGGCGATCGCGTCGCGCTCGGCCTGGGTCTTGACCGGGGTGACGCCGGCCAGGATGTCCACGCCAGGAGCGGTCAGGTCAGGCTTGAGGATGTTGTTGTAACCCTGGTTCGGGCCGCGCGACGAGAAGCTCGCCATCACTGGCGCCGGCGCCGAGCCCACTTGCGGGGTCCAGGTCGAGATCGACACGGTCGCGCCCGGATTGGCTTGTACGTAGTTGCGCAGGGCGGTGCCGTCGGCCAGGCTGATGTGCACGGCTGGAACGGCATGCACTTCGGCGATCAGGGCGTTGGCGGTGTCGATCAGGACCATGCCGGCGCCGCGCACTTCGGCCACGGCGCGGCTCTTGTCGGTACGGGCGCTGTTGCCGCGTTCGCACAGGACGACCTTGCCGGCGACCAGGCTGGCATCCAGGGCGGCGGCGGCGCTGCCGCCGTAGGTGGTGCGGTCGGCGGCGGTGTAGCACAGGCGGCGTGCCAGCTGGTCGGCGGCGTTCAGCGAGGCGAACGGCACCAGGCCGGCGTCGCGTGCCGAAATCGCCGGGGTCAGCGGCAGGGCGGTCGTGTTCAGCGACGCGCCGACGTACTTGACGTTGGTGCCGGTGGTGGCGGTGGCGCCGTTCAGGCGGTTGTGGGTCGATGCGGCGACCGTGGTGACCCATGGGCTCAGGTGGGCGACGGCGTTGGCCGGGCCCGAGTTGCCGGCCGACGCGGCGACGAACACGTTGGCGTCGGCGGCGCCGAAGAAGGCCATTTCGACCGGATCGGTGACGCTGGTCTGCGAGCCGCTGATCGAGAAGTTGATGACGTTCACGCCATCCTTGACTGCCTGGTCGATGGCGGCCACGCTGTCCGAGTTGTAGCAGCTGTTGCGGGTGCCGCTGCCGTCCGGATTGGTCGGGTCGATGAAGGTCCAGCAGACTTTATAGGCGGCGACGCGCGCATGCGGGGCGATGCCGCTGGCCTTGCCCATGGCGACGCCATTGACGGTGACGGCGACGCCGTTGTTGCCGCCGGCGGTGCTGGCGGTGTGGGTGCCGTGGCCGCCGTGGCCGCTAGGACCGTCGACCGAGTCGCGTGGCGAGACGAAGTCGGACCAGTGCTGGACGCGCGCGCTGGCCTTGAAGCCGGTATTGAAGTAGCGCGCGCCGATCAGCTTGTTGTTGCAATGGTCGGCGGTGAAGCCTTCGCCGGTCTGGCAGATGCCTTTCCAGGTGGCTGGCACGGCGCCGAAGGCCTGGGTGGCGGCGCTGTCGAAGGTTGGCTCGCCATTGCCGTCGACGCGGTCGGCGAAGGCCTTGTTCTCGGGCCAGATGCCGCCGTCGACGATACCGATGATGACGCCGTCGCCGGCCTTGTCCTTGCCGCCCGGCTGCTGGTTCCACAGGCCTTCAGCCTTGTCGAGGCCGAGGAAGGTCGGGGTGTAGTTGGTGTCGAGCTGGCGCGCTTCGTCGGCGTCGATCGCGGCCACGGCCGGATCGGCCTTCAGGGCCTTGACTTCGGCGTCGGTCAGCAGCGCGGCGAAGCCGTTGAGCACCACGTTGTACTTGTGGGTCAGCTGGGCCTGGCCCACGGCCGACAGCACGTTGTTCTGTTTTTGCTCCAGGTAGCCGATATAGGCTTGCACGTTGGCCGCGGTGACGTCGAGACGCTGGCCGGCGGCCGGTTTGGTCGCTGCCAGGCCGGCGACGCCGCCGGTGTAGGAAGCGACAGGCTTGTCGGCCAGTTGCACGATGTAGGAACGGCGCACTTCCTGGGCGGAAGCATTCAGTGCCATGCCGGCCACCAGGGTGAGCACGGCGAAAGAGACGGGACGCAGGTTCATTTATTCAAATCCTTGTTCTGTGAAGGTAGCTGCTGGTGCTGCTTATTTGCCGCTGCGGCGGCGCACGGTAGTGCTCAGGCCGGCCAGGCCGAGCAGCATCAGGGCAATCGAGGTCGGTTCCGGCACCACGCCCAGATCCAGGTTGTCGAGGGCGAACTGGGCCTGGTTCATGGTGAACTCGCGGTCCGCGTTGCAGGCGCCGGTATCGTCGAACATGCAGGCGCTGATGGCCAGGCTGGTCAGCGTGGTGTTGCGGAAGGTCGGGTCGATCATGAACTGGTCGAAGGTGAAGGCGCCCGCCGCGTTCTGGCCCGGGAAATTGCTTGCCGTGCTGATGGTGCCGCCGGTGGCGGTGGTGCCGGTCAGGACCAGTTGGCCATAGCTGCCGTTCGGCAGGCCGCCGACCGGTCCAACGAAGGCGTAGTCCAGGCCGCCGATGCGGAAGCCCGCGGCGCCGGCAAAGCTCAGGTTCAGCACGCCGTCATTGAGGCCGGCGAAATAAGTGCTGCCGTTGCCGACGGGGCAAGAGGTGATGAAGCAGGCGAAAGCGTTGTTCGAATCGACCAGGGCGCCGACCAGGCCGACGTCGCCGGCATCGGCGGTCGCGCTGTTGAGCACGCGCATGGTGAAGCCGGCTTCGGTGAATGCGTCGCCGGTGTTATAGGCGGTGTCGCCGCTGTTCAGTTGCGGGGTGACGACGTTCTGGACGTTGTCGAAGGTGACCACGGCGGCACTGGCCGGGGCGGCGATGGCGCCAAGGGCGCCGATGAGCGAAGCGCACAGCAATTTTTTCAAAACACCAGGGGTACCAGTGTTTGCAGCGGAGTTCATTGGGTAAGTCATCAGTCGGTCTACCTTATCGTTAAATTTTTGTGGCTTGATTGTTACTGTGCTTCTTGCTCATTGTTCACCCCACAGGATGGCTGCTGGGTTGTCGATGAATATATCAAGGGCAACAAGTTACATGTAAAAAATTGTAACGTGGAAAATACATATTTTCAGGGGGTTCTCCATATAAAATTCTGTTTCTCCTAGTAAAACTGGACCGACCAATTTTTTGGCGGAGATGTTCAAAATTTGCGACACGCTTGCGTTACATCAATTTTTAAAATTCCTTTTGTGCAAATAAAGATGCCTCATGGAATTAAAACATTGGTACTGATTCGGACATGGAAACCGTTGCAAAAATCGTGACGTGCAAGGAGGCGACGCTGTAACAAAGAAAAGTTGTCTTTCGAGATATCAGCGTGGTAGCCTTGCACGCCGCATCCGTTGTGTGCCGGACAGCAAGTCCTGCATCAGTGAGATGGCGGCAGCCGTGCGGTGTTGTTTGTGGAGCAATCGAGGAGTCAGTCGGATGTGTGCAGCAATGAAACAAGGCCGGACCTTGCGCCGGAATGACAGCGGCTTCACGCTGCTCGAGTTACTGGTAGTGATCGTGATCATCGGCTTGCTGGCCGCTTACGTCGGCCCGAAATATTTCAGCCAGCTCGGCAAGTCCCAGGTGACCATCGCCAAGGCCCAGATCGAGGCATTCGAAAAGTCGCTCGATACCTATCGGCTCGACGTCGGCCGCTATCCAACCGCCGAGGAAGGCCTGGCCGCCCTGATGAGCGCGCCGCCTGCGGTGGCGCCGAAGTGGAACGGCCCCTACCTGAAGAAGGGCATTCCGCCGGATCCGTGGGGCCATCCTTACCTGTACCGTTCGCCGGGCAGCAAGGGCGAGTACGAAATCGTGTCGACCGGACGCGACGGCCAGCCTGGCGGCACCGGCGAAGACGCCGACGTCAGCTCGCAGTAAAACTGTGTAGCAAACCGCACCCTCAGTTACCCCACGCTCATACCCACGTCCACCGAAAGCGGTTTCCATGCAGTTTGTCGTCCGCACCCTTGCGCCTGACATGTCGATCGCGAGCGAGGTCATCGACGCGCCCGACGAGGCCGACGCGCGCCGCCAGTGCGAGTCGCGCGGCCTGTACATCAGCGCGGTCGAACCGGTCGGCCGCGGCCTCGGCAGCCGCAAGAGCAAGCGCCACCTGTCGCTGGTCCTGTTCAGCCAGGAATTGCTGGCGCTGCTGTCGGCCGGCCTCGGCATCGTCGAAGGGCTCGAGGCGCTGCTGGAAAAGGAAACCAATCCCGGCACGCGCGGCGTGCTCGAGCGCCTGCTGGGCGGCCTGCGCGAGGGCAAGCGCTTCTCCAAAGTGCTGGCCGAGCAGCCCGACCTGTTCCCGCCGCTGTACGTCGGCATCGTGCGCGCCGCCGAAGGCACCAGCGACCTGCCGCGCTCGCTCGCCCGCTTCATCGATTACCAGCAGCGCATCGATGTTGTGCGCGCCAAACTGGTCAGCGCGGCGATCTATCCAGTGATTCTCTTGATGGTCGGCGGCGGCGTCAGCGCCTTTTTGATCGGCTACGTGGTGCCGCGCTTCGCCGAGGTATACCAGGGCGCCGGGCGCGACCTGCCGTGGATGTCGAAGATGCTGCTCGGCTGGGGACAGTTCGCCGCCAGCCATGGCGCCTTGCTGGCCAGCGGCGCGGGCGCCGTGCTGGCCGCCATCGTGCTCGGCCTGCGCCACCTGGCAAAAAGCGGCGCGCTGGCGCGCCTGGTCGAGCGCCTGCCCGGCATCGGCGAGCGTGTGCGCATCTACGAACTCTCGCGCCTCTACCTGACCCTCGGCATGCTGAGCGAAGGCGGCATCGTCATCGTGCAAGCCATCGAAACCGTGCAGGGCATGGTCTCGCCGGCCGTGCGCGCCCGGCTGGCGCAGGCGCGCGCCGTGATCGAAGCCGGCCAGCCGCTGTCGACCGCCTTCGAGGCGCACGGCCTGACTACCCCGATTTCGCTGCGCATGCTGCGCGTGGGCGAACGCACCGGCGACATGGGACCGATGCTGACCCAGTCCGCCGCCTTCTACGACGGCGAGATCAGCCGCTGGATCGACCGTTTTACCCGTACCTTCGAGCCGCTCCTGATGGCGGCCATCGGCCTGATCGTGGGCGCCATCGTGGTCCTGCTGTACATGCCGATCTTTGACCTTGCCGGAGACATGTCCTGAACGCGCCCCTGCCTGATTCGTCCATCGAGGACTCGCCCCAGGCCACCATCGACGCCGGCGTGCTGGCCCGCGCCCGCGCCGCCAGCCGCGCCTCGCACCGTCCGCTGGTGGCCGAGCTGGAAGCGGCCAGCGGCCTCGAGCCGCGCCAGATCGTGCGCGCGCTGGCGCGGCCGTTCGGCCTGTCGGTGATGGAAACGGCCGAGATGCTGGGCCAGGCGCCGGCATTCGACCTGCTGCCGCTGGCCTCGGCCCTGGCGCGCCACTGCGTGCTGCTGCGCGGCGCCGACGGCCGCCTGACCGGCGTGCTGCCCGATCCGTTCGACCTCGACCTGCAGACCTGGCTGGCGACCTGCGCCCGTGCCAGCGCCGCGGCGCCGCTGAACCTGCGCCTGGCGCTGCAATCGGATATCCAAGCCTACCTCTCCAAACAGGAAGAATCGGCGCGCGCCGTCGATACCCTGGCGCCGGGCGCCAGCGAAGGCCGGCGCGACGGCAAGACCGCCGCCGTGCTCTCTTTCGCCTCGGTCTCGGAAGGCGCCAGTCCCGCCGTCAAGCTGGTCAACTCGACCCTGTACGATGCGCTGAAAGCGGGCGCCTCGGACATCCACCTGGAAAGCACGGCCGGCGGCCTGGCGGTGAAATACCGCATCGACGGCGTGCTCGATCACGCCACCTCGGTCGGCGGCATCGAGACCGCCGAACAGATCATCTCGCGCCTGAAAGTGCTGGCCGAACTCGACATCGCCGAACGGCGCGTGCCGCAGGACGGCAGTTTCCGGGTCGAGGCGGGCGGGCGCGAGATCGACTTGCGCGTCTCGATCATGCCGAGCATCCACGGCGAGGACGCGGTGATCCGTATCCTCGACAAGCGCGCCATGATCGAAGCCTACGGCTCGCTCACATTGGAGGCACTTGGTTTCGACGCGCCCTCGCTGGTGACCCTGCGCACGCTGGCGCAGGAAGCCTACGGCATGCTGCTGGTGACCGGCCCCACCGGCTCGGGCAAGACCACGACCCTGTACGCGGCGCTGACCGAGATCCACAACGGGCGCGAAAAGATCATCACCATCGAAGACCCGGTCGAATACCAGCTGCCCGGCATCCTGCAAATTCCGGTCAACGAAAAGAAGGGCCTGACCTTTGCCAAGGGCTTGCGTTCGATCCTGCGCCACGACCCCGACAAGATCATGGTCGGCGAGATCCGCGACCGCGAGACGGCGGAAATCGCGGTGCAGTCGGCGCTGACCGGCCACCTGGTACTCACCACCGTCCACGCCAACAACGTGTTCGACGTGTTCGGCCGCTTCACCCACATGGGCATCGACCCGTATGCCTTCGTGTCGGCCCTGAACGGCATCTGGGCCCAGCGCCTGATCCGCACCAACTGCCCGCATTGCGCGGCGCAGTACACGCCGACCGACGCCGAACTCGAGGGCGTGCACCTCGAGCGCGCGGAAGTGGGCGACTACGTCTTCATGCGCGGCAAGGGCTGCGGCGATTGCCGCGGCACCGGTTACCGCGGCCGCCGCTCGATCGCCGAGATCCTGACGCTCAACGACGAGATCCGCGAGCTGATCGTCGACAAGCGTCCGATCCGCCAGATCAAGGCCGCCGCGCACGCCAACGGCACGCGCAGCTTGCGCCTGGCCGCGCTCGACCTGGTGCGGCGCGGCGCCACCACCCTCGACGAAATCAAACGGGTGACCCTGCATGCTTGAACGCTTTACTCAGACGCTGCGCATCGGCGTGGCCGCCGACAGCCTGGCGCTGATCCAGGCCAGCAGTGGCTTGACGCGCCGTCCGGCCCTGCGCCTGCTGGGCGAGACCCGCTTCGACCCGGCCGAGGGCAGTGCCGGCCTGGGCAACGGCCTGCGCCGCCTGCTGGCCGACGGGTCCCCGTCCACCCTCGCGGCCGGCCGCACGGCGACGATCGTGCTGGCCGACGACTGGGCGCGCCTGTGGCAAGTGGCGCCACCAGGCAGCGCCAGCCGCATGGCCGACCTCGAGGCGGCCGCCGCGCTGCGCTTTCAATCCCTGTTCGGCGCGCCGGCGGCCGGCTGGCGCATCAGCGCCGACTGGGATGCCGACCGCGCCTTCCTGGCCGCGGCGCTGCCGGCGCCGCTGCTGGCAGGTCTGCAGCAGTTCGCGATCGAGGAGCGCGTCCACCTGGTCGGCATCGTGCCGCAATTCGTCGCCGCCCTGAACGGCTGGCGCAAGCTGCGCCGCGCGGGCGCCTGGTTTGGTGTAGTACATGGCATGGTGCATGGCGCGGTGCTGACGCTGGCCGTGTTCGACAAGGGCGCATTCATCGCCGTGCGCACGGCGCTGGTGCCGCCCGGCGCCGACGGCGCCTGGTTCGCGGCCCACATCGCACGCGAAGCCCTGCTGACCGGGGCGGACGCACCAGGCCTGGTGCAGGTCTGCGGCGCCGCGCCGCGTGCCTGGGCCGCACCAAGCTGCATGCTGCTGGGGGGCGAGCCCGGGTCTGAGTGGGCCGAATGGTCCGATGCTGCGCGCCTGGCGGCCAGCGGGAGCGGAATATGAAAAAAGTACGGATCGATTTCGCGGCGCCGAGCCTGCGCCGCACGCTGTTCCACACGCCGCGCCTGGCCTGGCTGCTGCTGGGTGCGGGCCTGTGCCTGAGCATCCCGGCGGCGTACCACGCCAACGCTTACCTGCTTGAGGAACGCGCCTTCGAGGCCGAGCTGGCCGCGCACAGCGCACGCATTGCACAAGTGCGGGCGCCGTCGGCATTGCAGCTGGCCGCCGCCCGCGCGCCGGTGGCCAGCGAGGCGCAGGCCGCGGCCATCAATGCCGCGATCCTGCAACTGAACCTGCCGTGGGGCGGCCTGCATGATGCGATCCGGGCGGCCACGCCGGCTTCGGTGGCGCTGCTGGCCGTCGAGCCGGACGCCAAGCGGCGCGTGCTGCGCATCACCGCCGAAGCGCGCAACAGCGACGACATGCTGGCCTATGTCGAACGCGTGGCCGACCAGGAATGGTTTGCCGGCGTGGCCCTGACGCGCCACGAAATCAACGAACAGGACCCGAATCGGCCCATTCGCTTCCAGTTCGACGCCCAATGGAGGTCGCCATGAAGCGCAACGCTTTCGCCGCCGTCTGGCTGCGCCTGCGCATCGCGCTGGCGGCGGCCAATCCGGTCGCCCTCGGCGCCCTGGTGCTGTGCATCGGCGCGGCCGCGGCGCTGGCCTGGCTGCTGCCGGCGCGCGAACTGGTCGAGGAAAGCCGCGTGCTGGCACGGCGCCAGGCGGCGCTGCCGGCGGCACAGGCGGCCGCACCGGTGCAGGTGGAACCGGCCACCGACGAATATCACCTGGCGCTGTTCAATGCGGCGCTGGGCGACCGGCGCCATGCCGAGCGGCAGGTGAAGACCCTGTTCGCGCTGGCCGCGAAATCGGGCCTGGTGCTGCGCCAGGGCGAGTACAAGGCTGCTTTCGAGCGCAACGCGCGCCTGCATACCTACCAGGTGACCTTGCCGGTAAAGGGCAGCTACAACGCCATCTGGCAATTCGCGCTGGGCGCGTTGCGCGCGATTCCGTTCGCGGCGCTCGACGAGATCAGCTTCAAGCGCGATGCGATCGGCGAGACCGAGGTGGAAGCGCGCCTGCGCATCACCCTGTACCTGCTCGACCGTCCGGGGGAGGGCTCATGAAGACGCGCCACATGCTCATGGGCGCCGCCCTGGTGGGCGCGGCCGCGCTGGTCGCCTTTGGCGACAACAGCCCGGAGGGCGAGGTGGCCGAGCCGGTGGCGCGCGCCGGGGCGGCTGTACCTGCAAACGTACCAGTGGTCGATACGCAGCTGGCCGCACGGGCACAAGCTCCGGCCGTACTGCCGCCGGCGGCGCCCGAACCGGTGCGCACGCAGGCATCCGGCGCCAAGGCGGCGCCGCACATCCTGCGCCTGCTGCCGCGCCAGGCGCTGGTGGGGCAGGGCGATGGCGGCGACGTTTTCGCCACGCGCGACTGGACCCCGCCGCCGCCACCGCCGCCGCCTCAGCAGGCCGCGCCGCCGCCACCGCCGCCGAGTGCGCCGCCGCTGCCGTTCACGCTGCTCGGCAAGGCGCTCGAGAACGGCGCCTGGGAAGTCTACCTGGCGCGCGCCGGCAAGACCTATGTCGTGAAACCGAAAACCGTCATCGACGGCACTTACCGGGTCGACGCGATTGCGCCGCCCTTCCTGACCCTTACCTATCTGCCCTTGAACCAGGTTCAACAGCTTAATATTGGAGCATTCGACTGATGGCTAGTCATCCGAAGGGCATGCTGCGGCGCATGCCGCGCGCAGTCGCCGCATCGCTGCTTGCGTTGTCGCTGGCCGGCTGCGCCGGCCATGCCGCTTTCCGCGCGGGCCAGGAACTGGTCGCGCAAGACCAGGTCGAGGCCGGCCTCGTCAAATACCGCGAAGCCGTCGCCGCCGACCCCGGCAACGCGGCCTTCCGCGCCGGCCTGCTCAACGCGCGCGACCGCGCCGCCACCCGCCTGCTCGACAGTGCGCAGCGGCGGCTGGCGCTCGGGCAGGCGGCGCAGGCGGCCGAGGATTACCGGCGCGTGCTGGCCTTCGACCCCGCCAACGAACTGGCCCGTGCCGGCCTGATCCAGGTCGAGGCCGACGGCCGCCACGTCAGGTTGATGGCCGCCGCCAACGAGGCCTTCGAGCAAAAGGATCTGGAAACGGCGCGCCGCCATGCCGCGGCGATCCTGACCGAACGTCCGGACTACGAGCCGGCGCGGCTGCTAGTGGCGAAGATCGACGAAGCGGCGGCCAAGCCGGCGCAGGGCGGCCTGGCCGCCGCCTACCGCACCCCGATCAGCATCGAGTTCCGCGACGTGGCCATCAAACAGGTCTTCGAAGTGATCGCCATGCGTTCGGGCCTGAACTTCGTGTTCGACAAGGACGTCAAGACCGATGCCCGCACCTCGATCTTCCTGAAGAACAGCAACGTCGAAGCCGCCATCTACTTCCTGTTGATGAGCAACCAGCTCGAACAGCAAGTCATGGACGGCAATACGGTGATGATCTATCCGAACACCGCCGCCAAGCTGCGCGAATACCAGGAACAGACGGTCAAGACTTTCTATCTCGCCAACGCCGACGCCAAGAACATCGGGAATACCTTGAAGACGATTGTCAAGTCGCGCGACGTCGTGATCGACGAGAAGCTGAACCTGGTGATCGTGCGCGACAGTCCCGAAGCGATCCGGCTGGCGACCCGGCTGGTGGCCTTGCAGGACGTGGCCGAGCCGGAAGTCATGCTCGACGTCGAGATCCTCGAGATCAAGCGCAGCAGCGTCACCGAACTGGGCGTGGCCTGGCCGACAACGCTCGGCTTCGCGCCGCTGCAGGCGGCCAACGGTACGCCGCTGACGATCGACACGCTGCGTGCGCTCTCGAGCAGCAAGATCGGCGTGACCGGCGCCACCGCCAGCCTGACCGCGACCCGCACCGACGGCGATTCGAACACGCTGGCCAATCCGCGCATCCGCGTGCGCAACAAGGAAAAGGCCAAGGTCGTCATCGGCGACAAGGTGCCGAACATCTCGGCCACCGTGTCCACCGGCGGCGTCGGCAATTTCGCCACCGAGAGCGTGACCTATGTCGACGTCGGCCTGACCCTCAACGTCGAACCGACCATCTATCTGAACAACGAAGTGGCGATCCGCATCGCGCTCGAGGTGAGCAACGTGGTCGATACCTTGCGCACCAATTCGGGTTCGGTGGCTTACCGCATCGGCACCCGCTCGGCGAATACCATGCTGCAGTTGAAGGATGGCGAAAACCAGGTGCTGGCCGGCCTGATCAACAACGAAGACCGCAGCAGCGGCAACAAGGTCCCGGGGCTGGGCAACCTGCCGATCGTGGGGCGCCTGTTCGGCCGCACCAACGATACGCTCGACAAGACCGAAATCGTGCTGTCGATCACGCCGCACCTGGTGCGCACGGTGCAGCGTCCGCCGGCGGCGACTTCGGAATTCAGCGCTGGTACCGAAGCGAACTTCCGGCGCCGTCCGGAAGCGCAGCCGGTCCAGGTGAGCAGCGCCGGGCTGCGCCTGCCAGGCGCCCCGGCCGCGCTGCCGGGGCAGGCGCCGACAACGCAGTCGGCGCCGGCAAACACGCCGGCCACGGCCCCGGCCCCGGCTCCGGGCCAGAGCCTGCCGTCGTCGGCGCTGCCGGCCACGCCGTCGCTGACGGCGCCTGCGCCGGCCGCACCGGTGGGCGTGCTGGTGACGCCGGCGCCGACGGGCGTGGTCGTCACGCCGGTTCCGGCGCCGCAGGGTATGCCACAGAGCCAGGGCCAGTAAAGTGGGTCGGGTCGTCCGCGGCTTCACGCTGATCGAACTGCTGGTGACGCTGGCGATCCTGGCGCTGCTCGGCACGCTCGTGCTGCCGGTGGCGCAGGTGACGGCCCAGCGCAAGCAGGAACAGGAGCTGCGGCGCGACCTGCGCGAACTGCGCCTGGGGATCGACGCCTATAAAAAGGCCTACGACGAAGGGCGCATCAAGCGCACCGTCGGGGCCACCGGCTATCCGCCCAAGCTGGACTTGCTGGTGGAGGGCGTGCCGGACCTGCGCAGCCCGAAGCGCACCAAGATTTTCTTCATGCGGCGCCTGCCGCGCGACCCCTTCAATCCCGATCCGTCGCTGTCCGATGCCGATACCTGGGGCAAGCGCAGCTACGCCAGCGAAGCGGCCGAGCCGCGCGAAGGCGACGACGTGTACGACGTATATTCGACTTCGACCCGGCCCGGCCTGAACGGCGTGCCGTACAACCGGTGGTGAGCATGACCCTTGTACCTGCCCGCAGCCGCGGGTTTACGCTGATCGAACTGCTGGTCGTGCTCGGCATCATCGCCTTGCTGCTGACGCTGGCCGTGCCGCGCTTCTTCCCGAGCATCGACAAGTCGAAGGAGACGATCCTGGCCGAAAACCTGCGCAACACGCGCGAGATCATCGGCCAGTATTACAGCGATACCGGACGCTATCCGGATTCGCTCGAACAGCTGGTCGAGAAAAAATACCTGCGCGGGTTGCCGCTCGACCCGCTCACCGAGAGCACCGGCAGCTGGACCGTGATCCCGCCGGAAGACGGCGCGCTGGGCGGCGTCTACGACCTGCGCAGCGGGGCGCCGGGCAACGACCGCAGCGGCAAGGCGTACGCCGACTGGTAGAGACCATGACTGTCATGCGCTTACATGCGCGTCCAACCCCGCGGCAAGCCGGCTTCACCTATGTCGGCATGGTCGTCTTCGTGACCATCATCGGCATGGTCGGGGCGGCGACGCTGAAGGTGGGGGCGCTGCTGGCGCGCGCCGAGGCGGAACACGAGCTGCTCGCCATCGGCGCCGAGTTCGGCGCGGCGCTGGCCAGCTATGCGCAAGCCACGCCGCCCGGCCAGCCGCAGCAGCCGGCCACCCTGGAGGCCTTGCTGCGCGACCCGCGCTTCCCGACCCCGCGCCGCCACCTGCGCCGCATTTTCGTCGATCCGGTCACCGGCCGTGCCGAGTGGGGACTGGTGCGCGCGGCCGAGGGCGGGCCGATCACCGGGGTGTACAGCCTGTCGCAGGCCAAGCCGCTAAAGGTCGGCAATTTCGAAGCGCGCTTCGTCAATTTCGACAACCGCCAGCACCTGTCGGAATGGCGCTTCACCGCCAACATGCAGGGGCCGAACAATGGGCAGGCGCCGGGCGCGGCGCAGGCAGCGGGCGCGCAAGCCCCGGTGACGATGTTCCCGCCGCCGCCCGAGCCAAACGCGCCCGTCGCCGCGCCGGTCGAAGGGCAGGCGGTGCTGCGCGAAGTGGTGCCGCCGCCGTCGCCGGAGACGCCGGAACCGGAAGCGCCGGAAGAGGAAGAGAAGGTCGAGGAGCCGGCCGAGACGCCGGCGCCTGTCGAACCGCCGCCGCCCGCGACCCAGTCCGGCGTCTGATTATTTTATTTGGCGCGGCGCTTGAAGTCGCGCGGGCGGAAGCCCAGCACGCCCAGCACGCCGAAATAGCTGATCGCGCTGGCCGTGATGATGGCCAGCAGGGCGCCGGCGCGCATGAACGGCTGCGCGCGCAGGCCGATCCAGTCGAACTGCGCCTGGCCGAACCACGCGACCAGCCCCAGCACCGTCGCCGCCGCCACCACCTTCAGGAAGAAGCCGACCCAGCCCGGCTGCGGCATGTAGATGCGGCGCTTGCGCAGGCCGCTGTACAGCATGGCCGCGTTGATGCAGGCGCCCACGCCGATCGACAGCGCCAGGCCGGCGACGCCGAGCAGCGGCACGAAGACCAGGTTCAGCAACTGCGTGACCACCAGCACGCCGACGGCGATGCGCACCGGCGTGCGCACGTCCTGGCGCGCGAAAAAGGCCGGCGCCAGCGTTTTCACCAGGATGAAGCCGAGCAGGCCGGCGCTGTAGGCCATCAGGGGCAGCGACGAAGCGATCACGTCCTGGTTGTCGAAGGCGCCGTAGTGGAACAGGGTGGCGATCATCGGCTCGGCCAGGGTCGCCAGGCCCACCCCGGCCGGAATGGCGAGTAAAAAGGTCAGGCGCAGGCCCCAGTCCAGCAGCGAGGAATATTCGGCGGTGTCGCCTTCGGTATTCGCCTTGGCCAGGCCGGGCAGCAGGATCGTCCCCAGGGCCACGCCGAGCAGGGCGGTCGGGAGTTCCATCAGGCGGTCGGCGTACTGCAGGGCCGAGACGGCGCCCGCCGCCAGGGAAGCGGCGATGGTGGTGTTGATCAGCAGGCTGATCTGGGCGGCGGCCACCGCGAACACGGCCGGCCCCATCTTGCCGAGCATGCGGTGCACGCCGGCGTCGCGCAGGCCGACCAGTGGATTGACCGCCAGGCGCGGCAGCATGCCGATTTTCAGGAGGGATGGGATTTGCAGGGCGACCTGCAGCACGCCGCCGATGCAGACCCCGACCGCCATCGCATAGATCGGCTGGGCGAAATAATCGGACAGCACCACCGCGGCGAAGATGAACGACAGGTTCAGCAGCACCGGCGTGATGGCCGGGATCTTGAACTGGCGCCAGGTGTTGAGGATGCCGCTGGAGAGCGCGACGAAGGCCATGCAGGCGATATACGGGAACATCATGCGCGTCATGACAACGGCGGCGTCGAAGGCGGCCGGTTCGCGCTGCAGGCCGCCGCCGATCAGGTGGATCAGTACCGGCGCCGCCACGATGCCGGCAACGCTGACCAGCAGGGTGGACCAGATCAGCACCGTGGCGACGTGGTCGACCAGGGTCTTGGTCGCTTCCTGGCCATGTTTGGTCTTGTATTCGGTAATGATCGGCACGAAAGCCTGCGAGAAGGCGCCCTCGGCAAACAGGCGGCGCAGCAGGTTCGGCAGGCGGAAGGCGATGTTGAAGGCGTCGGTGAAGTTCGAGGCGCCGAAGGCCGTGGCGAACAGGCTTTCGCGCAGCAGTCCGGTCACGCGCGACACCATGGTCATGCTGGAAATGGCAGCGAGGGTCTTGAGCAGATTCATGGGGCGAGATTATAGCTGGGCAACACCCCGCGCGGTGCCGGTCGGGCAACAAGAATCAAGAATGGTTTGCCAGGATAGGGTTGTTTCGCTATAATCGTGGGCTGTACTGAATTCTGTTGGCAGACACAATGTTTTGGCAGGCACTGGAATGGGCCAGTTTGACTCGCTAATGTTTGCAAACGCAACTTGACCCCGATTTAGGAAATTCCATGGCAAATACCGCACAAGCGCGCAAACGCGCTCGTCAAGCAGTTAAGCAAAACGCACACAACAGCTCGCAGCGCTCGACCCTGCGTACCGCCATCAAGGCCGTCCGCAAAGCCATCCAGGCAGGCGACAAAGCTGCTGCAACTACCATCTTCCAGTCGTCGGTCTCGACCATCGACAGCATCGCCGACAAGAAGATCATCCACAAGAACAAGGCCGCTCGCCACAAGAGCCGCCTGGCTGCTGCCCTGAAAGCCCTGTCGGCTTAATAGCGGATAGCGCGCGGCCCTGGCCGCGCTGGCAGTACAGTGGAAGAAGAACCCGCCCGACCTCGGTCCTGGCGGGTTTTTCCGCTTCCGGACCGTTTTTGCTCCGGTTTCGTAGGGTGGACTCCTGAGTCCACGCGTACGTGCCGGTGCGCACCCCACCTTTATTTGCATGGTTGATGTAGCAGGCCAAGCGTGACATCGCCATCGATCAACCGGTGAACCGCGTGGACTCAGGAGTCCACCCTACGGTACACCGCCGCCGGTGGTCGAAAAGCCGTCCCAGGCTCACCCCCGTGCCGACGTCCACGCCAGGCACCCGACCGCCAGCATCGAATTGCTTACCACCCAGGCCCCGTGCCGGTAGAGCAGGCCGGTGCGGCTGCGGTCCGGGATGTCGAGCGCCCAAACGTCCCCCGCGGGCGAGGACCACAGGATGCGCCCGTCGACCGCCTCGATGCCGGCGAACACCTGGCTCGGCGCCGTGCCGGGCTTGAAGAACACCATGGTCGTGCTCACGTCCGGCGGCGGCAGGGCCGCGACCGGTCCGCCCACCAGCACGGCCAGCACCAGCGCCGCCGCGCCACGCCGTCCGCCTCTGTTGCTTGGCTCGCTGCGGCGCAGCCACCAGCCGAGCACGACAAAGCCGACGCCGAATACCACGAACCACAGCAAGTCCCAGAACAATACGTTGTCGGCGTCGAGCCGGATGCGGTGGATGCCGAGCACCCAGTGCGACAGGATGCCGTCGACGATGTGCCAGATGCCGAACCCGAGCGCCGCATTCGCCAGCAGCAGGCGCTCGCCGCCGCCGCCGACATGGTGACGCCCCTTCCACAGCTTCCACAAACCGGCCAGCGCCACCACGTACATCAGCAGGTGGAAAAAGCCGTCGGCCATGATTTGCACGCGGATGTCCTGGAAGGGTGGACGCGTGACCAGCGACAGCAGGTGGTGCCATTGCAGGATCTGGTGCAGCAGGATGCCGTCGAAGAAGCCGCCCAGGCCGAAGCCGAGCAGGTAGCCGGCCCAGCCGAGCGAGCGCTGTCCGGGAATGATGAAGGCGTCAAGCTGGCGTACGGTCATGGCGGCTCCTGGCGGGATACATCGGCGGAAAGCATCGGCAGAAAACATCGGCGGATCGGTCGTGTCGCTATCGTAGCGCGTTCGAGCGCCGGCCCGCGCCGCGCTGCCGTGCCGGCCGCCGGCGGTCGTTAAAGCTGTAGCGCACAGTAAAATACTGGTGCATAATGTGAAACGCTCGTCTTATGTCTTATAGAAGACTTGCTGCCAACGGGCTTGCCGGCAGTGCAGCGGCGGATGGCCTGCCGTCCCGATTCCCCTTCCCCGGCAGGTGGAGTAGCATGAACGGCGAGGCGCGCAGGGATCGTGCAGTACCTGACGTTCGGCGCGAACGAAGACAGGCGTTACTTACAACAAGTTGAACCATCGCGACACGTTCGCGAGAACCGAGGAAAAAGCTCATGAGCAGTAATCCGACCATCATCTACACCCTGACCGACGAGGCGCCGCTGCTGGCGACCCACGCCTTCCTGCCTGTCGTCAGCACCTTCACCAAGGCCGCCGGCATCGACGTCGTCGCCAGCGACATCTCGGTCGCGGCCCGTATCCTGGCCGCCTTCCCGGAAGCATTGACGCCGGAGCAGCGCGTGCCGGACGCCCTGGCCGAGCTGGGCAAGAAGACGCTCGAGCCGGATGCGAACATCATCAAGCTGCCGAACATCAGCGCCTCGGTCGGCCAGCTGACCGCCGCCATCAAGGAATTGCAGGAAAAGGGCTACAACTTGCCCGACTATCCGGCCGACGCCAAGACCGACGAAGAAAAAGCGATCAAGGCACGCTACAACAAGTGCATCGGTTCCGCCGTGAACCCGGTGCTGCGCGAAGGTAACTCGGACCGCCGCGCGCCACGCGCCGTGAAAGAGTACGCACGCAAGAACCCGCACTCGATGCAGCCATGGTCGCCGGCTTCGCGCACCCACGTCTCGCACATGACCCACGGCGACTTCTACCACGGCGAAAAGTCGATGACGGTGCAGGGCGCGCGCGACGTCAAGATGGAACTGATCACCAAATCGGGCCAGACGATCGTCCTGAAGCCGAAGGTCGCGCTGCAGGATGGCGAGATCGTCGATTCGATGTTCATGAGCCGCAAGGCGCTGCTGGACTTCTACCAGCAGCAGATCGACGATGCCAAGGAAACCGGCATCCTGTTCTCGCTGCACGTGAAAGCGACGATGATGAAGGTCTCGCACCCGATCGTCTTCGGCCACTGCGTGCGCATGTTCTACAAGGAAGCGTTCGAGAAACACGCCGCACTGTTCGACAGCCTCGGCATCAATGTCAACAACGGCATGGCCGACCTGTACAACAAGATCGCCACCTTGCCGGCCTCGCAGCGCGAAGAAGTCGAGCGCGACCTGCACGCCTGCCAGGAACACCGTCCGGCGCTGGCCATGGTCGACTCGGCCAAGGGCATCACCAACTTCCATTCGCCGAACGACGTCATCGTCGACGCCTCGATGCCGGCAATGATCCGCGCCGGCGGCAAGATGTACGACGCCAACGGCCGCCTGAAGGAAGTCAAGGCCGTCATTCCGGAATCGACCTTCGCCCGCATCTACCAGGAGATCATCAACTTCTGCAAATGGCATGGCGCCTTCGATCCGAAGACCATGGGCACGGTGCCGAACGTGGGCCTGATGGCCCAGCAGGCCGAGGAATACGGTTCGCACGACAAGACCTTCGAAATCCAGGAAGACGGCGTCGCCAACATCACCGACCTGGCCACGGGCGAAGTGCTGATGAGCCAGAACGTCGAGCAGGGCGACATCTGGCGCATGTGCCAGGTGAAGGACGCCCCGATCCGCGACTGGGTCAAGCTGGCCGTGACGCGCGCGCGCAACTCGGGCATGCCGGCCGTGTTCTGGCTCGACCCGTACCGTCCGCACGAGAATGAACTGATCAAGAAGGTCAAGACCTACCTCAAGGACCACGATACGAGCGGCCTGGACATCCAGATCATGTCGCAGGTGCGTGCGATGCGTTACACGCTGGAGCGCGTCAAGCGCGGCCTGGACACCATCTCGGTGACCGGCAACATCCTGCGCGACTACCTGACCGACCTGTTCCCGATCATGGAACTGGGTACCTCGGCCAAGATGCTGTCGATCGTCCCGCTGATGGCCGGCGGCGGCATGTACGAAACCGGCGCCGGCGGTTCGGCGCCGAAGCACGTGCAGCAACTCGTGGAAGAAAATCACCTGCGCTGGGATTCGCTGGGCGAGTTCCTGGCGCTGGCGGTGTCGCTGGAAGACCTGGGCATCAAGACCGGCAGCACCAAGGCCAAGATCCTGGCAAAAACGCTGGACGCCGCGACCGGCAAGCTGCTCGACAACCGCAAGTCGCCTTCGCCGAAGACCGGCGAACTCGACAACCGCGGCAGCCAGTTCTACCTGTCGCTGTACTGGGCGCAGGAACTGGCCGCGCAGACGGAAGACGCGGAACTCGCGGCTTACTTCGCACCGCTGGCCGCCAACCTCGCCGCGAACGAAGCCAAGATCGTCGCCGAACTGCTCGAAGTGCAGGGCAAGCCGGTCGACATCGGCGGCTACTACAAGGCTGACGATGCGAAGGTGAAAGCGGTGATGCGTCCGAGCGCGACGTTCAATGCGGCGCTGGAGTCGCTGGGCGCCTGATTCAGGCGGGCTCGTAAATAAAAACCCGCCGTCCCGAAAAGGGCGGCGGGTTTTTTATTGACCCGTAAGGTGGGCGGGTTTCCCGCCCACGCGGTGATCGTTATCGGCTCCGCTATCGTGCGGGATGATCTTGCTGCTAACTATCACCGCGTGGGCGGAGAATCCGCCCACCTTACGGGTCTGTGCTCTGTTCTTGGAATCGGACGCGTCAACGTTTGCTTTTCAATGCCGCGACCGGCACTTCGACGAATTCTCCGGGCATCAACGGATGCGTCGCCAAACTGAACGGCCCGATACTGCTGCGCACCAGCCGTAGCGTCGGCAAGCCAACGGCGGCCGTCATGCGCCGCACTTGCCGGTTCTTTCCCTCTTCCAGCGTGATCGCGATCCAGCCGGTCGGCTTGTCCTGGCGGGCGCGGATCGGCGGGTTGCGCGGCCATAGCCATTCGGGTTCGGCGATGCGCACCGCGCGGCAGGGTTTGGTCACGAAGTCGCCCAGGTCGATCGGCGCCTGCAGGCGCGTCAGGGAGTCGGCATCCGGCACGCCGTCGACCTGCACCAGGTAGGTCTTCGCTTCCTTGTGGTCCGGATGGGCGATCTTGTGCTGCAGGGCGCCGTCGTCGGTCAGCAGCATCAGGCCTTCGCTGTCGGCGTCGAGCCGGCCGGCGGGGTAGATGCCGGGAATGTCCAGGTAATCGGCAAGCGACTGCTTCCCGTCTTGCGGGGAAAACTGGCACAGCACCTGGAACGGTTTATTGAAGAGAATGAGCGGCATGAATAATGTCTGGAACAAAAGGGGAGGGCAGGTAAAATACTGGTGCATAATGCAAGTCGCCATCTTATGTCTTATAGAGGACTGGCGAATTCGTCGCTATTGTAATGCAGAGCCTCTTGCGGCCACCTGGGAGAACACGATGTACCAACATATCAACGTACCGGCCGAAGGCCAGAAGATCACGGTCAATCCCGATTGCTCGCTGACGGTCCCGGACAACCCGATCATCCCGTATATCGAAGGCGACGGCACCGGCCTCGATATTACCCCGGTGATGCTGAAAGTGGTCGATGCGGCGGTGGCCAGGGCCTACGGCGGCGCGCGCCGGATCAGCTGGATGGAAATCTTTGCCGGCGAAAAGTCGACCGCCATCTATGGCCCCGACGTCTGGCTGCCGCCCGAGACGCTGGAGGCGGTCAAGGATTACGTGGTCTCGATCAAGGGTCCGTTGACGACGCCGGTGGGCGGCGGTATCCGTTCGCTCAACGTCGCGCTGCGCCAGGAACTCGACCTCTACGTCTGCCTGCGCCCGGTGCGCTATTTCAAGGGCGTACCCTCGCCGCTGAAGCAGCCGGAAAAGACCGACATGGTCATCTTCCGCGAGAATTCGGAAGACATTTATGCCGGCATCGAATGGGCGGCCGATTCGGAAGGGGTAAAGAAAATCATCGCCTTCCTGACGCAGGAAATGGGCGTCAACAAGATCCGCTTCCCGGAAAGCTCGGGCATCGGCATCAAGCCGGTGTCGCGCGAAGGCACCGAGCGCCTGGTGCGCAAGGCGATCCAGTACGCGATCGACAACGACAAGCCTTCGGTGACGATTGTCCACAAAGGCAACATCATGAAATATACCGAAGGGGGTTTTCGCGATTGGGCATATGCGCTGGCGCAAAAGGATTTCGGCGCCGAACCCATCGACGGCGGTCCGTGGTGCCGTTTCAAGAGCCCGAAGACCGGGCGCGACATCCTCATCAAGGATTCGATTGCCGACGCTTTCCTGCAACAGATCCTGCTGCGTCCCGCCGAATACAGCGTGATCGCCACCCTGAACCTGAACGGCGACTACGTGTCCGACGCCCTGGCGGCCCAGGTCGGCGGCATCGGCATCGCGCCAGGCGCCAACATGTCGGACTCGGTCGCCATGTTCGAGGCCACCCACGGCACCGCGCCCAAGTATGCCGGCAAGGATTACGTCAACCCGGGCTCGCTCATCCTGTCGGCGGAAATGATGCTGCGCCACATGGGCTGGACTGAAGCCGCTGACCTGATCATCGCCTCGATGGAAAAGGCAATCGCCTCGAAGCGCGTCACCTACGATTTCGCACGCCTGATGGAAGGCGCGACGCAAGTGTCGTGTTCGGGCTTTGGCGAGGTCATGATCGAGCAGATGCAATAAATTTGCATGACGATGGAGCCCGCTTCCAAAAGAGGCGGGCTTTTTTTATGCGCGCTGGAGCAGGGTGCTGTTTCAAATGCATGGACGAAAAAAAACCCCGCGGATGGCGGGGTTTCTCGCTTCTCGAGGGCGGAATTACATGCCCTGGATGTTGGAAGCTTGCTTGCCTTTAGGGCCTTGCGTGACTTCGAATTGGACTTTCTGACCTTCTTTGAGGGTCTTAAAACCGTTCATGTTGATTGCGGAGAAATGCGCGAACAGATCCTCGCCGCCGTCATCTGGAGTGATGAAGCCAAAGCCTTTGGAATCATTGAACCACTTAACAGTACCAGTTGCCATAAAGAACTTTCAAATATAAACAAATCACACGAGCCATAAAAGCAAGAAGCTTCTTGCCCCCTCCTCAGCCTGCTCACTTCTTATCAACAAGTACATAAGTACATGTCAATAGATGCATTGTTAATGCACTAAGTTTTGAAGTCAAGCCCTTTGATGAGACTGTCGTTAATTTTTCCATACGTCATGCACATGGGGTCAAAGCCAGCTCTTGATTTCCGCAAACGGATCGCCATCTGCGCTTTCAACGGAAAACAAGTAAGATGAAGGCGAGTCGAAGTGAGCCGGGCGCGTTGATCTGACTGCCTGATCTGGCCGCATTGAATGACCGTAGTGAATGATCTTTTCGCTTTGCATCATCCTGGAACGCTTTAGAATACGCCCATGGCAACCAAGCACGATACCGAACAGCTGCTGGAGCGGCAAGTCGTAAAACCACCGCCCCTGTATCAGGTGGCGTTGCTGAATGATGACTACACACCGATGGAATTTGTCGTGGCGGTCATTCAGGAGTACTTCAACAAGGATCGCGAGACGGCGACGCAGATCATGCTTTCCGTGCACCGCCATGGTAAAGGGGTGTGTGGCGTGTTTTCCAAAGATATAGCGTGTACCAAAGTGGAGTTTGTCTTAACGCATGCGCGCAAGGCGGGGCATCCCCTGCAGTGCGTGATGGAGGAAGTATGATTGCGCAGGAACTTGAAGTATCCCTACACATGGCCTTTGTCGAAGCTCGACAGGCACGGCACGAGTTCATTACCGTGGAGCACCTGCTGCTTGCGCTCCTCGATAATCCCTCGGCCGCGGAAGTCCTGCGTGCGTGCGCGGTCAATATCGACGACCTGCGCAAGACCCTGACCAATTTCATCGGTGACAACACCCCGACCGTGCCCGGCACGGGCGAGGTCGACACCCAGCCGACGCTCGGATTCCAGCGCGTGATCCAGCGCGCGATCATGCACGTCCAGTCGGCCTCGAACGGCAAGAAGGAAGTCACCGGCGCGAACGTGCTGGTGGCGATCTTCGGCGAGAAGGATTCGCATGCCGTCTACTACCTGCACCAGCAGGGCGTGACGCGTCTGGACGTCGTCAATTTCATTTCGCACGGCGTGCGCAAGGACCAGCAGATCGACAGCCAGAAGGCGTCGGAAGGCGTGGAAGAGGCGCAGGTCGAAGGCGCGACGAAGGAAAGCCCGCTCGACCAGTTCACCCAGAACCTGAACAAGGCGGCTGCCGACGGCAAGATCGATCCCCTGATCGGGCGCGAGGAAGAAGTCGACCGCGTGATCCAGATTCTGTGCCGCCGCCGCAAGAACAATCCGTTGCTGGTGGGCGAGGCCGGCGTCGGCAAGACCGCCATCGCCGAAGGCCTGGCATGGCGCATCGTCCAGGAAGACGTGCCCGAGATCCTGCAGAACGCGGTCGTGTTCTCGCTCGACATGGGTGCGCTGCTGGCCGGCACCAAGTACCGCGGCGACTTCGAACAGCGCCTGAAGGCCGTCCTCAAGCAACTCAAGGACACCCCGAACGGCATCCTGTTCATCGACGAGATCCACACGATCATCGGCGCCGGTTCCGCATCGGGCGGCACGCTCGACGCATCGAACCTGCTGAAACCGGCCCTGGCCAACGGCCAGCTGAAATGCATCGGCGCGACCACGTTCACGGAATTCCGCGGCGTGTTCGAGAAGGACCATGCACTCTCCCGCCGCTTCCAGAAAGTGGACGTCAACGAGCCGTCGGTCGAGCAGACCGTGCAGATCCTGCGTGGCCTGAAGTCGCGCTTCGAAGAGCACCACGGCGTGAAGTATTCGTCGTCGGCGCTCTCCACCGCGGCGGAACTGGCGGCGCGCTTCATCAACGACCGTCACCTGCCTGACAAGGCGATCGACGTCATCGACGAAGCGGGCGCGGCGCAACGCATCCTGCCGAAGTCGAAGCAGAAGAAAACCATCGGCAAGACCGAGATCGAGGAAATCATCGCCAAGATTGCGCGGATTCCCCCGCAAACGGTCAACCAGGACGACCGCAGCAAGCTGCAGACGATCGACCGCGATTTGCGCAACGTCGTCTTCGGCCAGGATCCTGCGATCGACGCGCTGGCCTCGGCCATCAAGATGGCGCGTGCGGGCCTCGGCAAGCAGGACAAGCCGATCGGTTCCTTCCTGTTCTCCGGTCCGACCGGTGTCGGCAAGACCGAGGTGGCCAAGCAGCTGGCGTTCATCCTCGGCATCGAGCTGATCCGCTTCGACATGTCGGAGTACATGGAGCGCCACGCCGTGTCGCGCCTGATCGGTGCGCCGCCGGGTTACGTCGGTTTCGACCAGGGCGGTTTGCTCACCGAAGCCATCACCAAGAAGCCGCACGCGGTGCTGCTGCTGGACGAAATTGAAAAGGCCCACCCGGACATTTTCAACATCCTGCTGCAGGTGATGGACCATGGCACGCTGACCGACAACAACGGACGCAAGGCCGACTTCCGCAACGTGATCATCATCATGACCACCAATGCGGGCGCCGAAAGCCTGACCAAGCGCTCGGTGGGCTTCGTGGATTCGAAGGCGGCAGGCGACGAGATGGCCGACATCAAGCGCATGTTCACGCCGGAGTTCCGCAACCGCCTGGACGCGACCATCAGCTTCCGTGCGCTGGACGAGGAAATCATCCTGCGCGTCGTGGACAAGTTCCTGATGCAGCTGGAAGAGCAGCTGCACGAGAAGAAGGTCGAAGCCATCTTCACCGAGAAGCTGCGCAAGTTCCTCGGCGCGAAGGGTTTCGATCCGCAGATGGGTGCCCGTCCGATGTCGCGCCTGATCCAGGACATGATCCGCAAGGCGCTGGCCGACGAGCTGCTGTTCGGCCGCCTGACCAACGGCGGACGCGTCACGGTCGACCTGAACGAGAAGGACGACGTCACGCTCGAGTTCCCGGAAGGGGATGCGCTGCCGCCACCCGCGCCAGCCGAGACGGTCGAGATCGAGTAAATTCGATCAGCCTCAGAAAACCGCGCTTCATGCGCGGTTTTTTTTATGTCTACCGATGCTGTCACCATTGATCGTTGGCTGCCGCATACCGTAGGGTGGGCGCCTCGGGCCCACGCGGATGGTGGCGCAGTGGTCAGCTTTGCGGTGGATCATCGTTACGCGTGGGCACGGGGCGCCCACCCTACACGGCCGGTATCGCAAGCACCGCCTTTATTTGCACGTATGCACGCCAACGTCGCACGGCCATGTGGCAAACTCATGCTCCTTAGCAAACTCTGCCGCCGTGACCATGACCGTTTCCCGCACCATCCTCGCGCTGTCCCTCGCCCTCATCGGCACGCAGGCAAGCGCCGCCGATCCGTATTTCCGCTTCCCCGCCGTGCGCGGCGAGACGATCGTGTTCACCGCCGAGGGTGACCTCTGGCGCACCACGACGGCCGGCGGCAAGGCCACGCGCCTGACCACGCATCCGTCCGCCGAAACGCACGCGGCGATTTCGCACGACGGCAAGTTCGTGGCGTTCGCGGCCTCGTATGAAGGCGCGCAAGAAGCCTATGTGATGCCGCTCGAAGGCGGCCTGCCGAAACGGATCACCTTCGAAAATGGCGGCGTCACGGTGCTGGGCTGGACCGCGCAGGGCGAGGTGCTGGTCAGTACCGAGAATTCGACCGGGCCGGCCAAGCACCGCATCGTCGCGCTGCTCGATCCCGTGAAGCTCACGCGCCGCGTGCTGCCGCTGGCCGACGCCAACGACGCCGTGCTCGACGATGCCGGGCGCACCGTCTATTTCACGCGCATGGGCCTGTCCATGACCAACGATAACGTCAAGTCCTACCGCGGCGGCGCCCATGCCCAGTTGTGGCGGTTCGACCTGAACACGAAAAACGAGGCCACGCCGCTGTTCAAGGGCGACACGGCCAACAACCGGCGCGCGATGTGGCATGCCGGCCGCCTGTACTTCATCAGCGACGCCAGCGGCGCCGACAACCTGTGGACGGCGAACCCCGACGGCAGCGAGCGGCGCCAGCTGACCAATCATAAAGAATGGGACGTGCGCACCGCTTCGCTGGGCGACGGCCGCATCGCCTACCAGCTCGGCGCCGACCTGCGCGTGTTCGACATCGCCGGCGGCGGCGACACGCTCCTGAAAGCGAGCCTGGTGTCGGACTTCGACCAGCAGCGCATGCGCCGCGTGAAGTCACCGCTCGAGGCCCTGAGCAGCATCGAAGTGGCCGCCAAGCTTGAGCGCATCGTGCTCACCGCGCGCGGACGCGTCACCATCGCCGGCACCGGCAGCCAGCGCCGCGTCGAGATCGCGGTGCCGGAAGGCGCCCGTGCGCGCGGCGCCGTGTTCAGCCACGACGACAAATGGGTGTATGCCGTGGTCGATACCAGCGGCGAGAACGAGATCTGGCGCTACGCCGCCGACGGTTCCGGCCACGGCGAGCGCCTGACCATGGACGGCGCCAGCCACCGCCGCAACCTGTACCCGTCGCCCGACGGCCGCTGGCTGGCGCACACCGACAAGAAGGGCCGCACCTGGCTGCTCGACCTGGCCTCGAAAGCCAATGTCGTCATCGACGACGCCGGCCTCGAAGGCCTCGATCCGTCCGACCAGGTGGTCTGGTCGCCGGACAGCCGCAACCTGGCCTTCGTGCGCGTCGGCAGCCGCGAGCGGCGCGACCAGATCGGCATGTTCAACCTCGCCAGCAAGCAGCTCGCCTTTGTCACCACCGACCGCTACGAAGCCAGCTCGCCCGCCTTTTCGCCGGACGGCAAATGGCTGTACTTCCTCTCGGCGCGCCACTTCAACGTCGGTAACGTCTCCGTCTGGAGCGACCGCAACATGGGCCCGGTGTTCGACAAGCGCGTCGGCGTCTACGCGCTGGCGCTGCAGCCGCAGTCGGATCCAGGTTCGCGCTTTCCCTTCAAGCCCGAGGACGAACTGACCAAGCCGGAAGAGAAGTCGCCCGAAGCGGCGGCCCGGGCGGCCGTCAAGGCGCCCGGCACCGACGAGGCGAACGGCGACAGGACCGCCGCCGTTGCGGCCGCCGCCGCGGTCGCCGCAGTCGCCGACAAGCCGAAACAGCCGGCGCCACCGACACCGTCGATCGCCTACGCCGGCCTGCGCGAGCGCCTCTACGAAGTGCCGGTCGCACCGGGCAACTACCGCGCGCTGGCCGTCGACGACAAGCGCCTCTACCTGCTCGAAGCCGGCGACGACGAAGCCGCCAAGGGCACCTTGAAAACCCTGGCGATCGCACGCAGCGCGCCGCAGCCGGAGACGTTCGCCACGAGCGTGCGCGAGTTCGGCCTGTCGCTCGACCGCAAGCATGTCTTTTATCGCACCTGGGCCAAGGGCACCCCGGGCGACATGCTGATCGTCGACGCCGGCCCCAAGGCGCCCGCCGACCTGTCCAAGGCCAAGGTCAAGATCGACGACTGGGCGGTGAGCTCGAACCCGCGCCTGGAATGGAAGCAGATGTTCAACGACGCCTGGCGCATGCACCGCGATTTCCTCTACGACGCGCGCATGCGCGGCATCGACTGGAACGCCGCGCGCACGCGCTACGCGCCGCTGGTCGAGCGCGTCACCGACCGCGCCGAACTCGACGACGTGCTCGGCATGATGGTCGGCGAGGTTGGCGCGCTGCACTCGCAGATCCGGCCGGGCGACGTGCGCCGCGCCGCCGCCGAAGGCACGCCGGCCAGCCTGGGCGCCGTGCTGACGCGCGTCGCCGATGGCTACCGCGTCGACCGCGTCTACCGCAGCGAACCGGAACTGCCGTCGGAAGCCGGCCCGCTGGCCGCGCCCGACGTCAACGTCAAGGAGGGCGACGTCATCACCGCGGTGAACGGCAAGTCGCTGGTGGAAGCGCGCGACATCGCCGATCTGCTGCTCGACACCGCCGGCAAGCAGGTACTGCTGAACGTGAAGCCTGCCGCCGGCAAGCCGCGCGCGCTGATCGTCACGCCGGTCCCGATGGCGACCCACGCCAGCTTGCGCTACGCCGACTGGGAGCAGGGCAGGGCGCAGCAAACCGAGGCCGCCTCGAAAGGCAAGATCGGCTACCTGCACCTGCGCGCGATGGTGGCGCGCGACATCAACGCCTTTGCGCGCGACTTCTACGCCAACATCAACAAGGAAGGCCTGGTCATCGACGTGCGCCGCAATAACGGCGGCAACATCGACAGCTGGATCATCGAAAAGCTGCTGCGCCGCTCGTGGGCGTTCTGGGCCTCGAACGGCCGCCAGCCCTACTCGAACATGCAGAACACCTTCCGCGGCCATTTGGTGGTGCTGATGGACGAACTGACGTATTCGGACGGCGAGACCTTCGCCGCCGGCGTCAAGGCCCTGAAACTCGGCCCGCTGGTCGGCAAGCGCAGCGCCGGCGCCGGCGTGTGGCTCAGCGACGGCAACGGCCTGCTCGACAACGGCATGGCGCGCGTCGCCGAAAACGGCCAGTTCGGCGCCGATGGCGAGTGGCTGATCGAAGGCGTGGGCGTCACGCCCGACGTCGAGGTCGACAACCTGCCGCACGAGACCTTCGCCGGGCGCGACCGCCAGCTGGAAGTGGCGATCGAGCTGCTGCAGAAGAAGATGCAGGAGCAGCCGGTCAAGGAGTGGAAGCCGGCGGCGATTCCGGCGATCAAGCGGTAAGGCGTGGTGTGCCGGCGGCGGAGCGATTGATCATCGGCCGCATCCGCGTAGGCACAAGTGCCCACCCTACGACTGCCTGGTTTTCGTAGGGTGGGCTCTCGAGCCCACGCGTCTGCAACATCAGATCACACCGCGGCTAACGCTTTCCGCAAATCCTCGCGCTGGTCCTCCACATGCTCGATCCCGACAGAGAGCCGGATCAGCGTATCGCTGATCCCCAGCTCTGCCCGCTGCGCCGGCGGAATCGTCGCATGCGTCATCAGCGCCGGATGCTCGATCAGGCTTTCGACACTGCCCAGGCTTTCGGCCAGCGTGAACACGCGGCAGCTTTCCAGGAAGCGGCGCGCGCCGGCCAGATCGGAGTCGAGTTCAATGGAGACGATGCCGCCGAACCCGCTCATCTGGCGCCGCGCCAGCGCATGCTGCGGATGCGTTTCCAGCCCCGGATAAAACACCTTGCGCACCTTCGGCTCGCGTTCCAGCCACGCCGCCAGCGCCAGCGCGTTGGCATTGCTGCGCTCGACGCGCAAGGCCAGCGTCTTGATCCCGCGCAGCACCAGGAAGCTGTCGAACGGTCCCTGGATCGCGCCGACGGCGTTCTGGATGAAGCCGAGCTGCTCGCGCAGGTCGGCATGGTGCGGCGCGTTGCCGACCACCGCCACGCCGCCGATCACGTCCGAATGGCCGTTCATGTACTTGGTGGTCGAATGCACGACGATGTCGATGTCCAGTTCCAGCGGGCGCTGGTTGATGGGGCTGGCGAAGGTGTTGTCGCAGACCGTGACGATGCCGCGTTCGCGGCACAGCGTCGCAATCGCCGCCAGGTCGGCGAGTTTCAGCATCGGGTTGGTCGGCGTCTCGACCCAGACCAGGCGTGTGTCGGGCGTGAGCGCGGCGGCCAGCGCTTCTGGATCGGCCAGGTTCACGTAGGTAAAACGGTGCCCCGCGCTTTGGCGGCGCACGCGCTCGAACAGGCGGTAGGTGCCGCCGTACATGTCGTCGCCGGCGACGACGTGCGACCCCGCCGGCAGCAATTCCAGCACCGCCGAGATGGCCGCCAGGCCGGAGGCGAAGGCGAAGGCGGCGCTGCCGCTTTCGATGTCGGCCACGCAGCGCTCGAGCGCCCAGCGCGTCGGGTTGTGCGAGCGGCCATAGTCGAGCCCCTTGTGCACGCCCGGACTTTCCTGGGCAAACGTCGAGGTCAGGAAGACCGGCGGCATCACTGCGCCGGTGGCGGGTTCCGGTGCCTGGCCGCCGTGGATGACGCGGGTGGCGAGATGAAGCTTGGTAGTGGAGTCGGTCACGATAGGGTCCTGCGCAGGTGGTTGAGGAGGTCGAAGCGGGTGATCAGGCCGTAGAACTGTTCGCCGTCGGCGATCACGGCGGTGAGGCCGCGGTCGAGGATGTCGCGCAGCTGGGCCATGCTGGCCGAGGGCAGCAGCGTCTGCAGCTGGGCGGTCATGGTGCTGGCGACCGGGGTCTGGAAACGCGCCGCTTCCTGCGTAACGTGGAGCAGCAGGTCGGATTCGTCGATGATGCCGACCAGGCGGTTGCGCTCGACCACCGGCAGCTGGGCCAGGTCGCTCGAACGCATGCGGTTGAAGGCGGTGAGCAGGGTGTCGGTCGGCGCCACCGTGACGACTTCGCCGGCGTCGAAACGGCGTCCGATCAGGTCGCGCAGGTCGCCCAGTTTCGGGCGCTGCAGCAAGCCCTGGTCGACCATCCAGCCGTCGCTGTAGACCTTGGTCAGATAACGGGTGCCGGTATCGCAGACAAACGTGGCGACGCGTTTCGGCGTGCTCTGGGCGCGGCAGTATTTGAGGGCCGCGGCCAGCAGGGTGCCGGTCGAGGAACCGGCCAGGATGCCTTCGTGCTGCAAGAGGGCGCGCGCCGTGCCGAAGCTTTCCTCGTCGGTGATGGCGTAGGCGCTGCGCACGCGCGACAGGTCGGCAATGCCGGGGATGAAATCCTCGCCGATGCCTTCGACCGCCCACGCGCCGGCCTCTTTCGCTAGGTGCCCGGTATTGATGTAATCGGCCAGGATCGAGCCCTTGGGGTCGGCCAGCACGAAGTCGAGGTCGGGCTGCACGCGCGCGAAATAATTCGACAGGCCCGTGAGGGTGCCCGAGGAGCCGACGCCGACCACGATCGCATCGAGTTCGTGGCTGGTCTGTTCCCACAGTTCGGGGCCGGTGGTGGTTTCGTGGGCGCGCGGGTTGGCGGGATTGTTAAACTGGTCGGCGAACCAGGCGCCGGGGATGTCGCGCGCCAGCCGGGCGGCCACGTCCTGGTAGTACTCCGGGTGGCCCTTGCCGACGTCGGAACGGGTGAGGTGGATCTCGGCGCCCAGCGCTTTCAGGTGCAGGATTTTTTCGGACGCCATCTTGTCGGGCACGACCAGCACCACGCGGTAACCCTTGATGCGGGCCACCAGCGCCAGGCCCAACCCGGTATTGCCGGCCGTCGCCTCGACCACGGTGCCGCCGGGTTGCAGGCTGCCGTCGAGTTCGGCCTGTTCGATCATGGCGCGGCCGATGCGGTCCTTGATCGAGCCGCCCGGATTCTGCGATTCCAGTTTTAAAAACAGCTGGCATGGACCGGTGTCCATGCGCGTGACTTGCACCAGCGGAGTGTTGCCGATCAGCGAGAATATCGCTGCCTGAGACGTGTGTTGCATATTGCCTCCAGAGAAGCGCCTTGTGGGCGCCGCAGACTCGGAAAAAACGCAGGAAAAGAGGGCGCGGATAGCTGCCCTGTCGTGGTGAAAAAGACATGGTACGGCGGTTTGGAAGGCCGCGTTTTGCACTGGCGCGAAACGTGATCGAGGAAATCCCGGACCGCTGGGGCGCGACCTTGGCACGAAAAAGTTTTGATCAAAAAATAAGATATTCGACCATGGATATGCGCTTATTTGCGCTTCTTCAGCCGCGCGGAAGAGAGCTGGAGGCAGAATTGGCGCGCGCTTCCCAGCGGTTAAAACCAGGCAGTGGCGCCGACGCTACAAGCAAAATTCGATCAATTGCTCCATTAGCAACTTGTTATACTGGAGCATTAATTCCCTTCTCGATTACCCATGACCATCAAACGAATCCTTGCCTTCGCGGCCAGTTGCGCGCTGCTCCTGGCTGCCTGCGGCGGCAGCAACGACGGCGTCGAGCTCGGCGCATTCCCGGCCTTGAGCAAGACCGAAGGCGATGCGCCGTTCGAGCTGACGGCGCCTTCGTCGGCCAGTCCGGCCGCCTTCAGCTTCAGCAGCAGCGACTCGCGCGTCGCCACCGTCGCTGGCCAGATGGTGACCGTCCTGGCGGCCGGCACCACCACCATCACGGCGCGCCAGGGCGAGCTGGGCAGTTACAACCCGACTTCCACCAGCGCCGTGCTGACCGTGAAAAAGCGCGAGTGCACCCTGCCGCTGGTGTACGACAACGGCCAGTGCATCGCCCCGGTCGGCACCGCGTCCTACGTGACGCGCGAGCAATTGACCTGGATGCCGGCCACGGTCGCGCTGACCTGGGCCGAGGCGGATGCCTACTGCAAGAACACGAAAATCCAGGGCACGAACGGCTGGAAGCTGCCGACCCAGTTCGACCTGGCGGCATTGGCGACCTCGGGCATGCTGACCCAGAAGGGCTGGGCGGCCGGCGACGCCTGGACGGCCACGGCCGGCAGCACGGCGGACAGCCACTTCGCGGTCAACCTGGCGAGCGGCGCCTCGAACGCCTTCCCGAAAGAGAACAAGGCCTACGTCACCTGCGTGCGTCCTTGATGTTTACGCCTCAGCCTTCAGCCGCCGCCACAGGGTCGTGCGGCTGATGCCGAGGTGGCGCGCGGCGGCGTCGCGCTGGCCGCCGAAGCGTTCGAGTACCGCGGTGACGCTTTCCGTAGCCGCGGCCGGCTGCACAGCCGGCGCTGTCGCCGGCAGGGGCGCAACATGCGAGGCGCCCAACTCCGGTGCGATCCCCAACAAAAAATTCGGCGTCAGCGCCTGCAGCGGCTCGGCCGCCAGGAACAGCGCCAGCCGTTCCATCAGGTTGCGCAGTTCGCGCACATTGCCCGGCCATGGGTGGCGCAGCAGCAGCGGCGCGCAGGCCCCGATTTCGGCGTGCAGGTTCGGATGCGGCTTCGCGCCCAGCGCCGCCAGCGACTGCTTCAGCGACCATTCGGCCAGCGGCACGATGTCGTCCTGGCGCGCGCGCAGCGGCGGCAGGGCCAGGCGCAGCACCGCGAGGCGATAGAACAGGTCGGCGCGGAAGCGTCCGTCACGCACCCGCGCTTCCAGGTCGCAGTGGGTGGCGCTGACCACGCGCACGTCGATCGGCACCGGCCGCGTGCCGCCGACCCGCATCACTTCGCGCTCTTCCAGCACCCGCAGCAGGCGCGTCTGCAGGCCGAGCGGCATTTCGCCGATCTCGTCGAGGAACAGGGTGCCGCGGTTGGCCGCCTCGAACAGGCCGGCGTGGCCGCCGCGGCGCGCGCCCGTGAATGCCCCTTCCTCGTGGCCGAACAGTTCCGATTCCAGCAGCGACTCGGCGATCGCGCCGCAATTCACCGCCACGAACGGCCGGTTCGCGCCCAGGCTGCGCGGACCCTCGCGGTGGATCGCCTGGGCCACCAGTTCCTTGCCGCTGCCGGTCTCGCCATGGATCAGCACCGTCGCCGGCGAGCGCGCATACAGCACCACGGTCTGGCGCAGCCGTTCCATCGCCTCGGACTCGCCGCGCAAATCGTTCAGGCCACGCCGCGCACGCCGGGATTCGTTCGTTGGCCCGCGCCGGATGCGGTTCGCCTCCAGCTGGGCCAGGCGCGCCAGTTCCAGCGCGTCGTCAAAAGCCTGGCGGATCGAGGCGGCCGAATACAGGAAGATGGCGGTGAGCCCCGCTTCCTCGGCCAGGTCGGTGATCATGCCGGCGCCGACGATGACCTCGATGCCGGCCGCCTTCATCTCGTCCATCGCCGCGCGCGCATCCTCGCGCGTGACATAGCTGCGCTGGGCCACCGCCAGGCCGAAGGTGGCGCTGAACTCGGCCAGTTCCGGCAGCGGCTGCTGGTAGCTGATCACACCGATGCGGTTCGACACCTTGCGCGCCCGCGCCAGCGCACCCATCACGTCGTAGCCGCTGGCCTTGGCCACGATCACCGGCGCCGACACCCGGCCCTTCAAATAGGCGCCGTTGGAACCGGCGGCGATCACCACGTCGCAGCGCTCGTTCGCCATGCGCTCACGGATATGGCGCGCCGCCTCGTCGAAGCCGAGGTCGATCGGCTCGATGCTGGCGAGGTGGTCGTATTCAAGCGTGATGTCGCGGAACAGGTCGGCCAGGCGCGACACGGACACGGTCCAGATGACGGGTTTGTCGAGGTCTTGCGGAGGAGGAGAGAAGGGACGCATGTTGCAATTTTACTGCAACGGTGTTTCATCTGTTTCAATTGAAACGAAAGGTGAAACACTGCGCTGTGTCAAGGATGAGTTCCTCCTTGGCTAAGTGATTGAAACGATATGGTTTTACGCCTGTCCAAGGTCTTGGCACGCTCCTTGCAATACGAACCGTATCCATTTGTCGATCTACCAGGAGACCCCATGATCCAATCCGCAGGCGCCGCGTTCCGCAAAGCCGTCCAGGAAGAATCGCCGCTGCAAGTTGTCGGCGCCATCAATGCCAACCACGCGCTGCTCGCCAAGCGCGCCGGCTTCAAGGCCATCTACCTGTCGGGCGGCGGTGTCGCCGCCGGCTCGCTCGGCCTGCCGGACCTCGGCATTTCGAACCTGGACGACGTGTTGACCGACGTGCGCCGCATCACCGACGTCTGCGACCTGCCGCTGCTGGTCGACGTCGACACCGGCTTCGGTTCCTCCGCTTTTAATGTCGCGCGCACCGTGAAATCGATGATCAAGTTCGGCGCCGCCGCCATCCACATCGAAGACCAGGTCGGCGCCAAGCGCTGCGGCCACCGTCCGGGCAAGGAAATCGTCTCCAAGCAAGAAATGGTCGACCGCATCAAGGCCGCCGTCGACGCCCGCACCGACGAGAACTTCGTGATCATGGCGCGTACCGATGCGCTGGCAGTCGAGGGCATCGACGCCGCCATCGAGCGCGCGGTGGCCTGCGTCGAAGCGGGCGCCGACATGGTGTTCCCGGAAGCGATGACGGACCTCGCCATGTATTCGCGCTTCGCGAAAGCCGTCGGCGTGCCGATCCTGGCGAACATCACCGAATTCGGCTCGACCCCGCTGTTCACTGTTGATGAACTCAAGACGGCTGACGTCGGCATCGTGCTGTATCCGCTGTCGGCCTTCCGCGCCATGAACAAGGCCGCCGAAAACGTCTACACGGCGATCCGCCGCGACGGCAGCCAGCAGGCCGTGCTCGACACCATGCAGACCCGTGCCGAACTCTACGAGCGCATTGGCTATCACGAGTTCGAGCAGCACCTCGATGCTCTCTTTGCAGCGCAAAAAAAATAAACCTGAATTGGAGATCAACATGACCGAACAAGCCCCAGCCTTCAAGCCGAAAAAATCCGTCGCCCTCTCGGGTGTCGCCGCCGGTAACACCGCCCTGTGCTCGGTCGGTAAGTCGGGTAACGACCTGCACTACCGCGGCTACGACATCCTGGACGTCGCCACCACCTGCGAATTCGAAGAGATCGCCTACCTGCTGGTGCACGGCAAGCTGCCGACCGTCGCCGAACTGAAGGGGTATAAAGCCAAGCTGAAGATGCTGCGCGGCCTGCCGCAATCGGTGAAGCTGGCGCTGGAAGCGCTGCCGGCCGCCAGCCACCCGATGGACGTGATGCGCACCGGCGCCTCGGCGCTGGGCTGCGCGCTGCCGGAAAAGGACGACCACAATGTGCCCGGTGCGCGCGACATCGCCGACCGCCTGATGGCCTCGTTCGGTTCGATGCTGCTGTACTGGTACCACTACAGCCATAACGGCAAGCGCATCGAGCTCGAGACCGACGACGATTCGATCGGCGGCCACTTCCTGCACCTGCTGCACGGCTTCGCGCCATCCGACGAATGGGTGCGCGCGATGCACACCTCGCTGATCCTCTACGCCGAGCATGAATTCAACGCCTCGACGTTTACGGCGCGCGTCATCGCCGGCACCGGTTCCGACATGCACTCGGCCATCACCGGCGCCATCGGCGCGCTGCGCGGCCCGAAGCACGGCGGCGCCAACGAAGTCGCGCTCGAGATCCAGAAGCGCTACGAAAACGCCGACGAAGCCGAAGCCGACATCCGCAATCGCGTGGCGAACAAGGAAGTCGTGATCGGCTTCGGCCACCCGGTCTACACCATCAGCGATCCGCGCAACGTCGTCATCAAGGAAGTCGCGCGCTCGCTGTCGCAAAGCGCCGGCTCGATGAAGATGTTCGACATCGCCGAGCGCCTGGAATCGGTCATGTGGGAAGTCAAAAAGATGTTCCCGAACCTGGACTGGTTCTCGGCCGTGTCGTACCACATGATGGGCGTGCCGACCGCGATGTTCACGCCGCTGTTCGTCATCTCGCGCACCTCGGGCTGGGCCGCACACATCATCGAGCAGCGCATCGACAACAAGATCATCCGCCCGAGCGCGAACTATGTCGGTCCGGAAGACCTGCAGTTCGTGCCGATCGCAGACAGAAAGTAATCAGAGCATCATCATGAACAACGCTTACCGCAAACCCCTGCACGGTACCAACCTGCATTACTTCGACGCGCGCGACGCCGTCGACAGCATCCAGCCCGGCGCCTGGGATGGACTGCCTTACACCTCGCGCGTACTGGCCGAAAACCTGGTGCGCCGCTGCGATCCCGTGGCGCTGGTGCCGTCGCTGAAACAGCTCATCGAGCGCAAGCGCGACCTCGACTTCCCCTGGTTCCCGGCGCGCGTGGTCTGCCACGACATCCTCGGCCAGACCGCGCTGGTGGACCTGGCCGGCCTGCGCGACGCCATCGCGCAAGAGGGCGGCAATCCAGCCCTCGTCAATCCCGTGGTGCCGACCCAGCTGGTGGTCGATCACTCGCTCGCCGTGGAATGCGGCGGCTTCGATCCGGACGCATTCGCGAAGAACCGTGCCATCGAAGACCGCCGCAACGAAGACCGCTTCCACTTCATCGACTGGACCAAGAAAGCCTTCCAGAACGTCGACGTGATCCCGCCCGGGAACGGCATCCTGCACCAGATTAACCTCGAGCGCATGTCGCCCGTGGTGCAGGTCAAGGACGGCATCGCCTTCCCGGACACGCTGGTCGGCACCGATTCGCACACGCCGATGGTCGACGCGCTCGGCGTCATCGCCATCGGCGTCGGCGGCCTCGAAGCCGAAAGCGTCATGTTAGGGCGCGCTTCCTACATGCGCCTGCCGGACATCGTCGGCGTCGAGCTGACCGGCAAACCGCAGCCGGGCATCACCGCCACCGACGTGGTGCTGGCGCTGACCGAGTTCCTGCGTAATTCAAAAGTCGTTTCCACCTACCTCGAATTCTTCGGCGAAGGCGCCTCGAAGCTGACGCTGGGCGACCGCGCGACGATCTCGAACATGGCGCCGGAATTCGGCGCCACTGCCGCGATGTTCTACATCGACGAGCAAACCATCAAGTACCTGCGCCTCACCGGCCGCGAAGACGAGCAGGTCAAGCTGGTCGAGGACTATGCCAAGGAAACCGGGCTGTGGGCGGACACGCTCACCAAGGTCGACTACGAACGCGTGCTGCGTTTCGACCTGTCGTCGGTCGTGCGCAACATCGCGGGGCCGTCGAATCCGCACAAGCGCGTGCCCACTTCGGAACTGGCGGCGCGCGGCATCTCCGGCACGGTGGAAAACGAACCTGGCCGCATGCCGGATGGGGCGGTCATCATCGCCGCCATCACCAGCTGCACCAACACGAATAATCCGCGCAACATGATCGCCGCCGGCCTGATCGCGCGTAACGCCAACAAGCTGGGCCTGCAGCGCAAACCCTGGGTGAAATCCTCGCTGGCGCCGGGCTCGAAAGCGGTCTCGCTGTACCTGGAAGAAGCGGGCCTGATGCCGGAACTGGAAAGCCTCGGCTTCGGCGTCGTTGCTTTTGCCTGCACCACCTGCAATGGCATGAGCGGCGCGCTCGACCCCGTGATCCAGCAAGAGATCATCGAACGCGACCTGTACGCCACCGCTGTCCTGTCGGGCAACCGCAACTTCGACGGCCGCATCCACCCGTATGCGAAGCAGGCTTTCCTGGCGTCGCCGCCGCTGGTGATCGCCTACGCGATTGCCGGCACGATCCGCTTCGATATCGAGAAGGACGTGCTGGGCATGGACAGCGGCGGCAAGGAGATCCGGCTGGCCGACATCTGGCCGTCGGACGAGGAAATCGACGCCGTCATCGAGCAGAGCGTGAAACCCGAGCAGTTCCGCAAGGTGTACACGCCGATGTTCGCGCGCGTGGCCGACGATGGCGAAGCCGTCTCGCCGCTGTACGACTGGCGCGAGATGAGCACCTACATCCGCCGTCCGCCGTACTGGGAAGGCGCGCTGGCGGGCGAGCGTTCGCTGTCCGGCATGCGCGCGCTGGCGGTCCTGGGCGACAACATCACCACCGACCACCTGTCGCCATCGAACGCGATCATGATGGACAGCGCCGCCGGCGAATACCTGTTCAAGATGGGTCTGCCGGAAGAGGACTTCAATTCGTATGCGACGCACCGCGGCGACCACCTGACGGCGCAGCGCGCGACGTTTGCGAATCCGACCCTGAAGAACGAGATGGTGCGGAACGAGGACGGTTCGGTCCGGGCGGGTTCGCTCGCACGCATCGAACCCGAGGGGCAGGTCACGCGCATGTGGGAAGCGATCGAGACCTACATGGAGCGCAAGCAACCGCTGATCGTGATCGCCGGTGCCGACTACGGCCAGGGCTCCTCGCGCGACTGGGCGGCCAAGGGCGTGCGCCTGGCGGGCGTGGAAGCGATCGTCGCCGAAGGCTTCGAGCGCATCCACCGCACCAACCTGGTCGGCATGGGCGTGCTGCCGCTGGAATTCCAGCCGGGCGTGAACCGCCTGACGCTGGGGCTGGACGGCACCGAAACCTACGACGTGCTCGGCGAACGCACGCCGCGCGCGACCTTGACCCTGGTGGTCAATCGCCGCAGCGGCGAGCGCCTCGACGTGCCGGTGACCTGCCGCCTCGATACGGCGGAAGAGGTGTCGATCTACGAAGCCGGCGGCGTGCTGCAGCGGTTTGCGCAGGACTTCCTGGCGTCGTCCACGGTCGCTGCCTAAACCGCAACGCACGCACGGACCCGTAAGGTGGGCGGGTTCCCCGCCCACGCGTTCAATTGGTCTATGGTCGATCGCGAAATAAGATTCGATGAATCGTACGTGCGTTGAACGCGTGGGGTAAGTCAGGCCAGTGGCCTGACTTACGAGCCGCCCACCTTACGTTCCTCCCATCCGCGCTATCAATTGGACCCACAAAAATGCCACACCAACCCCAAATCAAAATCCCCGCCACCTACATGCGTGGCGGCACCTCGAAAGGCGTCTTCTTCCGCCTCGACGACTTGCCTGAAGCCGCGCGCGTCCCCGGCGCCGCGCGCGACAAGCTGCTGCTGCGCGTGATCGGCAGCCCCGACCCCTACGGCAAGCAGATCGACGGCATGGGCGGCGCCACCTCCAGCACCAGCAAGACGGTCATCGTCTCGACAAGCACGCGCCCTGGCCATGACGTCGACTACCTGTTCGGCCAGGTCTCGATCGACAAGCCCTTCGTCGACTGGAGCGGCAACTGCGGCAACCTGTCCTCGGCCGTCGGTTCGTTCGCGATCAACGCCGGCCTGGTCGAGCGCGAACGCATTCCGCACGACGGCATGGCGACGGTGCGCATCTGGCAGGCCAACATCGGTAAAACGATCATTGCCCACGTCCCCATCACCGACGGCGAGGTGCAGGAAACCGGCGACTTCGAACTCGACGGCGTGACCTTCCCGGCGGCCGAAGTCCAGCTCGAATTCATGGATCCGGCAGCCGAGGAAGAGGGCGGAGCGGGCGCGATGTTCCCGACCGGGAACCTGGTCGACGACCTCGAGGTGCCGGGACTCGGCATCATCAAGGCGACCATGATCAACGCCGGCATCCCGACGATTTTCGTGAATGCGGCGGACGTCGGCTATACCGGCGCCGAGCTGCAGGATGCGATCAACGGCGACCCGCGCGCGCTGGCCATGTTCGAAACCATCCGCGCGCACGGCGCGGTGCGCATGGGCCTGATCAAGGATACCGGCGAAGCGGCCGGCCGCCAGCACACGCCGAAGGTCGCCTTCGTCGCGCCGCCGCTCGACTACACCTCGTCCAGCGGCAAGCGGGTGGGGAGCGCCGACATCGATCTGGTGGTGCGCGCGCTCTCGATGGGCAAGCTGCACCACGCGATGATGGGCACGGCGGCGGTCGCCATCGGCACTGCGGCGGCGGTGCCGGGCACGCTGGTCAACCTCGCCGCCGGCGGCGGCAAGCCGGATGCGGTGCGCTTCGGCCATCCGTCGGGCACCCTGCGCGTCGGCGCCGAAGCCGTGCAGGAAAACGGCGCGTGGAGCGTGACCAAGGCCGTCATGAGCCGCAGCGCGCGCGTGCTGATGGAAGGCTGGGTGAGGGTGCCGGGCGACGCGTTCTGACCCTGCGCGCGTTGTTGCCCCATCGTGGCCCGGCCGCTGCCTGTGCAGCCGCCGGGCTTTTTGTCGCCCCATGCTAGGGAATCCTGGCTTGCTAGTTTATTATCTATGCAACATGGAGCAGCCCGGTTGAGAGGCGGCCCAGTCGGGGATTTCCAGGCATGGATAGAACAGTACATACACCCACGGCCGTGGCGGACGCGCTGCGCCTGATCCCGGCGCCCGCCTGCGCCTGCAACGCGTCCGGCACCGTCGTCGCAGCCAACGACGAGATGGCGGCGCTTGCCGGCATGGCAGTGCGGGGACGTTCCCTGGTCGATTTGTTCGATGCGGCGTCGACGCCGCTGGCGGCCAGTGAACTGGCGGCGGCCCTGCGCGCTGCGCGCTGCTGGCGCGGCGCGCTTGCCGTGGGCGGCGAGGAGATCGCGGTCGAGGTACGCGCCAGGCCCGGGCCCGCCGGCTGCGGCGCCCCAGGGACCATCGTCCTGTTCACCGACATCAGCGCCTGGGAACGCAGCCAGGCCGCGCTGCGCACCAACGTGTGCGAGCAGAACGCGATCCTCGAGCATGCGCCGATCGGCATCATCTTCACCAAGCCGGGCCTGCTCAAGGAATGCAACCCGCGCCTGGCGCAGATGATCGGCTACAGTGTCGACGAACTGGCCGACCGCGACCCTGGCGAGATGTTCGCGTCGCAGGAGGCCTACAAGGCGTTCCGCACCGACGCCTTCGCCGCGCTTGCCGAGGGCAGGATCTACGAAAAGAGCGACTGCCAGTTGCGGCGCCGCGACGGCTCGCTGTTCTGGGCGCGCGTGCGCGCCAGCGCCATGGTGCCGGGACGGCGCGAAGCCGGCATCATCTGGATCGTCGAGGACGTCAGCGAAACGCACCAGGCGCGGCGCGAACTGCAGGCGCTGCTGAACAACGCCTCGCTCGCCATCCTGTTCACGCGCGAGCGCCGCATCCGGCGCTGCAATGCGGGCTTCCTCAAGATGTTCGGCTATGCGCCGGGCGAGTGCGAAGGCCTGCACGTGGAAAAGCTGTACCCGAGCGCGCAGGCGTTCGCGGGCGTCGCCGCGCCGACCTATGCGCTGCTGGCGGCAGGGGAGACCTACCAGACCGAAACGGAACTGGTGAAGAAGGACGGCACGCCGATCTGGGGGCAGATCATCGGCTTCCCGGTCAACCCGGACGACCTGTCGCAAGGCTATGTCTGGATCGCCGAGGACCGCACGCGCCAGCGCCGCGACGAACAGCAGCTGCGCGAGGCGCTGCAGGAAAACCAGGCCATCTTCGATACCGCGGTGCTCGGCATCGCCGTCGTCGAGAATGGTCACGCGCTGCACGCCAACCGCAAGATGGAAGAACTGTTCGGCCAGGCGCCGGGCGGCATGACCGGCATGCCGGTGCGTTCGCTCTACCCGGACGCGCAGGCCTGGAAAGCCGCGCACCTGGAGGCGGACGCCGACTTCGCGGCCGGGCGCGTCTCGGTAAGCGAGCGCTTACTGGTGAGAGCCGACGGCAGCACCTTCTGGGGCCGCCAGTCGGGCCGCCCGTTCGACCTGGACGATCCAGGCGGGCGCAGCCTGTGGCTGATGGATGACGTCACCGCCCAGCACGAAGCCGCCGACGCCGTGCTGCGCGCGCGCGACGAGCTGGAGTTGCGGGTGGCCGCGCGCACCGCGGAACTGGCCGGCGCCAACGCGCTGCTGCAGGACGAGATCGTCGAGCGGCGCCAGGCCGAGGCGCGCGTGCACCACATGGCCTACCACGACAGCCTGACCGGCCTGCCGAACCGCGCGCTGCTGGCCGACCGCCTGGAGCGCGCCATCCTGGCCGCCCAGCGCGCCGGCACGCGCCTGGCCGTGATGTTCCTCGACCTCGACCGCTTCAAGACGATCAACGATTCGCTCGGCCACGCCACCGGCGATTTCCTGTTGAAGGAAGTCGCCAGCCGTTTGTGCCAGGCGGTGCGCGCCAGCGATACCGTGGCGCGCCTGGGCGGCGACGAGTTCGTGGTGCTGATGCCCGGCATGGGCGGCCAGGAAGAGTGCAGTGCGATCGGCGACAAGATCATCGAGGTGCTGGGCGCGCCGGTGCGCTTCGAAGGCCACAGCCTGCACATCTCGCCCTCGATCGGCATCTGCGTGTATCCGGACGATGGCGGGGACGTCGACCTGCTGATGCGCCATGCCGACGCCGCCATGTACCAGGCCAAGGCGGCCGGGCGCAACAACTACCAGTTCTTCACCGAGCGCATGAACGGCGAGATGGCGCGCGAGTTTGCCATTCGCGCGCTCGAATCGGACCTGCGCCAGGCGCTCGCCAACGGCGAGTTCGAACCCTTCTACCAGCCGATCATGGACATGGGCAGCCTGCGCGTGCACGCGCTGGAAGTGCTGCTGCGCTGGCGCCGGCCGGGACACGCGGAGAATCGCGGCCTGGTGCTGCCCGACGACTTCATCCCGACGCTGGAAGAAAACGGCATGATCGTGCCGGTCGGCGAATGGGTGATCCGGCGCGCCTGCGAGCAGAGCATGGCCTGGCAACGCGCCGGGCTGGCGCCGGTGCCGCTGGCCATCAACCTGTCGGCGCGCCAGTTCATGCACCGCGCGCTGGTGGCCTCGATCCAGCGCATCGTCGACGAGACGGGCATCGATCCGGCGCTGGTCGAATTCGAGATCACCGAGACCGCCCTGATGCAGCACGGCGAGCAGACGCTCGAGATCCTCGACCAGATCAACCGCATGGGCATGCGCCTGTCGATCGACGACTTCGGCACCGGCTACTCGAGCCTGGCCTACCTGAAGCGCTTCCCGGTCCGAAAGATCAAGATCGACCGCGCTTTTGTGCGCGAGCTGGAAGCGAGCAGCGAAGACCGCGCCATCGTCGCCGCCGTCATGGCGCTCGCCAACAGCCTCGGGCTGCAGGTGGTGGCCGAAGGCGTCGAGACCGCCGCGCAGCTGGCGCTGCTGCGCGATTACGGCTGCCAGTACGTGCAGGGCTGGCTGTTCGCGCGCGCGCTGGACAGCGAGGCGGTGCGGGCGCTGCTGGTGGAGGACCAAAGCAGCATCGACGCGACGCTGAGCATAGGGACGTTGTAGGTTAATCCAGCGTTGCGATAACGGGCGTATGATCCGACGGCTGCTCCCACTTCCTCGGCTCACGGTCGATCGTGCACGCCGTGCAGCGCTTCGCCAACTCGCTGGAGAGCAGAATATGGTCGATGCGCAGCCCGCGATTACGCCGGAAGCCCAGCATCCGGTAATCCCACCAGCTGTACTGTTTTTCCGGCTGTTCGAACATGCGGAACGAATCGACCAGGCCGAGATCGACCAGCGCCGCCATGGCCGCGCGTTCGGGTTCGGAGCAGTGGATCTGGCCGGCCCATTCCACCGGATCGTGCACGTCGCGGTCTTCCGGCGCGATGTTGTAATCGCCCAGCAGGGCCAGTTGCGGATGGGCGCGCATTTCCTCGCCCAGCCATTCATGCAGGGCTTTCAGCCACGCCAGTTTATAGATGTATTTGTCGGAATCGACCGCCTGGCCATTTGGAATATAGGCGCAGACGAAACGCACGCCCTCGATGGTGGCGGCAATAATGCGCTGCTGCGGATCCTCGAAACGCGGATTGTTCTTGACGACATCCCTGATCGGATAGCGCGACAGGATGGCCACGCCATTATAGGTTTTCTGGCCGGTATAGACGACCTGATAACCCGCCGCATTAATTTCCGAAAGCGGGAACTTATCGTCGGTGAGTTTTGTCTCTTGAATGCAGAGCACGTCAATCGGGTTCGCTTCCAGCCAGCGCAGCAGGTGGGGCAGGCGTACTTTCAGCGAATTGACGTTCCAGGTAGCTAATTTCATATCGATAAATGTCAAATGGAAACGCGGCGGAACGCCCGCCGCGGCTGCGCAGTATCGACTCTGGAAGTAAATTCTGCAACTTTACCCTCGATAAGCGTATTTACAACAGCGTTGTATCTTGTTTGCCTAAATTGCAAGCGCAGTGCTCTCGCGACAATTTTGTGGTTTAAAATATATTGTCGTTTCATACCGTGACCACATTTTCGATAATAAGTTCTGGCAATATGTAACAAATAAGGGTTAAGATGTCACGCTTCCTTAGTATTACTCATAAGGAATATTCAGTTGTATTTGCATAACGCGCGTTGTACTATCTTACTTGGCGGCACGTGTCGCCCGCGCTCTACAGTGGTGCACGATTGAGATTCATTCGTGCAAAGCTTTTAGTAGTGAAATGGTACTATGGTGAAATATTGCTATCTTAATAGCGAGTATCCGTACCCATATGAAAAGGACAGAGATGCGCAGTGCATTTGAAGCATGGGCTCAGCGCGATGGCCACATCGTTCGCCGCCGTGAAGACAAGCCCGAGGAATACCTCGTCTACGAAACCCAGCGCCGTTGGGTGATCTGGCAAGCGGCACTGGCGCACGGCGCCAAGGCCGCGGACGCCACGCCATCGAAGTTCGCCGGCGCCGAAGCCGCCGCCAAGGCGGTGCAGCCGGATGAGGCTGCTGTGCGCAACCGCGTGCTCAACGAGGTGCTCGACGCCTTCAGCGACCTGGACGAAGACACCGGCATCGAAGGCGTGCTGAAGGTCATCCAGAGCCTGAAGAAGAAGCAGAAGGCCACGGCCGAACAGGCCTGATGGTGCCGTCGTGATTCAGTACCGCCACTACAAGGGTGGCCTGTACGAGCTGGTCTGCGAGGCCACGCTCGAGGCCGACCTCACGCCCATGATCATCTACCGCGCCCACGACGGTTCGATCTGGGCACGGCCGAAGTCGGTGTTCTTCGAACTCATCGAGGTTGACGGATTGCTGGTGCCACGCTTCGCGCCGGTGTCGTAATCGTTTCAGCGTGAAATAAAATTTCATGAACGAACGGCATTTGAAATAATATTTCATTGTTGCCATGATGCGTCCGCAAATCGTTGCGCAAAAAAACGGGCCGCATCAAGCGGCCCGTTCTCATTTCGTCTTACCGATTCAAACCCTGTTCATCAGGAACGTCGTCAGCAAAGGCACCGGACGCCCAGTCGCGCCTTTTGCGGCGCCGCTCTTCCACGCCGTGCCGGCGATGTCGAGGTGGGCCCAGGTGTAGTTGCGGGTGAAGTTCTCGAGGAAGCAGGCCGCCGTGATCGAGGCGCCGCCCGGGGTGCCGATGTTGGCCAGGTCCGCGAAGTTCGACTTCAGCTGCTCGTTGTACTGCTCGCCGATCGGCAGGCGCCAGGCGCCGTCGCCGGTTTCCTTGCCGGCGTCCAGCAGTTCGTCGGCCAGGGCGTCGTGGGCGGCGTCGTGGCGGGTGAACAGGCCGCTGTTATGGTGGCCCAGCGAGACGATGCAGGCGCCGGTCAGCGTGGCGATGTCGACCACCGCGGCCGGCTTGAAGCGCTCGGCGTAGGTGAGGGCGTCGCACAGGATCAGGCGGCCTTCGGCGTCGGTATTGAGGATCTCGATGGTCAGGCCGTTCATCGCGGTGACGATGTCGCCCGGCTTGGTGGCGCGGCCCGATGGCATGTTTTCGCAGGTGGCGACGATGCCGATCACGTTCAGCTTCAAGCCCATTTCGCCGATCGCACGGAAGGTGCCGAGCACCGAGCCGGCGCCGCACATGTCGTACTTCATTTCGTCCATGCCGGGACCCGGCTTGATCGAGATGCCGCCCGAGTCGAAGGTGATGCCCTTGCCGACCAGGACCACCGGCGCATCCTTCTTGTTGCCGCCCATGTGCTTCAGGACGATGAACTTCGGCGCTTCGTCGCTGCCCTTGGCCACGGCCAGGAAGGAACCCATTTTCAGAGCCTCTAACTGCTTGCGCTCGAGGACTTCGACGTCGAAGCCATGGTCGTCGGCCAGCTTGCGGGCGACGGTGGCGAGATAGGTCGGGGTGCAGATGTTGGGCGACAGGTTGCCCAGTTCGCGCGTCAGGTTCATGCCGTTGGCGATCGCGATCGCTTGCGCCAGCGTGGCCTTGGCGGCGCCGTCGGCCAGCGGCAGCGCGAGGGTGATCTTGCGCACGCCGGTGCGGGCCGGGTCCTTCTTGCTCTTTTGCGCGTCGGTGCGGAATTCGCTCTCGGTGGCGGCGACGACGATGGCGCGCGTGGCCCAGCTCGGGTCGCGCTCTTTCACTTCCGTCATTGGAAATGCGATAATGGCGTCCGCCGCGCCCAGCGACGCGAAGGCTTTGAGCGTCGCGCCGACCGCGGTCATGAAATTCTTTTCGCCTACCGCCTCGTCGGCGCCCATCCCGACCAGCAGCACGCGCTGCGCGGCCACACCGGCCACGCCGCGCAGCAGCAGGGTCGAACCGGCCTTGCCGGTGATGTCGCCCGACTTCAGTGCCGCAGTGATTTCGCCCGTCTGATCGAGGGCTTGCGCTGCCTGCGACAGTTTTTTATTTTCGAACACCGCCACCGCCACGCAGCCGCTTTTGGCCGCGTTCAGGGTGTTCTTGGTGTCGAATGCTTTTATGCTAAAGTCCATTTGATTCTCCGTTTCGTTTTGTGCGCCGGGTCTGCAACGGCTGTACGACCACTGCTCAACCTGCAATTATAACTATCGAATGATTTTCCATCGCGCCCTGCATCGTGAACTGGCCAGCGCAGCCGGGGCAACCTTCACGGTATTGTTCACGGTGTGCGTCACCTGGACCCTGATCGCCATCCTCGGCCGGGCCGCGGGTGGACGGGTCGCATCGGGCGACGTCGTCGCATTGATTGCGTTTCAGTCACTGAATTATCTGCCAACTGTCCTGATCCTCACCAGCTTTATTTCGGTGCTGGTCGCCGTCACGCGCAGCTACCGCGATTCCGAAATGGTCGTCTGGTTCGCCTCGGGCCAGTCGCTGCTCGCGTGGATCCGTCCCGTGCTCACCTTCGGCATTCCGCTGGTGCTGCTGGTGGGGGCGGTGTCGCTGGTGGTGGCGCCCTGGGCCAAGATGAAGAGCGCGGAATTCATCCAGCGCTTCGAGAAGCGCGAAGACCTCAAGCGCGTGGCGCCGGGCCAGTTCCGCGAGTCCTCGTCCGCCGACCGCGTGTTCTTCGTCGAAGGCAGCGCCAACGGATCGACCGTGGTGCAGAACGTGTTCGTCAGCACCAACCAGGCCAATGGCGGCAGCTCGGTCGTGGTCGCACGCGAAGGCGTGATCGAGGCCGACGGCAAGGGCGGCCAGTACCTGGTGCTGAAGAACGGCCGCCGTTACCAGGGCGTGCCGGGCCAGGCCGATTTCCAGTCGATGGAGTTCGAGCGCTACAGCATGCGCGTGGCGACCAGCGTGCCCGTGCTGGGCGCCGACGTGCCGCTCGACGCCTTGTCGACGCCGGCGCTGCTGGCCGTGAACAACCAGTACACGCGCTCCGAACTGCTGTCGCGCATCTCGCAGCCGATCGTCTGCTTCGTGCTGATCCTGCTGGCCATCCCGCTCGGCTTCGTCAACCCGCGTGCCGGCAGCTCGGCCAACCTGATCCTCGCCCTGCTGATCTTCTTCACCTATAACAACCTGGTGAAGATGGTCGAGGCCAGCGTCAAGAAGGAGCGGCTCGATTTCGCCCTCGCCTGGTGGCCGCTGCACCTGGTCGTGGGGCTGATCGTCGTCGGCCTGTTCGCGTGGCGCCTGAACGTGAACCACCATTACCACCCGCTGGTGCTGATCAACGCCTGGAAGCGCAAGCGCCTGCTGAAGAAGGCGCCGGTTTCGACCCAGGCCCAGGTGGAGTCCCGATGAAAGTCCCCTCATGAAAGTCTTGCAGCGCTACTTTGCGGTCAACATCACGCAGGCGGTCGTCTTCGTCCTGATCGCCTTCCTCGGCCTGATCTCCTTCATGGACCTGACGCGCGAGCTGCCCCAGGTCGGCAAGGGCGATTACAGCTTCCAGCACGCGCTGCTGTACGTGGCGCTGATGCTGCCTGCGCACGTGTATGAAGTGATGCCGGTCGCCGCGCTGATCGGCACCATCTACGCGATGTCGCAGTTTGCGCAGACCTCCGAATTCACGATCATGCGCGCCTCGTCGATGACGACGCGCATGGCCGGCTGGATGCTGTTCAAGATCGGCATCGTGTTCGTGGTCGTCATGTTCATCTTCGGCGAGCTGATCACGCCGCGCACCGCGCCGCTGGCGGAAAAGGTGCGCACCACGGCGCGCGGCAGCACGCTCGCCTCGGAATTCCGCTCGGGGATGTGGACCAAGGATAACCTGCATGCCGAAGGCGCGAACGGCGCGCGCGGCGCGATCACCGGTTCGCGCTTCTTCAACGCGCGCACGATCCGCCCGGACGGATCGCTGCTGGACGTGCGCCTCTACGAATTCGACAACATGATGCGCATGCGCGCCCTGATCACGGCGAAAAGCGCCACCTTCAGCGGCAACGGCACCTGGCGCCTGCAGGAGGTCAGCGAAACCCTGTTCACCAACAGCCGCACGCTGCCCGCGCCGGGCGCGCCGGTGCCGGCCGGCCAGACCATCCAGAGCACCTATGGCCAGGAGACCAGCGCGGTCGCCACGCGCCAGGTTGCCAGCCTTGACCTGGTCTCGGAAATCACGCCCAAGATCCTGCAAGTCTCGCGCCGCGATCCCGAGCGCATGTCGGCCAACGAATTGGCGGTGTACTCGCGCCACCTGGTCGAGAACCGCCAGGAGAGCGAACGCTTCCGCATCGCCTTCTGGAAGAAGATCGTCGACCCGCTGGCGATTTTTGTCCTGATGGCGCTGGCGCTGCCGTTCGCCTACCTGCACACGCGGAGCGGCGGCGTCAGCCTGAAGATCTTCATCGGCATCATGATCGGGGTCGGCTTCATCCTGATCAATTCGCTGTTCTCGCACCTGGGCATGCTCTCGACCTGGCCGGCCTTCCTGACGGCGGTGGCCCCGAGCCTACTGTTCCTGCTGCTGGCGATCGGCGCGCTGCGCTGGGTGGAGCGGCACTAATGGCGCCGATGAAAAAAGCGTTGGTCCTGTTCGCCCACGGCGCGCGCGCCGCCTCGTGGGCCGCACCCTTCGAGCGCCTGCGCGACCTGACGGCGGCGCGCCTGCCCGAGTGCGCGGTGCGCCTCGCCTTTCTCGAACTGATGGAGCCGCGCTTGCCGCAGACGGTGGCCGAAATGGTGGCCGACGGTGTCGACGAGGTGACGATCGTGCCGGTGTTTTTGGGGCAGGGCGGGCATTTGCTGCGTGACTTGCCGCTGCTGGCGCAGGAGTTGCGGGCGGCGCATCCTGGCTTGCGCCTGACGGTTGCGGGCGCGGTCGGGGAAGACCCGGGCGTGCTGGCGGCGATGACGGACTATTGTGTCCGCTCGGTGGCGTAAATTCTCATCGAGACCGTTGCGTAACGTAGGGTGTGTAAAGGCAAATTAGAAATGTCCGCTTTTGGCAAAGTTAAAATGTCCGCTTTCTAAAA
>NZ_JACYUY010000038.1 GCF_014842025.1 Massilia sp. CFBP 13721
TGTGCTGAAAACTGGCGAAAAGTTCAATCCGATGCTGCACGCCGCTTGACAGCCATAACAGTATCTACGTATCGCGGCAAATCATGCTTCGGCCAGGTCGACGATCCGGTAACTGGCCTGGCCCGCGGCCGTATCGACCGTGACGAAGCTGCGTGCGCGGCCCGGCGCTGCGCCGAGGCGGTACAGCCTGGCGCTGCCGGCCGGGATCAGCAGCTCGACCCGCGTCACCACGTAGCCGGTGTGGCGGCCATCCTTCGCCGCGACCAGCACATGGCCGGCCGCCGTGGCGGGATGGTCCGGGCGCAGGTCGACCAGGGGCAGGGCGGCGCCATTCCACTGCATCGTCGCGCCGCCGCTGCCGGCAGCCAGCGGCACGATCTGCGCGACCGCGCCGATCGGCGTCGCCGCCCGCTGGCCGGCGGCGAACACGATGTAGGCGTCCTCGTTCGGCACGCCGCCATCGGGCGCGGCGCCGGCCGCCGCGCCGCGCCCGTCCGGCTTGCTCAGCAGCGCTTCCGGAAAGCGTGCGAACAGGGAGGCTGTATCGAGCAGCCGTACTTCCTGGCCATCGGCGTCGTACACGGCCGTGACGAGACCATCATCCCTGCCGGCAGCGAATGCTTGCAGCGCCAGTGCGGCGCTGACCGGCAGGCCGAGCGCCAGGCCTTTGTGTTCGAGCACGGCCAGCAGGGGCGCCTGGGCCGCATGCGGCAGGCCGGCCAGGGCGCCGCTCGCCAGCATGGGCAGGTGACGGCCGCGCCACCGGCACCAATTGCCGTCGATGCCGGTGCCGAACTGCTCCAGCGCCGGCATGCGCATGACTTCGACCAGGTCGCCGGCAGGCACGCCGAGCCGGGCGCCGTCCAGCTGCAGCAGCGCATAATTGACCTCGGCAGCACGCCCGGCAGGCGTTTCGGCCTGGACGATATCGGCGCGCGCTTCGTACGGTTCGACCTGATGCCAGCTGGCCGCGAGCGCGGCCAGGCGGCCGACGTCGAGCACGCTCAGGATGGCGTCGCTGCCCGGCACCCGCGCGGCGCTATGAAACACTTCTTCGGCGTGGTCGTCGTGATGCAAGCGCTTGACGTCCGCGCAGGCTACCTCGATGAGTCCATCGACGCTGTCGACCTGCAGGCCGAGGGTGCGGCCGTCCTGGTGCAGGACCAGGATGCGCGCGCTGCCGAGGCGTTCGGCACCCGTCCGGCCGACGTCGACCCAGCGCGCCAGGTCGACCACCGGCACCAGCGCACCCTCGTGCAGCACGACCCCGCTGAGCGCGCCCTGGCGCCTTGGCAGCAGCGCCTGCCCGGCCGGTACCGGAATCGCCTGCATCACGGCGTCGACCGGGATGCCGAGGCGCACGGCGCCGAGCGCGGCGGTGGCAAGGTGCAGGGCGGGATCGGCAAGGGGAGCACCCATCGCTCAGCGCTCCGTCGCGACGCGTTCGAGCTCCGCCAGCAGCGTGGAAACGTCCTGCGTGGCGCCGGCCTGGGCAGTGGTGGATGCGTGGATCTCGCCCACCGATTTGCTGGTGGTGGCGATCGAGTCGACGATGCGTGCGAAGGCATCCTCGACTTCGCTGGAGAGGCGCGTGCCTTCGCCGACGCGGGCCACGGTCTCGTTGATGAGCTTGGAGATTTCGCGCGCCGCCAGGGCCGACTTCTCGGCCAGCTTGCGCACTTCGTTGGCCACGACCGAAAAGCCCTTGCCGTGTTCGCCGGCGCGCGCCGCTTCGATCGCGGCATTGAACGCCAGCAGGTGGGTCTGGCCGGCGATGTCGCCGATGGTTTCGATGATGTCGTGGACGTCGCCCGACGCCTTCTGGATCGCGCCGATCGCTTCGCGCGAACGCCCCAGCAGCTTGCTGCCGGCGGCGGCGTCAAGCTGGGCACGGCCGGCCATGTCGGCCGACTGCTGCGAGCCGCGCGCAATCGCGCCGATCGACTGCGAAAGCGAAGCGAGCACGCCGGAAATCTCCTTGACCTTGGCGCTCACCAGCTCTTCGCGGTGCACCTGGTCGGTGACGTCCATGGCGAACTTCACGACTTTATACGGCTTGCCGTTGACGTCGAGGATCGGATTGTAAGTAGCCAGGATCCAGATTTCCGCATCGTGCTTGCCGCGCCGCTTGAAGCGGCCGGACTGGAACTGGCCCTGCGCCAGGTTGGCCCAGAAGTGGCGATAGGCCGAACTCTTGACGTAGTCGTCTTCGCAGAACATGCGGTGGTGCGCGCCCACCACTTCTTCTTCGGCATAGCCCATCGTGCGCAGGAAGTTGTCGTTCGCCGACAGCGCATTGCCGCGCATGTCGAACTCGATCACCGCCTGCGAGCGCCCGATCGCGTCGAGCTTGCCCTTGATCTCGGCGGCCATGCGCTTTTGCGCGGTGATGTCGGTGGCGAACTTGACGACCTTGACCGGCTTGCCTTCGGCATCGAAGATCGGGTTGTACGAGGCGAGGATCCAGACCTGCTTGCCGTCCTTGCGGATGCGGCAGTACTCGCCGGCGTTGAATTCGCCGCGCCCGAGGCGCTCCCAGAACGCCTGGTATTCCGCCGAGTGCGCAAATTGCGGGTCGCAGAACATGCGGTGGTGCTGGCCGCGCACGTCGGACAGGTTGTAGCCCATCACCGCGAGGAAGTTCTCGTTCGCGTGCAAGACCTTGCCCTGCAAGTCGAACTCGATCACGGCCTGGACCCGGTCGACCGCCAGGTTCTTGCCTTCGACGTCGGCGTTGCGGGTTTTCGCCGCCGTGATGTCGGTAGCGAACTTGACGACCTTGAAAGGCTTGCCGTCGGCATCGAAGATCGGGTTGTAGGTCGCCTGGATCCAGACCGGATGGCCGTCCTTGGCCAGGCGCTTGAATTCGCCGCTGTGGAACTCGCCGGCGGCGAGGTGCTTCCAGAAGGTGTGGTACTCGAGCGAGCGGCTCCAGGCGTCGTCGCAGAACAGCGCGTGGCGCTGGCCGACGACTTCGTCGAGCGTGTAACCGAGGGTGTCGAGGAAGTTATCATTGGCATGCAGGATGCGCCCTTCGAGGTCGAACTCGATCACGGCCTGGGCGCGGTCGAGCGCCTTCATGCGGCCCGCGTATTCGGCGTTGCGCTGCACCTGTGCGGTGACGTCGGTCGCATACTTGATGACCTTCATCGGCTTGCCGTCCGGCCCGAATACGGGATTGTAGGAGGCGTTGATCCAGACGTCGCGGCCATCCTTGTGGCGCCGCTTGTAGACGCCGGCGTGCAGTTCGCCGGCCCCGAGGTGGCGCCAGAATTCGGCGTAGGCGGGCGTGGCCGCCTGGGCCGCTTCGCAGAAGATGCGGTGGTGCTGGCCGCGCAACTCCTCCAGCGTGTAGCCCATCGTGTGCAGGAAGTTCTCGTTCGCCTCCAGGATATGGCCGTCCAGGCCGAATTCGGCCACTGCCTGGACGCGGCTGATGGCAGCGATCTTGGCCGCATTCTCGGCGCTGTGCAGCTTGGCCGCGGTGATGTCGGTCGCAAACTTGATGACCTTGACCGGGCGCCCGTCGCCGTCGAACACCGGATTGTACGAAGCCTGCAGCCATACCGGGCGGCCATCGCTCGCAATGCGCATGTATTCGCCGCTGCAGGGGTGACCCTGGCCGAGTTCCCTCCACAGGTTGCCGTAGGCGCTCGAGGCGGCGAATTCGTCGTCGCAGAACATGCGATGGTGCTTGCCCACCACCTCGCCGAGCGTATAACCCATCGCCTGGAGGAAGTTATGGTTGGCATGGACGACCTTGCCGCTCAAATCGAATTCGACCACGGCCTGCACGCGGTGGATGGCGTCGAGGGCGGCAAGCGCCAGGTCGCGCCGGCGGTCGGCGGCTTGCGATTGGATGGGTTCGGCGGAAGTGTGCATGAAATCTCAGGCAAAGAAGGGGTGCCCATGCGCCGGCATCAGCCTGGCGTGGGTGCGATATGCATGGCGCGCGCCATGCCCGGGGAGAACGGTGAAACGCAAACAGGAACGGCCGGATGCGTGGCACGGGTCAGGCGGCGTCGACTCAGCCGTCTTGTTCTCAGTTTGATCAATTTCTAATAGGAAACAGGATTGTATCTTTTGACTATACCGGTTGCAATCGTCAATATACACAAATCCATGAGTGTTGCCGTTTTTCAACAATACGGCAATGAGGACAGAAGAGAGGCAGCTCCCTAGACCGTAATGACCAGTTCCGGCCGGAAGCCGTCCTGCTCGCCCTTGCTCAGGTAACCGAGCGGATTGGCGACCACGCGGCAGGACCAGGCACGCCCGTTCTCGACGCCCGTCGCAACGTAATCGTTCAGGCAGTGCAGGTGCCCGTGCAGCCACAGGTCGGCCAGCGGGAACAAGGCGTCGAGCGCGTTGCAGAAGCCCGCGGTGCCGGGCGTGACGCCGTAGCGCGGGTCGGCGCTTTGCAGGCTCGGGGCGAAGTGGGTGACCGCCACCGTCACGCCGTCGAAGGGCACGGCCAGCGCGGTGCGCAGCCAGGCCTGGCAATCGAGCGCCATGGCGCGCCAACCGTCGGCCAGCACCGGTTCGCCGTTGCGCAGGGTGGTGTTCTTGTTCAGGTAATAGTTGGCGGCGCGGAGGGCTTTTTCGCGCAGTTGCAGCTGCCTGGTCAGCTCGTGTCCTGCGGCGAGGGCGTCGAAATCGGCCCACAGCGTAGTGCCGACGAAGCGCACGTGGCCGATCGTCACTGTCTCGCGGTCGAGCCAGGTGATCCCGAGGCGTTCACAGGTAGCGCGCAGGCGCATGTACGTTTCGTCGAAATCGAGGCCGTCGAATTCGTGGTTCCCAGGGATGAACAGCACCTGCGCCGTTGTTGCGCCAAGGGCGGGTGCGAAGCGTTCGAGGCCGAAGTCGGTGCCTGTCAAGCGCGAGCCGGCCTGGTAGGAGCCGATGTCGCCGGCGAGGACGATGACGTCGAGGTCGGGGGCGAACGCGGGCTGGAAAGCCGGATAGCGTTCGAGGTGGAGGTCGGAAAACAGCTGGATGCGCATGGCGGCAGTATAGCCGGATGGGCGCCGCCCCGGTGCGCGACCCGGCACTGACCCGCCGCCGTGCCGGTATCGTTCCTCAGTGTTCGCAAGCGCACGGAAAAGGCGCGGTGGGGGCGCTAGGGTAGCGCATTGGCCAAAGGGGGAAAGCATGAGCAAGGACGCGGACAAGCTACGTATCAAGCCGGCGACGATGCCGGCCGGCGGCTGGGGCTCGGTGGGCGAGGTCGCCCACATCCTGTTCGACCAGCGCGCGGCGCTCAAGGACAGCGCACTGCTGCTCAGGCAGAACAAGCCGGACGGCTACGCCTGCGTCAGCTGCGCCTGGGCCAAGCCGGCCAATCCGCACCCCTTCGAATTCTGCGAAAGCGGCGCCAAGGCCACCGCCTGGGAAACCACCAGCAAGCGCATCGGCGCCGACTTCTTCGAGCGCCACACGGTGACGGAGCTGGAAGCCTGGAGCGACCACGAACTCGAGGGCCAGGGGCGCTTGACGACGCCCTTGCGCTGGGACGCCGCCAGCGACAAGTACCGCCCCATCGCCTGGGACCGGGCCTTCGCCGAGATCGGCGCGCAGCTCAGGCAACTGCAGGCCGCCGAGCGCGAACAGGTCGTGTTCTACAGTTCCGGGCGCGCTTCGCTCGAAACCTCCTACATGTACGGCCTGCTGGCGCGCATGTACGGCAACAACAACCTGCCCGACAGTTCCAACATGTGCCACGAGAGCACCTCGGTGGCGCTGCAAAAGACGATCGGCGACGGCGTCGGCACCGTCGTGCTGGACGACTTCGCACAGACCGACTGCATCTTCTTCTTAGGCCAGAACGTCGGCGTGAACAGCCCGCGCATGCTGCACCAGCTGCAGGAGGCGCGCGAACGCGGCGTGCCGATCATCACCTTCAATCCGCTGCGCGAGCGCGGGCTGGTCAGCTTCACCAACCCCCAGTCACCCGGCGAAATGCTGAGCGGGCACGAGACCGCGATCAGCACCCAGTACCACCAGGTCAAACCCGGCGGCGACACGGCCGCGATCATGGGCCTGTGCAAGGCGATCTTTGCGCTGGACGATGCAGCTGTCGCCGCCGGCGAACAGCGCGTGCTCGACATGGCCTTCCTGGGCGAGCATACCCACGGTTTCGACGATTTCGCCGCATCCGTGCACGCATGCGGCTGGCCCGACATCGAACGCGAATCGGGCCTCCTGCGTGCGGACATCGAAAGCGCGGCCGCCGTGTATGCGGGCGCCGGCGCCGTGCTCGGCGTGTACGGCATGGGCCTGACCCAGCACCGCAACGGCGTGCAGAACGTGGCGATGATGGTCAACCTGCTGCTCCTGCGCGGGAACATCGGCAAGCCCGGCGCCGGCATCTGCCCGGTGCGCGGCCACTCGAACGTGCAGGGCCAGCGCACAGTCGGCATCACCGAAAAGCCCGAACTGGCGCCGCTCGACAAACTGAAGGAACAGTACGGCTTCGAGCCGCCACAAAAGACCGGCATGAATACGGTCGAGGCCTGCGAAGCGATCCTGGCGCGGGAGATCCCGGCCTTTGTCGCCCTCGGCGGTAATTTTTTGCGCGCCGTGCCGGAGACGAAGCTGATGGAAGCGGCCTGGCGCGAGATTCCGCTGACGGTGCAGATCGCGACAAAGCTCAACCGCAACCACGTCATCCACGGCAAGGCGTCGTACATCCTGCCTTGCCTGGGGCGTATCGAAATCGACCGCCAGGCCGGCGGCGCGCAGTCGGTCACGGTGGAGGACAGCACCGCCTGCATCCACGGCTCGCGCGGGATGGCGGACCCGGCGTCAAACGACTTGCTGTCGGAGCCGGCCATCGTCGCCGCCATCGCCAAGGCCACGCTGGATCCGAACCCGCGCGTGGACTGGGATGCCTGGGTGGCCGACTACGGCAGCATCCGCGATGCGATCGCCGAGACCTACCCGGACATCTTCCACGACTTCAATGCGCGCATGTGGACCCCGGGCGGTTTTCGCAAGCCGGTCGGCGCCGCGCACCGGGTCTGGAAGACCGAGAGCGGCAAGGCGACCTTCACGGTGCCGGACGACTTGCCGGGCGATCCGGACCTGGATGGCGGCGCTGCCACGCTGCGCCTGTTCACGGTGCGCAGCGACGGCCAGTTCAACACCACCATCTACAGCCACGACGACCGCTTCCGCGGCGTCTACGGCAGCCGCCGGGTGATCTTCATGGGGCATGCCGACATGGCGGAACGCGGCCTGGCGCAGGGCGACCTGGTCACGCTGCGTAGCGCCACCGACGACGGCGTGGAACGCCAGGTGGCCGGTCTCGCCGTCGTGCCCTACGATATTCCGGCGGGGACGATCGCCGGCTACTTCCCCGAATGTAACCCGCTGATCCCGCTCTGGCACCACGCCAAGGAGAGCAAGGTGCCGGCGGCGAAAGCAATCGACGTGCTGCTGGAGCGCAGCGGGAGCGCGCCGTGAACGCGGCCGAGCCCTTCCTCGCAAGCGGCGAGCACCAGGCCCTGGACGCCACCCGGCGCGTGCCGGCCAGCCGCTGCCGGGGCGACCTGGTCGAAGAAGGCAGCGAACTGCTGGCCGAGGAGGTCCCCGTCGCCCTGGTCTACAACGGCATCGCCCATGCCGTGATGCTGGCCTCGCCGCTCGACCTGGAAGACTTCGCGCTCGGCTTCACGCTGAGCGAACGCATCGTGCGCCACCGGCGCGACGTTTACGACATCGAGATCGACCACACGCCGCGCGGCATCGCGATCGACCTGCGCATCGCTTCGGGCGCCATGGCGCGCCTGAAGGGAACGCGCAGCGCACGCTTGGGGAAGACCGGCTGCGGCCTGTGCGGCGTCGACAGCCTGGATTATTTCGAGCAGGACGCCTGCCTGCCGGAGCCGGGCGCGCCTCGGGCCTTGAAGATGGCACCGATCGATCCGGCCGCGCTGCACCGCGCGATGGGCGAACTGGCCGCGCGCCAGCACCTGCACCAGGCCACCGGCGCCGTCCACGCCGCCGGCTGGGCCGGCATCGACGGCGCGCTGCTGTGCGTGCGCGAGGACGTGGGGCGCCACAATGCGCTCGACAAGCTGGTCGGCGCGCTGGCGCATGCCGGCGTGGCGCCGGACGCGGGCTTTGCCGTGGTCACCAGCCGCGCCAGTTTCGAAATGGTGCAGAAGGCGGCGCGCGCCGGCTTCGGCCTGCTGGCCGCGATTTCCGCGCCGACGGCGCTGGCGGTCAGGATGGCCGAGGGCGCCGGCCTGACGCTGGCCGGCTTCGTGCGCGGCGGCAGGCATGTGGTTTATAGCCATCCGCAGCGGTTGCTGGCTTAAATCTCGTCTTCTTCCTCGTCGCGCAGCTTGTCGAATACGGCCAGCGCCTTGTCGTCGAGCCCGGCGACGACGAAGGGATCGTCGTCCGCAAATTTGGCGGCGTCGACCAGCATGCGCAGCCTGGCCAGGCGGTCGCCCAGGGCCAGCGCCTGCGCCAGCGGCGGCGCATCCGGCTGGCCGGCGCCGGCGATGGCCTCGACCACCGTTTCGGGGAAGTCCCACAGGGCGGCGATGCGCGCCGACAGGATGCGCGCCTGCGCGAACAGGCCGGCGATGAACGGATCGGACCAGGGCAGTGCATCGTCGCTACACGCCTGGTCGACCACGCGCATCGCCACCACCAGCCCGACGTTTTCCATCAGCCCGGCGAGATAGGCTTCGAAGGCGTTGGCGCGCAGGCCGGGCGCCAGCAGGCTGGCCGCCAGCGCGCTCTTTTCCGACTGGCGCCAGATGATGGGCGCGACCCGTCGCGCCAGGCGGCCGTTCTGCATGCTGACGATCGGACGAAACGCCACGCGCGCCAGCAGCATGCGCATGCCGTTCTGCCCGAGCAGCATGATCGCGCCCTGAATGCTGTCGACCGGCGGGCCGGCATGGTAGCGCGGCAGGTAGGCCGGCCGATTCGCTTCGCGGTAGACCTCGGCCACCAGCACGGTATCGGCGCTCAGCTGGCGCGACAGTTCGGCGGCGTTCATGTCGTCGCTGCGCAGGGTGCGCATCAGCTGCGGAATGATCTCGGGCACGCGCGGCACCAGGGCGGCGCCGGCAACCGGGGATTGCGCCAGGCGCGCCAGTTCGTCGAGGATGCGCCCTTCGATCTGCTGCGTGGCGCGCGGCGGGCTGGCGGAGGCCAGCCAGCGGTACCAGGCCGCGTCGAGTTCGGCGGGGTCGAACGCGGCGGCGTCGGCCCCTGCGCCCGCCGGCGCAGGGTCGGGTGCCGGCGCCTGCGCGCCGCCTAACAGTTTGTCCAGCCAACCCATGTGCCGCTACCCGTAAAAATACCTCGTTGTGCGGATTTTACATGAGGGCGCACCCACGCGGCCCTGTCAAGAAGTTGTTGCCTACTCGTAATTTATTGATTTATTATTTGGCAACATACCTGAACAGGGAGTTGACATGCGCGCCATCCGATTCCAGCAAAGCCCGCTCAAACACGTCGCCGCGCTCGGGCTGGCGGTCTTGTTCGCCGTTCCGGCCGCAGCCGGGCCGGCGCTGCCGGATTCGCCGCAAGCCTGGCGCGCCGCCGCCGAGGCCGACATCGCCGCCGCGGTCCAGGTCACTCGCGACAACCATCCAGGCGCACGCGACCCCTATAACCCCGGCTTCCTGGCCAACCTGGAGGCGGCGCGCGTGCACGGACTGGCGCTGGCAGCGCGGGTACGCGACGCCGCCGGCTACAACGCCGCGCTCGACGGCTTCAATGTGCGCATCGGCGACGGCCACGCGGCGATCCGCTCGCTGGTCGACGCCGCGGCGCGCCCGCCGGCACGCTGGCCGGGCTTCGTCACCGCCTGGCGCGGCGACGCCTTGTATGTGGCCGCATCGCCGGCCGGCCAGCCGGCGGTGGGCAGCAAACTGCTCGGCTGCGACGGCATGGACGCGCGCCGGCTGATTCGCGACAACGTGTTTTCCTTCGAAGGGCGCGTGCAGGAAGCCGGGCAATGGTGGTCGGTGGCGCCGACCCTGTTCGTCGATGCGCACAACCCGTTCGTCACGCTGCCGCAGCGCTGCAGCTTCGAGGCGGGCGGCCAGGCCAGCGAACATGTACTCGCCTGGCGCGAGGTCGACGCGCAAGCGAAGCGCCTGCTGGCCGAAAGCGAGGAGGGTGTGCCGCGGCCGGTGGGCATGTTCGCGCCGCGCCCGAACCTGGTGTGGGTGTCGATGCCGAGCTTCAAACCGGACGAAGCGCAGCGCGCCGCCTACCGCGCGATCTACCGCGACATCGAAGGGCAGCGCGCACGCTGGCTGGCCCTGGATGCGGTCGTGGTCGACCTGCGCGGCAATGGCGGCGGCTCGTCCGCCTGGAGCCTCGATTTCGCCAGGGCCTTATGGGGCGGCGAACGGGTGGCCGCCGCGCGCGCGGCGTATTCGCCGCGTTCCGAAACATGGTGGCGCGCCTCGCCCGCCAACACCGAGTACATGCTGTCGGCGGCACGCCAGCTTGCCGACCAGGGCAGCACCGAAATGGCGGCGTGGGCGCGCAGCGCCGGCGAAGGCATGCGCGCGGCGCTCGCCCGGAACGAGGACTTCCACGTCGAGAAGAAGACAGTGGCCGCCCCGGCCGCGACCCCGGCCGCCGCCGCGGCGCCGTTCACGCGGCCGGTCTACGTCGTCGTGCCCGGCCACTGCGCCAGCGCCTGCCTGGACGCCATCGACATCCTGACGCGCTTCCCGAACACGACCCTGGTCGGCGCGCCGAGTTCGGCCGACTCGACCTACATGGACGTGCGCCGCCACCCGCTGGCGTCCGGCCTGGCGGCGATGGTCGTGCCCAACAAGATGGTCGTCAACCGCGAACGGGACAACGGCCAGTACTACGAACCGCGCCTGCCGGTGCGCGACCTGGTGTGGTCGGTCGAGACGCTGCTGGAGACGATCGAGGCCGATCTCGCGCGCGGCCAGCCGGCGCCGCAGGCGTACACGCCGAGGAGCAGCGGCGGCTGATCCGCACCGCTGCCGGGCGCCTGCGCGTGCGCGGCCATCCATGCGACAATCGCGCGCATGATGACCTTATCGGACTACCAGGCGCTGTTTCGCGCCTCGCCCTATCCCTATCTCGTGATGGCTCCGGACCTGACCATCGTCGGCGCCAGCGGCGCCTACCTGCGTTCGGTCCAGCGCAGCGAGGAGGACATCGTCGGCCGCTACGTGTTCGAAGCATTTCCGGCCGAAGAAGACAATCCCGAGGCGACCAACATCGGCGAGGTCAAGGCTTCGCTGCTGCGCGCGCTGGCCAAGGGCCAGCCCGACACCACCGCCTTTGTCCGCTATGCGGTCGAGGTGGACACGCCCGAAGGCAAGAAATACGAGGAGCGCTACTGGAGCACCGTGCACACGCCGGTGCTGGGCGAGGACGGCAAGCCGATCCTGGTGTTCCAGAACCCGGTCGACGTCACCGAGCTGTACCGCTTCGACGAGCAGTCGCAGGTGGCCACGCTGCGCCTGACGCCCCCGGCCGACAGCAACGCCGAGAACTTCAACCGCGCCCAGATGCACGAGGCGCTCTCGCGCATCCTCAACAACGAGCGCGAACACCTGCGCAGCCTGTTCAACCAGGCGCCCGGGTTCGTAGCCGTGCTGATGGGACCGAAGCACGTGTTCGAGCTGGTCAACGAAGCCTATTACCAGCTGGTCGGGCACCGCGAGCTGGTCGGCAAGACCGTGTGGGAAGCCTTGCCCGAGGTGGCCGGCCAGGGCTTCGAGGAATTCCTCGACCAGGTCTACCGCACCGGCGTTCCCTGGACCACGCGCGCCATGCCGCTTGCGGTCCAGTACGAGCGCGACGGCCCGCTGTCGCAGCGCTACGTCGACCTGATGTACCAGCCCTACAAGGACCAGTACGGCACCACGATCGGCATCTTCGCGCAGGGCTACGACGTCACCGAATCGGTCGAGGCGCAGCTGGCCAAGCGCGAGAGCGAGGAGCGCCTGCGCGACGGCATGGATGCGGCCAAGATGGTGGTCTGGGACTGGGACCTGGCCAGCGGCGAACTGGCCTATTCGGACAACGTCGCCGACGTGCTGGGCTTTACGCCCGACCGCATGGCCGGCGTCGGCCAGTACATCCATCCCGAGGACCGCCACAAGATCGCCGACGCCCACCGCGAGGCGATCGCCGGCAGCGGCGCCTACCAGGAAATCGTGCGCGTCATCCGCCCCGACAACGGGCGCCAGGTGTGGCTCGACAGCCGCGGCAAGGTGCAGTTCGACGCCGAGGGCAAGCCGCTGCGCATGCGCGGCGTCACGGTCGACGTGACCGACCGCATCCAGGCCGAATTCGAGCTGCGCGAATCGAACCGCAAGAAGGACGAATTCCTGGCCATGCTGGCGCACGAGTTGCGCAACCCGCTGGCGCCGATTTCCACCGCCGCCGAGATGCTGCGCCTGACCAACGTCACCGACCCGCGCACCAAAAAGGCCAGTGAAGTCATCAGCCGCCAGGTCAGGCACATGACGGCGCTGGTGGACGATTTGCTGGACGTCTCGCGCGTCACGCGCGGGCTGGTCGAGCTGGAACAGGAACTGGTCGACATCAAGGCTGCGGTGGCCAGCGCCGTCGAGCAGGCGCGTCCGCTGATCGAGGCGCGCCACCACGCGCTGACGGTGCGCACCGACAGCCAGCAAGCCACCGTGCTGGGCGACCGTACGCGCCTGGTGCAGGTGATCGCCAACCTGCTCAACAACGCGGCGAAATACACGCCGCAAAACGGCGAGATCACGCTGGCCGTGCATACCGAGGGGAGCTTCGTCGACATCGCCGTGATCGACAACGGCATCGGCATCGATGCGCTGCTGCTGCCGCACATCTTCGAGCTGTTCACCCAGGCCGAACGCACGCCGGACCGCGCCCAGGGCGGCCTGGGCATCGGGCTGGCGCTGGTCAAGACCATGGTGGGCCTGCATGGCGGCAGCGTCACGGCCGACAGCGCGGGGCCGGGCACGGGCAGCACCTTCACCATCCGCCTGCCGGCGATCACGCAAGGCTTGAAAGACCGCATCGAAGGCGCGGCGCGCGAAGGACGCCTGGCGAGTCCGGCGTCGCTCGACATCATGATCGTCGACGACAATGTCGACGCCGCCGAGTCGCTGGCCGTGCTGCTGGAAGCGCAGGGGCACCGGGTGCGGGTGCAGGCGCATCCGCTGCAGGCGCTGGAGAATGCGCGGGCGCGGCCGCCCCAGGTCTTCATCCTCGACATCGGCCTGCCCGAGATGGACGGCTACGAACTGGCGCGCCGCCTGCGCGCCGACCCCGCCACCGGTTCCGCGCTGTTCATCGCGCTCACCGGCTACGGCCAGGCGCATGACCGGATCCTGTCGAAATCGAGCGGCTTCGAACACCATTTCGTCAAGCCGATGGATATCGAGCGGCTGGGGCAGGTGCTGGCGCAGGCGGGAGCCTCGCATGCGTGATGCGATGCGCGCCTTGCCCGTGCGCCTGCGCCCCGGACAGGACTTGCGCGGCGCGCTCGGGACGGTGCTGGCGGAGCACGGCGTCGCGGCCGGCTTCGTGTTACAAGGGATCGGCAGCCTGAGCGTGGCGCGCATCCGCTTCGCAGGCAGGGAGGAGATCACGGAGCTGCGCGGCGACCTGGAAATCCTGACCCTGTCCGGCTCGCTGTCGCCCGATGGCGCGCACCTGCACATCAGCGTGTCGGATGCGGCCGGGCGGGTCTTCGGCGGGCACGTGGCGGCGGGGTGTATCGTGCGGACGACGGCGGAGATCCTGGTGGCGCTGTTGCCGGATCACGCATTCAGCCGCGAGCTCGATACGGAGTCGGGCTGGGATGAGCTGATGATCCGGACGGCGGCCCGTTCTTGAGCTCCACGCGTTTCGTGCGTATGCGATGCGGGAGACGCACGTAACGCGTGGACGGAGTCCACCCTACGGTCCCGATGATTCGGCGGCTCGTCCTTGAGCCACAGGAGTGTGATACCCGTAGGGCGGACGGAGTCCACCCCAACACTCAATATTCGCGGCGGTCGGGCTTGATCTCTTGCAGGATGGTGGTCGAAATCTCTTCGATCGACTTCGTGGTCGACGACAGCCAGCGAATCCCCTCGCGCTTCATCATCATTTCCGCCTCGTTGACCTCATAACGGCAATTCTCGATCGACGCATACTTGCTGCCGGCGCGGCGTTCCTCGCGGATTTGCGCCAGGCGCTCGGGCGTGATCGTCAGGCCGAACAGTTTGTGTTTGAACGGCGGCAGCGACGAGGGCAGCTTGCCGCGCTCGAAGTCGTCGGGAATCAGTGGATAGTTGGCGGCCTTGATGCCGTACTGCATGGCCAGGTAGAGGCTGGTCGGGGTCTTGCCGGAGCGGGACACGCCGACCAGGATCACGTCGGCCTCGGCCAGGTTCTTGTGCGACTGGCCGTCGTCGTGCGCGAGCGAGAAATTGATCGCCTCGATACGGTTCTTGTACTCCTCGGAGTCGACGATGTTGTGGATGCGGCCGATGGTGTGGGTCGACTTGACGCCGAGTTCCATCTCGAGCGGCGCCACGAAGGTCTGGAACAAGTCCATGTGCATGCCGTTCGAAGCGCGGATCACGCCCGACAGGTCGTGCTTGACCAGCGTGGAAAACACGATCGGGCGCTGGTTGTCGGCCGCGTAATGCTCGTTGATGCGGCGCGCGGCATCCTTGGCCTTCTCGATCGTGTCGATGAAGGGAATGCGGATCTGGCGAAAGCGCATTTCGAACTGGCTCAGCACCGCGTGGCCAAAGGTTTCGGCGGTAATGCCGGTGCCGTCGGAAACGAAGAACACGGTGCGGGTCGGCGAGGGGAGCGGGGTGCGGCCTTCAACTGTCATGGTATTTTTTCAACAAGTGCTGTCTGGTTTGCAGTGTTGTGCGATGTGAATTCAGGGCACACGGGGTAGAATGCTCGGCAACGGATTTTGCATTGTGCTGCACCGCGACCAGAATAACAAGAATACAAGCCGGCAGCCGCTCCATAAGGTTTCCATCATCAAGTAAGGTGCTTTACCATGACAAACCTGTCTAATGCGGTATTGAAAGACCCTGAACAAGGCGCGAGTGTTTACGTTGCCCCGTTCGAAAACCTGCGCATGACCGATGTCGAATCAGTCGGCGGCAAGAACGCCTCGCTCGGCGAAATGATCAGCCAGCTCGCCGAAGCCGGCGTGCGCGTGCCGACCGGCTTCGCCACCACGGCGCAGGCTTTCCGCGACTTCCTCGAGCATTCGATCGACGGTGGCGCACCGTTAGCGGAGCGCATCGCCACCCGCCTCGAAGGCCTCGACATCGACGACGTCCGTTCGCTCGCCGCCGCCGGCGCCGAGATCCGCCAGTGGATCGTCGAAACCCCGTTCCAGCCGCGCCTGGAAGACGAAATCCGCAGCTACTACGAGTGCCTGGTCGCCGATTCGACCGCCGAGATGTCCTTCGCCGTGCGTTCCTCGGCCACCGCCGAAGACTTGCCGGACGCCTCCTTCGCCGGCCAGCAGGAAACCTTCCTCAACGTGGTCGGCATCGACAACGTGCTCGAAGCGATGAAGCACGTCTTCGCCTCGCTCTACAACGACCGCGCGATCTCCTACCGCGTGCACAAGGGCTTCACCCACGCCGAAGTCGCACTGTCGGCCGGCGTGCAGCGCATGGTGCGCTCGGACGTCGGCGCCGCCGGCGTCATGTTCACGATCGACACCGAATCCGGTTTCAAGGACGTCGTCTTCATCACCTCCAGCTACGGCCTGGGCGAAACCGTGGTGCAGGGCGCGGTCAATCCGGACGAGTTCTACGTCCACAAGCCGATGCTCCAGCAAGGCAAATCGCCGGTCATCCGCCGCAACATCGGCTCCAAACTGATCAAGATGGAATTCACCAACGAGGCGAAAGCCGGCCGTTCGGTGAAGACCGTCGACGTGCCGATCGAACTGCGTAACCGCTACTCGCTGACCGATGCCGAAGTGGTCGAGCTGGCGAAATATGCCGTCATCATCGAGAACCACTATGGCCGTCCGATGGACATCGAGTGGGGCAAGGATGGCCGCGATGGCAAGCTGTTCATCCTGCAGGCGCGTCCGGAAACGGTCAAGTCGCAGCAGAAGGCGACCGACGCCCAGCAGCGCTTCAGCCTGAAGGGCAGCGGCACGGTATTGACCAGCGGCCGCGCCATCGGCCAGAAGATCGGCGCAGGACCGGTGCGCGTGATTACCGACCCGTCGGAAATGGAACGCGTGCAGCCGGGCGACGTGCTGGTGGCCGACATGACCGACCCGAACTGGGAACCGGTCATGAAGCGCGCCTCGGCGATCGTCACCAATCGCGGCGGGCGTACCTGCCACGCGGCGATCATCGCCCGTGAACTGGGCGTGCCGGCCGTCGTCGGCTGCGGCGACGCGACCGAGCTGCTGAAGGACGGCACGTTTGTTACCGTCTCCTGCGCTGAAGGCGACGAAGGCAAGATCTACGACGGCTTGCTCGAAACCGAAATCACCGAAGTCTCGCGTGGCGAATTGCCGCCGATCCCGACCAAGATCATGCTCAACGTCGGCAACCCGCAGCTGGCATTCGATTTCCAGTCGGTGCCGAACAACGGCGTCGGCCTGGCGCGCCTGGAATTCATCATCAACAACAACATCGGCGTACACCCGAAGGCGATCCTCGAGTACCCGAACATCGATGCCGACCTGAAGAAAGCAGTGGAATCGGTCGCACGCGGCCACGCCTCGCCGAAAGCCTTTTACGTGGATAAACTGGCCGAAGGCGTGGCGACGATCGCCGCCGCGTTCTGGCCGAAGCCGGTCATCGTGCGCCTGTCCGACTTCAAGTCGAACGAGTACAAGAAGCTGATCGGCGGTTCGCGCTACGAGCCGGACGAAGAAAACCCGATGCTGGGCTTCCGCGGCGCCGCGCGCTACCTGGCCGAAGACTTCGCCGAGTCCTTCGAGATGGAATGTCTCGCCATGAAGCGGGTCCGTGAAGAGATGGGCCTGACCAACGTCGAGATCATGATTCCGTTCGTGCGCACCTTGGGCCAGGCCGAAAAGGTCATCGACCTGCTCGCGAAGTACGGCCTGAAGCGCGGCGAAAACGGCCTGCGCGTCATCATGATGTGCGAAGTGCCGTCGAACGCGATCCTGGCCGAGCGCTTCCTCGAGTTCTTCGACGGCTTCTCGATCGGTTCCAACGACCTGACCCAGCTGACCCTGGGCCTGGACCGCGACTCCGGCATGCCGCTGCTGGCCGCCGACTTCGACGAGCGCGACCCTGCCGTGAAAGCGATGCTGTCGCTCGCCATCAAGGCGTGCCGCGCGCAGGGCAAGTACATCGGCATCTGCGGCCAGGGTCCGTCGGACAATCCTGACTTCGCCCAGTGGCTGGTGGAAGAGGGCATCGAGTCGATGTCGCTCAATCCAGATTCGGTGATCGAGACCTGGCAGAAGCTGGCGAAGATGTAAGACGCGCCGGCCTGCCGTGCCATCGAACCCCGCTGCCTGCACAGGTAGCGGGGTTTTTTCATGTAAAAGCCTGATCAGCGAGGGCGAGGCCTGGTGCCCGGCAGAAGCATGCTCGAACCCGCAAGGTGGGCGGCTATAGCCGGGAGCAGGCTTGTCCGCTGCCTGGTTGCCGCCCACGCGTTCAACCACCTTTTGAAACTTCGCAACGAATCACCCGCCGCTTGAACGCGTGGGCGGCGCAAACAGCGCTCCTCCGCAAACTGGCGAGGTGGAGCCACCCACCTTACGGGTCGGCGCATCGTTTTCGATGCGCTTGACTGGATGGCATTGCCCAAACCTAGAAGCTAATAGCTTAGAGGCAACAAAAAGCTTGACTCGTTGTCAAAACGAGTTAGACTTTTGGAAACCCTCGTTGCCGCGGTCGCGGGGTTTTTCATATCGACTGGAGAATGCCATGCGCCGTGGACTCTTGCTGCTTGCCCTGATGGGAATGCTGTTCTCAACCGCCGCGCTGGCTGCGGAGCCGTCGTTCTGTACCTCGGTGTGCGACAGCGAACGGCGTGCCTGCAAGGCCGACGCGCAACAGATCGCGATGGAAGACCGCGAGGACCTGCTGGCCACGCAGGAGAAAAACCGGCTGGCGCGCACTGCGGCCAATACCGGCGCGCCGGTCCGGACGGGCGCCCGGGCGCCGGTTGACACGGCCCTGCAGAACCGTCGCCTCGGGCGCGTAGCCGCCTGCGATACCACTTACCAGCGCTGCGAGCGCTCCTGTCGGGCGCCCGAGGCCAAAGCGACCGCTTTGCCCATCTACACGCCGCGCAAGAGCGGTTGAGGAGAGCATCATGTCCGACTGGATGAACTGGATGGTGGGTGCGGGGATCCTGGTGATTGCTGAAATGTTCACCGGCACGTTTTATTTGCTGATGATCGCCATCGGCCTGGCCTTTGGCGGCATTGCCGCGCTGCTGGGCTTGAGCGGAGCGCTCCAGACGCTGGTGGCCGCCGCTGTTGGCCTGGTGGCGACCGCCATCCTGCACCGCAGCCGTTTCGGCCGGCCGGCGAAGACCAACGCCACGCGCGACCCGAACGTCAACCTCGACATCGGCGCGCGCGTCGCCGTGCCGGGCTGGCACGAGGGCCGCGCGCGCGTGATGTACCGCGGCGCGCTGTGGGACGTGGAACTCGGGCCGGGCGCGCTGGCGGAAGCGGGCGATTATCGGATTGTCGAGGTGCAGGGGAATCGGCTGATCGTGACGAACGGCTGACGCCTGCCGGGTCCGGAAAAAAAACGCCAACCCGGAGGTTGGCGTTTTTTGTCCTGCAAGGCGCGCTGTCAGTTCCAGCCGCCCGCGTTCGAACGGTAGTCCTCTTGCGCGCCGGCGGTATTCGCCTGCGCCTGCATCACGTCTTCGGCACGCTCGCGCGCGGCCTGGGTCAGCAGCTGTGCAACTGCCTCGAGTACTTGTTTCATATCCATCTCCCGAGAATGCGTGCCGGCGGCCGTGTGGAATTGGTCGCGCCGGAATTGCCAATGCTCTCGTTATAGAGGTGATCGGCCACGAATGCCAATTCCGATTGGCAATGTCAGGTATGGGATGGGTGAATAGGCTATTCGACATGCCGGGCCAGCCAGGCCCTGACTCCCTCGAGCGAACGGAAGTCGGCGACCGAACGCGTGGCGATCTGCGGGTGCCTCGCCTGCAGCATGCGCGACAGGCCGGCGCCGGGGCCGAGTTCGAGCGCTACCGTAATGCCGGCTTCCACCAGTGCATCCATGCAATCGCGCCACAGGATGGTCTCGGCGACCTGGCGCGACAGGTGTTCGATGGCCTTGCTCTTATGGCTGATGCGTTCGGCCGAGATGCCGGACAGGACCGGCACTTGCGGGTCGCGCAAGGATCGGCCTCCCAGTGCGGCGGCCAGGGGGGCAACGGCGCCTGCCATGAAGGGCGTGTGCGAGGCGACTTCGACCGCTAACCGGCTGGTGCGTGCGCCCGTGGCAAGCAATGCATTCTCCAGGCCGGCCGCCGATTCGGCGCGTCCACCGGCGATCAGGCTGTCTTCGCCAGTGACGATGGCGAGGTGGAAATCGTGCCGGCGCAGCTGCGCCTCCACTGTGGCGACCGGCAGGCCGGAGACCGCCAGCAGCGCCTGGCCGGGTGAGGCGCGCAGGCAGGCATCCATCAGTTCCGCACGGGCACGCGCCAGCGCCACCGCGTCGGCAGGCGGCAAGGCGCCGGCCACCGCATAGGCTGCGACTTCGCCAATACTGTAGCCGGCGACCAGGGCCGGTTCCGGCAGGTCGTCTGCGAGCGCATTCCAGTTCGCCAAGGTGGCGGCCACCACCAGCGGCTGGGCGTAGCGATTCGCAAACAGCAGCGCGTCGTCGGCCAGGATCGCGTCCAGCGATTCCGCGAACCCGGCCTGCGTGACGAGCATGTCGAGCAGGGCCGCGGCGGCCGGATCGGTGCGCGCCATGTCGAACATGGCGGCATGCTGCGCGCCCTGGCCGGGGCAGAGCAGGGCGAGGCGGCTCGCCATCGTCAGGTTCCGCCGGTCGCGGCGTCGACCAGGCAGGCGGCGGCCAGCAGGTCGGCGGCGCCGCCGGGGGACAGCCGGTGCCGGACGAACAGGTGGTGGCAGGCTGCGGCGCGCGCTTCCCAGTCCGGCGCGGCGGTGCCGCCGGCCAGCAGGAAGTCGCTCGCGTGCTGCCTGACCGTCAGCGCGCCGCCAGCGCCGCCGCGATGGTAGACGTTGGTGTCGCTGACGTGGGCCATCAGCGCGAACAGGGCGTCGACGCGCGCGCGGCGCAGCCCGCGTCCGGCGGCGCGCGCCTGGCGCAAGGCGGGCAGCGCGACGTCGAACACGGCCGGCATGCCGCGCGCGGCTTCCTGGCGCGCGCCACCGACCTGGTAGCGCTGGGTGACTTGAGTGCCATGCGAGTTGGCTGCATCGGGGTGGGCATGGGCGGCCAGCGCCGCGCCCCAGCGGGCGACCAGCGCGGCACGGATGTCGACGGCGGTAAGCACTTCCCCACCCGCCGCGTTGGCGGCATGGCAGGCGCCGAGCGCGGCGCACAGCAGGCCGAGGCCGAAGATCGCGCCACGATGGGTGTTGATGCCGCCGGTGGCGTCCAGCATGCGCGCTTCGGCGTCGACCCCGAGCGCGGCCAGCTTCGCGAAGGGCGCGCCATCCATGCCGGCCTGCGTGATGCGGACAAAGTAATGGCGCAGCGCGAACATGCTGCGCATGAAGGTGGCTGCCGTCATGTCCGTGTGGCTGCCGTTGTCCAGCAGCGACACCAGGCCGGGCTTTGGGTACAGGCTCAGTTCGGCGTAGAGGCTGCGCACGGCCAGGCGGCCGACGCGGGCGCAGAACTGGCGTTCGTTCCCGTGCTGCGCGCTGTGGTGGCGCCGATCAGAAGCGGCAGCCTCATCAACGCACGGCTGGACCGGCACGGTGCCCAGGCCTGGCAAATCCAGGCCAGGGAGGCACGCGCGCGCATCCGCCGCCGCGCCGGCGTCGATCAAGCCGTGCATGGCGCGGTCTCGTTCACGTTGGTGTGCAGGCTCGCGAGCAGGCTGTCGACACTGACGAGCGCGACCCCATGCAGCGATTTCGCCAGCACGCGCGCCTGGCCATCGCGGCAGCCTGCGAGCTCCTTCCACGCCACCGCCTGCCCGCCGCCGAAGACGATTTCGCCGTCCAGCGGCAGCACGCGCGCATGGCGCACCAGCAGGTCGAGCGCGGCTTCATAGCTGCGCGCGTCGGCCGGATGCAGCAGCAGGTCGATGTCCGAGCCGGCGCGCAGACAGGTTTGGCCCGTCAGCGCGGCAAACGCCAGCGAACCGTAGACGCGCAGCGTGCAGCCACCGTCAGTGGCTTCCCGATCCAGCGCCGCCAGCGCCGCTTGCCACGCCGCCGGCGCCGCGGCAATTGCTTCGGCCAAGGGCAGGGCCGGGTTGCCGCGCGCGATCTCCGCGACCGCGGCAGCCAGCGCGATGCGCGGCTTGGCGCCGTCGGGGCGTGGCGGCAGGGCAATGCCGAGCGCGACTTCACCGGGCGCGAGCGTTGCCGGCGTGCGCGTGACGACCGCCGGCCAGCCGGCGGCGCCCCAGCAGGCAATGGCCTCGCGCGCGCCTGGCGCAGCAGCGGCAGCGGCGCGCTCCCAGCCGCGCGCCGACAGCCAGATCAAATCATGTCGGGAGAACATGTGCCCCCGATCGCACCGCTTCCGCCACCGGCTGCGCCAGCCTGCGCCCACCGCGTTCGAATCCGAGCGCGCGCCGGCGGTCGAGCGGATCGGCCTCGCGCAGCGCCGCCGCCAGGAGCGTCGCGAAATCGTCTTCCCAGATCGCCTGCAGGCCGCCCATGCGCAGGTAGTTGCCGGCGCCCGGTGCGAACACCGGATCGACCTTGGCCAGTTCGGTCAGCCGCTCCTCGGGTACCTTGGTGATACGGGCCATCGCCGGTAGTCCCATCACGCGGATGGTGGCGTCGGGCAAGGCGAAGCAGGCGTCCGCCATCAAACCGCTCGTGATGAAACCGCCGGACAGGGCCTGGTCGTACACCAGCCCGATCACCTTGTGCCCCTGGCGCCGCGCCAGGTCGATGCATTTGCCCAGGTGCGCCATGTAGCTGTTAATGCCGAGCATTTCGTCGCGGTGGCGCAGGCGCTGGCCTTGCGTGTCGACCAGGATCAGGATCGGCCGCCCGGGATGAGAACGTATGGTCGCCAGCACGGCCGTCGCCTGGGCCAGGGCGATTTCGATGCCGATCGGCGCATGGCCGGTGGTGCCGATGACGGCGATCGTCTCGTCTTCCACTGTGCCGGTGCCGAGCAGGAACTGGTCATGCTCGTGAATGGTGTGCCCCTGCGGGAACAAGCTGGAGGCCAGGGATTGCCAGTCCATCAGTCGGCTCCTTTGCGGTAGGGTTGTGCGAGTTCGGTAAATGCGTCGGCGTCGAGCATCGGGACCGCGGCCGGGTCTGGAATGCCCAGCATTTTCCAGATCTGCAGGGGTTCGCTTGCGCTGCCGAAGTCGCGCAGGCGCGTCGCCAGCATCAGGTGTTCGGCGTCGAGGTCGGCCAGCGTCAGCGCGGCATGTCCGCGGGCGGCGTCGATGGCGTCCAGCGCCGCCTCGCGGAAGGCGCCGACGTTGTCCGCCACCAGGCACTGGCAATCGCCCAGCAGGTAGCGGTGCTTGCCGCCGGTGGTGCGCCAGACCAGGGCGCGGTCGCGCGCATCGAATTCTTCGACGCCGTGCGCGGTCTCGATCACTTCCGGCCCCGACATGCCGAGGCGCGCTTCCTCGGACATGACCACCGTGTTGGCGCAGCGCGCGGCGATGCCCATGCCGCCGAAGCAGCCGTTCGATCCGCCGATCAGCACCACTACCGGGATTCCGGCGGCGCGCACGTCGAGGATGGCGCGCATCACTTCGGAGACGGCGATAAGGCCGGCATTCGCTTCATGCAGGCGCACGCCGCCGGATTCGAGCAGCAGCAGCACCGCATGCGCCTCTTCCTGCACGGCGCGGGCCAGCATGCCAACCAATTTTGCGCCGTGCACCTCGCCGACCGCGCCGCCCATGAAGCCGCCTTCCTGGGCCGCGCCGAAGACAATCTGGCCGTCCAGCCGCCCGCGGCCGACGATCACGCCGTCGTCGAACGACACCGGCGCATCGAGCTGGGCCAGGTGCGGGCTGACCACGCGCGCAGCCGGTGGCAGGAATTCCTCGAAACTGCCGGCGTCGAACACGCGCGCAATGCGCTCTCTCGCATTGCATTCGAGGTAGCTGCTCATGGCAAGCCCCCGGTCATGTTTTCGGCGGCCTGGTCCAAACGCAGGCTGACCACGGCGGGCGTGGCGCCCATGTCGTTGATGCAGATGCGCGTGTCCTGCAATTGCCAGCGCTCGTGGAAGTCGCGCATCACGGCTTGCCAGGTCGCGCCGAAGCCGTTGGCGGCAGTGCGGATCTCGATTTCGCAGGCGCCGCCGAGGAGCGCCGGCTCGATCAGCACTTCGAGGTTGCCGGAGCTGACCACGCCGACCAGCTGCGGCGTCGCCGCCAGCGCGCGCCGCCCGTTCTCGAATCGAAAATTCAACGTTTCCATGCGGGTCCTTTGTTTATGCCTCGTTACCAGTTGCGGAAGCGCTTCGGCGGGTCGTACAGCCCGCCGGAGGCGCGCACCAGGTCTTTCATGTTCTTGGCCGCCAGCAGGTCGCGCGTGGCGAGGCGCTTGTCGATGCCGAGGTCTTCGGGGCGGCGGATGATGCCGCGCTCGCGCAAGTTGTCCACCATGCGCCGGTCGCGCCCCATGCCGACCGGCGTATAGCCGGCCACGCCGCGGATCGCCTGCTCGCGTTCTTCGTCGCTGCGGCACAGCAGCAGGTTGGCGATGCCTTCCTCGGTCAGGATGTGGGTGACGTCGTCGCCGTAGATCATCACCGGCGGGATCGCCATGCCGGCCTGCTCGCCCAGTTTCCAGGCGTCGAGTTGTTCGACGAATGCCGGCGCCATGTGTTCGCGGAAAGTTTCCACCAACTGCACCACCAGTTTCTGGCCGCGCGGGATGGTGCTGCGGCCGGCGCGCGCCTGCGCTCCAGCCTTCAGCCAGGCCGGGCTGGCATGGCGCCGCCCGCGCGCGTCGCTGCCCATGTTGGGCGCGCCGCCGAAGCCGGAAATCCGGCCCAGGGTGGCGGTCGAGGAATTGCCCTGCAAATCGATTTGCAGCGTCGAGCCGATGAACATGTCGCAGGCGTAATGGCCGGCGGCCTGGCAAAAGGCGCGGTTGCTGCGCATCGAGCCGTCCGGGCCGACGAAGAATACGTCGGGGCGGGCGCGGATGTAGTTTTCCATGCCGAGCTCGGAACCGAAGGAGTGTACCGATTCGACGAATCCGGCCTCGATCGCGGGAATCAGGGCTGGATGGGGATTGAGCGCCCAGTGGGTGGCGATCTTGCCTTTCAGGCCGAGCTCTTGCGCATAAGTAGGCAGCAGCAGTTCGATGGCGGCCGTATCGAAGCCGATGCCGTGGTTCAGGCGCGTGACTTCGTATTCGGCATAGATGCCCTTGATCGCCATCATCGCCATCAAGACCTGGATTTCGGAAATCTGCGCCGGGTCGCGCGTGAACAGCGGCTCGATGTAATACGGTTTCGGTGATTGCACCACGAAGCCGACCCAGTCGGCCGGGATGTCGACGCGCGGCAGGGTGTCGACGATCTCGTTGACCTGGGCGATGACGATGCCGCCCTTGAAGGCGGTCGCTTCGGCAATGGCTGGCGTGTCCTCGGTATTCGGGCCGGTGTAGAGGTTGCCGTGGCGGTCGGCGGCTTCCGCGGCGACCAGCGCGATGCGCGGCGAGAGGTCGACGAAATAGCGGCCGAACAGTTCGAGGTAAGTATGGATCGCGCCGATGTTGAGCTTGCCGGCGCTCGCGAGCCGCGCCAGGCGCGCCGCCTGCGGGCCGGAAAAGGAAAAGTCGAGGCGCGCACCGATGCCGTTGTCGAACACGTCCAGGTGTTCCGGCAGCGACAGCACCGACAGCAGCAGGTGCAGGCCGTGCACGCGGGCCGGATCGAGTTTCGCCAGCGCCTTGCCGAGGAAATCGGCCTGCTTCTGGTTGTTCCCTTCGAGGCAGACCCGGTCGCCCGGCTCGATCACCTGGTGCAGCAGTTCGACGATGTCGTCGCTGGCTACGATCTTGCCCGCCAGCCGGTTGCCCAGCACCCGTGCGGCACGCGCGATGCGGGCGGCGCGGTTTTCCTGCTGGCGGTTCCAGTTGCGCGCGGCGCCGGCTTGACCAGGATGATCCATCGATTCGTTCTCCATGACTTGTTTACAAAACGATAAACAGGAACCACACCACGACCGGCGCCACGATGGTAATGATGCCACCGTAAATCATCAGCTGGCGCAGGAATACGTCGCGGTCCACGCCCTGGGCATTGGCCAGCACCAGTGCGCCGTTGGTCGAGAACGGGCTGACGTCGACGATGGTCGAGGACACCGCCATGGCCGCGATGAAACCGACCGCGTCGACCCCGGTGCCCGATTGCAGGAAGGGCACGGCGAGCGGGATCAGCGAGCCCAGCACGGCGGTCGAAGACGCAAAGGCCGAGACCACGGCGCCGACAAAGCACAGCAGCAGGGCGGCGATCAGGGGCGAGGTGAGGTGCGCCACGCTCTCTCCGACAAAGGTGATCGTGCCCATCTTCTGCATTACGCCGACATAGGTGCTGACGCCGACGATCAGCATGATTTCCGGCCACGACACCTGGGTGATGGCGCGCTTTTGCACGTTGGGCGCGATGACCGACAGGATCAGGCCGATGGTGATGGCGACGAACCCGATGTCGAGCTTGTAGAACAGGGTCAGCACGGCCAGCGCGATCAGGCCGGCGACGGTGAACAGTTGCTGCCCGGTGGCGCCGGCATGTTCGGTGCCGGCCTGGGTTGTTGCGGACGGGCCCGCACTTGTGCCGCCTTTCCCTGCGGCCGGACTGGCATTCAGCGCATCCGGCGACCGCTTCATGGTCAGCCGCTCTTCGGTCATGGCCTCGCCTTCGGCCTCGTCGAAGATTTGCGGGCCCGAGGCCGGCATGGCCACCTGGGTGTTGAACGGGGTATTTTCGACGCTGCCGGCTGACGGCCCCTGGTGCCGGCGCATCAGCGCCAGTCCGCCGAACATCAGGAACAGCAAGAGCGCGACGGCAAAGTTGACGCCCAGGCTGACGAAGGCGGTAGTCAGTTCCGACAGCGGCAAGCCCGCCTTTTGCACGATCTTGTTGGTGATGCCGCCGTAGATGCTGATCGGCGAGAAGCCGCCGCCCTGGGCGCCGTGCACCACCAGCAAACCCATCATCAGTGGATTGATGCCGTACTTGGCGGCAAAGCCGAGGGCGATCGGCGCGATGATGGCGACGGCCGCCGGACTGACGGCGCCGACCGCGGTCAGCAGCGCCGTAATGAAGAACATCACCCAGGGAATCGCCGCGACCTGCCCGCGCACCGCTTTCAGGGCCAGGCGCACCAGCCAGTCGATGGTGCCGTTGTTTTGCGCCTGGGCGAACAGGTAGGTGATGCCGACCAGGGTGAGGAAGAGCTCGGCCGGGAAGCCGCCCATGATCGCCTTGGTTTCCATGCCGGCGACCAGGGTGCCGACGAGGAAGGCGCCGACAAAGGCGATCACGCCCATGTTGATCGGCAGGACGGTGGCGAGAACGAACATCGCGACCAGGACGTAAATCGACATCATGTGAGAGGACATGCGCTTCGCCTTGAACGAGGGTACCGGATGGCGCGTTGTCTCGGCGCGCCTGTTTTGTGGTCCTGACAATACGAGTTCAAGGTAACGCCGATTCGCGCGGCGATCAATTAGCGCCGCCGGCGGAACGTTTACGCTGAGCGAAAACGTCAGGCGGCCAGGCTGCCGCCGGCGCCATCCTTCCCATGGCGCAGCATGCGGCAGGCGGCGGCCAGGGCCAGCAGGTTGGGGTCGCGCTCACGCACCCGCAGGAAATTGACCCCGATGGTCTGGCGCATGCGGTACTCGGGCTTCAGCGGAATCAGCTGCAGCTTGTCGCCGAAGACGTCGCGCACCCGCCCCGGCAGCAGCGTGTAGCCCAGGCCCGCGCTGACCAGGTTCATCAGCGAAAAGATGTCGCTCACCTGCATCACCACGCTGGGCGCGAAGCCGGCCACCCGGAAGGCTTCGACGAAGCCGTGGTAAGTGACGAAACCTTCGGACAGGCTGACGTATTTTTCGCCGGCGCAGGCGCGCAGGTCGATCGCGGCCTCGTGCGCATAGGGCGAGCCGGCGGGCGCGGCAAAGAAGATGTCGTCGTCGAATAAGGGAATCGAGACGATGTCCGGGTCGAGTTCGGGCACCGCCATCAGGGCGGCGTCGATGGCGTTGTGCTTGAGCTTGTGCAAGAGGTCGGCGTTCGAGCCGAGCACGAGTTCGGTCTGCAGTTCGGGGCGGCGCAGCTTGATGTCGAAGATGACGTCGGGCGCGGTGCTGTTGGTGAGCGAATACAGCGAGCCGATCTTCAGATGGCCGGACGAGTAGCCGGCGGTCTCGCGCGCGGCGGCGACGGCGTCGCCCATCAGCTTGATGACTTCGCGGCTGGCGTCGGCGAGCTCGCGTGCGGCCTGGGTCGGGATCAGGTTGCGGCCCTTGTGGCCGAACAGCTGGCACGCCAGGCTCTCCTCGAGCGAGTGCAGGGCGCGGTGCACGCTGACCACGCTGATGCCGAGCAGTTCCGCCGCGCCGTTCAGGCTGCCGCCCTCCATGAAGGCAATCAGCACCTCGAGCTTGCGGAACGTAATTTCTTCGCTGATCTGGCTGCGCATGGTGGAGGCCCGGGAGAGTGGAGAAGGAATAATTTTGCGATTATGCGTAGCGGATGAATGAACAGTTTGATGTGCGTCGGCTGTGCCGGGTATGACTGTGAAATGGGGTAGACGCCATCTGTGCCGCTCTGAAAAAGCCGAATGGATTGACTCTACGCCAAAACGCGTTAGACTCCCAATGTTGCTTGTTCAAAATATATAACCATTAAGAGCACATCTGATCTCATGCACCGGACCCATGTACCCTCGTCGCCCTCGCCGGGCCGCGGGGGTTTTTTATGCCAAGGTTTGTAACTCATCTATAAGGGATCCCCATGGAATTTTCGTTCGAAATCGTCGCGCTGGTCATCTTCGTCATTGCGATCGTGTTCGTCTTCAAGACGATCAACGTGGTGCCGCAGCAGCACGCCTGGGTGGTCGAGCGCCTCGGCAAATACCACGCGACGCTGGCGCCGGGCTTGAACATCGTGATCCCCTTCGTCGACCGCATCGCCTACAAGCACGTGCTCAAGGAAATCCCGCTCGACGTGCCGCCCCAGGTCTGCATCACCAGGGACAACACGCAATTGCAGGTCGACGGCATCCTGTATTACCAGGTGACCGACGCGATGCGCGCCTCGTATGGCGCGTCGAACTATGTCCAGGCCATCACCCAACTGGCGCAGACCACGCTGCGCTCGGTGATCGGCAAGATGGAACTCGATAAAACCTTCGAGGAGCGCGACCACATCAACACCACGATCGTCAACGCCATCGACGAGTCGGCCGCGAACTGGGGCGTGAAAGTGCTGCGCTACGAGATCAAGGACCTGACGCCGCCGGCCGAGATCCTGCACTCGATGCAGCGCCAGATCACCGCCGAACGCGAAAAGCGCGCGCTGATCGCCGCCTCGGAAGGCCGGCGCCAGGAACAGATCAACATCGCCAGCGGCGAACGCGAGGCGGCGATTGCCCGCTCCGAAGGCGAGCGCCAGGCCGCAATCAACCGCGCCCAGGGCGAGGCGAACGCCATCGTCGCCATCGCCGAAGCGAGCGCCACCGCGCTGCGCCAGGTGGGCGCGGCGATCCGTGATCCGGGTGGCGAGGACGCGATGAACCTGCGCGTGGCCGAACACTACGTCGATGCCTTCGGCAAGCTGGCCAAGACGAATAATTCGATCATCGTGCCGGCCAACCTGGGCGAGATGAGCGGGCTGATCGCCAGCGCGCTGCATATCGTCAAGACGCAGAAATGAACGGGGCAGGTATACCGCGGGTCGTTGTCATCACCGGCGCCTCCGACGGCATTGGCGCCGAGATGGCGCGCCAGCTGGCGGCAGCCGAAGGGGCGAACCTGGCGCTGGTGCTGGCGGCGCGCAATGCGGCCCAGCTCGATGCCGTAGCGGCCGAGTGCGCCGCCTTCGGCGCGCAGACCATGACGGTGCCGACCGACGTCGGCGTGCAGATCCAGTGCCGGCGGCTGGTGATCGGCGCCGTCGAGCGCTTCGGGCATATCGACGTGCTGGTGAATAATGCGGGGCGCTCGGCGCATGCGCTGTTCGAGGAAGTCGAGGACCTCGGCTGGTACGAGGAACTGATGCGGGTAAACCTGTGGGGAGCGGTCTGGTGCACGCAGGCGGCGCTGCCGCACCTGAAGCGCGCGCGCGGCAGCATCGTCGCCGTGTCGTCGCTGGCGGGGCTGGTGGGCGTGCCGGGGCGTACGGCTTACAGCGCCACCAAGTTCGCGATGACGGGATTTTTCGAGGCGCTGCGGGCGGAACTAAAAGGCGCGGGCGTGAGCGTGACCACGGCGTATCCGGGCGTAGTGGCGACGAAAATCCGCTACCGCGGCTTCAACGCGCAAGGGGAGACGGCGGGCGCCAGCGGCTTGAAGGAAGAGGGCGCGATGAGCGTGGAAGAGTGCGCGCGCCTGATCATCGATGGTATGAACGGGCGCAGGCGCGAGGTGGTGATGACGGCCAAGGGCAAGCTGGGTCGCTTGCTCAAGCTGTTGGCGCCGGGACTGGTCGAGAAGATTGCGCTAGCGGCGTTGAAGGATGAGGTCAAGCCGCATTGACAGCGGCAGCAAGGGCGGCTGTTCGAACCGCATCCGTTCCATAACGCGGCGGGCATGCCCGCCCTACGAACTTCGCTCCCGTTTTCGATTCGGCGGTGGCGGCACCGTAGGGTGGGCATGCCCACCGCATACGTGTTGGTGCGTGGGCATGGCGTTTCCCGTACCCCCGCACCCGTGCGTACCATTAAAAATCAACCGACCCCGACACCGTCACCGTGCGCGGGCCGCCCGCGACCAGGTAGCCATAGCCGGGATACCCGCCCGCCGACGCCCAGTAATTCTTGTCTGTGACGTTGTCGATGCGGGCGCGCAGCGTCACGTCGCGTTCCATCAGGCGGGTCGACCAGGTCGCGCCGATGTCGAGGCGGCTCCAGGACGGCAGCTTTTGCAGGTTGGCGGCGTCGGCGAACTGGGTGCTGGTGTGGAGGGCGCGCGCGTTCAGCGCCAGGCCGGGTACGCCAGGGACGTCCCAGTCGGCGCCGAGGTTCACCTGGATTTCCGGTACGCCGATCGCCTCGCGGCCGTCGGTGGCGCCGTTGAAGGTGCGGCGCTGCTGGCTGTCGAGCAGGGTGGCGCCGCCCAGCAGGCGCAGGCCCTTGGCCGGCAGGCCGAACACGGACAGTTCCACGCCGCGGTTGCGCTGCTCGCCGAACAGGCCGAAGGTGTTGTTCGCCACATAGGCTTGCGGCTGCGCCGTCTGGAACAGCGCGACGCCGGCGCCGAACTTGCCGCTGTCGACCTTGATGCCGACTTCCTTCTGGCGCGAGACATACGGTGCGAACACGGCGCCTTCGTTGGTCAGCGGGGCGCCGAAGCCGCCGCTGCTGGCGCGGGTGCCGCGCTGCAGCGCCTCGATGTAGTTCGCGTACAGCGACACGCCCTGCATCGGCTTGTAGACCAGGCCGGCGACCGGGGTGTTGGCGGTCTCGTCGTAGTCCGGCGTAGGGGCGCCGGTGCCGTACAGGTAGCCGGCATCGCGGATGCGCTGGTGGCGCAGGCCGACGGTCAGCAGCACCTTGTCGTCAAGCAGGGACATGGTGTCGGCGATCGCCGCGCTCGACAGGATGCTGCGCTGCACGCGCAGCGGATTGTTCAAATCGCCGCCGGTGAAGAACTGATTCGACGGCGCCGCCGACGCCACCGGACGGTAGATGTTGGTGGCGAAGCCGGCGAAGTCGCTCATCGCATAGGCGTTGAGTTCTTCGCGGTAGAAGCCGGACACGGTGGCCGAGATGCCGTGCTTGACACTGCCGGTCTGCAGCTCGGTGCGCGCACCAAGTTCGCCGGTGCGGACGCGGTCGACGCGCACGTTGTCGAAGCGCGTCATGGTGGCGCTGCCGTCGACGCCGGTGACGGTGGCCGACGACAGGATATTCGCTTCGTTGCCCTTGCGCGCGCCGAGCGCGGCCCAGGCCACCGCGCCGCCCGGGAGGTCGACCTCGGCGCGCAGGGTGCCGAAGACGTCGCGCTCTTTCGACAGGGTCCAGGGCTGGGCCCAGTTGCTGTCGGCGTCCGGCGCTTCGATGATCGGCAGGCCGGCGGCAATGGTCACGCTCGGGCGCGCGTTGGTGAGCGCGTGGTTCTGGTAGCCGGCGTCGGCCGAGACACGGAAACCATTGCCGCGGTAGTCGGCGCCGATCGAGAACACCGACAGTTCGCGCTCTTCGCCTTCGATCGCGGTCTCGCCGTCGCGGCGCACGCCGTTGATGCGCAAGCCGACGCGGTTGTCGGGACCGAAGCGGCGCGCGACGTCGAAGGCGCCATAGGCCTGGCCGCCGCTCTCGACGCCCAGCGTGACCTGGTTCAGGTCCTTGTTCGGCGCGCGTTTGGGCAGCAGGTTGATCATGCCGCCGATGCCGCCGCCGCCCGGCGCCGCGCCGTTCACGAAGCTGTTGGCGCCCCGGAAGACCTCGACGCGCTCGAGCAGTTCGGAAGCGACGAACTGGCGCGGCAGCAGGCCGTACAAGCCGTTATAGGCCAGGTCGTCCGAGTTCACCGCAAAGCCGCGGATCACGTACAGCTCCTGGTAGTTGCCGAAGCCGCGCGCGACGCGCACCGACGGGTCGTTCTGGACCACGTCGGCCACGCTGCGGGCTTGCTGGTCCTGGATCAGCGCCTGGGTGTAGTTGGTGGTGTTGAAGGGCGCGTCCATGATGTCGACATTGCCCAGCAAGCCGAGGCGGCCGCCGCGTGCGACCTGGCCGCCGGCGTAGGCGCTCGGCAAGCCCTGGGCCGAGGCGTCGGCCGATGCGGTGACGACGACGGTCTGCATCGGGGTTTGCGGTGTCTCCGCGGCGGCAGTCTGGGCAGTGGCGTGGCCAGCTGCGAACACGAAGGCGCCAAAGGCGAGGGGAGTGAGGATGAAGCGAGGCTGGTTCATGGTTTCTTGTTAGATGAGAATAGTTATCATTATTATGCGCGCAAAGCTTGCGGCTGTAAATGAGAACCATTATTATCTGTGCTCATCGTCGAACCTCAAGCCCCATGTCATCGCACTCCCTACGCCGCTGGTCCTGGATCCACAAGTGGAGCAGCCTGGTCTGTACCGTCTTCATGCTGCTGCTGTGCCTGACCGGCCTGCCGCTGATCTATCACCATGAAATCGGCCACCTGCTGGGCAACGATGTGGAAGCGCCCGCGCTCGCGCCAGAACTGGCCGCCAATCCGCCGCGCGCGAATCTGGACGACGTGATCGCCGCCGGCCGCGCCCTATATCCGAACAAGATCATGATGTACATGTCGCAGGAAAGCGACGAGCCCAGGATCTGGAACGTGACCCTGGGCGACCATCCGAACGACGAACACTACAAGCCGATCGCGGTCGATGCGCGCACGGCGAAAGTCATCACCGAGCCCGCCTTCGAAGGCGGCGCCTTCATGTCGACCATGTTCCGCCTGCACGTCGACCTGTTCGCCGGCCTGCCGGGTAAACTCTTCCTCGGCTTCATGGGGCTGCTGCTGATCGTGGCCATCGTCAGCGGGGTGGTGCTGTACGCGCCCTTCATGCGCAAGCAGGAATTCGGCACCGTGCGCCATGGCCGAACCAGCCGCCTGAAATGGCTCGACCTGCATAACCTGCTCGGCATCGTCACGCTGGTGTGGGCGCTGGTGGTGGGCGCGACCGGCATGGTCAACACCTGGGCCGACGTGCTGCTGAAGTACTGGCAGGCGACCGAGATCGCCGCCATGCTCGAACCGTACAAGGGCGCGGCGGCGCCGACCAAACTCGCCTCGATGGAGCAGGCCGTCAGGGCTGCCGAAGCCGCTTCGCCCGGCATGGCGGTGGGCTTCGTGGCCTTCCCGGGTACTCCCTTCGCCAGCCCGCATCACTACGGCGTCTACATGCGCGGAAACGAAGCGTTTTCGTCGCGCCTGTACAAGCCGGTGCTGATCGACGCGCAAACCGGCGCCATCACCGACCACCGCGACCTGCCGTGGTACCTGACGGCGCTGCTGATCTCGCAGCCGCTGCACTTCGGCGACTACGGCGGCGCCTGGATGAAGCTGCTGTGGGCGCTGCTCGACGTCGCGACCATCGTCGTGCTGGGCAGCGGTCTGTACCTGTGGGTGCAGCGCGGGCGCGCCGTCAAGCGGCATGCGCAGGCGGTCGCGCAGGCGCCGGCCATGGCCACGCCGGTGCTGGCGCGCTCGGGGGAGGGACGATGAAAGGCGGCTTCATGCAGCTGTGGTGCATGCCGATCCTGCTCGGCATATCGACCACCATCGGCCTGGTCAGCGCATTGCTGGGCGACGGGATCTGGGACATCGTGTCCGCTTTCACGCTTGGCGCGCCGGTGCTGGTGGGACTCTGGTACAGCCTGCGCGGCCCGATTCTTAAGAGGCGCTGAAGCCTTCCCGGGTTGTCAAAGCCTTAAGCATTGCCAAAGGATCGCCCCGTATAACGTGGTGGATACCAACCACCACATCGGGAGACTGCAATGAAGGGCTTCATCCGCGCCAACAAGGGTTTTATCGTATTCATGATGCTGTTCGGCGTGTTCCGCACGGCGGTGGCGGACTGGAACCCGATTCCCTCATCCTCGATGCGGCCCAACCTGCTCGAAGGCGACGTGGTTTTCGTCAACCGCCTGGCGTTCGACCTGAAACTGCCGCTCACCGACACCATCGTCACCCACACCGGCGAGCCGCAACGCGGCGACGTCGTCACCTTCAGTTCGCCCGTCGACGGCACGCGCCTGATCAAGCGCCTGGTCGCGCTGCCGGGCGACGTGGTCGAGATGCGCAACGAGATCCTCAGCATCAATGGCCGCCCGGCGCAGTACGACGCCGCGGAGCAGGTGATGGAGCCGGCCGGGCAGGGCCAGGTGCCGGCCTTGCGCCTCTCCGAACATGTAGACGGCCACGCGCGCCGCGTCCAGTTCATCCCGCAAGTGGACACGCCCGCCCGCAACTTCGGCCCGGTGACGGTGCCGCCCGGCCATTACATGATGCTGGGAGATAACCGCGACAACAGCGCCGATTCGCGCTACATCGGTTTCGTGCCGCGCAACTTGCTGATCGGCCGTGCCGAGCGCGTGCTGGTCTCGGCCGATATGTTGACGAATTACGCGCCGCGCTTCGAGCGCTTCGGCATGTCGCTGCGCGACTGAGCCACTTCTTCGAGCTAACACCAAGCCCGGTCGCGCACGCCGAGTGGCGCGATACGTAGGGTGGACCGGGCGGCGAACCGCTCCGTCCACGGCCTTTCTCATACATATCGGGATGCGCTCCGTAGCCCGGAGCGCGCACATACGGGCTTCCCCTGGCATGAAGAAGTGCAACGAAACTGCCGTGGACCGAGCGGTTCGCCGCCCGGTCCACCCTACGATGATCGACACTCAGCCTGTGTGGCCTGGCTCAGCGCTGGCAGAAAGTTCGCTCCAGGCTTCACTGAACGGCACTACAGCCATCGGCCGGCGTTTCCGGTGATCGGTTCAGCGCTGCGCCAGCGTCGACGAGACGACGACGATTTGCGCCAGGCGCGGGTCGGGCACATAGCTCATCAGCATATCCTCGCCCCATTCGCCGCGGTTGAATTCCATCGTCACGTTGCCGTCGCCGGACGCGAACTTATAGGGCGCGACCGCGAGCAGGCGGATCGGCTGTTCGCGGTCGATGGTCGCATCGATGTAGCGCGCTGCGGTGCGCACTCTCATGATCCAGCCGTTCGACATGGCATAGGTGCCGCCGATCACCTGGGCCTGGTCGGGCCGGACCCGGATCGTCTTGGCAGGCGCCGTCACTTGCACGGTCGAGATCGGCGCGGTGTCGCGCGGGTAGGGCAGTTCCTGGGCACTGGTGGTGCAGGCCAGCGCGAACAGGGATGCCGGAAGCAGCAGGGATAAAGGACGCATGATCGTTCCTTCGCAAAAGATTGGCGAACGTCGGGGCAGGCTTGAGCGTCAGGCCGGCCCGACCGGGTTCCGCGGTGCGGGCGATTGGGTGCGCACTGCGGATAACCTCAGTCTAGGAAAGCCCGTGCCGACCGCAAGGCCACGGGCAAGGGCATCACAAAACTGTCTCGGTCCGCTCGAAACCAGATCGACGCGAAATGACACGCGATTGCCCGGGAACCGGTTTTTTTCGTATCGCACCATCGCATCATGGAAGCAAGCGGAATCGGGCAGGCGCCGACGTGAGTCGTGGAAACTCGGTACAATCGCTGCCCCGCGCGCTGCTTAGTGCAGCGCGCCTCGTCTTGAAAGCACCCGATGTACAGAACCCTCACCGTCGTCCTGGCCTGCCTCGGCATGGCCGGCGCCCTCGCCATCGATACCTATCTGCCATCGATGCCCGCCATCGGGCGCGACTTCGGCGTCGGCCCCGTGGCCGTGCAGCAGACGCTCTCGGTCTTCCTGTTCTGCTTTGCCTTCATGATGCTGTTCTACGGCACCCTGTCCGATTCCTTCGGCCGCCGCCGCGTGATCCTGGTGTCGCTGGTGCTGTACACGATCGGCTCGGTCGGCGCGGCCTTCGCGCCCTCGTTCGGCTGGCTGCTGGCCTTCCGTGCGCTGCAGGGCCTGTCGGCCGGCGCCGGCTCGGTGGTCGGCCAGGCCGTGGTGCAGGACCGCCTGAAGGGCGCCGACGCGCAAAAGATGATGTCGCACATCATGATGGTGTTCGGCCTGGCGCCGGCCATCGCCCCGATCGTGGGCGGCTGGCTGCACGTGCACTTCGGCTGGCGCTCGACCTTCATCTTCCTGGCCGTGTTCGGTGCGCTCCTGATCGCGATGACGCTGCGCCTGCTGCCGGAAAGCCTGCCCGTTGAAAAACGCCAGCCCTTCCATCCGGGCACGATCGCGCGCAACTACGGCAAGGTGCTGCGCCATCCGCAATTCCTGCTGCTGTCGCTGTCGGTGGGTATGGCCTTTGGTGGGCTGTCGCTGTACATCGGCTCGGCGGCGAATTTCGTGATGGTCATCCTCGGCCTGCCGGAAACGGCCTTCGCCTGGATGTTCATCCCGCTGATCGGCGGCATGGTGGCGGGCTCGGCCTGGGGCGGCAAGCGCGCAGCCAACGTGGCGCCGGCACGCATGAAGTGGATCGGCTTCGGCACCATGCTGGCGGCGGCCGTGCTCAACATCGGCTACAACGCCTTCTTCCCGGCCGCGATTCCATGGGCGGTGCTGCCGCTGGCGATCTATACCTTCGGCCTGGCGGTGGCCATGCCGGCCATCCAGATGAGCGCACTGGGGCTGTTCCCGGACAACCGCGGGCTGGCCTCGTCGATGCTGGGCTTTATCCAGATGATGTCGTTCGCGCTGGTGTCGGGGCTGGTGGCGCCGTTGCTGTTCGACAGTGCGTTCAAGCTGGCGTGCGGGGTGGGGGTAGGGTTGCTGTTGAGTTTTGGGGCGTGGAGGGTGAGCAGGCTGGCTTGAAGCGCGGCGCTGGCTAATCGCAGCTTACGCGTGGGCACGGGTGCCCACCCTACGGTGCCCACCCTACGGTGCGCACCTGTTATCGGTGCAAATGATGTTGTGGCTGAGAGGTGTTGCGACGCGGGCATGCCCGCCCTACGGTGTGCGACGTTGACCAATACAGGTTGTGCACCGTAGGGTGGGCACCTGTGCCCACGCGTCAACGGACGTGTACATACCGCGCCGATGTTGACCCCGGCGCGGAATCACATTACCGCTTGTTGGTCTTCATCGCCGCCTGTACTTCGCGCTTGGCGTCGCGGTCTTTCTCGGTGGCGCGCTTGTCGTGCTGCTTCTTGCCCTTGGCAAGGCCGACTTCGCACTTCACGCGCCCGCCCTTGTAGTGCAGGTTGAGCGGCACCAGCGTGTAGCCGGAGCGCTCGACCTTGCCGCGCAGCTTGTCGATCTCGGCGCGGTGTAGCAAGAGTTTACGCGTGCGCAGGGCTTCGGGGTGGCTGAAGGCGGAGGCGGTACTGAGCGCACTCACGTGGCAGCCGAACAGGAACAGCTCGTCGCCGCGTACGACGACGTAGGCTTCCTTGATGTTCACGCGTCCGTCGCGAATGGCCTTGACTTCCCAGCCCTCGAGCACCAGTCCCGCTTCGTAACGGTCCTCGATGAAGTAGTCGAAAAATGCTTTTTTATTGTCAGCGATGCTCATGAAATAGCGAAAATCCGCGGGTCGGTTAAACTACAGCTTGTCGCGCCAGGGCGCGGCGCAAAAATGCAACTTGTCCAACATCATAACAAACGGTTGACCAATGGCAGTAGTGCACAAATCAGTTTTCTTGGGCTATAGCGCCGAACAGATGTTCGACCTGGTGGCAAAAGTGGAAGATTATCCAAAGTTCCTCCCGTGGTGCAACGGCGTCAAGGTGGTCGAGCGCACCGAGGACAAGCTGGTGGCCAGCCTCGGCATCAACTTCCACGGCGTCAAGCAGAGCTTCACCACCTCGAACCACAACCTGCGCCCGACGCAGATGAAAATGCATCTGGTCGATGGCCCCTTCAAGATGTTGGAAGGCACCTGGAATTTCAAGGCGCTGCGCGCCGATGCCTGCAAGATCGATTTCGACATGCATTACGAGTTCTCCAGCATCATCCTCGAGCAGCTGGTCGGCCCGGTGTTCGGCATGATCGCCAACAGCATGGTCGATTCCTTCTGCAAGCGCGCCGAGGCCGTCTATGGCTGAGCGGATCGGCGTCTCGGTCTGCTATGCCACGCCGGCGCAGGAATTCCTGCGCATGCTCGACGTGGAGCCCGGCACCACCATCGGGCAGGCGATCGAGGCCAGCGGCGTGCTCGCCGCTTTTCCGGAAATCAACCTGGTGACCCAGCCGGTCGGCATCTTCGCCAGGAAGAAAACGCTGGAGACGGTATTGCGCGCGCGCGACCGCATCGAAATCTACCGCGCGCTGGTGGCCGATCCCAAGGATTCGCGTCGCAAACGGGCGGCGAAAAAAGATGCCGGCGCGGCCAGGCCTGCTGCCTGAAGCACAGTTTGTAGGCGGCAGTGCGTGTTAACCGAATCTATGCCTCAAGGCATTCTTTGCTAAGATTGGCGGGCTTTCATCCGCATCACAATCAGCATCCCGGCGTCCAATGGTCGCCCCATCGGCTTGGAAGCGAATACGCGCGGCGTTGCCGCTGTTCCAGCCTTTTCGCCAGGTTCCAATGCTGAGTGCGCTGAGTCTCTTGCTGGTCACGACCGCCCTGTCGGTGGTAATGCTGTTCGTGTTGTCGTCGCTGCGCAGCAGCAAGGTCGAGGGCATCCACGAGTGGGGCCAGGCCAATGCCTGTGCCGTGCTGGCGCTGCTGCTGTTCGCGTCGCGCGGCATCCTGCCCGACCTGCTGTCGATCGAACTGGCCAACGCGCTCTTCCTCGGTTCGGCGGCGCTGATGCTGGCCGGTTTCCGCCGCCACCTGCTCGCGCCCGTGCCGGTGCGCCCGCTCGTGCTGGGCATGCTGGCGACCATGGCCGGGCTGACCTTCTTCCATCTGGTGATCGACATACTGCCGCTGCGCACGGTACTGGTGTCGATCTTCCATGCCAGTGTCTATGCCGCGATCGGGCGTTCGATTCCGGCGGCGCAGGAACCGGGCCTGGCCTACGCTTTCCGCTTCACCCGCCGTGCCGCCTTCGCGCTGGGGGCGGTGCACGCCTGCCGCGGCATCTTCTACGCTTTGCAGGCCGGCACGCCGCTGGACTTTCTCGATCCGGCCGCCTATAACCTGGTCTTTTTCGCGGCCGGCACGCTGGCGCTGCCGGCGCTGACCCTGGGCGCGGTGATGATGGCGAATGCCCGCGTCCTGCACGACACGGCGTATGCCGCCGACCACGACCACCTGACCGGCGCCTGGTCGCGCCGCGCCTTTTTCACGTTTGCCGAGCACGAGCATGCGCGCGCCGGGCGCCTCGAGTGCTGCCTGTCGCTGCTGGTGTTCGACGCCGACCATTTCAAGCGCATCAACGACACCCATGGTCACGCGACGGGCGACCGCGTGCTGCGCGACATCGTGCTGCACGCGCAGGAAGTGGTGCGCAAGATCGATTATTGCGCCCGGCTGGGCGGCGAGGAGTTTGCCGTGCTGCTGCCCGACGCCAATCACCAGACGGCGATGGACGTCGCGGCGCGCCTGCGCAAGGCGCTCGACCGTTCGCTGCAGCTGGCGCCGTCGACGATTCCGATCAGTTACACGGTCAGCATCGGCGTGGCCACGCTGGCGCAAGGGGAAACGCTCGCCGGGCTGATGGAGCGGGCAGACGCCGCGCTGTATGCGGCCAAGGCCGATGGCCGCAACCGGGTGGTCAGCGCGCCACTGCCGCCGGCGCCCGCGCAGGTTTTCGAAGGCGGCCGGCGCGGGTGAGTCAGAACGTTTAAGGTAGCGCTTTTACTTCGTACCTGCGCGCTTGGCGCGGCGGCTGACGCCGAAGCCGGCGGCGCCCGCCAGCAGCAGGGCGATCGATGCCGGTTCCGGTACGTCGCTCGGCGCGCGGGCCACGTTCACGAAGACGAAGTTCTCGTCGTTGTAGTCGAAGTCGCCACCGTTCGGCAAGTCTTCGAAGCCGACTGCAAAACCTGCCGGGATGGCGCTATCGCCACCATACTGGGCAGCGTAGATGTGGTTGCGGCCGTCGGCGTTCAAGGTCTTGTCCGAATAGAAAGGACCGACCGTCGGCGAATTCACGTTGATCAGCTTGAACACCAGGCGGTCGTTGGCATTCACCGAGCCAAAGTTCAGCATTTGTCCGTACACGGACGTTTGATTGTCCAGGCCATGAATACCTGTGTCGACGCCATTCACCAGCAGCGCGATCCGCGTCGTGTAATCAGCATCCGAGCCGACGAAGTAGGCGAGCACCTCGCCGGTCGCCGCAGCGAAGAAATCATATTGCACGCTGCTTTCAATACCTGGGTAGGCATATGGTGTCGGAACTGCTTGGGCAGGAGCGGCGAAAGCGAAGGCGATGGCGGCGGTGATGCTTGCGTAAAAAGTTTTCACAAATGTTCCTTTTATTAAGTGTACTTTACTTAATAGCAATCTTCATGCCTAAAGGAATTGTGCTTTACAGATCAACAAGTTATGCAGACTCGTGGAAATTGTCTGATTGTTAATGTAAGAAAATCCGACAACCCGAACCGTCTCGGCTCAACGGCATTCGCTCAACTGTTGTTCGGTCCGTGCACTGCCTGCGGCGCGTTCGGCGTCGGTGAGAAAACGGCGCTGGCCGTCCGCGCCGATTTCCGAAATGCGGATGCCGGACGCGTACATGCGCTGGTTTGCGCGCACGTTCTCGCAATGCTCGGCATGGGCGATCTTGCGCCGGGATTCGGCCTGCGCCTTGGTATCGGCTTCTTCGCGTGCCTTGGCGCGCTTGCGGTAATCGGCTTCGCGCTCGGCCAGTGTCGGCGCCGCCTTCGCTTTCGTCGCCTCGCTGGCGGGCGCGGCGGCGGGGACATCCTGCGCCGGGGCAGGGCGGCCGGGCATTTTCAGGATTTTCGATGGTGGCGTGCCGGGCGGGGGCGGCTGGTCGGAATATTGGCGTGTGCCGTTGGGGCCGATCCAGATAAATTGGGCTTGTGCCAGGCCGGCACAGCAAAACAGGACCAGGGCGGCCAAAGTGGAGCGATGGGTCATCAAATATTTCCTGTGGTAACTATCTGCGATTCTCCATGATTCGCCCAGCATGTCAACGAAAGGCCCGTAGACCGTGTTTTTTCGGCGACGTGCGACGTCTTTCGCTGCATTCTGTATAATTCGCTTTTGCGCCTATAGGAAAATGCTATGCGTCTACTTCAAAAAGCACTCACGTTCGATGATGTGCTGCTCGTCCCGGCCTACTCGAATGTTCTTCCGGCCGACACCTCCCTTCGCACCAAGCTGACCCGCAACATCACGCTCAACATCCCGCTGCTCTCGGCTGCGATGGATACCGTGACCGAAGCCCGTCTGGCGATCGCGATGGCGCAGGAAGGCGGCATCGGCATCATCCACAAGAACCTGCGTCCGGCCGACCAAGCCCGTGAGGTAGCGCGCGTCAAGCGTTTCGAAGCCGGCGTGCTGCGCGACCCGATCACCGTCCCGCCGACGATGAAGATCCGCGACGTCATCGCCCTCCAGCACCAGCACGGCTTTAGTGGCTTCCCGGTCGTCGAAGGCAAGCAGGTGGTCGGCATCATCACCAACCGCGACCTGCGTTTCGAGGAAGACCTCGACGCCGAGACCCGCACCAAGATGACCCCGCGCGAAAAACTCGTGTATGTGAACGAGGAAGCGGATACCGAAGAAGCCAAGCGCCTGATGAACAAGCACCGCCTTGAGCGCGTGCTGGTCGTCAACGACGCCTTTGAGCTGCGCGGCCTGATCACCGTGAAAGACATCATGAAGTCGCACGAGCACCCGTTCGCATCGAAAGATGCGCAGGGTAAACTCCTGGTCGGCGCGGCGGTCGGCGTGGGCGAGAAGGACCGTGAACGCGTCGAGCTGCTGGTCGCCGCCGGCGTCGACGTGCTGGTGGTCGACACCGCCCACGGTCACTCGCAAGGCATCCTCGACACCGTGAAATCGATCAAGACCCGCTACCCGCACGTCGACGTCATCGGCGGCAACATCGCCACCGCGGCCGCCGCCCAGGCGCTGGTCGAAGCGGGCGCGGACGCGGTCAAGGTCGGCATCGGCCCAGGCTCGATCTGCACAACCCGCATCGTCGCCGGCGTCGGCGTGCCGCAGATCACCGCGATCTCGAATGTGGCCGAAGCGCTCGCAGGCACCGGCGTGCCCTGCATCGCCGACGGCGGCATCCGCTACTCGGGCGACGTTTCGAAGGCACTCGCAGCGGGCGCCTCGACCGTCATGATGGGCTCGATGTTCGCCGGTACCGAAGAAGCACCGGGCGAAGTCATCCTGTACCAGGGCCGCAGTTATAAATCCTACCGCGGCATGGGTTCGCTGGGCGCGATGGCCGAAGGCTCGGCCGACCGCTACTTCCAGGATGCCTCGGCCAAGGCCGACAAGTTCGTCCCGGAAGGCATCGAAGGCCGCGTCGCCTACAAGGGCAGCGTGCTGGCGATCATCTATCAACTGGTCGGCGGCGTGCGCCAGTCGATGGGCTACTGCGGCTGCGCCACGATCGACGAACTGCGCGAAAAGGCGGAATTCGTCGAAATCACCTCGGCCGGCATGCGCGAATCGCACGTCCACGATGTCCAGATCACCAAGGAAGCGCCGAACTACCGTTCGGAATAAAGCAAAAGCGGCCCATTGCGGCCGCTTTTAACATCCGCGCCGGTCGTGCACCGTAGGGTGGGCACTCGTGCCCACGCGTAGAGACCGCGTGAATAATCGCGACGCAATACGCTGCCACCAAAACCCGAATTCTTCTTTATATTTACCCTCAATGCACTCCAAAATCCTCATCCTCGACTTCGGCTCCCAGGTCACCCAACTGATCGCCCGCCGCGTCCGCGACGCCGGCGTCTTCTCCGAAGTCTTTCCCTACGACGTCGACGCCGACTTCGTGCGCAACTACGGCGCCGCCGGCATCATCCTCTCCGGCAGCCACAACTCCACGCTCGAAGGCGACTCCCCGCGCGCCCCGCAAGCCGTGTTCGAACTCGGCGTGCCAGTGCTGGGCATCTGCTACGGCATGCAAACGATGGCCGCCCAGCTCGGCGGCAAGGTCGAAACTGGCAAGCTGCGCGAATTCGGCTACGCCGAAGTGCGCGCCCGGAACCACACCAAGCTGCTGAACGGCATCAACGACTTCATCACCGATGAAGGCCACGGCATGCTCAAAGTCTGGATGAGCCACGGCGACAAGGTGCTGGAAATGCCGGAAGGCTTCAAGCTGATGGGTTCGACCGAGAGCTGCGACATCGCCGCCATGGCCGACGAAGAGCGCGGCTTCTACGCCCTGCAGTTCCACCCGGAAGTCACCCACACCAGCCAGGGCGAAGCCATCATCGGCCGCTTCGTGCACGACATCTGCGGCTGCAAATCCGACTGGAACATGCCGGACTACATCGGCGAAGCCGTCGAAAAGATCCGCGCCCAAGTCGGCACCGACGAAGTCATTCTCGGCTTGTCGGGCGGCGTCGATTCGAGCGTCGCCGCAGCCCTGATCCACCGCGCCATCGGCGACCAGCTGACTTGCGTGTTCGTCGACCACGGCCTGCTGCGCAAGGATGAGGGCAAGATGGTCATGAACATGTTCTCGAAGAACCTGGGCGTGAAAGTCATCCGCATCGACGCCGAAGACCAGTTCCTCGGCCACCTGGCCGGCGTCAACGACCCGGAACAGAAGCGCAAGATCATCGGTCGCGAATTCGTCGAAGTGTTCCAGGTCGAAGCCGGCAAGCTGACCAACGCCAAGTGGCTGGCCCAGGGCACGATCTACCCGGACGTGATCGAATCGGCCGGCAAGGGCAAGAAAGGCCAGACCATCAAGAGCCACCACAACGTGGGCGGCCTACCGGAAACGCTGAACCTGCAATTGCTGGAACCGCTGCGCGAACTGTTCAAGGACGAAGTGCGCAAGCTCGGCGTGGCGCTGGGCCTGCCGCACGACATGGTCTACCGCCACCCGTTCCCGGGCCCGGGCCTGGGCGTGCGCATCCTCGGCGAAGTGAAAAAGGAATTCGCCGACCTGCTGCGCGAAGCCGACGCCATCTTCATCGAAGAACTGCGCAACACCCCATTCGCACTGCCACCGGTCCCCGGCATCGATTCCGGCAAGGCGCCGATTAATTGGTACGAAGCGACCAGCCAGGCTTTCGCCGTGTTCCTGCCGGTGAAATCGGTGGGCGTGATGGGCGATGGGCGTACCTATGAGTACGTCGTGGCCCTGCGCGCGGTGCAGACGCTGGACTTCATGACGGCGCAGTGGGCGCATTTGCCGCACTCGCTGCTGGGGAAGGTGTCGAACCGGATCATCAACGAAGTCCGCGGCATTAACCGCGTTGTTTATGATATTTCGGGGAAGCCGCCGGCGACGATTGAGTGGGAGTGACGATGCTCCTCTAACGCACTAGTTGTTTAGTTTCGAGTGGAACCCATAAACCGTTGATAGCTCGAGGGAGTAATCGACGGTTTATTTTTATCTAGCCAGCGTTAGTTGTGGTATTTTAAGCTGTTAAGCGGTGTTCCTCGCGAGCTTTATGCGATAACTGACCGAAAAGTCGCGGTGACCCGTCGGGAGAATAAGCCCTTCTTCGGCACTTCGGCTCCGTGGCACGCTAGCGAGATTAAGTGTTGGGTTGCTGAAAATATAATGTTTTCTTGGCGCTCGCTCAACGTGGTTACTACGAAACGTTGATGCAGCTAAGAATGCTTAAGCGAGAACGTTGGCTCCCTAATGACCATGGGTGTTTAAAGAATACTAACGGTTTGTAGAAAAGAGGCAAAAAGCGAATGGCAAGTAAGTCTAATTTGGTAAATTTGGACGCAATGATAAAACGTTCCGACTTCGCCTCAACCGAAGGCGAGGGCGTTGATTACGATAGCGTCTCAACTATTTCGCTGCGGGACTTTACCCCAGGTGCATTAATGGGCCCGAGCTTGAGGAAACCTGATTTCCAACGGGAGACAAATCATTGGGCGCCAGAGCAAGTAGTTTCATTATTAGAGTGCTTCGTAAATGGGGATCTCATCCCGTCAGTGATTTTATGGAAGTCGCCAGCCAATGTTTTTGTGATCGATGGTGGGCATCGTCTGAGCGTACTACGGGCGTGGATTGAGGATGACTATGGTGATGGCCCAATCTCACAAGCGTTTTTCGGATACGAAATTTCGGATAGCCAAAAGCGCGCGGCAGCGCGAACCCGGGCACTGGTAGCTGAGCGCGTCGGGACATGGCAACATTTTGTAGCTCGAAGCGCAGAAGGTGTTGACGACCCGGCCGAAAAGAAGCGCTTGAATACTGTAGTAACTCGAGGGTTGTCAATCCAGTGGGTGCGAGGTGATGCGGATAAGGCAGAGAGTTCGTTCTTCCAGATCAATACTAAAGGTACACCCCTTGATGAAGTTGAGGAACTGCTTCTAAAGAGCAGGTTTAAACCAGTAGCAATCGCTGCGAGAGCGGTGATCCGAGCAGGTAAAGGCCATCGGTACTGGTCAAGGTTTAATAGCACGACAGCTATGCAGATCGAGGCAGCGGCAAAGCAGGTCCACACCGCATTATTTGACCCAGAGGTAAACCCGCCAATCAAGACGCTTGACCTTCCCCTTGCTGGCCCAAAAGGTGTACGTGGCGCGCTTCAGGTTCTGATCGAGCTAATGTTGGTCGCGTGTCGCGATCAATCCGGCAAGCCGAAAACTGTCGTTGAGATGGCGGATGATGGAGATGGTTCTACTACGGTTAACGTTTTAAACAGGACGCTCGCATTGATCCGCCGAATTACGGGTAATGATCAAGGTAGTCTTGGTCTTCATCCAGCTGTATATTTTTATGGTCCGACTGGCCGCCATTCAAGTCCGATGTTTATGGGCACTGCAAAACTGCTTGCGAAAAAGCTTGTTAATAATGACAGGAATTTTTTCAAGAAATTTACTCAGGTGCGCGTATCGCTGGAGACGTTGCTGATCGAGCATAAAGATCTTATGGCGACCATACTGCAAAAGTTAATCAGCCAGAAACGTGCGGATAAATACGCAGAGCTTTTAGATCAAATTATAGAAGCCTTGGCAAAAGGCAATTCGGTAACAGACGGTGATATTGTAACGTTTGCGGGCCTCGACGGGAAGGTCGTGACCGGTAACACGGATGCTGATGGGACGCGGTTTTCTGATGACGCCAAAAGCGAAGCGTTTATCCGCGTCGCGTTAGCGTCCGCAGTGAAATGTCCCATTTGCGAAGGTTATTTGGACCTTCCGAAATCTGTGTCGTACGACCACGGCGTTAGAGTGCAGGATGGTGGGAAAGGGAGCGCAAAGAATCTTCAGCTAACACACCCATATTGCAATCAGTCCATAAAAAACTAATGCTCACCGGAGGCTGTTCTACGCCAGGATTTAGTTTCAGGACGAGGTTAACCCTTACCATCCTACTCGTCGGTAGCAGAGGAGTAGCACCTGGATTATCAGATTAGATATTTCGAGGGCACAAGCACGAGCGACAGATACGAGCACGAGCACGAGCATACGCACTAGGTTGCGAGACCGAGCTGCAATACGTCTCCTAGATTGCAGAATATGCAAAATTGGATCGAAGCAATTAGTTGCCCGGACGTGATTTAATGGGGATATAAGGAACTATATGTTCAGGACTTGCATCGTATAAAGAAACCAGCATGCGATGATCGTTCGTGAGAATGTCAAGGTCGTTGTCCTTAGCTAATTTTATTATGGAATTATCGGTTAGGCCAAACCTTATGAAAAGCTCGCCTCTACAATCTTCTGATATTGATACTTCAACCTGTTTGAATTCCGCAAATAGTTCTCTTGTGAACTCAAACGCCTTGATGCCCGCATACCCGTCCAAATCAATTAAATTAGACACTTCAGCGGCGATGTATGGAGTTATCCATACTTCCTTGTAATTACCTGCAAATTCCCATAGCTGATAGTAGTCCTCAGCACAGAATTGTCCTAACCGCTTTGACCTTTCTATGTATCTGCCTTCGTCAACGGCACCAATTATCATAACGAGAAGTAAATTCGTGTCAATTAATAATCGATCACTCATCATTACTGGCTCTCTTTGTAAGCCCTGAATCCTTTAAACTGCAACGTTTTCCGATTAACTATGAAGACCTTGTATTCTCTTCTCGTTCCCATAAGTTTGGCTATTTTAAATAGGCTATTCGTTGGCGTAGAATCTTCCTTTAAATCAAGCGGATCCTCCCCTGTTAAAAAATAGCTTAGAGTGATCTCATAATCTCCACCAGCTATAACTGCACCCTCTAAGTTAAATTGTTTTGCTCCAGGAAGAAGATCCTTTGCACTTGCTAAAGCAACCGCAATAGCTTTTTTAAAGTCCATGTTCAAACCCTATCTCAATATATTTAACGCTGAACGTCAGATCGCGACCGTTAGCGAACAGACGGAATTGCCCAGTGTATGGTGTTGTTGCTCTCCTGGCAAGTATGTGGCGCTGTTAGGCGTTCTAAGTCGCTGTGGGTTGGGGCGCAAGGATCTAGCAATTTCTTTCTTCTAAAGGTTGTTCAGAGGCGCGTCAAGTGTGTGAAGGTGCAGCGGTGCTGTCCGGTCTTACATTCTGACACGGTCTCGACCATAGCCAATTCAAGGGCATTGTAGTGGTCAAGTAATTTCGGACACGACGATAAGTTCTTTCTCTGCCATTGTGCGTTCATAGACGCTGG
>NZ_JACYUY010000039.1 GCF_014842025.1 Massilia sp. CFBP 13721
TTGCCTTCCACCTCTATTCTCTTTCATGCTCCGGGGTGGCGCCGCTCGCAATGACCGTTAGGGTGGGCGGGTCTCCCGCCCACGCGTTCAACGCACGGGTGCTAATCGAATCGCTATTTGCATGGGACTATTGAACGCGTCTGTGCTTAACGTTTTGTAGGGTGGACGGGTTTCCGTCCACGCGGTGATCGTTACCGTCTGCCATGCCGGCCCGATGATCTCGCCGCGTGTACATCGGCGTTTCGACGTGCATCCGTGCGTTGAACGCGTGGACGGCGAACCCGCCCACGCTACGGTCCATTTGTTGACCGAAGCGATCCGTAGGGCGGGCATGCCCGCGCATAAAGCCTGATCAGCAGCGGCGCATCACCAATTCAATGCGCATGCTCCTTCTGCTCCAGCGTCTCCACCACATAGCGCGTCATGCTCCCCGCCAGCTCCTGCTCGCCGATGAACACCGTGCCGCCCGTGTCCCTGCGCAGCAGCTCCGCTTCTTCCTCGTTATGGGTACGCACCACGCAGCGGATGGTCGGGTTGAGCATCTTCGCCGTCTCGATCATGGTGCGGACATGGAAGGTATCGGGGGTGGCGATCACCAGCACTGCGGCGCGCGCGATGTGGGCCTGGATCAGCACCGCCGGTTCGGCCGCATTGCCGACCACCGCCGGCTGGTCGCGCCGGCGCAGCATCTCGACCAGTTCGCGGTTCTGTTCCGCCACCACGAAGTGCACGCCCTGGGCCGTCAGTTCGTCGGCGATGCGGCGGCCAACGCGCCCGAAGCCGACCAGCACCACCTGGCCGGTGAGGCGCTCGTGCGGCACCGTCATCGGCAGTTCGGCCAGCGGGTCGGGTGACGCCTCCATGTTGCGCACCGCCTGCGAATTGGTGCGCAGCCAGCGCTGCAGCGGCTCGATCGCAGTGAACAGCAGCGGGTTGACCGCGATCGAGATGATGGCGCCGGCCAGGATCAGGCTTTGGCCTTCCTGCGGCATCAGCCCCAGCGAGATGCCGAGCGCGGCCAGGATGAACGAGAACTCGCCGATCTGCGCCAGGCTGGCCGACACCGTGATCGCGGTATTCAAGGGATAGCGCAGGGCCAGCACCAGCAGCATGGCCGCAATCGACTTGCCGAAAATGATCACCAGTACCACGCCGAGCACCTTGAACGGACTCTCGACCAGCACCATCGGGTCGAACAGCATGCCGACCGAGACGAAGAACAGCACCGAGAACGCGTCGCGCAGCGGCAGCGATTCTTCGGCGGCGCGGTGCGACAGGTCCGACTCGCGCAGCACCATGCCCGCGAAAAACGCGCCCAGCGCGAACGACACGCCGAACAGTTCCGACGAGCCGTAGGCAATGCCGACGGCGGCGGCGATCACCGCCAGCGTAAACAGTTCGCGCGAGGCGGTCTTGGCGACCTTCCACAGGAACCAGGGAAACAGTTTACGGCCGACGATCAGCATGAAAGCGACGAAGGCTCCCACCTGCAGCAGCGTTTTACCGAGCGCGTACAGCAGCGAGGTATCAGCGCCTGCGGCATCGGCGCCCTTGCCGCCGAGCGGGCCGGCAATCGCCGGCAACAGCACCAGCACCAGCACCGTCACCAGGTCTTCGACCACCAGCCAGCCGACCGCGATGCGGCCATTCATCGAGTCGAGGATGCCGCGGCTTTCCAGCGCGCGCAGCAGCACCACGGTACTGGCCACCGACAGCGCCAGGCCGAACACCAGCCCCGCACCTAAACTCCAGCCCCACAGGTGCGCCATGCCGATGCCCATCACGGTCGCCACGGCGATCTGCAGGATCGCGCCGGGCAGGGCGATCTTGCGCACGTCGAGCAGGTCGCGCAGCGAGAAATGCAGTCCCACCCCGAACATCAGCAGCATTACCCCGATCTCGGCCAGTTGCGAGGCCAGCCCGACATCGGCGACAAAGCCGGGTGTGGCCGGGCCGATGACGATGCCGGCGGCCAGGTAGCCGACCAGGGCCGGCAATTTCAGGCGCACGGCAAGCATGCCGAAGATCAGGCCGAACCCGAGGGCGGCGGCGATGGTGGTAATCAGGCTGAGTTCATGATGCATGCAGGACGTCTCCTTATCGGGGTGGAATCCCGGCAGTATAAGCGACGTTGACGACATGGTCGGAAAATAGAATAGACCTTCGGTGGCCCGGCCACGCCAGGGCATCTTCGGCTGGCTATAATCGATTCGATAAAGACCAGACGGTCACAAACAGGAGACAGCATGAACAAGGTATTCGTCAGCGGCGTGGGCATGATCCCGTTCGCCAAACCGGGCGCCAGCGCCCCGTACCACGTCATGGCCGCCGAGGCCGCGCGCGCCGCGCTGCAGGACGCCGGCATCGACTACAACGAGGTCGAGCAGGCCTACGCAGGTTACGTCTACGGGGACTCCACCTGCGGCCAGAAAGCCCTGTATGGCGTCGGCATGACCGGTATCCCGATCGTCAACGTCAACAACAACTGCTCGACCGGCTCGACGGCGCTGTTCCTGGCGCGCCAGGCGATCGCCAGCGGTGCGGCGGACTGCGTGCTGGTGCTCGGCTTCGAGCAGATGAGTCCCGGCGCCCTCGGTTCGGTATTCACCGACCGCCCGGCGCCGTTCGACGACTTCGACGCCGTCACCGACCGCCTGGTCGGCAAGCCCGAGATCCCGCTGGCGCTGCGCTACTTCGGCGGCGCTGGCCTGGCGCACATGGAAAAATACGGCACGCCCTTGTCGGCGTTTGCCGAGATCCGTGCCAAGGCCAGCCGCCACGCCGTCAACAATCCGCTGGCACTGTTCAGGAAGGAAGTCAGCGCCCAGGACGTACTCGACGCGCCGGCCATCTGGCCCGGCGTGATGACACGCCTGATGGCCTGCCCACCGACCTGCGGCGCCGCCGCTGCAGTGCTGGTCTCGGAAGCGTTTGCAAAGAAGCGCGGCCTGCGCAATGACGTCTTCATCGCCGCCCAGGCCATGACCACCGACCGCGCTAACACCTTCGATGCCGACGACATGATGCGCCTGGTCGGCTACGAGATGAGCCGCGAAGCCGCCGACAAGGTCTACAGCCAAGCCGGCATCGGCCCCGACGAACTCGACGTGGTCGAACTGCACGACTGCTTCGCCCACAACGAGTTGATCACCTATGAAGCGCTCGGCCTGTGTCCCGAAGGCGGCGCCGCCAAATTCATTCTTGATGCCGACAACACGTATGGCGGCAAGGTCGTCACCAATCCATCGGGCGGCCTGCTGTCGAAAGGCCATCCGCTCGGCGCCACCGGTCTGGCCCAGTGTTTCGAGCTGACCCACCAGCTGCGCGGCAGCGCCGGCGCGCGCCAGGTCGCGGGTGCGCGCACGGCCTTGCAGCACAACCTCGGCCTGGGCGGCGCCTGCGTGGTCACCCTGTACCAGGCGGCATGAACATGGAGCTGATGACGCCCTCCTGGATGAACCCGGAGCTGGACAGTTTTCGCGACGCCGTGCGCCGTTTCGTCGCCAGCGAAATCGCGCCGCACGGCGAACGCTGGCGCCAGCAGCAGCACGTTGATCGCGACCTGTGGAACAAGGCTGGCGACATGGGCCTGCTGGCCGCCGACATCCCCGAGGAATACGGCGGCTCGGGCGGCAACTTCGCCCACATGGCCATCGTTTTCGAAGAACTCGGCTATGCCGGCGACATGGCTTTTGGTTTGCACGTGCACGCGATCGTCGCCCATTACCTACTGAACCAGGGCACCGAAGCGCAGAAACAGCGCTACTTGCCGCAACTCGCCAGCGGCGAGATGATCGCCGCGATCGCCATGTCGGAACCGGGCGCCGGCTCCGACCTGAAGGGCATCCGTACCAGCGCCGTGAAGGGAAGCGACGGCTACCGCATCAACGGTTCGAAAACCTTCATTTCGAACGGCTACCTGGCCGATCTGGTGCTGGTGGTGGCGAAAACCGATCCGGCCGGCGGTGCGAAAGGCATCTCGCTGATGCTGCTGGAGACGCGCGATAACCCAGGCTTTCGCGTGGGCCGCATCCTGGAAAAGGTGGGGCAGAAGGGGCAGGACACTTGCGAACTATTCTTCGACGACGCCCACGTCGGCTTCGATGGTGTGCTCGGTGGCGAGGAGGGCAGGGGATTCGTCCAGCTGATGACCGAACTGCCGTACGAGCGCACCATCATCGGCGTGGCCGGCGTGGCCGCGATCGAGCGCGCCCTGACGCTCACCGTCGCGCACGCGAAAGAGCGCAAGGCCTTTGGCCAGGCCCTGGTCGAGATGCAGAACACGCGTTTTATCCTCGCTGAGATCAAGACCGAAGCGACGGTCGCACGCATCTTCATCGACCGCTGCATCGAAGACATGCTGGCCGGGCGCATGGACACCGTGCGCGCCTCGATGGCGAAATACTGGATCTCGGACCTGCAATGCAAGGTCGTCGACCAGTGCGTACAGCTGTTCGGCGGTTACGGCTACATGCTGGACTACCCGATCGCCCAGATGTACGTCGACGCTCGCGTCCAGCGCATCTACGGCGGCGCCAACGAGATCATGAAAGAGATCATCGCCCGTTCGTTGTGACGGTTTTCGTAGGGTGGGCTCCGCCCACGCGGAACACCGCCCGATCAGCCACGAAAGTATCAACATGCCCGGACCCCTAGCAGGCATCAAAATCATCGAAATGGTCGGCCTCGGCCCATGCCCCTTCGCCGCCATGATGTTGGCCGACATGGGCGCCGAGGTCATCCGCATCGACCGCAAAACCGTACCCGGCGCCGACAACCCGTTCCCGATGCTGGGCACGAAATTCGACGTCATGGCGCGCGGGCGCCGCTCGCTCGCCCTCGATCTGAAACATCCCCAAGCACGCGAGGTCGTCTTCAACCTGGTCGAACAAGCCGACATCCTGATCGAAGGTTTCCGTCCCGGCGTCATGGAACGCCTCGGCCTCGGCCCCGACGCCTGCCACGTGCGCAATCCCAAACTCGTCTTCGGCCGCGTCACCGGCTGGGGCCAGACCGGCCCGCTGGCGCAGGCCGCCGGCCACGACCTGAACTACATCGCCCTGTCCGGCATGCTGCATGCGATGGGCCGCGCCGACACGCCGCCAAGTCCGCCCCTGAACCTGGTCGGCGACTTCGGCGGCGGCGCCATGATGCTCGCCTTTGGCGTCGTCTGCGCAACCCTGGAAGCGAAGACGTCGGGCCGCGGCCAGGTAGTCGACGCCGCGATGACCGATGGCGCCGCCTTGCTGGGCGCGATGATGTACGGCTTGCGCGCCTTCGGTTCCTGGCAAGACGCGCGCGAAGCGAACATGCTCGATGGCGGCGCGCCGTTCTACGATACCTACGCCTGTCTGGATGGCAAATTCCTGTCGGTCGGCGCGATCGAGCCGCAGTTCTATGCGCAGTTGCTGGCGCTGTGCGGCGCGGCCGATCCCGCGTTTGTAAAACAGTGGAGCCAGAAGCGCTGGCCGGAACTGAAGGCGAAATTCGCCGCGCTGTTCGCGACCAAGACCCGCGACGACTGGTGCGCGTTACTGGAGGGGACGGACGCCTGCGTCGCGCCGGTACTGGACATGGCGGAAGCACCAGGCCATCCGCACAATGCCGCGCGCGCCAGCTTCATCGAGATCGACGGCGTCATCCAGCCCGCGCCGGCGCCGCGCTTCAGCCGCACCGCACCCGCAGCAGGGCAGGCCGCCGCCGCGCCGGGTCAGCACAATGCACAGGTGCTGGCCGACTGGGGCTGGTCGCCGGCCGCAATCGAATCGCTGAAAACGGCCGGCGTCATATAGGATTACCCGGGTAACGCTGAGCGACCGGGAGCCGCATGACAAAGGAACGTGAACTCGACAAATCGAAACGGCTGGCGCTGGGTTTCTTTATCGGCGCCGCCCTGCTGTTCGTGCTGAGCTTCTTCCTGCCGCCGTCGTGGTGGACGGGCTTATTAAAAGCGTTTGCCGAAGCGGCGATGGTCGGCGCCCTGGCCGACTGGTTCGCCGTGGTGGCGCTGTTCAAGCGCGTGCCGATTCCGGTCGTCTCGCGCCACACGAATATCATCCCCAACAACAAGGTCAAGATCGCCGACAACCTGGCCTTGTTCGTGCACGAAAAATTCCTCGATACCGAATCGATCATCCGCCTGATCCAGAAGCACGACCCGGCACAGAAAGTCGCCGACTGGCTGGTGAAACCGGCGAATACCGAACAGATGGGCGGTTACCTGGTAAAGGTGGCCAGCTGGATGCTCGACTTCACCGAAGAATCGGCGATCCAGAATTTCCTGCGCAAGGCCGTGCACACGATGGTCGGCAGCGTCGACCTGTCGAAATCGGCCGGCACCATCCTGGAAAGTTTGACCAGGGGCGGACGCCACCAGGAATTGCTGAACGAAGGCATCCATCAATTGGCGCAGCTGCTCGACAATGTCGACACGCAGACGACGATTTCCGAAGGCATCGTCGACTGGCTGAAGGAAGAATATGCTTTTATCGAGCGGATGCTGCCGTCGGAACTCATCGGCCGCAAGGGCGCCGATATCGCCGTCCGGCTGGCCTCCGGTATCCTCAACAAGGTCGCACACGATCCTCACCACCCGCTGCGCCAGCGCTTCGACGTGTTCACCGCCGAATTCATCGAGCGCCTGAAAACCGATCCGCAATTCGCCAACAAAAGCGAAGAAATCAAAAATTACCTGCTCAACGACGACACGCTCAACGGCTACCTGGCGTCGCTGTGGGGCGACCTGAAAGCCTGGCTGAAAAAGGACCTGGACAGCGCCGATTCGACCCTGCGCCGGCGCCTGCAAGCCACCGGCGCCTGGCTCGGCAAGACCCTGGCCGAAGATCCGCAGCTGCGCCAGTCGCTGAACGACAACCTGGAACTGGCCGCGCGTGCCGCCGCCCCCGAGTTTGCCGGCTACCTGACCCGGCACATCGCCGATACCGTGAAAAACTGGGACAGCGCCGAGATGTCGGAACAGATCGAACTGAATATCGGCAAGGATCTACAATTTATACGCATTAATGGCACGATCGTCGGCGGCTTGATTGGCGTGACCTTGTACCTGCTGTCGTCGCTGCCGGGGTTCATGCACTAGCGCGCGTCGAACGTAGCGGACAAAGCGTACTATCGACTCATCCACCAGGGAGAAGAAGTCATGGACCAACCGCTGAATGCATGGCTCGCCGCGCATCCCGAAATCGAAGCGATTCCGGGCCGCGATCTGTTCATCGTGGCGCGTTACCTGATCCCGATGGAAGCGGCGCTGATGCAGGGCTGCATGGAAGCGTCCGGCATTCCGGCGGTATTGGCCGACGCCCATTTGATGCAAGCCGATCTATTATTGGCGCCGGCCCTGGGCGGGGTCCGTATTCTGGTGCCGGCTTCGTATGTGCAGCAAGCGCAGGCGACCATCGAGGCATTCAAACGCGGCGAATTCGCGCTCGATGAAGACGTCGACGTGGGATAAAGCGCGGCGCCGAATACAAAAAAGCCGCCGACTCTTGCGAGAGGGCGGCTTTTTCAATCTGGTGGTGATAGGTGGACTTGAACCACCGACCCCAGCATTATGAGTGCTGTGCTCTAACCAACTGAGCTATATCACCAAAGCGGTATAAAGCAAAATGGCCCGACTCGTAGAGCCAAGCCATTTGCTTGAATTCTGGTGGTGATAGGTGGACTTGAACCACCGACCCCAGCATTATGAGTGCTGTGCTCTAACCAACTGAGCTATATCACCGAAAGAGAACGCTATTATCCAAGGCGCGGCGCCTCCTGTCAAGGCTGTGTGCGCCGAGCAAGCACGGTTTTTCGACGCTGCTAAGCCGACAAGCCTTTTAAACGGGTCAGCAATTCACCGGTCGGGTCGCGCCCCAGGCAGTCGATGACGATCCGGTCCGGCATCGCGCGCAGCCAGGTCAGCTGGCGTTTGGCGAGCTGGCGGGTGGCGATGATGCCGGTCTCGCGCAAGCCGGCGCGGTCGATCTTGCCGTCCAGGTAATCCCAGCTCTGGCGGTAGCCGACGCAGCGCATCGAGGGCAAATTCGGATGCAGGTCGCCGCGTGCGCGCAGGCGCGCCACTTCGGCGACGATGCCGTCGTCGTCGGACTCGCCCAGCATCTGGTCGAAGCGCAGCGCGATGCGCTTGTGCAGCACCGCGCGGTCGGACGGTTCCAGCGCGAACGAGACAAGATTGAACGGCAGCTCGGGCTTGGCGCGCAAGGCCAGCAGGGCCGACATCGGCTTGCCGGTCAAGGCGATGATTTCCAGGGCGCGGTTGATGCGCTGGGCGTCGTTCGGCGCCAGGCGCTCGGCAGTGACCGGGTCGCGTTCGCGCAGTCTGGCGTGCATGCCGGGCCAGCCGATGCGCGCGGCCTCTTCATCCAGCGCGGCGCGTACGCCCGCGTCGGCGGTGGGCAGGTCGTCCAGGCCGTCGGTCAGCCCCTTGAAATACATCATGGTGCCGCCGACCAGCAGCGGCAGCTTGCCGCGCGCGCTGATGTCGGCCACCAGGCGCAGGGTGTCGGTGCGGAACTGCATGACCGAATACGCGTCGAGCGGATCGATGATGTCGATCAGGTGGTGCGGTACGCTGGCCAGTTCTTCGGCGCTGGGCTTGGCGGTGCCGATGTCCATTTCGCGGTAGACGAGGGCGGAGTCGACCGAGATGATCTCCACCGGACGTTCGCGCGCGATGGCCAGCGCCGCTGCGGTCTTGCCCGACGCGGTCGGGCCCATGATCGCCACCGCCAGCGGCTTGGCGTCGTTTGCTTCCATTGTCATTTATTGGCCGCGCAGGAAAAGTTTGTCGAGCGCCGAGATGTCGAGCTGGACCCAGGTCGGGCGGCCGTGGTTGCACTGGTCGGCGCGCTCGGTGCTTTCCATCTGGCGCAGCAGTGCGTTCATTTCGGGGGTACTCAGGATACGGTTGGCGCGCACCGCCGTATGGCAGGCAAGGGTGCCGAGCAGTTCGTTGCGCCGTTCGATCAGCACGCGCGAGCCGCCGAATTCGCGCACGTCGCGCAGCACGTCGCGCGCCAGGGTCTGGGCGTCGGCGTTTTTCAGCAGCGTCGGCACCGCGCGCACGGCCAGCGTCGTCGGCGACAGCGCGGCGATGTCGAAGCCGAGCGCTTTTAATGTTTCCTGGTGGTCGGTGGCGGTGGCGACTTCGATCGCATCGGCGAAGAAGGTCACCGGGATCAGCAGCGCCTGCACCTGCATGTCGTGGCCGTCGACCTGGGCGTCGAGCGCGTTTTTGAGCTGCTCGTACAGGATGCGCTCGTGTGCGGCATGCATGTCGACCAGCACCAGGCCGCGCGTGTTCTGCGCCAGGATGTAGATGCCGTGCAGCTGGGCCAGCGCGAAGCCGAGCGGGAAGTCGTCGTTGCTGGGGGCATTCGATGACGCCGGCATTGGCATTGCGGAGGATGCGCTTGGGCGCGCCGCGGACTCGGCAAACATCGCGCCATAGTTCGCCGTGCTTTGCGCCACGCCGGCCTGTTCGGGCGCGTCCCAGCGGCTCCCTGGAGGAAAGGGCGAAGGCGAAAACGTTTGGGTGAGTTGCGTACCAAACGAGGTCTGCTCATGCGGCCGGCGCCAGTCCGAGCCACCGCTCGGCGTGACTTCGGCCGCCGTGATCGGCGCCGGCACGCTGCCATGGGCCGTGGCCGAAGTAGCAGCCAGCGCGCGCTGCACCGCGTGGAACACGAACTGGTGCACCGCGCGGCTGTCGCGGAAGCGCACTTCGATTTTCGACGGATGGACGTTGACGTCGACCAGCGCCGGATCGAGGTCGAGCGCCAGTACGTAGGAGGGAAAACGGTCGCCGTGCAGCACGTCCTGGTAGGCGGCGCGCACCGCGTGCACCAGCAGCTTGTCGCGCACGAAGCGCCCGTTCACATAAAAGAACTGGCCGTCGGCGCGCGCTTTCGAGGCCGTCGGCAAGCCGGCATAGCCGTACAGGCGCAAGGGGCCGGCCGCTTCGTCGATGGCCAATCGTGCCTCGGCGAAGTCGTTGCCCAGGATCTGGGCGCTGCGCTTCGCCATCTCGCATTCTTTCCAATGGTCGATGGTGCGCCCGTTATGGGTCAGGCTGAACGCTACGTCGGGGCGCGCCAGCGCGATGCGGCGCACGACTTCGGCGCAATGGCCGTATTCGGTCTGTTCGCTCTTCAGGAATTTGCGGCGCGCCGGGGTATTGAAGTACAGGTCCTGCACGTCGATGGTGGTGCCGCAGGGGCCGGACGAGGGCGCCACGGTGCCCTGGTGCGAGCCGACGATTTCCCAGGCGTGCGGGGCGTCGGCCGTGCGTGAGGTGATCGACACCGCCGCCACCGAGGCGATCGAAGCCAGCGCCTCGCCGCGAAAGCCGAGCGTGGCCACGTTCTCGAGGTCGGTCAGCGAAGCGATCTTCGAGGTGGCATGGCGGGCGAGGGCGAGCGGCAACTGGTCGGGCGCGATGCCGCGGCCGTTGTCGGTAATCGCGATGCGTTTCACGCCGCCTTCTTCGAGGCGCACCGTGATCTGGGTCGCGCCGGCGTCGAGCGCATTTTCCAGCAACTCCTTCACCACGGCCGAGGGCCGTTCGACCACCTCGCCGGCGGCGATCTGCGAGATCAGCTGGTCGTTCAGCTGCTGGATGGGGCGGTGGGTCGGCAAAGGCGCGTTCATATACCGATTATATCGCGCTGCCCGAGCGGCATAAGGCCGTCGTCTTTATTTCGCCTCGCGCACGGGAATCGGCGCCGCGCACAGGTCGACGTGGCCGGCCGCGACCTTGGTCCACGGCCCACCGCGGTTGCGCGTCGCTTCCACCACCTTCTGGAAAGTGGCGCTCTCGGTACGCATGACCTCGAAATTGCTGCGCTCGCCTTCCGCCACGTCGGCGGCCACACGGAAGGCCTTGATCGGCACCTGCATCTCCGGCTTGTCGAAAAAGCCCATCGGCGCCGGGCCGCGCGCCACGGTCGACAGCAGCGGCATACCGGACACGACGCGTCCGACAACGGTAATGTTGCGGTCGAGCTGGCGCGGCGCCTGGCCAGTGACGACGTACAGGGCGGTGCCGCCGCCGCTGTCGGCATCGGTATCGCGCCCGACGCCGACCATCGCGTAGCAGTGCGCGAGCCAGGTTGTGCCCGCCTTCGGGTCGCGCCCGACCGGGAACCCGTTCGAGTGGCCGACCTGCGGCGCGTAGCCGTCGACGTCCTTCATGCGCGTAAATTTCGTGTCGTTCTTGAGCGGTACCGTGAATTCGCCCGGCAAGGTCATCTTCGCCTTCTTCGGCTGGCGCGGATTCTTCTCGTCCGGGTCGCCCCACTGGACGACGAAATTGTCTTGCGAGCGCAGGATCACGAGGCCATCAAAATATTGTTCGCGCGCCAGCGCCTTGATGTTGGCGGCGTGCAGCGGCGCAAAGGTAGGAGCCAGTTCGATCACGACGCGTCCGCCCGGCAAGTCCATGTACAGCGTGTTCTCGAGGTCGAGGGGGCGCCAGTCGGCTGCCTTGGATTCCTTGACGATGTCGCCCACGCTCGGTTTCGGCGGCAATTCTTTCTTGGGCGCCGCCTGCACGGTGCTGCCTGCGAGCACGGCCAGCGCCATGCCGGCCCCGACTACCATCCTGACTGCCTTCATCTCCCGCTCCCCGTTGTTAATGTTGAGCAATTGTAATCGCGATTTTTGGCCTGTATAAAAAACTTAACACTCAGTGAAAATCTGGTGCGGCGCATGGCGTCCCAGCCGTTTGGCATGGCTGTCTGATGGTATGATTCGCTGTTACCGTTTAGGAAAATTATGGATCTGATGCAATTTTTCGACATGATTCTTCATGTCGATAAGACGCTGGGTGTGCTGCTGGCCGAGTACGGCATCTATGTCTATATTGTCCTGTTCGCTATCGTGTTCTGCGAAACGGGCCTGGTGGTCCTGTTTTTCTTCCCAGGCGACACCTTGCTGTTCATCGCCGGCGCCTTTTGCGCCACCGGCCAGATGAGCTATCCGTTGCTGATGTCCTTGCTGATCGTTGCCGCAGTCACCGGGAATACCCTGAATTACTACATCGGCGAAGCCGTCGGCCAGCGCATGTTTACCCATAACTACCGCTGGATCAACAAGGATGCGCTGCACCGCACTCACGATTTCTTCGAAAAGCACGGCGGCAAGACCATCATCCTGGCGCGCTTCGTGCCGGTGGTGCGTACCTTTGCCCCCTTCGTGGCCGGCGTGTCGGACATGACCCACTGGCGCTTCCAGCTGTACAACGTGACCGGCGCCGTGCTGTGGGTGGCCAGCCTAGTGACTGCCGGCTATTTCTTCGGCAATATCCCGGTGGTGCGCAACCACCTGACGGAAATCGTCCTGGTCGGCGTCAGCGCCGCGCTGGTGCCGCTCGCGATTGGCGGGCTGTACAAGTTCGGGCGCAAGGTGCTCAGCCGTTAAGCAGCGACGTTGCCGGATGGACCAGCGCGCCGGATTATCCGGCGCGTTTTTACTTCTGCGCTCAAGTTTCCGTACGGAAGCGTCGTTAAGGGAGGGTGAATGTACTTTCCCTTACCCCATGCGTAACCTGATCGCCCTGTTTGCCTGCAGTTTTGTCATGCTCAGCGCAAGCGCGTCCGACGCGCCGCACGCCGCCAAGCCAGCCGCCGAGGCTGCCAAGCCGGCGCCTGATGCAGCGAAGAAAACCGCCGACGCCGCCGCCAAGCTGGCGGCCGAACTGGCCAAACCGGCCAAGGCGATCGAGAAGCCGGCCGCCGAGCACGGCGCCAAAGCGGCGCCGTCGATCGTCGCCAAGCCACTGATCGACAAGCCGCTCATCGACAAGTCCCTGGTCGAAAAGCCGCCCAAGGCAGCCGTGACTGCGGCCACAGCCGACAAGGCCGCCGCCGCCATCTCCGCGCCCGACGACGAAGACCAGGTCGACCTGTCCGTACGCATTGCCGAGCGCCTGGCCGAGATGCGCGCCAAGCAGGCCGCACGCGTGGCCGCCGCCGCGAAAGCGAAAAAGGCGGCCGACGCCAGGCGTAAGAAGGAAGCGGCGCTGGCCGTGGTCGCCGCCGCGCCGAAGGTCAGCACCCACTGGGATTACGACGGCGAGTTCGGCCCCGACAACTGGGGCAAGATCAACCCGGCCTGGTCCCAGTGCGGCAAGGGCAACCGCCAGTCGCCGATCGACATCCGCGACGGCATCAAGGTCGACCTCGACGAGATCGATTTCGACTACCGTCCCTCGACCTTTACCGAGATCGACAACGGCCACACGGTGCAGGTGAACCTCGCGCGCGGCAATTTCCTGAATGTGGGCGTGGAGCGCTTCGAACTGGTGCAGTTCCACTTCCATCGTCCGTCGGAAGAAAAGATCAACGGCAAGGGCACCGAGATGGTGATCCACCTGGTGCACCGCGATGCGCGCGGCCGGCTGGCGGTGGTGGCGGTGCTGCTCGAGCGCGGCAAGGCCAATGATGCCATCCAGACGGTGTGGAACAACATCCCGCTGGAGAAGGGGCAACTCGGCGCACCCGGCATCGAACTCGACGCGTTCGAGCTGCTGCCGAACCGGCGCGAATACTACACCTACATGGGCTCGCTGACCGAGCCGCCCTGCACCGAGAACGTGCTGTGGATCGTGATGAAGCAGCCGATGACGGCTTCGCCGGCGCAAATGGCGCTGTTCTCGCGCCTGTATCCGCTCAATGCGCGGCCGGTGCAGGCGAGCGAAGGGCGGATGGTGAAGGAGTCGAATTAAAGGAAAAGCCGGCGTTGCCGGCTTTTTTTTGTAAGAATTACGCAGCGTTTGCCTTTGCGACGTAGGGTGGGCCTAGGCGGCCCCGCGGTTCCCCGCCCACGCGTTCAACCAGCGCGTGACCGATCGAGGATGATGGTTTGCATACGTGCGTTGAACGCGTGGGCGGGGAACCCGCCCACCCTAACGGTCATTGCGAGCGCCGCCGCCCCGGAGCATGAAAGAAAATAGGGGTGGAAGGCAACGATAGAGGTCGCGCATTATCGTGGAGGTGCCAACCCCGACCCTAACGTGACCCGCGGAGCTGACTCGTACCCCGGATTGCTTCCTCAGAGAGCGAACGTTAAGCAGGCCGCTGGCGACTTGTCGCCTTCAGGCTACTTCAGCTTTTCCGCATCGCTGCCTTCCATTTTCTAACTTTACCTTAAAAGGTGAAAAATGAATCTGGCGGCACTCTATAAACGCGTGCTGGGTCTGGACGTGCACCAGGCACAGATAACGGCGTGTGCATTGATTGAAGATGAGAATGGCGAACCGCAGCTCATACAGCGTCAGTTCGGCACCTTCAAGCGCGACCGCAAGGCGCTCGCTGAGTGGGCTGCGTCGCTGAAGGTCGAGTTGGTGGTGATGGAAAGTACGGGCATCTACTGGAAAAGTCCGTACGCGACACTGGAAGCGGCTGGTCTCAAAACGCTCGTTGTCAACGCCAAACATGTCAAAAACGTGCCTGGGCGCAAAACCGATGTCAGCGATGCGCAATGGCTGGCTACGCTGGGCCGTGCAGGGCTGCTGCGCGGCTCGTTCATTCCGCCCGCGCGCCTGCGTGAATTGCGTCTGGTATCGCGTCAGCGGCAGAAGCTCGTTGGCCAACTAGCGGCCGAGAAAAACCGGCTGCACAAGGTGCTCAGCGACAGTGGAATCCGGCTTGGCGTTGTCGTCAGCGATGTGCACGGTGTAGCGGCGCGCAAGATGGTCAAGGCCCTCATTGCCGAGGCCAGCGTGCAGGAAATACTGGCCTTGGCCAGCACGCGTTTCAAGGCCAGCCGCGAAGAGTTGTTCGAAGCTCTGCAGGGCGACCTGACGCCAAGTCACCGCTTCGTCCTGCACGAACTGATGCAGCACATCGAAGAAATTGAAGCGCGCATCGCGCGCTTCGACAGTCAATTATTGGCTGGCATGGCCGAGCAGCGCAATGCGCTGGCACTGCTGCAAACCCTTCCAGGCATCGACCTGATTGGCGCTGCCATGCTCCTCGTCGAAATTGGCACCGACATGGATGCCTTTGGCAGCCCGGATCGTCTCGCATCCTGGGTCGGGGTTTGCCCTGGCAACAACGAATCGGCCGGCAAACGCAAATCAGGCCGCGCCACCAAAGGCAACCTCTACGTACGCCGCCTGCTTTGCGAGTTCGCACACTCGGCCAGCCGAACGACGTCCGTCTTCAAATCGAAATTTCAGGCNAATCCTGCGCACCATCTTCCACATGCTCAAAAGGGGCCAGTACTACCGGGATAGCGCCACCGATTACGAAGCCATGTCAGTGAAGAAAAACGCGCCGCGCTGGATCAAGGCACTGACCAAGTTCGGGTTGATCAATCAACCTGCTTGAACTTGTTGTCATCAAAAATAATGGCCTTGACTGGCCAGGACTGCGCACGTCTCGATAGTGGTTTCTTTCACGTTACGTCGCCCTAGCAAGCGATGGCACTCAGCTGACGTGGTATTCGCCTAACCAGCTTTCACCAGGTTGCAGCATCGGCCCGTCCAACAGCGCCGGCTCGATACACACGAAGCGCCGGTATTCTTCATCGCCCATGTCCGCCAGCGCCGCCGCATCCTGCGCTCCCGGATTCCACACGACCGCGTCCGGAAATCCCTGCTGGCGCAAGGTCAGCACCACGCCGCCATCGACCAGCGCCAGGCGCGGCTCGACCCCTTCGTACACGCGGTCGAACTTGTCGCTGATCGCCAGCTCTTCGCGTTCGACGCCGAGGATGCGGATGCCGGTCACGTCGTCGACCAGGAAATAGGTATGCAGCGCCGCCGCGAACGGGAAGGCAGCGCTGCCCGTGTTGCGCACCTCGAAGCGCATCGTCAGCTCGTTGGCGCGGATCGCCATCCGCAGCGCCAGTTCAAAACCGTGCGGCCAGGCTTGCGCGTGATCCGGGGCCAGGTCGGCCGGGGTCAATGCAAGAACGGCATACGCCCAGCCATCGTCGATACCGGATGCACGCACGCGCCAGGTGCTGACGCGCGCGAACCCGTGGCGCATGCCGCTGCCGCGTTCGGCAAATTGGGGAAAGATCACCGGCACGCCGCCGCGGATGGCCTTGCTGCCGTCGAGCGCGGATTTGGCGCTGCAGAACAGGCGCTCGCGCCCGTCGGCGCCGCGCCACGACACCAGGTGGGCGCCGTACAGCGTGATGCTCGCCTGGGCGCCGTCGGGCGCGCTGAGCAGCAGGGATGGCAACTGGCCGAAGGTGGTGGCGATGGCGGCGTCGGAAGAGTTCATGTCGAAAACGGTTCGAATGTGGGCCGGCTAGTATGCCACGCGGGGCGTGACAGGCAAGCCGTATCCAACACGCGACACTGAAGCCGTTACGCGTGCATTGGAATTGAAAATTCACGGGAGGTCCGACTATGATTGTTTGAATCGCATCACGCCATGGACCATGCTCGTTACCTGAAGGAGTGTGAGATGAGCGCTACCTGTGAATTTCTCTACAATATTCCCGAGAGCCGGTTGACCGGCGAACTAGAATGCGATGGCAAGAAGGAAGTATTCAACGCCTATGCCGGCTCCGGTGGACGAGCGGGCAGCAAAACAGCCGGCGCGCTCGATCCACGCCTTGCCAACAATCCTTTTGCAGTCCACGTCAAGGGCGTTTCATCGGGAGGGGAAATCACGAAGATCGGCGGCCCCATTCCGATGGGTGTTTACGAACTCCATCCCCACGAAACAAAGGAAAACTGGATTCGCATTCTTCCGCTCGAAGGGACGGCCGTGTACGGAAGAGACGGATTTGCCATTCACGGGCGGGGACACAACGGCAGCATCGGCTGTATCGTACCGAGCGACTTCCATAATGTCGTGCGGCTTTACACCTTGCTGAAGAAGCGGCACGAGCAGGGGCTGGATGCGCCCAGGCTGAAGGTGATTGCGGTAGGAACCGATATGGACCGCTTCATCTTTTCCCGGAACGCTTGAGTCAACCCGGAAGCGCCTGCCAGCAGCGCAGGCAACCGGTTAAGGACGTGGCGTGTCCACACGGTTAGGAGCGCGATTGCTGTCTTACGTCGTCCGGCTCTTCGCCATCGGCGGATTCGCCGAAAAATACCGCTTGATGCCCTTGGTGATCGCGTTCGCCAGCTGGTCCTGGTAGCCGTCGTCGCGGAGTTTCGCTTCCTCTTCCGGATTCGAGATAAACGCCGTCTCGACCAGGATCGAGGGGATGTCGGGCGCCTTCAGCACCGCGAAGCCCGCCTGCTCGACGGCTGCCTTGTGCAGGCGGTTGATGCCGCCGATCTCGCCCAGCACCGCTTTGCCCAGTTTTAAACTGTCGTTGATCTGCGCCGTCGTCGACAGGTCGAACAGGACGCTCGCCAGCTGGCGGTCGTGCTTCGCGAAATTCACGCCGCCGATCAGGTCGGCCTTGTTCTGGTCGGTCGCGAGCCAGCGCGCCGCCGTCGAGCTGGCGCCTTTTTCGGAGAGCACGAATACCGAGGAGCCGCGTGCGCGCGCTTCGATAAAGGCGTCGGCGTGGATCGAGACGAACAGGTCGGCCTGCACCTTCCGCGCCTTTTCCACGCGCGTGCCGAGCGGGACGAAATAATCGCCGTCGCGGGTGAGCATGACGCGCGTATTCGGCAGCGCTTCCAGGCGCGCCTTCAGTTTTTTCGCCACCGCCAGCACGATGTCCTTTTCGCGCGTGCCGCTCGGGCCGATCGCGCCCGGGTCTTCGCCGCCGTGGCCGGGGTCGAGCGCAATGGTGACCATGCGCACCACGTTGTTGGCGGGGAGCGCCGGCTTTGCCCCCGGCTTGCCGAGCACCTGCGGCGGTATCAATGCGGGTTGGGTCACGCGTGGCGCCGGATTGGCGTTCATCGCGGCGATTTCCGCTTCCAGGCGCGCCACCGGATCGGGCGCGACCGGCTGCGCCGGCGGCACCGGCACGGCCGGCACCGCGGTGGCCGTGCCGTCGCCGGGCGACCATTCTCCCTTTTCGATCAGGGCGGCGATCGGATCGGCTTCGCGCACCGGATACAGGTCGAAAATCAGCCGGTGTTTATATTCGGCCACCGGGGCCAGCGTGAACACCTGCGGCTTGACCGCTTCCTTCAGGTCGAACACCAGGCGCACCACGTTGGGGCGGTTCTGGCCGACGCGCACCTGCTTGATGTACGGGTCGTTCGATTCGATCTTGGCGACCAGGCCTTTGAGGGTGTCGTTCAGGGCCAGGCCATCGATGTCGACCACCAGGCGCGGCGGATCGGGCACCAGGAAGTGCTCGGCCTTGAGGTCGGTGTCGTTTTCCAGCGTGACGCGCGTGTAGTCCTCCGCCGGCCAGACGCGCACGGCGAGGATTTGGGCGGCGCGCGCCGGCAGCGGGGCGACCACGGACAGCAGCAGCGTACCGCCGAGCTTGAGCACGGTACGGCGGCGGGCGGGGGAAGTCAGCGTGGCTGGGCGTAGGAGAGGCGGTCGAGGCATAACAGGCCCTGTTGAGACAACGCCTGTAATTCTACAGTACGTCCAACGCCGCTGACGTTGAGCAAAACGCGGACGTCGGGTGGCGGCAACACCGGCTCGCCTTTTTCCGGCCATTCGACGATGCAGATATTCTTGCCGTCGAAGTCTTCGCGAAAGCCGGCATCGAGGAATTCTTCCGGACTCGACATGCGGTACAGGTCGTAATGGATGACGTTCACCGGCGCGCCATTCAATTCCACGCGATAGGGTTCCGACAAGGTATAGGTTGGGCTCTTGACCGTGCCCGCATAACCGGCCGCGCGCAGCAGGGCGCGCGTGAGCGCGGTCTTGCCGGCACCGAGGTCGCCGTGCAGGTAGATGACGAGGCCGGGCACGACGGCGCGCGCCAGGGCGGCGCCAAAGTCGGCGGTCGCCGATTCGTCCGGCAGGTAGGCTGTGAAGTGCTGCATCAATTAAAATGTGAGGTTTGGCGGCGCGCACCTGCGCCGCGATTGTCTTCAGACCGAATGTCCATCGAATCTCCCGACCTGCAGGAACTGACCCGCGCCATCAAGGCCTGGGGCCGCGAACTCGGCTTTGCCGACGTGCGCATCGCCGACGTCGACCTGGCGCACGCCGAGGAAGGGCTGCGCGCCTGGCTGGCGGCGGGGCACCACGGCGAGATGGATTATATGGCAAGCCACGGCATGAAGCGCGCCCGGCCGGCCGAACTGGTGCCGGGCACGGTGCGCGCGATCGTGGCGCGCATGGATTACCTGCCTTTGACGGATGGCTGGCGCGAACGCGAACTTGCCCGCCAGGTCGAACCCGGCGCGGCCGTGGTGTCGATGTATGCGCGCGGGCGCGACTATCACAAGGTGCTGCGCAACCGCCTGGCGCAACTGGCCGAGCGCGTGAAAACCGAGATCGGCGAGTATGGCTACCGGGTGTTTACCGATTCGGCGCCGGTGATGGAATTGCCGCTGGCGGAAAAGGCGGGCCTGGGCTGGCGCGGCAAGCACACGCTGCTGCTCTCGCGCGACGCCGGCTCGACCTTTTTTATCGGCGAGATCCTGGTCGACTTGCCCTTGCCGGTCGATGCTGCCACGTCGAACCATTGCGGCGCCTGCAGCAACTGCATCGACCTGTGCCCGACGCAGGCCATCCTCGGCCCCGGCCGGCTGGATGCGCGGCGCTGCATTTCCTACCTGACGATCGAACTCAAGGGCAGCATTCCGGTCGAGCTGCGCCCGCTGATCGGCAACCGGATCTACGGCTGCGACGATTGCCAGCTGGCCTGCCCGTGGAACAAGTTCGCCCAGCGCGCGACGGTGCCGGATTTCGAGGAACGCAACGGGCTCGGCGGTTCCAGCATGGTCGAGTTGTTCGCGTGGGAAGAAGAAGAATTCAACCGCCGCATGGAAGGCAGTCCGATCCGGCGCATCGGTCACGAGCGCTGGCTGCGCAACCTGGCGGTCGGGATGGGAAATGCGGCGGAAGGGCGGCGCGGCGATCCGCTCATCGTGGCGGCATTGCGGGCGCGCGCAGAACACCCGTCCGCGCTGGTGCGCGAGCACGTCGAGTGGGCGTTGCTACGCCACCAATCATAGTTCCATGCGCTTGGCGCGCATCGCCGACCAGTCGCCATCGATCGAGATCATCGCCACGGCTGTGATACCGTTTTCCTTCAGATAGGCGTTGATTGAGTCGCGATTGATATCAGTGGCTTTCGAGGCGGTCTGCTTCAGGTAGGCGATCCAGAGCGAGCCCTTGTCGCCGAGGCGTTCCTTGGCCTGCGGCAGGTACTGTTCCAGGTCCTTGCGATTCATGCAAAACATCATGATCACGTCGAAGGGGCCATCGCCTTCCTGGATCAATTCCTGCGGAAATTGCGCTACAACCGTCGGGTGCACGCCGCCATTGATGATCTGCATCGCTTTCGCGTTACGCAAAAACATCCTGTCTGCAACTGTCTTTTCGTTCATCTGCTTTCCCTAAAGAAGTTGGCGTCGCGGGGCGCAAGCGGCGACGCGTTCAATTTTGGATTTTACAAGCGATCGTCGAAAAGGGCGGGTGGGCGGCACGTTCTGTGCGCGCTGGTTTGTGACTGGAAGTTGTGGCTGAGCGGGTGTGCGAGCGGCGGTGGAGCTGTTGCTGAGCCGCTAGCAGTATGCACGATCCGCGTGGGCGGAGCCCACCCTACGGGACACGGTACGTATCCGGGTTTCGTATGATCTTGGCGTTAGCGGTGCCCGTAGGGTGGGCTCTGCCCACGCGGATTCAACATACCGATAACCGTGCAGGCAACAGCCCCACGAACTATTTCAACAACCCCGCCAACTCTACTGCCGTCTTGACCTGCATCTTGTCGAAAATATGCGCCCGGTGCACCTCGACCGTGCGCATGCTGATGCCCAGTTCGTCGGCGACGACCTTGTTCATCTTGCCGGCCAAGATCAGGTCGAGCACTTCGCGCTCGCGCGCCGACAGGGTCGCCAGGCGGGCCTGTACTTGCGCGGCGCTGGCGGCGTTGCGCGAGGCGGCCAGGGCCTGGTCGACGCGGTCCATCAGGTCGTTGTCGTTGAAGGGTTTTTCGAAGAAGTCGAAGGCGCCGCGTTTCAGCGAATCGACCGCCATCGGCACGTCGCCATGGCCGGTGAGGAAGATGACGGGCATGCGCGCCAGCCAGCCGCGCTGGATGATCTGTTCGAAGACGGCGATGCCGTTCATGTCGGGCATGCGCACATCTAACAACACGCAATCGCCGTCGGCATCGGGTTCGCCGAGGGCGTCGAGAAAGGCCTGGCCGCCCGCATGGCCGCGCACGGCGAGGCCGCGCGATTGCGCCAGCCACGCGAGGGCGTCGCGGATCACGTCTTCGTCGTCGACGATATGCAGCATGCGAAGGTCTCCTGATGGTGCGTTATTGTAGCTCGACCGCGCCCGCGGCGGTGGAGCGGGGCAGGCTGAAGGTGAAGACCGTGCCGCCGTCCGGGTTCGGCGCGTGGTTCAGCGTACCACCGTGGAATTCGATCGCGGTGCGGCAGATCGACAGGCCCATGCCCATGCCTTCGGCCTTGGTCGAGAAGAAGGGTGAGAACAGGCGCTCGGCGACGTCGGGCGCGATGCCGTGGCCATGGTCGATCACCGACACCGACACCTGGGCGGCGTCGGCGGCGGCCGTGATCTGCAGGATGCGCCGCTCGGGGGCGACGCCGGCCATCGCCTCGATGCCGTTGCGCGTCAGGTTCAGCAGCACCTGTTCGAGCATCACCCGGTCGGCCAGCACCGGCGGCAGTTGCGCCGGCAGGTTGATCTGCAGCGCCACGTAGGACTGGCGCGTCTGCAGTTCGATCAGCGCGCGCACGCCGTCGACGACGCTGTGGATGTCGACCGTCTCGCGCTGCGGTTCGCTCTTTTTCACGAACTCGTGCACGCTCTTGATGATCTGGCCGGCGCGCTGTGCCTGCTGGCGCGCCTGCTCCAGCGCGCGGCGCAGCAGGGTCGGCTCGATCGGCACGCCCTTGTCGGCGCGTTCGAGCACGTTCAGGGCGCCGGCCGTGTAACTCGAAATCGCCGCCAGCGGCTGGTTCAGTTCGTGCGCCAGCATCGACGAGATTTCTCCCATCGTCGCCAGGCGTGCGCTGGTCTCGAGCTTTTCCTGCTGCTGGCGGTTGAGTTCTTCGGCCTTCTTGCGGTCGGTGATGTCGAGGATCGAACTCATCCAGCCGGTCTGTTTGCCGCGGCTGTCGACCAGGGGCGCCTCGAACACCAGCACCGGCACGCGCACGCCGTCCGAGCGCTGGAACACGGTTTCGAACTGCGGCGTCACGGTACCGGCCAGCACGCCGGCGAAGCGCTGTTCGTAATCGCCGCGCACTTCCGGCGCCCAGTAAGGCATCGGCGGCTTGCGCCCGACCAGCTCTTCCGGCGGCAAGCCGACGATCTCGCAAAAAGCCTTGTTGACGTAGGTGACGCGCCCTTCGAGGTCGCGTGCACGCAGGCCGGTCATCAGGGAGTTTTCCATTGCCGTGCGAAACGCCATCTGCTGGCGCAGCGCGGCTTCCGCCGCCAGCGTGCGCGAGATGTGGCGCCACAGCGTCATCAGGCTCATCAGCAGGCCGAGGGCCAGCACGATCACCGAGCCCACCAGCAAATTCGGCAGCAGGCGCGGCGCGTTCTTGACGCTGTCGGTGGCCAGCACGATCGAGGCGCCGGGTAAATCGAGCGCGCGCCGGTGCGTGTAGACGCCGCGCCCCGGGCCGCCGTCGGCGCGCGCCGCCACCGGCGCGTCGTTGCGGTCGAGCAGGGAGAGGGCATTGTCCTGGGCGAACCACCAGGGCACCGTTTCGTCGAGCAGCACTTTCAGACTGTAGGTGGCGACCAGGCTGCCGGCGTAGGCGCCGCCGCGGTACAGGGGCAGGTAATAGTCGAGCAGGGCGGGAGAATGCGCGCCGGCGCCGTAGGGTTCGGTGTAGCGGCCGGCGCGGGTCAAACGCGCCATTTCCTGGGTGTCGGTCAGGCTGGGGGCGGGCGTGTCCTGGGGCAGGTCGCTGCCGTGGCGCGCCAGCACCTCGCCGTCCGGACTCAGCCACAAGACGCGGCGCAGCTCCGGGCCGTTCTTGAACATTTGCGCCATGCGCGCCTGCAAGACAGCGGGCGGCGGCGGTTTGCGCACCAGGTCGGTGCCGAGCGTGGCCAGCGCTTCTTCGCTACGCGTCAGCTCGAAGCGCAGTGTTTGCTCGACCCACAGCGTATCCGCAATCAATTGCTCCTGGCGCTCGGTGGTTTCCATCTGGCGCGCCTGCCAGGGCAGCCAGAACAGCACGGCAAGAAACAGCAGCACCAGCAGCAGCGGCACCAGCCAGCGCCAGGGGCGGGCCAGGTTGGCGCGGCGGCGCAGCGAGAACGGGTTTTTCATGGGAATGTGGAAGGTTTTCTTGTCGGATGCTATTGTGGACTGCTGTCGCGGCAACGCAACCGCCACCCCTTATTGCTTTTTCTTTATCGACGCATGTCCATCAAGTTCCTGGCCGCCGTGGCGGTCTTTGTTGCCTCATTCGGCAACGCCTGGGCGCAAGCCCCGATCGTCATCAAGTTCAGCCACGTGGTCGCACCCGAGACCCCGAAAGGGCAGGCGGCCGAACGTTTCAAGCTGCTCGCCCAACAGTACACGCGCGGGCGGGTCAAGGTGGAAGTGTATCCGAACAGCCAGCTCTACAAGGACAAGGAAGAGCTCGAAGCCCTGCAGCTGGGCGCGGTGCAGATGCTGGCGCCCTCGCTGGCCAAGTTCGGCCCGCTCGGCGTAAAGGAATTCGAAGCCTTCGACCTGCCGTATATCTTTCCCTCGAAGGCGGCGCTGTACGCCGTCACCGAAGGCCCGATCGGGCGCGACCTGTTGCGTAAACTCCAGTCGAAAGGCATCACCGGCCTGGCCTACTGGGACAACGGTTTCAAGATCATGTCGGCCAACCGCCCGCTGCACGTGCCGGCCGATTTTCGCGGCCTGCGCATGCGCATCCAGTCTTCGACCGTACTCGACGCCCAGATGCGCGCGCTCGGCGCCCGGCCCCAGGTGATGGCGTTTTCGGAAGCCTACCAGGCGCTGGAAACGGGCGTGGTCGACGGCACCGAGAATCCGCCTTCGAATATGTACACCCAGCGCATGCATGAAGTGCAAAAGCACCTCACGGTGTCGAACCACGGTTACCTCGGCTACGCCGTGATCGTCAACCGCAAGTTCTGGGACGGCTTGCCAGGCGACGTGCGCGCCGCGCTGGAACGGGCGATGCGCGACGCCACCGCGTTCGAGAAGACCATCGCCCAGCGCGACAACGACCGCGCGCTGGACGCGATCCGCAAGACCGGCAAGACCACGATTTATTACCTGACGCCGCAGGAACAGGCGCAGTGGCGCGCGGCGCTGCTGCCGGTACACCGCCAGATGGAGCGCCGCATCGGCAAGGAACTGATCGACGCGATGACGCGCGAAGCGGCCCGCAAGTAATGACGCCTGGGTCAGTAGAAGAGGCGTCAATACTGGCGTGTGGCGCACAAACCTCGTCCGTGCCGGGAATTCAAAAACCGTATATAAAAAACTATTCTCTGTCGGACAGTTGCGTTATGATTGGGCACTGCGGCACCAAAGCGGTGCAGGCAACCCGGACACACGTCTTGGGGAGGGCACAAAAATACGGTAGTCCATACCGGAGATCATGCGAGGAGACACACGTTCGACAGAAGCCGTTGGCATCGACCAAACGGCCGGGACGTGCCTGATGATTGAAGCGCACCTTTGGGTGCGCTTTTTTTTGTCCAAATTTCGGTTCACCGCAGCGATGGCGCCCGCATCGATACGTGGCCGCCGCGCACCGTAGGGTGGGCTCCCGAGCCCACGCGTACGTGCCGATGCGTACCGCAACGCTTCCGGAAACCTCCCGCGATGCTTGCTCCTCGGTTGTTGTTACATCGTCGCTGCGCATGCGTCGCAACGCGTGGGCTCGGGAGCCCACCCTACGTTACCTCGGCGCCGCGGGTCTTCCATCCTACGCCGCGAGTTCTTCCAGCGTCCTCGCATCCACCGGCCGGCTGAACAAATACCCCTGCCAGTGATCGCACCCGATCCCCGCCAGGAAGTTGCGCTGGGCTTCGGTCTCGACTCCTTCGGCGATGATGCTCAGGCCCAGCGATTTGCCGAGCGCCACCACGCTGCGCGCGATCGAGGCGTCGTTGGGGTCGACCAGCACGTCGCGCACGAAGCTCTGGTCGATTTTCAGCTGGTCGAGCGGCAGCCGCTTCAGGTAGCTCAGCGACGAGTAGCCGGTGCCGAAATCGTCGAGCGAGAAGCAGATGCCGTGTTCGCGCAGGGCGCGCATCTTGCCGATGGTTTCCTCGACGCCCTCGATCATCAGCGTTTCCGTCAGCTCCAGCTTCAGACGCATCGGATTGGCGCCGCTGGCGCGCACGATGGCCAGCGTCTCTTCGACGAAGTCCGCCTGCAGGAACTGGCGCACGCTGACGTTCACGGCCAGCGTGAATTGCGCCGTGGCCGGAGATTGCGCCCACAGCGCCAGCTGTTCGCAGGCGGTGCGCAGCACCCAGCGCCCGAGCGGTACGATCAGGCCGGACGCTTCGGCAATCGCGATGAAGCCGGCCGGTCCCACCAGCCCGCGCGTCGGATGCTGCCAGCGCACCAGCGCTTCGGCGCCGGTCATGATGCCGTCGCCATCGACCTGCCCCTGGTAGTGCAGCACGAACTGCGAATGCAGCAGCGCCGCGCGCAGTTCGGTTTCGATCTCGGTGCGGTAAGTCACCTCCTGTTCCATCGACGGCTGGAAGAAGCGCAGCGTGTTGCGGCCTTGCCGCTTGGCTTCGTACATCGCCAGGTCGCCGCGCCGCATCAGGTCGTCGAGTTCGTCCTTCTGGCCGGTGCACAGCGTGATGCCGATGCTGCAGCTGGCGTGGTGCACGGCGCCGCCGACCTCGAACGGGTCGCGCAGGGCACTCAGGATCTTTTCGCCGACGACTTCGGCGTGCTGCTGCGCCTCCGCTTCGTCGACGCCGCTCGATTCGAGCAGGATCACGAATTCGTCGCCGCCCAGGCGCGCCACGGTATCGATCTCGCGCGTGCAGGCCAGCAGGCGCGCCGCCACCTGCTGCAGCAGCTCGTCGCCGACGGCGTGGCCGCGGCTATCGTTGAGGTCCTTGAAATTGTCCATGTCGAGGAACAGCAGGGCGCCGGTGCGGCCGGTGCGCCCGTGCAGGCCGAGGCAGTGCGCGACCCGTTCATACAGCAGGCGCCGGTTCGGCAGTCCGGTCAGTGCGTCGTAATAGGCCAGCTGGACGATCTTTTCGTCGGCCTGCTTGCGCGCGCTGATGTCGGACTGGGTGCAGACGAAATTGGTCAGCACGCCGCTTGCGTCGCGCACCGCGGTCACCGTCAGCCAGGCCGGATAGCGGCGGCCATCGTGGCGCTGCATCCAGACTTCGCCTTGCCAGGACTGCTGCTCGCGCACCGTGTCCCACATCCGTTCGCGGCCGTCGTCGCCCTCCGCTTCCAGCGAAAAATGCGGGAACGGCGTGCCGGGCAGTTCCTCGGCGCTGCGCCCGTAGAGTTCTCCCCAGGCCCGGTTCGCCTCGATCATCACGGCGTCCGGGCTGAGCACGCACATGCCGGCGCCCGACTGGAACACGGTCGCGGCGATGCGCAGCGATTCCTCGGCCTGCTTGTGCGGCGTGATGTCGGTGGTGATGCCGCACAGCTGCGTGACCTCCTCGCCATGCATGAGCGGGATTTTCGTGGTGATGTAGACCTTGTCGAACAGGCGCTCTTCGGAGACGAAGCGCTGGTGTTCCTCGATCACGGCCAGGTCGCCAGCGCGCGTCATCTGCGCCTGCTCGGGGCCGAACAGGACCTCGTCGGTCTGGCCGACGATGGCCGCCGCCGGGCGCTTGAGCAGGCGGCACATGGCGCCGTTGGCGTACTGGTAGCGCGACTGCGCATCCTTGATGTAGATGAGGCTATCGACGCTGTCGAGGATGGTCGCCAGCTTGCGCTCGTTGTCGCGCAGTTCGCGCGTGCGCACCGCCACCTCGGTGCGCAGCCAGCTGGCCACCGCCAGCGCCGAGAGCAGCAGGCCGACCGTGGCGGCCAGCACCCACAGCAGCGAGGTCGGCAGCGGCGCCGCGGGACTGCCGGCCTGCCAGCGGCGCAGCGTGTTGAAATATACCGAGTTCGGATCGGCGCGCCAGCTGGCGAGGTGGCGGTCGATGGCGTCGAGCGCCGCCTGGCGGCGTCCCGGCATGGCGGCATAGTGCAGGCGCGCCGGATTGAACACGACCGGCGTCCCCTCGAGCCCATGCCTGCCGGCGGCGGCGTCGCCAAAATAATGGCTGGCCGCCACGGCATCGGCCTGGCCGGCGGCGACCAGGGCAAACGCGCGTTCGAGCGAGTCTGCCGGCACCAGCACCGCGCCGTAGCCGGCCAGCACGTTGGGCAGCGTGAGCGCCTGGATCGAGTTGGCCAGCACGGCGATGCGGCGGCCCCTCAGGTCGAGCAGGGAACGGATCTTGTTGCCGCGCTGCGTATAGATTTGCGACCAGCTGTGCAGCGCCGGCACCTGGTGGAATGCGTAGCGGCGCGCACGCTCCTCGGACCAGGCCATGTCCGGCAGCAGGTCGATGCGGCCAGTTTCCAGCGCCTGCAGGCAGGCCTGCCATTCGCAGGCGACGAATTCGAGCGTCCAGTGCTCGGCGCTGGCGATCTCCTGCAGCAGTTCGACCAGGATGCCGGACGCCTTGCCGCCGTCGTCGATGAACAGTTTCGGTGCATTCGGATAGACGCCGACGCGCAAGGGCGCTGGTGACGCGAGCGCTGGTCCATCCGCCAATGCGCCCTGCGATACGGACTCCGCCCTGGCCAGGCAGCCAAGGAGGAGAAGTAAAGCCAGGATGCGTTTCGCGGGCGGCATGGGAATCCTCTGACGTATGGAATCAGCATAATCTTTTTCCGCTGAGTCAGCCGCACGGACGAGTAATTTCCTAGGCGAAAAAGGGGTGGTGGCCGCGCCGTGCGAGGAGTAAACTGAGGGCATGACTACACAACCAGGCAGCGAGCTGTTTTCCGCCATCGTGGCGGCCCCGTTCGGCGCGATCGGCATCCGCACCGAAGACGGACGGGTGCGCGAGCTCGTCTACCTGCAGCCGCGCTTCGAGGCCAAGGAGGCGCAGGACCCGGTGGCCGACGCCGCCGCGCGCCAGGTCGAGCGCTACCTGGCCGATCCCGATTTCACGTTCGATCTGCCATTGTGTGACGCCGGCAGCGCTTTCCAGAAGCGCGTCTGGGATGCGATCAGCGCGATCCCGCGCGGCACCGTCAAGACCTACGGCAGGATCGCCAAGGACATCGGCTCGGCGCCGCGCGCCGTCGGCCAGGCCTGCGGCGCCAACTGGTTCCCGCTCGTCATTCCCTGCCACCGCGTGACCGCCGCCGGCGGCCTCGGCGGCTTTGCCAGCCACGACGACGAGAACGGGTTTCACCTGTCCGTCAAGCGCTGGCTGCTGCGCCACGAAGGCGCCACCGCATCTCCATGGCAGCAGCAGGCGATCTGGGACTGATCGACGAGTTCTGCGACACGCTCTGGCTCGAGCAGGGCCTGGCGAAGAACTCGCTCGACGCCTACCGGCGCGACATGCGCATGTTTCTCACCTGGCTGGACACGCAGCGGCCCGGCCGCGGCCTGCTGGGCGTCGGCCCGGAAGACCTGGCCGGCTATTTCGCCGAGCGCCATCCCGACACCAAACCGAGCACGGCCAACCGGCGCCTGTCGGTATTGAAGCGGTTTTATGCGCTGGCGCTGCGCCAGGGCCGCATTGCCAGCGACCCCTGCCTCAAAATGGCCACCGCGCGCCAGCCGACGCGTTTCGTCCACACGCTCAGCGAAGCGCAGGTCGAGGCCCTGCTGGCGGCGCCGGACGTGTCGACGCCGCTCGGCCTGCGCGAACGCACGATGCTCGAACTGATGTACGCGAGCGGCCTGCGCGTGTCGGAACTGGTGGCCTTGAAAATTGTCGAACTCAGCTTGAACGACGGCGTGCTGCGCGTCACCGGCAAGGGCGCCAAGACGCGGCTGGTCCCGTTCGGCGGCGAGGCGCGCGCCTGGCTCGAACGCTACCTGAACGATGCGCGCGGCATCATCCTCAACGGCCAGGTCGACGACGCTCTGTTCGTCACCGGCCGCGGCGGGGCGATGACGCGCCAGATGTTCTGGGTCGTCATCAAAAAGCATGCGCTCAGGGCAGGCATCCGCGCTCCGCTGTCGCCGCACACGCTGCGCCATGCGTTTGCGACGCACTTGTTGAACCATGGCGCCGACTTGCGCGTGGTGCAATTGTTGCTGGGCCACTCGGACATTTCCACCACACAGATCTATACCCATGTTGCGCGCGAACGGTTAAAGCACCTGCATGCACAGCACCACCCACGTGGTTAATTCAAATCCTGGCAGCCTAACTGGCGCATAATAGTCGCGCACCAATTCAACCAAGCATATGAGGTGATCATGGCCAAAACGAACTTCAGTTACGAGAAGCGGCAGCGGGAACTGGAAAAGAAACGCAAGGCGGAAGAAAAAGCCAAACGTAAAGCAGAAGCAAAGGCCAATCCGAATGGGGAGGCAAATGCGCTGACGGAAGAGGGGGCGGAGGACGCCGAAGCCGATGCTGCAATGAATGCGGATGCGCAGGAAACGCAGACGCCGTAGGGTGGGCATGCCCACCGCAAGGTTCGGTTATTCGAACCGCATGCCACATCGCTTGCACTAATCCTGCTGAATACGATAACGCGCCGCAATGTTCGCTTCGAATGGAGCTAACATTGCGGCGCGTTCACGCGTGGGCATGCCCGGTGAACCCGTCATCGAGGCCATTGGCCTCGATGACCCCGTACGTTACACGCTTTCCTTGGCGGCGACCGGCATGACCTCGGCAATTTCCTCGTGCCCCTTGGCAAACCACTTGCGCGCACGCTTGCCGATATTGTCGAGATAACTGTAGGCCACCGGCACCACGACCAGGGTCAGCAGCGTCGAGGTAATCACCCCGCCGATTACCGCGCGGCCCATCGGCGCTTGTGTTTCGCCGCCGTCACCAGCGCCGATCGCCATCGGCAGCATGCCGAAGATCATCGCCAGCGTCGTCATCAAGATCGGGCGCAGGCGCACTTGCCCCGCTTCCAGGATCGCCGCGAACTGGGCGCGGCCTTCGCGCTGGCCGTGGTTGGCGAAGTCGACCAGCAGGATCGCGTTCTTGGTCACCAGTCCCATCAGCATGACCACGCCGATCACCGAGAAAATGTTCAGGGTGCTGCCCGTCGCCAGCAGCGCCAGCAGCACGCCGATGAGCGACATCGGCAGCGACATCATGATCGCGATCGGCTGCAGGAAGCTGCCGAACTGCGAGGCCAGCACCAGGTAGATGAAGATGATCGCAATCGCGATCGCCGACACGAAGTTGGCCATGGTTTCGGCCATCTGCTCGGCATCGCCGCCGACGTCGAAGCGCACGCCTTCCGGCAGTTCGATCGACTCCATCGCCTTCTTGATGTCGGCGTTGACGTCGCCCGACGGCCGGCCTTCGATGCCGGCGTAGATCGCCACCCGCCGTTCCAGCGCCTGGCGTTTTAACACTTGCGGGCTGAGCGAGGGCACGAATTCGACCACCTGGCGCAGCGGCACCATGATCGGATTGCCGGCGGCGTCCATGCGCGACGAGGCCAGCGACAGGTCGGCCAGGTCCGCCACCTTCTGGCGGCCGCTCCTCGGCAGCTGCACGTTCACCTCGTAGTTCTGGCCGTCCGGCGCCAGCCACTGGCTGATCTGGTCGCCGCCGACGAAAGGCCGCAGCGCCGCGCCCACCTGCGCCACCGACAGGCCCAGGTCGCTGGCCAGTTCGTTGTTGATCTTGATGACGGTGGCGGGATTCGCCCCTTCCTGGCTGTACTCGAGGTCGACCACGCCTTTGATCGCACGCATCTTGTCCATCAACTTGTGCGCGGCGGCGTCGAGTTTGGCTTCGTCGCGTCCGAGGATCGCGATAAACACCGGCTTGTTCCCGACCGACATGGTGATGCCGGCGATCGACGACAAGCGCTCGCGGATCACGCCTTCCATCGCTTCCTGCGATCGCCGTTTGGTCTTGCGCACATCGGTCAGTTTCAGGATCACCTGGGCGCTGTTGTGGCCTTCGTAGACGCCGATGGCGCTGCTGACCGCGTCGATCTCGGGGTAGGAGCGCAGCGCATCCTCGACCTGCTTCACTTTGCCGTCGGTATAGGCCAGGCTCGATCCCACCGGCGTTTTGAAGCGCATCTCGATGAAGCCGTTGTCGGTTTTCGGGGCGAACTCGCCGCCGATCAGCGGGATCAGGAACAGGCTGCCGACAAAGATGCCGAGCGCCAGCGCCAGCGTCGATTTCCGCCAGCGCAGGGCCAGCGCCAGCACGCGGCCGTAGATGCCGTGCACGTGCTCGATGCCGACCTCGATGCGCGCCATCGCGCGTCCCAGCCAGGGCACATACTTGAAGCGGTCTTTCACCGGGTCCGGCCACACCGAGGACAGCATCGGATCGAGCGTGAAGGAGACGAACAGCGACACCAGCACGGCCACTGCCACGGTGACGCCGAACTGCAGGAAGAAGCGCCCGATGATGCCGTCCATGAAGGCGATCGGCACGAACACGGCGACGATGGCGAAGGTGGTCGCCATCACCGCGAGGCCGATCTCGTTGGTGCCTTCTTCGGCCGCGCGCAGGTGGCTCTTGCCCATGCCGAGGTGGCGCACGATGTTTTCGCGCACCACGATCGCATCGTCGATCAGGAGGCCAATGCACAGCGACAGCGCCATCAGCGTCAGGAAATTCAGGGTAAAGCCGAAGTAGCGCATCGCGATGAAGGAAGCCAGCACCGAGATCGGCAAGGTGAGGCCGGTGATCACCGTGCTGCGCCAGGAATGCAGGAACAGGAACACGATCACCATGGTGAGGATTGCCCCCTCGATGATGGTGCGCTTGACGTTGTCGAGCTGTTGCTGGACCGTGGTCGACTGGTCGTCCATCACGCGGAACTGGACGTCGGCCGGCATCGTTTTCCGCATCTGCTCGACCATCTTCATGATGCCGGTGCCGACCTGCACCGTGTTCGCATCCTGCACCTTGGTGATGTCGAGCGAGATGGCGCGCACGCCGTTCACGCGCGAGATCGAGGTCTCTTCGCGCTCGCCGTCGACGACGTCGGCCACCTGCGACAGGTAGACCGGACCGCTGGCGCGGCGCGCGACGATGATGTTCCTGAACTCGCGCGCCTCGCGCATCTTGCCCTCGACCCGCACCAGGCGCTCGGCCGCACCGTACTGCAGGTTGCCGGCCGGGAGATTCGCATTGGTCGCCTGGATCGCGCGCAGCACTTCGTCGATGCCGATGTTCTGGCTGCGCAGCTGCTCGGGTTTGACGTGGACCAGGATCTGGCGCCGCGCCACGCCGCCAGTGCGCACTTCACCGACGCCGGCCACGCTTTGCAGGCGTTTCACGATCACCTGTTCCGCCAGCGTCGACAAGGCGCGCATGTCGCGTTCGTTCGAGGTCACCGACAGGCGCACGATCGGCTGCTGATTCTCGCCATCGGCGCGGATGACGAAGGGTTCTTTCACTTCCTTCGGGAAGCCGGGGCGCACGCGCGCCACCTTGTCCCGTAAATCCTGCATCGCCTTGTCCATGTTGGTGGCGATGTGGAATTCGATCGAGACGCCGCTGCGGCCTTCCCACGAATTGCTGCGGATGTTCTTGATGCCGCTAACCGTGTTAATCGTTTCTTCCATCGGCCGCGTGACGTCGTTCTCAACCTGTTCCGGGGAGGCGCCCGGATACTGGGTCTCGACCCAGGCATACGGAATCTCGACGTTGGGCATGCTTTCCACGCCGAGCGAGCGGTACGAGAACAGGCCGAGCACCATCAGGCCGACCATGACCATGGTGGCGAAGACCGGGTGGCGGATGCTGACTTTGGTGATCCACATGGCGTCAGTCCTTCTTCGCCAAGGTAACGGCAGACGGTGCCGCCTTTGCCGCCGCTGCTAGCTTGACCGCGCTGCCCGGCTTGACGCCGTCGAGCGGCACCGCCAGCAGCACCGCGCCCGCTTCCACGCCGCCGGTGACTTCCGCCAGTCCCTCGTCCTCGCTCTTCATGCCCAGATGGACCGGCTGCGCCACCACCTTGCCGCCGTCGACCCGGTAGACGACGTCGCGCGCGCCCTCCTTGCGCAGTGCCGCCAGCGGCACGATCGGCCGCGCGGCCGATTTGTCGGTCGTGATGTCGCCCTTGGCAAACATGCCGGCGCGCAGCAGGCCGTCGTCGTTGGCCACGCTGATATACACCAGCATCGCGCGCGAGCCCGGCTCGGTGGCCGGATTGATGCGCGCCACCTTGCCGCTGAAGGCGCGCCCGTCGAAGCCGTCGACCTTGAAACGCACCTCCTGGCCGACCTGCACGCGCGGGATGTCGGACGCCGGCACCTGGGCGTCGAGCGTCAGGTGCTGCAGGTCGACGATCGCCATCACCGGGCTGTCCGGCGAGAGCTTTTCGCCGGCCTGCACGAAGCGCTTGCTGACCACGCCGGACAGGGGGGCGCGGATCGTCGTGTCGTTCAGCGCGATGCGCGCCAAGTCCAGCTGGGCGCGCGCCGCGTCGACCGCTGCCTGCGCCAGCTCGACGCTGTTGCGCGTCGTGTCGAACGAACTTTGCGAGATGTAGTTCTGCTTGAGCAGGGCCTGGCTGTTGGCTTCGTTCTTATTCGCCAGCGCCAGCCGTGCGTTCGCTTCCTTGAGCATGGCCGCTTGCTGGGCCACGCGGGCGCGCGCGTCGGCGTCGTCCAGGCGCGCGATGACCTGGCCGGCGCTCACGTTCATGCCCTCGCGCACGGTCGTGCTCAGCACCACGCCCGAGACTTTCGATTTGACGGTGGCCTGCGCCAGTGGTGCGAGCGAACCCGACAGCGGCAGGCGCAGCGCCAGTTCGCGCGACTCGACCGTGACGACGTCGTTCTGCGCCAGCTCGAAAACGGTGGGCTTGTCGGCCTTTTTCTCCGCGCTTGCCGCGGGTGGCGCCGCCTTGCCCTTTGCATTGCCCTGATAAGCGAACCAGCCGCCAGCCGCGAGCGCCGCCACGACCAGCACGATGGCCGGCTTGCGCCAGCGGCGCCGGGTAGTAACGGGAGGAGGGCTTGACGTGAGCGGCAAGGTTTCGATTTTCATGGCGGCCGTTATTCGGGTTTTTAGTGCGCGAGTTTTAATGCGCGGAGGGAAGAGGGAGCGCGCGTGCTCCACCTTGTGTGAGGCGAAGCTCCGTGCGCATGGTGGGGACTATAGAAATTGACAAGACCGGACGCCATCGGAATGCGACAAGCAGGGGTTTTTGGACGCTGAAGTGCAGAAAAGGCGGACGGAACGCGATGCCGCTTATGCTGGTGTCATATCTTTGCGTACGCACAAACGGCGCAGGGGCGGCCGCATCAAGAATGGATCGCTTGGAGGCGGCATCGCGCCGTCGTTTCTTCGAGAAAAGGATTGTGTCGTGAGCAGCGAATTGCCCGAGCCGCCCCTGTCCACCCCCTCCGGCGGGCCGGCGCGCGAAGCGTTGGACTGGCTGTACCGCTTCGTCGCGGCGATCGAACTGAGCCCGTCGGTGGCCGTGCACAGCCAGGACCGCCAGGGCGTGGTGCGCTTCTGGAACCGCGCCTGTGCCGAGCTCACCGGCATCTCCGCCGACGAAGCCGTCGGCCAGCCCTTCGCCAAACTTGTGCGGCACCTGGGCAAGCAGCAGGAATTCGACGACACCATCGCCTCGGTCTGGCGCACCGGCGCCGCGGTACGCGCGCGCGAGTGGCATGTCGAGCTGCGCGACGGCCGGCGCCTGTGGCTGCACTCGAGCCATTTCCCGATTCCCGAGGACGGCCGCGGTAAGGAAGACGTGCGGCAAGTGTTCTGCATGGAAGTCGACGTCACCGCGCGCAAGGAACTCGAAGAATCGCTGCGCCGCGCCAGCCAGGTGTTCGACCATGCGCGCGACGCCATCCTGCTGGTCGACCGCGAGCACCGCGTGCTGGCCGCCAACCGCGCCTATGCCGACCTGACCGGCTATGCGGTCGAGGAAGTGGTGGGTGCAGAACTGCCGAGCCTGCAGCTGGGCGTGCAGGACCGCGCCTTCTTCGACCGCCTGCGCGACCAGCTCGACGGCCACCAGCACTGGGAAGGAGAACTCTGGGGCGTGCGCCGCGACGGCAGCACGATCCCGATCCGCGCGGCGCTGTCGCCGATCACCGACGCCGGTGGCGCCGTCACCAGCTACATGGTGATGCTGACCGACATCAGCGAACGCCGCCGGGCGGTCGAGCAGGCGCGCCACCAGGCCGAGCACGACGCCCTGACCGGGCTGCCGAACCGGATCCTGTTCATGGACCGCCTCGGGCAGGCGCTGGCGACTGTTGCGCGCCAGCACCGCCAGTTCGCGCTGATGTTCATCGACCTCGACCATTTCAAGGCGATCAACGACAGCCACGGCCACGAAGTCGGCGACAGCGTGCTGCAGGAAGTGGCCAACCGCCTGCGCCGCTGCGTGCGCCGGGTCGATACCGTCAGCCGGCTCGGCGGCGACGAGTTCGTGGTGCTGCTGGCCGACATCGGCGGCGTCGACCAGGCGGCGCACGTGGCGGCCACCATCATGCAGTCGGTGGCGCGCCCGCTGGCGGCGCCACCCGGGTCCGTGTCGCTGTCGGTGTCGATCGGCATCGCCATCTGCCCGAGCGACGGCGACGACCCGAAAACCCTGCTGCGCCACGCCGACGTGGCGATGTACCATGCCAAGGAAAGCGGACGCAGCGCCTTCCAGTTCTTCAGCCCCGCCATGAATTCGCGCGTGCTCGAGCGCGTGCAAACCGAAAACCGCCTGCGCCGGGCGCTGGAGAACGGCGAATTCGAGCTCGAATACCAGCCCGAAATCGACATCGGCAGCGGCCGCACGGTCGGTTTCGAAGCGCTGATCCGATGGCGCGATCCCGAGCGCGGACTGCTGCACCCGGACGCCTTTATCCGCGCCGCCGAAGAGTCCGGGTTGATCGTGCCGATCGGCCAGTGGGTGCTGCAGGAAGCCTGCCGCCAGGGGCGGCGCTGGCACGACGCCGGCTTCCCGGTGGTGGTGGCGGTGAACCTGTCGAACGTCCAGTTCACCCATGACGACCTGCTGCCGTATGTCGACGAAGCCTTGCAGGCGTCCGGCCTGGCGCCCGAATTCCTCGACCTGGAAATCACCGAGCAATCGATCATGAATGGCGACGCCGCCACGCTGGCCACCGTCGACACCTTGCGCGCGCGCGGCGTGCAACTGACCGTCGACGACTTCGGCACCGGCTTTTCCAGCCTGTCGAGCCTGCGCCGCTTTCCGCTGTCGAAACTCAAGATCGACCGCAGCTTCATCGACGACATCGTCAACGCACCCGAGGGCGCCGCCATGATCCCGGCCATCATCGCGCTGGCGCGCAGCCTCAAATTAAAAGTGATCGCGGAAGGGGTGGAAACGGCCGCGCAGCTGGATTACCTGCAACGGCACGGCTGCGACGAATACCAGGGGTTTTATGCGCGCACGGGGGAGGGCGCGGCGTCACCAGTAGCGCTGCCAGCAGCGCCGCCTATACGCCCGCCTCCATGAGGCCGTGTCCCTCGTCGTAGAGGCGGATGCGCGCCAGCACCTGGCCATGGTCGGAGGCGTGCGGCAGCGCCAGGTCGAGGTGGTCGTTCAAATAAATTACGTCGACCACTTCGCCGATCGCGCTCGGCAGGGCGCCGTTGAACTCTTCCGACACCAGGATGTGGTCGATCGTCGAATAGTGGCCTTCGTGCACGATCGAAAAGCCAAGATGGTGCGCATGGTCGGCGCGGCGCTGCACCTGGTTGGCGTCGTACAGGCGGTCGCCCAGCGGCGTGCCGGCGCCGAGCACGATGCTGGTGGTGACCGAATCGGCCACGTCGTTGAAGTCGCCCAGCAGCACGCGCGGACGGCGGTAAGTCCGGCCCATTTCGGTCATCAGCACGCGCAGCGCGGCCGCTTCGGTGCCGCGCCGGATCAGCGAGCGCAGGCAGGCCAGCGCGTACAGGGCCGGGTCTTCGCCAGTGTCGCCGCTGCGGTAATCGGGGCGGCGCGACTTCAAATGCACCACCACCACGTCGACCAGCACGTCGGGCGAGACGGTCACCACCGCGTGCAGCGGCGCCCGGGTAAAGCGCGCGGCGTCGCGGCTGCCGCTCGGCATTTCGATGCCACGCGGGAATTCGACCAGTGGCTGCGCCGGGCCATGCAGGGGCAGGCGCGACACCAGGGCCACGCTCGGCGTCAGGCGCAGCGCGGCCGGGTCGGGGTCGAAGCCGAGGTGGAAGGCTTCGCGGTAACGCCGGGTGCGCGCCAGCACTTCCTTCAGCGTTGCCTGCGAAAAGATTTCCTGGAAACCGATGACGTCGGCATCGAGCAGGTCGATCTGGTGTGCAGTCCAGTCCAGCTTGGCTTCGTATTCGGCCTGCGTGGTCGGCAGCAGGTTGTCGTACAGCTTCACACCCGGCGGCGCCAGGTTGCATACGTTAAAGGTGGCAAAGCGTATTTCTTGCTGCATAATAGAAACCCTTTATTCCAGTGTTTAGCGTATCACGCATGGCCAAGAAAGAGCACGTGTCCGAGACACCCGCCACCGGGTTCCTGCGCAAGCATGCGGTGAGTTTCACCGAGCATCCCTATGCCTATGAAGACCACGGCGGCACCGCGGTCTCGTCCAGCGCCCTCGGCGTGCCCGAGCATGACGTCGTCAAGACCCTGGTGATGCAGGACGAGGCGGCGCGTCCGCTGATCGTGCTGATGCATGGCGACTGCAAGGTGTCCACCAAAAACCTGGCGCGCGCGATCGGCTGCAAGTCGGTCGAACCGTGCAAGCCCGAGGTGGCCCAGCGCCACTCCGGCTACCTGATCGGCGGCACCTCTCCCTTCGGGACGCGCAAGGCGATGCCGGTGTACGTCGAGGAAAGCATCCTGGCGCTGGAAAAAATCTACATCAACGGCGGCCGCCGCGGCTACCTGGTCGGCATCGCGCCCCGCGTGCTGGTCGACGTGCTCGGCGCCAAAGCGGTGCAGTGCGCGCTGGCGGACTAAGAACCTAGGCTGGCCTATCGCCGGCGGCGGTGCTGGTGTATATTCACGAGCCCGCCAGAGGGTCATAACAGAGAGACAACACAATGAACACCCTGATTGCCACCATCGCCGCCTATTTGATCGGCTCGATTTCGTTTGCCGTCGTGATGAGCCGCGTGTTCGGCCTGTCCGACCCGCGCACATACGGCTCGAAGAACCCGGGCGCGACCAATGTGCTGCGCAGCGGCAGCAAGAAAGCGGCGATCGCCACCCTGATCGGCGACGGCGCCAAGGGTTGGCTGGCCGTGTTCCTGGCAGTCCAGCTCGGTCCGGATTACGGTCTCGACGACGCCGGCATCGCCCTGGTCGCGATTGCCGTCTTCCTCGGCCACCTGTTTCCAATTTTCTTCCGCTTCGTCGGCGGCAAGGGCGTCGCCACCGCGCTGGGCGTGCTGCTCGGCCTGAACGTCTGGCTCGGCCTCGCCACCCTGGTGACCTGGCTGGTGGTGGCGTATGCCTTCCGCTACTCGTCGCTGGCCGCCCTGATCGCCGCCGTGTTCGCGCCGTTCTACTACGGCCTGCTGTTCGGCGTGAACGAAATCCTGTTCGCCGTCATCGCCATGAGCTCGCTCCTGCTGTGGCGCCACAGCACCAACATCGGCAACCTCATCGCCGGCAAGGAATCGCGCATCGGCAGCAAGGCCGCCGGCGCAAAAAAGAAGTAAGACCCGTGACGCAAAGCGCAGGGACGTAGGGTGGACGGCTCCACCCGGACCCATGATGCTCACGCTGCGTGGACGCCGCCCACGCGTTCAACCGGCTCTTGTATGGCCGCGCTGCCAATCGAAGGGACGTAAGGTGGGCGGATCTTCCGCCCACGCGTTCAACCAGCGCACGCGCAGTCGCGCATTCCCGTTGATTCCCTCACAACCATCCCCACATACCGTCCCAAGCCGGCGCACCTCGCCCCGGCACCCATTCAGGAAGGCGGTACAACGTGAGCAAGCAATTGAGGATTGATTTCGTGTCGGACGTGTCGTGCCCCTGGTGCGCGATCGGCCTCAAGTCACTCGAACAGGCGCTCGAAAAAGTCGCCCCCGACGTCACCGCCGAGCTGCACTTCCAGCCCTTCGAACTCAATCCCGACATGGGTCCCGAAGGCCAGGACATCGTCGAACACATCACCGAAAAATACGGCGCCCCGCTCGAGCAGCAGATCGCCTCGCGCGAACAGATCCGCCAGCGCGGCGAAGCGGTCGGCTTCACCTTCGACATGGCGCGCCGCGGCCGCATCTACAACACCTTCGACGCCCACCGCCTGCTGCACTGGGCCGAAGAGCAGGGCCGCCAGCATGCATTGAAACTGGCGCTGTTCGAAGCCTATTTCACCCACTGCGAAGACCCGAGCTCGCGCGAATTGCTGGTGCGCGTGGCCGGCCAGGTCGGCCTCGACACCACCGAGGCGCAGCGCATCCTCGACAGCGGCGAATATGCCGACGAAGTGCGCGAGACCGAACTGTTCTTCCAGCGCGCGGGCATCCGCTCGGTACCGGCGATCGTCATCAACCAGCGCCACCTGATCTCCGGCGGCCAGCCGCCGGACGTGTTTGAACGCGCGCTGCGCGAGATCGCGGCACAGGCGGATGCGCCGCTGATTTGATCGGTGGGTTGGTTTTGTAGGTGGTCGGCTCCACCCGGGCGCATGAATATCGGCACAGGTGACGCCGCCCACGCGTTCAACCAGCTCGTGAAACCTCGCGCCATGGCACACGTGCGTTGAACGCGTGGGCGGCGCACGCGCAAACGGTTTGCATGCCGGCGGGTGGCGCCGAACACCCTACTGCGTCATCGGCCACGCGTCTGGCATACCCGTAGGGTGGACGGCTCTACCCGGGCACATGAATATCGATAACGCCGGCGCCGCCCACGCGTTCAACCGGCTCGTGAAAACTCGCGCCATGGCACACGTGCGTTGAACGCGTGGGTGGCGCACGCGCAAACTGTTTGCATGCCGGCGGGTGGCGCCGACCACCCTACGTCCTGCTGCACACACCGTACGTCCGGTGCGCGCATCACGCCCCCGGAATCAACTCCAGCACCACCGGCTGGTGATCCGACGCCGCCGTCTCCGATTGCACCTCGACCGACGCCACGCGCCGCACCAGGTCTTCGGTGACGAAGAAATAATCGTAGCAATCGGGCTTTTCCGGCCATGGGTAACCGTGCAGGCCGGTCGTGGGCGCGTGCGCCTGGCCGGCGTGCTGGGCGGCCCAGGCGTCGACCAGCGTCGATGCGCCGTCGAGGCCGGGGGCGAGCAGGGCCTGGTAGTCGGCGGCGCCGGGCGCCATGTTGAAGTCGCCGCAGTAGACGGCGGCGGCCGGACGTTCGCCGAGCTGGTAAGGCGCATCCATCTCCGGATGCAGCGCGAAGATGCGCGCGCGGGCGCAGGCTTGCGCGTGCAGTTCGCGCAGGCGCTGCACCTGGGCCAGGCGCTGCAGCGGCGAATGGTATTCGAGGTGGGTGGTGACCAGGCGCAGCTTCGATCCCGGCGTGTCGAGCACGACCTCAATCGCGCCGCGCGGCATGCCGGGCAGGTTGTCCGGGTCGGCCGGCCAGGGCAGCAGGTGGCGGTGGGCCTGGGTGATGCGGTATTTCGAGAGGATCAGGTTGCCGAACAGGCGGGGGACGTTGTTGCGGTAGATTTCACTGGGCGCGTACTCGATCGCATGGAAGCCGCCAAAGGCGCCGGCCAGCTGCTTGAACTGGTTGGCGGTGGCGCTGCCTTCGAGTTCCGGGTGGTTGGCGGCGACTTCCTGGAGGCAGATGATGTCTGGATTGAGCTTGCGCAGCACATCGATGATCGCGTGAATACGGATGCGCCCGTCCTTCCCGCAGCCCCAGTGAATGTTCCAACTTACAACGCGCATGTAGTGCCTCCCAAAACTGAACCGCCAGAGTTTGCCACCGTTTGGGGCAGGGCGGTCACACGTTAGGATCGATGCGGGCGTTGCAAGTTCATCGAGGCATCAAGCTGCTTCGAGCTCGTCCAGGGGCCAGCGCGGCCGCACGTTGAAGGCGTAATCGCGCGTCGCCAGGGCCGGATTCCTCTCCAGCCGCAGGGCGCCGGCAAAGGCGATCATCGCGCCGTTATCGGTGCAGAACTCGAGCTCCGGATAGAACACGCGGAACTTGCGCTTCTCGGCCGCCGCATTCAGCGAGGCGCGCAGCTGCGCATTCGCGCCGACGCCGCCGGCGATCACCAGCCGCTTCAGGCCCGAGTGGCGCAGCGCATTCACGCATTTCGCAGTCAGGACGTCGACGATCGCATCGACGAAGCCGCGCGCGATGTTCGCCTTGTCCTGCTCGCAGATATTGGCGATGACCTTCTCTTCGTGGTTCTTCACCACGGTCAGCACGGCCGTTTTCAGGCCCGAGAAGCTGAAATTGAAATCCTTCGAGTGCAGCATCGGGCGCGGCAAGGTGTAGGCGCTTGGGTCGCCGAATTCGGCCAGGCGCGAAATCGCGGGCCCACCCGGATAACCGAGGCCGAGCAGCTTGGCCGATTTGTCGAAGGCTTCGCCGGCGGCGTCGTCCAGCGTTTCGCCGAGCAGCGTGTAACGGCCGACGCCGTCGACCCGCATCAGCTGCGTGTGTCCGCCCGAGACCAGCAGGGCGATGAAGGGAAAGGCCGGACGGTCCGTCGCCAGCAAGGGCGACAGCAGGTGACCTTCGAGGTGGTGCACGCCCAGCACCGGCTTGTCGAGCGCGAGCGCCAGGCTGCAGGCGACCGAGGAGCCCACCAGCAGCGCACCGGCCAGGCCCGGGCCTTGCGTGTAGGCGATGGCGTCGATGTCGGACTTGGCGATGCCGGCGTCGCTCAAGGTCTGTTCGAGCAGGGGCAGGGCGCGCCGGATATGGTCGCGCGAGGCCAGTTCCGGCACCACGCCGCCATACTCCTCATGCATGGCGACCTGCGAATGCAGGGCATGGGACAGCAGCCCGCGCTCGGTATCGTACAGAGCCAGGCCGGTTTCATCGCAGGAGGATTCGACGCCGAGAACAATCATGGGAAAAGCCGGAAGGGAAAAGCGGAAGGTGGCATTGTAAAGCAGACCGGCGCGTGATGCCGGCCGCCAGTTGTCTGCCCCTGATCATTCGTGACCGTAGGGTGGGCCGGGCGGCGAACCGCTCGGCCCACGCGGATCACCGGTTGATACGCGGCGCCGTTAAGCCAGGCCTCCACGTATCACGCGCCGTACCGCGTGGGCGGAGCGGTTCGCCGCCCGGCCCACCCTACGGTCGCGGGAAATCCACCGTTATCGAATCAAGGACGATCAAGGACGGCCCAGCAACTCCTTGTGCGCATTCCTGAGCATCGTCACCGTATCGTCCCACCCGATACACCCATCGGTCACCGAGCAGCCATACTTCAACTGGCTCAGGTCCGACGGAATCGGCTGGTTCCCCGCCACGATGTTCGACTCGATCATCACGCCCACCAGCGAGCGGTTGCCGTGCTTGATCTGCTGGATCACGTCCGACATCACCAGCGGCTGCAGCTCCGGCTTCTTGTAGCTGTTCGCGTGCGAGCAGTCGACCACCAGGTTGGCCGGCAATCCCGCCTTCGTCAAGGCCTGCTCGGCGATCGTGACCGATACCGAATCGTAGTTCGGCCGGTCGCCGCCGCCGCGCAGCACCACGTGGCCGTAGCCGTTGCCACGCGTGCGCACGATCGAGACCGCGCCCTTGCCGTTGATGCCGAGGAAGGCGTGCGGATTGGCGGACGACAGCACCGCGTTGATTGCGATGCTGACGTCGCCGTCGGTGCCGTTCTTGAAGCCGACCGGGGTGGAGAGGCCCGAAGACATCTCGCGGTGGGTCTGCGATTCGGTGGTACGCGCGCCAATCGCGGTCCAGGCAATCAAATCGCCCAGGTACTGCGGCGAGATCGGATCGAGCGCTTCGGTGGCGGTCGGCAGGCCAAGTTCGCAGACGTCGATCAGGAATTGCCGTGCGCGTTCCATGCCGACGTCGACCTGGAACGAATCGTCCATGAACGGATCGTTGATGTAGCCTTTCCAGCCGGTGGTGGTGCGCGGCTTCTCAAAATACACGCGCATTACCAGCAGCATGGTGTCGGCGACTTCTTCCTGCAAGGCTTTCAGGCGGCGCGCATAGTCCAGGCCCGCTTCCGGATCGTGGATCGAGCAGGGGCCGACGACGACGAACAGGCGTCCGTCCTTGCGGTCGAGGATGTCGCGCAGCGCGGCGCGGCCGTTCATGACGGTGGCAAACGCCCCCTCGGAAAGCGGCAGCTTGGCGTGCAGCTCGGTCGGGGTCGGCATACGCCCGAACGAGGTAACGTTGGTATTTTCGATATCTGGTGTGATCTGCATGGTGCGGTCCGTTGGACAAAGTCGGATCGACGAGTGTAGCGCCAAAAATGCTTATCTGCAGCAACGTGCAGCAAACAGCGCAAAAGCAGGGCGAACGCATGTGGGTGTAAGCTGACGGTATGACGACCGAAAACCATGTGAACCCATTCCCCGCCGCCCACTTCATCAAGGAGATCGGCCGCGGCGTCAAAGGCGCGCGCAGCATGTCGCGCATCGATGCCGCCGCGCTCTACGGCGCCATGCTCGATGGCCGCGTCTCCGACCTGGAACTGGGCGCCATCCTGCTTGCCATGCGCATCAAGGGCGAGTCGGTGGACGAGCTGGCCGGCTTCATGGACGCCGCCGAAAACGCGTTCGCGCCGCTGCCCGCGCCCCCGGGCGAGTACGCCCCGGTGCTGATCCCCAGCTATAACGGCGCGCGCAAACTCGCCAACCTGACGCCACTGCTGGCGCTGCTGCTGGCGCGCGAAGGCGTGCCGACGCTGGTGCACGGCGTGCGCACCGACCCGGGCCGCGTCACCACCGCCGAGATCCTGGCCGAACTGGGCCTGGCCGAAGCCGCCACCAGCGCCGCCGTACATGATGCGTTCGAAGCGGGCCGCCCCGCCTTCATGCCGATCGAGGCGCTGGCCCCAAACCTTGCCCACATGCTGTCGCTGCGCCGCATCCTCGGCGTGCGCAACTCGACGCATACTATCGTCAAGATCCTGCAACCCTTCGAGGGCGCGGCGCTGCGCCTGGTCTCGTACACCCATCCCGAATACCTGCAGACGCTGGGTGAGTACTTCCAGAGCGCCGCGCCGCACGCGCGCGGCGACGCCTTCCTGATGCGCGGCACCGAAGGCGAGACGGTCGCCAACCCGCACCGCGCCCAGCAGATCGACTGGTTTCACGGGGGCGCGCGCGAAGTGCTGGTCGAGCGCGATCCGCCGGCCGATACCTTGTCCGCAGTACCGGAAGCGCGCGATGCGGCGGCCACTGCTGCCTGGATTCGCGCTGCACTGGCCGGCGAGGCGCCGGTTCCCGTGTCGATCGCGAACCAGGTGGCGCGGGTGACGGCGGCCGCGCGCGAGGTGCGCCGGCGCACTCCGCTGGCTGCTCAGTAAAACCACACTGTCGCCGATGGGCGTGCGGCCGCGAGGCCCAGCGTTTACAATGGCGGGTTTGGAATTTGGCGGCAGCAGCTCATGGCAAAACAATTCGATGTAGCGATTATCGGCGCAGGCGCGGCCGGAATGATGTGCGCGGCAATCGCCGGCGCACGCGGCAAGCGCGTGGTCCTGATCGACCACGCGGAAAAGCTGGCCGAGAAGATCCGCATCTCGGGCGGCGGACGCTGCAATTTCACCAACATCAACGCCGGGCCGGCCAACTTCCTGTCCGAGAACCCGCACTTCTGCAAGAGCGCGCTGTCGCGCTATACGGCGCAGGATTTCCTGGCGCTGGTCAAAAAGCACCGCATCGGTTACCACGAAAAGCACCGCGGCCAGCTCTTCTGCAACGACTCGAGCGAGCAGATCATCGCCATGCTGAAGGCCGAATGCAGCGCCGCCGAAGTCAACTGGCGCATGCCGTGCAAGGTGCACGGCATCGCGAAAGAGGCGGATGGCTACCGCATCGACACCGACCACGGCGACATCGAAGCCGACAGCGTGGTGATCGCCACCGGCGGCCTGTCGATTCCGAAGATCGGCGCCACCGACCTGGGTTATCGCATCGCCACCCAGTTCGGTTTGCCGCTGGTGGAAGCGCGTCCGGGCCTGGTGCCGCTCACCTTCGACGGCCCGAGCTGGGAAGCGTTCGCGCCGCTGGCCGGCATCGCGCTGGAAGTCGAAGTCTCGACCGGCTCCGGCAAAGGGAAGAACGCCAGGCGCGGCCTGTTCCGCGAAGATCTGTTATTTACTCACCGCGGCCTGTCCGGCCCGGCAATCCTGCAGATTTCCAGCTACTGGCAACCGGGCACGCCGATCGTGGTGAACCTGCTGCCCGACATGGACATCGCCGAAGAGCTGATCGGTTCGAAAACGACGGTCAAGAAACAGCTCGGCAACGTGCTGACCCAGTGGCTGCCGGCGCGCCTAATCGAGGGCCTGCTGCTGGCCAACGGCCTTGCCCCTGACGCCCGCCTGGCCGACATGCCCGACGCCAAGCTGCGCAAGCTCGGCGATGCCATCAACCGCTGGGCCATCGTCCCGACCGGCTCGGAGGGCTACCGCAAGGCCGAGGTCACCCTCGGCGGCGTCGACACCCGTGCCCTGTCGCAACAGACGATGATGGCGAAAGATGTCCCCGGCCTCTACTTCATCGGCGAAACCGTCGACGTTACCGGCTGGCTCGGCGGCTACAATTTCCAGTGGGCCTGGGCCTCCGGCTACGTGGCAGGGCAGAGCGTCTGAGTTTTTTTTTGCCACAAAGATCCCCGGCATTTATCGTTTTCGCGGCCCACGGCCTGCGGCTCGTCCGGGTTTCGCATGCTACGGCCTGCGGCCTCGCCCGTAGATACTGTTATGGCTGTCAAGCGGCGTGCAGCATCGGATTGAACTTTTCGCCAGTTTTCAGCACAC
>NZ_JACYUY010000040.1 GCF_014842025.1 Massilia sp. CFBP 13721
ACGCGATCTACAGATAATAGTGCCACGCTATTGCAGTTGCACTAAGGAAGCGCACCTTTAAAGGACTGGCACTTGTGCCCACGCGGTACCACGCTTGCATGTCGAAACGTCTCGCGCTGGCCGCAACATCTGCGCACGATGTCGTTCGCATGCGTTGGGGTGTGCAGGCGCACGACCGCGTGGGCACGAGTGCCCACCCTACGGTGCGCCACTGCCGCGTGAACGAAGTTGCACCCCTCAATACACCTCGATGTTTACGGCCACCAGCTCGACCGCGCCGCCCTCCCCCATCCCGTGATGCCCCATCGCCGTATGCATCGGCACCACGCGTACCCGTATGCTGCCGTCGGCGTCGCTGCGCCCGCTGGCGCCGGATGCGCCCAGTTTTTCGCCCAGCGGCAGGGCAAAGGTCAGCGCGCCGCCGTGGCGGTGGTGGCCGAACATGACGATGGTGCCGAGGTAGAACGGACTTTTCGCATCGACCGTGGACAGGTCGTCGGGGCCGTTCAGCACCACCACGAAGGGGTCGTGCGCCATGTCCGTAAAATTGAGGGTGATGTTGGCGACCAGCGTCACTCCCGAGGACACCGCCGCCTCGATCGTCGCCGCGGGCACCGGCACCGCGGCGCTGGCCACCTTGCCGCCGCCCGTCTCGCGCTCTAGCACACGCCCCGTGAACACGCGCGGTCCGGCCGGCCGTGCGCGCGGCCGTGTGTCGGTGCGCGGCACCACCTCTTCGCCGGAACCGGGCTCGTAGTCGTAGCGGAAGGCCGCCATCGACGCGTACGCGCCGGCCGTGGTCGCCTTCACCGGCGCGCCCTGGCGGTCGACGAAGAACAGCAGCGGTTCGCGCGCCCAGCGGTAGTAATCGGTGGCTTTCTCTTGCGCCGATTTCTGGTCGTCCGGCAAGTCCGTGCGCAGTTCGACGCCGGCCGGCAAGGTCGGCAGCCCGAGGCGCTTTTGCTTGCGTTCCCACACGTCCCACAGGCGGTCCATGTTGGCGTGGTGCAGGAAAAAGATCGGGTCGACCGGCGACAGCATGTCGGTCATGAAGCCCTGCGCCTCGACGAAATTGCAGTCGCGCGAGCCGACGCAGCGGTGCACCGAATTGTGCGGCTTCGCTTCCAGGATGCCGAAGCCGGCCGAGGTGGCGTGGTTCGAACTCTTCGGGCTGGCGAAGGTCGGATAATCTGGCGCGGCCAGCGCCGCGCGAATGGTGGCGGACGAGACCGATTCGACCGTGGCGGCGTTGAACTCGGGCCGCTCGCGCCGGATTCCGCGCGCGCCGGGCTGCTCGTAGAACAGGCGGCCGGACGGGTCGGTGAGAATGTCGAACATCAGGTCCTGTTCAAAGCGCACGCCGCGCCCGAGCAACTGGCCGAATTGCGAATTGCGGCTGAAGACGCCGTTCGGCGAGGTCCAGTAACCGGCATTCGCGACGGCCGCGCGCAGGCGGTTGTCGAAGTCGCCGGCGGTGGCGATGTAGGCGCTGTGATTCGGGTTGAGCACGTCGTCGAACATGCCGTCCGGCACCTTCTGCTCGGCGGTCCAGTCCCAGTACGGCAGCGCAAACTGCGGGAAGCCGCTCAGCTCGCGGCATATCTGCTCGAACCAGCCGAGGTAGCCGCGGTGCCAGGGCAGGAACCACCAGTTGCCGTGCGGGCAGTCGAGCGTGTGGATGATGGCATGCCGGTACCAGTTGCGCGGATCTTCCGGCGGCAGCGCCAGCATCGCGCGCACCGCCTTGGCGTAGAACTTGAGCATTTGCTTGCCTGCGGGGCCCGATGCATTCGGCCGGCGATAGGTGCGCCCGGGCGGGCCGAGCGGGAGCGCTGGCGCTGCCGCCAAGCCAAGCGACACCGCGCCCGCGGCGAGCGCGGCGCCGGTGAGTTTCAAGGTGGTGCGGCGTGAAGGATTAAAGGCAGGAAAAGGATTTTTTATCATGGAAGACTCCAATGATTGCCTGCCTGTGCCCGAAGTAGGCACGATGCGGCTGGCATATGTCCCAAGCCTAGCTCGTCCTTACATGACATCCATGGGCGCACCGCAAAGGTGCACGCTTCAGCCGCGCAGCGGATGCCCGGATGTTTTCAGCAGAAAAGAAAACGGCCGCGATGGCGGCCGTTGGCGATGCGGTGAAGAATGTTCAACGTGCCGGCGGCCTGTACTCCGGGAACATTTCCTTCATCAAGAAGGCTTGCAACTCCGCCGTGTCGCGCGGCCGCGCGCTCATCGTGATGACCTTGCCCAGGCGGTGCGAATCCCATTCGAAGTCGCCGGTCTTTTCGCGGCGGATCAGCTCGATCATCTTCTTGACCACGGCGGTCTCGACGTCCGGTTCGTTGCCCTGCTCCACCGTGACCGAGGTCAGCCAGCGGCGCTTGAAATTCGGATTCCAGCCGCGGAATTTCAGGTCCATGCTGTGGAAGGTCTTGTTCGAGATCGAGAACACGCCGCCGCTTTCGTTGGCATCGTCCTGGCCGCGTTTGTTGATCGCGGCGATGTTCGCCAGCGCATTGCGGGTGCCGCGTGCCGATTCGCTTTCCTCGGTGGACGTGCTGGGGTCGGTGGCGCCACGGGCCGCGCGGCGCTTGGCGATGTATTCCGCCATGTCCATCTCGGGCGGGATTTCCTCGCGCTTGGTTTCCGGCTTCGGTTCCTCTTTGGCGACCTCGACCGGCTTCTCGTCGGGGATGGTAATGGTGTCGGGCAAGCGCTCGACGCGCGGACGCGCCGGCGCCGTGCGCGGCGTGTTCGGTTTGGTCGGGGTGCGTGTTGCCGACTTTTGCGGCGGCGGCTGTGCCGGTTTCGCCAGCGGCGCTACGTAGACGACTTCGCCGCCATCGGGCGGGCGCGCCTTTTTTTCGGGCCGTTCCGGCTGATAGAAATACAGCGCGACCAGCAGCAGGTGCAGCAGCACCGTGACGGCCAGGCCGGTGCGGTTGGTACGCCGATCGCCATAATAGGGCACGACACGATCAGGCAGGGGTTGCCCGCAATGTGCGCAGACATCGCTGGTGTTCGTGCAGGTATGGGGATCGTCACGCAAGTTCAATAGCACTTCCTGGTTCAAGGTCGGCGAAAGGCTGCCAGTGCGGAAGTCTACCCGGTTTAGATAGTCCTCGCACGGCTGCGTTTCACCGAGCTTACAGGCTTGCCATCCTGATGGATGTTACAACTTGTTTCAGGCGGCGCGCGATGGATGTTTCACTGCCGCCTGCGGCGCGTGGTGCGAAGTTGGCTGTGATTCGGGCGCCGCGTGACCGGCTTCCGCCGCGGCCACGTCGTCGTCCGTCATCGGGCCGGTGCCGCTGTACTTGTCGAGGTACAGGTAGATGACCGGGGTGATGTAGAGCGTGATCACCTGCGAGAAGATCAGGCCGCCCACCACGGCCAGGCCCAGCGGCTGGCGCAGTTCGGCGCCGGCGCCGATGCCAAGCGCGATCGGCAGCGCGCCCATCATCGCCGCCAGCGTCGTCATCAGGATCGGACGGAAGCGCAGGATACAGGCTTCGCGGATCGCTTCCTCCGGCTTCATGCCGGCATTCCTCTGGGCGTCGAGCGCGAAGTCGATCATCATGATGGCGTTCTTTTTCACGATACCGATCAGCATCAGGATACCGATCATCGCGATCAGGGTCAGGTCCATGTCGAAGATCCACAACGTCAGCAGCGCTCCCACCGCCGCCGACGGCAGGCCGGCGAGAATTGTCAACGGGTGGATATAGCTCTCGTACAGCACGCCGAGCAGCACATAGATGACGCCGATCGCGGTGATGATCAGGATCAGCTGGCTCGACTGGGTGTCCTGGAACACCGCGGCGTCGCCGCCATACTGCGTGATGACCGAGGCCGGCAGCTTCATGTCGCGGCCCATCTGTTCGATCGCGGTGGTGGCGTCGCCCAGCGGCACGTTCGGCGCCAGGTTGAATGCCAGCGTGATCGCCTGCAATTGCCCCTGGTGGTTGATGGCGATCGGACCGACGGTGCGGCGCACGTTCGCGAAACTCGACAATTTCACCAGTTCGCCCGATTTCGCGCGCACCGACACTTTCGACAGCGCATCGTCGTAATAGCGGTCGGCCTCGGCCGCTTCCAGGATCACGTAATAGCTGGCCGCGCTCGAATAGATGGTCGAGACCTGGCGCTCGCCGAAGGTGGCGTACAGCACGGTGCGTACGCTGGCCATGTCGACGCCCAGCAGCGCCGCCTTGTCGCGGTCGATGTCGAGCGTGGCCTGCAGGCCACGGTTCTGCGAGTCGCTGGTGACGTCGCGGAAGATCGGGTTGGCGCGCATGCGCTCGAGGAACTGGTCGGCCCAGCCGCCGATCTCTCCGCCGGAGACGCTCTGCAGCGAATACTGGTAGCGGCTCTTGCTCGGACGCCCGCCCAGCTGCAGGTTCTGCACCGGCGCCATGTAGACCTGCACGCCGGCGATGTTGCGCGTGGCCTTGCGCAGTTCGTCGAGCACCATCGGCATCGCCGGACGCTCCGAGCGCGGCACCAGCACCAGGAACATGCGCCCGGTATTGCCGCCGCCGGTGAACGAGGTCACGTCCTGCACGTGCTTGTTGGCGCTCATGATGTCGACCACCTTGCCCTGCAATTCCATCAGCTTGGCCGACGAGGTGTCCTCGGCCGCCTCTACCGTGACGCGCAACTGGCCTAGGTCTTCCTCGGGGAAGAAGCCCTTCGGCATGGTCGAATACAGCACGGCCGTCAACACCAGGGTGCCGAAGGCCATCATCAGCACCAGGAAGCGGTGGCGCAGCGCGCGGTCCAGACTGCGCGCGTAGCCGTTGCGCACGCTGGTGAACATCGCTTCGAAGCGGCGGCCGATCCACGACATTTCGTGTGGCTCGACGTGCCCACCGCCCTTGATCAGGCGCGAGCACAGCATCGGCACCAGGGTCAGCGACACCGCCGCCGATACCAGCACCGCCAGGCCGACCACCACCGCGAATTCGCGGAACAGCAAGCCGATCACGCCCGGCATGAAGAAGATCGGAATGAACACGGCCACCAGCGAAATCGAGATCGAAATAATGGTAAAACCCATCTCGCGCGAACCGACCAGCGCCGCATGGAAAGGTTTTTTACCCAGCTCCATGTGCCGGACGATATTTTCCAGCACCACGATGGCATCGTCGACCACCAGGCCGACCGCCAGCGTAATGCCGAGCAGCGAAATATTGTCCAGGCTATAGCCGAAGGCGTACAGCAGCGACAGCGCGCCCAGCAGCGAAATCGGCACGGTGACGGCCGGGATCAGGGTGGCGGTGAGGCGGTGCAGGAACAGGAAGATCACCAGGATGACCAGCACGACGGTGCCGGCCAGGGTCAGATTCACGTCGTGGATCGCTTCGCGGATCGAGATCGAGCGGTCGTTGACCAGGTGAATCTTGATCGAGCCCGGCAGCTGGGATTCGAATTTCGGCAACAGCGCGCGCACCGAGTCGACCACCTGCACGGTGTTCGCGTTCGGCTGGCGCTGCACCATCAGCACGATCGAGCGCTCGCCATTCAGGCTGCCCGCGGCTTTCACCGACTGGTAGCTGTCTTCGACATTCGCCACGTCCTGCAGGCGCACCGGCAAGCCGTCGCGGGTGGCGACGATCAGCTTGGCGAAATCGGCCGCGCGCATCAGCTGGGCGCCGCCCTGGATGGTCAACGTCTGGGCCGGGCCGTCGAGCACGCCCAGCGGCGCGTTCGAGTTGGCCGCGCGCAGGGCGGTTGCCAGCTCATCCATCGAAATATTGCGCGCGTTCATCAGGTCGGAACGGGCGCGCACGCGCACGGCGAAGCGCTTGCCGCCATTCACCGTCACCTGGGCGATGCCCGGCAGGGTCGAGATGGCCGGCGAAACCATGTTCTCGGCGTAATCGTTCAGCTCCGACAAGTTCATCGACGGCGAGGTCATGTGCATGAACAGGACCGGGGCGTCGGCCGGATTGATCTTGCGGTAGGACGGCAAGTCGGTCATTTCCAGCGGCAACTGGCGCTGCGCGGCCAGCAGCGCCGCCTGGACGTCCACGGCCGCCTTGTCGACGTCGATCTCGGTGGCGAATTCCAGCGTCAGCGAGGTGTTGCCCTGGGTGCTGGTGGAAGTGATGAGCTTGATGCCGGCGATGGTCGAGAACTGCTTCTCGAGCGGCAGCGCCACCGACGACGCCATCGTCTCCGGGCTGGCGCCCGGCAGGTTGGCGTTGACGTTGATGACCGGGGTGTTATAGCTGGGGAGCGCTGCGACCGGGATGTGCATGTAGGCGAGGATGCCGACCAGCACCAGGCTGATCGACAGCAGCACCACCATCACCGGGCGGCGGATACACAGTTCGGACAAATTCATGCCGCTTTATCCTTTCCCGCGGTGGCGCCCTGCGTGGCACCCTGCGCGCCCTGCCCGGCTTGTGGCTTGGCGCCGGCGATGCGCACCTTGCCGCCCGGACGCAGGTTCTGCTTGCCCTCGGTAATCACCTGCTCGGTGCCGGCCAGACCGGTCACGGCGGCGTTCAGGCCGAACGCATGCTGGCGTGCAATCGGCACCAGGCGAGCGGTGCCGTCCTTTTCCATCACATAAACGAAGGTGCCCTGGGCGTTGATGATAATCGCGTTTTGCGGAATCACCACGGCATTCGGAATCGTGCGCACGGTCACGCGCGTGTTCACGTACTGGCCTGGCCACAGCAAGCCGTCGCCGTTGCCAAATTGCGCTTTGACGCGGATGGTGCCGCTGGTCGCGTCCACCGTGTTGTCGACGAACGACAATTCACCGGTGACCGGTTTCGCGTCGCCGCCGGTGGTCGCTTCCACCGCGACCTTGCCCTGGCGCTGGGCGGCCAGCAGCGCGCCCAGGCTCGATTCCGGCAGCGTGAACGCGACGTCGATCGGGTCGAGCTGGGTGACGGTGGTAAGCGAGGTGCTCGGTTGCACCAGGCTGCCCGGATAGACGTTGATGGCGCCGACGCGGCCCGCCATCGGTGCGCGGATGGTGGTGTAGCTGGCATTGACCTGGCTGGCGCGCACGGCGGCGCTGCTGGCGGCCAGGGCGGCGCGCGCGCCTTCGACCTGGCTGCGCAAGGTGTCCACCGCGCTTTGCGCCAGGAATTTCTGCGCCACCAGATCCTGGCTGCGTTTGTATTGACGCTCGAGGTCGGCCAGGCTCGCGCGGCCGCGCGCCACTTCCGCTTCGGCCTGCGCCACGCTGGCGCGGTCGCTGCGGTCGTCCAGCGAGAACATCAGCTGGCCTGCCTTGACGAACTGGCCTTCCTTGATGTGCACCTGGCGGATCGTGCTGGTCGTCTGCGGACGCAGGTCGACGGTGCGCTGCGGCGTGACGGTGCCGTTGGCGGCGACGTCGACGCCGACGTCCTGGCGCGTCGGCGCGACCACGTTGACGGTGGTTGGCGGCTGGGCGCCGCCCGGGCCGCCCGGGCCCTTGTCGGTCTGGGCTTCGGCGCCGCGGTTCATGTACCAGGCGCCGCCGGCGCCGAGGGCCACGACAATGGCGGTCACTACGAGCGTATTCTTTTTCATTCAAGTCCCTTGCCGCGCGTATCGGCGGCTTTATCAGTCAATATTCGAGTAAGACAATCAGTATGACAGCCGCATGTGACAGTGTCATTTACCAGGATAGTATTCGGGCAGCATCAAGGTGACCTCGAGGCCGCCGTCGGGGTGGTTCGCCAGCGTGATGCTGCCGCCGTGCTGCTCGGCGATGTTGCGGGCAATCGTCAGGCCGAGGCCGGTGCCACCGGATTCGCGCGAGCGCGAGGTTTCGACGCGATAAAACGGATCGAACACCCGGATCTGCTCGGCCGCCGGAATGCCGGGGCCGGCGTCGCGCACGCGGATGCGCGCGGCGCCGTTCACGCGGTCGACCGCCACCTGCGCCTGCTGGCCGTATTTCACGGCGTTGTCGATCAGGTTGCCCAGGCAGCGGCGCAGGTCGAGCGGACGGCCCAGCAGCGCCATGCCCGAGCGCCCGGCCAGCGTGACCGCCTGGCTGGCGTCGGCGGCGTCGTCGCACACGGAATCGAGCAGCGAATCGAGGTCGAGGCATTGCATGCTCTCGGTGGTGTCCATGCTGCGCGCCAGGTCGAGCCCTTCGCGCACCATCGCCTGCATCGCCGACAGGTCGCCGATCAGGCGTTCCTGCAGCTCGTTGTCCGCCACCTTTTCCAGGCGCAGGCGCATGCGCGTGAGCGGGGTCTGCAAGTCGTGGGTGATGGCGGCCAGCATCTGCGTGCGCTGGAAGATGTACTGGCGGATGCGTGCCTGCATGGCGTTGAAGGCGGCGCTGGCCTGGCGGATTTCGCTGGCGCCGGTAAGTTCGAGCGGCGCGCGGTTGATGTCGTGGCCGAGGTCTTGCGCCGCCTGCGCCAGCTGTTTCAGGGGACGCGTGGTCATGCGCGCGACCAGGTAGGCGAGGATGGCGATACTCAGGAAAAACAGGGCGATGACGGCGCGGTAGTCGGTCTCGACCGCGTACAGCGTGCGCGGCGGCAGTACCGACAGGTGCAGCTGCGCGCCGTCGCGCAGGCGCACATTCAAATTTTCGCAGGCGCCGCGCCATTCCGTGCTGAGCAGGCCATACAGCAGCGGCACGCGCGGCCGGTGGGCGCAGGCCGGCGGCGCGTCGGCCGCCGAGGAGATCGCGTATTGCTCGCCGAGGCGTTCGGACAAGGTCTTGGCGAAATTGGTCGACAGCGGCGCCAGCGGATGGCGTGGCCCCGCTTCGAGCTGCAGGCCGGGCCGGTTGGCCACGGCCAGGTAGGCGCGCCGCGCCGGGGCCGGCACGATCTCGGTTGCCATGATGAGTTGCTCGGCGCGCTCCATCAGGGTCTGGTCGCGCTGGCGCTCGAGCACACGCTGGCGTTCGACGTCGGCCAGCCACTGGGTCAGCGCCGCCGACATCAAAATACCGAGGAGCAAAGTCGCAAAGACACGGCCCGTCATCGAGCCGAGGAAGGCTTTCACGTGGTCGGCTCCACCGTGACCTGGCCGGCCAGCACGTAGCCGCCATTGCGCACGGTCTTGATGATTTGCGGCATGCGCGCATCTTCGCCCAACTTCTGGCGCAGGCGGCTGATCTGGATGTCGATCGAGCGGTCGAACGGATCGGCGTCGCGCCCTTGCGTGAGGTTGAGCAGCTGGTCGCGGTTGAGCACGCGGTTCGGGTGTTCCAGGAACACGCGCAGCAGGCGGAATTCGGCGCCGGAGAGCATGATCACCATGCCGTCGGGATTGAGCAGGTGGCGCGCGGTGAGGTCCAGCGTCCAGCCGGAAAAGCGCATCTGCTGCACGTTCTCGGCCGGCGCATTCGACGGCATCGCATGCGAGCGGCGCAGCACGCTGCGGATGCGCGCCAGCAGTTCGCGTGGCTCGAACGGTTTCGGTAAATAGTCGTCGGCGCCCATCTCCAGGCCGAGGATGCGGTCGAGCGGCTCGTTGCGGGCCGTGAGCATGATCACCGGCAGGCTGGAGGTGGCGCGCAGCTTGCGGCACAGCGTCAGGCCGTCGTCGCCCGGCAGATTCAGGTCGAGCACGATCAGGTCGGGACGCGACTCGTCGAGGATCTTCCACATGGCGACGCCGTCGCCGGCGGCCAGCGCGCGGTAGCCGTTCGACTCGAGGTAATCGGCCAGCAACTGGCGGATGTCGCGGTCGTCGTCGACGATGAGGATGGTAGATGGATTGTCCATGGCCGCAATTATCCCTACTTACACGGGGCATGAACAGCGCATTTGTATCTGTATGTATATGAAATATCGAAGGAAACAAACTGATACAAAGATCGTGGCAGGGGACACGCTGCGCTTACATTTTCTGGCGATGATGGATCCCGTGCAGAGACAAGTGGATGCACACACCGACTGACTTTGACACCTACAAAAGGATCCTGAAATGAACACCTTTCGCAAAAACCTTGTGATCGCCCTGAGCGCCCTCGGCATCGCCGGCGCCGCCGTCGCCCAGACCGCCGCGGTGCAGCCTGCCGAGGGCCGCCACGGGCACGCCGTCAGCGTCGAACAGCGCGCCGCCATCAAAGCCGAGCGCCAGGCCAAGCGCGCCGAACGCCAGGCGCAGCACGCCGCCAAGCTGCGCGCCGAGCTGAAGATCACGGCGCAGCAGGAGCCGGCCTTCGCCGCTTACCTGGCCGCCGGCAAGCCGGCACAGCGCCCGGATGCACGCGGCGGCGAGCGCACCAGATTGGCCGCCCTGCCCGCGCCACAGCGCCTGGAGCAGCAAGTCGCGCGCCAGAAGCAGCGTACCGCACGCATGGAAGCGCGCCTGGCCGCCCTGAACAACCTGTACGCCGTGCTGACGCCGGAACAGAAGCAGGTGCTCGACAGCAAAGCAATGCGCTTCGGCGGCAAGCACCGCGGTCACGGCGGCCATCGCGGCCACCACGGCGAGCGTGGCGCCGCGCTGCAGAGCTAAACCATTTAGTTATTAAAAAAGGATGCTTCGGCATCCTTTTTTTTGACGGCTGAACCCGGTGTTGAAGCGTGAGGATAGCAATCCGTAGGGTGGACTCTCGAGTCCACGCGGTACGGCGGGTGAGCTTCGATAGCGTCAAATCCGGATATATGAAATGCCTGCCACAGCGTTGTAAATTCCCTCTCGATCGCGAACGCCGTACCGCGTGGGCTCAAGAGCCCACCCTACATTATTCGACCTTTTGTAGCGAGTTCAGGAATTTGCCGGCGTTCTGGTAACCGATCACACGGCTATCGGCGATCTCCCTGCCAGTACGATCGAAGAAAATGATCCCCGGCGGACCGAACAAACCAAAGCGTTTCAGCATCGCCTTGTCATCCGCATCGTTGGCGGTCACGTCGACCTGCAGCAGCACGGTATTGGCCAACTTGGCCTGCACCGCCGGGTCGACGAAGGTGAACTTTTCCATCTCCTTGCACGAGACGCACCAGTCGGCATAAAAATCGAGCATGGCGGTCTTGCCGCCGCTTGTTGCCAATTCCGCCAGCGCCGCGTCGAGGTCGGCTACGGTTTTCACGCGCTTGAACGTCAGCCCATGCTGCGCGTTGCCCGTCAGGTGCGCCAGCGGCGCCAACGGATCGCGGCCACCGCTGGCGACGCCGACCAGCTGCATGCCGCCCAGGATGGCGAAGGCGGCCCCGAAGGCGTAGCGCGACCAATGGCCCTTGCGGGTCAGCAGCCAGGCGCCGTAGCCGAGCAGCAGGGCCGCCCACAGGACCATTTGCACGAGCGCCGGCAGCACCGGCGCCACCAGCCACAAGGCCATGCCCAGCATCAGCACGCCGAAGAAGCGCTTGACGCCTTCCATCCAGGCGCCGGCGCGCGGCAGCAGCGAACCGGCCGAGACGCCCACCAGCAGCAGCGGGATGCTCATCCCGACAGCCATCGAAAACAGCGCGGCGCCGCCGACGAGCACGTCGCGCGTCTGGCTGATGTAGACCAGGGCCCCGGCCAGGGGCGCCGCCACGCAGGGGCCGACGATCAGGGCGGAAATCGCGCCCATGGCGAACACGCCCGCCAGCTTGCCCGAGGCCTGGCGGTTCGATGCACCGGCCAGCCTGCTTTGCAGCGCGGCCGGTACCTGCAGCTCGTAAAAGCCGAACATCGACAGCGCCATCGCCACGATCAACAAGGCGAACGCGCCCAGTACCCACGGGTTCTGCAAGGCGGCGGCCAGCCCTTCTCCGATCAGGCCGGCGGCCACGCCGAGCGCCGTGTACACGATCGCCATCCCGAGCGAGTACGTGACCGACAGCAGCAGGCCGCGCGCGCGCCTGGTCTTGCCGCCCTCGCCGACGATGATCGACGACAGGATCGGCACCATCGGCAGCACGCAAGGCGTGAACGCCAGCCCCAGACCGAGCAAGGCGAAAGCAGGCACGATGGCGAGCAGGCGGCCGCCTTGCAGGATGGCGTCGATGCTGGCCATGTCGGACGGGGCGCTGGCGGTGGCGGGTGCGGCGGTGGATTCGGCAGATGCTACCTGCGGCTCGGCGGGTGCTGCGGCGGGCTCGGGTGCCGCGGCTGCAGGCGCTGCGGACGACAGCGGCGCGGCCGGCTTGCTGGCCGGTCCTTCGCTGACGGGTGTCGAGGATAGTGCGATCGAGGACGACTGTTCAACGCCGGCACCGAACGGGATGCTCGCCTGTGCGGCACTGCCGCCAGCGGCCGTCAGGCGCGCGCTGTGTTCCTGCGGCGGGTAGCACAGGCCGGCGTCGGCGCAGCCCTGGCTGGTCGCGTTCAAGGTGAATGCAGTGCCGCTGTCGACCGGGATACGGATCGTCACCGCGCCGTGATAAGTCTCGACATCCTTCTCGAAGGTCTGGTCGTACTTCACTTTACCGGGCGGGATCTGCGGCTCGCCCAGCGTTGCGCCGGTCGCCGTGAATTTGAAGCGCTCGCGGTACATGTAGTAGCCGGGCGCGATGTCGTAGGTGACGACGGCGGTACGCTCGCCGTCCATGCGCGCCGAGAATTTGAAGGCGACGGCGGGGTCGAGGAAGTCCTGTGCGCGCCCTGGCGCGGCCAGCAGCATGGTTGCGACGAACAGCAGCGTCAGCGCGGCCAGCAGGCGCGCAGGGGCTTCACGAAAACGGGCGATGAACATGACTTCCTTTGATGAACGACGGCGCAGCGGAATGGTACACCGGCTCTGCATCGGGCGGGTATGGGCGAAAAAAAACCAGGCACAAGGCCTGGTTTTTTCCTTCGCACGAAGCGATTACTCAGCGGTCGGAGCGTCGTCGGCCGAGGTGACTTCCGGACGATCGAGCAGTTCGACATACGCCATTGGCGCGTTGTCGCCTACGCGGAAACCCATTTTCAGGATGCGCAGGTAGCCGCCGTTACGGTTGGCGTAACGTGGGCCGAGTTCAGCGAACAGCTTCTGCACCATTTCGCGGTCGCGCAGGCGGGCGAATGCCAGGCGCTTGTTGGCCAGCGTGTCGGTCTTGCCCAGGGTCAGGATCGGTTCGATGACGCGACGCAGTTCCTTGGCTTTTGGCACGGTGGTCTTGATGGCTTCATGACGCAGCAGCGAGACGGTCATGTTGCGCAGCATGGCGAGACGGTGGGACGAGGTACGGTTCAGCTTACGGAGGCCGTGACGGTGACGCATGGTACTTCCTTTCGAGGTTTTTAATTCCAGTTCTTCGATCGTTCATGCTTGTGCATGACCGCGGACCGGTTCATAAGGGTTGAACTATCCGGACGATCGTGTCCGGATAGGGTGCTACAAAATTACTTCTCCAGACCGGCTGGTGGCCAGTTCTCGAGCTTCATGCCCAGGGTCAAACCGCGCGAAGCCAAGACTTCCTTGATTTCGTTGAGCGACTTGCGGCCCAGGTTCGGCGTCTTCAGCAGTTCGTTTTCCGAACGCTGGATCAGGTCGCCGATGTAGTAGATGTTTTCTGCTTTCAGGCAGTTGGCCGAACGGACGGTCAGTTCCAGGTCGTCGACCGGACGCAGCAGGATCGGATCGACCAGCGGCGCACGCGATGGTGCTTCGGCGGCGGCTTCCGTGCCTTCCAGCGCGGCGAACACGTTCAGCTGGTCGACCAGCACGCGGGCCGACTGGCGAATCGCCTCTTCCGGGGTGATGACGCCATTGGTCTCGATGTTGATGATCAGCTTGTCCAGGTCGGTACGCTGTTCGACGCGAGCCGATTCCACTGCGTACGACACGCGGCGCACTGGCGAGAACGATGCGTCCAGGATGATGCGGCCGATCGTCTTGTTCGTGTCTTCCGACAGGCGACGGACGTTACCCGGCACGTAACCACGGCCCTTTTCGACCTTGATCTGCATGTCCAGCTTGCCACCGGCGGTCAGGTGAGCGATCACGTGATCCGGGTTGATCAGTTCCACGTCATGCGGCAGATCGATGTCCGATGCCAGCACGGCGCCTTCGCCTTCCTTTTTCAGGGTCAGGGTCACGGAGTCACGGTTGTGCACCTTGAACACGACACCTTTCAGGTTCAGCAGCAGGTCGACGACGTCTTCCTGCACGCCGTCAAGCGACGAGTACTCGTGCACGACACCGGCGATAGTGACTTCGGTCGGCGCGTAGCCGATCATCGACGACAGCAGGACGCGGCGCAGTGCGTTGCCCAGCGTGTGGCCATAGCCACGTTCAAACGGCTCCATCACGACTTTGGCGTGACCGGCGCCGAGTGCTTCGACGTCGATGATACGTGGCTTCAACAAACTATTTTGCATGAAATGTCCTTTTCAATACCCTCGGCTCGTTACACCGATAAGGCTGATGACTTTGAATTCTGGGAAGTGCAAACGCCCGCTCGGTGAGGAGCGGGCGTGAATACCGACTAACGATTAACGCGAGTACAGTTCGACGATCAGTGCTTCGTTGACGTCTGCAGCAATCTCGTTACGCTCTGGGAACGAACGGAAGGTGCCTTCCATCTTCTTCGAGTCGACCGACACCCAGCTCGGCATGCCGATCTGTTCTGCCAGCGACAGCGCTTCGACAATACGCACTTGCTTCTTCGCCTTTTCGCGCACAGCGATGACGTCGCCGGTCTTGACGGCGTACGACGCGATGTTGACAACGTTACCGTTGACGGTGAACGCCTTGTGGCTCACCAGCTGACGCGCTTCAGCGCGGGTCGAGCCGAAGCCCATGCGGTAGGTGACGTTGTCCAGGCGCGATTCCAGCAGCTTCAGCAGGGTTTCGCCGGTGTTGCCCTTGCGGCGCGACGCTTCTGCGAAGTAGCGGCGGAACTGGCGCTCGAGGATGCCGTACATGCGCTTGACCTTTTGCTTTTCGCGCAGCTGGTTGCCGTAGTCCGAGGTGCGGGCACCCGACTTGACGCCGTGCTGGCCTGGCTTGACGTCCAGTTTGCACTTCGAATCGAGCGAGCGGCGTGCGCTCTTGAGGAACAGGTCGGTGCCTTCACGGCGCGACAGTTTTGCTTTTGGTCCGATATAACGTGCCACGTTGAATCCTTTGATGTATTAATCACGCCCCAGAGGCATCGTGATCGATGCGGCAGGCGCTAGTCCGACCCATTGATGAGCGGACGTGGCTGAAAAGATGTCCTGCACGAGGTACAGGACGACAACAGCCGGGCAGTATACCCGAATTCGGGCCACTGCACCGGCTTTTGCTACTGCTTACTGCTTAAGCGGTGTACCGAAAACAACTGGGCAGCAGAACTGCCCGGCTGAATTTAGATACGACGACGCTTTGGTGGACGGCAGCCGTTGTGCGGCACTGGCGTCACGTCCTGGATCTCGGTGATCTTGATACCCAGGTTGTTCAGTGCGCGGACAGCCGATTCACGGCCTGGGCCTGGGCCCTTGATGCGCACTTCCAGGTTCTTCACGCCGCTCTCTTGGGCGACCTTGCCGGCTGCTTCAGCAGCGACCTGAGCCGCGAACGGAGTCGATTTACGCGAGCCTTTGAAGCCTGCGCCACCCGATGTCGCCCACGACAGGGCATTGCCCTGGCGGTCGGTGATCGTGATGATGGTGTTGTTGAACGAAGCGTGGACGTGGGCGATGCCCTCAGCCACGTTCTTCTTCACTTTTTTACGTACGCGCGCTGCTGCTGCGCTGCTTTGTTGCTTGGCCATGGTCGGTTCCTAGATTATTTCTTCAACGATTGAGCGGCCTTGCGCGGACCTTTGCGGGTACGTGCATTGGTGCGGGTACGCTGACCGCGCACTGGCAGACCCTTACGGTGACGCATGCCGCGGTAGCAACCCAGATCCATCAGACGCTTGATGTTCATGGACAGTTCGCGGCGCAGGTCGCCTTCCACGACAAACTTCGCGACTTCGTCACGCAGCTTCTCGAGTTCGTTGTCGTCCAGGTCCTTGACCTTCTTGTTGGTCGCGATACCAGTCGCGTCGCAGATTTTCTGCGAACGTGGACGGCCAACACCGTAGATCGCCGTCAGGCCGATAACAGTGTGCTGATGATTTGGGATGTTAACCCCTGCAATACGTGCCATTCGTTATTCCTCTTAACCTTGACGCTGCTTGTGACGCGGCTCGACGCAGATCACGCGGACCACGCCCTTGCGCTTGATGATCTTGCAGTTGCGGCAGATCCGCTTGACTGAAGCATTAACTTTCATTTTGTACTCCTGGTGAGTTTACTGAATATTTTTTACTTGGTGCGGAATACGATGCGCGCCCGGGACAAGTCGTACGGCGTCAACTCGACCGTTACCTTGTCTCCCGGGAGGATGCGGATATAGTTCATCCGCATTTTACCCGAGATATGCCCCAGGACCACATGCCCGTTTTCCAGCTTTACGCGAAATGTCGCATTTGGGAGATTCTCGAGAATCTCACCTTGCATTTGGATGACGTCGTCTTTTGCCATTCGGTCTCATCACTCCCCGCTTATCGCGTCGGAATTCCGCCCTTGAAATTCGCCTTGCGCAGCAGCGATTCATATTGCTGCGACATGACGTAGTTCTGCACTTGTGCCATGAAGTCCATCGTCACCACCACGATGATCAGGAGCGACGTGCCGCCGAAGTAGAAAGGAACTTTCCACACCGATTGCAGGAACTCCGGCACCAGGCACACGGCGGTGATGTACACCGCACCAGCCAGGGTCAGGCGCATCAGGATCTTGTCGATGTAGCGAGCGGTCTGGTCGCCAGGACGGATGCCTGGCACAAACGCGCCGCTTTTCTTCAAGTTGTCCGCCGTTTCCTTGCTGTTGAATACCAGCGCGGTATAGAAGAAGCAGAAGAACACGATCGCCACCGCATACAGCAGCGCGTGGATCGGTTCACCGGTCGTCAGCGAGGCTGCCAGGTCTTTCAGGAACCCGATGAACGGGCCGCTGGAGTCCTTGCCCCGCGTGTACCAGTCAACGATCGTCGCCGGGAACAGGATGATCGAGGACGCGAAGATCGGAGGAATCACGCCGGCCATGTTCAGCTTCAGTGGCAGGTGGCTGGTTTGGCCGCCGTACACTTTATTGCCGACTTGACGTTTGGCGTAGTTCACCAGGATCTTGCGCTGCCCACGTTCCACGAACACGACAATGTACGTAACCAGAGCCACCAGGATGACGATGAAGATCGCGGCAAAGCTTGGGATCGAACCGTTCGAGACGAGAGTGAACAAGCCACCCAGTGCCGACGGCAGACCGGCAGCGATACCGGCAAAAATGATGATCGAGATACCGTTGCCGAGGCCACGCTCGGTGATCTGCTCGCCCAGCCACATGAGGAACATGGTGCCGGTCAGGAGCGTCACGACCGTAACGAAGCGGAAGCCCATGCCAGGATCGAGAACGAGGCCCGGCTGGGCTTCGAGCGCGACGGCGATGCCGAACGCCTGGAACAACGCCAGTGCCACCGTGAAGTAACGGGTGTACTGGGTGATCTTGCGGCGCCCTGCTTCGCCTTCCTTCTTCAGCGCTTCCAGCTGCGGCGAGACGATCGACCCCAGCTGCATGATGATCGAAGCCGAAATATAGGGCATGATCCCGAGAGCGAACACGGTAAAGCGGGACAACGCGCCACCCGAGAACATGTTGAACATGCCCAGGATGCCGCCTTCGTTCTGCTTGAACAGCGACGCCAACGCAATCGGGTCAATCCCGGGGACCGGGATATGGGCACCGATGCGGTACACGACCAACGCGCCAAGCAAAAACCACAACCGACCCCAGGGGAAGCCGGCAGCGGCGCTTTTACCAAGTTGTGAATTAGTCGCCAATTTTTGCTCCGATCAGGCAGCGATCGCTTTAAGCGACCGAACCGCCAGCTGCTTCGATGGCCGCTTTCGCGCCCGCGGTCGCCTTCAGGCCCTTGAGGTTCACCGCCTTGGTGATCTCGCCCGACAGGATCACGCGCACGTCGCGCGCCACCACCGGCAGGATGCCCGCTTGCTTCAGCACCAGGATGTCGACGTCGCCGACGGCCAGGTTGTTCAGGTCCGACAGACGCACTTCAGCCTTGAACGTTGCGTTCAGCGACTTGAAGCCACGCTTTGGCAGACGACGCTGCAGAGGCATCTGACCGCCTTCGAAGCCGACTTTGTGGAAACCGCCCGAACGCGACTTCTGACCCTTGTGACCGCGACCGGCGGTCTTGCCCAGGCCGGAGCCGATACCGCGGCCGACGCGACGCTTGTAGTGCTTGGCGCCGTCAGCTGGTTGAATGGTATTCAATTCCATTGTTTTCTCCGTTAGGTAAGCCCGAAGGCTTACCCGACTACTTTAACGAGGTACGAGACTTTGTTGATCATGCCACGCACCGACGGGGTGTCCTGCAACTCGGAAACCGAGTTGACGCGGCGCAGACCCAGACCACGCACCGTAGCGCGGTGATCTTGACGGGTGCCGATCAGGCCCTTGACCAGTTGTACTTTGATGGTGTTTGCCATTGTCTTCACCTTAGCCCAGGATGTCTTCGACCGACTTGCCACGCTTGGCGGCGATGTCGGAGGCGGTGCTCATCTTCGACAGACCGTCGAGGGTTGCACGCACCAGGTTGTACGGGTTCGACGAACCGGTCGACTTGGCGACCACGTCGGTCACGCCCATCACTTCGAAGATAGCGCGCATTGCGCCACCAGCGATGACGCCGGTACCAGGCTTGGCTGGCGACATCATCACTTTCGAGGCGCCGTGGCGGCCGGTGACGGTGTGGTGCAGCGTACCGTTCTTGAGGGGCACCTTGATCAGGTTGCGGCGGGCTTCTTCCATCGCTTTTTGCACGCCGACTGGAACTTCCTTCGACTTGCCTTTACCCATGCCGATGCGGCCATCGCCGTCACCGACAACGGTCAGCGCTGCAAAACCCATGATACGACCACCCTTGACCACTTTGGTCACGCGGTTGATCGCGATCATTTTTTCGCGCATGCCATCATCCGGCTTGTCGCTTGCCATTTTCGCTTGCATTTTTGCCATGACGATTCTTCCTTAGAACTTCAGACCGGCTTCACGCGCGGCTTCCGCCAGCGCCTTCACACGACCGTGGTAACGGAAACCGGAGCGGTCGAATGCCACTTCGGTGATCCCTGCTTGCAGTGCTTTCTCTGCGACACGCTTGCCAACCAGTGCAGCAGCTGCGGCGTTGCCGCCCTTGCCGCTCTGGCCTGCCAGTTCGGCGCGCACATCTGCTTCCAGCGTCGAAGCCGAAACCAGGACCTTCGCATCCGGGCTGATCAGGTTCGCATAGATGTGCAGGTTGGTGCGGTGAACCGACAGACGGTTCACGCCCAGCTGCGCGATCTTGATGCGGGTTTGGCGTCCGCGACGCAGACGCGATTCTTTCTTGTCCATCGTCAGCTCCGATTATTTCTTCTTGGTTTCTTTAAGCTTTACCACTTCGTCCGAATAACGGACGCCCTTGCCCTTGTAAGGCTCAGGGGAGCGGTAAGCGCGCACTTCAGCGGCGACCTGGCCAACCTTTTGACGATCGATACCCTTGATCAGGATTTCGGTCGGGGTTGGGGTCACGGCCGTGACGCCTTCCGGCATCGCGTGCAGCACCGGGTGCGAGAAGCCCAGGGACAGGTTCAGGGCGTTGCCCTGCACTGCTGCCTTGTAGCCCACGCCGACCAGGTTCAGCTTCTTCTCGAAGCCCTTGGTCACGCCGGTCACCATGTTGTTGACCAGTGCACGCAGGGTGCCCGACATCGCGTTCGATTCACGCGAATCGTCCACCACGTCGAACGACAGCGTGCCGTTGTTGTTTTCTACCTTGACCAGGCCGTTCAGCGGCTGGGTCAGGGTGCCCAGTGGGCCTTTGACCGTGATCGCGGCCGCAGTGATCGCCACTTCGGCGCCAGCTGGGACTGCGATTGGCATCTTAGCTACTCGAGACATCGTCTACTCCTTAAGCTACGTAGCAGATAACTTCGCCGCCGACGCCGGTGGCGCGGGCTTTGCGGTCAGTCATCACGCCTTGTGGGGTGGAGACAATCGCCACGCCCAGGCCGTTCATGACGGTCGGGATCTCGTCTTTGCCTTTGTAGACACGCAGGCCAGGACGGGAAACGCGCTCGATGCGCTCGATAACCGGACGGCCGGTGTAATACTTCAAACCGATTTTGAGTTCCGACTTGCCACCTTCGGTGGACACGGCGAAATCCTCAATGTAACCCTCGTCCTTCAGGACGTTGGCAATGGCAACCTTGACTTTCGACGACGGCATTGCGACCGTGGTCTTTTGAACAGTTTGTGCGTTGCGAATGCGGGTCAGCATATCGGCGATAGGATCGCTCATACTCATTGCTTATTCTCCTATTACCAGCTGGCTTTGGTCATACCCGGAATTTCGCCCTTCATGGCGAATTCGCGGAGTTTGGTACGGGCGAGGCCGAATTTACGGAACGTGCCACGTGGACGGCCGGTGATGGCGCAGCGGTTACGCTGGCGGGTCGGCGCCGAATTACGTGGCAGGGTCTGCAGTTTCAGACGCGCTTCGTAACGCTCTTCTTCGGTCTTCGACTGGTCGTCGATGATTGCTTTCAGAGCTGCACGCTTTGCGGCGAATTTCTCCACCAGGTCTGCACGCTTCTGTTCGCGGTTAATCAGTGCAAGTTTTGCCATGCTCTTAGTTCCTGAACGGGAATTTGAAGGCGGCGAGCAGCGCTTTGGCTTCGTCGTCGGTCTTAGCGGTGGTGGTGATCGAGATGTTCATGCCACGCAGCGCGTCGATCTTGTCGTAATCGATTTCAGGGAAGATGATCTGTTCCTTGACACCGATGTTGTAGTTGCCACGACCATCGAACGATTTGCCGTTCACGCCACGGAAGTCACGCACGCGCGGCAGGGCCACGGTGATGAAACGATCCAGGAACTCGTACATACGGGCGCCGCGCAGGGTCACCATCGTACCGATCGGGTAGCCTTCACGGATCTTGAAACCCGCGATTGCCTTGCGCGACTTGGTGGTCACTGGCTTCTGGCCGGCGATCTTGGTCAGGTCGCCCACAGCGTGCTCGAGCACTTTCTTGTCGGCGATCGCTTCACCAACACCCATGTTCAGGGTGATCTTGGTCAGGCGCGGCACTTCCATCACCGACTTGTAGCCGAATTTCTCGGTCAGGTCAGCGACGACTTTGTCTTTGTAGAATTGTTGGAGACGGGCCATTTCTTACACCTTCACTTCTTCGCCGGAAGACTTGTAGACGCGGACTTTCTTGCCGTCCTGGTCTTTGAAGCCTACGCGGTCAGCCTTGCCGGTCGCGGCGTTGAACAGCGCGACGTTGGAGACGTGAATCGGCATCGTCTTGTCGACGATACCACCTTGGACGCCGGTCATCGGGTTTGGCTTGACGGCCTTCTTGGCAACGTTCACGCCTTCGACGATGACGTGCTCGGCGTCGACGCGACGCGAAACCACGCCACGCTTGCCTTTGTCTTTACCAGCCAAAACGATGACTTCGTCGTTTTTACGAATCTTATCCATTGCGACTCCTTACAGTACTTCAGGTGCCAGGGACACGATCTTCATGAACTTTTCAGTGCGCAGTTCGCGGGTCACTGGTCCGAAGATACGGGTGCCGATCGGTTCCAGCTTGGCGTTGAGCAGCACTGCGGCATTGCCGTCGAACTTCACCAGGGAGCCGTCTTGGCGGCGCACACCTTTAGCGGTACGCACAACCACAGCGTTATAAATTTCACCTTTTTTGACACGGCCACGTGGCGCAGCAACCTTGATGGTCACCTTGATGATGTCGCCAATGCTCGCATAACGGCGCTTGGAGCCGCCCAACACCTTGATGCACAAAACTTCTTTTGCACCCGTGTTGTCGGCTACTTCGAGCCGGCTTTCAGTTTGAATCATAGTATTTTCTTTCCCAACTTAAGCCGAAGAAATCCCACGGTAAACCGTAGGCCTGCGGTCAGTCTTGGTCCCGCCGTGACGCCCCTGCTGGAGCATTACGATTGGGTGATTGGACTTTCCAATTGCTTCGTACAGGCCGCAGTTACCGAGGGGGACAAACTGCGGCAACACATGAACGAAGCCCGCTAGTATCTCAGATACCAGCGGGCCACGCAAGACTAATTTTTACTGCTTACAGTACCTGTGCAACCTGCACAACACGCGTAACAGTCCAAGCTTTCGTCTTCGAGATCGGACGACCTTCCGCGATCTCGACCGTGTCGCCGGTCTTGGCCTGGTTGGTCTCGTCGTGCGCGTGATACTTGTTCGAGCGCACGATGATCTTGCCGTACAGCGGGTGCTTCACGTGACGCTCGATCAGGACGGTTACCGTCTTGTCCATTTTGTCGGACACGACCTTGCCGACCAGCGTACGCTTCAGCGCCGTTTTAGTGGTGTCGTTCATTTGGCTTCCTTCGAGTTCATCACAGTCTTCACACGCGCGATGTCGCGACGTACTTTCTTGAGCTGCGCGGTGTTGCCCAGCTGCTGGGTAGCGATTTGCATGCGCAGGCCAAACTGGGCCTTCAGCAGCTCACTCAGCTCCTTTTGCAGCGCTTCCTGGTCCTTGCCGCGGAGTTCCGATGCTTTCATATTCAACTCCTGTTATTGGCCGACTTGACGAACCACGAACGTGGTTGCCAGTGGCAGTTTGGCAGCGGCCAGGCGGAATGCTTCGCGCGCCAGTTCTTCACCGACGCCATCCATCTCATACAGGACTTTGCCTGGCTGGATTTCGGCGACGTAGTATTCCGGATTACCTTTACCGTTACCCATACGGACTTCGGCCGGCTTGTTCGAAATCGGCTTGTCCGGGAAGATACGGATCCAGATACGACCGCCACGCTTGATGTGACGGGTCATGGCGCGACGTGCCGCTTCGATCTGGCGTGCGGTGATACGGCCGCGGGCAACTGCCTTCAGACCGAATTCGCCGAACGAGACCGCGGTGCCGCGGGTGTGCGAAATGCCGGTGTTACGGCCTTTCTGCTCTTTACGATACTTCCTGCGCGATGGTTGCAGCATGCTTATTCTCCTGCTTTCTCAGCTGGTGCAGCAGCGGCCGGGGTCGCCAGCTTGACGGCTGGACGCGCACGCACGGTTGGCGCTGCAGCTGGGCGGGCGCCGCCAGCTGGACGTGGGCCGCGCGATGGCTTGCCATCGTCACGACGTGGGCCGCGTGGCTTCTTCTCGTCCGGCGGGGTGTCGATGACCGGGGCTTCGCCGGTGACCGAACGGTCGCCCTTGTAGACCCAGACCTTGACGCCGATGATGCCGTACGTGGTCGATGCTTCGCTGGTGCCGTAGTCGATATCGGCGCGCAGGGTGTGCAGAGGCACACGGCCTTCGCGGTACCATTCGGTACGTGCGATTTCGATGCCGTTCAGACGGCCCGACGACATGATCTTGATGCCGACGGCACCCAGACGCATGGCGTTTTGCATGGCGCGCTTCATCGCGCGGCGGAACATGATGCGCTTTTCGAGCTGTTGCGAGATCGAATCGGCGATCAGCTGCGAATCGATTTCCGGCTTGCGGATCTCTTCGATATTGACGTGCACGGGCACGCCCATGATCTTCGTCAGCGACGACTTCAGCACTTCGATGTCTTCGCCTTTTTTACCGATCACGACACCTGGACGCGACGAGTAGATGGTGAAGCGCGCGTTCTTGGCTGGACGCTCGATGACGATGCGGCCGACCGAAGCGTTCTTCAGCTTCTTTTTCAGGAAAGCGCGTGCTGCCAGATCTTCTTGCAGCATTTCGGCGAAGTTGCCGTTGCCGGCGTACCAGCGCGACGCCCAGTTACGGGTGACGGACAGGCGGAAGCCTGTTGGGTGAATCTTCTGTCCCATCGTGTGACTCCTTAGTTACCGACAGTCACGTAGATGTGACAGGATTGTTTCGAAATGCGATCGCCGCGGCCTTTGGCACGTGCCGTAAAGCGCTTCAGGATCGGGCCTTTTTCAACGTAGATCTCGACGACTTTCAGCTCGTCGATATCGGCGCCGTCATTGTGTTCTGCATTGGCGATGGCCGATTCCAGAACCTTCTTGATGATGGTGGCGCCCTTCTTTGGGCTGAACTGCAGAATGTTGAGTGCTGCGTCAACTTTCTTGCCGCGGATCAGGTCAGCCACGAGGCGGCCTTTCTGGTCCGACAGGCGTACGCCTTTGAGGATAGCTTTAGTTTCCATTATTTTTTCGCCTTCTTGTCAGCGGCGTGGCCCTTGAACGTACGGGTCAGCGCGAATTCGCCGAGCTTGTGGCCAACCATGTTCTCGGAGACGTACACCGGCACGTGCAGCTTGCCGTTGTGAACTGCGATCGTCAGACCGATGAAGTCAGGCGTGATCGTCGAGCGGCGCGACCAGGTTTTAACTGGCTTTTTGTCTTTGTTCGCTTGCGCGGTTTCGACTTTTTTCACCAGGTGGGCGTCAACGAACGGCCCTTTTTTCAATGAACGAGTCATTTTTTATCCCTTATTTCTTGCCGCGGCGCGAAACGATCATCGAAGAAGTGCGCTTGTTCGAACGCGTCTTCTTACCCTTCGTCTGTTGGCCCCAAGGCGACACTGGATGACGACCAGCTGCGGTTTTACCTTCACCACCACCGTGCGGGTGATCGACCGGGTTCATGACCACACCGCGAACGGTAGGACGAACACCGCGCCAGCGCATCGCGCCAGCTTTACCGATCTTGCGCAGGCTGTGTTCGGCATTGCCGACTTCGCCAACGGTAGCGCGGCACTCGATGTGCACGCGGCGAACTTCACCCGAGCGCAGGCGGACCTGGGCGTAGGTGCCTTCGCGGGCCATCAGGACAACGCCGGCGCCGGCGGTACGGGCCATCTGGGCACCCTTACCTGGCAGCATTTCGACGCAGTTCATCACGGTACCGACCGGAATGTTACGGATCGGCAGACAGTTACCCGACTTGATCGGTGCTTCCGCGCCGTTCATGACGCTGTCGCCGACAGCCATGCCCTTGGTGGCGATGATGTACTGACGCTCGCCGTCCGCGTAGCACAGCAGTGCAATGTGCGCGGTACGGTTCGGGTCGTATTCGATACGCTCGACCTTGGCAGGAATGCCGTCCTTCTGGCGCTTGAAGTCGACCAGACGGTAGTGTTGCTTGTGACCGCCACCGATGTGACGGGTGGTGATGTGACCGTTGTTGTTACGGCCAGCAGTCTTCGATTTCTTCTCAACCAGTGCTGCGAACGGACGGCCCTTGAACAGGCCTTCGGTCACAACTTTCACCATGCCGCGGCGGCCTGGGGAGGTTGGCTTCATCTTAACGAGTGCCATTATTTAGCCTCCTCGACAAAATTGATTTCCTGGCCTGGCTTCAGGCACACGAAAGCACGCTTGGTGTGGTTGCGACGACCGTTGAAACGGCCCGAACGCTTTTGTTTGCCTTCGCGGTTCACGGTTTGCACCGATTCCACTTCGACCTTGAACAGCAGTTCGACGGCAGCCTTGATTTCCGGCTTGGTCGCGTCAGGCAGGACCTTGAACACGATCTGCTCGTTCTTTTCCGCGACGAAGGTAGCCTTTTCGGAGATGACCGGAGCCATCAGCACCTTCATCAGGCGCTCTTCGCTAAATTTGATTGCGGTGCTCATGCGTACATCTCCTCGATCTTGGCCAGAGCAGCTTTGGTGACCAGGACTTTCTTGTAGAACACCAGCGACATCGGGTCAGCTGCTTTTGGCTCGACAACCAGCACGTTCGGCAGGTTACGCGATGCCAGCAACAGGTTTTCTTCGATGGTGTCGGTGATCACCAGGACCGATTCCAGACCCATGCCCTGCAGCTTTTGCGACAGCAGCTTGGTTTTCGGAGCTTCGATCGACAGGTTCTCGATAACGACCAGGCGGCCTTCGCGGGCCAGCTGCGAGAAGATCGAGCAGATACCTGCGCGGAACATCTTCTTGTTCACTTTGTGGGTGAAGTTCTCGTCAGGCGAGTTCGGGAAGATGCGACCACCGCCGCGCCACAGTGGCGACGACGACATACCAGCACGAGCGCGACCGGTGCCTTTTTGGCGCCATGGCTTCTTGGTGGTGTGGCTGACTTCTTCACGGTCTTTCTGCTTGCGGTTACCGCTACGTGCGTTGGCAGCGTAGGCGACCACGACCTGGTGAATCAGGGCTTCGTTGTATTCGCGACCGAAGACTTCGTCGGTAGCGGCAACGTTGGCGCCGGCTTGACCTTGCTCATTCAGGAGCTGAAGTTCCATAATTAAGCTCCTTTCTGTGCTTTGGTTTTGACGGCTGGCTTGACGATCACTTGACCGTTCTTCGCGCCAGGAACTGCACCCTTGACCAGCAGCAGTTGACGATCAGCGTCGATACGTGCGATTTCCAGGTTCTGGGTGGTGACGGTGACGTCGCCCATGTGACCGGTCATGCGCTTGCCTGGGAACACGCGGCCTGGATCCTGCGCCATACCGATGGAGCCTGGAACGTTGTGCGAACGCGAGTTACCGTGGGTCTGACGACCCGATGCGAAGTTGTGACGCTTGATGGTACCGGCGTAGCCTTTACCGATCGAGGTGCCTTGCACGTCGATCTTCTGGCCCACTTCGAACAGCGAGACATTGACTGCGTCGCCAGTTTTCAGTTCGGCTGCCTTGGCAGCGTCGACGCGGAATTCGCGCAGCATGGTGCCAGCTTCGACGCCTGCTTTTGCGTGGTGACCCGCAACTGCCTTGGTCACGCGGGAAGCGCGACGTTGACCGAATGCGACCTGGACTGCGGCGTAGCCGTCAGTTTCAGGAGTTTTGATTTGTGCGACACGGTTGTTCGACACGTCGAGCACGGTAACTGGGATCGAGTCCCCGTCATCCGTGAAGATGCGCATCATGCCAACCTTGCGACCGAGAAGGCCCAAGCTCATTTTTTCTCCATTCCCACCTACGATTGGGCGGGGGTAGTTGAACTACAAAAACGTACAGATCCTGATGAATCCGTACCGAAGCCGGCTAGTATAGCGCGCAAAAGGGCTTGACGCAACAAGAGAATCGGAGGTATGTCGACCCGTGTTGCGCGTTTTTCGCAGTAGCGTGGAGAAGAAGGAATCTGGCCTGGCTGGCCAGCACAGAAAAGGCACTAGTGCGCCTTTTCTCTACGGAATCCCAAGAAGGGATTGCCGCGAATATTTGAAGTGTCTTTGGTGGGCGGTGCAGGATTCGAACCTGCGACCCCTTGGATGTCGACCAAGTATTCTAACCAACTGAACTAACCGCCCGAGGAGCCGTATTATACGAAGCTCTACAGCCGTTTGGCAATAGCTGAGTGAAAATACTTGGCAATGGGGTAAATCGCCCCGCGGCGCAGGCGGCGGCGCGTCAATTGTGACGCGGGTTGTGCGTGCCATTTTGCAATGCTATGCTTAAAAAGCTTCATGGAGCTAAGGCGCCGTTTTTCTCCTGCCACTCCCACTTCGCATGTTCCTGGCGTGCCGGCCGCGCCGCCGCCAAGACTTTCCATCCATGCGCATCAACCATTTACAAAGGATGACCGATGCCCGTCCATGTCGACGAGCAAAGGAGACCACACGAATGAACATCACCTTCCTCAACAATTCCGCCCTCGACTGGGTGGCGGCGCTGACCGTCGCCGTGCTGGTGACGGCCGGCCTGCATGCCGTTAAAACGCTGCTGCAACGGCGCCTGGAACTGCTGGCGCCGCGCACCGAGACCAAACTGGACGACGTTGCCCTGAAGGCGTTGCGCGGCACCAGCGTGCTGGTCATGCTGCTGGTCGGCATCTATGCCGGCGCGACCCTGCTGAACCTGCCGGAACGCAGCACCCTTATCATCACGCGCATTGCCGTCACCGCGGCGCTGTTCCAGGTGGCGCGCTGGGGCGACCGCGCGCTCGGCGCCTGGCTGCTGATCTACCGCGCGGCGCGCGCCGACGATCCCGGCCGCGCCACCTCGACCGCCGCGCTCGGCTTCGTGTTTCGCATCGTGCTGTGGGCGGTACTGCTGCTGATGGTGCTCGACAACCTCGGCTTCAATATCACGACGCTGGTGGCCAGCCTCGGCATCGGCGGTATCGCCGTCGCACTGGCGGCGCAGCAGATCCTCGGCGACCTGTTCGCTTCGCTCTCGATCGTGCTCGACAAGCCATTCGTGATCGGCGATTTCATCAACGTCAACGGCGTGATGGGGACAGTGGAACACGTCGGCCTGAAGACGACGCGGGTGCGCAGCCTGAGCGGCGAGCAGATCATCTTTTCCAATAACGACCTGCTGAAGAGCCGCATCCATAATTTAAAACGGATGGAAACGCGGCGTGCTGTGTTCACCTTCGGCGTCCCGTACGGCACGCTCGAGCCGGAACTGCGCGCAATCGCCGAGATGGTGCGCGAGAAGATCAAGGCGCAGGAGCCGGCGGTCACCTTCGACCGCGCCCACTTCAGCGGCTTCGGGCCGGCCGCCCTCACCTTCGAGGCGGTCTACATCGTCAACAGCCCGGATTACGTGGTCCACATGAACCTGCAGCAGGAGATTTTGCTGCACGTGTACACGGCGCTGCAGGAGCGCGGCGTGCCGATCGCGCTGCCGGCGCAAGTGCTGCATTTGGCCGACGTGCGTACAGGTGCGAACGACCCGGCGGGCGGTGCGCCTGAAGAGCGTGCGGCCTAAGTCTTCCGTAAGCCCGCCTGTGTACAATCGGTCAATTAGCGCCTATATTGGCTGCCGAGCGAAGCATTGGCGGCCCGTGCGTTATCGGCAAAGCGCCGTCCCTGCCGGGGGCGGCATATTGAGCAGTTTCACTCCCTACTGAAAGGAGCTGTAATGGCAATCAGTTTGCAAAAAGGCGGCAACGTCAACCTCAGCAAGGAAGCCCCGAACCTCACCAAGGTCATCATCGGCCTGGGCTGGGACCCGCGTTCGACCGATGGCGCCGCCTTCGACCTGGACGGCTCGGCCTTCATGCTGAAGTCCGACGCCAAGGTCCGCGCCGACAACGACTTTATTTTCTATAACAACCTGAAGTCGAGCGACGGTTCCGTCGTCCACAACGGCGACAACACCACCGGCCAGGGCGAAGGCGACGACGAAACCGTCACCGTCGACCTGTCGCGCGTGCCGCAGGATGTCGACAAGATTTCGTTCTGCGTCACGATCCACGAAGCGGAAAGCCGCCGCCAGAGCTTCGGCATGGTCGGCAAAGCCTTCATTCGCTGCCTGAACGCCAACGGCAACACCGAAATCGCCCGCTACGACCTGTCCGAAGACAGCTCGACCGAAACCGCCATGATCTTCGGCGAACTGTACCGCGCCGGCACCGACTGGAAGTTCCGCGCCGTCGGCCAGGGCTATAACGGCGGCCTCGGCCCCCTCGCCCGCTCGTTCGGCGTCAACGTCTAAGCGCCATAGCATCAGACCCGGTCCCGCCCTCCCCCGGCGGGACTGCTCTCCCACTGCGACAACATCATTTATGCGCGTCTGGTTCAACCGTAGCTTTTCGTCCGTCCACACCGCCATCGACCTGATCCGCCAGGCCGACAGCGACCAGCGTTTTACTATCCTCCACAGCAATCCGAATCCGGCGTCCCCCGTTGCGCGGATCGCCCACGAATTTCACCTCGAACCGACCGGATTGACCACCGCCGACTACATCGACTGGTGTGTGGAATTCTGCCGCAAGCACCAGGTCGATATCTTTGTCCCGGGTCGCGAAGCGACGGCGATTGCCGGCGCCCACGCCCTGTTCGAAGCCATCGGCACGCGCGTGCAGAGCGCAGCGTCCGAAGCAGCCCTGCAGCTCATCCACGACAAGGCGCGCTTCTATGCCGAGACCGTGCTGCCGCTGGCGCCGGTGGCCGAGTTCCGCCCGTTCGAGGATGTCGCCGCCTTCGAGGCTGCCTACGACCTGCTGCGCCGCCGCCACGCGAAAATGTGCGTCAAGCCGACCCACTCGATCTATGGCCTCGGCTTCGCCGTCCTCGACGAGGAGCGCAATAGCGCCGAACTGCTGATGGCCGGCGCTGAATACCACGTCTCGCTGGCCGATTTCCGCGCGGGGCTGGCGAAACTGGGAACCTTCCGCAACATGCTGCTGATGGAATTCCTCGAAGGCCGCGAATACAGCGTTGACTGCGTCGGCGACAACGGCCGCCTGGTGACCGCCGTCGTGCGCCGCAAATCGACGCAAGCCGGCGCCGGCCAGCGCATCGACCAGAGAAACGACATCCTGGAAGCGACCGCGCAGCTGTGCCGTACACATGGCTTGAACGGCATCTTCAATGTCCAGTTCCGCGAAGCCGGCGGCAAACCCCGTCTCCTGGAAATCAATCCGCGCATGTCGGGCGGGATCGGCATGGCTTGCGTGGCCGGGCCGAATCTGCCGTATATCTCGCTGCGCGGCTTCGCCGACGGTTATGAAGGCCTGGAGATCGCACCGGTACGCGACCGCATCCGCGTCGCCGAACTCGCGCGCGCCGTGGAGCTGGCATGAACGCGCGCGCCGACAGCCTGCCCGCTTCCATCGTCAAAGAGCTGCCGACCGGCCGGCTGGAAGTCGAACTGCACCAGGGTGCGGCTGAACTCGACGACCTGCTCGGCTTTGCCGCGCGCGCGAATGCCAAGCGCGGCTTCCTGTTCGTCAGCAAGGTGCTCGGCAAGCACTGGCCGGTGCGGCCGCAGCGCATGCTCGACATCCATGCGCGCCTGGCCGCCGGCGTGCCCGCGACACCGGGTCCGGTGCTGTTCATCGCCATGGCGGAGACGGCCGTCGGCCTCGGCCAGGGCGTATTCGAAGCCTGGCTGCGCGCCCATCCTGGCCAGCAGGCGCTGTTCCTGCAGACGACGCGTTACCGCGTCGGCGACGGCCCGATCATCGAATTCGAGGAAGCGCACAGCCACGCGCCGCGCCAGTTCCTGCACATGCCGGATGGCGACCATGAACAAGGCCTGCTGCGCAGCGCGCGCACCATCGTGCTGGTGGATGACGAAGCCAGCACCGGCAACACGTTTTTGAACTTGACGCAGGCGTGTCGGCGCTTGAACCCGGACCTGGCGCAGGTCCACCTGGCGGTGCTGGCGAACTTCATGGGCGCCGCCGCAACGGACGCCCTGACGGCGCGCTTCGGCTTGCCGACGACGCTGGGCGCGCTGGTCGCAGGCGCCTACCGTTTTACGCCGGCCGACTGCCCGGTCGACCCGGCGCCGGCGCAGCGCTACGACGCGCAAGCCGAGCGTGGCGCCAGCACCGCCTTTGGCCGCCTGGGACTGGCGCGGGTGCTGCGCACGCCGGCGGCGCTGGCCGACCGGCTGGCGGCGACGATCGCACGCGACGAACCCGTGCTGGTGCTCGGCACCGGCGAATTCATGCACGTGTCGACGCTGCTGGGCGCCGCGCTCGAACGGCGCAGGCTGGATGTCGTCGTGCAGTCCACCACGCGCTCGCCGATCCTCACCTGGGGCGCGGTGGGGCACGCATTGACCTTCCCCGACAACTACGGCGAAGGCATCCCGAATTTCATCTATAACGTCGCGCCCGGCCAGTACCGGCACGTGCTGGTCTGCCACGAGACACCGGCCGGCGACGCCTTGCACGCGCTTGCGCGCACGCTGGACGCGCGCCTGTTCCACTATCACACCGAGGACGATGTTGAAGAAGTTCCTGTTCGCTGACCTGGACGACACGCTGTTCCAGACGCTGGAAAAATGCGCCGTCCGCGAAGCGCTCGAGCCGGCCGCCTATTACAGCAACGGCAGCATCTGTTCGTACACCACGCCGGCCCAGCGCGCCTTTTTTGCTTTCGTCAGCGAGGGCATGACCGTGATCCCAACGACGGCGCGCAGCCTGGACGCGTTCAGTCGCGTCAATCTGGGCTTCACCAGCTATGTCGTCCTCAATTTCGGCGGCATCATCCTGCAGCCCGACGGCAGCATCGAGCGCGACTGGCAGGGCCGCATGCATGGCCTCATGACGGCGGCCTTGCCCGGCCTGCAGGCGCTCGCCGCGCACATCGACGCCTGGGCCGACAAGACCGGTTATGGCGGCCGCACGCGCCTGGTGGAAGACGCCGGTACGCCCTTTTTCATTGTGGTGAAAGATCCGGACAAGGTGCATGGCAACCTGGAACGCATCGAGCGCGAAGTAGTGCTGCCCTGGATCGCCGACGGCAACGGCGGCTACTGCGTCCACCGCAACGGCAACAACCTCGCCATCCTGCCCACCAGCCTGGATAAAGCGAATGCCGTCGCCTACGTCACCGAACGCCTGCGCCGCGAGCACGGCGAGATCGTCACCTTCGGCATGGGAGATTCGCGCTCGGATGCGCGCTTCATGGCCGATTGCGACTACGCCATCATTCCGCGCCGCACCCAGCTGTCGAAATTGACGGTGGAGGCGCTGTGAGCGCTTCTTCCAGCTTCGCCGGCAGCTATCTGGACAGCGACGTCCGCTTCCTGCTCAAGCGCCTGCCGCTGGCCGATTTCGTCGATGTGCGCGAGAAGGAAGCGCTGATCCAGTCGGGACGGCGCCACTACAGCGAGCTGCTGTCGCCGGAACGGCTGCCGTCGGGGCGTTACCTGGCGCTGTTCGACGCCGCCTGCCGCAGCAATGGCGAACGCATGGCGCGCGACTGCCTGCGCCTGGCCGGCCTGATCGCGGCGCGGCGCGGCGGTGCGGTCACGCTGGTATCGCTGGCGCGCGGCGGCACGCCGGTCGGCGTCGTCCTGAAACGCTTGCTGGAACAGGTGCACGGGCGCGCGACTGTTCACTATTCGGTCTCGATCGTGCGCGACCGCGGCATCGACGCCAATGCGCTGCGCCACATCCTGGCGCAGGGCCATTCTCCGGAATCGATCGTGTTCGTCGACGGCTGGACCGGCAAGGGCGTGATCGCGCGCGAGCTGGCGTCATCGATCGTGCGCTTCAATGCGCAGCACGGTGTCGCGCTGGACGCCGGCCTGTACGTGCTGTCCGACCTGGCCGGCGCCGCTGCCCGCGCCGCCTCTTGTGACGATTACCTGATCCCGTCAAGCATCCTGAACGCGACGGTCTCCGGCCTGGTCAGCCGCTCGGTGCTCAATGAATCCATCGGCCCCGCCGACTTCCACGGCTGCGTGCTGTACGACAGCTTTGCCGCCGAGGACCGCTCGCGCAGCTTTGTCGACGCGCTGGAACAGTTCGCGCTGGCGCAGGCCAGCCACGCGGAGCAAGCGCAATCGGTCGATGCCGCCGCCGCAGCAGCGCGCTCGCGCGCCTATATCGAGGCAGCGCAAGAACGCTACGGCATCGGCGACGTCAACCTGATCAAACCCGGCATCGGCGAAGCCACGCGCGTGCTGCTGCGCCGCGTGCCGCGCCTGCTGCTGCTGCGCGACCCCGACCATCCGGCCGTGGCGCACCTGCGCCTGCTGGCCATTGAGAAAAACGTGCCGGTCGAAGTCGATCCGGCATTGCCCTACCAAGCTGTATCGCTGATCAGGAGTGCATCGGATGCATAAATCGATGGGCGCGTCGTTGTACGTGCCAGCCAATCACAAAGACCTGCTGCAGATCGCCAACGGCGAGAAACTGCCGCAGGCGCGCTCGCTGATTTTCTGTACCGAGGATGCGGTCGCCGACCGCGAACTCGGCTGGGCGCTGTTCAACCTGTCGGTGGTATTGCAGAACATGCAGCCAGAGGTCCAGGCCGAGCGGTTCGTCCGCGTGCGCAATCCCGACGTGCTCACGCGCGTGCTGGCGATGCCCGGCGCCCATAAACTCACCGGCTTCGTGATCCCGAAGGCGACGCGCCAGAATTTCGAGGCCTATTACCGCCTCGTGCGCGATACAAGCCACATGCTGATGCCAACGCTGGAAACGAGCGAGGTGTTCAGCGAGCGCGAGATGGAATCCTTCCGCGACCTGCTGCAATCGCCCGGCGTGCGCAGCCGCATCCTGGCGCTGCGCATCGGCGGTAACGATCTACTGGCCCTGCTCGGCCTGCGCCGCCCGCGCGGCATGACGATCTACCGCACCCCGCTCGGGCCGGTGATCGCGCGCCTCGTGACGGTCTTCCGCCCGCACGGCTTCATGCTCACCGCACCCGTGTTCGAGCACCTCGACCTGCCCGAACTGCTCGACCAGGAAGTCACCGAGGACATCGCCTACGGCATGATCGGCAAGACCGCGATCCACCCGAGCCAGATCGCGCCGATCGAAGAGCATTACAAGGTCCGGCCGCACGACCTGGCGGTGGCGCACGCGATCCTCGACGAGAACAGCCCGGCGGTCTTCAAGATGCACGAGTCGATGTGCGAAGTCGCCACTCACCGCGCCTGGGCCGAACGCCTGGTCGCGCAATCGCATATCTTCGGCGCGCACGGCGCCCTCTGAACATCGAAAGGGACACCCCATGACTAACTTTTCACGCGGCCAGAAGGGCAAACTCGCCGACCTCGGCGTCGGCACCAGCTTCGCGGTCGACCTCGACATCGGAGCGCCGGGCATGGCGGTCGACGTCTCCTGCTTCGGCCTGGACAGCGCAGATAAACTCTCGGACGACCGCTACATGGTGTTTTATAACCAGCTGGCCAGCCCGGGCGACGCGGTGCGCCTCGAGCTGCGCTCCGGCGGCGCCCGTTTCAACCTCAAGCTCGATGCGCTCCCGAGTTCGATCGCCAAACTCGTGTTCGTGGCGGCGATCGACGGCGCCCAAACCATGCGCGCGCTCGGCGCGTCCAGCCTGAGCCTCGGCAATGCCGTGCGCTTCCCGTGGTCGGGCAGCGACTTCGGCGACGAAAAGGCGGTGATCGTGGCCGAACTCTACCGGCGCGATGGCCAGTGGCGCTTCGGCGCCGTCGGCCAGGGTTTCAATGGCGGCCTGGCCGTGCTGCTCGAGCATTTCGGCGGCACGCAGGCGGCGCCATCGAAGCCAGCGCCGGCTGCTGCTCCCGCTGCGGCGCCGAAGGTTTCGCTGTCGAAGATCACGCTGGAAAAGCGCGGCGACAAGGTCTCGCTCGACAAGCGCGCCGGCGCCGGCTTCGGCCGCATCCACGTCAACCTGAACTGGAACCGTTCCAGCATCGCACCGGCGCCCGCCCCGGCCCCAGCGCCGGAAAAGGGTGGGCTGCTCGGCCGCCTCAGCGGCGCCGTCAGCGGCGCAATGGGCGGCGCGATGGCCGGCCGCAAACGCTCGGGCGGCATCGACCTCGATCTGGGCTGCATGTTCGAACTCGCCGACGGCCGCAAGGGTCTGGTGCAGGCGCTCGGCAACGCCTGGGGCGAATACGAAGGCGCGCCTTACATGAAGCTCGATGCCGACGACCGTACCGGCGCCTCCAGCAATGGCGAAAACCTGTACATCAACGGCGACCAGTTCGCCCAGATCCGGCGTGCGATCATTTTCACGTTCATCTACGAGGGTGTGCCGAACTGGTCCGCCACCGACGGCGTGGTCACGATCGCGGTGCCGAACCAGTCCCCGATCGAGGTGCGCCTGGACGGCGGCGGCAGCCAGATGATGTGCGCGATTGCCATGATCGAAAACCAGGGCGGCCAACTGCAGGTGACCAAGATGGTCGAGTACTTCGAACAGCAGGGCCGCACCAGCGCGCACGAGATGATGGACCGGCGCTTTAATTTTGGACTGCGCTGGAAGACCGGGTCTAAGGATTGATGGAAGCTTGACCCACACTTATGTTCATATTTTTCCTTTGTTCACGTAACGTGAACGACGAAATAAGTTGAACAGATAAACAGGATCGTTCATAATTTTTATTAGTTCACGTTACGTGAAAATTGAGGAAATATGAACGCCCGCCACGATGTGAAGGCAAGCTCGCCCGAAGCGCAATTGATCGAAGCGTCGCTGCAGGGCTTGCATGCGTCTACAGGAATCGAAGGCAAGCTTGTCGGCATGATCGGGACCAGGGGGCGGCGGGTGCGCCTTCGGGTCGCAGGGCAGTCACTGCAATACGGATATGAGGTCAAGCAGGTCGTCGACAGGTTTTCGACACTCGACGACCTGAAAGCGAGATCGGTGCTGGATGAAGCCACCCTCCTGTTCTGTCCGGTTCTTACCGATGCCCTGGCAATACGCTGCCATTCCCTCGGCATTCAGTTTATCGACACTGCGGGGAATGCTTACATCACCGATGGCGCCGGCATTCTCATCAGCGTCACTGGCAGGAAGCTGGACAAGGCATCGCGCCATTTGCAGGCGCGCGATGCGGGGATGACGCCGGCCATGCTGCGCGTTCTGTTTGGCGCCCTGGCCGAGCCGGCTATGCTCAATGCCCCCTATCGCGAGATTTCTAATGCTGTGCAGGTGTCGACCGGCGCAATCGCCAAGGCATTCGAAGGCCTGGAAGCACGCGGCTTCATTACTGTCACGCCTGACGGCACCCGTCTCATCCGATCTCCTGAACTCGCAGTGAGCGAGTGGGCGACCGGATACCTGCACCGTCTGCGGCCGAAGCTCAGGAAAATCCGCTTCGCCTCCGATCGAGCCGATGAGCTACGCAAGACCTGGAGCCCAGGCTACCGGGAATCCGCGTGGAGTGGCGAAGTCGCGGCAGAATCGATTACCCAGCATCTGAACCCATCCTCGTACACGATTTACATGGACCTGGATAGCGAAGTGAAGGATTTGATCAAAACCTATCGTCTACGAGCCGACCCAACAGGCAATATTGAAATCATTCAGCCATTCTGGAACATGGACAGGTTCGCCGATTCATTCCCGACAGTTCCGTGGCACCTCGTGTACGCCGACTTGCTTGAGACGCAGGACGGGCGCAACCTGGCGGTCGCCGATCAGATCTTCAAAAAAGTCGTCGCCCATGTACACGATTCGCAAAGACAAACCGCTTAATCCGGTCATCCATGCCGTGCTGGCATCACTGCGCGACATTGGAAAAATATCCGGCACCGAGCATTTCATCGTTGGCGCGACCGCACGCGACATATTGATGACCCATGTGTTTGGCGTCGACGCAGCGCGGGCTACACGCGACGTCGACTTTGCGGTCGCCGTAAAGGACTGGCATCAGTTCGAGGACATAAAAAACGCACTGGTTGATAGCGGTGATTTCGAGGCAGCCGCAGGCCAGGCTCACCGCCTCTACTATCGACGCAATGAATTTGGTCTTGCCTATCCTTTGGATCTTATCCCCTTCGGCGAAATCGAAGGTCCTGGCAATGTCATTGCCTGGCCACCCGACATGAAGGTGGTCATGAACGTGGCTGGCTATGCCGAAGCGCTCCAATCGGCGGTTCAGGTAGATATCGGTAACGGCGTTGGCGTTCGGGTTGTTTCCGTTCCAGCGCTGACAGCCTTGAAGATCCTTGCGTGGGATGAAAGAGGTCTTGCGACCAACAAGGATGCGGAGGACTTCTATTTCCTTACCAAGAACTATCATCAGGCTGCCAACGAGGACCGCCTATACGATGAGGCGTATTCGCTCATGGAAATGGCAAATTATGACCGCGAATTGGCCGGAGCCGCGCTGCTTGGCTACGATACGCGCGTTATCCTCGACGCTTCCACGCGCGATGCGATACTTGCTGTGCTGACTGACGCGCGGAAGCGCGACCGGCTCGTCATCCATATGGACCGGTCGATTGGCACGGATTCAGCGCACATTCAGCGCTTTGTCGCGCAATTCGAGTATGGATTGACACTTTCGCAGCTATAGCTGTCCCTGCTCCTCGGTTGCCTGTCAGCTGCGAACAGGCTGGCCAACTGCCCAGGCCAGTCGAATAGCGTTCTCTAAACGGTCAGCGCCCCGCGAAAGCCGCGCACCGCGTAATACGACTGCGCGCCGTTGTGATACACGAACACCTGGTCATAGCGGCGGTCGCAAAACAGCGCGCCTCCCAGCGCGCGCACGCGTGCCGGCGTTGCGATCCAGCTGGACGTTTTCAGGTCGAATTCGCCCACGGCTTGCAGGGCGCGGTACTGCGCTTCGGTCAATAGATCGATCCCCATTGCCGCTGCCATGCCCATGGCGCTGCCCTGCGGCTTGGCTTGTTTGCGCGCATCCAGTGCGGCGTTGTCAAAGCACAGGCTGCGCCGGCCGGCAGGACTCTCGGACACGCAATCGCAGAAGGTGATCGCTCCCGAATCGCGGTCGTGGCCGATCACGTCGGGCTCGCCGCCGCTCGCCTCCATGGCCGCAAGCGGCATCAGCGCGTCAGGCTTGCTGTCGAGCCTGCGGGCGACGGCAGCCCACGCGAGCGCCGGGTGGCGCTGCGGATGGCGCTCGAAGCGCGCCTGCAAAATCACGAGCAATTGTTCTTGTGTAGGCATGTTCTAAAGCCTCCATTCAAGAGAAACCACCCCGGTCAAGTCAGGCGGCTGTACGGCGCCGTGTCGATTCCATGCAGTTGCACCTGTCGCATCGCTCAACACTGCGCGACCGATCTTAGCATGTAATATCAGGCAATCGCTCGGTAGAAGGCGGGCATGCCCGTCCTACGACGTAAACGGCATCGGGGCCGGGAAAGTCCGCCAAGTGGCGGCCCTTCCCGGCCCCGATTCATTTCGGCGCGCGATTTTGTCGCGTCAGCCCGAAAAAATTACTGCAGCTTGATTTCGACGTCGACGCCAGCTGGCAGGTCCAGCTTCATCAGTGCGTCGACGGTCTTGTCGGTTGGGTCCACGATGTCCATCAGACGCTGGTGCGTACGGATTTCGAACTGGTCGCGCGAGGTCTTGTTGACGTGCGGCGAACGCAGGACGTCGAAACGCTGGATACGGGTCGGCAGTGGGACTGGGCCCTTGACGACGGCGCCGGTGCGCTTGGCGGTGTCGACGATTTCCAGTGCGGACTGGTCGATCAGCTTGTAGTCGAACGCTTTCAGGCGGATACGGATTTTCTGATTCTGGGACATGCTAGTTCCTTAGAAAAGAGCGAACCGGCGCGTGGCCGGCAATGATTTGTCAGGTACTTCAGGGACAACGGGTACAGCAAAGGAGCGAAAGTATATCACCGTTCCTACTTGAACAGAGGGGACAGAATCGGAATTCTGTCCCCTCTTGTTGTGCCGGCGGAACGAACCGCCGGCAGATCAAACGCTAATTAGGCGATGATCTTGGCAACCACGCCGGCGCCGACAGTACGGCCGCCTTCGCGGATTGCGAAGCGCAGGCCTTCTTCCATCGCGATCGGGTTGATCAGCTTGACGG
>NZ_JACYUY010000041.1 GCF_014842025.1 Massilia sp. CFBP 13721
TTGCATCGACCTTGTCGGTCTTGGTACGAACAAGACGTGATGCGCCGAACGCCTTGATCTGGAAGGGATTAACGACGCTCACGACATAGCCTTGATTGGCCAGGTACTCGGCAACGTTTTCCCAGTACACACCAGTCGCTTCCATACAAACGTGAAGTTCGGTTACCTCACGCTCCAGGAGCCACTGGTGCAGCTCTTCGAACCCGCTCCGGTTGTTGTCGAACACCTTGTGCTTGTGTTTCCCGTCCGGCTGGCGCAACGCACAGTCGACCTTAGCCTTGGCAACATCGATTCCCAGATACCACACCTGCATTTTGTCCTCTTCTGATCTACCTTGTGAATACGGGCTCACGGCTGGGCCGGGCCAAAGATACTTGTCCGATCTTCGAACGAGGGTGAGCAGCTGGTGCGAAATCTACGAATTACTGGCTTTTGCCAAAGGGTGGGCTCGGCATCCAGCTGCTCGAACCCGAGTGATTCCTCGGGTTAAAGTGAGCAATAAGCTCAGAAAGCATAATACAAGGGTGGGCTCTGCCCACGCGGTACAACGTCGGCATACACGCGGCCCATGGTTCGGTCGCTGTCAACGGTCTCGCGGAGACGATATGCCAAGGGATAAGGACGTACGCGTGGGCGGAGCCCACCCTACCTTTGCGCCATGATCCGGCCGTGCAGCTTGCGTTACGCGGTCCGTAGGGTGGGCTCTGCCCACGCGGTACAACGCCGGCATGCACGCGGCCATGATTCATTACCGCCAACGGTCTCGCGGAGACGGTATGCCAAGGGAGGAGCACGTACGCGTGGGCGGAGCCCAGCCTACGGTTGCGCCGTAAGCTGGCCGAGCAGGTTGCGTTACGCGCTCCGTAGGGTGGGCCGGGCCACGAAAGGCTCCGCCCACGCGGTACGGCGCCCGCATCCACGCGGCCCATGGTTCATCGCTGCCGGCGGTGTTCCGAATGCGATATGCCAAGGGAGGAGCACGTACGCGTGGGCGGAGCCCACCCTACGTTTGCGCCATGGTCTGGCCGCGCAGCTTGCGTTACGCGGTCCGTAGGGTGGGCTCCGCCCACGCGGTACAACGTCGGCATACACGCGGCCCATGGTTCTTCGCTGTCAACGGTTTCGCGGAGACGGTATGCCAAGGGAGAAGCACGACCGCGTGGGCGGAGCCCACCCTACGTTACGCGGCAGCCGGTGGTTGTCGTTGAAGGCGTGGCGCGCGGCCGTGACAAGGCGTCCGCGGCCGTGGTGTAAACGTAGGGCGGACATGTCCGCTAACACAGCGCCGTCATCCCCGCGGCCCATGGACTCGCCAAACCGCGCACCGCTAATGCGCCACCAGCACCGGCACCGTACTGCGCTCCAGCAGCACTCGCGTCACCCCGCCCATCACCAGCTCGCGGTACCGGCTGTGCCCGAACGCACCCGTCACCAGCAGGCCGGCCTCGTAGCGCTGCGCGATGGCGAGCAGCGCCTCGCCGACCGAGTCCGTGGTGTGCTCGAGCACGACGTCGACCCGCACCCCGTGCCGCGCCAGGTACAGGGCGATGTCGGCGCCGGGTTCGTCGCCGTGCAGGCTTGATTCGCGCGCGGCGTTCACCAGCACCAGGCGCACGCTGGCAGCGCCCGCCAGCAGCGGCAGCGCGGCGGCGATCGCGCGCACCGCCTGCAGGCTTCCGTCCCAGCCGACCACGATTTCCTCGTTCATCGGCGCGCCGGCATAGCCTGGGGGCACCGCCAGTACCGGCCGCGCGCCGTGCAGCGCCACGTATTGCGGCAGGCCGCGCACGCTGTCGCGCGCGCCGGTGTCCTGGCTGGTGACGACCAGGTCGGCGTAGCGCGATTGCAGCAGCAGGGCGTAACGGTGTTCGTCCTCGACCAGACGCTCCTCGACCGATTCGACGCCGAGCTGGCGCGCGCGTTCGGCGAAATCGCGCAGGCTGGCGCGCGCGCTGATGCAAATCGCATCGAATTCATCGATCGGCGTCACCGCCATCGAGCCGGTGAGCAGGGCGTACGACGGCCACGACAGCCCGGTAGCCGCGCTGCCGACCAGATGCGCACCGTGCAGGTTGGCGAGCTGGGCCGCAGCCTGCAGGCGCGATTCCATGGCGCTGCTGTCGTCGACGTGCACGACGATGGTCTTGTACATGCTGTTCCTCCGTTCAGACGAAATGCGCGGGGCGCGACCAGCATGACTTTACGCCGCGAGGCGCGCCGTGTCAGGCGCACGAATGAGGGAGCGCAAACGAGTGAGCATTTTTAGGGCGTAGTGCCAGCCTCAGCCGCGATAACGCAGCGCATCCACCACCAGCGAAAACGCCGGCGATGGCTGGCGCCGGCTCGGGTAATACAGGTGGTAGCCCGGGAACACGGCGCACCAGTCCTCCAGCACGCGCACCAGCCGGCCCGCGGCGATATGTTCCTGTACTACTTCTTCCAGCGCGAAGGCGAGGCCGAGGCCGGCCAGCGTGGCTTTGATGATTTGCGGGAAGCCGTTGAAGATGAGGGTGCCCTCGACCCGCACGTTGAGCTCGTGCCTGCCCTTCTTGAAATCCCAGGGCAACAGGCCGCCGTGGGTCGGCAGGCGCACATTGATGCAGTCGTGGGTGGTCAGGTCTTGCGGTTTGCGCGGTGGCGGACGGCGCGCGAAGTAGCCCGGGGTGGCGACGACTGCCATCCGTACGTCGGGTCCGATGCGCACCGCGATCATGTCCTTGGCGATCGATTCGCCCAGGCGCACGCCGGCGTCGAAACGCTGCTCGACGATGTCGACCATCCGGTAATCGGTATTGATCTCGACCTTGATGTCCGGGTATTCCGGCAGCAGCGTAGCGAGCCTGGGCAGCAGCAGTGAATCGGCGGCGTGTTCGGAAGCCGTGATGCGGATGCTGCCGGCCGGCTTGTCGCGCAGGTCGGACAGGGCCGCCAGGTCGGCGTCGATGCCTTCCAGGCGCGGCCCGAGCGTCGCCAGCAGGCGCTCGCCGGCGACGGTCGCTGCGACGCTGCGCGTGGTGCGGGTGAACAGGCGCAGGCCCAGCCGTTCTTCCAGGCCGCGGATGGTCTGGCTCAGGGCCGACTGCGACACCCCGAGCTGCGCCGCCGCCCGCGTAAAACTGCTTTCGCGCGCGACGGTGACGAAAGCGGCCAGGTCGTTCAGGTTCTCGCGCATATTGATTAGGTGGGCTAATGAGCGTATGCGGATTATAGCGGCTAATCAAATGACTCCGATGCCGGTACAGTAGCCCTTGTCATGGCGGGCCCGCACAGGCCGCGTTCCAGCAAGCCGCATCGATGAGGAGTCGAATGGATCACCTTACCCTGAACAACGGACTGCGCATGCCGATCCTCGGCTTCGGCGTCTTCCAGATTCCCGACCCGGCGGAATGCGAACGCGCCGTCGTCGACGCCATCGAGGCCGGCTACCGCCTGATCGACACGGCCGCCTCTTACCTCAACGAAGACGCCGTCGGCAAGGGCGTACGCGGCAGCGGCGCCGCGCGCGAGGAGCTGTTCGTCACCAGCAAGCTGTGGGTGCAGGATGCCGGCTACGAACGTACGAAACGGGCGATCGACAGGTCGCTCGGCCGCCTCGGGCTCGACTACCTCGACCTCTACCTGATCCACCAGCCTGTCGGCGACGTGCACGGCAGCTGGCGCGCGATGGAAGAGGCGTACCGGGCCGGCAAGCTGCGCGCGATCGGCGTCAGCAATTTTCACAGCGACCGCCTGATCGACCTGATCGCCTCCAATGAAGTGGCGCCGATGGTCAACCAGGTCGAAGTCAATCCCTTCCACCAGCAGGACGAGAGCGTGGCCTTCATGCGCGAGCACGGCGTGCAGGCGCAGGCCTGGGCGCCGTTTGCGGAAGGCCGGAATGGATTGTTCGAAAACGCGGTGCTGGGCGCGCTCGCGGCAAGGCATGGCAAGACGGTGGGCCAGGTGGTGCTGCGCTGGCTGGTCCAGCGCCAGGTCGGCGCGCTGGCCAAGACCGTGCGCCGCGAACGCATGCGGGAAAACCTGGACGTCTTCGATTTCGTGCTCGACGCATCCGACCTGGCGGCGATTGCGACCCTGGAAACCGGCGCCAGCAGCTTCTTTTCGCACCGCGACCCGGCCATCGTCAAGTGGATGCACGAGCGCCGGCTCGACATCTGATATTCACCGATCAATCCATACGAAGGAAGCCGCCATGGCACACAACGAACGATCGACCGCCGCGCGCCGCGGCTTCCTGCTCGCAGCCGGCAGCCTGGCCGCTAGTCCGCTGGTGGGCCAGGCCGCCGGGCAGACCGCAAAGGGCGCGCCAAATCCGGCGCAGTCTGCACACCGCCGCAAGCTCGGCAAGCTGGAAGTTTCCAGCATCGGCCTGGGCGTGCAAAACATGAGCCGTACCTACCAGACCACGGTGCCGAACCGCGCGCAGATGCACGCCATTATCCGCAGCGCCTTCGAGCGCGGCGTGACCTTCTACGACGCGGCCGAAGCCTACGGGCCGCACGAAGTCGAGCGCATCCTCGGCGAGGGCGTCGCGCCGTTTCGCGACCAGGTCGTCATCGCGTCCAAATTCGGCTGGAACATCGACCTGGAAACCGGCAAGCGCATGCCGGGCCTGAACAGCCGTCCGGCGCGTATCAAGCTGGCCGTCGAAGGCATGCTGCGCCGCCTGCGTACCGACCGCATCGACCTGCTGTACCAGCACCGGGTCGACCCGGCGGTGCCGATCGAGGACGTGGCCGGCGCCGTGCAAGACCTCATCAGAGAGGGCAAGGTGCTGCACTGGGGCCTGTCCGAGATGGGCTTGAAGACACTGCGCCGCGCGCATGCGGCGCTGCCGCTGGCGGCGGTGCAGAGCGAATACTCGATGCTGTGGCGCGGCCCGGAAGAGGGCACGCTTGCTGTCTGCCGCGAACTCGGGATCGGCTTCGTGCCCTGGAGCCCGCTGGGCGTGGGCTTCCTCACTGGCGCGATCGACGCCAATACCCGCTTCGCCGAGGGCGACATCCGCAGGATCGAAACCCGCTTCGCACCGGAGAACCTGGTGCACAACCTGCAGTTGCTGGAACTGCTCACAACCTGGGCCGCGCGCAAGAACGCCACGCCCGGCCAGGTGGCGCTGGCCTGGCTGCTGGCGCAGCAGCCCTGGATCGTGCCGATTCCCGGCACGACGCAGATGGCGCACATGCTCGAGAACGTTGGCGCGGCATCGCTGCGCTTCACGCCGGGCGAGCTCGCCGAACTCGATGCGGCGGTACGCGCCTTCAAGGTGCGCGGGGCGCGCCTGCCGGAGGCGGTGCAGGTGTTCTCGGGCGTCGAAGCGGCACCGAAATGAAAGCGCGCAAGGGTCACTACACCATGACAGCGTCATCGCTGTCGCGCCGCAGCTTCATGGCGCCTGCCGTGTTGCTTCCCCTGGCAGCGGCCGCCGGGCCTGCCGCTGCGGCGCGTCCGGGCAGCCGCGTACTGGTCGCGTATTTTTCCCGCAGCGGCAATACGCGTGTGATCGCCGGCCAGCTCAAGCGCGCCCTGGGTGCGGCGTTGTTCGAGATCGAACCGGCCACGGCCTATCCCGAGGATTACCTGGAGACGGTCGGGCAGGCGCGCCGCGAGCGCGACGCCGGCACCACGCCGGCCCTGAAGAGCAGGGTGGCGGACATCGCCGCCTACGACACCGTGTACCTCGGCTTTCCGATCTGGGGCGAGACCGCGCCGCCGCTGATTCGCTCTTTCCTGGCCACGCACGACCTGGCGGGCAAGACCGTGATTCCCTTCATTACCCATGGCGGCTACGGGCTGGGCGACAGCCTGGCGGTGCTGGCCCGGCATGCCCCCGCTGCGCGCCTGCGCGCTACCGCCTTCGTGCTGCAGGCCGACCAGGAACGGCAGACGATGGAAAAGGTGGCGCAATGGCTGGGCGCGGGGAAAGGGCGCGGCTGACCCGTCGACATGGGCCATGCCGGCATTCATGAGCGGTTTCACTGGGTGTATGACATTAATGCGCTCTTATCATGGGTGAGCCGCCGGGTTACAGTCCATTTTTCACCAATTCCGGAGGTACCTGCATGAAGCATCTGATCATTTCCGCCTTCGCACTGGCCGCCGCCACTGCGCAGGCGCAGACCACGCCGACCGCCAGCGGCGAGATCAGCATCGCTCGCAACGGCACCCAGCCTTCCAGCCAGGGCCCGGCCGCCAACTTCACCGGCGCGGTGCGCGTCGATCCGCTGTTCCAGCCAAAGGCCAGCACACGCAGCGCGGCCGCTTATGTCACCTTCGAGCCGGGCGCACGGTCGGCCTGGCACAGCCATCCGCTGGGCCAGACGCTGATCGTCACCGCCGGCGTCGGCCGCGTGCAGCGCTGGGGCGGCAAGGTCGAGGAAATCCGGCCGGGCGACGTGGTCTGGACCCCGCCCGGCGTCAAGCACTGGCACGGCGCCGCGCCGGCGGTCGCGATGACCCATATCGCCATCCAGGAAGCCGAGGACGGCAAGGTGGTGCAGTGGATGGAAAAGGTCGGCGACGAGCAGTACGGCAGGTAGGCGCTCAGGCTACCGCTTCGGCGCATACCCTGTTCCTGCCGCTGCCTTTGGCCGCATACAGCTGACGGTCGGCGCGCTCGATCAGGTCGGTCGGCTTGAAGCGCGGACTGGGGCCCGCGTCCACTGTCGCGACGCCAAGGCTGGCAGTGAGCCAGCCATCGGGTGCGTCGGCATGGGCAATCTCCAGCGCCAGGATTGCCTCGCGAATGCGTTCGGCCACGGCGATGGCGCCGCTGCGGCCGGTGCCGGGCAAGACGGCGGCGAATTCCTCGCCACCGTAGCGCGCCGCCAGGTCGCCTGCGCGGACGACCTGCTCGGACAGCACCCGTCCGACCTCGCGCAGGACCGTGTCGCCCGCGGGATGGCCATAGCGGTCGTTGTACTTCTTGAAGTAATCCACATCCAGCAGGATCAGCGACAGGCAGGCCTCGCCGCGTTGCGCGCGCTTCAGTTCCAGGTCCAGCACCTGGTCGAACCTGAGCCGGTTGGCGATGCCGGTGAGCCTGTCGGTATGCGCCAGCAGGTGCAGGCCTGCATTGTGCTGTTGCAGGTCGTCGGAGCGGGCGCGCAGTGTCTGGTCGAGGCGGTCGCGGATGATGATTTGCCGGATCAGTTTCTTTGCCAGCAGCGCAAAGCTTGCGCAAATGAGCAGGACCGCGCCGCCAAGCAGGGTGGTCGAGCGTCCCCAGGCGGCCAGCAACTCTTCCTTGGTGCGGCCCACGGCGACGATGAAAGGAAAGCCGCTGACATGCCGATAGCTGTACAGGCGTTCGACGCGGTCGATCTGCGAGACCAGGATGGCCGAGCCGTTGCCCTGCCTGAACAGCGCCTGCAGCACGGGTCCGCGCGAAATGTCGCTGCCGATCAGGCGGTCGTCGAACGGGCGGCGGTAGACCAGGGTGCCGTTGTCCATCGCGAGCAATACGGTACCGGTGGCGCCGACATCGAGTTCGTCGTAGATGCGTTCGAAAAAATCGACCTTGAGCGTGACCAGCGCGACGCCGCCGAAGCTGCCGTCCGCGCGGTTGATCCGGCGCGACACCGGAATGACCCAGACGCCGGTCGACCGGCTCTTGATCGGCCTGCCGACGTGCAGCGCGCGGCCCGGCGTGGCGCGGTGGTAAACGAAATAGTCGCGATCGGCATTATTCCCCTTGACCGGACGGCTCAGGGACGTGGCCAGCCAGGCGCCGTCGGCGCCGTAGACGAAGAGGCCGTGCAATTCCGGGCTGGTCTTGACGATCTCGCGCAGGTGCACCTGCAGGCGACCGGTGGCTTCCGTCGCCATGCCGTCATGTTCGACGCGCTCGGCGATGTTGACCAGGGCGACGCTCGCGGTTTTCAGGCTCGATTCGACCTGCACCGCGATCATGCGCGCGACATTCGTGTTCGCGACTTGCGCTTCGTGCAGCTGGGCTTGCCGCGATGCGACGCCGAACCAGGCCGCCAACCCCGCCACCACCAGGCATGCCAGGGTGGTGACCAGGAAAACCAGGCGGGTCACCGGCCGCTTTTTCTGGCTCAGGCGAACGAGGCGGCGTTCGGAATTGTCGGATAAAGCGGTCAAAGTGGGAAGCCGGTGTGAGAATGTGTGATTTTCCACCATAAATGACAAATTTGACAGCCCGGGTCATCATTTTTATCCGCACATCGCGGCCGCGGCAAGCTGCTCGGCCCGTTCGACTGGCCTTCGGTTTGATTGGCTCAGGTTGGTTGATAGCGGATCGCGTCGATCACCAGCCCCAGCGCGCGCGAGGAATGGCGCCGGCTCGGGTAGAACGCATACAACCCGGGCCAGAGCGGGCACCAGTCTTCCATCAGGCTGAGCAGGCGCCCGGCGCGGATGTGCTCGCCGGCCAGTTCGTCGGGCAGGAAGGCGATGCCGGCGCCGTCGAGCGCGGCGCGCAGGATGTGGCCGGCGTTGGTGAACACGGCCTGGCCGCGCACGCGCGCTTCCACGTGCTCGCCCGCATGCTGGAGTTCCCAGGCATAGATGCCGCCGCTGCCGGCCAGGCGCAGGTTGATGCAGTTGTGGGTCAACAGTTCGGCCAGCGAAACCGGGGCCGGACGCGCCGCGAAACAGCCGGGCGCGGCGACGATGCGCATGCGCACGTCGGGCGTCAGGCGCACCGCGATCATGTCCTTGTCGACCTGGTCGCCGTGGCGCACGCCGATGTCGTAGCGTTCGGCGGCGATGTCGACGATGCGGTAGTCGGCGCTGAACTCGACGTGCAAATCAGGGTACTGCGGCAGCAGCGGCGCGATGCGCGGCCACAGCACGTGGTCGATCACGTGGTCGATCGCCGTGATGCGGATCGTGCCCGCCGGTTTGCCGCCCAGGTCACTGATGGCGGCGATCTCCGCTTCGATTTCTTCCAGGCGCGGCGCCACGTTCTGCAGCAGGCGCTCGCCCGCTTCGGTAGGCGAGACGCTGCGCGTGGTGCGCGTCAGCAGGCGCACGCCCAGGCGCGCCTCGAGCGAACGGACGATGTGGCTGAGGGCCGATTGCGTCATGCCGAGTTTGGCGGCGGCGCGGGTAAAACTGCGCTCCCTGGCGACGGCGAAGAAGACCAGGATGTCGTTGATGTTGTCGCGGGCCATGGTGGAGCGCGCAGGGGCGTTCATGAAGTAATTCACTCATTCTAGCAGTCTATTCATGAAGGAAATTCATCGCCTCAAGCAAACTCCGAACGCGTGCCCGGCCGTGGAAACGGTTACCATGCTCGACTCCGGCTTCACGCCTTATTGGATCGCCCCATGCGCATGTCCCTCCTGACCAGTCTTGCCATCCTCGGCACCGTCGCCATCGTCGGAGCCTGCGCGCAGCAGAGCGCCGCCCGCGCAACGTATGCATCGCCCCAGTTCAGGGACGGCGTGTTCGCCAATCCGACCCCGATACGCCAGCACAGCCTGGGCGAGCAGGCGAAACTATGGTGGAGCGTGATGGTCGCCAAGCCCGCCGGCACCGCGCCAGGCAAGCCGGTGCCGGTGCGCGCGCTGAGCCGCCAGGCGCTGCTCGATGCGCCCGACAACACCATGGTGCGCCTCGGCCATTCGTCGGTGCTGCTGAAACTGGACGGCGCGTTTTACCTGTTCGATCCGATGTTCTCGGAGCGCGCCTCGCCGGTCGGTTTCGCCGGACCGAAACGCTATTCGCCGGCGCCGATCGCGATCGACGAATTGCCGCCGATCCGCGCGGTGATCCTGTCGCACGACCATTACGACCACCTCGATCATGCCAGCATCCTGGCGCTGGCGCCGAAGACCGCGCAGTTCCTGGCGCCGCTCGGCGTGGGCGACCGCCTGATCCGCTGGGGCGTCGACCGCGCCAAGGTGCAGCAGTTCGACTGGTGGCAGGAAACGCGCGTGGAGGGCATCCGCTTCGCCGCCACGCCGGCGCGCCACTTCTCGGGCCGCTCGCTGCGCGACCGCAATACGACCCTGTGGGCGTCGTGGGTCGTCACCAGCGCCAGCCTGCGCCTGTTCTTCAGCGGCGACAGCGGCTACTTCGACGGCTTCAAGGCGATCGGCGAACGCTACGGCCCGTTCGACGCCGCCCTGATCGAGACCGGCGCCTACGACAAGCAGTGGCCCGACGTGCACATGCAGCCCGAGCAGACGCTGCAAGCGGCGCTCGACCTGCAGGGCGCCACCCTGGTGCCGATCCATAACGGCACCTTCGACCTGGCGCTGCACGGCTGGCAGGAACCGCTGGAGCGGATCACGGCGCTGGCCGAAGGACGCGGCCTGCCGCTGGCGACGCCGGCGATCGGCGAGCCGCTCAGCCTGAAGCAGCCGCACGCCACGTCGCGCTGGTGGCGCGGGCTCGAATAAGGCAGCCTGCCGTATACTTCACCTATCTCACAACGATTGGAGAAGCGCGTGCGTCCAGAATTACTGCTGTTGGGTTCCGGCTGGGTCCCTGAAGTCGACCAGCTGCTCGAAGAGCGCTTTACTTGCCACCGCCTGGCGCCGATCGCGGCGGCGGACCGCGATGCATTCGTCGAACGCGTCGGCGCGGGCGTGCGCGGCGTGTTCACCACCGGGATGGCCGGCATCGATGCGGCGCTGGCGGCGCGCCTGCCGCGGCTGGAAATCGTCGCCGTGCACGGCGTCGGCGTCGACGCGGTCGACTTCGCTGCACTGACGCCGCGCGGCATCCACGTCACGAATACGCCCGACGTATTGACCGACGACGTCGCCGACCTCGCCGTCGCCTTGCTGCTGGCCGCCAGCCGGCGCTTGCCGCAACTCGACCGCCACGTGCGCAGCGGCGCCTGGGAAGCGAAGACGCCGCTGGCGCCGGGACGCAGCCTGCGCGCCAAGGTAGCCGGCATCGTCGGCCTGGGCCGCATCGGCCGCGCGGTCGCCACGCGCCTGGAAAGCTTCGGCATGACGATCCGCTACTTCCAGCGCAGCACGGCCGACAGTCCGTATGCGCGCAGCGAATCCCTGCTCGCGCTGGCGGCGGAGAGCGATTACCTGGTGGTGTGCGCGCCGGGCGGCGCGGCCACGCGCGCCATGATCGACCGGCCCGTGCTCGATGCGCTCGGACCGGATGGCACGCTGGTCAACATCGCGCGCGGTTCGCTGGTCGACGAAACGGCGCTGATCGAGGCCCTGGAAGAAGGGCGCCTGGGCGCGGCCGCGCTCGACGTCTTCGCCGACGAACCGCGCGTGCCGGCGCCCCTGCGCGAACGCGACAACGTGGTCCTGACCCCGCATGTGGGCAGCTTCACGGTCGAGACGCGCACGGCGATGGGGCGGCTGGCGGTGAGCAACCTGGTTGCGCACTTCGAGGGTCAGCCGCTGCCGACGGCGGTGTTGCCCTAGACGCGTTGAAGGGCGCGGCAAGCCTGGAGGGCCGTGTGCCGCAAGCCGGAGCGGCCGTTACCTGACCGACGCCGCCTTGATCTTGCCGCAATCACTGCCCAGCCACTTGCCCGAACCGCTGCTTTTCTGTGTCGTCGGCTTGCCGTCCGGATCCGTCACGGTGGCGACGGATTCGAAGGTATAGGCTTTGTCGCCCTGGAACTTCACAGTCGCGTCGACCGCCATCTGGGGACGCGTGCACGTCATGCCGAGCTTGGCGCCGCCGCTGGTCGGCGACGACTTGCGCGTGCAGGAATCGGGCGCCTTCTTGCCCAGCAGGTCGTAGCGCGCGATGTCGTCCTTCGTGATGCACTGTTGCATGCGCACGCCGTCGTTCGTGAATTCCGTTCCCTGGGCGTCGAGATCGGCCATCGCTTTTTCCATCGCCTTGCGCTGCTCGGGCGGCATCGAGGCCATCTGAGCGCGCATCTGTGCCATCATTCCGGCCATCTGGCCGCGCGCCTGGCCGGGCATGCTGACCTCGAGTTGCCACAGTCCAGGCTTGATGTTCGGTTGTTGCGCGCAGGCGTTGCCCGCGAAGCAGGCGGCGAGGGTAAAGAAGGTTGCTATCGAGGTCTTTCTCATGGCAGCTCCGGAAGGATGGGCCACCAGTGTAGCCGACCTCTTGTGATATTCGCGTCCTGTCCCGATCAGGTGCGCGCCGGCTCCTGTGCAGCCGGCAGGAACCAGTTCATCAGCACCGCGCAAATCCCGCCGGTCGCCACGCCCGATTCGAGCACGTTGCGCAGGGCGTGCGGCATGTGCGCCAGGAATTCGGGCACCTGCGACACGCCCAATCCCAGCGCCAGCGAGACGGCGATGATCAACAAGGCGCGGCGGTCGAGCGTGACGCTGGCCAGGATGTTGATGCCGGCCGCGGCCACCGCGCCGAACATCACCATCGCCGCGCCGCCCAGCACCGGTTCCGGCACCGCCTGGATCACGCCGGCCACCGCCGGGAACAGGCCCAGCACCACCAGGAACAGCGCGATATAGATGCCGATATGGCGGCTGGCGATGCCGGTCAACTGGATCACGCCATTGTTCTGGGCGAAGATCGAGCTCGGGAAGGTATTGAAGATGCCGGCCAGCAGCGAGTTCGCGCCATTCAGAAGCACGCCGCCCTTGATGCGGCGCATCCACAGCGGACCCTCGACCGGTTCGCGCGACATCTTGCTGGTCGCGGTGACGTCGCCGATCGCTTCGAGCGAGGTCACGAGGTAGATTACGATCATCGGGATGAACAGCGACCACGAGAAATCGAGGCCGAAGTGCAGCGGGCGCGGCACCTGGAACAGCGGCGCCTCGTGCATGCCGGTGAAGTCGAGCCGGCCCATCGATGCCGCCAGCGCATAGCCGACGGCGAGCGCGATCACGATCGCGCAGCTGCGGATCCAGACGATCGGCACCCGGTTCAGGCCGACGATCAGCGCCAGCACCACGCCGGACAGCAGCAGGTTCTCGCCGTTGGCGAAGCTGCCGTTCTGCATGGCGGAAAAGCCGCCGCCCATGCTGATCAGGCCGACCTTGATCAGGGTGAGGCCGATCATCAGCACCACGATGCCCGTCACCAGCGGCGTGATCATCCGTTTGACGTAGGGCAGGACGCGCGAGACGCCCATTTCCACGAAGGAGCCGGCCACGACCACGCCGAAGATGGCGGCCATCACGGCTTCCACCGGCGTGCCGCTTTTCACCATCAGGCTGCCGCCGGCAATCAGCGGACCGACGAAATTGAAGCTGGTGCCCTGCACGATCAGGAGGCCCGCGCCGAGCGGCCCGAAGCGGCGGCACTGCACGAAGGTGGCGATGCCGGAAATGACCAGCGACATCGAAACGATCAGGTTGGTGTCGCGCGCCGACACGCCCAGCGCCTGGCAGATCAGCAAGCCCGGGGTGACGATCGGCACGATGATGGCCAGCAAGTGCTGCAGGGCGGCAAGCATGCCGATCAGGGGACGGGGACGGTCTTCCAGGCCGAGGATCAATTCCGACGCGGGCGGCGTGGCGGGCAGGGGCACTTGTGTGGTCATGGCGGGGGCGGGCAAAAGACGGATTTTACAGGGGTGCGGCGTCGTGGCACGCGATTGCGTCAGTCAACTTGATCCACAGCACGGCGCGGAATGCAAGAGCGTACGTTTGAGGGGCCTCAGACGGACCCCCTATCGGCGCTTCTAGAGTGGGTACCGGACCCGATGTGCATAGCGTTGAAGGGATAGCTTTCGCCAGCGCATCGGTTTTCCAGCCATGCACCGGCAACAACGCGCAACGCACTCATCAACAAGGGAAACAATGAATACGCAATCGATCGGCAAACTGGCCCTGCGCAAGCGGACTCTGGCAACACTCTGTGCTTCACTCTTTGCCGCGCATGGCGGCGCCGGCGCCGCCGAAGCAAAGCCGGCGGCGGCACCCTGCGCCTGCAGCGGCCCCGTCTATAGCGTCGTCAACCTCGATCCGGAAGGCGGCGCGGCGGCCCTGCTCAACGAGCGGGGACAGGCGGCGGTCGGCTCCTTCGTGTTCGGCACCAACGGCTATTTCGACGGCGAGCGCGTGACGCCGCTGGGCTCGCTGGGCGGCGGCTTCACGGTCATCAAGGGCCTCAACAACCGCGGCGTGGTGCTGGCCGAGTCGGTCGACACCAACGGGCCGGCCGGCGACTACTATCCGGTCACCTGGACCCTGGGGCGCGGCATGCGCGCCTTGCCGAATTCGCTTGCCGGCCAGGCCTGGGGCATCAACGACCGCGGCCAGGTCGTTGGCGGGGTGCCCGCGCCCGGCATCAGCGCGCGCGCCGTGCGCTGGGATCCGAACGGTGCGCGGGTAGCGCTGGGGCCGCTGCCGTTCTCGCTGTCCGAAGGCAGGGCGCTCAACGGCAGTGCCTTTGCCGGCGGTTATGCCGACCACGCCGACGGCACCATCCATGCCACGCTGTACAACCCCGCCGGCGTCGTCACCGACCTGGGCAATATGGGTGGCGGCGGCGCCTACGCCATGCTCTTGAACGACCGTGGCGAGGCCGCCGGCGTGTACACCGATGCAGGCGGCAACGAACTCGGGTTCTTCCGCGCCCCGGGCCGCGCCGCCGTGCCGATCGGATCGCAGAACGGCTCGGTACGCCTGGTCGCCGGCCTGAACGAGCGCGGCGAAGTGGTCGGCATCACCGAAACGCCGGATGGGCTGGCGGCCTACCAATGGTCGCGCGGGCGCGGCCTGGTGCAACTGCCGCGCGCCGGCGCGTCCGAGTCCGACGTGTTCGACATCAACAACCGCAGCGAGAGCGTGGGGCGGCTCTGGCGTCCGGAAGGCTCGCGCGCCGTGCTCTGGCGCGCTCTGGCGGCGCCCGTCGACCTGAACAGCCGGCTGCACCGCGCGCCGCCCGGGCTGGTGCTGGAAGCGGGCGCGGCGATCAACGAAGCGGGCACCATCCTCGCCTATTCGAACGCCGGCCTGGTGATGCTGCGCCCCGGCAAGCAGGGCACCGATGCGCCGGTGCTGGGGCCAGTCCTCGGCCTGCCCGACATCGTGAACGTGGGCCAGGAAGTGACGGCCAAGATCGGCTTCATCGATAGTTCGGCGCGCCAGACGCATGCCGTCAGCGCCGACTGGACCGACAGCTGCCCGTCGCCGCATCCGCAGGTGGTCGAGGCCAACGGCAGCGGCCAGGCCAGCCTGCAGCACCGCTTCTGTGCGCCTGGCTTCCTGAACCTGACCGTCCGCGTCACCGATTCCGGCGGACGCAGCACCGAGACGCAGAGACAGGTGCTGGTCAACGAGCCGGGCGTCGCCGCGCTCAGCGGGCGCGGTACCCTTGCCGGTGCGGCCGGCGTGGCCAATGCGGCCGCCGGCGCAAGGGGTGGCGCAACCCGCGCGCTGCCGCTGCGCTTCGCCTTGTGGGCGCCGCTGGCGAATGCCAAGGGCGCCAGCGGCGCCAAGGCGGACGCCAAGGCGCAGGTCATGTTGACCGGGCCGTTCGGATTCCGCAGCGAGCAGGTGAGCACGGTGTCGCGCGACGGCACGCAGGTACGGCTGGAAGGCACCGGGCGCTACAACGGCCGTCCCGGCTACCGCTTCGTGGTCGACGGCAGCGATGGCGGCAGCGCCAGGGGCGCCGACCGCATGCGCGTGCGCATCAGCCACCGCGACGCCGCCGGCGCCGAGGTCGTCGATTACGACAGCGCGCGCCCGGCGCCGCTGGCCAAGGCAACCCTGGCGGGCAGGTCGGACGGCATGGCAGCCGTGGATGGCCAGCTCATGATCAGCAACTAGCGCAGCAAATAGCGCAGCAACCAGCGCGGTATCTGGCGCACCAACTGGCGCAGCGACGTTGCCAACTGCGCGGGCAACCGTACGGGCAACAGCGCAGGCAACTGTGCGGGTAACTAAGCGGGTAATTAAGCGGGCAACTGCGCGCCGCCGGGCGGCGCATCGCGCAGGATGCGCTCGAGCTGGTCGAGGTCGGCCGGCTTGACCAGGTGATGGTCGAAGCCGGCCGCTTTCGACAGCGTGAAGTCGTGCGCCTGGCCGTAACCGGTCAGGGCCACCAGCAGCGCGCCCGGGTGCGCTCCGCCCTGGCGCAGGCGGCGCGCCAGCTGGTAGCCGTCGATGTCGGGCAGGCCGATGTCGAGGATGTAGGCGTCGACCGGGCCCAGTTCCTGCGCGTCGAGGAGCGACTGGGCGTCGTCGAACAGGGCGATGCCGTGGCCGCGTGCTTCCAGCGCGGCGGCGAGCGAGGCGCCGGCATCGCGGTTGTCGTCGACGATCACGATGCGGCGCGGCGTCGACGGCGCGGTCTGGACGCCGGCGTCGGCCGTGTCGAGCGGGTTGGCCATTCCATGCGCGGCGGGCGCCGCCATGGTCGGCAGCGTGATCGTGAAGCTGCTGCCTTGTCCCTGGCCGCCGCTGCTGGCCTGCACGCTGCCGCCATGGTGGACGGCGATGCTTTTCACCAGGGTCAGGCCCAGGCCGAGGCCGCCCTGCGCGCGGTCGGGCGTGCGTTCGCCCTGGGTGAACAGGTCGAACACGTGCGGCAGCAGGCCAGGCGCGATGCCGCTGCCGTTGTCGCGCACCGATAGCGTGGCATGGCCGTCCCGCACCGCCAGGCCGATGTCGATGCGGCCATGCTGCTGGGTGTACTTGGCGGCGTTGTTGAGCAGGTTCGACACCGCCTGCGTCAGGCGCGTGCGGTCGCCGCCGACCCAGGCCGGTTCGCCGGTCATGTGGACGTCGAGCGCGTGGTGGCGCGCCTCGATCAGGGGCCGCGCCTGTTCCAGTGCGCCATTGATCACCAGCTTCAGGTCGACCGGCGCGCGCTCCATCTGCACCAGCCCGCGCGTCACCCGCGAGACGTCGAGCAGGTCGTCCACCAGGTCGGTCATGTGGCGCACCTGGCGTCCGATGATGTCGCTGGCGCGCTTGACGTACTCGGCGTCGGCGTAGCGCAGGCGCATCACCTGGGCCGCGGTGCTGATCGGGGCCAGCGGGTTGCGCAGTTCGTGGGCCAGCATGGCGAGGAATTCGTCCTTGCGCTGGTTGGCCAGGCGCAATTCGTTTTCGGCCAGTTTCTGGTCGTGGATGTCGGTGCAGGTACCCATCCAGCGGATGATGCGGTCCGCGTCGTCGCGCACCGGCAGCGCGCGCCCGAGCACCCAGCGGTAGCCGCCCGTGTGGTGGCGCAGGCGGTACTGCACCTCGTAGGTGTCGCCGCTTGCCAGGCTGTGCGACCAGCGCGCCCAGGCTTCGTCGCGGTCGTCGGGATGGAACATGTTGGCCCAGCCGGCGCCGTCGGTCTCGCCCGGCACCACGCCGGTGAAATCGTACCAGCGCGCGTTGTAGTAGTCGTGGAAGCCGTCGGGCAGGGTCGACCAGACCATTTGCGGCATGGCGTTGGCGATGGTGCGGAATTTCGCTTCGCTGGCGGCCAGCGCGACCTGGGTGGTCAGGCGCTCGCTGGCGGTGCGGGTGCGCTCGGCCACTTCGCGCACCAGGGCGACGTCGTCTGCCGTCCAGCTGCGCGGCTGCGCGCTGTTGACGTAGACCAGGGCCACGAGGCGCCCGTCTTCCAGCACCGGCAGGTCGACGAATGCGAGCGAATCGAGCGCCGCCAGCGACGCGGTGGCATGCGCCGTGCGCGGATCGAGCGCCACGTCCTCGATGGCGACCGGCGTGCCCGCCTTGAGGTCGTCGATGAAGTCGCCGAACTGGCGCAGGTCGATGGTGTCGGGCAGGATCGCCGCGCCCGGCACCTGCCAGTTGCCGTTCAGGTGCACGGTGTCGGCAGGGCCGGCCACGGCGAAGCCGACCCGGCTCGCGCCCAGCGTTTCGCCCAGGATGCGGCAGGCGCCGGCCATGATGGCGCGCGCGTCCGGCGTATCGCGCACCAGGTCGGTCAGGCGGATCAGCGCATCGCGCCGGATTTCATTGCACACGCGGTCGGTCACGTCCGAGCCGAGCAGGAAGATGCCGTGGATGGCGCCGGCGCGGTCGCGTACCGGCTGCAGCACGAAGTCGACATAGCGGTCGACCACCGGCCCGCCCGGCAACGCCTGCACCGCGTATTTCGCGCCGGTGGCGCTAATCGGCTCGCCGGTGCGATAGACCTGGTCGCACATGGCGACATAGCCTTGCGCCGCGGCATCTTCGAGCTCGTCGGCGAGGCGGCGGCCGATGATGTCGCGGTGCCCGATCAGGCGCCGGTAGCCCGGATTGACGAATTCCACATGGTGCTGCGGCCCGTGCAGCAGGGCCATGAACATCGGCGCTTCCTCGAACAGGGCGGCGAATTCGCGCCGCCGTTCGTATTCCTGCTGAAAATTCGCCTGTTGATGGTCTGGGTCCTGCGAGGCCGATGCGTTCATGGTCATTCCGGGAGGGAGAAGAGGGCGCGTTGCGGCACCAGGGAGAGCTCGGCAGGACCGGCGAAGGCGAAATGATACCCGATTGCCGCGCCGATGCGGCTGCAGGCCGGTAGACCGCATAGACAGCGCCTGCGCACAGTGCGCCTGCCCCATCCCGGTGCATGCGATGCACGCCGGCCAGTCACGCAGGCCGTAAAAACAGCCATTGGTCAACCGTGCCGCCCGCTCTACCAAATGTCTTTATCATAAGACGACTTTCCGGACGTCCGCCTGCGCGTCCCGTCCGGGGACCTATCCATGCGGGCCGCACCGGCGTCCCGCCATACCAGAAGGCTGAGAACGACTATGGACGACCTGAGCGATTTGAAACTGTCGCGGCGCGACTTGCTCAAAACGGGGGCTGTGGCCGCCACCGCCGCCGCCATCCCGACCGTGGCCACGGCCCAGGCCGGGGCACCAGGGATGCCGCCGGCGCCCGTCAATCCGCCACCGAGCAGCGTGAAGACCACGCTCAAGGTCAACGGCCAGCGGCGCGAGCTGACCCTCGACACGCGCACCACACTGCTGGACGCCCTGCGCGAAAACCTGAAACTGACCGGCACCAAGAAAGGCTGCGACCAGGGCCAGTGCGGCGCCTGTACCGTGATCGTCAACGGCCGCCGCATCAATTCCTGCCTGTCGCTGGCGATCATGCACGACGGCGACGAGGTCACCACCATCGAAGGCCTGGGCGCGCCCGGCAAGCTGCATCCGATGCAGGCCGCCTTCGTGAAACACGACGGCTACCAGTGCGGCTACTGTACGCCCGGACAGATCTGTTCGGCCGTGTCCGTGCTCGACGAAATCCGCCAGGGCGTGCCGAGCCACGTCACGGCCGACCTGAACGCCAAACCCTTGCTCAGCGTGAATGAACTGCGCGAACGCATGAGCGGCAACATCTGCCGCTGCGGGGCCTATTCAAACATCATGGATGCGATCGCCGAAGTAGCGGGCGCACCGGTAGCCGGCATGCCGGTGGCTGGAGGCAAGGCATGAAGGCATTTACCTACGAACGCGCGCGCACCCCGATCGAAGCCGCGGCCGCCGCCGAACGCCATCCCGGTTCGCGCTTCATCGCTGGCGGTACCAACCTGCTCGACCTGATGAAGCTCGAGATCGAAGCGCCGCCGCACCTGATCGACGTCAACGACCTGAAACTCGACAAGATCGAAGCGACCGGGGACGGCGGGCTGCGCATCGGTGCGCTGGTACTGAATACCGACCTGGCCAGCGACGCCCGCGTGCGGCGCGACTACGCGGTGCTGTCGCGCGCCCTGCTGGCAGGCGCCTCGGCGCAATTGCGCAACAAGGCGACCACCGCCGGCAACCTGCTGCAGCGCACCCGCTGCCCCTATTTCTACGACACCAACCTGCCGTGCAACAAGCGCGTGCCGGGCAGCGGCTGCTCGGCCATCGGCGGCTACACGCGCAACCACGCCATCGTCGGCCAGAGCGAAGCCTGCATCGCCACCCACCCGAGCGACATGGCGGTGGCCATGCAGCTGCTCGACGCCGGCGTCGAGACGGTGCGCGCGAACGGCGCCACGCGCGTGATCCCGATTGCCGACTTTTACCGGCTGCCGGGCACGACGCCGCACATCGAAAACTCCCTGCAATCGGGCGAACTGATCACCGGCGTGGTGCTGCCGCGTCCGCTCGGCGGCGTGCACAGCTACAGCAAGGTGCGCGACCGCGCCTCTTATGCGTTTGCGCTGATCTCGGTGGCGGCCATCGTGCAAAAGGATGGCAGCGGCCGCGTTGCGCTCGGCGGCGTCGCCCATAAACCCTGGCGCGTGCCCGCGGCCGACGCCGCCTTGCCGCGCGGCGCGCGCGCCACCGTCGACACCTTGCTGGCCGGCGCCCGCACGACCGACGAAAACGCCTACAAGATCCCGCTGGTCCAGCGCACGCTGGAAGCGGTGCTGGTCGACGCCAAGAAAGGGCAGACGGCATGAAATTCACCACTCCCGCCACCACCAACCCGATCGACCAGCTGAAGGTCATCGGCAAACCGACGGACCGCATCGACGGTCCCCTGAAAACCAGCGGCACCGCCCCGTATGCCTACGAGCAGCACGCGGCCGCCCCGAACGCGGCCTACGGCTACGTGATCGGCGCTGCCGTCGCCAAGGGCAAGATCGCCTCGATCGATACCGCCGCGGCCAAGCGCGCCCCCGGCGTGCTGGCCATCGTCACCTACGAAAACGCCGGCAAGCTCGAGAAGGGCAAGTTCAATACCGCGCGCCTGCTGGCCGGCCCCGATGTCCAGCACTACCACCAGGCCGTGGCCGTGGTGGTCGCCGAGACCTTCGAGCAGGCCCGTGCGGCGGCGAACCTGGTCAAGGTCGAATACGTCAAGGCCAAGGGCGAGTACGACCTGAAAAAGGCGAAAGCCAGCGCGAAGTTGCCAAAGAAAGAGGAAAAGCCGGAAACCAGGGCCGGCGACTTTGCCACCGGCTTCGCCAACGCGCCGGTGAAACTCGACGCCAATTACAGCACGCCCGACCAGTCGCATGCGATGATGGAGCCGCACGCCACGCTGGCCGTGTGGCAGGGCGACAAGCTGACCCTGTGGACCGCGAACCAGATGATCGCCTGGGGCCGCCAGGACATGGCGCGGACGCTCGGCATCCCGAAGGAAAACGTGCGCCTGGTGTCGCCCTACATCGGCGGCGGCTTCGGCGGCAAGCTGTTCCTGCGCTCGGAAGCGCTGATGGCCGCGCTCGGCGCGCGCGCCGCCGGCCGTCCGGTCAAGATCGCACTGCAGCGCGCCCTGATGTTCAACAACACCACGCACCGCCCGGCGACGATCCAGCGCATCCGCATCGGCGCCACCCGCGAAGGGCGCATCACCGCGATTTCGCACGAGAGCGTGTCCGGCGACTTGCCCGACGGCCAGCCGGAAACCGCGGTGCAACAGACGCGCCTGCTGTACGCCGGCGCCAACCGGTTCACGCAATTGAAGCTCGCCACCCTGGATTTGCCGGAAGGGAACGCGATGCGCGCGCCGGGCGAGGCGCCGGGCATGATGGCGCTCGAGATCGCCATCGACGAGATGGCGGAAAAGCTGAAGATGGACCCGGTCACCTTCCGCATCATCAACGACACGACGGTCGACCCGGAAGAACGTTCGCGCAAGTTCTCCCAGCGCCGCTTCGTGGAAACCATGCGCCAGGGCGCCGAGCGCTTCGGCTGGAAGAACCGCAATCCTCTGCCCGGCAAGGTGCGCGAAGGGCGCTGGCTGATCGGCATGGGCGTGGCCTCGGCCTTCCGCAACAACATGAACATGAAGTCGGCGGCGCGCGTGCGCCTCGAGAAAAACGGCACGGTCACGGTCGAAACCGACATGACCGACATCGGCACCGGCAGCTACACCATCATCGCCCAGACCGCGGCCGAGATGATGGGCTTGCCGCTCGAGCGCGTCAACGTGCGCCTGGGCGACTCCGACTTCCCGGTGTCCGCCGGGTCGGGCGGGCAGTGGGGCGGCAACTCGTCCACGGCCGGCGTGTATGCCGCCTGCGTCAAGTTGCGCGAAGCGGTGGCGACGAAGCTCGGGCTCGACCCGGCCACGGCGGAATTCGTCGACGGCAGCGTGCGCGCGGGCGGCAAGTCGGTCGCGCTGGCGCAAGCCGCGCGCGACGGCGAAGTCACGGGCGAAGACATCATGGAATATGGCGACCTGGAAAAGAAAACCCAGCAATCGACCTTCGGCGCCCACTTCGTTGAAGTCGCGGTCGATGCCGCCACCGGCGAGGTACGCGTGCGGCGCATGCTGGCCGTGTGCGCGGCTGGGCGCATCCTCAATCCGAAGGCGGCGCGCAGCCAGGTGATCGGCGCCATGACGATGGGCGTCGGCGCCGCGCTGATGGAACACCTGGTGGTCGACAAGCGCATCGGTTTTTTCGTGAACCACGACCTGGCCGGCTACGAAGTGCCCGTGCATGGCGACATCCCGCACCAGGAAGTGATCTTCCTCGACGAGACCGACCCGATGACCTCGCCGATGAAGGCCAAGGGCGTGGGCGAACTGGGCATCTGCGGCGTGGCGGCGGCGGTGGCAAACGCCATCTACAACGCCACCGGCGTGCGCGTGCGCGATTATCCGATCACGCTCGACAAGCTGCTGCCAAAACTGCCGGCCTACGTCTGAAGCAGGGATGCGCCATGGCGCCGGTTCAGTTCGCTGCACCGGCGCCGTGCTCTCTCATTTAAAAAGCGAACAAGAACATGGAATGGTTGTCCGATCCGAACATCTGGATAGGATTTTCGACCCTCGTCGTGCTCGAGATCGTCCTCGGCATCGACAACCTGATCTTCATCGCCATCCTTGCCGAAAAGCTGCCGCCCGAACAGCGCGACCGCGCGCGCGTGCTGGGCCTGTCGCTGGCCATGCTGATGCGCGTCGGCCTGCTGACCATGATTTCCTGGATCGTCTCGCTGACCGAACCGCTGTTTTCGCTCGGCGGCATGGCCTTCTCCGGGCGCGACCTGATCCTGCTGCTGGGCGGGCTGTTCCTGCTGTTCAAGGCGACGATGGAACTGCACGAACGGATCGAAGGCAAGACCGCGCAGCGCACCGGCGTGGTGGAATATGCCGCGTTCGGCATCGTGGTGGCCCAGATCATCGCGCTCGACGCCGTGTTCTCGCTCGACTCGGTGATCACGGCCGTCGGCATGGTCGACGAGCTCGGGGTCATGATGGCGGCGGTGGTGGTGTCGATGGGCGTGATGCTGTTCGCCTCGAAGACCCTGACCCGATTCGTGAATGCCCACCCGACCGTGGTGGTGCTGTGCCTGAGTTTCCTGTTGATGATCGGCCTGTCGCTGATCGCCGAGGGCTTTGGTTTCCATATTCCGAAGAGTTACCTGTACGCGGCGATCGGCTTCTCGGTGCTGATCGAGGCGCTCAATCAGCTGGCCGGACGCAATGTCGCCAAGGAAGAGGCGCGCATGCCGCTGCGCGAACGCACCGCCGACGCCATCCTGCGCATGTTGGGCGGCAAGAGCGGGCAGCCGGAAGGTGGCGCCGCGGCGGCGCCGGCCGCGCCCGACGCCGCGGCCTTCGAGCCGGCCGAGCGCCACATGGTCAGCGGCGTATTGAGCCTGTCGCAGCGCTCGATCCGCTCGATCATGACCAACCGCTCGGACATTTCGTGGATCGACATCGATGCCGGCGCCGAGGTCATCCGCGGCCAGATCATGGAAACGCCGCACAGCTTCTTCCCGGTTTGCAAGGGCGAACTCGACGAAATCATCGGCGTGGTGCGCGCGCGCGACCTGATGGCAGACCTGGCCGTCAGCGGACGCATCGACCCGGCGCACGTGCGCACCCCGATCATCATGCCCGAAAGCGGCGACGTGCTGAAGGTGATGGACACCCTGAAGCGCTCGCACGGCCAGCTGGTGCTGATCGCCGACGAATACGGCACGCTGCAGGGGCTGGTGACGCCGATCGACATCCTGGAAGCGATCGCCGGCGAATTCCCCGACGAGGACGAGCAGCCGGCCGTGGTCCAGCAGGGGCCGGGCCGCTGGCGCATCGACGGCGCCGCCGACCTGCACCACGTCGAGCAGGTACTCGGGCTCGATACGCTGGTGAGCGAGAGCGACGACTATAGTTCGATGGCCGGCTTCATGCTCGAGCGCTTCGGCACGCTGCCGGGCGTCGGCGAAAAGGTCGTGGTGGACGACCTCAGTTTCGAGGTGGCCGAAGTCGAGGACAGGCGCATCGCCTGCGTGCTGGTGACGCGCATCGAAAAGGCACCCGTCCCCAGCCGCCCCCGGCGCGCACCGCGCAACGCCGGCGACCATGAACTGCCGCGTTCACGTGGGTGAGTGCACGGATTGGATCGCGTCTGGCATACCCGTAGGGTGGGCGGGGCTTTTCGGGCCAATGGCTCGAAAAGCGCCCACGCGGTAATCGTTAGCGGCTCCGTGATCGTGCCGGATGATCTCGCCGTCAACGATCACCGCGTGGGCAGCGCTAACGTCGGCGATGTTCACGCGGCGTTGGTGGAGCTGCCCACCCTACGTCCTGCTAACCGGGGCGGCGGCCTGCGGGATATCGAATCTCGTCCGTAGGGTGGGCGCCCTGTGCCCACGCGGTGATTTACACCGGAATCACCGAAGTCCCGCCCCCGGCCGCGCCGTAATTCTGCAGGTCGCCGAATGGCAGGCGCCGTTCGTTGAGGGCGGTGAGGATCGCCTGCAATTGCTCCTCGTCGGGCGCGATGTAGACGATGACCTGGTCGAGTTCGTTCTCGAAATAGGGCGTGTAGGGCACGTCGGTCTCGGGCATGACCTTGGCGACGAAGCGCCCGTCCGGCATTTCGGCAAAGACGGTGACGAGGGTGGCGGCGGTGGTGCTGTTGTTGACGGTGAGTTCCATGGTTCTCCGATGAGGTGGTTGCGACATGCGGGATGCACGCCCCGATGATCGCGCCAAATCGGTTGAGGTGGCGCAGCTTTGCCTGCCGTTAATCATGGGCGCGCGGTGCACCCCTCACAGCCGCAGCGCGTTCGCCCGCAGGTAGGTATCCAGCCCCTCGATCGACGCCCTTGGCGACGCCAGGCCGACATAGGTATCCGGCCGCAGCAGGTAGACGGCGTCGTGCTCCAGTCCGGCCGCGGCGCACTCGGCATGCCAGTCGTACTGGCGCAGAGGCACGCCGTGCAGCGCGCACCAGGACAGCAGGTCGGGGCGGGCGCTGCCGTACACGTGCGCCTGCCAGCCCGGTTTCGGCAGCGGGGCGAAATTGTCGCCCCTGTCGTAGCGCACCCAGGGCAGGCGGTCGCCGCCATGCACCTTGCCGGCGTGGCCGCTGTTCAGGGGACCGTGGCGATAATGCAGCACCGTCTGCGAAATGGTGCGGAACAGGAACTCGCGCGTGCCCGGCATCTTGCCGATCAGGGGCATCAGGCGCGGCGCGATCCCGGTGCGCACGATTTCGGCGACGGGGCCGTCGGCCGTGAGGAAGCTGAAGGCGCGGTCGGTGGTGTCGACCAGGCGCCGCGCGAAGGGCAGGCGCTCGGCTTCGTAGCTGTCGAGCAGCCCGTCCGGCGCCTGGCCTTCGATCACCGCGGCCAGCTTCCAGGCCAGGTTGATGGCGTCGCCGATGCCGGTGTTCATGCCCTGGCCGCCGGCCGGGCTGTGGATGTGGCCGGCGTCGCCGACGAGGAAGGCCCGTCCGCGCCGGAAGTGCTCGGCCACGCGGTGGTGCACGCGGTAGGTCGAGAACCAGTTCACCATGTGCACGCTGATCATCAGGTTGTCGATCGCGCGCTTGCTGACGTCGGAAAATTTCAGGGTCTCCGCATGCTCGGCATGGTCTTCGCGCACGGTGCCGACCAGTCGCCCGCGTCCGCGCGGGGCAGTGGCGAACACGGCCAGCAGGTCCGATTCGTCCAGGTCGAGGTTGAGTTCGCCGTTCAGGGCGGGACTGTCGCCCTCGATGTCGGCCACGTAGAACACCTGGCGGTAGGTGCCGCCGGGGAAGCCGACGCCGATCGCATTCCTCACCGCCGAACGCGCGCCGTCGCAGCCGACCAGCCAGCGCGCGGCGCAGCGCTCTTCATGGCCGTCCGCATCGACCAGGCGCGCCTCGACGTGATCGGCATGTTCGTCGAACCCGGTCAAGGTGAGGTTGCGGTCCACCAGCAGGCCGGCCGCGGCCAGGCGCTCGACCAGCAGCTGCTCGTGGCGATCCTGCGGGTAGATGTGAAAGAAAGGGTAGGGCGTCAAGCCGCTGCCGATGGCGCCCAGCGGAATGCGCCCGCGGTGTTCGCCTTCGGTCCAGATGTTGAAGAACTGGATCGGATGGCCGTTCTCGATCACCGGCTGCGCCAGGTCGAGCTGGCGGTACAGCTCGAGCGTGCGCGCCTGCACCGCCAGCGCGCGCGAGGTGGTGCCGGGGCCGCTGGCTGCGTCCACGATGCGCACGTTCACGCCGAAGGCCTTCAGCCACAGGGTCAGCACCAGTCCGCTCGGACCGGCGCCCACGATCAACACGTCGGATTCGCGCATCGCCACTCTCCTCGCGCAGCCCCTCACAACCCGCCCGGCTACCCCCCTCATCCTACGCCTGTGCGTCATTCACCGTGCTCAGGACGCGTGTCGCGCGCTGGCCAATGCGCACGCCACAAAAACGTTGGAATTTCGCGGCGCTTTTGCGCCTGGACCCGGCCAATCCAGCAAACCGTCCACCCGCCTGCCTAAAAAAGTAACAATTTGTTATTTTTGTAAGCTCTGTCTTACATCTGCTGGCGATGCGTGCCGATGTGCGTTGCATAGTTCAGCACGGATAATTCCGGTAATCATTCAACAAGATTGTGAACATAGTCCATGACGCCATCGCTCGTTACCGATGTATCCGATTCAGTCCAGGCTCGCCGCAGCTTACCCGCCGCGTCCGCGCCTGCCCGTGACTTGTATTTCGCGCTGTACGAAGACCCCTCCCACAACGCCCGCGCCGGGGAGGCTTACCTGCGCCAGCAGATCGCGGCCGTGCAGGACATCCCGGCCGATTTGCCGCCGACGCTGGCGCAGCTGCCGGCCTGGATCGAAGCGCGCAGCGAAGCGGTGGGCATCCAGTACCGCGAATACCTGGCCGCACGCAAGGGCGGGGCGCCGCGCCGTTATTTCCATACGCGCGCGCATGCCCTGAACTTCATCAAGTCGGCCGCGCCAACCAAGCTGGTCGACGGCTCCTGGCTGTACGGCATGCTCAAGCACTGGGACAGCCCCGACTTCCACCCGCTGATCAAGACCTATCTCGAGGAACTCGGCGAAGGCGCGCCGAGCAAGAACCACGTCACGATCTACCGCAAGCTGATGGCGACCCATGGCATCGACAACTGGGAACAGCTGAGCGACGATCATTTCGTGCAGGGCGCGATCCAGCTTGCGCTCGGCCACAACGCCGAGCGCTTCCTGCCCGAGGTGATCGGCTTTAACCTCGGCTACGAGCAGCTGCCGCTGCACCTGTTGATCACGTCCTACGAACTGAACGAATTCGGCATCGATCCGTATTACTTCACGCTGCACGTCACGGTCGACAACGCGGCCACCGGCCACGCGCAAAAGGCGGTGCAGGCGCTGCTCGACCTGATGCCGCGCGTGGGCGACCGCGCCGCCTTCTACCAACGCGTGCTGGACGGCTACCGCCTCAACGAACTTGGCGCCAGCACCAATTCGGTGATCGCCGATTTCGACCTGCAGGACGAGCTGGTGACGATCCTGGAGCAAAAGAGCACGGTCGGCAAGAACATGCACTCGGACTACTGCCGCGTCGCCGGCCGCTCGGTCAACGACTGGCTGGCCGAGCCGGGCCAGATCCCGGGCTTCCTCGGCGCGCTGGAAACGGCTGGCTGGATCAAGCGCGGCGAAGAGGTCGAGCACAGCCGCTTCTGGCGCCTGATCGAAGGCGAGCGCGCCGAGATGTTCGGCGTGTTTTCCAGCTACGAGCAGCAGGTGCTGCGCGACTGGATCGTCAGCGTGCCGGGCAGCAGCGTCAAGGAAGAGCGCGTACTGACCCACCGCGCGCGCCAGCGTACGCTCGACAACCTCGGCCAGCATGCCGACCGCGGCGGCAACTATCCCGAGCGCGGGCTGATCCGCCGCCGCGCAGGGCGCGACGGTAGCGGCGACAACGAACTGGCCGCGCTCGAACAGCGCGTGGCCGCCGCCAGCGGCAAGGGCGAGGCGATGACGCTGCTGCTGGAACTGATGTCCCCGGCGCACCACCACAGCGCAGCCGGCCTGATGGCGACGCGCATGTACACCCAGCTGCTCGATACCTGAACGACCGTTTCCTGTTCCACCCGGCCGGCGCGCTTGCTGAGGGCGCGCCGGCTGTGCATCAACCTACAATTCAAAACAATAGGGACATTCTCGTGTATATCCTCGAACAACGATTCCTGCGCGGACCCAACGTCCATGCGGATACCCCCTGCCTGCTCAGTGTAGTCGACTTGGAAGACCTGTACGGCATCTCCTCGAAAGACATCCCCGGATTCAACGATGCGCTGCTGGCGGCGCTGCCGCTGCTGAACGGCCACATGATGCCGCTCGGGCAGCCGGGCGGCTTCGCCCAGCGCCTGCGTGCCGGCACTTATCTCGCGCGCGTGATCGAGCACGTGACGCTGACGCTGCAATCGATGGCAGGTCCCGCGGTCGGCTACGGCCGCACGCGCCCGGCATCGGGCCGCACGGGCCAGTATCGCATCGTGGTCCAGTACGCGATCGAAAAGCTGGCCGAGCCGAGCTTCCAGCTGGCGGTCGACCTGGTCACCGCCTTGGCCAATGAAGAGCCGTTCGACCTCGAACCGCGCCTGAAGGAATTGCGCGCGCTCGGCTCGCGCTATTCGATCGGCACCAGCACCGCGGCGGTGCTGGCCGCGGCCCAGGAGCGCGGCATTCCCTACTCGCGCATCACCGACGAAGCCAACCTGTTCCAGCTCGGCTGGGGCTCGAAACAGAAGCGCCTGCAAGCCACCACCACCGGCGACACCAGCTATGTCGCCGTCAAGATCGCCAGCGACAAGCAGCTGACCAAGGCGCTCCTGATGGAAGCGGGCGTGCCGGTGCCCGAAGGCGGCACCGTGACCACGGTCGAGGAAGCCCAGCGCATCGCGCGCCGCCTGCGCGTGCCGGTGACCGTCAAGCCGCTCGACGGCAACCAGGGCAAGGGCGTGACCACCAAATGCGCCACGCCCGAGGAAGTGGCGAAAGCCTTCGACTTCGCGCGCCAATACGGCCGCCGCATCATCGTCGAGCGCTTCGTCGAAGGGCGCGACTACCGCGTGCTGGTGGCCGGCGGACGCATCGCCGCCGCCTCCTTCCGCCGCCCCGCCCACGTGATGGGCGACGGCGTCTCCACCATCACCGAGCTGGTCGAGATCGAAAACCAGAACCCGGCGCGCGGCACCGGCCACAGCAACGTGCTCACGCGCCTGGCGCTCGACGCCCATGCCGAAGACATGCTGCGCCGCCAGGGCTACACGCCCGATGCGGTGCCTGCCGCCGGCGTCTGCGTCGAATTGCGCAGCAACGCCAACCTGTCGACGGGCGGCACCGCCGAAGACTGCACCGACCTGCTGCCCGAGACCACGCGCGCGCTGTGTGTACGCGCGGCGAACAAGATCGGCCTCGACGTGGCCGGCATCGACATTGTCTGCCAGGACATCACCATCCCGCTCGACGAGCAGGGCGGGGCGGTCATCGAAGTCAATGCCGCGCCGGGCATCCGCATGCACCAGCACCCGAGCGCGGGCGCACCGCGCGACGCCGGCGAAGCGATCATCGACGGCCTGATGGGGCAGTCGAACGGCCGCATCCCGGTGGTGGCCGTCACCGGCACCAACGGCAAGACGACGACGGCGCTGATGATCGGCCACACCGCGCGCGTGGCCGGCCTGGGCACCGGCGTGACCACCACCGAGGGCGTGTTCGTCAACGGCAAGCGCCTGGTGAAAGGCGACTGCACCGGCTACTGGTCGGCGCGCACCGTGCTGTCGGCGCCGGACGTCGATTTCGCCGTACTGGAAACGGCGCGCGGCGGCATCCTCAAGCGCGGCCTGGCCTTCGACCAGTGTGACGTCGGCGTGGTGCTGAATATCGACGCCGACCACCTGGGACTGGACGGCGTCGAGACGATCGAAGACCTGGCGCAAGTGAAAGCCGTGGTGGCTTCGTCCGCCTCGAAAGCGGTGGTGCTCAACGCCGAGGATCCGCTGTGCGTCGCCATGGGCCGACGCGCCAGGCCCGATGCGGAAATCATCTACTTCTCGATGGATGCGGAAAACCCGGTCTTCCTGCAGCACCTGGAAGACGGCGGCCGCGGCGCCTACCTGCAGGACAATGCGCTGGTGGTCGCCGACGGCAACCTGCACCAGGAATTGATGCGTGTGGAGGCGATGCCGGCCTCGTTCGGCGGGCGCGCGCGCTACAACATCGCCAACGCGCTGGCGGCGGCAAGCGCACTGATGGCATCCGGCTTTTCCAACCTGCAGATCGCCGATGGCCTCTCGACCTTCGTCTCCGACAGCAAGACCAACCCGCTGCGCACCAACGTGTTCGACGTGCGCGGCGTGACGGTGATCGTCGACTACGCCCACAACCCGGCGGCGTATGCGGCGCTGGCCGAAATGGCGCGCGCGCTGCTGCCGGGCCAACTGGTCGGCATCGTCACCGCGCCGGGCGACCGCCGCGACAGCGACCTGGTGCAGATCGGCGAAACCTGCGGCGAGCGCTTCGACGAGCTGGTGGTCTATGAATCGCAAAGCCGCGGCCGTCCGGTCGGCGGTGCGGTCGACCTGATCATCGAGGGCATCGAAAACGTGATCGGACCGTCGGACACGACCCACCGCGAGATCGAGGTCGACAAGGCGATCCGCCTCGGCCTGTCGCTGTGCCGCGCCGGTGACGTGCTGGTGTTTGCATGCGGGAGCTCGCTCAAGACCTTCATCGATGCGTTGCGCGTGGATGATCCGGAAAGCGCGGACAAGATTCTGGCCCAGACGATGTGAGCGTGCCGGTTTGATGGAACCAACCCCGCCGTGTGCGGGGTTTTTTATTATGGAACGCAACCGATGATCACCCGGTGGACCGCGTGGGCACGAGTGCCCACCCTACGATGCACGGCGGTCAACGGTGGTAACCGAAGTCTGCGGCGGTTGCGTAACGTAACGTGAAAGAACCCACTATCGAGACGTGCGCAGTCCTGGCCAGCCAAGGCCATTATTTTG
>NZ_JACYUY010000042.1 GCF_014842025.1 Massilia sp. CFBP 13721
GGCCCTGGAAGGTGGCGGCGGCATTCGCCAGTACGCCGTAGTCGTTGCTGAGCACGAAGTCGGCGTCGATCGAGGTGACATAGACGTTACCGTGGCGCATGCGCTCGATGCGCAGGGCGTGCTTGTCGCTCAGTTCGTCCGAACGCACGACCACCCTGACGGCCGGGTCGTTAATCGCCGCTTCCAGCGCCTTGGCCGAGACTTCGGCGGCGTCGAGCGTCATCATGTCGAGCGTGACGCCGCTCATGATGGCGGTCAGCGCGGCGCGGTCGATCACGCGGGTCAGGCGCATCATGATGGCGTTGGCCAAGTTGTACTGGCGTACCAGTTCGGCCAGCGCTTCGCCGGTGATCGGGTCGGCGCCATCGCGCGGGATCAGGGAGGCGCCGTTCAGCGCCACCATCATCATGTAGCTAGCTTCTTCGACGTCGTCCTTCAGGTAGCGCTCGTCGCGGCCGGCTTTCACCTTGTACAGCGGCGGCTGGGCAATGTAGATGTGGCCGCGCTCGACCAGCTGCGGCATCTGGCGGTAGAACAGCGTCAGCAGCAGGGTGCGGATGTGGGCGCCGTCGACGTCCGCATCGGTCATGATGATGATGCGGTGGTAGCGCAGCTTGTCGACGTTGAATTCGTCCGGGCCGATCGAGGTGCCGAGCGTGGCGATCAGGGTGGTGATCTGTTCCGACGACAGCATCTTTTCGAAGCGCGCCTTTTCCACGTTCAGCACCTTGCCGCGCAGCGGCAAGATCGCCTGGAACTTGCGGTCGCGGCCCTGCTTGGCGGAGCCGCCTGCCGAGTCACCCTCGACAATATAGAGCTCGGCCAGCGCCGGGTCGCGTTCCTGGCAGTCGGCCAGTTTCGACGACAGGCCGAGGCCGTCCATCACGCCCTTGCGGCGGGTGAGGTCGCGCGCCTTGCGGGCTGCTTCGCGGGCACGGGCGGCTTCGACGATCTTGCCGCAGATGATTTTCGCGTCGTTCGGCTTTTCGTTGAGGAAGTCGGTCAGCGTTTTCGCGACGATTTCCTCGACCGGGCCGCGTACTTCCGATGACACCAGTTTGTCTTTGGTCTGTGACGAGAATTTCGGTTCCGGCACTTTGACGGACAGCACGCAGGTGAGACCCTCGCGCATGTCGTCGCCCGAGATTTCGACTTTCGCCTTTTTGGCGAAGTCGTTCTCATCGATGTATTTGTTGATCACGCGCGTCATCGCCGCACGCAAACCGGTCAGGTGGGTGCCGCCGTCGCGCTGCGGGATGTTGTTGGTAAAACAGAGCACCTGCTCGTTATAGGCGTCGTTCCACTGCATCGACACGTCGACCGAGATATTCGTGTTTTGATCCGACATGCGGTCGCCGGTCGCCTGGAACACGGAGGGGTGCAGGACGTTCTTGGCCTTGTTGATGTACTCGACAAAGCCGCGGGTGCCGCCTTCGAATGCGAACACTTCTTCCTTGCCGGTGCGGTGGTCGCTCAGCTTGATATTGACGCCGTTGTTCAGGAACGAGAGTTCGCGGATACGTTTACTCAGGATCTCGTAATGGAATTCGACGGTGGTGAAGATTTCCTCGTCGGCCCAGAAGTGCACCTCGGTACCGCGCTTGTCGGTTTCGCCGACGACCTTCATTGGCGAGACTTCGAAACCGTCGACGATCTCGATTTCGCGGTTCTGCGGAACGCCGCGCACGAATTCCATCTGGTGCACTTTGCCTTTTTGGCGCACGGTCACGCGCAGCAGCTTCGACAGCGCGTTCACGCAGGACACGCCGACGCCGTGCAGGCCGCCCGAGACTTTATAGGAGTTCTGGTTGAACTTGCCGCCGGCATGCAGTTCGGTCAGGGCGATTTCGGTGGCCGAGCGCTTCGGCTCGTGCTTGTCGTCCATCTTGACGCCGGTCGGGATGCCGCGGCCGTTGTCGGTGATCGAAATCGAATTGTCGGCATGGATGGTGACGTGGATTTCGGTGCAGTAGCCTGCGAGCGATTCGTCGATCGAGTTATCGAGCACTTCGAAGACGAGGTGGTGCAGGCCGGTGCCGTCCGAGGTATCGCCAATGTACATGCCCGGGCGCTTGCGCACTGCTTCCAGGCCTTCCAGAATTTGAATCGAGGCGGCGCCGTATTCGTCCGACTGCATCGGCGATTGGGGCATTTCGTTGGTGTTATCGGACATGGACTGCTTTCTCAAAAAACTGTGTATTCAGACTGCTCAGTTCGGGGCTACAACTGATTAAACAAGAGGCAGCCCCGTGATGCACACTGCTTAAATGCGCATCGGCATGACGACATATTTAAAGTCGCCATTGTCGGGAATAGAGATCAGGGCCGACGAATTCGAGTCGCCCAGGGCGATGTTCACCTGGTCGCACTTCAGGTTGTTCAGCACGTCGAGCAGGTACGTCACGTTGAAACCGATGTCGATCTGGTCGCCGCCGTAGTCGATCTCGAGTTCTTCGACCGCTTCTTCCTGGTCGGCATTGGTCGAGCTGATCTTCATGCTGCCCGGGGTGATGATACAGCGCACGCCCTTGAACTTATCGCTGGTCATGATCGCGGCGCGCTGCAGCGAGCGCAGCAACTCGTCGCGGCTGATCGTGAAGTCGTTTTTATAACCCTTCGGGATCACGCGGGTGTAGTCGGGGAACTTGCCCTCGACCAGTTTCGACACCAGTTCGATGTCGGCGAAGGTCAGTTTCACCTGCGACGCGGCGATGTCGAGCTGGACGGTTTCGTCGCTTTCTTCCAGCAATCTCTGCAGTTCGATGATGGTCTTGCGCGGGATGATGACTTCCTGGCGCGTGAATTCCTGCTCGGCTTCGACCTGGCAGAAGGCGAGGCGGTGGCCGTCGGTGGCGACCGCGATCACCTTGTTACCGTCCAGTACCAGCAGCAAGCCGTTCAGGTAGTAGCGGATGTCTTGCTGGGCCATCGCGAAGTGCACCATGTTGAACAGGTGCTTCAGCGTCTTTTGCGGCAGGGTGACGCTGGCGTTGTAGGTGTCCGCGACCGAGACGGTCGGAAATTCCTCGGCGGCCAGGGTCTGCAGCGCGAAGCGCGACTTGCCGCTCTGTACCGTCAGGCGTTTATTGGCCAGCGTCATCGTGACGTCGCCGGATTCCGGCAGCGCGCGCAGGATGTCGAGCAGCTTGCGGGCGGCGACCGTGGTGCCGGTGATGTCGTCGCCGGAACCGATATTCGCCAGCGTGGTGATTTGCACTTCGGTGTCGGTCGACAGGAAAGAGACGCTTTCGCCGTCCTTGCGGATGAGGATATTGGCCAGAATCGGCATGGTGTGCCGACGCTCGACAATACCGCTCACGATCTGCAGTGGCCGGAGAAGGGTATCTCGGGTGGTTTTGACCAATTGCATAATTGTCCTCAGAAGGGTTATTTACTGAAATGTTGCTGCTGCTATTTTGCCAATTGCCGGAAGTAATTACTACCCCCGGCTAAGTGCGATTGGATCAGCCCTTCAGGGTCTGTTCCAGCACGTGCAATTCGTGGTTGCACTCGGCATTTTTCTGGCGGTCGCCGGCGATCTTGCGTACCGCGTGCAGCACGGTGGTGTGGTCGCGGCCGCCGAAGAGTTCTCCGATTTCCGGCAGGCTCTTCTGGGTAAGCTCTTTCGCCAGGTACATGGCGATCTGGCGCGGGCGGGCGATGTTCGCCGGGCGCCGCTTCGAGTACATGTCGGCGACCTTGATGTTGAAGAAGTCGGCGACCGTCTTCTGGATGTTTTCCACGGAAATCTGGCGGTTCTGCACCGACAGCAGATCCTTGAGGGCTTCCTTGACGATGTCGATCGTGATGTCCTTGCCGTGGAAACGCGAGTAGGCCAGGATTTTGCGCAGCGCGCCTTCCAGTTCACGCACGTTCGAGCGCAGGTGTTTTGCGACGAAGAACGCGACGTCGTCCGACAGCACCACGCCTTCGGACTGCGCCTTTTTCAGCAGGATCGCCACCCGCATTTCCAGTTCCGGCGGTTCGATCGCGACCGTCAGGCCGGAATCGAAGCGCGAGATCAGGCGGTCGTCCATGCCGGTGATTTCTTTCGGATAGGTGTCCGAGGTGATGATGATCTGCTTCTTTGCCGCGATCAGCGCTTCGAACGCATAGAAGAACTCTTCCTGCGTGCGGCTTTTACCGCCGAAGAATTGAATATCGTCGATCAGGAGCATGTCGAGCGAGTGGTAGTAATGCTTGAAGTCGTCGAAGCCTTTTCGCTGATAGGCGGTGACGACGTCGCGCACGTACTGCTCGGCGTGGATGTAGCGGATGCGTGCGCCCGGGTTGTCGACCATCACCTGGTTGCCGATCGCATGGATCAAGTGGGTTTTACCCAGGCCGACGCCGCCGTAGAAAAACAGCGGGTTGTACGACACGCCCGGGTTGTTCGCGACCTGGATCGCGGCGGCGCGCGCCAACTGGTTGGCCTTACCGGTGACGAAGCTGTCGAACGTCAGGTCCGGGTTGATGCGGCTCTGCTCGCGTTTCGGCGAGTTGGCGATATTTAAATTCTGCTGCGGCTCGGCGGGTGCGGACGGGCGCAGCTGGCCCGGCTCGACCTGGCTGGTCGGGGCAGGACGTACGGCGTCCGGCTTTTTCATGTTCAGGCGCGGGTCGAGCACGAACTGCACCTCGACCGGTGCTTCCCAGTACTGGCAAGCCAGGGCCGTGATGCGGTTGGCGAACTGCGACTTCACCCAGTCGAGCTTGAAGCGGTTGGGCGCAGCAATGCGCAGCTTGCCGTCCTCGTAGTCGAGGGCGACGAGCGGTTTGATCCACGCGCTGTATTGTTGCGGCGTCAGCTCGAGCTCCAGTTGCGCGGAGGCGGTCTGCCAGAAATTTTCCATGTGTGCGGCTTAGTGAAACGTAACACGCTATTTTACCCGTCTCCGCGCTAGTTATCCACAGGTTGCCCCAGATTTTTCAGCGAGGCTGGGGATAAAGGCGAAGTTATCCAAACGTCACTCGACAGCAGGAAACAACAGCTGCCTTGACAGCCGGGCACCAAATCGAGTCTAATTCAGGGTTCCCTGTCCGCCCGCCTGTCAGCCAACAGTTTTATGGTTGAGAAATGCACGGACTTAGCTGTGGCGTGACGCAAACTTCAAGACTGCGAACTGTCATTGGCGCCGATTCCTGACGAAAGACGTCAGACCCGATTTTGCATCCTATTTTGCTTTAAGCGAGACCACCATGAAACGTACTTACCAACCTTCCGTCGTTCGTCGCAAGCGCACGCACGGCTTCCGCGCACGTATGGCTACCCGTGGTGGCCGCCAGGTCCTGAACGCACGCCGCGCCAAGGGCCGCAAGCGTCTGGCTGTCTAAGCCTTTCGCCTGCTTTCCTGCGGTCGGCCATGACAGGCGAAGGTTCGCACGACTTCGCGCGCGCTCGGCGCATTTTAAAAACGGATGAGTTTTCATCCGTTTTTCGTTTGCGGCCAGCGCAAAAATCCGCGCATTTCGTGTTGTACACACGTCCCAGCCCGCTGCCCCATGCGCGGCTGGGCATTGTCGCGGCCAAGCGTTTCGCGCCGCGTGCCGTCACCCGCAATACCATCAAGCGCATCACGCGCGAACTGTTCCGCACGAACGAGATCCAGGCCGTCGACTGCATCGTCCGCCTGGCGCGTCCGGTGAACACCAAGGCCGGGCCGGCGACCAACAGCGCTTTGAAACGCCTGTTGCATGCCGAGCTGTCGCGTCTTCTCGCCTCGCAACGTCCGCGCCGCCCTTCAGGGCCGCCCGCGGCGCCGCCGACGCCATGAAAACCCTGCTCATCTGGATCGTGCGTGCCTACCGGCTCGTGCTGTCGCCGATGCTCGGGCAGAATTGCCGCTTTTATCCGTCCTGTTCCAGCTACGCCATCGAGGCGCTCCAGACCCATGGGGCATTGCGCGGCAGCTGGCTGGCCGCGCGCCGCCTCGGCCGCTGCCATCCCTGGAACGCGGGCGGCGTCGATCCGGTACCGCCGAATCGGCACAAGCATTCCCACTCAGCCGCTTGCGGTTGCAACCACTCCTGATCAATACCTCAATGGAAATCAATAAACGTACCATTCTGTGGATTGTCTTCGCCGTCTCGCTTGTCATCCTGTGGAACAACTGGATGATTTCGAGCGGTAAGCCATCGATGTTTGCGCCGACGCCACCGGCCAAGGTTGGGCAGGCGCCTGCGAATTCAGCCACAAACGCCGCCACCAACACCACCACCGGTGTACCGGCCGCCGCCGGACAGCCAGGCGTGGCACCGGGCGCTGTGCCCGGCCAGCTAGCCGCACCCGCTCCGGTGCGCGCCGAACGCATCACCGTCACCACCGACGTCGTGAAAGCCGAGATCGACACCGTCGGCGGCGTGATCCGCCGCCTCGAGCTGCTGAAATACCCGGATCACTTCGACAAAACGAAAAACCAGGTGCTGTTCGACGTCTCGGGCAATAACACCTACCTGGGCCAGACCGGCCTGATCGGTTCGACCCCGGCCGGCGTGCTGCCGAACCACAACACGCCATTCGTGGCGCGTCCTGGTCTGCGTACGCTGGACGGCGGCAACGCCGTGCAAGTCGTGCTCGACGCCGAGCAGGGCGGTGTGAAACTGACCAAGACGCTGACCTTCAAGCGCGGCGATTACGTGATCGACGTGCGCCACGACATCTCGAACCTGACCCAGGCGCCGGTACAGCCATCGCTCTACCTGCAACTGCAGCACGACGGCAATAAGCCGCCGGGCGATTCGTGGTTCACGCCGAGCTTCACCGGTCCGACCCTGTACACCCCGGACAACAAGTACCAGAAGCTGAGTTTCGAGAATATCGAGAAAAACAAGGCCGAGCATCCAACCAAGGCCAACGGCGGCTGGGTGGCGATTTCGCAGCACTTCTTCGTGTCGGCGTTTATCCCGACCGAAAATACTGCGCGCGACATCTTCACGAAGAAGCTGGCAACCAACCTGTACGCGATCGGCACCGTCCAGCCGCTGGGCACCGTGGCGCCGGGCGCGACCGTGTCGAACACCGCACGCCTGTATTCGGGTCCGCAGGACGAAAAGACGCTGGAAAAGATCACGCCGGGCCTGGAATTGGTCAAGGACTACGGCATGTTCGCGATCATCGCGAAACCGCTGTTCTGGATCATCGACCAGATCCATCAGTTGCTGGGCAACTGGGGCTGGACCATCATCGCCTTTACCATCCTGATCAAGCTGGCCTTCTTCCCGCTGTCGGCCGCCGGCTACCGCAGCATGGCGAAGATGCGCGTGGTGACGCCAAAGATGCAGGCGATCCGCGAGCGCTACAAAGCCGACCCGATGAAGATGCAGCAAGCCACCATGGAGCTGTACAAGGCCGAGAAGATCAACCCGCTGGGCGGCTGCCTGCCGATCCTGGTGCAGATGCCGGTGTTCCTGGCCCTGTATTACGTGCTGCAAGCCTCGGTCGAGATGCGCGGCGCGCCGTGGATCGGCTGGATCCAGGATCTGACCCAGCCTGACCCATGGTTCATCCTGCCGGTGCTGTACGCGATCTCGATGTTCATCACCGCAAAACTGAACCCGCAGCCGGCCGATCCGATGCAGGCGAAGATGATGCTGTTCATGCCGCTGGCGTTCTCGGTCATGTTCATCTTCTTCCCGTCGGGCCTGGTGCTGTACTGGGTGGTGAACAACCTGGTGTCGATCGCGCAGCAGTGGGTGATCACCAAGAAGTATGGGACGCCGGCGAAGTAAAAGCCGCGACCGCAGCAAAGCAAAGCCCGTGCATGTCACGGGCTTTTTTCATTGTTCATTCACGCAGTCAGCTGCCTCGCATAAATCATCTACAATTCGCGCATGAAGCTAGATACCTCACCCATCGCGGCAATTGCCACGGCCCCTGGACGCGGCGGCATCGGCGTGGTCCGCGCCTCGGGCAAGTCGCTCGCCCCGCTGATCGCATCGCTGTTCCCCGACGCCACCCTGGCGCCGCGCCACGCGACCTATATCCCATTCAAATCCGGCGACGGCAGCGTCATCGACCAGGGCCTCGCGCTGTATTTCCGGGCGCCGCATTCCTACACCGGCGAAGACGTGCTCGAACTGCAGGGCCACGGCGGCCCGGTGGTGCTGCAGATGCTGTTATCTCGCGTGCTGGAAGCAGGGCGCGAACACGGCCTGCGCCTGGCCGAACCGGGCGAATTCACGCGCCGCGCCTACCTGAACGACAAGCTCGACCTGGCCCAGGCCGAAGCCGTGGCCGACCTGATCGACGCCTCGACCGAAGCGGCGGCGAAGTCGGCCTCGCAATCCTTGTCCGGCGCCTTTTCGCAAGTCGTGCACCGTCTGGTCGAGCAGACGATCAACCTGCGCATGCTGGTCGAGGCGACCCTCGATTTCCCGGAAGAGGAAATCGACTTCCTGGAAAAATCGAACGCGCGCGGACAGCTGGCCGGCATCATCGACTCGCTCGAACACGTGTTCCGCCAGGCGGCGCAAGGCGCATTGCTGCGCGAAGGTTTGAATGTGGTGCTGGTCGGCCAGCCGAACGTCGGTAAATCGTCCTTGCTGAATGCGCTGGCCGGAGCGGAGGTGGCGATCGTCACCCCGATCGCCGGCACCACGCGCGACAAGGTCAGCGAGACGATCCAGATCGAGGGGATTCCGCTGCATATCATCGACACGGCCGGCATCCGCGCGCTCGATGAAGAGGTCGACGTGGTCGAGCGCATCGGCATCGAGCGCACCTGGGGAGAGGTCGGCAAGGCGGACGTGATCCTGCACCTCCTCGATGCCAGCCTCGGGCCGAGCGCGGCCGATGAAACCATCGTCGCCGCCTTCCCGGTGGGTTTACCAGTGGTGCGCATCTGGAACAAGATCGATCTGTCGGGCCACCGCGCGGTGGTCGAAGGCGCGGCGGACGCGACCCACATTTATTTGTCGGCCAACGAAAAACTCGGCATCGACCTGTTGCGTGCGGAACTGCTGCGCATCGCCGGCTGGCAGCAGACCGGCGAATCGCTGTACCTGGCGCGCGAACGCCACCTGATCGCCCTGCGCGCGGCGCGCCAGCACCTCGATGTCGCGGCCCAGCACGCGGCGCAGGATGACCAGTCGCTTGACCTGTTTGCAGAGGAGTTGCGGTTGGCGCAGGATCAGCTGTCGAGCATCACCGGGGAGTTCACGCCGGACGATTTGTTGGGGGTGATTTTCAGCCGCTTCTGTATCGGCAAATAATGTAGGGTGGGTTCTCGAGCCCACGCGGTCGTACCGGTGCTTACCATAGAGGGGCCGGAAGTCGTCCATGCATGCACCACGGGCTTTGCGCCACATCTCGATATGCACCCGCCGCATCCGCGTGGACGGAGCGGTTCGCTGCCCGGTCCACCCTACGAAAATCCCGTCCCATGCTACTCTTGAGCCCGACCTCAAGGAGCGAGCATGACCGAGCAAACCCCTTTCCGCGCGCGGCGCGTTTTCCTCATCGCGGCAAGCCTGGTTGCCGCCGCAACCCTGAGCTCCTGCGCCAGCATCCTCGGCCCGCGCGAAGTCGACCTGCCGCTATCAAGACTGCAGGCCGGCCTCGACCGCCGTTTCCCGGTCGACAACCGCTTGCTGGAACTGTTCGACGTGCGCCTGTCGCGTCCGCAACTGGCGGTGCTGCCGGGCGACCGCGTCTCGCTGACTGTGGACGCCAGCGTGGCCCAATCCTTCCTGCGCAATCCGCTGGCCGGCAGCCTCGCCTTTTCCGGACGCCTGTACGTCGACCAGGCAACGAACGGTGTCTACCTGGCCGAGCCGCGCCTGGAGCGTTTTAATATCAGCGGACTCGACGAGTCGGTGAGCCGCCAGCTGTCGCGCGCGGCGAACGGCTTGCTCGACCAGGCGATCCTCGATATTCCCGTCTACAGCTTCCGCATGGATGAGCTGCGCTATGCCGGCGTGCAGTATGTGCCGACCCGGATCGCCACCACCGCGACCAGCTTGCGCGTCTCGTTGGAACCGCTACAGCAACGCTGAGCCGGCAAGAACGACGCTTGCACGCTGTTACAAAAACGCCCCGAAAACGCGTCCGCACAATACAAATGCCATCAATATGCAGGATCGATACTGCTATGATTTCCGCAGCTGACGCCGCCTTTTACGCTTGCCGGGCACCTGTGTGACGATCTGTTGCAGACGTGCCGCAACGGCAAAAAGCGTTGACGGCAACGTTGCGGCAGCGCCGCGTTGGGCGCACACTGGATCTCCAGAACGGCTGTGGCAGCGCTGCTGCACCGGAACACCCCCTTGCGCTTGCTCATGCTCGGGGTATTTCGCTAAAGTAATATTGCTTGACGACTTGATGTTGCCGGTAGGGGGTAGACCTTGGAAACGATACAAGACAGTGTGATCAACAACGGTGCGGCGTCCGATGCGATCCCTGCCGCCGGCGTACAAACGAGGCCGTCACGCGTCAGCCTGCCGCCGAAAGGGTCGTGCTGGTACTGCGACAAGCCGGTCGACAGCGTGCGCCGTTTCTGCGGCAAGGACTGTACCGACGCCTTTGACGAAGAAGCCGAATTTACGCGCTAACAACGCTGACAGCGCGGCGCCTCTTGCCTGAGGCGCACTATCCGGGCCGCTTGGGCAAATCAAGCAACAGCAGCGCTCGTTCATAATCGAAATTCTCCACTGCGGCGCTCAGCGCCGCATAGTCCCGTTCCCCCAGATGCGCGCGCAGTTCGCCGTGCGCCGCCGCCGCCAATTCGACCGCCGCGCCGTCGCCGATCGCGAGCATGGTGCGCAGCTCCGACAGCGCGTTCGCCGGTGGCGGCATTGCTGCGGGCGGCGTCGCCACTGCCGACATCTCCATCGCATCGATTTCGCGCAGCACCGCAGCCAGGGCGGCTTCGAGCTGCAGCACGAGCGGACCGGCGTCACGCCGGCCGCCGCGCAAGGCATCGTCCAGCGCCTGCGCCGCCGCGTGCAGGACCGGCGCCTCGATTATGCCTGATGCCCCCTTGAGCGTGTGCGCCAGGCGCTGCGCCGAATCCGTGTCATGGGCGGCGAGCACGCGCCGGATCGCCGCGGCGGCGTCGCGGTAATCGTTGCCAAAGCGTGCGAGGATGCGCAGGTAGAGGGCGCGGTTGCCCATCAGGCGCTCGACGCCGGCCTCGCTGTCGAGGACCGGCGTCGCGGGGGCGAGGGGTGGCAGGTCAGGATTGTCCCGGGTCATCCGCTCAGCGGGTGGTGAACGACCAGGTGCGCGTGACCGGCGTGCTGCTGAGGACGGCGCCGGCGGAACTGACCACGTCGGTGGAGCCGTTAAAACTGACCTCGTAGGTCGTGTTCGCCGCCAGCGGCGCCAGCGGCACGATGGCGGCCGAGGAGGTCCCGGTGTGGCTGTCGTTGGCATTGCTCAGCAGCCGCACCGCCAGGTCGGCGCCGCCGCGCGGGCGCACCGTGAAGCCTGTGACCCGGATGGTGAGGTCGATGTTGGCGTGCACGCTGATCGGATAGCCGACTTCGTCGCGGTCGGGGACCGGGTCGGGCGATTCGGTGTTGCTGAAGAAGTTGCGTGGCACGGCAGTCTGGCCACCGAAGGGCCAGACCGCGACCTGGCCGCCCGAGAGGCCCGTGCCGTAGCCGTTGTTGGCGGTGAAGTTGGCGGTGAAATAATTGTAGCCTTGCGCCGTGGTGGCCGCGCCGGTACCGATTTCCTTGAATACCGGCTCGAAGATGACGAAGCGGTGGTAGACCGCCGTAATGAGTTCTTCGGCCATGTACTGGCCCGAGTTGTTGTTGGTGGCGGAAATGACTTCGCCGAAGGCACGCGAGGCATTCGTGTTGAAGCGGTAGCCGGCGGCAGCCAGGCGGTCGCCGACGTTCGCACCCGTAAAGCCCTGGCGCCCCGCGACCTGGTCGTGGGTGATAGTGTTGTTGACGCGCTGGTATTCGGAGTGCCCTTGCGCGGCGATGTCGATGACGGTGCTGTGCGTGAGCGTCGACATGCCGATCTGGCCGCGGCGGAAATTGAGCCATTCGCGGCCATCGACGGCGATATTGCCGGTGGCGGCGGGCGCGCCGGGCGCAGTCGGTGTCGTCGGATCCGGCGCCGGCGTCAGCGGACCGGGGGCGGCCGGCGACGTTGGCTGGGTCGGCGAACCAGGCGAAACCGGCGGCGCGATGGGGGCCGAATCGCTGCCGCCACCACCGCCACCACAGCCTGCCAGGGCCAGGGCGGTCACGCATCCCGCCAGTATCATCCGCACGCGAAGCAATTCGCTCATCCGTTACTCCTGATCCATTATCAACGCCGAAAGGCACATTCTAGGCGAAATCAACTATGCACGATGGCAGGGTCCGTGCGCGACCGGGCGCATGCGCACTGTAGAATAGGGTCACCATCTTCCTGCCCGGACCCGAATTGAACCGATCCCGCCCAGCGCGCCTCGCGCGTGCCAAATTCGCCCTGCCGAGTTTCGTGACCTTGCTGTCGATCGCCTGCGGCTTCGGCAGCATCGTCATCTCGGTCGACAATGCACAAGTCGGTGCGCCGGGAGACTTCCGGCTGGCGGCCATCCTGCTGGTGCTGGCCGGCGTGTTCGACGCGCTCGACGGCTTCGTTGCACGCGCCACCAATACCCAGTCCGACTTCGGCGTCCAGCTCGATTCGATCGCCGACGTCATGAATTTCGGTTGCGCGCCGGGTTTGCTGTTGTACTGCTACGGTTTCGCCCAGATGAGCGCCGCGCATCCCACCATCGTGCGCATGGGCGGCCTGGCTTGCTTCATCTTCGTTGCCTGCGGCGCGCTGCGCCTGGCCCGCTTCAACATCTCGGTCGGGCGCACCGATCCGCGCTATTTCGTCGGCATGCCGATCACCGCCGGCGCTGCCTGCGTCGCCGCGGTCGTGGTGGCATGGCCCGATCCGGTCGTCAACAATACGCAAGCATTCGCAGTCATGGCGCTGATGGTTGCTGTCGGTACCTTGATGGTCTCTACTGTAAGGTTTCCTAGCAGCAAGCAACGCCTGAGCAAGGGCATATTAGCCCTGATCGGGGTGGCCGTACTGCTCCTCGTCATATTGCAGACGCGCTTTTTCGTGCTGTTCTTCTTGCTGTATATCTGCGCCACGCTGTTGCTGAACATTGCCTGGCGCACGGGTTGGCGCGGGGTGGCGCCGCCGGTGGTGTACGCGGACGAGGAAGAGGTTTAGTTAAGCGAACTTGTCGAGCAGGGCCGCCAGTCGGGCGGCCACGGCGCGCGCATCGTCGAGGTCTGTCGCGCCCTCGCTGTGGGTGACGACGGTTGCCGTCAGCAATTGCACGAACGAGCGATCGAGCGCTTTTCGTGCCGCCGCCATCTGCTGGGCCACCGCCTCGCAGTCGGCCGGCTCGGCGGCCAGCGCAATCAGCTTCTGCACGCCGCGCAACTGGCCCTCGATGCGCGCCAGGCGATTTAATAGATCCTTCTTTTGCTGCGCCGTCAGTGCGGTGCCCGCGACGACCTTGAGCGGCTCGGTTGCCATACCTGGCCTCAGGCGACTTCGTGGCCGCGCGCCGCGCGCAGGATCGCAAACCAGTCGCTGCGCTCGAGCGTGAAGGTGGTCGCGGCCACCGCCGCGGCAATCGAGGCGATCTTGCCGCTGCCGGTGAGCGGCAACGGTCGGCTCGGCAGCATCATGATCCAGGCGAAGACGACGCTGCTGAACGACTGGCCGAGGCGGTCGGCCACCTCCTGGATCGTCGCGCGCAGCCTGACGCTGGCGGCGTCGTCCGCGCTGAACAGGCGCCCGCCGCCGAAGGGCGACCAGGTCATCGGAGAAATGCCCAGGTCTTGCAGGCCGTCGAAGGTGGCGTCGAACATCGGCGCCGTGGTCAAGGGCGAGAATTCCACCTGGTTGGTGGCCAGCGCCACGCGCCGGTTGAGCGCTTCGAACTGGTGGCGCGTGAAATTCGACACCCCCACGTGGCGCACCTTGCCGGCCGCCTGCAGGCGCGTAAAGGCTTCGGCGACTTCGTCGAAATCCATCAGCGGATCGGGGCGGTGGATCAGCAGCAGGTCGAGGTAATCGGTGCCGAGCTGGCGCAGGGATGCCTCGCAGGAGGCGACGATGTGGTTGAGACTGGTGTCGTAATGCTGGATCGTGTGCGCGGGCCGCTGCGGCGATACCAGCTTGATGCCGCACTTGCTGACGATTTCCATCCGCTCGCGCAGCCCGGGCCGGGCACGCAAGGCTTCACCGAACAGGCCCTCGACGCCGTAGTTCCCATAGATATCGGCATGATCGAAACTGGTGACGCCCAGCGCCAGGCACTCCTCGATGAAGGCAATGCGCTGCTGCACCGACATATCCCACTGGCCCAGGCGCCACATGCCGGCAACGATGCGCGACAGTTCGAGGCCACCGCGACGGGTGAGCGCGCGTGGGCAGGCGAGGGAGGTAGTCATGGTGGGGCTTTCTTGCTTGAAAAGTAACGCTGCATTATAGCGGTGGACGCCAGGATGAGCAGGCCCTACGCCTCGCACGCTGCCTGATTTTGATTTGCGAGAACGACGAGCAGACCTGTAGGGTGGGCGGCTCCACTCCCGGCGTGTGCAAACCACCAGCATGTGATGCCGCCCACGCGTTCAACAGGCCGATGCCATGTCGCGAGGTTTCACCCGGTCGTTGAACGCGTGGGCGGCGCACACGCTCGGCTGCGCACCTTCCCGGGTGGAGCCGGCCGCCCTACGTCGCTATAAAAAATGCCCGCCGGGCGCACACCGGGCGGGCATTCTTGTCGCTCAGCCGAAGCTGGGCATTACTTGATCATCAAACGCATCGAATCCCAGGCGCGGCCGAAAATGCTCGCTTCCTGCACTTCTTCCAGCGCCACCACCGGCAGCACCAGCAGCGGCTTGTTGTCGACCATCATGCGCAGGGTGCCGACGCGGCCGTTGCGCGGCAGCGGGGCGACCAGCGGGTCCTTGCGTTCGAGCACAGGCTTCAGCTTGCCGGCGACGCCTTTCGGCACCGTCACCAGCACGTCATTGGTAAAACCGATCTTCACGGTGCCCTGCGAACCCTTCCACACTTCCGGCGTGGCGATCGCCTGGCCCTTCGAATACAGTTTTACGGTGTCGAAATTCTGGAAGCCCCAGTTCAGCAGCTTCTGGCTTTCCTGGGTGCGCACCGCGTCCGAGCTGGCGCCCGAGACGACGGAGATCAGGCGGCGCTGGCCCGAGGCGCCGTTCGGGCGGCGCGCCGAGGCGATCATGCTGTAGCCCGAGGATTCGGTGTGGCCGGTCTTCATGCCGTCGACGGTCGGGTCGAGCCACAGCAGGCGGTTGCGGTTCTGCTGGGTGATCTTGTTGTAGGTGAACTGTTTGACCGAGTCGATCTTGTAGAACTCGGGGAAGTCGCGGATCACGTTGGTGGCCAGCGTCGCCAGGTCTTGCGTGGTCGAGAAATTGTCCGGGCTCGGCAGGCCGTGCGGGTTGGCGAACTTCGTGTTTTTCAGGCCCATGCGCTGGGCTTCGCGGTTCATCAGCACGACGAAGGTGCCTTCGTCGCCGGCGACCGCTTCGGCCAGGGCGACGGCGGCGTCGTTACCCGACTGCACCATCAGGCCATGCAGCAGGTCGCTGACGCTGACCGGGGTGGCCGGGTCGATGAACATCTTCGAGCTGCTCGAATCGACTTTCCAGGCGCGGGTCGAGACATTGACCATCGTGTTCAGGGCCAGCTTCTTGTCGCGGATGGCTTCGAAGGTGACGTAGGCGGTCATGATCTTGGTCAGCGAAGCCGGCTCGATGCGCGCATTCGGATCCTGGGCCGCGATGACCTGGCCGCTGGTGGCGTCGAGCAGCAGCCACGATTTCGCCGCGATGGAAGGGGCAGGCACGGTTTGCGCGCCCGCCGACATCATCAGCAGGCTGGCGGCCACGGCCGCAATCAGTTTTTTCATGGGAATGTGAATGTAAGTCAGCAGGGGTGGTGCGGATGCCGCGGGACGTCGCCAGGACGTTTCCCAACGGCATGGAATCATTGAAGTGCTTAATTATAGGCCAGAGAGGCTGGCCAGTCCCGCATTCAATTGTCGCGCCGCCACATTTGCAGGACGAGATTCTTGATTGGATTCAGGCGTTTGTGGAAGAAGTGGTCGGCGCCCGGGATCACGATCACCGGGATTTCCTGCGGACGCGCCCAGTCGAACACCATCTGCAGGGTGATGGTGTCGTCGAGTTCGCCGTGGATCAGGATCGTGTCTTCCGGCACGCTCGGCAGCGGCCATTTGCCGGCGGCGGTGCCGACCAGCACCATGCGCTCGATGGCGTCCGGCTTGCCCTCGTTGACCAGGCGTGCGTGCAGTTGCGACTGCACGAAGGTGCCGAACGAAAAGCCGGACAGCGCCACCGGCAGGCCCGGATACTCGGACAGCATGTATTCCATCATGACGGCCATGTCGTCGACTTCGCCATGGCCACGGTCATGCTCGCCTTCGGACTGGCCGACGCCGCGGAAGTTGAAGCGCGCCGTGGCATAGCCGAGGGTGACGAAGGTGCGCGCCAGCGTCTGCGTCACCTTGTTTTCCATCGTGCCGCCGTACAGCGGGTGCGGGTGCGCCACCAGGGCGATGCCGCGCGGCGCGCCTTCCGGCAGGTCGAGCATGCATTCCATCTTGCCGGCCGGGCCGTCCAGGGTAAAACGTTTCGAAAACTTGTTCATGGTGCGATCAAAGAGAAATCAGATTTTCAGGCGTTCGACGACCTGGCCGCCCAGGATGTGGGTATCGATGATGTCGTCGATGTCGTCGGTGTCGACATAGGTGTACCAGGTGCCTTGCGGGTAGATGACGACCACCGGACCCTCTTCGCAGCGCTCGAGGCAGCCGGCCTGGTTGATGCGCACCTTGCCCGGCTCGCTCAGGCCGAGCTTCTTGATGCGCTTCTTGGCGTGCTTTTGCGCGATGGCGGCGCCGGACTTGCCGCAGCTCTGGCGGCAGTTTTCACCCTCACGCTCGTTCATGCAAAAGAAGACGTGGTGTTCGTAAAATGGTTTGTCGTCGCTCATGTCGTTTCCAATGATCGTTGCTAAGTCCAATGATACGCGCTTTAAGAACCTATCCCAGTAGGGATAAGTCGTTGCTGACGCGCCTGACAAGCGGGTGCTACGTTGCTCGTCGTTGCGTGGCGCCGCCACGCGGCCTCCTCGCGCCTTGCCCGCGCTTGCCATGCATCGTCATCAACTTCCTCCTCCCTACTGGGATAGGTTCTAATGCCGATTCAGTTTGTGCGACGGTAGCAGCAGGAACCACAGCGCAAAAAACGGCCACAACAGGGACAGGAACTGGGCCGCCCCATTAAAGTTCAGGAATTTGCCCTGCACCCAGCCCTGCAGCGTCAGCGTGAAATACGGATTCGCCGGAATTGTGTTCACCACGATCAGGCTCAGCACCAGGGTCACCACCGCCAGCCGGCGCTGCGCGATCTGCGGCGCAAAGGCCAGGCCCGCCAGCATGATCAGGCCGATCAGGAAGCCGCCCTCGGCGCCCGGCGTTACCCACACGAAGGCGTTATCGGGCCGGAACAGCAGCGAACTGGCCAGCGTCTTGATGACCAGCGCGGCGGCCAGCATCAGCAGCATCAACGTGTAGCGCGGCGCACCACGGCGCAGCAGGCACAGCAGGGTGAGGGCGGCGCCGGTCATGCCGCAGGCGGTGATGATCGTTTCCGACAGCCAGAACTGTTCGACGCTCATCGCCGGCCCGGGTCGCAGCATGGCGATCAGGTCGATGTCTTCCTCGAGCCAGGTGGAGAGCCAGCCGGAGATGATCGGCAGTACCTGGCCGTGGCCGAACAAAAAACTCTGCGGATAGATCTGCGCCAGCGGCCACAGCGCCAGCAGCACCAGGCCCTGGCTGGCGTGCGGCGCGAACCAGCGTTTGCGGATGCGGTACAGGCGCCCCTGGTCGAGCAGGCTTTTCGCCATGAAGGGGCCGATGCAGGCGCCGATGAAGCAGCCGGCGGCGTTCGTCAGCAGGTCGAGGTTCGAGGGCACGCGGCTGGGCAGGAAATTCTGCACCGTCTCCATGGTGCCGGTGACGAGAAAGCCGAACAGCGTCGCCAGCAGCATCGCCCAGACCCCGCGCACCAGCGGATACAGCGCCAGCACCAGCAGGATGCCGAGCGGGACATAGCCGACAATATTCACCATCACGTCGAAGCCGGTCCAATAGCGCTGCTTGACCAGGTTCATGAACGACAACAATGGCAAGCCGTTGTTGCGCCAGCCCGTAAACGGATACCAGCTGGCGTAGACGATCAGCAGCAGGTAGGCCAGCAGCGCCGCGCGCGCGACGGGCGAGCCGCGGCGCGGCGCATCGTTGTCGGTGACTGCGCCGTGGCCATCCCCGTGCGCTTCCGGTCCGGTCATCGTGGTCGGTTGTTGGCGGCGAGCCAGGCGATGATGTCGGCGGCGACGGCGTCGGTGCTGGCGGCCAGCGCACGGGCGCCGCCGGCGGCATCCGCACTGGTTGCCGGTGTCGCGCGCGTAAACGTTTTCTGGTCGTGCAGGGCGTGGCCGTTGAACAGCGAAGCGCGCAGGGTCAAGTCGCCCTGGCTGGCCGTGGTGCTGGCAAAGGCGTGACTAAAATCGTCGATCTCGATGCGCAGGATCGGGATGTTGGTGCTGGAATCGGTGGCCGACAGCACTTTCACGCCAGCCTGCGCCAGGCGCGATTTCAGGCGCTGGGTGACCAGCAGCAGCGGGTTGGCGCTCCAGCGGCTGTTGGCATAGGTGCGCGCCTGCAGCGGGTCGTTGTAGTTCAGGCGGTAGACCATGCGCTCGTTCTCGAAGGTCGGCGAGCCGGTTGCATCCATCACGATGATGGCGGCCATTGGCGCCTGCGCGACTTGCGTAGCTGGCGCGCCGAGTGGGCCGAAGTCGAACTGGGTGTTGGCGCCGGTGTTCTTGCCGCCCGACGCACACCCGGCGACGGCAAGGGCAAGGACGGTAGCGCCGAGAATGCGGTGCAAATTGGTGTTCAAGGTGGTCCTCATTTGGTCGGGGCGACGAAGCCGGGCTCGCCGGGGCCGGGTTGGACGTTCGGGTTCCCGAACAGGATGCTTTGCGGGCGGTCCGAGAGCGAATCGGCGGTGCGGCGCACCGAACGCAGCGCGGTGCGCGCTTCGTCGGTCATGCGCGTCAGGTGCGGCAGCGTTTCCGCTTCCAGGTCGCTGGTCACGCCTTGCAGCGAGCCGATGGCGCCGTTCAGGCGGTTGATCGGGCCGTCCGGCGCCTGCAGGCTCGTCGCCAGCTGGTCGTAGTTGCGCACCGCGCCGGTGGCGCTGGCGGCAAAGGTGTCGAACGAGGTCAAGCTGCGGTCGAGTTTATCGGCCAGCGCCGGCATGCGCTCGATCGTCGGCCCGAGCTTTTCCGGGATCTCGCCATACGCGGCGGCGGCCTTGCTGATGTTGTCGAAGGCGCCGATGATGATTTTCTCGTTTTCCTCGTTCACGAGCGCATTCAGGCGCTCCGTGATCTGCTCGGTGCGGTCGAGGATGGCGACGCCGCGCTTTTCCAGCTGGTCGAGCAAACCCGGACGCAGCGGGATGCGGCCGATGTGCGCCGGGTCGGTCTTCAGCAGCGGCGAGCCGGTGCGGTCGTCGTCGAGCTGGATGAAGGCGATGCCGGTCACGCCCTGGTAGCCGAGCGAGGCGAAGGTGGTGGTGGTGACGGGCGAGCCTTCCTCGACCGACAGGCGGATCAGGATCTGGCCAGTCACCTTCGGGTCGAACACGATTTCGTCGACGCGGCCCACTTCCAGGCCGCGGTAGCGCACCGTGGCTTGCGGGTTCAGGCCGGGAATCGACTGGGTGGTGACGATCTCGTAGGGCGACAGTTCGGTCTTGTCGCGGTTCAACCAGAGGCCGGCCAGCACCGTCGCAATCAGGAGGGCAATCGTGAAGATGCCTGTCATCAGGGCGTAAGATCGGTTTTCCATGTCACTCCTTTGGTTCTTCTTCTTCGGCGGCGGTTTCGTCACGTTCCTCATCGCGCTCGTCCAGCACTTCGAGTGCCCGTTGCCCGCGTCCGCCGAGGAAGAAATGTTTGATGAACGGGTGGTCGACCCGCAGCACGTCGCGCGACGGTCCGACCGCCAGCACGTGCTTCTCGGCCAGGACCGCGATGCGCGAGGACAGCGCAAACAGCGTATCGAGGTCGTGGGTGACCATCACCACGGTCAGTTTCAGTTCCCGGTGCAGGGCGTGGATCAGCGTCACGAACGCGTCCGACGCATCGGGGTCGAGGCCGGCGGTCGGCTCGTCCAGGAACAATAATCTCGGTTCCAGCGCCAGAGCGCGCGCCAGGGCTGCACGCTTGGTCATCCCGCCCGACAGGTCGGACGGCATTTTGTTCGCGTGTTCCGCAGCCAGCCCGACCATCTCCATTTTCAGCAGCACGGCGTCGCGGATCACGTCTTCCGGCAAGCCACGCAGTTCGCGCATCGGCTGGGCGATGTTGTCGAACACCGTCAGCGCCGAATACAGCGCACCCTGCTGGAACAGCATGCCCCAGTGGTTGCGCATGCGCTGCAGCTGCTCCGGTCCCGCTTCGCTGATGTCTTCGCCGAACACGCGCACGCAGCCGCGCGACGGCGTTTCCAAGCCCAGCATCTGCCGCAGCAGCACCGTCTTGCCGGTGCCCGAGCCGCCCACGATCGACAGGATCTCGCCCGCATAGATATCGAGGTTCAGGTCCTGGTGGATGACCGTCTTGCCGAATTTGGTCCACAGCTTGCGGATCTCGACCACCGGCGGGCCGACGTCTTCTTCCGGCTTGCGGTTGAGCTGCTGCCGGCGTTGTGCTGTATCGGCCATTATCGGAACCCCACGCCGCTGAAGATGATCGCAAATACGGCGTCGGCCAGGATCACGACCGTGATCGAGGTCACCACCGAGGTCGTCGTGCCGCGTCCCAGGCTTTCGGTGTTCGGCTTGATGCGCAGGCCGAAGTGGCAGGACACCAGCGCGATCAGCATGCCGAAGGTCATCCCTTTGAGTAAGCCGATCGTGTAGTTCACCAGCGGCACCGCGTCCGGCAGCTTTTGCAGGAAGTAGCGGAACGACAGGCCCAGTTCCAGCTTGGCCGAGGCCGCGCCGCCGAGCAGGGCCATGGCGTCGGTCCAGACCACCAGCAAGGGCATCGAGATCGCCAGCGCCACCACCTTCGGCATGATCAGGCGGTAGCCGTGCGAGATGCCCATCACCAGCATCGCGTCGAGTTCTTCGTTCACCCGCATCACGCCGAGCTGTGCGGTGATCGAGGAGCCCGAGCGGCCCGCCACCAGGATCGCCGCCAACAGCGGCCCCAGTTCGCGCACCACGCTCATGCCGAGGATGTCGACCAGGTAGATGTCGCCGCCGAACTGGCGCAGCTGCTGCGCCGACAGGAAGGAGAGCACGACGCCGATCAGGAAGCCGACCAGCGCCGTGATGCCCAGCGCCTGGAAGCCGGAGTGATAGATGTTCGCCGAGATTTCGCGCCACGGCCCCGTGTTCGGACGGCGCAGGAACCGCCACAGATCCTGCACCAGGCGCCCGATCAGTTCAATAAAACCGTGCAGGTGCTCGAAAAAGCTGAGCAGGCCGGCGCCGAGCACGATGATCCAGTTCAGCGGACTGACCTTCTGGCGCGGCAGGGTGTTGCGGCAGGCCTGCTCGATGCGCTTGAACAGCTCTTCCTGGCGCGGGTCGAGCGCCAGCTGCGCGGGGCGCTTCTTGCCCCAGGCATTCCAGAACAGCTGGGCGCCGATGTGGTCGATGCTGGCCACGCCGGTCAGGTCCCAGGCGAGGTTCGGCTTCTTCTTCAGGCCGAGCAGGGTACGGTTGAGCTTCTTGAGCATGCCCTTCTGGCTCAGCGCATGCACCTGCCAGACGCCGCTTGCCATGACAGATTGCGCCGCGCCGCCGGCGGGGTGTTCGATGGTTAATGTTGGCGTATTTTCAATCTGCATTGTTGCAGTGTAAAAGGATTTCGCCGTCTCTGCCATCCGGGAGGGTCTAGCGTGCTCAGGCTGCCAGGTGGCGCACCTGCCTGGCCGGTGCCGCGACCGTGCTCGCGTTCGCCGCTTTTTCCTTCTTGCCGGTGTCGACACTGCCTGCGTAATCGCTCGCCACCACCGCCAGCGCGCGTTCGCGCGCCATCCCCGTCACCTGCAGCCACTCGGCCACCAGCTTGGCCAGGCGGTCGAGCGCGATGCGGTGGGTGGCGTCCGTCTTCGTATAGATCCAGTCCGCAAACGCCATGAAGTTCTCGAACGGACGCACGCCCAGCAGTTCGGGCGTGGTGTTGGCGAAGCGCCCGGAATTGGCCACCAGGTCCCAGTAGCGGGCAAAGCGCACCAGGCGCTGCATGGTTGGGAAGTCGATCAGGCTCGTTGCCAGCACGGTGTAGGGCGGATACGGGTCGTACACCATCTTGTACGCTTCCGTGTGGCGGATGATCGGCGTGCCGCGCAGCCGTTTTAAAATGCCGAACTGGATCTCGTGTGCGCCCAGGCCTACTAACTGGTCGAAGCCGCGCGCGAAGCTGGCGATGTCTTCGCCCGGCAAGCCGGCGATCAGGTCGACGTGCAGGTGTGCCTGCGAGTGTTCGCACAGCCAGCGAATGTTGTCGGCCGCCTTGGCATTGTCCTGGCGCCGGCTGACCAGCGCCTGCACTTCGGGATTGAAACTCTGGATGCCGATTTCGAACTGCAGCGCGCCGGCCGGGAAACGCGCGATCATCTCTTTCAACGCTTCCGGCAGGTGGTCGGGCACCAGCTCGAAGTGGGCATACACCGGGTCGGCTGGCGCCGCCTCGAGCTTGTCGAGGAAGAACTGCATGATCTTCATGCTGGTCTTGACGTTCAGGTTGAACGTGCGGTCGACGAATTTGAACAGGCGTGCGCCGCGGACGTATAAATCTTCCATCTGTGCCAGGAAGGAATCCAGCGGGAAGGGCCAGGCGGTTTTATCGAGCGAGGACAGGCAGAACTCGCATTTGAACGGGCAGCCGCGCGAGGCTTCGACATACAAAGTGCGGTGCGCGATGTCTTCGGCGCTATATAAAGCATAGGGCAGGGCGATCTCGGCCATCGGCGGCTGTACGCCGGCGTGGATTTTCATCAGCGGCTGCGGGCCATCCAGGATCTGCGCGCACAGCTGGGGGAAGGTGACGTCGCCCCAGCCGGTGACGACGTAATCGGCCAGGCGGCAGATGTCCTGTTCGTTCGTCTCGAAGGACACTTCCGGGCCGCCCAGGATGATTTTCACCTGGGGCGCCACCCGTTTGAGCATGGCGACGATGCGCGTCGTTTCTTCCACGTTCCAGATGTACACGCCGAAGCCGATGATGCGCGGGTGCTGGGCCAGCAAGCGTTCGACCACGTCGGTGGTCTTGGCGCCGATGACGAATTCCTGGATCCGGGTATCGGGGCCGAGCGGTCCCATGTTCGCTAGCAGGTAGCGCAGGCCCAGCGAAGCGTGGGTGTAGCGGGCGTTCAGGGTCGATAACAGGATGGTCATGGCGGCAAGCGTTCGGGCAAAGGGACCATTTTACGCGCTGGCGCCGCAATCCGTGCTGGCGTTACTGGAACTTGCCTGTTAGAATACGCCCCGGAATTCAGGGAGTTGTTGCCCAGTTGTGGAGCAGCGTCCCAGCAAGTTATGCCTGATGACCATAGCAAGTCGGTCCCACCCCTTCCCATCCCGAACAGGACCGTGAAACGACTTTGCGCCGATGATAGTGCTGCAACCAGTGTGAAAGTAGGTTATCGTCAGGCTAGTTATAAAAGAAAAACCCCAGCCCGTGTGCTGGGGTTTTTTTTCGCCTGTCGACTTGTACCCGGCTTTATGCTTTCCTCATTGCAATTATCATTCAAGCATGATTAGATTGCATCTTCGATCACCGAGGGGCATTCAGCATGTTGATGAGTAATATTGAAATCATTCCCGGCAAGACCATCACGGCCAGCCACGGCATCGCCTCGGGCAGCACGGTACGCGCCAAGCACGTCGGGCGCGACATCATGGCCGGCCTGAAGAACATGGTCGGCGGCGAACTGCGCGGCTATACCGAATTGCTGGAAGAGTCGCGCGCCGAAGCGATCGCGCGCATGCAGGCGCAGGCGCAGCAGATGGGGGCGAACGCCATCGTCAACGTGCGTTTCTCTACCTCGTCGGTGGCGGTGGGCGCCGCCGAGATCTATGTGTACGGTACCGCGGTGACGGTCGACTGACATGGAACTGTATGTCCTGCTGCTGTTCTGGGGCGTGCCGGTCGTGCTCGGCTTCGTGTTCGGCCAGATCGCGGAAAAGCGCCACTACCGCTCGATCCATGCGCGCGAAAAAACCATGCTCTACCTGCCCACGACCGCCGGCAAACTTCCGATCATGGGTGGCGCACCGGTGCGCTGCGAACTGGTGACCGGCAGCGTGGTCGTCTCGGTCGACCATTTCAAGCGTGCCGCGGCCGCCTTGCGCGCCTTTGTCGGCGGTCCGGTCAAATCCTATGAAAGCCTGCTCGACCGCGCCAAGCGCGAGGCGGTGCTGCGGCTGAAGGAAAGCTGCGCCGGCGCCCACGAAATCGTCAACCTGCGCCTGGAAACGGTGCCGCTGTCGAAAAGCGCACAAGGCGGCATCGGCGCCGTCGAGGTGCTGGCCTTCGGCACCGCCATCTACGTCGCATGAAATACGCGCCGTCGCTGCCCCCGGACAACGACAACGTCACCCGCGAGCATCCGCTCAAGGATTTTATGTTGTTGCTGGCCGGGCTGGCGGCGCTGGCGCTGCTGGTTTTTTTCCTGCTCGGCTTGCTGGTCGATGCGGTGGTCGATCGCATGGGGCCGGAGACCGAGGCTTCGCTGACGCGCATCATTGCCGCAAAGGCCGAGCCGCCGCCTTCCGGCAAGGACGGCGACCGCGTCGCCCGCCTGCAGCAACTGGTCGACAGCCTGCGGTCCTGCGCCGGATTCACCGGGCCGGCCACGGTGCGCCTTACCGATTCGGCGGTGCCGAATGCGATGGTGGTGCCCGGCGGGGCCATCTACGTGTTTTCCGGGCTGCTCACGCACGTGCAGTCGGAAAACGGCCTGGCCTTCGTGCTGGCACACGAGCTTGCGCACCTGGCGCACCGCGACCACCTGCGCGCGCTGGGGCGCGGCGTCGTGCTGTACGGCCTGGCGGCGCTCATCGGCGGCGACGGCTCGGCGCTGGCGGGCGTGCTGGCGCCGGTACAGCAGTTCGGCACCACCAGCTATTCGCGTGCGCGCGAGTCGGCAGCCGACGCCCTGGCCTTGCGCGTACTCGCCTGCCGCTACGGTCATGTGGGCGGCGCCACCGAATTTTTTGAAGCGCTGCGCGCCAGGGATGATGACGCGCTGCCCGGTTCCCATTACTTCATGTCGCACCCGGCCATGGGAGCGCGCATCGATGCCATCCATGCGGCCGCGCGCAAGGCCGGCTACACGACCGGCGCTGTGCTGCCTTTGATCCAGTAATACAAACCGATCATCTCCGTACCCATCAACCTTGCCAGCTTGCCTGGCATCCCTCGGCGTTCAAACTAGTTCACCCAATCAAGACGGCACAGCCGTGCCGTCCTGTCACTCAATTGTCTTTCATTTCGCCACGCGGTCATCCCGCAGAAAGCGTCCACATGAAACGTCAGCAAGTGCAATCGAACCCATTCTCTTCCCTGCGCTGCGCAGGCCTCGCAGCAGTGTTTGCGCTGGCGCTCGCCGGCTGCAGCAGCAACGATGACGACGCCCCGGGCGGGACGGGTACCGCGCCGCCGCCGGTCGCCACCGCCTCCCGCATCGAGGTCGAGGTCGCCCGCACCACCTATGGCGTGCCGCACGTGCGCGCCAAGGATGTCCGCAGCCTCGGCTACGGCCTGGCCTACGCCTATGCGCAGGACAATGTCTGCATGTTCGCCGACACCGTGATCACCGTGCGTGGCGAACGCTCGCAATTCTTTGGCGGCGCCGCGCGCGCGCCGCAACGCACTGGCGACGAATACGGCGCCGCCAGCGGATTCATGGACCTGAACAACGAAGACAGCGACTTTTTCTTCAAGGGCTATCTCGACATCGCGCAGCTGCGCGCCAACTACGCCGCCGGCCCCGCCGAGCCGCGCGAACTCATCGAGGGCTATGTCGAGGGTTACAACCGTTATGTGAAAGCGTTTACGGGGCTGTATCCGGCTGCCTGCAAGGACGCCAAGTGGGTGCGCCCGATCACGGTCGACGACATGTATCTGATCATGGCGGAAAAGGCCTTGCATGCGACCGGCCAGGTATTCGCCAGGGAGTTCGTGGCCGCCGGGCGGGTGGCGGGGGCCCCGCTCGCCGCCACGCGTGCGCGCAAGTTCGACCCGGCCTTCCTGCTGGCGCGGCTCGATCGATTGCATACGCAAGGGATCGGCAGCAATGCGCTCGCCGTCGGCAATGAGCTGTCCAGCAGCGGACGCGGTCTGTTGCTCGGCAACCCGCACTATCCGTGGACCTCGGCCGACCGTTTCTACCAAGCCCACCTGACGGTGCCGGGCAACTATGATGCGATGGGCGTGATCATCGGCGGCATCCCGGCGATCGTGATCGGCTTTAATAAGGACATCGCCTGGAGCCATACGGTGACGACGGCGATCCACTTCACCACCTTCAGGCTGGCGCTGGATGCGGCCGACAGCAGCCGCACCACCTATCTGGTTGACGGCGTGCCGCACAAGATGACCTCGAAAACGGTTGAGGTCGATTTGCTGCAGGCGGACGGCAGCCTGGCCAAACGCTCCAAAACCTTCTGGTTCAGCGAGCAGGGCGCGGTGATCGTCAAGCCGGAAGCAGGCATGAGCTGGACGGCGAGCGCCGCCTATGTATTGGCCGACCCGAACCGGAACAACACCCGCATGCTCGAGCAGTGGCTGGGGATCGGCAAGGCCAACAACGTGGGGGCGCTCAAGGCCGCGCTCGACAAGACGGTCGGCCTGCCCTGGGTGAACACGCTGGCCGCCGACCGCGACGGCAACGTGCTGTTCGCCGACGCCAGTGTGGTGCCGCACATGGCTCCCCAGAAGTTCGGCAACGGTTGCCTGCTGCTGCAGGCGGCGCTGCTGTTCGACGGTGCGCGCAGCAGCTGCGCCTGGGGGCAAGATGCGAACGCGCCGGCCGGGATCTATTCGCCTGTGAATGCGCCGTGGGCGATCCGCACCGATTACGTCGGCAATTCCAACGACAGCTATTGGCTGAACAACCCAAGGGCCTTGCTGGCCGGCCCGGCGCCGTTCGGCTACTCGCCGCTGTATGGCCGCGTCGGTGTCGAGCAGAGCCTGCGCACGCGCATTGGTTTCCGCCAGTTCGAGGAGTTGATACAGGTAAAAAAGATCGGCTTGCCGGATATGCAGGCGCTGGCGTTCGCCAATCGCCTGTACGCGGCCGAGCTGGTGCTGCCCGAACTGCTGCAGGCGTGCACCATCAGCGGCGACCTTGTCCTGCGCCAGGCGTGCACGGCGCTGGCCGCCTGGGACCGGCGCGTGAACGTCGACAGCCGCGGCGCCTTGCTATTCCGCGAATTTTGGAACACTGCCGCCGCCATTCCGAACAAATGGGCAGTGCAGTTCAACCCGGCCGATCCGGTGAATACACCGTACGGCGTCGCGCCGGCCGCCATGCCGGCCATGCTGGCCGCACTGAAGAGTGCCGCGCTCAAGCTGCAGGGGCTGGGGATCGCTTTCGACGCCAGGCTGGGCGACTACCAGACGGAGCCGAAGAACGGTGTGCGCATCCCGCTGCACGGCGGCATCGGCAACGTCGACGGCTCTTACAATTCGCTCACCATGCGCAGCGGTCTGACGGCTACCGGTTATAACGGCGTGCACTGGGGGCAGAGCTATATTCAGACCGTGACATTTGATGACCAGGGGCCGGTCGCGCAGGCCATGCTGACCTATGGCCAGTCGACCGATCCGAAGTCGCCGTACTACGCCGACCAGACCAGTGTCTACTCGCGCAAGGAATGGCCGGTGCTGCCATTTGTGGAAGAGAAGATCAAGGCCGACCCGCACTACCAGCCGATGAGCCTCAAGGCCGACTAGGCTGCTGTCGGGTTGGCAAAAGACCGGCCGCAAGAAAGCACTTGCGGACCGCGGCCGGCCTTCGCTATAATTCGCCTCCTGTTGAAAACGACAACGAAATCAAGTAGTTGAAGCAACGACAGGTGGCCGCGAAACACTGCGGTGTAGCAAAAAAGAGGTTGACGAAGATCGCGAAACACTGCATAATCTCATCTCTCTGCTGCTGACGAACAAAACGATTCGCAGAACGCAGCAAGACAGTACCGAATAAAGTTCTTTAAAAATTAACAGTCGATAAGTGTGGGCGTTTGATGAAGGTGCCAGCTGA
>NZ_JACYUY010000043.1 GCF_014842025.1 Massilia sp. CFBP 13721
GCGCCGCCATGTATCGACGGCTCGGGTACTCAAGGCAGGGTTTGTTAGCTAAGACCTTTAAATGACTGGCACAAGTGCCCACCCTACAAAAGCGAAAAAAACCGTGCTGCAGCACGGTTTTTTCATTCGTCGGCTGAAACCTTAGCCAGCCTTGAGCTTCCTCGCCACATCCAGCGCAAAGTAGGTCAGCACGCCATCCGCCCCGGCGCGCTTGAATGCCATCATCGATTCCATCATGACCTTGTCGTGATCGAGCCAGCCGTTCTGCGCCGCCGCCTTGATCATCGCGTACTCGCCGCTGACCTGGTAGGCGAAGGTCGGCACCTTGAACTCGTCCTTCACGCGGCGCACCACGTCGAGGTAGGGCATGCCCGGCTTGACCATCACCATGTCGGCGCCTTCGGCCAGGTCGAGCGCCACTTCGCGCAGGGCTTCGTCGCTGTTGGCCGGGTCCATCTGGTAGGTGTTCTTGTCGGCTTTACCCAGGTTGGCGCTCGAGCCGACCGCGTCGCGGAAGGGACCGTAGAAGGCCGATGCATACTTGGCCGAATAGGCCATCAGGCGCGTGTGGATGAAACCGCGTTCCTCGAGGGCGCTGCGGATCGCGCCCATGCGCCCGTCCATCATGTCCGACGGGGCGACGATGTCGACGCCGGCGTCGGCCTGGGCCAGCGCCTGGCGCGTCAGCATGGCGATCGTCTTTTCGTTGACGATGTAGCCGTTTTCGTCGGGCAGGCCGTCCTGGCCGTGGGTCGTGTACGGGTCGAGCGCGACGTCGGTCAGGATGCCCAGTTGCGGGAACTGTTGCTTGAGCCTGCGTACCGCGCGCGGCACCAGGCCGTCGGGATTGGTCGCTTCCACGCCGTCATAGGTTTTCAAGGAAGCGTCGACCACCGGGAACAGCGCCAGCACGGGAATTCCGAGCGCCACGCATTCCTCGGCCACACCCATCAGCAAGTCCACCGAGACACGTTCCACGCCCGGCATCGAAGCCACCTGCTGGCGCTGGTTCTCGCCGTCGAGGATGAACACCGGGTAGATCAGGTCCGCCGCGGTGAGGGTGTTTTCGCGCATCATGGCGCGCGAGAACGGGTCGCGGCGCATGCGGCGCATGCGGGTCGCTGGGTACTGGCCGGTAATGATGGAAGACATCGTGATCGCTTTCTTCAGGGTTGTTCGGAGGCGCTGTCCTTGTCGTTCGCTTCATCGTTGCCGCCATCGATCGCATCGTCGATCTCGGATTCGTCGATATCGAGACCGATCAATTGCTGGATCTTGGCATCCGCTTCCTCGATGCCGATGCGCTTCAACGCCGAGAACAGTTGCACCGTAAACGGGAAACCTTCGCCGTCTTCGTCGACATAGCTTTCCAGCACACCCTTCGCTTCGCGCAGCACGTTGGCTTGCTCGTTGCGGTTCAGCTTATCGGCCTTGGTCAGAATGCAGTGAATCGGCTTGCCGGTCGGGGCGAACCATTCGAGCATCTGCACGTCGAGGTCGGTGAACGGGCGGCGCGAATCCATGATCAAGACCAGCGCGGCCAGCTGTTCGCGGCGCTGGACGTAATCGCCCAGCAGCTTTTGCCAGTGCAGCTTGGCGTTGCCCGACACTTCCGCATAGCCATAGCCCGGCAAGTCCACCAGCAGGGCGCGGATTTCCTCGACGATGGTCGGGTCCTTGCGGTGCTGGCCGACGTGGGCGCCGCCGATCGAAAAGTAATTGATGTGCTGGGTGCGGCCAGGGGTTTTCGAGGCGAACGCCAGACCCTTCTGGTTGGTCAGGATGTTGATCGCGGTCGACTTGCCCGCGTTGGAACGGCCGGCAAAGGCGATCTCGGGCACCACGGTGTTGGGGAGATCGCGCAGTTGATTGACGGTCGTGAAGAAGCGGGCTTGCCAGAGTTTGGACATGGGGACGAGGTGAAAAATGCAATGAAATGAAGCAATAGGGAAACAAAGCTATTGTACAATAAGGGGTTATCAATTGTTTGGGGCGCCCTGTCAAGGGGCTCGGTACGCCGCTGTATACATAAAAACTGTTGTCGACTTTTTCAGGGTGCTCGAATGAATCGTGTGTCTGTATCGTCCGCTAGCGCGGTGTTCGTGAAATCGTTGTTGGTTGCAAGCCTGGCGCTGGGCAGCATGGCCGGCGCAGCCGAAGCGCAGCGCCCCGCCAAACCCGACCCCGCCAAAGGCGCCACCCTGTACGACAGCGGCGATACCGCGCGCGGCTTGCCGGCCTGCCTGTCCTGCCACGGCGCGGCCGGCAATTCGACCATCGCGGTCAACCCGAAATTGTCGAACCAGATCGAAGCCTACACCCACAAACAATTGGTCGACTTCACCACGCCGCAGCGCGTGAACCCGGTCATGACCACCTACGCCAAGATGCTCACCGACGAGGAAAAGCGCAACGTCGCCGCCTACCTCGCCACCCAGAAGGTCAAGCCGGGCGCCGCCAAGAACAAGGACACGATCGAACTGGGCCGCAAGATCTACCGCGGCGGCATCGCCGAGAAGGGCGTCGCCGCCTGCGCCAGCTGCCACGGCGCAGCCGCCGGCGGCATCCCGGTCCAGTATCCGCGCCTGGCCGGCCAGCACCAGGATTACACGACCGCCCAGCTGGTGGCCTTCCGCACCGGCGCGCGCAGCAACAGCCCGCAAATGACGACGCTGGCGCAACGTTTGTCGGACACCGAAATGAAGGCAGTGGCCGATTACATCGCCGGCTTGCGTTAAACTGTCAGCTTGACCCGAGTACCAAAGGGCGACAGCGCGAGCTGGCGCCCTTTTTGCTGCAAGCGATACCGCACGAGGAAGTTGCCAGAACATGAGCACCACCGGAATTGAACTGAACACGCGCCGTTCCTGGCTGGCCGAGACCGTCGAGCTGGTGTCGTCGATGCGCTTTGCGATCAGCCTGCTGATGATCCTGGCGATCGCGGCCATCATCGGCACCGTGCTGCGCCAGGGCGACATCATGCCGAACTACGTCAACCAGTTCGGCCCGTTCTGGTACGAAGTGTTCCGCAAGCTCGGCCTGTACACCGTCTACACCAGCTGGTGGTTCCTGCTGATCTTGCTGGTACTGATCGTCTCGACCAGCCTGTGCGTGATTCGCAACGCACCGAAAATGATGCGCGACATGCGCAGCTGGCGCGAATCGGTACGCGAAGAGTCGCTGCGCAATTTCCATCACAAATCGGAGTGGACCGCGCCGCTCGATGCCGCCGCGCTGGCGCAGCAAAGCGCCGTGCGTCTCGGCCACGCCGGCTACAAGGTCAAAATCGTCGAGAAGGAACACGGCACGCTGGTGGCGGCGAAAAAGGGTGCCGGCAACAAGTTCGGCTATATCTTCGCGCACACGGCGATCATCGTGATCCTGTTGGGCGGGATGCTCGATTCCGAACTGCCCATCCGAATCCAGCAATGGGTCTTCGGCAAAACGCCGTACAGCGGCGGCGGCCTGATCGCCGACGTGCCGGCGCAGCACCGCCTCAGCGTCAACAACCCGACCTACCGCGGCAATATCCTGCTGGCGGAAGGGCAGACCGGCCGCGTCGCCTCGATCGCGCAGGCGAGCGGCACGCTGTTGCAGGAATTACCGTTCGACCTGGAATTGAAAAAATTCCACATCGAATTCTATTCGACCGGGATGCCGAAACTGTTCGCCAGCGACGTCGTCGTGCACGACCGCGAGCTCGGTAAAACCTTTCCGGCGACAATTAAAGTCAACGAGCCGTTGATCTACAAGGGTGTCGCTGTCTACCAGTCGAGTTTCGAGGATGGCGGCAGCCGCCTGACGCTGACCGGTTTCCCGATGGCCGGCACGGACGCCAAGGCGTTTACGATTGCCGGCGAAGTCAACGGCGCCACCGAGCTGAAAGCGGCCGGGGCGACCTACTCGGTCGAGTGGTCGGGTTTCCGCCCGTTCAACGTCGAGAACATCGCGGCGAACAACGACGTGCGCGCGGTGAGCAAAAGCCAGTCGCTCAACGAACAGTTGACGGCGACGCTCGGTAAAGCGTCCGGTTCGGCCGGCAAGCACGCCGGCAACAAGGACCTGAAAAATGTCGGCCCCAGCGTGCAATACAAGCTGCGCGACCAGACCGGGCAGGCGAAGGAATTCCTGAACTACATGCAGCCGGTAACGCTCGAGGGCAGCCAGGTGTACCTGGCCGGCGTACGCACCAGCCCGTCGGAAGCCTTCCGCTTCCTGCGCATTCCCGCCGACGACGCCTACGGTGTGCGCGAATGGATGCGCCTGCGCGCGGCGCTGGCCGATCCGGGTTTGCGCGCGGAGGCGGCGCGCCGCTATGCCGGACGCACCATGACGGCCGGGCAGGGCGAAGGTGCGGGCTTCGGCGACCAGTTGCGCGAATCGGCCGAACGCACGCTCGCCATGTTCGCCGGCGAGGGCACCCCGGGCGGCTTTGTCGCGGTGGCGCAGTTCCTGGAAAAGATCCCGGCGGCCGAGCAGGAAAAGGCGGCGGCGGTGTTCATCAAGATGCTCAACGGCGTGCTGTGGGAATTGTGGCAGGCGGCGCGTATCAAAGATGGCCTGGCGCCGATCGAAGGGAACGATACCCATGCGCGCTTCCTGCAGCTGGCGACCAACGCGCTATCCGACAGTTTCTTCTACGGCGCCCCGGTGTATCTGCAACTGGACGAGTTCCACGAAGTCAAAGCTTCGGTACTGCAGGTCACGCGCTCGCCCGGCAAGAAGATCGTGTATCTCGGCTGCGTGCTCTTGATCGCCGGTATCTTCGCGATGTTTTATATTCGCGAGCGGCGCCTGTGGATCTGGGTGCGCAAACAGGATAACGGCGCACACGCCCTGATGGCAATGAGTACCCAGCGCAAGACGCTGGATTTCGAAAACGAATTCGCAGAGCTGGCAGCCAGGCTGCCGCAATCGGCGTAAGCTGGCAACGTTGCCGAGACTGGCACTGGAGAAGAGCATGGAAGCATCCCGACACAACCCCGGCGTGGTCTACAAGGAAACGCCCGGCTATTTCCGCCGCCTGACTGCCATCGACTGGCTGTTCGGCGCCGGCCTGATGGCGGCGGCGCTGTTCGCCCTGAGCCGCTACGCCGCCTACATGGACGGCTACGAGCGCGCCATCCTGCTGCTGACGGCCCCCACCTTTGCCGCGCTCGGCTGGCACTGGAAACCGGTGCGCTGGCTGATGCCGCTGGTGGCCCTGCTGTCGCTGTGGGCAATTTCCATGTACGACGGCTCGCTCGCCGCCGCCGAGCAGAAATTCTTCCTGAAATACATGCTGTCGAGCCAGTCCGCGATCCTGTGGATGAGCGCGCTGTTCGCGTTCTCGACCGTGTTCTACTGGATCGGCCTGCTCGCACGCTCGAACTCGGGCGCGGCGATCGGGTCGCGCCTGTGCTGGGCCGCCGTCGTGCTCGGCTTTACCGGCATGATGGTGCGCTGGTTCGAAAGCTACCTGATCGGTCCCGACGTCGGCCACATCCCGGTGTCGAATCTGTATGAGGTGTTCATCCTGTTCGCGATGATCACGGCGCTGTTCTACCTGTACTACGAGGAACGCTACGCCACGCGCCAGCTGGGCGCCTTCGTGCTCTTGATCATCGGCGCGGCGGTGGCTTTCCTGCTCTGGTACACGGTCTCGCGCGACGCCGCCGCCATTCAGCCGCTGGTGCCGGCGCTGCAAAGCTGGTGGATGAAGATCCACGTGCCGGCCAATTTCATCGGCTACGGCACTTTCGCACTGGCGGCGATGGTCGGCACCGCGTATCTGCTGAAATCGCACGGCATCCTGGCCGACCGCCTGCCGGCGCTCGAGGTGCTGGACGACGTCATGTACAAGGCGATTTCGGTCGGCTTCGCCTTCTTCACGGTGGCGACCATCCTCGGCGCGCTGTGGGCGGCTGAAGCCTGGGGCGGGTACTGGTCGTGGGACCCGAAAGAAACCTGGGCGCTGATCGTCTGGCTGAACTACGCGGCCTGGTTGCACATGCGTTTGATGAGCGGCCTGCGTGGACGGGTGGCGGCCTGGTGGTCGGTGGTGGGTTTATTGGTGACCACCTTTGCTTTCCTCGGCGTGAACATGTTCCTGTCCGGTTTGCATTCCTACGGGGAATTGTAAAGATTCGCAACGCGGCAAGGCAATTTGACGAAATCATGTATCGTGATAGTTCAATTGCCTGGAGTAAGCGATGCTCATCAAATCTAGTCGCGACGGCCTGAACCCGCCGCTGTCGTCCGAAATCACACCGCGCGAAGTGTATGAAGAGCGGCGCAAGTTCATCGCCCGCATGGCGGCCGGCGCCGTCGCCGGCAGCGCCTTGTGGGAGATGGCCAACCGCGAAGCTTTTGCTCAGGGCGCCCCCGCCCAGAAGCTGGCCGCGCGCGCCAATCCGGCGCTGTCCACCACCGAGCCGCGTACCGCCTTCAAGGACGCGACCGGCTACAACAATTTCTACGAGTTCGGCCTCGATAAAGGCGACCCGGCCGAGAACGCCCACACGCTGCAAACGCGCCCGTGGACGGTATCGATCGAAGGCGAAGTCAAGAAGCCGATGCGGCTCGACATCGACAGCCTGACGAAACTGGCGCCGCTCGAAGAACGCGTGTACCGCCTGCGTTGCGTGGAAGGGTGGTCGATGGTGATTCCCTGGGTCGGCTATTCGCTGTCGAATCTCATCAAGCACGTCGAACCGACCGGCAATGCGCGCTACGTCGAATTCACCACCCTGGCCGACCGCAAGCAGATGCCGGGTCTGAGGAGCGGCGTGCTCGACTGGCCGTATGTGGAAGGGCTGCGCCTGGACGAAGCCATGCACCCGCTGGCGCTGCTCACCGTCGGCATGTATGGCCAGGTGCTGCCGAACCAGAACGGCGCGCCGGTGCGCGTGGTCGTGCCCTGGAAATACGGTTTCAAATCGGCCAAGTCGATCGTGCGCATCCGGTTTACGCGCGACCAGCCGAAGACGGCCTGGAACGATTCGGCGCCTTCCGAATACGGCTTCTATTCGAACGTGAATCCGAAGGTGGATCACCCGCGCTGGTCGCAGGCGAGCGAACGCCGCATCGGCGAAGACGGCTTCTTCAAGAAGAAGCGCGAGACGCTGATGTTCAACGGCTATCCGGAAGTGGCCTTGCTGTACGCCGGCATGGACCTGAAAAAGTTTTTCTGAACGATGGCGTTCAATCCCACACCCAAACAGGTCTCGCTGATCAAGGGCTTTGTTTTTGTTGCGGCGCTGCTGCCCTTCCTGTGGGGCGCGTTGCAGGTATTCGGCGGCGAATTGGTCGAGCCGCTCGAATACATCACCCACGAGACCGGCGACTGGGCGCTGTACCTGCTCTGCATTACGCTGGCGATCACGCCCGTGCGCCGGTTGACGGGCTGGAACTGGCTGGTGAAACTGCGGCGCATGCTCGGGGTGTACACCTTTTTCTATGCGCTGCTGCACTTCATCGCCTTTTTCTGGTTCGATCATTTCTTCGACTTCGCGGCAATGCTGCGTGATGTCGCGAAACGTCCCTTCATCCTGGTCGGCTTCACCGCATTCGTGCTCTTGATCCCGTTGGCGGCGACCAGCACCAACGGCATGATCAAGAGATTGGGCGGCAAGCGCTGGCAGTGGCTGCACAAGCTGATTTATGTGATCGCGCCGCTGGCGGTGCTGCACTTCTGGTGGATGAAGGCGGCCAAGAACAACCTGGCGCAGCCGGCGCTGTTCGCGGCGATCGTCATCGTGCTGCTGGGATTGCGCTTTTACTGGAGCCGGGCCAAGGCGCGCACGGTGGCGCGCGCGTGACGCATTTTTAATCACTCGTCAGGGCAGGGCGCGTAGGGACCGGTAACAGGGGCGAGACTGAAGCGCCTGCTGCCGAACTCGATATCCGCCCATTCGCGCCGCACGGCGCGCGGCATGCCATTCGGCGCCGCCACACCGACGCGACCGCAGCGGGGCGTCCCCAGCTGGCCGGTCGCCGCCGCGCGCCAGGTGCCATCCGCGCTTTCCTTTGCCACCAGCGCGTGTGCGCCATTGGCAGCGACCAGCAGCAGTTCCGGCTTGCCGTCGCCGTCCAGGTCGAGCTGGTACACGTCGCACAGTTTGCCTTCCTGGCGCAGGCAATCCGGCCCATACACGCCCTTCGGCAAGTCGGTCCAGTCGGTACGCAGGAAGCCTTCCGGTAAACGGCTGCCTTGCGGCTGCATGCGCAGGTTGGCTGCGATCCCGGTGGAGGTCAGCGCGGCGACTTCCTTGTCCCACGGACCGCGCAGCTTGTGGACGCCGGCGATGCGGCTGCGTAGCAGTGCCGCGTCCGGACCACGCGCGCCTGCGTCAAGCTGCGCCAGCGCCTCCTGTCCGAAACGCTTGCCGTCGAAACGCAGGTAGGCGAAGTCGAATGTCTGTACGCTGACCTTGCCGGACGCCAGCCGCGCGAGCTGGTCGTTCACCGACAGCCGCGCCGGATCGGCGAGCGGAGAAAACAGCAGCAGCGCCGTGCCCAGCACGACAAAGGCGGTGCCGATATTCACGCCGGCGAAGGTGACCACCCGGCCAGGGCGCAACACCGCCGCCGCATAGCCGAGCGCATAACAGCCGGCGACCAGCATGCAGGCTGCGGCGATGATGCGTTCGTTCGTCCAGCCGTGATCGCCCACCCGCAGCGCGAGGGCATACACCGCGATCGCCGTGACCGGCACCAGCAGCAGCGACGCCAGCCGGGCGCTGAGGCGGATGATGCGCGCCACGACAGCGCTGCCGTTCTGCCAGGCCGCATTGATCAGGATGACCAGCACGGCGTCGGTACCGAGCAGCACGGCCCCCGCCTGGCGCGTGGCCCACAGCGGTTCCAGGCCCGTGAACGGCAGGCTGGCCAGGAAGCCGGCGACGAACAGCGTGAATACCGGCAGGATCCACGACGCCAGCATCAGCAGCAGGCCGCGGATGCCCTGCACGATGGCCGGGCGCACGTCGGTCAGGTGCATGGCGCAGGAAAAGGCGAAGGCCGTGACCGGTATCGCGAACCACGGCTGGCTGATCATGCGGGTGAAGAAGCGCAGCTTGACCAGCTCAAACAGCGCCGCGCCAAGCTGCAGGGCGAGCCAGGTGATGCCGACAAAGAAAGCGCTGAAGGCGAGTTGCACGCCAAGCTTCCAGGCGATGTCGAAGTAAGTGGTGTAGGCGGCGATGCGGCGCCGGTCGCGGGCGCCGGACAGCACCAGGGCGTGGGCGATGAACAGGGCAGCGACCAGCATCGCGACGAATGGCGGCGAGGGCATCGCCACATGGGAACGGCGTTCCAGGTTCAGCTGCGTGCCCATGCGCCAGATGTCGTACACCGCCAGGGCCGCGATCAGGATTGCGGCGCAAGCCACCCACAGCATGGCCTGGCGCCGCGTCAGGTGGCCCAGGGCGCTGACCAGCAGCAGCGGGCCAAACAGCGCCACCAGCAGCATCGGTGCGAACAGCAGCGTTTCCGTGGCGGGCCAGACATCGTTGTTGGCCACCAGGTAGAGCAGGTACAGCACCAGGCCCTGCGCCAGGCCGATGCTCGTCCTGAGCAGCGCGATACGTGGCGCAAGGTTGGCGTCGGGCTGGACAGCTGCGTGCATGGCGATGCTCCGGTAGTTGAACCGAAGCAGCTTATCACTGTATCAAGCACCGCAACAGCCCGGCCGAGCGTATGTACGCACTGAAACATCTCGTAGCATCCCTTACCGCTCTGCCTCACCTGTCGGGGCCGATTCGCGGTGTAATGGCTCCATCGACGCAGCCACAGCGTTACATTGAGAGGAACGACAAATGAAAACCAAGTTAATCGCATCGGCACTCATCGCCTTGAGCTTTGCCAGCGGCAGCGCTTTTGCCCAACGCGGTGACCATGGCAACGATCGTTACGATCACGACCGCAACGGCAGGGTCGAACACCGCGACAACGACCGCCGCGACAACGGCCGCTACGATCGCCACGACCGCAATGATCGCTACTACAATGCGCAGAATTTCCGCCGTGACGACCACCGCGGCGGCGGCCCGCGTCACGACCTGCGCCGCGGCCAGCGCCTGAGCCAGGAGTACCGCGGTAACCGCTACGTCGTCAGCGACTGGCGCAACCGTCACCTGAGTGCGCCACCGCGTGGCCATCACTGGGTCCGCGCCGGCAACGACTACGTGCTGGCTGCGATTGCCACCGGCGTGATTGCCCAGGTCTTGCTCAGTAATTAAGGCCTGACCATGAAAAAAGCCGCGCCCTCGAAAGACGGCGCGGCTTTTTTCGTGCAGTCGATGCTTACTTCAGCATCGTCTCCAAGGCAAACAAATCCGCCGGATTTTCGCGCTGGCGAATCACGTGTACCTGGTCGCCATCGACCATGATTTCGGCCGCGCGCCCACGCGTGTTGTAGTTCGACGCCATCGTCATGCCGTAGGCGCCGGCGCTCATCATCGCCAGCAAATCGCCCGGCTGCACCGACAATGCCCGCTCGCGCGCCAGCCAGTCGCCCGATTCGCAGACCGGGCCGACCACGTCATACAGCGCCGGCGCATCGCTGCTACGCGGCGCCACCGCCTTCATGTCCATCCAGGCGCCGTACAGGGTCGGGCGCATCATGTCGTTCATGGCGGCGTCGATGATGCAGAAGTTCTTTTCGACGCCCGGCTTCAGGAATTCCACTTTGGTGACCAGCACGCCGGTGCTGGCGACGATCGAGCGCCCTGGCTCGAAAATCACTTTGACTGTACGGCCATCGTGGCGCGCGGCGCGCCAGGCGTCGATGCGGGCGAACAGGCGTCCCAGGTAATCGCCCACCGGTACCGGCGCGCCGTCGCCGGCCGCGCCGTAGTCGACGCCGATGCCGCCGCCGATGTCGAGGTGGTGGATGTGGATGCCTTCGCTGTCGAGCGCGTCGATCAGCTCGATCAGCTTATCGAGCGCTTCCAGCAGCGGCGCGTCGTCCAGCAGCTGCGAGCCGATGTGGCAGTCGATGCCGACCACGTCCAGGTTCGACAGCGACGCGGCGGTGCGGTAGGTAGCCAGCGCATCGTCGAAAGCGACGCCGAACTTGTTCGCCTTCAGGCCGGTGGCGATGTACGGATGGGTCTTGGCGTCGACGTTCGGGTTCACGCGCAGCGACACCGGCGCGCGCTTGCCCATGGAGGAGGCCACCTCGTTCAGGCGGTGCAGTTCCGGAATCGACTCGACGTTGAAGCAGAGGATGCCCTTGTCCAGCGCCAGGCGCATTTCGTCGACCGTCTTGCCCACGCCCGAAAAGATCACCTTGTTCGGGTCGCCGCCGGCGGCGATCACGCGCAGCAGTTCGCCGCCCGAGACGATGTCGAAACCGGCGCCCTGGCGCGCCAGCAGGTCGAGGATGGCCAGGTTCGAATTGGCCTTCATCGCATAGCAAACGAGGGCGTCGCGGCCCTGGCAGGCATCGCTGTAGGCGGCGAAGTTCTCCAGCAGCGCCGCTTTCGAGTAGACATAGGTCGGCGTGCCGAACTGTTCGGCGATGGCGGGCAGGGGAGTGCTTTCGGCGTGCAGGACGCCGTCTTGGTACGAAAAGTGCGACATGTGGGGCTTATTGGACTGGGGCAGGAGTGGGAGTCGGCGGTGGTGTCGGCGTTGCGGCCTGGGAGAGCGTCGGCGTGGCTTGCGTGGTCGGCGCGACCACGGGCGTGACCGGTTTGGCCGGTGGTGCGGCAGGCCGGGTTGGCGGTTTCGGCATGTACAGCGGGCCGGTCTGGCCGCAACCGGTTACAGTAGCGGCAAGCGCGGCTGCAACGATGAGCGCGTTAGGTGACTTCACGATTAGAATCACGGTTTAATCAAGACCTTGGAGTGTAGCATGACCGAATCCGAATTTTTGGACCTGGCCGAATCGACGCTGGACCGCATCGAGACCTGTTTCGACAACCTGAACGACCAGGACGTGGTCGACGTCGAATGCAAGCGCAACGGCAACGTGCTCGAGGTCGAGTTCATTGCCAACGGCTCGAAGATCATCATCAACAGCCAGGCGCCGCTGCAGGAAATGTGGATGGCGGCGCGTGCCGGCGGCTACCACTACAAGCGCGTCGGCGACGAGTGGCGCAATACGCGCGACGACAGCGAGTTTTTCACGGCCCTGTCGGATCTCGCCACGCAGCAGGGCGGGGCGCCGGTGAAGTTGGGGTGAAATATACTTTTCGCAGCGGTGTGTCCGTGATTGGATGTTCGACGCGCGACCGTGCGTAACGCGTGGGCACAAGTGCCCACCCTACGGTGCACCACGGTCAACAATTTACCCTACGGCAGTGGTGCACCGTAGGGTGGGCTCCCCGAGCCCACGCGTACGCACGTATGCATGTCGAACAAGCTGAAAGAATATTTCACAGGCGATTGCCCAATGAAATATTCTTTCAACGTTTAAAACAACTCATTCCTCACCGCGTCCTGCGCCTTCTGCTGCGCCGGCGCCGGCGTCGTCCCCACGTCGAGCGAGGTCACGCCCGTCCCCGGCGGATTCTCGGCATAGTAATACTCGCCATCGGCCATGATCAGCCCCGCCGGCACCGCACGTTCCTCGACCGGCACCGATTTCAGCGCGGTCTGCATATAGCCGATCCAGATCGGCAGCGCCAGGCCGCCGCCGGTTTCCTTGTTGCCGAGGTTCTTGGGCTGGTCGTAACCCATCCAGGCAATACCCACCACCTTCGGCTGGTAGCCGGCGAACCAGGCGTCGATCGAATCGTTGGTGGTGCCGGTTTTACCCGCGATGTCGTTGCGCTTGAGAAGTTGCGAGGCCTTGGCCGCGGTGCCGTAGCGGGCAACGTCGCGCAGCATGCTATCCATCAGGTAAGCATTGCGCGCATCGATCACGCGGTTCGCTTCCATGCCGGCGCGGTCCGGACGCGCTTCCGACAGCACTTTGCCGGCGCTGTCGGTGACTTTCGAGATCAGGTAGGGACTGACGCGGAAGCCGCCGTTGGCGAATACCGCGTAGGCGCCGGCCATCTGCAGCGGCGTGGTGGCGCCGGCGCCCAGGGCCAGCGTCAGGTACGGCGGGTTCTTTTCCGGATCGAAGCCGAAGCGGGTCGCGTATTCCTGGCCGTAGCGCGCGCCGATGCGGTTCAGGATGCGGATCGAGACCATGTTCTTCGACTTGGTCAAACCGCGGCGCATCGTCATCGGACCTTCGTATTTCGCGTCGTAGTTCTTCGGTTCCCAGGCCTGGCCGCCGGTCTGGCCGGCGTCGAACGAGATCGGCGCGTCGTTGACCAGGGTGGCCGGCGACAGGCCGCGTTCCAGCGAGGCCGAATAGATAAACGGTTTGAACGAAGAACCCGGCTGGCGCCAGGCTTGCGTGACGTGATTAAACTTGTTGCGGTTGTAGTCGAAGCCACCGACCAGCGCCTTGATGGCGCCGTCTTCGGTGCTGGCCGCAACAAAGGCCGATTCGACCAGCGGCATCTGCGTGATCTTCCAGTCGGCGCCGCCGTCCTGCATCACGCGGATCAGCGCGCCGCGGCGGATGCGGCGGTTCGGCTGGGCCTTGGCCGACAGCCAGGCCGATGCAAACGACAGGCCGGGACCGGTGATCTTGATTTCTTCGCCCGAGGCCAGCACCGCGGTGACGCTGGAGCTCGACGCCTGCAGCACCACGGCGGCGACGATATCGTCGCTGTCGGGCTTTTCGGCCAGTTCGGCTTCGATCGCTTCGTCGGCTTCGGTCTTGTCGCGCGGGATCTCGATATACGATTCCGGGCCGCGGTAAGGGTGACGGCGCTCGTAATCCATCACGCCGCGGCGCACGGCCAGGTAGGCCGCGTCCTGGTCGGCCTTGGTGATCGTGGTGAATACGTTCAGGCCACGCGTATAAGTGTCTTCCTTGAACTGCTCGTACACCAGCTGGCGCGCCATCTCGGCCACGTATTCGGCGTGCACGCCAAAGGCGGTGCTGTCGGTCTTGACGGTCAGTTCCTCGTTCTTCGCCGTTTCGAATTGGGCGTCGGTGATGTAGCCGAGCGAATGCATGCGCTGCAGGATGTACTGCTGGCGCGTCTTGGCGCGCGTCGGATTGACGACCGGATTGTAGGCTGACGGCGCCTTCGGCAGGCCGGCCAACATGGCAGCTTCCGCCACCGTGATGTCGCGCAGGTCCTTGCCAAAATAGATCTGCGCCGCTGACTGGAAGCCGAAGGCGCGCTGGCCCAGGTAGATCTGGTTCATGTAGACCTCGAGGATCTGGTCCTTGGTCAGGTTCTTTTCGATCTTCCAGGCCAGCAGCGCCTCATACGCCTTGCGCTTCAGGGTCTGTTCCGACGACAGGAAGAAGTTGCGCGCCACCTGCTGCGTGATGGTCGAGGCGCCCTGGCGCGAACCGCTGGTGGCGTTGTGCAGGGCCGCGCGCAGCACGCCCCAGTAATCGACGCCGCCGTGCTGGTAAAAACGGTCGTCCTCGATCGAGAGCACCGCCTTTTTCATCACGTCCGGGATTTCCTTGAAGCGCACCAGGGTGCGCCGCTCCTCGCCGAACTCGCCGATCAGGACGTTATCGGCCGTGAAAATCCGCAGCGGCATCTTGGGACGGTAATCGGTGATGGTGTCCAGCGCCGGCAGGTTGGGGTAAGCCATGGCGAGGGCGAATACCACCAGCAGCACGCCGGTCAGGGCCAGGCCGGCGAGGGCGCCGAGGCCCCACAGGACCAGGCGTTTCGGACTGAATTTTTTCGGTGGCGCGGACTTCGTCGTTTGGGAAGATTTCATTCTGGCGTCTACTTTATTGATCCGCCTCATTATAAGGCACCGCTTTCAGCGGTGGCGCGGACTCAGCCAGAAAGGGACTTGCCGTCGCGTGCTTAATGAAGCAACAGTTCGTTTGGAGAACGATGCACAGACCTGTAGGGTGGGCGGCTTTACCCTGGCGCATGCCTACCGACTACTTAAGTGCCGCCCACGCGTTCAACCACACTCTGAAACTTCGCGACGAATCACGGGCCGGTTGAACGCGTGGGCGGCGCAAACGCCGCTGGTTACCAAACTGAACAGGTATAGCCGTCTACCCTACAGGTCTGAACATTCGTTCTTGGGAAAAATCGGCTTAAGCGCCTGGCATGAGGCTTTGTAGGCAGGCTGACAAAGGCTTTGGTGCCTCAGTGACAAGGGCTATTACCAAGGAAATATCAGAGTGTGGCGTCCCCGTCGGATTGTAATGTTCCAGTGCAGAAATATCTTGTCGGTGCGCATTATTGCCGCTAGGATTTGAACGGATGCCTCCTATGACGGGGGCGTATTGCTATAACTCTACAAGACAAATTTCCCCTGCGCGGGCGTTGACATACATTGGCCTGCCAGGCAGGCCGCACTGAGGAGTACGCTCGTGATCAATCTGGGTTCCCTGTTCGGCAAGTCGAGCCCCCCGCTCGCCGGACTCGACATCAGCACGTCGGGCCTGCGCCTGGTCGAACTGGCCGATGCCGGCAAGGGCGTGCTGCGCCTGGAGCGCCATGCCTTCGAAGCGCTGCCGCGCGGCGCCGTGGCCGACGGTAACATCGAAAACTTCGACCAGGTGGCCGATGCCGTGCGCCGGATCTGGAAGAAAAGCGGCACCCGTGCCCGCAACGTCGCGCTCGGCATGCCGCCGGCGTCGGTCATTACCAAGAAAATCATCCTGCCGGCCGGCATGGCCGAAGACCAATTGGAGGTGCAGGTCGAATCCGAAGCGAGCCAGTACATCCCGTTCGCGCTCGATGAAGTCAGCCTGGACTTCGACGTGGTCGGCCCGGCGCCGAATTCGCCCGAAGACATGGAAGTGATGCTGGCCGCGGCGCGCCGCGAAAAGGTCGAGGACCGCGTGGCGATCGCCGAAGCGGCCGGCCTCACCGCCACCGTGATGGACATCGAATCGTATGCCGCGCGCGCAGCACTGGAGCGCGCGGCGCCCGGTGGCAAGGACAAGATCGTCGCCCTGTTCCAGATCGGCGCCGGCATGACCCATGTCTCGGTGCTGCAGAACGGCGACACGATTTACGAACGCGAGCAGCCTTTCGGCGGCAATACGTTGACCCAGGAGATCGTGCGCAACTACGGCATGGCCTACGAGGAAGCGGAAACGCGCAAGAAGTCGGGAGATTTACCGGAAAACTTCCGCACCGACGTATTGACGCCTTTCCTGGAAAGCGCGGCGCTGGAAGTCACGCGCGCGATCCAGTTCTTCTTCACCTCGACCCCGTACACCCGCATCGACCAGATCTGGCTCGCCGGCGGCAGCGCCCAGCTGCCCGGGCTGGTCGAATTGATCGGCGGACGCACGCGCATCGCCACCGGCGTGGTGGCGCCGTTCGACGGCATGCTGCTCGCCCCCGGCCTGCGCGAAGCGCAGCTGCGCGCCGAAGGGCCGGCTTACCTGGTTGCCTGCGGCCTCGGCCTGCGGAGGTTCGGCTGATGATCCGTATTAACCTGCTTCCGCACCGGGAAGCGAAACGCAAACAGAAGCAGGCGGCCTTTGTCGCCATGCTGGTGCTCGGCGGCCTGCTGGGCGCGGCCATCGTGCTGATGGTGGGCGGCTGGAACGCCAGCCGCATCGCGATCCAGGAAGAACGCAATGCGGTCCTCTCGACCGAGAACGCGGAACTCGACAAGAAGATCAAGGACATCGCCACGCTCAAGGAAGAAATCAACGCCCTGAAATCGCGCCAGCAGGCGGTGGAAGACCTGCAGGGCGACCGCAACCAGCCGGTCTACCTGTTCGACGAGCTGGTGCGCCAGACGCCGGAAGGCGTGTACCTGAAGGGTTTTGAACAGGATGGCCAGCGCGTGGTCCTGAACGGCTATGCCCAGTCGCAGGAACGCGTGGCCGAACTGCTGCGCAATTTGTCGGGCAACTCGCCCTGGCTCGAGCGCCCCGACCTCACCGAAGTGAAAGCGGCCACGCTGACCCAGAACAAGGTCGTGCGCAAGGCGGTCGAGTTCACGCTGGCCGTGGCCATCAAGCGCGCCCGCGAGAGCGAGGAGCCTGAGGACGGCAAAGCCAAGACCGCCGCCGGCAGCGCCAAGGCCGAAGGAAGCACCCCATGAACATCGACCTGAAACAATTCGGCGCCGACCTGTCGGCGCAATTCCAGGATTTGCAGGGGCGTCCGCCCGGCCTGTGGCCGCTGGCGCCGCGTGTATTGTGCGCAGCCGGCGTGATGGCGCTGGTCGTCATCGCCGGTTACTTCCTGTACTGGAGCGGCCAGTTCGAAACCCAGGAGTCGCTGGCGTCACAGGAAGCGACGCTGCGCGAAGAGTACCGCGCCAAGGTCACGCAGGCGGTCAACCTGGAAGCGCTGCAGGCACAGAAGATCCAGGTCGACCAGTCGGTCGAACGCCTGGAAAAGCAGCTGCCGAGCAAATCCGAGATGGCGGCGCTGCTGTCGGACATCAACCAGGCCGGCGTCGGCCGCGGTCTCGCGTTCCAGCTGTTCCGTCCCGACCAGATCGTGGTGCGCGACTATTACGCCGAACTGCCGATCGCGATCGAACTGACCGGCAGCTACCACGACCTGGGCGCCTTTGCCGCCGACATGGCGCACCTGCCGCGCATCGTCACGCTGAACAACATGCGTTTGAAAGCAGGGAAGGACGGCGCCCTGACGCTGCAGGCGATCGCGAAAACCTTCCGCTACCTCGACGCCGACGAACTGGCAACCCAGAAAGCAGCGCGCCTGAAGGCGAAGAAGAAGAAAGCCGAGGCCACGCCATGACGACGAAAAACAGTGCGCTGCTGGCGCTGGCGGCCCTGCTGCTGGCCGGCTGCGGCGACAGCGACGTGCGCGAAGTGCGCACCTGGATGGACGAAACGAAGGCGGCAATCAAGCCGGCAGTAAAACCGCTGCCGGCGCCAAAGGAGTTCGTGCCCTATGCCTACAACCAGGCGCAGGCGCCCGATCCGTTCAGCGACGCCAAGCTGGCCGGCCCGGGCGGGCTGGCGCCGGAACCGAGCGGGCTGCAGCCCGACCTGGAGCGTCCACGTGAAGCACTGGAGGGTTATCCGCTCGATACGATGCGAATGGTCGGTATGATGCAAAAAGGCGGCGTCAGCTTTGCCCTGGTGCAGATCGAACGCAGTGTCTACCGCGTGCGGGCAGGACAGCGCCTGGGCCAGAATTTTGGCCAGGTGACGCGCGTGACCCCGGCTGCGCTGGAGATCCGGGAAATGGTACAGGACGCGGGCGGCGATTGGGTCGAGCGGATATCGAAGCTGGAATTGCAGGAAAGTAAGGAGATCGGGAAATGACCCCATTCGCAATGATGAACCTGAAGCGCGCCGTGTCGACGCTGCTGGTGCCGGTGCTGCTGGCATTCGGCGTGGCCGCGCAGGCTCAGGCTCAGGCTCAAGACAACGCCATCGAGTCGATCAGCGCCAACCAGCAGGGCGCCAACGTGGTGGTCAACATCGCGATGAAAAATGCCCCCGGCAAGCTGCCGCTCGGCTTTGCGATCACCAATCCGGCGCGCATCGCGCTCGACTTCGGCGCCACCACCAACGCCACCGGCAAGAGCGCGCAAGAGATCAACCTCGGCGAAGTGCGCGGCGTGAACGTGGTGCAGGCCGGCGAACGCACGCGCCTGGTGATGAATCTGAAACGCGCGGCCAGTTATTCGACCGCGATCGACGGCAAGTCGGTGCTGGTCACCGTCGCCGGCGGCGGCGCGGCAGCAGCCGCGGCCCCGGCCGCGCCGGCGCAGGCCAGTGCGGCGCCGGCGGCCCGCCAGGCCCTGCGCAACCTCGACTTCCGCCGCGGCCAGGATGGCGAAGGCCGCGTCGTGGTCGACCTGCCGAACAACGCGGTCGCGGTCGACGTGCGCCAGCTCGGCAACAAGGTGCAGGTCGATTTCATGAACACCGGCTTGCCGGAAACCCTGCGCCGGCGCCTCGACGTCACCGATTTCGGCACCCCGGTGTCGCGCGTGACGACCAGTGCCAACGGCGCCAACGTGCGCATGGTGATCGAAGCGCAGGGCCAGTGGGAGCAGTCGGTGTTCCAGAGCGACACCCAGCTGGTGGTCGCCGTACGTCCGGTCAAGGAAGATCCGAATAAACTGGTGCAGGGCACGCAGGGCTTCCGCGGCGAGAAGATCAGTTTCGATTTCCAGAACATCGAAGTGCGCGCCGCGCTGCAGGCGGTGGCGGACATCTCCGGCCTGAACATCATCGCCAGCGATTCGGTCGCCGGCAGCCTGACGCTGCGCCTGAAGGACGTGCCCTGGGACCAGGCGCTGGACGTGATCCTGCAGTCGAAGGGCCTGGACATGCGCAAGAACGGCACCGTCATCTGGATCGCGCCGAAAGAAGAGCTGCTGACCAAGGAAAAGCTCGAACTCGAGCAGCGCGCCCAGATTTCCGACCTGGAGCCGCTGCGTTCCGAAATCTTCCAGCTGAACTACCAGAAGGCCGAGTCCTTCCGTACCGTGTTCGGGCTCGATGCCAGCGGCGGCGCCACGGTCGGCGACAACCGCAACCGCGTGCTGTCGCGGCGCGGCAGCGCGATCATCGACCCGCGCACCAACCAGCTGTTCGTGACCGACATCGCCTCGAAGATCGAAGACATCCGCATGCTGATCCAGAAGACCGACGTCGCCTCGAAGCAGGTGCTGATCGAAGCGCGCCTGGTCGAAGCGAACGATGGCTTCTCGCGCAACCTGGGCGCCAAGATCGGCTTCGGCGACATGCGCGGCGTGCGCGGCGGCGACCCCGGCTACGGCATCGGCGGCAACAACCGCGTCGCCATCGGCGGCAACCTGACCGGCGTCGGCCAGGTGACAGGCCAGACCCCCGACAACGGCGACGCCTACACCAACACCACGATGGTCAACCTGCCGGCGGCGGCGATCGGCGGCATCTCGCCCTCGAGCCTGGCCTTCACGCTTTTCTCGTCGGCCGACAACCGCTTCCTGAACCTGGAGCTGTCGGCGCTCGAGGCGGACGGCAAGGGCAAGATCATCTCCAGCCCGCGCGTGGTCACCGAAGACAAGATGGTGGCCGTGATCGAGCAGGGTATCGAACTGCCGTACCAGGTGGCGTCGTCGAGCGGCGCCACCTCGATCGAATTCAAGAAGGCGAACCTGCGCCTGGAAGTGATCCCGCAGATCACCCCGGACGGCAACGTGGTGCTCGAAGTCGACGTCAGCAAGGATTCGAAGGGCGAGGAAACCCGCGCCGGCTTCGCCATCAACACCCAGCACGTCAAGACCAAGGTGATGGTCGAAAACGGCGGCACGGTGGTGCTGGGCGGGATCTACCAGCAGACCGAGCGCACCAGCGTCTCGAAGGTGCCGGTGCTGGGCGACGTCCCGGTGCTGGGCTACCTGTTCAAGACCCAGGGCCGCGAGAACACCAAGACCGAACTGCTGGTCTTCATCACGCCGAAGATCGTCGCCGATCGCATGAGCGGCGGGCGCTGAACGGCGCCACCCTTCGCCACTACTGCCACTCCTGATACCGACACCCATGCCGGAGCGTCCCGCCGACGTTCCGGCATTTTTACAGATGACAAAGAATAGGAACAACAACATGTTGCAAGCATCTACCCGTACTCCTTCCGCCCCGTTTGGACGCACGGCGGTCCTGACCCTGATCGCCGCGGCGGTATTGAGCGCCTGCGGCGGCGGTGGCGGCGATCCCGGCACGGTGCCGGCGGCATCGGGCGGGAGCGGCACGGGTACGTCGCCGACGGTACCGACGACGCCGACCACGCCGGTCGCCACCGAGACCACGGTCAGCCTGGTGATGACGGACGGTGCCGGCGCCAACGTGACGAGCCTGTCGGGCGGCCAGAGCGGCACGCTGAAGGCGACCGTGCTGACGCCCGCGGGCAAGCCGGCCGTCGGCGCGATCGTGCAGTTCGCCACCGGCACGGCCGGCATGCTGGTCTTCACGCCGGAAACCGGCTCGGCCCTGACCGACGCCAACGGCGTGGCCGTGGTGACCGTCAAGCCGGCCTCCTACACGACGGCCGGTGCGGTCGCCGTGAGCGCGACCTCGGTAGTCGAAGGCAAGACCGGAACCGGCGGCGTCAACCTCGCGATCGGCGCCGCGCCGCTGACGGTGGGCACGCTGTCGTTCGCCACGGCGCCGACCGGCCGCCTGCCGGCGTTCAGCACGCTGGCCCTGAACATTCCCGTCACCAGCGCCGGCCAGCCGGCGACGGCCTCCACCGGCCTGACCTTGAGCTCGCTGTGCGTCGGCGACGGCACCGCCACCCTGGTGCCGGGCGCGATCAGCAATGGCGTGCAGGTGGCGACCTATACCAACAACGGCTGCGTGCGCGGGCGCGACACCATCACCGCGGCCATCGGCAACTCGAGCCAGACCATCGGCGTCGACGTCAGCGCGGCCAACATCGGCGCGATCCAGTTCAGCAACACCAGCCAGGCCGGCACCTCGATCGTGCTCAAGGGTTCGGGCGGCCAGGGCCGTTCGGAATCGGCGCAAGTGACCTTCCGCGTGGTCGACCAGCAGGGCAATGGCCTGGCCGGCGTCGACGTCGACTTCAGCGCCACCACCTATACCGGCGGCTTGACGGTGAGCCCGCTGCGCGCCACCACCGATGCCAGCGGCAACGCCAGCACCATGGTGTCGTCGGGGACGATCCCGACGCCGGTGCGCGTGCTCGCCACCGCCACCCGCAACGGCACCAGCATGACCGGCCTGTCCGACACGCTGACCGTCTCGACCGGCCTGCCGATCCAGCGCTCGATGTCGCTCAGCGCCGAGCACCACAACATCGAAGGCGGCAATGTCGACGGCACCAAGGTCGGCGTCACGGTGCGCCTGGCCGACCAGTACGGCAATCCGGTCTCGAACGGCACCGCGGTCAACTTCGTCACCGAAGGCGGCGCCATCGGCAGCGCGGCCCAGGGCGGCTGCGTCACCGTCGACGGCGGCTGCTCGGTCGACCTGGTCAGCCAGAACTATCGTCCCGCGGACGGGCGGGTCACGGTGCTCGCCTTTGTGCAGGGCATCGAGAACTTCACCGACAGCAACGGCGACGGCCAGTACAGCTGCACCGGCTTCACTGGTCCGGCCGGCACTTACCGTCCGCTGGTCGACGCCTGCCCGAGCGGCGGCGAGCCGTTCGAGGACATGGGCGATCCGTTCCTCGACACTAACCTGAACCGCATCTACGAGTCGAACGACCGCGACCTGCCGTTCCCGTTCAACAGCACCTCGTACAAGGCAGGCGGGAATGGGACCTGGGGCTTGAACTACCTGCGCGCCGCGACCGAAATCGTGTTCAGCGGCTCGACGGGCAGGCTGAGCGAAGTGTGCGTCGGCGCCACCTGCACCGGCGCCACCTACAATAACGGCGCGGTGATCGCCATGCCGGTGCCGGCGGGCCTGGCCTGCGCGGCGCCGCGTTCGCTGTCGGTGCGCCTGGCCGATGCCAACAACAATCCGCTGCCGTACAACACCGCATTGTCGGTCGTGTCGCCCACCAAGGTGACGGTGTCGGCGCCGTCGCCGGCCATCATTCCATCGACCACCGTCGTCGGCGGCACGGTGCATATGGTGACCGTCACGCCGGACCCGGCATGCGTGCCAGGCGATTTCACGCTCCAGGCCAAGACGCCACAGGGTAAGATTACGGAATTCAAGTTCACCGTAAACTGATGTGAAATCCGAAAATGTGTTTCTTGTCGGACTGATGGGGTCCGGCAAGACCACCATCGGCCGCCTGCTGGCGCGCCGGCTGAACCGGCGCTTCGTCGATTCCGACCATGCGATCGAGGCGCGTACCGGCGCCACCATCCCGTGGATCTTCGAGATCGAGGGGGAGGCCAGCTTCCGCCGGCGCGAAGCGGACATGATCCGCGAACTCACCAGCCAGCGCGGCATCGTGCTGGCCACCGGCGGCGGCGCCGTGCTCGACGCCGCCAGCCGCGCCTACCTCGCCGAACGCGGCACCGTCATTTATCTGCGTGCCGGCATCGGCAGCATCCTGCAACGCACCGCGCACGACAAGAACCGTCCGTTGTTGCAGACCGCCGATCCGCGCAAGAAACTCGAGGAGTTGCTGGCCCAGCGCGAACCGCTGTACCGCGAGATCGCCGACCTCGTCATCGATACCGGCCGTCCTAACGTACAATCGATGGTTCAGACAATTTTGGACCAGCTCGACGCGCTCAATTCGGCGCGCTCGCGGCGGGCGAGGGCGGCATCGATGAATCAAACGGCACAACTCAATCTCAACGTCGACCTGGGCGAACGCAGCTACCCGATCGCCATCGGCCCCGGCGTCATCGACGACGGCGCGCAATTGCTGCGCCAGGTCGGCGGCAGCAAGGTCGCGATCGTCACCAACACCACGGTGGCGCCGCTGTACCTGGACAAGGTCGCCACGCCGCTGCGCACGGCCGGCCGCGACGTGGTGGAAATCGTCCTGCCCGACGGCGAAGAGCACAAGCATTGGGGCTCGCTGATGCAGGTCTTCGACGCGCTGCTGGCGCATAAGTGCGACCGCAAGACGACGCTGGTGGCGCTGGGCGGCGGCGTGATCGGCGACTTGACCGGCTTTGCGGCGGCCAGCTACATGCGCGGCGTGCCCTTCGTGCAGATTCCCACGACCTTGCTGGCCCAGGTCGATTCCTCGGTCGGCGGCAAGACCGGCATCAACCACCCGCTCGGCAAGAACATGATCGGCGCGTTCTACCAGCCGCGCGCGGTGCTGGCCGATACCCGTACCCTGTCGACGCTGCCGGACCGCGAATTGTCGGCCGGACTGGCCGAAGTGATCAAGCACGGCGCCATCCTCGACCTCGAATTCTTCGACTGGATCGAAGCGAACATTGGCCGCCTGATGGCGCGCGACCCGGCCGCGCTGTCGCACGCGATCGCGCGTTCCTGCGAGATCAAGGCCGACGTCGTGCGCAAGGACGAACGCGAAGGCGGCCTGCGCGCGGTGCTGAACTTCGGCCACACCTTCGGCCACGCGATCGAGGCCGGCCTCGGCTACGGCACCTGGCTGCACGGCGAGGCGGTCGGCTGCGGCATGGTGATGGCGGCCGACCTGTCGCAACGCCTCGGCTTCATCGACGCCGCCGCCTGCGCCCGCGTGCGCGCGCTGGTGCTGGCCGCCGGCTTGCCGACGGTCGCGCCGGACCTCGGCGCCGCGCGCTGGATCGAGCTGATGGAAGTGGACAAGAAGAACGAGGGCGGGGCGATCAAGTTCATCCTCATGAAACCCCTGGGCAGCCCGAGCATTACCAGTGTGCCGCAAGAACTGCTGCTGGCCACGCTGGACGCCTGCATTCGTTGAACGTTGAAAGGGACGCGCGCATGATCGACTTCGACTGTAACCTGGCGCCGTATGCCGCGCATTCGGCGAAGTCGCGCGGGCGCCATTTCGCCGAACCCGCGCCCGGCTCGCGCAGCGAATTCCAGCGCGACCGCGACCGCATCATCCATTCGACGGCGTTTCGCCGCCTCGAATACAAGACGCAGGTGTTCCTCAACCACGAGGGCGATTTGTTCCGCACGCGCCTGACGCATTCGATCGAAGTCGCGCAGATCGGCCGTACGCTGGCGCGCAGCTTGCGCCTGAACGAAGACCTGGTCGAAGCCACCGCGCTGGCGCACGACCTCGGCCACACGCCCTTCGGCCACGTCGGCCAGGACGTGCTCAACGAATGCATGAAGGACTACGGCGGCTTCGAGCACAACCTGCAAAGCCTGCGCGTGGTCGACCACCTGGAAGAGCATTACGGCGCCTTCGACGGCCTGAACCTGACGTTCGAGACGCGCGAGGGCATTTTAAAACACTGCTCGCTGAACAATGCGCGCCTGCTGGGCGATCTCGGCCAGCGCTTCCTCGACAAGACCCAGCCGAGCCTGGAAGCGCAACTGACGAACCTGGCCGACGAGATCGCGTACAACAACCACGACATCGACGACGGCCTGCGTTCGGGCTTGCTGACCATGGCGCAGATGGAGGAAGTAACGCTGTTCGCGCGTCACCGCCATGCGGTGGAAGCGCAGTACCCGGGCTTGCCGGGCCGGCGCGCGCTGTACGAGACGATCCGCCTGATGATCACCGCGATGACGGCCGACCTGGTCGAGACCTCGGCCGCGCTGCTGCGCGACGCCGCCCCCGCCGGCATCGACGACGTGCGCGCCGCGCCGCCGCTGATCCGTTTTTCTGACCAGATGCGCGCCGAGACCACGGCCTTGAAGCGCTTCCTGTACGCGAACCTGTACCGCCACTTCAAGGTCAACCGCATGCGCGTGAAAGCCAGCCGCATCGTGCGCGACCTGTTCGACGCCTTCATGACCGACCCCGTGCTGCTGCCGCCGGATTACCAGGTGGCATCTAGCGACACCCTGAAACAGGCGCGCAAGATCGCCGATTACATCGCCGGCATGACGGACCGCTATGCGATCCGTGAGCACAAGCGGATTTTTTCGCTGGATGAGTTGTAAGCGCGTGATGGTCGAAACGTCTTAACGATGCCGTAACAATGATCGACCGCCGTACCGAGGGCGGAGCCCGGTGAATCCGTCATTGATGCCATTGGCATCAATGACCCCGTACGGTGCACAACCGCCGCAGATTGATCGAAAAACCGGATAAACCGCGGTCCGTAGGGTGGAGTCCCGACTCCACGCGTTACGACGGTCGCGCGCCCGTGACGCTGTTCCACACCGGGAGCCGTCGCGTAACGTAGGGTGTGTAAGAGCAAAGTAGTAATGTCCGGTTTGAGCAAAGTAGAAATGTCTGATTTTG
>NZ_JACYUY010000044.1 GCF_014842025.1 Massilia sp. CFBP 13721
CAGACGATGATGGGTATGGCGCTGACTCTGCGTAGCCGCACCGTCGACGGCGTCTATCAGGAAATCTGGGAAGCGCTGACCGCTTACAACCTGATCCGGCTGGAGATGGCCAAAGCCGCGCTGGAAGTAAAGTGCGAGCCGACCGAGATCAGTTTTGTCCGCGCCTTCCACGTCATCCAGTACGAACTGCACTGGGCTGCGGTAACCCGGTCATATGGCAAGCTGCCTGCCTTAATGCAGCGCCTTCGCCAGCGCCTTGTAATGCTACTAAATGAAGAACGGCCCGGTCGAAAAATCGACCGGGCCGTCAAGGCCTTGCCTCAGCGTTACACCGTTCGCGTCCTGAAGAAGGACCTTAACTGAACGGCATTACCGGCATGCCGGGCTGTTCTTATGCGAAACGCGAGACCGCTTAGCGGCCGCGGCCACCCGTACGTGGCGCCGCCGCGCTACGCGGACCACGGCCGCCATCGCCACCGCGATTGCCGCCACCAGCCGCAGCCGGACGACCACCGCCGCCGTTACCGGCAGGACGCGCACCACCCGCAGGCGCCGCTGCGCGCGGCTGGCCCTGGCCACGGCCTGCGCCGCCACCACCACCCGGACGGCCACCGCGGCCGCCGTGGCCAGGCGCGCCGCTGCGCAGCTGGATCGGCTGGGCCTTGGCATTCAGGTCCGGCTCGAAGCCCGGGATCACGTGACGCGGCAGCGTCTGCTTGATCAGCTTCTCGATGTCTTTCAGCATCTGGTGCTCGTCGACGCAGACCAGCGACACGGCTTCGCCGGTGGCGCCGGCGCGGCCGGTACGGCCGATGCGGTGGACATAGTCTTCCGGCACGTTCGGCAAGTCATAGTTGACCACGTGCGGCAGCTGGTCGATGTCGATGCCGCGCGCGGCGATGTCGGTTGCCACCAGCACTTGCAGGCTGCCGTCCTTGAATTCGGCCAGCGCCTTGGTGCGCGCGGTCTGGCTCTTGTTGCCGTGGATCGCCATCGCGCCGATGCCGTCCTTGCCCAGCTGTTCGACCAGCTTGTTGGCGCCGTGCTTGGTGCGGGTAAACACCAGCACCTGGCTCCAGTCGTTTTCCTTGATCAGGTGCGACAGCATCGGGTGCTTCTTGTCGCGGTCGACCGGGTGGATCTTCTGGGCGATCACTTCCACGGTCGAGTTGCGGCGCGCCACTTCGATCGAAGCCGGGTTGTTCAGCAGCTTGTCGGCCAGGGCCTTGATCTCGTCCGAGAAAGTGGCCGAGAACAGCAGGTTCTGGCGCTTCGGCGGCAGCAGGGCCAGCACTTTCTTGATGTCGTGGATGAAGCCCATGTCGAGCATGCGGTCGGCTTCGTCCAGGATCAGGATCTCGACTTTCGACAGGTCGACGGTGCGCTGGCCGGCGTGGTCGAGCAGGCGGCCCGGCGTGGCGACGAGGACGTCGACGCCGTGCTTGAGCAGCTTGATCTGCGGGTTGATGCCGACGCCGCCGAAGATCACGGCCGAGTTCAGGTTGGTGTACTTGCCGTACAGGCGCACGCTTTCCTCGACCTGGGCCGCCAGTTCGCGGGTCGGGGTCAGGACCAGGGCGCGGATCGCGCGCGGGGTGCTCTTGCTCGTCAGGGCGGCGCCGACCTTGTCGGTCGACAGGCGCTGCAGCAGCGGCAGGGTGAAGCCGGCGGTCTTGCCGGTGCCGGTCTGGGCGCCGGCCAGCAGGTCGCCGCCGCCGAGCACGGCAGGGATCGCCTGTGCCTGGATCGGGGTTGGCGTGGTGTAACCTTGTTCAGCGACTGCACGAACGATGGCGTCGGACAGGCCGAGGGTAGCAAATGACATAGACTCTTCTGGTGAGGTTGATTCCGCCGCGGCGCAAGCGGCGCCAGGATCGGAATGGACAATCGACACGGCACGCGCGCATCGGTTGATGCGCCCGTCGGGCAATTGATTATAGAGATTTTGTTGCGCGGTGGAAAAGCCGGGATGGGAGCCGCAGTGCGCAACGCGCTACGGCTACAAGCAAGCCTGCTATTTTACGCTAGTTACGCGAAAGGGACCATCAGCGGCACCATCTGTGCGAACACCTTCGGGCCGGCGGCCATGATGTCGCCCTTGTTCAGGTAAGCGGACTCGCCGTTGAACTCGCCGCAGATGCCGCCCGCTTCCGTCACCAGCAGCGAACCGGCAGCGATATCCCAGATTTTCAAGCCTTTTTCGAAGAAACCATCGACGCGGCCGGCAGCCACGTTGGCCAGTTCCAGCGCGGCCGAACCGCTGCTGCGCACGCCGTGGCAGCGCGAGGCGACGACTTCATACATGCGCAGGTACTCGGCCAGCGCGCGCGGATCGGTGCCGTGGCCGGCGGCGATCAGTGCCTTGCCGATGCGGTCGTGGTTTTTCACGCGGATGCGCTTGTCGTTCAGGTAGGAGCCGGCGCCCTTGCTGGCGGTGAACAGGTCGTTGCGGACCGGGTCATAGATGACGGCCTGGGTGATCACGCCCTTGTGCTGCAGCGCGATCGAGATGCAGAAGTTCGGGTAGCCGTGCATGAAGTTGGTGGTGCCGTCGAGCGGATCGATAATCCAGACATACTCGCTGTCGTCGTTCAGGTTGCGCGACGGGCCCGACTCTTCGCCGAGGATGGCGTGGTCAGGGTAGGCCTTCAGCAGCGTCTCGACGATTGCCTGCTCGGACGCCTGGTCGACGTCGGTGACGAAATCGTTGTGTTGTTTTTCAGAGACCGTAATACGGTCGAGGTCGAAAGACGCGCGGTTGATGACAGTGGCGGCGCGGCGAGCGGCCTTGATGGCCGTATTGAGCATTGGATGCATTGTGCTTTTCCCTGAAAAAAACGCTGACGCCCGCGGCGCATGGAGCGTCGCGAGCATACGAGTATAGGTTGAATTAAAGAGCGGGGCGGCGTTGAACGGAGTAAAATTCCGGCCCTTGATGCCAGAACTTCAATTGCTCGTCGCCGCGCGATAGCGCTATTTTAAATGAACCCGCCCAATTCCGACACGTCTCTTTTCACTCGTCTCCGTTTCGTACTCGTTGAAACCAGCCGCGCCGGCAACATCGGCTCGGTCGCCCGTGCCATGAAGACAATGGGTTTTACCGAGCTCGTGCTGGTCGCGCCGCGCTGCGCCGATCCTTTGACGGATCCCGAAGCCGTCGCCTTTGCCAGCGGCGCCCTCGACGTGCTGAGCAATGCGCGCATCGTCGGGAGCATCGGCGAGGCTTTGGAAGGCTGCAATTTCGCCGCCGCCGTCTCGGCGCGCCTGCGCGAATTCTCGCCGCCGGTGTGGACACCGCGCGCCTTTGCCGAGCATGCGGCGGGGCAGGGCGAGGTGAACGCCGCGCTCATCCTCGGCAACGAACGCGTCGGCCTGCCCAACGAGATCGTCGAGAAATGCAATGTGCTGATCAATATTCCGGCCAACCCCACCTACTCGTCGCTGAACCTGTCGCAAGCGGCGCAGGTGCTGGCCTACGAATGCCGGATGGCGGCCATCGGCGACGGCGTGTCGGAGACGCCGGTCGGCTTCCACGGCGCCGCCGCCAGCGTGACCCAGATCGAAGGCATGTATGCGCACCTGGAAGAAGCGCTGGTGTCGATCGGTTTCCTCAACGCCGACAATCCGAAAAAGCTGATGCCGCGCCTGAAGCGCCTGTTCGCGCGCACCCAGCTGGAGACGGAAGAAGTCAATATCCTGCGCGGGATTGCACGCCAGATTCTCAAGAAGTAAAAGCGGTAGTGAACCAGAAAGGAAGGCGATGCGAACGATTGTTTATCTAGGGGTGATCGTGCTGCTAGGCGCATGTTCGGACCGCGCCGCACCACCCGCCGCGCCCGCCAGTGCACCTGTCACGTCGCCGGCATCGACGACATCGACCGCATCGACCGCATCGACATCCTTGAGCGCCAGCGGAATCGGGCCGATCCGTTTCGGCATGACGCTGGCGCAAGCGGAAGCGGCGACCGCAAGCAAGGCCAGCTTGCCGCAAGCCTTCGACCCGGCTTGCAGCATGGTGCGTTTCCCCACCTTGCCCAAGCTGCGCTTCATGGTCGAGGAAGGCGTCGTTACCCGCGCCGACGCCGAGCCGGGCGTCGGCAACACGCTCGCTGTCGCGTTCGGCGATACGCTGGCGCAAGTGCGTGCGAAGCATCCCAACGCCGAGGTCAGCGTCCACAAATACGATCCCGCCGGCCATTACCTGACGTTCCCTGGCGCCGACGGCCGCAGCGCCATCATCCTGGAAGAGTCCGGCGGCAAGATCACGCGCATCCGCGCCGGCCTGCAGCCTTCGGTCGCCTATGTCGAAACGTGTTTGTAGCCGTTGCAGGGCGGAGGGTAGACTGGGCCACGAATGGCTCCGTCCACGCGTGACGCACGCATGCTTTCAACTACTGCCGTAACAAACCCTGCATCGCTACTCTTTGAAATACACCACTTGATGCGTCGTTGCCAGTAACTCGCCCGCCGTACTCCAGATCTCGGCCGTCTGGTCGAAAAACCCCTTTCTGAAATTCAGCGCCCGCGCTCGTCCCAGCAGGGGTGCGTGGCCTTGCGCCGCCAGTTGCGCGGCGTCCGCATGAAAATAGGTGGTCAGAGCGACCGTGCCGATCGGCACCCACTGTGGCCGGCGCACGAAGATGCGCGGGAAAAAGGCATCGCAGATGGCCGACAGCGAGAGTAAGTCGAGCGGTCGCGCCGGCTGGTCGCGAATCCACAGCAGCGATTCCGACGACGCGCTTTCCGATCCCGGCGCGCCGGGAATGCCGTCGACGAAGCGCATCTCGTAGCACGCGGTCCATGCGGCGCGCGGGATCGCCGGCGCCGGTGCGATGCTGTCTGCCGGCAGCGCCGCGGGAAAGACGGCGTCGAGGGCGTGCCAGGTGTCGCGCCGGACCGCGGTGACGGCCGTGGCGAACGCCGCGACGCCATCATCCTGGATCAGTTCCACGTACCAGTGCTGGGTCGAGCGGTTGGTGCGCACGGCCCTGGCCTGTACCGAAAAACCGCCATCGGCGATCGGCGCGGCGAAGTGCACGGTGAGCGACAAGGGGTCGCCCAGGCGCTGCGGATGCTGCACGATCGCATTCAGCAATGCCGCGCCGATGACGCCGCCGAAGGGACCGACCATGTTGGCGTAGGCGGGATGCGTGTGGCCGGTGTAGTGGCCGTCCGCCGCCGGTGCCAGCGCGATGGCTGCGTCGAAAATGTGCGTGGGGTCGCTTGTCGTCATGGTCGTCCTGGTTGGTGTGGCAAGCCGTTCTCAAGGAACATACACCAGTTGGATATCGAAGAGGTAAGTCGCGTCGCTTTCCGCGACGTCCAGCTTGAGCACCATGTCGCTTGGGCCCTCGTCGGCGGTCCACAGATCGATCAGGGCGTCCCAGTGCCGACCCGTCCAGATGCAGACCGACGTCTTCCAGGTCTCGGCAGGAAGCGCGACCAGCGTCTCCCCGTAGCTGCCGATGTAGTCCTGAATCTGCCTGGCGGTTTTCGTCGACACCCGTGCGACGCCCGGGATTCCTGCGGCAAGCAGATAATCGTGGCAAACGAACGCATCGACGATGCGCTGGATGACCGGGCGCCATGCCGAAGGAATCGGCCGCTCGGTGTCCGCATCTTTCACGACTTCGACATCGTTCAATTGCATCTTCGCTCCATCGATGAAATTTGCTCCGTTGGCGGCAGGCTGGGGCTGCTCTGGCGTCGTTTCGAACGTCTGCGCCATCGCAGCTATATCGTAAGCCAGCAGCCAATCCTTGTGCTTCCTGTACAGCGCCGCCAGGGTCGGCTTTCCCCTGCCGATCACGTCCATTCCGCGGTCGTCGTACGGATGCACGATGATGTCCTTGTCAGGGTGGATGAGGTAGATGCGGCATCCAGGATTCGGGCGCAGGCTGGGGAAATCGCAGGTGAGTGCGCACCACAGCAGGGCCTGCAGCTTGGCGACGGGGAGTTCGAACGCGCACTGCACCCAGTATCCGACGTCGAAGGAAAACTTCTCGTCTTCGCTCACTGCGTCGAGCCAGATGCTTCTGCTACGCGGCGGATCGATGCCAGCGGCGCGTAATTCCCGCAGCGTGCTGCGCAGCTGGAACCGATTCTGCGGCGCGTAGCGCTGCAGATGGACAAGGATCGAAGCGCTGCCGTCGAAAATGTTCTTGCAGACCGCAGTGGCCCGCTGCAGGGCCGTCAGTACCAGTTCCAGTGCGTCGCCGCCACTCGACAGTTCGAAGCGCAGTCCGCCGGGGTGACGGTAGAAAAGGGCATCGCGGTAGCTGCCATGCTCTGTCAGCTTGTCGATAGTCTTCCTGCGTTCCATGTGTTTTCCGTTTCAATCAAGGTGCCGACGCGAACGCAATCACCTCGTCACCTGGCAGCGCCCGGCACTGCGCCCCGATCGGCTGCCAGCCGCGGCGCACGACGATGCGCTCACGGTCGTGGCATAGTTCGACCCGGCGCGCCGCCGGCGCCCTGGCGTGCACGAAGGCTTCGATCGACTCCGGCACGCTGACCTGCAGCGCGAGTTGGTGAATATCCTCGACCGGATGGTCGTTCACGTGCAGCAGCGGCACGAACTGGCCGGCGAACATCATCGCGTGCGAGGGGATCCGCACCGGGCCGGCCGTGTAGCCCTGGGTGCGCAGCCAGGCCTGGGCCTGGGCGCGCGGCGCGGCGGCGCTGCCGAGATGGCCCCAGGCGCCGGCCAGCAGTTCGGCCACCCAGCCGTTGCAGTTCTGGTAGCGCGTGCCGAAGGCATAGGCGTTGGCGCTGTATTCGCCGGCCAGCAGCGACAGCGCCAGCGGCTTGTCGAGCGCGGCCCGTTCCAGCAGCGCGCCGTCCGGCTCGGGCAGGAAGACCAGCGACATGTGGCCGCTCGCGGGCGTGTCGGCGCCGAGCGCGAAGCCGGCCACGCCCTGGTCGAACAGGCGCGGGCGCGACTCGTCGCAGGCGTAGTAGAGCTGGCGTACGGCCCAGGGAGCGGCGGGATTGTCCTTGAGGGCGACGGCGGCGTGCGAATACAACAGGCCGAAGCGGCTCAGGTCGGTGCCGGCACGCGCCACCAGCGCCACGCGGGCGCCGGACTGTTCGAGTTCGCGTTTGACGACGCCGGCAAAGCGCAGCACGCGGTCCTGCTCGGCGGCGCTGATCTCGCTGGCGCGTTCGCAAAAGGTCGGCAGGCCGGCCCAGGCGCCGCTGCTGGCGCACAGCGCCAGTGCCAGTGGAACTGCGCCGAGCCGGAATCGAACACGCATCAGATCGCGACTTTTTGCGAACCCAGTTCGCGGTACCAGTTGTCTTCCAGTGCGAGGAAGAAGGCTTGCTTGCTGTCGGCATGGGCGAATTCGTAGCCGTATTCGCGCGCGTTGACCTGCACCAGTGCGCCCTTGTCGACACTCCGCTGCGCCAGCGCGCGGTTCGGCACGTCGAGGGTGAACTCACGCTCGCCGCTGGCTGCATGCAGGGTCATGCGTGTGGTATCCGGCTTGCCTGGTGCGGCGGCGACGTCGATCACGCGGTATTCGCCGGCAGCCACGCGACGCTCGTCGCCGCCGCTGTTGCTGGACGAGCCGATCGAATCGGAGACGCTGCCCGAGGAAGCCGAGCCGGCGCTCGAGGCCGACGAGGCGGCCGTGCTGGCGGCCTGGACAGGCAGGGCGCAGGCGGCGGCGAAGACGGCCAGCAGGGCGGCGCGGGAGAAGTTGGTGGTGGTCATGTGAGGCTTTCGTAGTCGAGCTGAATACGCCTATGGTACAAGCCCGCCGCCCTCAAGAGAAGGCTGGTCCGAAGGGGTGACCAAGTATACGTGGCGCTATGCAAACAAAATTTGCATGTGGAGTACATCTTGCAAAGCTTATTTGCCTGCAGCATGAGATAGCCGTCATCCTGACGATGTCCTCCAGGCTGATGCCATGTCGATACCCCTGCCTGGCGTACACTATGTTGGATGAAAACAAAGAGTCCAATGGCATGAGTCACAGCAAACGCATGAGCGCGCGCCGCATGCTGCAATGGCTGCTGGTGGTGCAAGCCGTGGGCGCCGCAGCGATTGCCTTCGCCGCCTGGCGCCTGTTCGGCGCCGCGCCCTGGATGGCATTGGCCCTGGGCCTGGCCTGTGTAGTGCTGGTGCGTCTGGTGATTAACATGAACAATTTTGTCCTCAGCGCCTGCTTCGCCAGTCCGACCCCGCGCGAATTCCACCTGGGCTGGCGCGCGCGCCTGCGCCTGCTGGCCGAGGAATACCGCAGCAGCATGCTGGCCACCTCCTGGTTCATGCCGCACGCGAGGGCCTGCCGCCGCATCGAAGCCGATTCGGGCTACGTGCCCGTGCTGCTGATACACGGCTACGGCTGCAACAGCGGCTATTGGCGTCACCTGATGCCGCGCCTGGAACGTAACCACATCAGCTACGCCGCCATCGACCTGGAACCGGTCGGCGGCGCGATCGACGGCTATGTGCCGCTGGTCGAGCGCGCCGTCGCGGAGCTGTGCGCGGCGACCGGCGCAGCGCAGGTCGCCATCGTCGCCCACAGCATGGGCGGGCTGGTGGCGCGCGCCTGGATGCGCGAATACGGCAGCGCGCGCGTGGCGCGCCTGGTCACGCTGGGCACGCCGCACCACGGCACTGGGCTCGCCAACTTCGGCCTGGGCGCGAATGCGGCGCAGATGCGGCGCGTGCGCGGCGTGGCCTGCGACTGGCTGTGCCAACTGGCTGCGTCGGAAGACCCGGCGCGGCGCGCCCTGGTCACCTCCATCTTCAGCCACCACGACAACATCGTCTCGCCGCAGACCTCGAGCGTATTGGAGGGCGCGCGCAACCTCGCGCTGGGCGGCGTCGGCCACGTGGCGCTCGGCTGCAATGGCCGCGTGCTCGACCTGGTGATGGAGGAGCTGGGCGCGCTCACGCTGCACAACGACGCGCAGGCACCGGCGCTGCTGCTGGTCGACGACGATCCCTTCATGCTGGCGATGCTGCAGGAAGCGCTGCAGGGGCAGGGCTGGCGCCTGCTGGCGGCCGGCTCCGGCGCTGCGGCGCTGGCCGTGCTGGCGCGCGAACCGGTGGCCGCGATCGTCAGCGACCACCTGATGCCCGACCTCAGCGGCGCCGCATTGCTGGCGCAGGCGCGGCGCCTGCAACCCGCGAGTGCTCGCATCCTGTTGTCGGGCGCGCGCGACGATCCGGCGATCGCGGCGGCGCTGGAGACGGGCGACGCCGACGCCTTCCAGGCCAAGCCATGGCGGCTCGGCGCCTTGCTGGCGCTGCTGGAAGATGCACGCGCCGTTTACAATGCGGGTACTAAGGTGCAGGCCTACAATGGGCTGCACAGGATGAGGAAGCGATGACGAAAAATATCAAGGAACTCGAGCAGGAAGAAGAAGCGCTGTCGCGCGCCGTGCGCAGCTCGGCCCAGCAGATCTGGCAGGCGGGCCTGGGCGCCTTTGCCAAGGCCCAGCAGGCCGGCGGACGTGAATTCACGCGCCTGGTGCGCGACGGCAGCGAGCTGCAAAAGCGCGCGCGCCAGGTCGAGGATGCGACCGACACCGTGGCGCGCAAGGCCGAGCGCTCCAGTCGCCGTGCCTCGGGCACCTGGGGCAAGCTGGAGCAGGTGTTCGAGGAACGCGTGGCGCGCGCCCTGGCCACCATCGGCGTGCCGGCGCGCAGCGAAATGGAAGCGCTGCACCACCGCATCGACGAACTCGAGCGGATGGTGGCCGAGCTGGCCGGCGAACACCTGCGCAAGAGGGCGGACAAACAGGCCGCGCCCGCGAAAGCGCCCGCCAAGCGTCCATCCACCAAGAAGGCCGCGCAGCGAAGCGACGCCGCCGACTGACGGCGCAAGTACCGAACCGTGGGGCCGGCCGCAATGCCGCCGGCATACGGTTCGATGATATGCTTGCGCGTGACACCATACAGACCGCCATCCATGCTACAGAAAGCTCCACGCCGCACCCGTGAACGCATCCTCGAGCTCTCGCTCAGGCTGTTCAACGAGTTCGGCGAGCCGAACATCACGACGACCGTCATTGCCGAGGAGATGAATATCTCGCCCGGCAATCTGTACTACCATTTCCGCAACAAGGACGACATCGTCAATTCGATCTTCGTGCAGTTCGAAACCGAGATCGAGCGCATCCTCACGGTGCCGGCGGGGCGGCGCTCGAACATGGAGGACGTCTGGCTCTACCTGCACCTGATGTTCGAGCTGATCTGGCGCTACCGCTTCTTCTACCGCGACCTCAACGACCTGCTCTCGCGCAACCGCAAGCTCGAGCTGCACTTCAAGGCCATCCTCGCCCACAAGATCAAGGTCGCGCGCCAGCTGTGCGAAGACCTGCGCAGCGAACAGTCGCTGGAAGCCTCCGACCAGCAGATCGGTGCCATGGCCACCAACATGGTCGTCGTCGCCACCTATTGGCTATCCTACGAATACGTGCGCAATCCGCGCAAGTACAGCGAACAACAGGCCATCGCCGACGCCCTGGCGCGCGGCTGCTACCAGGTGCTGTCGATGCTCGGGCCGTATTTGCGCGGCGATACCAGCCTCCTGTTCGAGAAGCTGAGCGAAGAGTATCTGAAGAAGCTGCCCGACGAAGGCCGCGACCCGAGCGCCTGATAAAACCACCCATGGCGGCGTTGCAGCGTCTCGCCGTACTAGCGTACTGTCTTCGACGCCGCGCCTTGCCCTGGGCGGTTTTATCAGGCGCTCTACTATTTTGGAATTTTTATGAAATCCATTGCCGTCTACTGCGGCGCCTCGAATGGCGCCAAGCCCCTGTATGCCGACGCCGCCCGCGTGCTGGCGCGCGTACTGGTCGAACACAACATCGCCCTCGTGTATGGCGGTGGCAAGGTCGGCCTGATGGGCGTGATCGCGGACGAGGTGCTGCGCCTCGGCGGCGAAGCCACCGGCGTCATCCCGCGCGCCCTGGTCGAACGCGAAGTCGGCCACGCTGGCCTGACGCGGCTGTTCGTCGTCAAGGACATGCACGAGCGCAAAGCCATGATGGCCGAACTGTCGCAAGGCTTCATCGCCATGCCGGGCGGCTTCGGCACGCTGGAAGAACTGTTCGAGATGGTGACCTGGGCGCAGCTGGGGATTCATGCCAAGCCGATCGGCTTGCTGAACGTGGATGGGTTTTATGACGGGCTGGTGAGTTTTGCGCGGCACCAGGTGGAGGAGGGGTTCGTGCGCGAAGGGCATGCGGCGTTGATGCACGTGGATGCGGATGCCGAGGCCTTAGTACGGCGTTTGCGCGAAGCCGCCGGCATCAAATAACACCGATTCATTCGAGCAGACCGGCAGGGTGGGCGGGTTCCCCGCCCACCCTGCCGGTCTGTGAACGCGGTTCGGTGAATGTCCCCGCCGTTAAACCGCCCCCATCTCCAACGCATGCACCTCCAGCATGTCGACAATATCGTCCGCCGACACCGGCTTGCTGAACAAATACCCCTGCATCTCGTCGCATTCGTTGGCGCGCAAGAACGCGCGCTGCTGCTCGGTCTCGACGCCTTCGGCGATCACGCGCAAATTCAACTTGTGGCCGAGCGAGATCACCGCCATGGCAATCGCCTGGTCGTCGGGGTTGTCGGCCAGTTCGCTGACAAAACTCTTGTCGATCTTCAGGCGGCTGATCGGGAAGGTTTTCAAGGACGACAGGCTCGAGTAGCCGGTGCCGAAGTCGTCGATCGACAGCGACACGCCCATCGCTTCGAGCTCGCGCATCCTGGCCACCGAGCGGGTGAGGTCGCGCATGATCAGGCTTTCCGTCACTTCCAGTTCCAGCAGTTCCGGCGCCAGGCGGCTGTCGCGCAGGGCGCAAGCGACGCGCTCGACCAGGCGCGCCTCCTCGAACTGGCGCGCCGACACGTTCACCGACATCGTCACCGGCGGCAGGCCGGCATCGACCCAGGCGCGCGCCTGGCGGCAGGCTTCGCGGATGACCCAGTCGCCGATCTCGACGATCAGGCCGCTCTCTTCGGCCAGGCCGATGAAGCGCTGCGGCGGCACCATGCCGTGTTCCGGATGCTGCCAGCGGATCAGCGCCTCGACGCCGAACACGCGGCCGCTGCGCAAGTCCACCTTCGGCTGGTACAGCAGGCGGAAACCGTTGTCGGCCGCGCCTTCGAAGGTGGCCTGGACGGCCTGGCGCAGGCCGTCGAGCAGCACCAGCTTTTCTTCGATGCTGGCATTCATCTCGCGCGCGTAGAACTGGAAGTTGTTGCTGCCCAGGTCCTTGGCGCGGTACATCGCGGCGTCGGCGTTCATCAGGAGGGCGCTGGCATCCATGCCATCGCGCGGATACATCACCACGCCCATGCTGCAGCTGACCTGCACCGCCTGGCCACTGACTTGCACCGGCTCGGTGACGGCGACGCGGATCTTTTCCAGCAGCGGCGCCAGCGCGTCCGGATCGTGGCCCTGGTCGGGCAGCAGGATCACGAATTCGTCGCCGCCAAAGCGCGCCAGCGTGTCGCTGCGGCGCAGGCAGGCGCCCATGCGCTTGCCGATCACCTTGAGCAGTTCGTCGCCGGCCTTGTGGCCAAGGCCGTCGTTGACCAGCTTGAAGCCGTCGAGGTCGACAAAGGCCAGCGCCACCGCATTGCCGTTGCGCGCAGCGTTACTGACTGCGTGCTCGATCCGGTCGTGCATCAGGTTGCGGTTCGGCAGGCCGGTCAGCTCGTCGTGATGCGCCATGTGGAAGATGCGCGCCTCGACCTGCTTGCGCTCGGTGATGTCGCGCACGATCACCACCACGCCATTCTCGACCGCCACGATCTGGCGGTGCAGCCAGCGCCCGGCGGCCTGGCGCGTCGAGGCCTGCCATTCGCCTTCGCGCGGCTGGCCGTCCTCGGTCGCCGCGGCCAGGTCGTCGAAGATACCGTTGTCGCGGTAGTGCGGCAGCATGTCGCACAGGAGCATGCCCTGCATCTCGGCGCGGGGCAGGCCGGTGATGCCCTCGGCGCGGGTGTTGGTCGCCTCCACCACGAAGTCGACGATGCGCGCGCCGGAGCCGGGGCTGCCGGGTTGGCGTAGCGCGCGCAGCACGAAAAAGGCATCCAGGCTGCCCTCGGACGCGGCGGCATAGGTTTCCTGGGCGCGGCGCGCGCGGCGCCGCACCCGGGCCAGCTGCCAGGCCCAGCCCGCGATCACGGCCACCACCAGCAGCAGCAGGGCGCTGGCGCTGGCCGCGGCCAGCAGATAGGTGCGGCGCTTTTCCTCGAAGGCGGCGAATTGTTCATGCCGCGCCAGCCCGACCACGATCGCGAGCGGAAAGCCGTGCAGGCGCTGCACGCTGGTGTAGCGCGCGATGCCGTCGGGGCCGGTATGCAGCGCGATGCCGCCCTCGGAGGTGCCGAGTTCGATGCGCTGGCCCCAACTGACATGCTCGCCGACGCGCAGTGCGCGCATCACGCCATCGATGCCGGCCAGGCCCAGCATGCCGTGCTCGCCGTCGCGCGAGCGTTCGTAGGCGCTGGTGAAATACGAGGGGTCGGCGGCGACGATGGCGATGCCGGCGAAGCGGCCGGCGCGGTCGTTGATGCGGCGCGTGAAGTGCAGGTGCGGCTCGGCGCGCGCGCCGTCGCCCATGGTCGCGCTCACGAAAGGCAGGCCCAGGTCGTTGTTGCGATGGTAGAGGAAGTAGCCGGTGCCGGAGACGTCATGCACGCCCTGGTCCGGGTTGCTGGCATTAACGTGGCCGTTGCGGTCGGCGACCGAGACCACGAACACCAGGCCGGGCGGCAGCAGGTCTTGTTGGCGCAGGGCCGGAATGGCGCCTTCCGCGCCGTTCAGTTCGACCGCGTACTTGAGCACCTTCAGGGTCTGGTCGATGCCGTTCAGGCTGCGCGCCATCTGCGCTTCATAGGTCTCGACGCGTTCCCGCGTGGCCGCGTGGGCGGCGTTCAAGGTCGCGGCGCGGTCGGCGTCGATCACGCGCAGCGTCAGGATCCACAGACCAATGACGAGCAGGACCGCGAACAGCGGCAGCGAGATGTGCGTGTCGAGGCCGCGCCCGAGCCAGCCGGCCAGCCTGGGACGGCGCGCCGCGATGCGCGGGGAGACGGAAGTGGAAATCATGGTCGTCCTTTCAATGCACCAGCAAGACCTGGCGCACGCTCGGGTCGAGCGCCTCGCGTTCGATATAGCCGATCAGGGCCGGGTCGTCGGCCACCGCCTTGCGCACCGCTGCGCTGTCGGCCAGTTCGCGCGGCGGCTGGCCGCGGCCGGTGAACACCATCTTCGACCAGTGCGCCCTCAAGAGCGCCGGCGTCTTGCCGGTCACGCGCAGGTAGAACTGGTTGCGCTCGAACGTGCCGAGCGGCTGGTCGAGCGCGGTCGCGACCGTGCCGTTCGGGAAACGCGGCGCCTGGCCCAGGAAGATGGCGGCCACCTGTTCCGGCCGCAGCGCCTCGACCGTGCTGCGCGCCGAGACCACCACCACCAGGTCACCGGCCTGCGCCAGGCCGGCGCAGCATGCGAGGAGAAGGGCGGCCAGCAGCCTTGCAGGTCGATGTGTCATGGCGGCCCTCAAAAGACGAAGTCGAGGGCGGCGCTGGTCACGTGCGCCGTGCGCCCGGGTTCGTAGTCCGGTGTCGAATTGATGAACAGGCCGCGCGAACCGCGACGTGTGGTAACGCGTTCGTGCTGGAACTTCAGCGCGAGGTTCGGGGCACAATCCCAGCGCAGGCCGGCGCTGAGCGTGGATTGCGAGGGCACGCTGCGTACCAGCAGCATGTCGAGCCCGGCGTTCAGCGCCGCACCGGCGGCTGCGTAGGGCGGCGCCAGGCCGTCGAGGGATACTGCTTTCGGGCCGTGCGGTCGGATGCCCCGTACCCGCGCATAGCCGGCATAGGGAGTCAGGTCGCCATGGCGCCAGCCGCTGCTGAGGTAAGCCGAGCGCGTGCCGCCGAGGTATCCGTCGACCTGGGTGTAGCCGGCTTCGCCCAGCACGAACCACTGTCCCGGATCGTAGTTCATGCCGAGACTGACCATCGAGGCGCGCTTGTCGGCAACGTCCAGGCGTCGTGCGATGTCGCGCCCCTGCGCGCTGAAACCACGCAGCGCATCGGACAATTCGGGATACATGCTGAGCGACACGCGCGCCGTCATCACGGATGCGCGCGCGCTCAGGGCGCCCCGCTCGACCGTGTGCGACAGGCCGGCGATGCCGCGCCCGTGCAAGCGCGCGCCGCCGTAGAGCGCCACGTCGGTATGGCCGTACAGGACTTGCGTGGTGCTGCGCACCGATTCGCCGTTCCAGTGCCAGCTGAGGTCGGCGCCGTCGCTGCTGCTCAGCGGCAGGACGCCGTACACCTCGATCGGCGTACGCACCCACGGGTAGGCATAGCCGACCTTGCGGTAGTCGGCGGCGATGAACACCGGCAGCGCGATGCGCCCGAGGCGCAGCGCCAGTTCGGGCGTCACCTGGTATTTGATGTTGGCCCATTCCACGCGCGGCTGGTAGCTGTTGTCGTGGCGCTGCTGGCTCACGACCTGCAGCACCGCCGACCAGCGCGGATCGAGGGTGAAGTCAACCTGGCCGCCCAGCTTGCTGTCGACGTGGCGACTCCAGCGCGCCGTGTGCCCGGCGCCATTGCCCTGCAGGATGGTGGCGACGAAGTCGGCCTGGCGCTCGTCGGAACGCGCCACGCCCACCGTGCCGAAGCCGGAGAAGGTCCAGCCCGGCGTGCCCGTGTCGGCGCAGGCGGCGCCGGCGAGGACGAACAGGACGGCGCCCGCGCTGGCGGAGGCGGGGAGGACGGCAAGGGAAGGGAACAACATGGATCGCTTTCGTTCGGGGTCCGGCGTGCACGGGCGAGCGGCACTGCCGGCGGTTTGGTACGCCGGCGCCAAAACCGGCCGCATGCACGGAGCACGCTACGGAGTGGACTGTAGCGGAGCGGCCTTGGTGAAGTCGATATATTTACGTATGGAAACGATTCGGTTGCGTTCAATCGTTGTTAGATGGCAACGGAACTTGCATAAGCAATATTCCGGTCTCGTCGAGCCGCCTTAAATTTTCTGCAACTGCCGGTCGATCGCCTCCCGCGCACGCTCGCTGCGCTCGCTGTAGCGGTCGGTCAGGTAATCGGTGCGGCCGCGCGTGAGCAAGGTAAACTTGACCAGTTCCTCCATCACGTCGACCACCCGGTCGTAGTAGCTCGACGGCTTCATGCGTCCTGCGTCGTCGAATTCCTTGTAGGCCATCGGCACCGAGGACTGGTTCGGGATCGTGAACATGCGCATCCAGCGCCCCAGCAGGCGCAGCGTGTTCACCACGTTGAACGATTGCGAGCCGCCGCAGACCTGCATCACCGCCAGCGTGCGGCCCTGGCTCGGACGGATCGCGCCCATTTCCAGCGGAATCCAGTCGATCTGGTTCTTCATCACCGCAGTCACCGCGCCATGGCGCTCGGGGCTGCACCAGACCTGGCCCTCGGACCACAGGCACAGGTCGCGCAGTTCGACCACCTTCGGGTGCGTCTCCGGCACGCTGCCGGCCATCGGCAGATCCAGCGGATCGAAGATTCTGACATCGGCGCCGAAGTGCTCGAGGATGCGCGCCGCCTCGAAGGTGAGGAAGCGGCTGAACGAGCGCTCGCGCAATGAGCCATACAGCAGCAGGATGCGCGGCGGGTGGTCCATGGCGCCGGCGGGGGCGAGCTTGTCGACGGTCGGGATGTCGAGCAGTTCGGCCTGGAGGTTGGGCAGGTTCGGGATGGTGGTCATGGTGTTTTCTCGGCTCAGTTAATGCTCAGCCTCAGCGCCAGCGCGCACAAGGTCAGGAACAGGATGGGCAGCGTCAGCACGATCCCGACGCGAAAATAATATGTCCAGGAGATGCGGATGCCTTTCGCCGCCAGCACGTGCAGCCAGAGCAGGGTGGCGAGGCTGCCGATCGGCGTGATCTTCGGACCCAGGTCGGCGCCGATGACGTTGGCGTACACCATCGCTTCGCGCACCGCGCCCGTGCTGGCAGTGGCGTCGATCGCCAGCGCACCCACCAGCACGGTCGGCATGTTGTTCATGATGGAAGAGAGGATAGCGGTGACGAAACCGGTGCCAAGCGCCGCGCCCCAGACGCCGTAGCCGGCGAACCGGTCCAGCAGCGCCGTCAGCAGGCCGGTCAGGCCGGCATTGCGCAGCCCGTACACGACCAGGTACATCCCGAGCGAAAACACTACCACCTGCCACGGTGCGCCGCGCAGCACTTCGCGCGTTGCGATGCGATGCCCGCGCACCGCCACCGCCAGCAGCACGGCGGCGCCCCCGGCGGCAACGACACAGATCGGCACGCCGATCTCATCGAGCCAGAAGAAACCGATCAATAGCAGCGCCAGCACCCACCAGCCGGCGACAAAGGTGGCGCGGTCGACGATGGCCTCCTGCGGGCGCCGCAGCTGGGCGAGATCGTAGCGCGCGGGGATGTCCTTGCGGAAGAACCAGGCCAGCGCCGCCAGCGTGGCAGCGACCGACACCAGGTTGACCGGCACCATCACCGCCGCGTAGCGCGCGAAGCCGATACCGAAATAATCGGCCGAGACGATGTTCACCAGGTTCGATACCACCAGCGGCAGGCTGGCGGTGTCGGCGATGAAGCCGGCCGCCATCACGAAGGCGAGGGTGGCCTTGGGCGGGAAACGCAGCGCCGCCAGCATGGCGATCACGATGGGCGTCAGGATCAGCGCGGCGCCATCGTTGGCGAACAGCGCCGCCACCGCCGCCCCAAGCAGAACCAGCAGCACGAACAGGCGCCGGCCGTTGCCATTGCCCCAGCGCGCCACGTGCAGCGCGGCCCATTCGAAGAAACCCGCCCGGTCCAGCAGCAGGCTGATGACGATCACGGCGACAAAGGCGCCGGTTGCGTTCCAGACGATGCCCCACACAACCGGGATATCGGCCGGCGCGATCACACCCGTCGCCAGGGCCAGCGCCGCCCCGGCGGACGCGCTCCAGCCAATGCCGAGGCCGCGCGGCTGCCAGATGACCAAGGCAAGGGTGGCAATGAAGATCAGGAGGGCAAGCAGCACGGCGGTCCTTGTTGCAGCTTACGGGAATAGCGTGCCGATGCGGTCGAGCTCTCCCTTGAGCCTGGCCTTGTCCACGTTCAGCTGGTCGAACGGCAGTGCCAGAAAGGCTTGCGTGCGTGCCAGGATGATCTGGTAGGTGCGCTCGAATGCCGCCTCGATGTCCTCGTTCGTGCCAACGACGTGGCTCGGGTCGTCCAGGCCCCAGTGCGCGCGCAGCACCGGTCCCAGGTACGCAGGGCAGGTCTCGCCGGCGGCGCTGCCGCAGACGGTGACGACGATGTCCGGCACGACCGGCAAGTCGTTCCGCGACTTGCTGGAGTAGCCCTCGGTCGAGATACCTTTGCGCGCCAGCAGCGCGAGGGCGCGCGGATGCAGCCAGCCGGTGGGCTGGCTGCCGGCGCTGAGCGCGCGCATGCCGGCCGGTGCCAAATAGTTGAAGGTGGCTTCGGAGAGGATCGAGCGGCAGGAGTTGCCGGTGCAGAGGAAGAGGATGTTCATGGAGGTCAGTCGGGTTGCTTGCAATCGGGTGCGCAGACGTCGGTCGCCACGCCGCACGGAACGCCGCCGCAGCAGTTCTCTGTGAGGAAACCAACCAGGCCATTCATCGCGGCGACGTTGGCCGAATAAATCACGAAGCGGCCATCCTGTTTCGCCCCCAGCAGGCCCGCGTGCGACAGCTCCTTCAGGTGGAACGAGAGCGAGGAGGGCGCGATGTCGAGCAGCGCGGCGATGCGGCTCGCGGCCAATCCGGCCGGGCCGGCCTGGACCAGCAGGCGGAACACGGCCAGCCGGCTTTCCTGGGCCAGGGCGGCGAGTGCGGCGAGGGCGGCTTTTGTTTCCATGTGCGCTCTGGTTGAATGATGCTGCCATCATACTGAGGTCGCTACGACATTTCAACGAATATCGAATTGACGCTGCTGCCTCGGATGCCAGACAAGCAAATCCGCTGTCCCGATGGCCTGGGGTGACAAGAGCAAGTATGATGGCGCTTCGTTCCGATGATTTTCTGCCCATGCGCCGCTGGTTTCTCATCCTGCTATTGCTGATCTACCCGTTCCAGGTATCCCTGGCAATGGCGGACCAGTGCTGCGTGGCGACACCCGGCGGCATCACGCATCATGCGGCGGCGCAGGAGAACGGTGCACCGGTCGCGGTGCCGGTATTCGTGGCCGACGATGCCGCCTCGTCGCTGGCCGATCCCCACTGTCCGGCATGCGTGTTCGGACAAGTCTCCGCCGTGCCCACGCACAGCGCCGCTGTCCCTGCAACCCGCCACCGCGTGTCGGCGGTGTCGTCCCGCATCCCCTTCCTGACTTCCGTGCCCGCGCGCCGCCTCGAGCGGCCTCCCATGGCCTGACGCCGCCAGGGGTGCGCGCGGGATCTTCGCATGTGGGCGTCTTGGTCCGCATGCTCCTGCGCGCCTGATCGACGTTTTTTCAGGAGCATGCATGACCATCCAACCCAAGCGGCTGCCGATGCTGGCCGCGCTATTTCTGTACGCGTGGTGCTGCGGCCTTGCTGCGCAACCACTGCGCGGCACAGCCATCTCAGCACCTCTCGACGCCGCACCGATTGATTTACCGACGGCGATCCGGCTCGCCCTCGCCCAGCCCGGCGTGCGTGCCGCGGCCCATGAAGTCGCGGCCAGCGACGCCGTCCTCGAGCAGGCCGGCAGCTATCCGAATCCCACGCTGGAATACCTGCGCGAAGGCCAGCGCGCCGGCACGCGCACCACCACCATCGTACTGAACCAGCCGATCGAACTCGGCGGCAAACGGCGGGCGAGGGTGGCGCTGGCAGAGGGCAGTGCCGGCCTCGCCCGCAGCGAACTTGCGGCGCGGCGCCAGGAAGTCCGCGCCCACGTCATCGCCGCCTTTTACGGGCTGCAGGTCGCCGGGGAGCGGCACGGTGTGGCGCAGTCGCTCCTCGACCTGGCGCGGCGCAGCGTGGATGTCGCCGCCAGGCGCGTCGCGGCCGGCAAGATCTCGCCCATCGACGAAACCAGGGCGCGCCTGGCCGCCGCCGATGCGGCCAGCGCGGTGAATGGCGCCAAGGGCGAGCTGGCGCTCGCCAGGGCGCGGCTCGGGGGCCTGATCGGCCAGCCGGGCGAGGCCATCGTGCTGGCGCCGTCGTCCATCGAGCAGCTTCCCGACGCCAGGCCGCGCGCGACCCTGCTTGCGGACGACACGGCGGCGGTCCGGCGCGCACGCGGCCAGCTCGCGGCCCAGCTGGCGCAAGCGGAGGTCGAACGCGCGGCGCGGATTCCCGACGTGACGGTTTCGGTCGGCAGCCAGCGCGACGATGAAGTTGGCCGGCGCCAGGCCGTGGTCGGTTTGTCGGTGCCGCTGCCACTGTTCAACCGCAACGCCGGCAACCTCAGTGCGGCCCTGATTCGTGCCGACAAGGCGCGCGACGAACTGGCGGCGGCCCAGGCAATGGCCGCCGCCGACCTGGCCGGCGCCGGCGCCCGCTACGAAACCGCGCGCGCCGAGGCCAGCCTGCTGCGCCAGGACGTGCTTCCGCAAGCAGCCTCCGCCTACGACCGCACGCTCACCGGTTTCGAGTTCGGAAAATTTTCCATGCTCGACGTGCTCGATGCGCAGCGCACCCTGTTCCAGGCGCGTACGCGCTACCTGGACGCGCTGCTGGGCGCCTGGCGCGCCTGGGCCGACATCGAACGCCTGGCCGGCGCCACCACCGAACAAACCGGAACAACCGGACAGGAACAAACACCATGACCAGGAAACAGACTTATCTGATCGCGCTGATGTGCGCGCTCGCCGCCGCGCTGGCCGCGCTGATGTTGTGGCGCGCCCCCGAATCATCCACGGCAGGAGGCCACGCAGCCCATGAAGACGCGCATGGCCACGACGACCGTCACGCGGACGAAAGGGAAGAGCACGACACGGAAGAAGCGGGCATCGCGATGACCGAGGCGCAAATAAAAGCCAACGGCATCGCGATCGACAGCGCCGCGCCCGCCATGATCCGCGAGCGCCTGCACCTGCCGGCGCAGGTGACGGTGAACGCCGAGCGCACGCTGGCGCTGGCGGCGCCGGCCGCGGGCATCGTGCAGTCGGTGCCGGTCTCGAGTGGCACACCGGTGAAAAAGGGCCAGCCGCTGGTCGTCATCCGCAGTCCGGAGGTGGCGCAGTGGCGCGCCGATGATGCCGGCGCGCGCCAGCGCCTGGAACTCGCCCGCATCACTTACGCGCGCGAGAAAACCTTGTGGGAGCAGCGCATCTCGGCGCGCCAGGACCTGGACGCGGCGCAGGCCGCGCTGAAGGAAGCCGAATTCGGCGCCGCGGCCGCGCGCCAGCGCCTTGCCGCCTTCGGCATCGCGCCGGGCGGGGCGGTCTCGAACAGCGTCACCGTGCGCGCGCCGCTGGACGGCGTCGTGCTCGAAAAACCGGTGGTGGCCGGCCAGGCGGTCGATGCGACGACGCCGCTGCTGACGATCGCCGACCTGTCGCAGGTCTGGGTCGAAGCGGCGCTACCGGCGGCGAGCCTGGCGCAGGTGGCCGGCGGCATGCCGGCCCGGGTCAGCGTCAACGCCCAGCCGAAGGAACTCGAAGGCACGGTCTCGTTTGTCGGCCCGGTGCTGGGCGAGGCCACGCGCATGGCCACGGCCAGGATCGCGCTGGCCAATCCGGGATTGCGCCTGCGTCCAGGCATGCTGGCCACGGTCGACCTGCTGGGGCAGCAGGGCAGCGTCGCGGTGGCGGTGGCCAGCGACGCGATCCAGACCGTGCACGAGCGCAGCGTGGTGTTCGTGCGCACCGCCGGCGGCTTCCGTGCCCAGCCGGTCACCGTCGGGCGCTCGGACGGCAAGCGCAGCGAGATCGTCGCGGGCCTGGCGGCCGGAACGAAGTATGCGGCCGGCGGCAGTTACCTGCTCAAGGCCGATCTCGGCAAATCCGAGGCCGAACACCATGACTAGGCCGTTGACCATGTTCCAGAAGATGATCGAACTTGCCATCGCACGGCGCTGGCTGATCGTCTTCGTCGTCGCCTGCCTCGGCGCGCTCGGCGTCCATAGCTACGCGCGCGTGCCGATCGACGCGGTGCCCGACATCACCAACGTCCAGGTGCAGATCAACACGGCCGCGCACGGTTATTCGCCGCTCGAAGTCGAGCAGCGCATCACCTTCCCGATCGAAACCGTGATGAGCGGCCTGCCGCGCCTCGAAAGCACGCGCTCCTTGTCGAAGTACGGCCTGTCGCAGGTGACGGTCGTGTTCAAGGACGGCACCGACATCTATTTCGCGCGCCAGCTGGTGAGCGAACGGCTGCAGGAAGCGCGCTCCAGGCTGCCGGCCGGGGTCGAACCGGCGATGGGACCAACCGCGACCGGCCTCGGCGAAATCTTCTACTGGACGGTGGAGACGAAGGAGGGCGCGCGCAAAGCCGACGGCAGTCCCTACACCCCGGCCGACCTGCGCGAAATCCAGGACTGGATCGTGGCGCCGCAACTGCGCAGCGTGAAAGGCGTCACCGAAGTCAACACCATCGGCGGCTACCTGAAGGAATACCAGGTGGCGCCCGACCTGGCAAAATTGTCGGCGCACGGCCTGTCGCTGGCGACGCTGGTGAATGCCATCGACCGCAACAACGCCAATGCCGGCGCCGGCTATATCGAGCGCGGCGGCGAGCAGTTCGTGGTGCGCACGCCGGGCCAGGTGAAATCGCTGGAAGAGATCCGCAACATCGTGCTCGACGTGGTGCAGGGCGCGCCGGTGCGCGTGCGCGACGTCGCCGACGTCGAACTCGGGCGCGAGCTGCGCACCGGCGCGGCCACCGAGAACGGGCGCGAGGTGGTGCTGGGCGCGGTCTTCATGCTGATCGGCGAGAACAGCCGCGCCGTGGCGCAGGCGGCGCGCCTGAAGCTCGAAGACGTCAACCGCTCGCTGCCGCCCGGCGTGCAGGCTTTGCCGGTCTACGACCGCTCGGTGCTGGTCAACAAGGCGATCGACACCGTGCGCCGGAACCTGGTCGAAGGCGCGTTATTGGTGATCGCGATCCTGTTCCTCTTCCTCGGCAACCTGCGCGCGGCCCTGATCACGGCGCTGGTGATTCCGCTGTCGATGCTGATGGTGTTTACCGGCATGGTGCAGGCCGGGGTCAGCGCCAACCTGATGAGCCTGGGCGCGCTCGACTTCGGCATCATCGTCGACGGCGCCGTCGTCATCGTCGAAAACTGCATCCGCCGTCTCGGCCTGGCGCGCACGGCGGCGGGCCGATCCCTCACACGCGAAGAACGCTTCGCCGAAGTGGCGGCCGCCGCGGCCGAGGCGCGCCGGCCGCTCCTGTTCGGGCAGCTGATCATCATGACGGTCTACCTGCCGATCTTCGCCCTGTCCGGCATCGAAGGCCGGATGTTCCATCCGATGGCGATCACAGTGGTGATGGCGCTGCTGGCGGCGATGATCCTGTCGATCACCTTCGTGCCGGCCGCGGTGGCGCTGTTCGTGAAGGAAGGCGCCGAGCACGAGAACCGGCTGATGGCGAAAGCGCGCGCGCTGTACCGGCCGCTGCTCGACTGGGTGCTGGCCAACCGGCCGGTAGCGTTCACCTTTGCGGCGCTCTCCATTCTGTTGTCCGGCTTGCTGGCAACGCGCCTGGGCACCGAGTTCGCCCCGAACCTCGACGAAGGCGACCTCGCCGTGCTGACCATGCGCATTCCGGGCACCAGCCTGGCGCAATCGGTCGCGATGCAGCAGCACCTGGAAAGCACGCTGCTGAAGCAGTTCCCCGAGATCGAGCGCATGTTCGCGCGCGTCGGCACTTCCGAGGTGGCGACCGACCCGATGCCGCCGAACGCGGCCGACAGCTACATCATGCTGCGTCCCGAAAAGGAGTGGCCGGCGCCGCGCAAGTCGCACGCCGAACTGGTGGCGGCGATCACCGCCGCGGCCGCGCAAATCCCGGGCAACAACTACGAATTCTCGCAGCCGATCCAGCTGCGCTTTAACGAACTGATCTCGGGCGTGCGCAGCGACGTCGCCGTCAAGGTGTTCGGCGACGACACCGCGGCCATGGGGGCGGCCGCACAGCGCATCGCGCGCGTGCTGGGCGGGATTCCCGGCGCGGCCGAGGTCAAGGTCGAACAGACCGAGGGACTGCCGGCGCTGACGCTGTCGGTCGACCGCATCAAAGCGGCGCGCTATGGCCTGAACGTGGCCGACGTGCAGGAAGCCTTCGGCACCCTGGTCGGCGGGCGCGACGTCGGCATGGTCTTCGAGGGCGACCGCCGCTTCGCCATCACGGTGCGGCTGCCCGAAGGCGTGCGCAACGACGTCGACAGCCTGCGCCAGTTGCCGTTGGCGCTGCCCGCCAAAGACAAGGATGGCCACGCGGCCAGCATCCCGCTGTCGGAGGTGGCGACGCTCGGCTTCGTGCCGGAGGCGAACCAGATCAGCCGCGAGAACGGCAAGCGCCGTATCGTGGTGACGGCCAACGTGCGCGGGCGCGACCTCGGTTCCTTCGTGGCCGAGTTCAAGCCGGCATTAGCCAAGGTGGCGCTGCCGCCCGGCACCTGGGTCGGTCTCGGCGGGCAGTTCGAGAACCTGGAAGCGGCCAGCGCGCGCCTGGCGATCGTGGTCCCGGCCGCGCTGGCGCTGGTGTTCGCGCTGCTGTACCTGATGTTCAACAGTGTCAAGGATGGCTTGCTGGTCTTCAGCGGCATTCCGTTCGCGATGACCGGCGGCGTGCTGGCGCTGTGGCTGCGCGGCCTGCCGCTGTCGATCTCGGCGGCGGTCGGCTTCATCGCCCTGTCCGGCGTGGCGGTGCTCAACGGGCTGGTGATGGTGTCGTTCGTGCGCACGCTGCGCGAGGCGGGCCATTCAGCCGAGGCGGCGATGCGCGAGGGCGCCGACGTGCGCCTGCGCGCCGTGCTGATGACGGCGCTGGTGGCTTCGCTCGGCTTCCTGCCGATGGCGCTGGCGACCAGCACCGGCGCCGAGGTGCAGCGCCCGCTGGCCACGGTGGTGATCGGCGGGATCCTGTCGTCGACGGTGCTGACGCTGTTGATCCTGCCGGCGCTGTACGTGTGGGCGCATGGCGGAAACCGCCGCAGCTGACGGCGGGGGCACCGTAGGGTGGGCATGCCCACCGGTTGCAACGCTTGAACCTCGACTGCATCGCCTGGCTCCAGGCCACGTTGTTGACAAGCGTTGCGGCGTGAAGAGCTCGAAGGCGGGCATGCCCGCCCTACGTAATGCCGAGGCGCTGTGGTTAATGCCGAGGCAGTAGCGCACCGTAGGGTGGGCTCTTGAGCCAGTCATTTAAAGGTCTTAGCTAACAAACCCTGCCTTGAGTACCCGAGCCGTCGATACATGGCGGCGC
>NZ_JACYUY010000045.1 GCF_014842025.1 Massilia sp. CFBP 13721
TACTGACCGTCATCTCATTGCTGAGACAACGCTTAATACTTTTGTGAACATTTGATAATTTAAGTAATCAAGAACCGAAGCTCTTGGCACCTTCATCAAACGCCCACACTTATCGACTGTTAATTTTTAAAGAACTTTATTCGGTACTGCCTTGCTGCGTTCTGCGAATCGTTTTGTTCGCCAGCAGCAGAGAGATGAGATTATGCAGTGTTTCGCGATCTTCGTCAACTCCTTTTTTGCTACACCGCAGTATTTCGCGGCCACCTGTCGTTGCTTCAACTACTTGATTTCGTTGTCGTTTCAACCGGGCCGCGTAGGCGGAGGCGAATTATAGCGAACCCTGTTCGTAGCCTGCAAGGGCTTTTTTGCCCCTCTCCTCCGACAGGGTCCAGCCTGCCCTTCAGAAGAAAATGATGCCGCCCAGGGCGACGCCATTCATCTTGTCGCGTGGACCGGCGAACGCCTTCGAGCGGGTCTGTCCGGCTTCCGCTACCAGGGTAATCGCACTGTTGAGGGCATAGTAGGCGCCGAGGGTGACGTTGGCGTTCGATTTCAGGCCTCCGGTGCCGGCGGCATCGTTGCTGTTCTCGCTGCGGCCATAACTCAGGCCCAGCTTGACCTGCTCGGTTACCTTGTAGGTTCCCTGCACCAGGACATGGGAACTGCGCACTCGCCCCTGGTCGGCATCGGACAGGATACCGAGCCCGGTGCCGGCCTGGAAGTTTACCAATGCGCCCAGTGGTCCCGCCTGGTACAAGGCGCCGATCTCGAATGCACGCATGGTCAGGTCGGGCGTGCCCGCCACCAGCGGATCGAAGCGTTGCGCCTTGCCGCCGAGCCAAGCCTTGATATCGCCCAGCTTGTACGTCAGCTGTGCCTGGAACTGCGGTGTCGACGCGGAGGTATAAGCGGAAGGGGCGACGACCGGCGTGTCGTGTACCGGGCTCATGAGACCGAGGTCGACACTGAATCCGCCGCCCAATGTCGGGGTGGTGTAGGCAACCTGCCCGTAATGGTTCAGGTAGGCATAGCCGGCGCCGATATGGCCGAGTGCGACGCGGCCGCGCTGGGTCGCCTGCACGGGTGCGCCGACGCCCATCAGGGTCATGTCGTTGAGAATGGCATTGGCGCCGAAGATGCCATAGTCGCGCCCCAGCTTGACCGTGCCGAGGCCGGCGTTCCCGAAGGTAAAGAAAGCCTGACGCACGTCGACCCCGCTATTGGCCGAGATCGCACTGTCGGTGGCGGTGTGGGCATAGATGCCGATCAGCGCCTTGACGTCGTAACCACCCAGCTGCGATGCCGCGGAAGTAACCAGTCCGCTGGGCAGCAGGCCGTTGCCGACCGTCGTGCGGCTGTCGCGACCGCCGCAGCCGAGCGCTTCGCCACCCAGCGCCAGCCCGCCGACCTGGGCGCCCGAGCAATCGACGAAGGTGTAGTAGGCGTTGACGTTGCCGCCGATTGACACCGTCCAGTCGCCCGCCTTGATGTCGACCGCCGCCGCCGGCTGCATGCATGCCAGCGCACCGAGCACGCCTGCCGCGTAAGGGAATACAAGCCGCTTGTTCATCGCCGTCTCCTTGATCGGTTATGTTGTACGCATCAAGTGATGCAACCGACAGCGATGGCAAATCTCGTGCCCATCCATATCCGGGCCGCCTGCGGGGCTACGACAGGGCTGAAGCGGGCTGTTATCTCATCGGGGTGCGCAAAAACTGATCAGTTCACAGTGAATGGATGAGTCAACTGTGCTGTTGGCGGGGCGTCGTACTCGACGGTATGGAGTCGCGCAAAGCGTCCGATTCCTCGTCGGTAAACAAACGCGACCGCGTGAGAAAGCGGCGTCCGGTGCCGTTATCGAGCGAAAACATGCCGCCATTGCCAGCGACGACGTCGATGATCAGCTGGGTGTGTTCCCAATAGGCGAACTGTTCGCTGCCCATATAGAAGGGCGTGCCGTCGAGGTCGCCGAGGTGGACATCGGTGTCGCTCAGGTTGAACTCGCCCGCCGGGTAGCACATGGGCGCGCTGCCGTCGCAGCAGCCGCCGGACTGGAAGAACATCAATGGACCGTGGCGTTGCTGCAGCTCGTCGATGAAGCCGAGGGCGGCGGGCGTTGCGGTTACGCGAGCGGGCACAGGCGCCATACACCACCTCCGAAACTGTAGTAAAAAAACTCCGAAATCAAATAATAAGTGGCGCAACCGGGCTGGCCGCGCCACCCGCACCGTTCAGAAGAACCCGAGCGCTTTCGGGCTATAACTCACCAGCAGGTTCTTGGTCTGCTGGTAATGGTCGAGCATCATCTTGTGGTTCTCACGCCCGATGCCTGACTGCTTATAGCCGCCGAACGCGGCATGCGCTGGATACAGGTGGTAGCAGTTGGTCCAGACGCGGCCGGCCTGGATCGCACGGCCCATGCGGAAGGCGCGCGAGGCGTCGCGCGTCCACAGCCCGGCGCCGAGCCCGTACAGGGTGTCGTTGGCGATGCGCAGCGCATCGGCTTCATCTTTGAACGTCGTGACCGACACCACCGGCCCGAAGATCTCTTCCTGGAAGATGCGCATCTTGTTATCTCCCTTGAACACGGTCGGCTGCACGTAATAGCCGCCGCCCATGTCGCCTTCCAGCGCCTTGCGTTCACCGCCGGCCAGCACTTGCGCGCCTTCCTGGCGGCCGATGTCGAGGTAAGACAGGATTTTTTCCAGCTGCTCCTGCGAAGCCTGGGCGCCGATCATGGTCGACGCATCGAGCGGGTTGCCCTGCTTGATGGCGGCGACCCGCGCCAATGCGCGCTCGATGAAGCGCTCGTAGATCGATTCCTGGACCAGCACGCGCGACGGGCAGGTGCAGACTTCTCCCTGGTTCAGCGCGAACATGGCAAAACCTTCCAGGCACTTGTCGAAGAATTCGTCGTCCGCATCCATGACGTCGGCAAAGAAGATGTTGGGCGACTTGCCACCCAACTCCAGCGTGACCGGGATCAGGTTCTGTGCGGCGTACTGCATGATCAGGCGCCCGGTGCCGGTCTCGCCCGTAAACGCGATCTTGGCGATGCGTTTATTCGATGCCAGTGGCTTGCCCGCCTCCAGCCCATAACCGTTGACGATGTTCACCACCCCGGGCGGCAGCAAGTCGCCGATCAGTTCCATCAGCACCATGATCGAGGCCGGCGTCTGCTCGGCCGGTTTCAACACGACGCAATTGCCGGCGGCCAGGGCCGGCGCCAGCTTCCACACCGCCATCAGGATCGGAAAATTCCACGGGATGATCTGGCCGACCACGCCGAGCGGCTCATGGAAGTGGTAAGCGTAGGTTTCATGGTCGATCTGGGCGATCGAACCCTCTTGCGCACGGATGGCGCCGGCAAAATAACGGAAATGGTCGATCGCCAGCGGAATGTCGGCGGCGGTGGTTTCGCGGATCGGCTTGCCGTTGTCGATGGTCTCGGCGGTGGCGATCAGCGCCAGGTTCTGTTCGATGCGGTCGGCGATCTTGTTGAGGATATTGGCGCGCTCGGCCGGCGAAGTCTTGCCCCAGGCTTCTTTCGCTTCGTGGGCGGCGTCCAGCGCCAGCTCGATGTCTTCCGCGCTCGAGCGGGCGACTTCGCAGAACGGCTGGCCGGTGATCGGCGTGACGTTGGCAAAATACTCGCCCTTCACGGGCGCTACGAAGCGCCCGCCGATGTAATTGTCGTAGCGTTGCTTGAAGGGATTGGCGACGCCGAGCTTGCTGATGTCTGCGAGATTCATGTCATCCTCTTTATTTGTCGTGATGGACCGTTACAGCAGACCATTGCTGCAGCGGGCGTGTCGAAGCACGCCATCGGGCGTCGCAAGCACCGTGCCACCCCGGCGCCGCAGGAGACGGACACGTTGTGCTCACCGTTTCTGGCACACCTGCTCAAAATTGGAACAGTATTGACAAGCTGCCTCGATACACCTGCCGAGGACGTACCGGCCGCGCCGGCGTTCAGTTGGCGGACTCCATGCAAGCCCCATGCCACCGGCGTGCGCACCTGTTTCAGGGATGGCAGGTATATTGCTTGTCGAATTAGTACGACCTTGCTGGTGCGCAGTGCCCGAGGTGCTATCGACAACATGGAGAAACAATGACGCAACACGCATTTCGCTTGAACGCGATCGCCGCCCTGTGCGCCTGCTGGCCACTGGCGGTGCTTGCGGCAGGTCAGCCAGCCAACGAGCCCGCCGACGAGCCCACCACAACCCAGCAGGGACCAATGAACGTGGTCGTGGTCACCGGCAGCCGCAGCGAACACGCCAGCTTCGACTTGCCGGCCGCGATCGACGTGATCGACGCCAGCCAGATCCGCGACACCCAGCCGCGCGTGAACGCCTCCGAGGCGCTGGCCGCGGTGCCGGGGCTGGTGGCGCGCGACCGCCAGAATTACGCCCAGGATTTGCAGATCTCCTCGCGCGGCTTCGGCGCCCGCTCGGCATTCGGCGTGCGCGGCGTGCGCCTGATCGCCGACGGCATCCCGGCCACCATGCCCGACGGCCAGGGCCAGGCCGCCACCTTCAATCTCGACATGGCCGAACGCATCGAAGTGCTGCGCGGCCCCTTCTCCGCCCTCTACGGCAACCACTCGGGCGGCGTCGTGCAACTGTTTACGCGCGATCCGAAAGGACCGCCGTCGATCGAAACCAGTGTCTCCGCCGGCAGCTACGGCATGCGCAAGTTCGACCTCAACGCCCAGGGCGAAAGTAACGGCATCGGTTACCTGATCGACGCCTCGCGCTTCGACACCGACGGCTTCCGCGACCACGGCGCCGCCCGCCGCGACCAGGCCTATGCCAAGCTGACGATGGCGACCTCGCCCACCAGCCGCCTGGTGCTGACCGCCAGCGGCCTGCGCCAGGACGACACGCAAGATCCGCTCGGCGTCACCTGGGCCACCTACCAACGCGATCCGCGCGCCGGCGAGATCGACACCACCGATACGGTGACGCCACAGCGCACCCTGGCCGAGCGCTACAACACCCGCAAGAGCATCGACCACAAGCAGGCCGGCCTGACCTGGGAACAGCGCTTCGGCGCCAACCGCCTGCAAGTGACCGCCTATGGCGGCAACCGGCGCGTGGTGCAGTACCAGTCGTTCTCGCGCGGCTTCCAGGCGCCGCCGACCCACTCCGGCGGCGTGGTCGATTTTGATCGCGACTTCCTCGGCCTCGACGTCAATTGGCGCGACGTGCGCGAACTGGCCGGCGGCACCCTGCGCACCACGGTCGGCATCGATAGCGGCCGCTCGACCGATGCGCGCCAGGGCTTCGAGAATTTCGTCGGCACCGAATTTGGCGTGCGCGGCAACCTGCGCCGCGATGAAGAAAACAAGGTCAGCAACATCGATCCCTACCTGCAGGCGGAATGGGAACGCGAGCAATGGGTCGTGACCGCCGGCCTGCGCCACAGCCGCGTGAAATTCGACGTCGCCGACTATTACCTCTCGAACGGCAACGACAGCGGCGCCGTGCGCTACAACCACACGACGCCGCTGGTGGGCGTGCTGTACAAAGTCTCGCCGACGCTGAACGTGTATACCAGCGCGGCGCGCGGCTTCGAGACGCCGACCCTGAATGAAGTGTTTTATTCGGGCAGCGGCGCCGGCTTCAATTTCAATTTGCAGCCGGCCACCAGCACCCACCTGGAAGCGGGCATCAAGGCTTTTATTGGCAGCAACATGCGCGTGAACGCCGCCCTGTTCCAGGTGAAAACGCAGGACGAACTGGTGGTCGACGTCTCCAGCGGCGGTCGCACCAGCTACCGCAACGCCAGCGCGACCTTGCGCCAGGGCGGAGAACTGTCGCTCGACGCCGACCTCGGCGCCGGCTGGAGCGCGAAGCTGGCGCTCTCGGCGCTGCGCGCGATCTACGACGAAGGGTTTGGCACGGTGCCGGAGGGCAGCCGCCTGCCGGGCGTGCCCAGGACCAGCTTCTATGGCGAACTGGGCTGGAAGGAAGCCAATGGACGCTACGGTGCGGCGCTGGAGACGATCGCCAACGGTCGCGTGTTTGCCGAGGACACGAATACCGCGCAGCCGGCGCCGGGGTACGGGATTGTCAACCTGCGCGCGCAGGCGAAGCAGGAGTGGAGCGGCTGGACGATCAAGCAGTTCGCGCGCCTGAATAATGTGTTCGACAAGCAGTATGTGGGGTCGGTGATCGTCGGGGATGCGAACCGGCGGTTTTATGAAGGGGCGCCGGGGCGGAACTGGGTGCTGGGGGTGAGTGGGCAGTATCAGTTTTAAAAGGAAGCGCCGATATCGGTCGTTTCGCGATGGATCCGGCGATAACGATCGACGCGTGGGCGGGAAATCAGTCCCCCAGACTGATTTCCCCCGCCCACCCTACAGCCCTCCGCTCAGCGTCAACATAACTCGAAGGGATGTAAGGTGTGCGGGTCCCCCGCCCACGCGTTCAACGATCGCAAGAATTACACGGTAGCTGGCACGTCCTTCCCAAGCAGCGCAGCCGTAGCACCCGGATACAGCCGCGCCAGCGTCGCATCCGTCGCCGGCTTGACCAGCGCGAACACGCGTGCCGCCGCCGCATGCAGGTCGGGCGCGGCGCGCACTTCCTGCCACAACCTCGTCGCCAGCTCGCCCTGTGCCCCGAGCGCAGCCTCGACTTCGGCCTGCCAGAAAGCCGGCGCTTCGCTCTCGACGTAATTGCCGCGCCCGCGTCCGAAATGGGCCACCGCCAGGTAGCGCAGCACGGCGCCTACCAGCAGCGTCTGCAAAAAGGCGTCGGCGAACTGCACGCCCGGCTTGTCGCTGTCGTTGCGCTGGTTAAAACCCCAGGCGGCGCCGGCCGCCGTCAGGCCGCCGACCAGGGCGCCCAGCAGCGCCCCACCGCCCAGGGTCAGGCCGCCCGCCATCAGGTCGGCCGACAGGCCGGTCGCCGCGCCCGACACCACCGCGCCCAGCAGGCCGGCCTGCGCCTTGTCGATCGGCGCGCGCACGGCGAAGTTTTCGCGCACGCGCGTGTTGATCAGCGTCGCTTCGCCCGGGTCGACCTTGTGCAGCACCAGCATGCGCATGGTCGCCTTGTTGATCTCTCCGTTCAGGCGGTCGACCAGCGCCGCCATCGCCACTTCCTGGCGCCCCTGCTGGTCCTTGCTCAGCCCCACCGCCTTCAAGGCGCTGCGCAGGAAGCCGCCGCCCTGTTCGGTTACCGGCTGGCTATCGCGCGCGGCCGCGGCCACTTGTTCGGCGCAGATGCGCAAGGCGCTGGCGTATCGCTGGCGGTTATTCTCCTCCCAGGTCGTGCGCAGGCGCGCATAACCGGCCTGCTTTTCGGGCGCGACCAGCGGCGCGACCGCCTCGTAGAACACGTGTTCGTGCACCCAGCAGCGGGCAAAGGCGTCTAGCGCCAGCACCTCGCGCACGACCGCGAAGCGAGACAGGTGGCGCTTCCACTCCCCCTGCTCGGCGCCCTCGGCCGCCCCCGTGCGCGGCGGCCCCATCTGGTTGAGCAAGACTACCACCGGTTTGCCGAGCCATTCGAGGATGTTCATCTCTGCAGGTAGATAGCCGGCGTCGCCTGGAAGTTCCGACGAATTGACGAGGTACAGCACGATATCGGCTTCGTCTTTGGCCGCGCGCAAAGCCTGCTGGCTGAGCCAGAACGGACGGTCGCGGTAGCGGTCGAACACTTCGCGCAAGAACCAACCGATCGGATTGCCCGCCAGCGCCAGCCGTTTTAGCAAGCGCACCGAATCGCCGAAACCGGGGGTGTCCCACAGCAGCAGGGTGTCTCCCACAGGCGTGGTTTGCAGCGGATGCGCTTCGGCAAAGGTGGTCACATGGGCGGCGTCGCGCACCTCGCCCACGTCGGCGCCGACCAGGGTGCGCGCCAGCGTGGTCTTGCCGTTGTTGGTGTGCGAGACCAGCGCGAACTGGATTTTGACAGGGGTGTCTGCCACCGGCTTGTCCAGTGGCGCGTGCGGTGGCTCGTGCGGTGGCTCATTTAACGGTTTCTTCAGCAAATCAGTCATCGCAACTCCGGCAAGGCCAGCCCCGCACCGAGTTCGATCGGGTGTTTATTCGGGTCGACCAGGTTCACCACCGTGGCGGCGGTGCCGTGGAAACTGCAGAACTGGCGCCACAGGGCGATGCGCTCGGCCACGCGCGCTTCCAGGCCGGCCTGGCCGGCGCCGCGTTCGGTCAGGCTCGATTCGTCCAGCAACACCGCGACGCCGCGTTTGCTGTGCTTGACCAGGACGTCGAGGAAGGCGCCGTGGTTTTCCTTTTCCGGCGTTGCCGCCAGGCTGAACAGGGCGGCGGTGACGGTCACGCCGGCGTCGTCGAAGGGCGTGTCGCCCAATGCTGCCTGCGGCTCTTCGCCATACGGCACCGTCGGGCGCAGCAGCACGCGCGCCTGGGCGCCGAGGGCCATCGCCGCCACCGTCCACAGGCCGCGGTCGCGCGCTTCGTCGAGCGTAAAACTGTAGGGCAGCACGCGCAGCACGGCGGGCGTGCCGGCGCCGATGCTGTCGGCCAGGCGGCGGAAGTATGGATGTTCGAGTTCGAGCGGGAAGCGGCGTGCCAGACGGCGCGCACGCCAGCCGGCGATTGCCGCCAGCACCAGGCGCGGCAGCACGACCAGCAGCAGGATGGTGGCGCCATACAGATGCACCCAGCGCTCGCCGCCGGCCGCAGATGTGTTAGCGCCGGCGCTGAAGCGCAGCGATTCGATGTCGGCCAGCGTAAACCCCTGCAGTTGCGGGAACAGCAGCAGCACCGGTGCGAACAGCCAGGACAGCAGGGTATGGACCTGGGTCGCGTCCAGGAAAGTGCTTTCCCAGCCGGCCACGTACTGGGTCAGCATGCCGCGTGCGTACAGCGACAGCACCGCGCCAAGGGCGAATGCCGCCGCTGCCAGGTGCACGGTGCGCGCCAGGCGCGCGCGTGTGAGCGGTTCGCTCAGCACGGCCCACTCGGCCATGAAGTTGGTAATGCCGGTGGCGAGCGCGCCCGGCAGTTTACGGGGCATGGCGGCCTTGCCGACACTCAGGCGGCGCAATAGCCCCTGCCCGGCCGGGGCGCCCTTGCGGCCCGGGATCAGCGCCAGCACTAGCAGCACCAGGTACACCAGCAGGTTCCAGCCGATGATGAACAACAATGGCGCCGACAGCAGGTCGACCCGGTGCGGATCGGCGATGCGGTCGAGCAGTGCGCCGGCGACCAGCGCCAAGACCGGCAGCGCCGCCCAAAAGCCGGGCAAGCCCAGACCGCGGCGCTGGAAGCTGGCAAAGGCCGGCGTGCGCTCGGCCAGGCGCTTAAGGATCTGCTCCGAGCGCTGCTCGAGAAAATGTTCCTGGGTAACCGCGGCCTTGCTGTCGGCCGCCTGCCATGCGGCCAGCTCGCGTGCACTGCGGCTGGCGTACTTGCGGTCGTCTTCGCTCAGCACCTGGTGGCCGGTATCGGCGCTTTCGATCGCGCGTACCAGCACGACCCGTCGTGCAACCTGTTCGTTCATGCTCGTCCTGTTTTATTGGATTGCCAACATCGTCACCCTGATTGTGCACCAGTTTCCCGTTCGACCCCAGCACGGCCCGCCGCGCGACCGCGCCAATCCGGATGGACATGACCATTAATTCGGCCTTCAGTTCCATGCGATAGCAGCTTGGCTGATGCCGGTCTGAAGTTGCGCCATGCGGGCTGCATACAGAGCCGGCGAGTATTCAAAAATAATGAAATCTGGCCGACAATCGGACGGTTGGACGGTGTATTCTCCACAATAGATGGGGTGTCAAACTCACAAAACAGTCCATAAAGCGGCAGTCGCCGGCAGCACCACCAGCAGCGCCGGCCCTCGTTGCGGACGCAGGAGACAGCATGTCGAAGTTTGCCGTGGAACACGTCAAGCGTGTCCATTCGGTCGTCCACGACCGTCTGGGCGCCGATCGCATGGGGTCCGGTAACCGGATCACCCGCTCCTGGATTCGTTGTCTCAACGAATACCAGCTCAATCCCGACAGCTGCGCCGAACCCGAAGTGGTTGCGCCAGTCGAACTGCAGGAACGGCAAGAACGGCTGGCCGACGTGCAAGCCGTCGCCAAGGTCGAGATGGCCAACCTGTACCAGCAACTGGCCGGCTCTGGCTACGCCATCATGCTGACCGACCGCGAAGGCGTTCTGCTCAATTATTTTGGCGACCCGGCGTTCACCCATGCCGCCTCCAGGACCGGCCTGATGCAGGGCGCGGTCTGGAGCGAGCGCGTGCAGGGCACCAACGGCATGGGCACCTGCCTGGTCGAACGGCGCCCGATCACCGTGCACCAGGACGAACACTACCTGTCGCGCAATATCGGCCTCTCGTGCGCCGCGGCCCCGATCTTCGACCATGGCGGCGAGCTGGTCGGCGTGCTCGACGCTTCCGGCGAATCGCGCCTGGCCCAGCAGCACACGCTGGCCCTGGTCAGCATGTCGGTGCAAATGATCGAGAACCGGGTGTTCCTGAACCAGTTCCGCCACGACTTCATCCTGCGCTTCCATAACCGGCCCGAATTTGTCGGCACCCTGAGCGAAGGCGCCATTGCCCTGTCCATCACCGGCACCGTGCTGGCCGCCAGCCGCGCGGCGTTGTCGCTGCTCGGCTACACCCACCCGGCCGAGATCGTCGGGCGCGACGTTTGCGAACTGTTCAACATTACCTTTCCCGGCCTGGTCGACAGCAGCGTGCGGCGCGCCTACCACCCGGTACCGATCTTCGAGGTGCGCAGCAATGCGCGCTTTTTCGCCGTCATCTACCAGCCGGTGGCCAACAGCAGCGCACGGCGCCTGGTGCGCGCCGACAGTGCCCAAGCGCAGCCCGCGGCCAGCGCGCTCGATGCGCTGCACCTGGGCGACCCGGCCATGCGTGCCAATGTCGAGACTGCCAAACGGGTGATGGAGCGCAACGTCGCCGTCGTGCTGCTGGGCGAAACCGGCAGCGGCAAGGAGCGCTTTGCGCGCGCCATGCACTTGTCCGGCAGCCGCGCCACCCGGCCTTTTGTCGCAATCAATTGCGCCTCGATTCCCGAGTCCCTGGTCGAGAGCGAACTGTTCGGCTATCGCGCGGGCGCGTTCACCGGCGCCAGCAAAGAGGGGCAACGCGGCAAGTTGCTGCAGGCAAATGGCGGCACCCTGTTCCTCGACGAGATCGGCGACATGCCGGTGGCCCTGCAGGCCAGGCTGCTGCGGGTGCTGGAAGAACGCGAAGTGGTGCCGCTCGGCGGCGAGGCGCCCGTCAAACTCGACATCCGCCTGATCAGCGCCACCCATTGCGACCTCGTACAAAAGATCGAGAGCGGTTCCTTCCGCGAGGATTTGTACTATCGCCTGCAGGGCGTTACCTTCACCCTGCCGCCGCTGCGCGAACGCCTCGACCGCGGTGCCCTGATCCGTCAGCTGGCGCTGGAAGAAAGCGATGCCGGTTGTCCGGTCGAGATCGACGACAGCCTGCTGGCCCTGCTCGAGCGGCAACGCTGGCCCGGCAACCTGCGCCAGCTGCGCCACCTGCTGCGCACCATGATCGCGCTGCGCGAATCGGACCGCCTCACCGCCAACGACTTGCCGCCCGAATACCGGCACAGTATTAGCAACATGGCCGCTGCCGATGCGCCGGCTGCCGAGCCGGCCTCTGCTTCTGCCTCCCCTTCTGCCGCCGCGCCCGGCGCCAAACCCGGTGCCGGTCTGAACCCCTTCGAGTGCGCGGAACGCGAAGTACTGCTGCAGGAACTGAAACGCCATCAATGGAACCTGAGCGGCGTTGCACGCGACCTGAATATCAGCCGCAACACGCTGTACCGCAAACTGCAGCGCCTGAACATCGAGCATCCGGACAAGTCGCTGTTTCATTGAATCATGGTTGCTGCCGCCTACCCCCGCTACACCACGGTCGCGATCGTCCTGCACTGGCTGATCGCGCTGCTGCTGCTCGGCCAGTTCGCATTTGGCCTGGCGCTGGAAGATATCCCGCGCGGCACGCCCGCGCGCGGCTATTACGTCAACCTGCACAAAAGCAGCGGCATCCTGATCGGCTTGCTGATCCTGCTGCGCCTGGGCTGGCGCCTGACGCACAGGCCGCCGCCGTTGCCGGAGACGACGCCGGGCTGGCAGAGGACGGCCGCCAGGATCTCCCACATCCTGCTGTACGCCTGCATGCTGGCCCTACCGTTGTCGGGCTATCTCGCCTCCAATTTCAGCAGGCACGGCATCAAGTTTTTCAATGTCGTGCACTGGATGCCCTGGGGGCCGGACGACAAGACCTGGTACGCCATTTTCAACGGCACCCATCACCTGGCCGCGCTGCTGCTGGCGCTGCTCGTTACCGTGCATGTGCTGGCCGTTGCCAAGCACATGCTGATCGATCGCGACGGTTTGCTGCTGCGCATGTGGCCGTGCCGCGGCAAGCCTGCCGGCCAGGTACCCGCCCATCAGCCTGTGGAGAATTGATCGTTATGTCTTTATTGCCCCGTCTTACCGCTGCCCTCGTCCTTGCGGGGGCGTTGCCCTTGCCTCTGCTGGCGGCGCCCTTCGCCTACGTACCGAACGAGGGATCGGCGACGATCTCCGTGATCGACACCGCCACCGACCAGGTCGTCAATGAACTGCCCGGCGGCTCCAAGCCGCGCGGCCTTGCCGTCGGCGGCGACGGCCGCTGGCTGTACGTCAGCGACCAGCCGAACAACCGCCTGCAGCTGGTCGAACTCGGCGCCCGCAAGCTGGGCGCCACGGTAGCGCTGGGCGAGTCGCCGGAAGGCGTGTCGATCTCGCCGGACGGGCGCTGGGTGATCGCGGCGATCGAGGGCAAGAACGAGATCGCGGTGCTCGACACGCGTACCCGCACGCTGGCGTTTTCGCTCCCCGTGCACGGCAAGAATCCGGAACACGCGGTGTTCAGCCCGAACGGCCGGCTGGTGTTCGTCAGCGCCGAGGAAGGCGATGCCGTCGACATCCTCGATTTCGCCAGCCGCAAGCAAGTCGCCCAGGTCGCCGTAGGCGCGCGCCCGCGCGGCATCGGTTTCCTGCCGGACAGTAGCCGCGCCTATGTCGCCACCGAGAATGCCAACGAAGTCTTCGTCATCGACACCACCAGTTTCGCCATCGTCGCGCGCATCAAGGCGGGCTTGCGTGCCAACGGCATCGCGGTGCACCCGAGCGGCAAGTTCGTGTACGTGTCGAACGGCGGCGACGCCAACGTGTCGGTGATCGACACCGCCAGCAACCAGGTGGTGGCGACCGTGCCGGTCGGCCAGCGCCCTTGGAACATGGCGCTCACACCGGACGGCAAAAAACTGTATGTCGCCAATGGCCGTTCGAACAACGTCAGTGTGATCGACACCGCCAGCCGCACCAAGCTGCGCGACATCGCGGTGGGCAAGCTACCGTGGGGCGTGGTGATCAAATAGGCTTGTGCGCCGGGGCGGCGCCGTCCGCCCTGCTGTTCAGACTCAGGTTCAGGCGCCGGCGCCGGCGGGAAAACTGTCGACGTCGACGCTGACCGCGCGGCGCCCGGCGGGCGGCGCCGGCATCGCGGCCGGACCTTTCAGTAAATCGATCACCAGGCCGGCCGGGTTGCAGCCGATCGAGGCGTGCAGTCCGGCATACGCCGCCGTCAGGCGCGGGTTGACGTCGAGGACCACCGCGCCGCGTGCGCCGAGAATGACGTCCACCCCCACATAGCCCCACAAGGTCGGCAGCGCCGCCGCCACCTGCTGCGCCAGCCGCTCGAGGGCGCCGTCGGCATCGGACAGTCCGTTGACGGTACTGCCCAGGAAGTGAAAGCGGTTGTCGCGCACCGCCACCCGTTCGTGGTTGCGCGCCAGCAGGCGCGCGGCGCCGTCGCAGCAGATCAGCGACAGGCTGCAGAGTTTACCGGCAACGAAGGGTTGCAGGACATATCCCTGCGCCGCGCTGGTGCGGATCCATGCGAGGGCTGAGGCACGGTCGCTGAACAGGCGGGTATCGAGACAACCGGATCCATCCTCGGGCTTGACGACCCAGGCGCCGTCGCCGTCGGGCAAGGCAGCGTGCGGCCGATAGGTCGGCACGGTGGCGACGCCACCCTCGGCCAGCGCCCGCGCCACCTTGAGCTTGCTCGCGGCGACGCGCACCGCGCCCGGCGCGCTGCCCAGCAGGATGCGCTTGCCGCGCAAGATGTCGCGCGACAGGCTCTCCAGTAAGCCCCCGGATTCGGGCGCCAGCGGCCAGACCGCATCCGCCGCCTGCACGCAGCTGGCGAAGCGTTCCGTAAACGATTGCGCCGGCGCGGCTCCCGCCTCGGGTGCGCACAGGGTCGCCATCGTGCACACTTCGACGTCCGGCAAGGCGGCGAGGTCGGCCAGCAGGGCGTCGAACAGCATCGCCCCCTGCTGCGTGAACGAGCGCGGCAGGGCACGCGTCACCGCACCGCCCTCCATCACATAATCGAAAGCAAACACTTTCAGGGGCGCCATCGTGTGCCTCCGGCTGATTCCACGTCCAGGCAAGCTGCCCCGCCTGGCTCAGCGCCTGGGAGCGGCAACCTTCACCAGGGTGAGCGTCTCGTCGATGGCGGGTATCGGCGGCGCCGCGGGCGCCCCAGGTGTGCCAGGTACGGCGCCCGGCTGCGCCGCACCTGGCGCTGCCGGGGTTCCCGCCGCGGAGACCGCCGCACCGGGCTCCACTTTTTTGGTTCCGGCTGCGCCTGGTTTGGCGGAGGGCGACGTCACGGCACCGGGCGGAGCGGCGCCCGGCGTAGCGACGCCCGGCTTGGGCACAGTGGGCGCCGCTGCGCCCTGCCCTGCCGCGCGCGCCACTACCGTGCCTGGCGCCGTCCGGCCAGCATTCGCCAGCGAGGTGCTTACCTGATAGAGGCCGCCAGGTACGTCGTCGCTGAAGACAAAGGTGTACGTCTTGCGCACATAGTTCTCGAAGCGCGCATGCAGCGGATCGTCGAGGTAGGGCTGGATGCGCACGGCCTGCCCCTCGACGGTCTTGCCCTGCCAGGTGATGCGCTGCGGCGTGACCTGCGCGCTGTTGGCCAGCGCCATCCGGATGCGCTTGCGGAAATAGGTGACGGAGCCGCCGGTCAGGCGCTTCATTTCGGCAATGTCGTGCTCGAGAAAGCCGAGCAGCACCGGATTGCCGTGCGCATCGTCGATCTCGGGCAACTCGCGTCGGCGCTTGCCGCTCAGGAAGTGCAAGGTCGCATGCACCTGCCCTTTGCTGCGTGTGACCTCGAGTTCGACGCTGTCGGTGAACGCCGCCTCGACATTGCTGTGCTTGCTGAATTGGTAGACCAGAGTGGCGGGCTGCATCTTCGCCAGGTGGTCGGTTTCGAACAACAGGGTTTCGGCGGGCGACACCGGCTGGGCGCCGGCCGCGCCGCCGTACAACACCCCGGCGGCGACAGCAATGCGCAGGCACGCGCCGGCGCGCGTGGCCAGGCGGCATGGTGACGTGCGGCTCATGGCATCTTCGCCGCTGGGGCTGCTGCCGAGGCTGCTGTTGCAGATGCGGCGGCGGTTGGTGCGGCCGTGTCTTGCAACGCCAGTTCCGGCACACCGTACTGCGCGAGGATCGCGTGGATCTTCGCCGCATTCGCGACGATCAGCTGGTCGATGCGCTGGCGGAAATCCTTGTCGGCGTGGCGTACCGCCATGGCGATCTCGAAATCGAATTTCATGCCGGGCTTTGATGCCAACGGAATGGCGACGATCGGCGCGGCGCGTGCATTCCGGGCGAAGTAGCCGGCAATCGGCCCCCAGGCAAAGGCGACGTCGAGCTTGCCGCTGGCCAGGTCTTTTTCGACGATTTCACCGGGATACTGTTCGGCGTCGCCGGTCTGGCTCTGGTACCAGGACACTTGCTCCATCAGGTCGTTTTGCAGCAGCCAATCGGTGACGGGCGAGCCGGCAAATGCACCGATGCGCAGCTTCTTGCGTTGCGCCGCGTCGAGCGCCAGTAAATCATCGAGGCTGCGCACCCGGTCCAGTCCCTTGCCTTTCACGTAGGCCATGGCATAGCTGGAACGGTAATACGGCCGTGTGGTCGCGGCCATGTCGAATCCCTTGGGAACACCGGTGACCAGGTCGCATTTGTAGTGGTCGGCATTTTCCTCCTTGGCACGCAAGGTATTGCGTATGAAACCCATCCGCTGCGGGAACCAGGCGTGCTCCAGCTTCCAGCCCAGCTGCTGCGCAAACAGGGCGGCGATCTTGTTCTCGAAGCCGGCCAGGGCCTGGTTGGACAGCGGCAGGTTGTTCGGGTCCTGGCAGACCCGCAGTACCTTGTCGGCGCCGGGCTCGATGGTGGGTTGCGCGCCGGCCAGGCCCGCGGCGAGCGCGCAGGCGCCCCCCGCCAGCCATGCCCAAGACCTGGTGCGCCGCGCTGTCGCCCGCCGCCTCATTTGCCGATCTCCTGCAGGCGGCCCGGTTCGATGGCGCCGTCCGAGCGTCCCTTCAGGTAGGCGTACAGGTTGTCGATGTTTTCGCTGACCATCTTGCTGGTATCGAAATTCGGCATGCCTTTCTCTATACGGCCCTTCAACACGACTTGCTTGAATTCCTCCTTGCTGAGCACGCGCAGGCTGTTTACCAGCGAGGGACCGACCATGCCTTCCTGGGCCGCGCCATGGCAACGCTCGCACGCCATGGCGCGCCAGGTTTTCCAGCCGCTTAGGGTTTGCCCATCGACCTTATTGCCTTCCGCTACCTTGTAGGGCGCCGTATCGGCCGCCGACGCAATTCCGGACATCGCCGCCAGGGTCCAGCATGCGGCGGCGAGCACTGCTTTTTTCGTGAGTCTGTTCATTATCCATTCCTGGCAAGCGAGGTACGGCCGCCGGTATGCCCGGCAACCGTCCTCAATTCAACTACACGGCATCGACGATGGGTGGCGATCAGCGGTCAGGCAGGGTGAACACGGTCAGCACGCCGCCGAGTTCGGTGTACTTGGCCAGGTCCTTGTAGCCGCCCACCGCCCCCAAGCCCTCGGTGCCCTTGGTCAGGCCGGCCGCGAGGCCGATACCGGCCCAGCCGCCAATACCCGACAGCACGCCGATGTATTGCTTGCCCTTGTATTCCCAGGTGTGGACGTTGCCGATGATCCCGGACGGGGTCTTGAACTTCCACAGTTCCTTGCCGTTGAGGTCGACCGCCTTGATATGGCCTTCCAGGGTGCCGTAGAACACCACGTCGCCCGCCGTCGACAGCGCGCCGCTCCACACCGAGAATTTTTCCGGTTTCGACCAGACGATCTTGCCGGTGCCGGCATCCCAGGCGATGAAGTTACCCAGGCCGCCATGGCTGTTCGGCGCGGCGTACATCGAGAGGGTCGAGCCGACATACGGCTGGCCGGCGGTGTACTCGATCTGGAATGGCTCGTAGTCCATGCAGACGTGGTTCGTCGGCACATAGAACAGGCCGGTCTTGCGGTTGAAGGTGGCCGGCTGCTGGTCCTTGGTACCGAGCGCCGAGGGGCAGATACCCTTCGAATTGAAGTCCGGCCCGTTCTTGTCGGTGCTGTACTTGGCCACGACTTGCGGCCGGCCGCTCTTCATGTCGACGTGGGTGGCCCAGTTGACCTTCGGATCGAATTTTTCGGCCACCAGCAGTTCGCCGCTGACGCGGTCGAGCGTGTAGCCGAAGCCGTTGCGGTCGAAGTGCACCAATGCCTTGCGCGGCTGGCCCTTGACCTTGATGTCGGCCAGGATCATTTCGTTGACGCCGTCATAGTCCCACTCGTCGTGCGGCGTCATCTGGTAGACCCATTTTGCCATCCCGGTGTCGAGGTCGCGCGCGAAGATGGTCATCGACCATTTGTTGTCGCCCGGACGCTGGCGCGGATTCCAGGTGCTCGGGTTGCCGGTGCCGTAATAGACCAGGTTAGTCGCCGGGTCATAGCTGTACCAGCCCCAGGTGGTGCCGCCGCCCAGCTTCCACTGGTCGCCCTTCCAGCTTTTCAGCGAGGAGTCGGGGCCGATCGGCGCCATCTTGCCGTCGGTCCAGGTCATGGTCTTGGCGGGATCGACGATCATCTCGGCGTCGGGCCCGGTGCTGTAGGCTTTCCACAGGATCTTGCCGGTGTTCATGTCGTGCGCCGTGACGCGGCCGCGCACGCCGAACTCGCCGCCGCTGATGCCGGTCAGGATCTTGTCCTTGAACACGTGCGGGGTATTGGTCGTGGTTTCGCCGATTTTCGGATCGCCGACCTTGTTCTTCCACAGTTCGGCGCCGGTCTTGGCATCGAGCGCGACCAGGGTGGTATCGGCCTGCTGCAGGAAGATCTTGCCGTTGGCGTAGGCGACGCCGCGGTTGACGGTATCGCAGCACATCACCGGGATCACGGTCGGGTCTTGCTTGGGCTCGTATTTCCAGCGGATGCTCTGGTCTTCCAGCGCGATGGCGAAGACCTTGTTCGGGAAGGGGCTGTGGATGTACATCGTGTCGCCGATGACCAGCGGGCCGCCTTCGTGGCCGCGCAGCACGCCGGTCGAGAAGGTCCAGGCGACTTGCAGGTTCCTGGCGTTCTTGCTGTTGATCTGCTTGAGTTCGCTGTACCGGTGATTTTCGAAGTTACCGGATTGCATGGCCCAGTTCTTCGGGTCCTTGGTCAGCTGTTCGACGTCGGAGGTGGCGGCGAAGGCAGGAGCGGCAGCCAGCGCCAGGCACGGCCACCAGCGGCTGAGTCTTGTGGAAAATGACATGGTTAAGTCTCCTATGGTTTTTATGAGCGGTGCGACCTGGTCAGGCTTCCATTTTCAACAGGCGGGTAGCCCCACCATCAACACAGCACTTAGCGTGCCAGTGCAACTGCAAGGGTGTGCCATGCGGCCCCGCCCCAGGACGGCGAGCGCAGCGTGACACCGTGTTCAACATTCGTGACAGTCGCCGGGCGACGTGTGCCATCCGTGACGCAAGCCGGGCGGCACAGCGGTCTCAACGCTGCGGTACCTGGCACGCCTTGTTGGCGCTGGCCTGGAGCGTCCGGTACTTGCCTGCCATGTCCTTGACCGGCACCGGATCGCGGAACAGCGCCCCGCGCTCGCCCGCCAGGGTCTGGTTGCGCAGGGCGGTGGCCATCGTCACGTAATCGTCATAGGGCATCTGTTTGGCGATGTGATCGATGACGCAGGAGCATTTATAGAGGTACTCGTACTTGCCCTCGTGTTTTTGCATGCACTCGAGCACGTACTCGACCCGGTCGCTGGTCGGGTAATCGTGGGCCTGGGCGGCCAGGGGCGCGAGCAGGGCCGCGAGCACGGCTGTCGCCCGTAAAAGGTGATGCTTCATCTTGTCTCCAATATGCTGGCGCAGCGGCCCGGCAGTGGGCCGCCATTTCTCGCGTCGTCACGCGTTATTCAGTACACCGCGCGTCTTGGCGACATGGGTCGAGATCGCGTCCATCAGCGCCGGCGACAGGGCGTCGTAGGGCGGCAGGCCGATCTCGCTCAAGCGCGCACGGACCGCGCCCATGTTTTCGGGAGGCGCACCCGATTCGATGATCGACGAGACGAAGGCGGCAAATTCCGGCGCGGCCCAGCCGCTTTCCTTCGACAGTTCAGTGTGCACGAAGTCGAGTCCATAAAAGGCGTGGCCGGTGTTTTCGATGCGGCCGTACATGTGCACGCCGCAATCGCGGCAGGCATGGCGCTGGATCGTGGCGCTCGGGTCGACGACCTGCAGCTTGTCTTCGTTGGCGGTGACCCGCACATTCTCGCGACTGACCACTGCCACCTGCGAAAACAGCGCGCCGGCCGGCTTCCAGCACTTGCTGCAGCCGCAGACGTGGTTGTGCGCGACTTGCCCCTTGATCTCGACCGTGACCGGATTGCTGGCGCACAGGCAAGTCAGGGTGCCGCCGGCAAAGCCGGATGCTGCCCGTTTCATGCCGTCGACGGCCGGATGAATATTGACTTCAGTACTCATGATCGCTCCTCCCTGTTGATTGGAATGGACTGCGTGGTATGGACTGCGGCTAGTACAGCACTACCGAGCGGATCGACTGCCCGCTCTTCATCAGCTCGAAGCCTTCGTTGATGCGCTCGAGCGGCAAGGTGTGGGTGATCAGGTCGTCGATGTTGATCTTGCCGTCCATGTACCAGTCGACGATTTTCGGCACGTCGGTGCGTCCGCGTGCGCCGCCAAAGGCGGAACCCTTCCATTGGCGCCCGGTCACCAGCTGGAATGGCCGGGTGCTGATTTCCTGGCCGGCGGCGGCAACGCCGATGATGAAGGACTGGCCCCAGCCTTTATGGGTGCATTCGAGCGCCTGGCGCATCACCTGTGTGTTGCCGATGCACTCGAAGGAGAAGTCGGCGCCGCCATCGGTCAGCTGCACGATGTGGTCGACGATGTTGTCCACTTCGGTCGGGTTGACGAAATGGGTCATGCCGAATTTGCGGGCGATCTCGACCCGGCCGGGGTTGATGTCGACGCCGATGATCTTGTCGGCGCCGACCATGCGCGCGCCCTGGATCACGTTCAGGCCGATCCCGCCCAGGCCGAAGACGACGACGTTCGCGCCCGCTTCCACCTTGGCCGAGAACACGACGGCGCCGACGCCGGTGGTGACGCCGCAGCCGATATAGCAAGCCTTGTCGAAAGGTGCGTCTTCACGGATTTTCGCCAGCGCGATTTCGGGGACGACAATGTAATTGGAAAAGGTCGAGGTGCCCATGTAGTGGAACAGCAGCTGGCCGTCGAGCGAAAAACGCGACGTCGCATCGGGCATCAGGCCGCGGCCCTGGGTCGAGCGGATCGACTGGCACAGGTTGGTTTTACGGGACAGGCAGAATTTGCATTGCCGGCATTCCGGGGTGTACAGCGGAATCACGTGGTCGTCGCGCTTGACCGAGGTGACGCCGGGCCCGGTTTCAAGCACGACGCCGGCGCCTTCATGGCCGAGGATGGCGGGGAAAATGCCTTCCGGGTCGGCACCGGACAGGGTGTAGTAATCGGTATGGCAAATCCCGGTGGCCTTGATTTCGACCAGCACCTCGCCGGCACGCGGTCCTTCCAGGTCGACTTCGGCAATGGATAAAGGGGCTCCCGCTTTCCACGCAATGGCTGCTCTCGTTTTCATGGCATCTTTCTTGTCGATGAGGTCCGCCTTGGTGGCGGACGGGTTGGAAACGGTGTGCCGGGTGCGCTGTCGCTCCGAAACTGCAACAAGCGCGTCCTTGCCTGTTCCGCTCGGGTGACAGGTGTTCCACCGTCGTCACCGCAACACGGCGCAGGCGGCGCCTGGCGCACGCAGATGGACAAGAATGCAAGGGGCGTGCCACACCGCCGACGGTACTGGCCGGCAGGTGGGCAGCGGTGAGGAAAGAGTTTCTTACAGGGTAGCGGGAGCCTGGTACGTGCGCCTGGTGCCTCAATGCCGGCCGCGGCCATACCCGCCGCCATGACGGTAGCCGCCGTGGTAGCCGCCGCGATAGCCACGATAATGACCCCGGTACGAATGATGATTGCGGTAGTAGCCGTAACCGAAGTTCAGCGCGACGGGAGGCCCGACATAGGTGGGGTAGCCGTAATAGGCCGGATAGCTGTAGCTGGGGTAATAGGTATCGTAGGCGTATGGCGGGGCGTACACGCAGCCGCCGAGACCGGCGGCGAGCAGCAATGCGGCGGCCAGCCGTCCTGCCCTGCGTGTTCTTGATATGTCCATGACCAGTCCTTTCCGAACTGTGAACCTGTATTCAGTGTAGTTCTGGAAATGGAATTTGCAATGTGATGTGGTGCCGGCTGGCTGCTGTACGAAACCATCGAACGAAAAAAAACCCGCTCAGATCACTGAGCGGGTTTTTTCTTTATAACTAGCCTGACGATAACCTACTTTCACACTGGTTGCAGCACTATCATCGGCGCAAAGTCGTTT
>NZ_JACYUY010000046.1 GCF_014842025.1 Massilia sp. CFBP 13721
AGCTAACCAGTACTAATTGCCCGTACGGCTTGTCCCTATAACCTTGGCAGGTTATAGCAATAAGAATACAGCGCTGTTTGTTGTGACAGACACTACCTGAACTTTACTTCTTCCAGATTCTGAGACGCTGTCGACATCGACAACGCCTCGTACAAGTCATGCCTGATGACCATAGCAAGTCAGTCCCACCCCTTCCCATCCCGAACAGGACCGTGAAACGACTTTGCGCCGATGATAGTGCTGCAACCAGTGTGAAAGTAGGTTATCGTCAGGCTAGTTATAAAGCGAAGCCCACCAGTTAAAACTGGTGGGCTTTTTGCTTTGGGCTGTTTTTTCGACGGCTCAGCTGCGCTATTCCACATTCCATCGCAAACACCATTTCTACGCTGATCGCGCGCCTTACGATCCCTGCCGACATTCGAAGCAGCGACAAGGGCAAGGTAGCGCTGACGAAGATGCTATGGCTCTGGACCAGTGCCGCGCTCGGCTTCAATGGACCATCGTGCTGGTTGCGTGGTGCATATTGCCCTACTTGATGTGGCGATAGGCCCGGCCAGCTTCAGGCCCGCGCCGTATCCAGGCCGGCGTGCCCGCTACGCGCCAGGTTATCCCACAGGCGGTCGTGCAGCGGCAGCACCAGCACGTTGCAGACAGGTTCAAGCAGCGCCGCGATACCGCCCATCGCCGCCGATCCTGTTGCCACATACATGACGCCAAAGGCGACGCCCGCGTGCAGCCCGGTCTGGCTGAGCTTTTCCCCAGCCAACGCCAGGTAACGTGCCCGCGCATCGCGTGCCGCGGCGCGGCGCCTGGCCTATGCCGCTTCGTGAAAGGGTAGCAGCAAGACATTGATCACCGGTTCGACCAGCACGGCCAGGCCACTGAAGACGGCAGACCCGGTCACCGTATAGGCCAAGGCATAGGCAATGGCCATGTGGGTAAGGACCTGGCTGATCTTTTTTGCTGCGGATACCATGACTGCTCCTGTTTCTTCACTCAGGAACAAATGATAGTCATTCTCATCTCCGCCGTAAAATGAATTGATCCAAGCATATCAATAGATATTTTCTATTGATCTCTCAACAGGCATAGCTGATCGAACAGGGGCTGGGCCGCATCGGCAATCCGGTCCAGGCTCGTTTCGCGCAGGGCTGCCGTGTCGACACGCTGTTCACTGCACAGCCCCGCCCAGCGCAACAGGGCGGCGCAGGCATCGGGATGGTCGAACAAGCCGTGCAGATAGGTTCCCATGACCTGGTCGTCGGCCGAACGGGCGCCATCCATCCGGCCGCCGATACAAAAGGCGGGTGCCGCCAGCGCCGCACCTGCGGATGCGCCCATGTGAATCTCGTAGCCGCTGACCTGCGCGCCGCTGCCGTCGAAAGCACAGATGCCCGTTACCTGGCGCAGCTGCTTGTTCAAGCCCATGGTCGTCGTCAGCGCCAGCAGCCCGAGTCCTTCCGACGTACCGGCACTGCCTTCGACACCGTGCGGATCGCTGATCCGGCTGCCCAGCATCTGGAAGCCGCCGCAGATGCCGAGCAGCTTGCCGCCGTAGCGCAGGTGGCGCGCGATCGCCGCTTCCCACCCTTGCGCGCGCAGCCAGGCCAGGTCGGCGCGCGTGTGCTTGCTGCCCGGGAGGATGATCAGGTCGGCGCCGGGAATGGCCTCGCCTGCACGTACAAAACGCAGGTCGATGTCGGGATGCACGCGCAGCGCATCGAAGTCGGTATGGTTGCTCATGCGCGGCAGGCTTGGCACGACGATGCGAAAACTGCCGTGCCCGGCCCGCATCGGCTGCACCGCGTCTTCGGCGTCGAGATAGAGGCCATGCAGGTAGGGCAGCACCGCCAGCACCGGCTTGCCGGTTTCGCGTTCGAGCCAGTCCAGGCCTGGCTCGAGCAGCGCGATGTCGCCGCGGAAGCGGTTGATGACGAAGCCGGCGATGCGCGCACGCTCGCTCGCGGACAGGCAGGCAAGCGTGCCGACGATGTGCGCGAACACGCCGCCGCGGTCGATGTCCGCCACCAGGATGACGGGACAGTCGACCGCTTCGGCAAAGCCCATGTTGGCGATGTCGCGCTCGCGCAGGTTGATCTCGGCCGGGCTGCCGGCGCCTTCGACCACGACCGCCTCGTACTGCGCGCACAGGCGCGCGTGCGATTCGAGCACCGCCCCCATCGCCACCGTCTTGTACTGGTGGTAGTCGCGCGCATTCATCTCGCTGCGCACGTGGCCGTGGATGATCACTTGGGCACCGGTGTCGCTCGACGGTTTCAGCAGCACCGGGTTCATGTCGGTGTGCGCGTCGACGCCGGCGGCGATCGCCTGCAGCGCCTGGGCGCGGCCGATCTCGCCGCCATCCGCCGTCACCGCGCTGTTGAGCGCCATGTTCTGCGGCTTGAACGGCGCCACGCGCACACCTTCACGCTTGAGCAGGCGGCACAGCGCTGCCACCACCGTGCTTTTGCCGGCATCCGAGGTCGTGCCCTGCACCATCAGCGTCTTGAAAGGGAAGCGGCTCATCGGCGGTGCCTGCGCGCCTCGTCGAGCTTTTCGCACATCGCTTGCGCGCCCTGGATCATGCGCGGTCCGGCGCGGTTGAGCAGGTTGCCGTCGACCGTGAACAGGTTCCCGTTGCGCACCGCCGTCATGGTCGGGTACTGGCGCCACAGGTTCACGCCGCCGTAGTTCTTTTCGGCGGAACCGAACACCGCTTCCGGGTCGGCTTCCAGCACGCTCTCGACCGTCACCACGGGGGCGATGACCGCCAGCTTGTCGAAAATGTTTTCGCCGCCGCACAGGCGCAAGGCATCGGTGACGATGTGGCGGCCGTTGAGCGTATACAGCGGCTTGTCCCAGACCTGGTAAAAGGTGCGTACTGGCGCGCGTCCGGCATAGGTGGCGCGCAGCGCCGCCAGCTTGCTGCGCAGGGCGGCGGCCACCGGGCGCGCGGTGTCGCTCGTGCCCATCAGCGCCGCCAGGCGCTCCAGGTTGTCGGGAATGCCGGCCAGGGTTTGCGGGTCGCTGTGATAGACGGGGACGCCGAGTTTCTTGACCATGTCGATCTGGCGCTCGGAACTGCCGTGCATCCAGGCCACGATCAGGTCGGGCTTCATCGCCATCACGCGCTCGATGTCGACCTGGCGGTTCGAGCCGATGCGCGGGATTTTATTCGCCGCTTCCGGATAATCGCTGTAATCCACCGCGCCGACGATGCGCTCGCCGCCGCCGGCCGCGAACAGCAATTCGGTCACGTGCGGCGCCATCGAAATCACGCGCAATGCCGGCGTGCGCAGCGTGATCGCATTGCCGGCGTCGTCACGCACCGTCACGGCCGATGCCGTGCCCGCAAATCCCAGGCAGATCAGCCAGGTCCATCGTGTCATCGTTCTCTCCATTCTTCCAGGGCGCGCGCCAGGCGTTGCCAGTCTTCTTCATGCGCGGGCAGTCCGAGCCGGATGCCGCGCGCCGCTTCCGTAAACAAGCGGCACCAGATGCCGCGCTGCGCCAGGTGCGCGTGAAACGCCTCCGGCCGATCTTCCTGCCACCAGTGAAACAGCGGCGTGCCGGCGGCAGCGATGCCGTGCGCGCCGAGCAGGCCGCACATCCGTGCGCCGGCCACGTGCAGGCGCGTTTGCGTCGCCGCCTGCCAGGCGTGGTCGGTCAGCGCCGCCAGCGCGATCGACTGCGCCGGGCCGCTCACCGCCCAGGGCCCGAGCAGCTCGGCCAGCCGCGCCAGCAGCGCGTTTTCGGCCGCGACGAAACCCAGGCGCAGGCCGGCCAGGCCGAAGAATTTGCCGACGGAGCGCAACACGATCAGTCCCGGCTGCTGCGCATGCGCGGCCACGCTCAGGGCCGGCGCCGTGTCGCCAAAGGCTTCGTCGACCACCAGCCAGCCACCGCGCGCGCCCAGGCGCGCCGCCCAGTCGCGCAACTGCGCCGCCGGAATCGTCGTGCCGGTCGGATTGTTCGGATTGCAGACCACGACCACGTCGCTGGCGTCGATGGCGCCCTCGAGCGCGGCATAGGCAACCTGGCGCTGGGTATGGCCGTGCCGCCCCCAGTGGTGCGCATGCTCGGCATACGATGGCGCCGCCACCGTCACGCACGAAGGCGGGCGCAAGCGCGGCAGCGCCTGGATCGCGGCCTGGGTGCCAGCCACCGGCAGCAATGCCGGCGCGCGATAGTAGCGGCAGGCCGCCAGCGCCAGCGCCGGATCCGCTTCCGGCAATCGGTGCCAGGCATCCGCTGCGAGCGCGGGAACCGGATAGCCCCAGGGGTTGATCCCGGTCGAGAGATCGATCCAGTCGTCGTGTCCATACCTCTGCGCGGCTTGGCGCAGGTTGCCGCCGTGTTCAAGCATGGTCGAATGCCCCTGACAGTGCGAAGACGCCGGCCAGCGCGACCCAGAGCAGGGTCGAGCGCAGCACCAGGCGCCAGGCGCGCACGATGTCGGCCGGCGCTGCTGTCGCGCCCGCACCCAGCGGCGGACGTAGTTCGATCGCGCCGCCGTAGGTGGCCGGTCCGCCGAGCGCGATGCCGAGCGCACCGGCACCGCTGGCCATCACCGGCCCCGCGTTCGGGCTGCTCCAGGCCGGCGCTTGCCGCCGCCAGCAGGCCCAAGCGCGTCGGTGCCCGCCGCGCGGCGCCAACAGCACGTAAGTCAATGCGGTCAGGCGTGCCGGCAGGTAGTTCAGCACGTCGTCGATGCGTGCCGCCGGGCGGCCGAACAAGTTAAAACGTTCGCTGCGGTAGCCCCACATCGCATCGAGCGTATTCGCCAGCCGGAACAGCAGCGCGCCGGCGCCGCCTGCGACCAAGAACCAGAACAGGGTGCCGAAGACGGCGTCGTTGCCGTTTTCGAGCAGCGACTCGGCGCCGGCGCGCGCCAGGCCTGACGCATCTTCATGCGAGGTGTCGCGGCTGACGATGCGCGCGGTGAGCTTGCGCGCCGCAGCCAGGTCGCCGGCTCCGAGTGCGGCGAAGATCGGCAGCGTGTGGTCGCGCAGGCTGCGCAGGCCCAGGCTGAAATACAGCAGCAGTGCATGCACGGCCAGGTTCATTTCAGCCAGCCACCAGGCCAGCGCGCTCGCCGGCAGCACCGCCAGGGCCCAGGCGCCGGCGCCGCGCGGCAGGGGCCAGGCACCATGGTTGAAACGGCGCTCGATCAGCGACGCCATGCGGCCAAATCCCACCAGCGGATGCCAGCGCCGCGCTTCCCCGAGCAGCAGGTCGAGGGCGACGCCGGCCGCCAGCAGCCAGGCCAGCTGCACCGGAGACAGGCCGCTTAGCACGGCGCCCCTTTCAGCGTCAGCGGCAGCCCGGCCGCGACCAGGATCACGCGTTCGGCGCGCGCCGCCACCGCCTGGTTCAGGCGCCCGGCTTCGTCGGCGAAGCGGCGCGCCAGCGCACCCAGCGGCACGATGCCCATGCCGACTTCATTCGATACCAGCAGCAGGTCGCCTGGCAAGCCGGCGTCCAGCAGGGCGAGCAGGGCGGTGCGCTGGGCGTCGAATGCGGGCGGCAGCGCGAATTCACCGACATCGGGAACGTCGCTCGCACCATCGAGCATCAGGTTGGTCAGCCACAGCGTCAGGCAGTCGACCAGCACCAGGCGTCCGGCCGTGCAGGCGCGCTGCACCGCGTCGGCCAGCAGCAGGGGTTCCTCGACCGTCTGCCAAGCGGCGGGACGGCGTGCGCGGTGGTGCTGTACGCGCGCGCGCATTTCGCCGTCGCGTGCCTGCGCCGTCGCGATGTAGCTCACTTCACGGCCGGATTCCTGCGCCAGCCGTTCGGCCAGGACGCTTTTGCCCGAACGGGCGCCGCCAAGGATCAGGGTGCAGGCCATGCCGCTCCCGTCGTGAACAGGCTTGCTGCCGCTTCCGGATGGGAAGGAAAGTAGGCGTGGAAGTAGGAAGCCGTCAGTGCCCCGGCGCGGTAGACGGCTTCGCCCTGCGTACCGGATGGATGGCGGACCGTGTGCGTCGCCGGCGCCAGTGGCGTCTCGAAGCGCGAATAGTGAAAGGTATGGCCGCGCAGGATGCCGGCCGGCGTCGTCAATGCCTGCGCGCCGAGTCCGGCCAGGCGCGCTCCCATGCACACCACCCCCGGCAGCAAGCCCGCCATGGGCCAGCGTGCACCGTCGGGATCGGTCAACTCTCCTGCCAGCGCCATCATGCCGCCGCATTCGGCGAAGATCGGCAGGTCGGCCGCAAACGCGGCGCCGATCGACGCGCGCCAGCGCCCGGCGCCGGCCAGGGCCCGCGCATGCAGTTCGGGATAGCCGCCCGGCAGCCAGACGGCGTCGGCACCTGCGGGCAGCGCTTCGTCGGCCAGCGGCGAGAAGAACACGAGTTGCGCCCCGAGTGCGCGCAACGTGTCGAGGTTGGCGGGATACAGGAAGCTGAACGCGGCATCGCGTGCGATGGCGATCGTGCGTCCAGCCAGCAGCAGCGGCAGCGCCGGCGCTGACAGGCCCTCGCCACCGGCGTCGAATACCGGCAGCGCCTGCCAGGCGGCATCGTCGAGCTGCAGCGCATCGGCCAGCGCATCGAGCAGGGCGTCCAGCTGCGGCAACTCGTGCGGCAGCACCAGTCCCAGGTGGCGTTCGGGCAGCGCCGCGGCCTGGCGCGGCAGGGTGCCGAGCAGGGGAATGTCGCGCAGCGATTGCGCCACCATTTGCGCATGGCCAGTGCTGGCGATGCGGTTGGCGACGACGCCCGCCAGTTGCACCGGGCCATAGTCACGCAGTCCACGGGCGACGGCGCCGGCCGTTTGCGCCATCGCCGCGGCATCGATTACCGCCAGCACGGGAATGTCGAAGGCGCGCGCCAGGTCGGCCGCCGACGGGTTGCCGTCGTAGAGGCCCATCACGCCTTCGACCAGCACCGCGTCGGCTTCCAATGCCGCTTCGCGCAGGCGGCGCCGGCACTCGTCCAGTCCGACCATCCACAAATCGAGCGTGTGCACCGGCGCGCCGCAGGCGCGCTCGAGCAGCATCGGGTCGATGAAGTCGGGTCCGCACTTGAAGACGCGCACGCGCTGGCCGGCGCGCGCCAGGCTGCGCGCCAGCGCCGCGGTGACGCTGGTCTTGCCCTGGCCCGAGGCCATGGCCGCGATCAGGACGGCGCGCGCGCTCACCACTCGGTCCCGGCCTGCGCGGCGATGCCGGCGGCGAACGCGTGCTTGACCACGTTCATTTCGGTGACCGTGTCGGCGACTGCGATGAGCTCCGGCGGCGCCCCGCGTCCGGTGATGACCACGTGCTGCATCGGCGGGCGCTCGAGCAGGTCGCCGATCACCGTGTGCACGTCGAGGTAGCGGTATTTGAGGGCGATGTTCAGCTCGTCGAGCACCACCAGCCCGATGGATGGATCCTGCAGGAAGCGTTTGGCCTGTTCCCATGCGAGCAGCGCTTTTTCGATGTCGCGTTCGCGGTTCTGGGTTTCCCAGGTATAGCCTTCACCCATTGCATGGAAGCTGACCTCGTCCGGGAAACGGCGCAGGAACTGCTCTTCGCCGGTGGCCAGCGCGCCCTTGATGAACTGGACCACGCCGACGCGCATGCCATGGCCGAGCGCACGCGCGACCATGCCGAAGCCGCTCGAACTTTTTCCTTTGCCGTTGCCGGTGTTGACGATCAGGATGCCGATCTGTTTATCGGCGGCGGCGATGCGTTCGTCGATGATCGCCTTCTTGCGTTCCATGCGCACGCGATGGCGTTCGTTCAGGGCGGCGGTTTGTTCAAATGTGAGTTCGTTCATGTGGATTCTCCGGAAGGGCGGGGTCAGTCGCGGCGCAGGCGATGCAGTTGATACAGGAAGACGGGCGCGCCGATGATGGCGGTGACGGCGCCCACCGGCAGCTGGTGCGGGGCAACGACGGTGCGCGCCAGCGTATCGCACAGCACCAGGAAGCTGCCGCCGGCCAGCACCGCGGCCGGCACCAGCACCCGATGGTCGGGGCCGAAGGCGAAGCGGCAGGCATGCGGCACGATCAGGCCGACGAAGCCGACCGAGCCGGCGCTGGTGACGGCGCTGGCGGTCAGCAGGCCGGAGACCAGGAACAGGCCCTTGCGCAGGGCGCCGACGCGCACACCGAGCGTGACCGCGCTTTCGGCATGCAGGGCCATCACATTCATGGCGCGCGCAGAGCGCCCGGCGAACAGCAGCGCGCCGCCCAGTACCAGCCAGGGCAGCACGCGTACCGGCGCGCCTGCCAGGTCGCCGATCATCCAGAACACCATGCTGCGCAAACGGCTTTCGGGCGCGATCGACAGCATCAGGGTGACCAGCGCCATGCACAACGAGGACACGATCACGCCGGTCAGCAGCAGCATCGAGGAGCCACCCTCGCCACTGGCGCCGCCGCGCAGGTCGCGCCGCGCCAGCAGGTAGAGCAGCATCGACACCGCCACCGCGCCGCACAGGGCGGCCAGGTCGACGGTCGCCGCCGCCGTCATCAGCAGCAGCGCACCGACGGCGCCGACCGAGGCGCCGGCCGAGATCCCGAGGACATACGGGTCGGCCAGCGGATTGCGCAGCAGCGCCTGCATCAGCACCCCGGCCAGGGCCAGCGCGCCGCCGGTGGCGAATGCGACGACCGCGCGGCCGGTGCGCAGTTCCAGCAGCGAGGCGGCCAGCGACTGCGGCCGGCCGTCGAGCAGCTGGCCCAGCGCCGCCGGCACCTCGCCCACCGCCACCGGGATCGATCCGGTCATGCCCGCATACAGCATGCAGGCGAGGGCCAGCAGCAGCATGCTGCCGGTGACCAGCAGCGCGCGCCGGCGTGTGGGGAAGATGACGGTGTTCACGGCCCGGCGGTGTTAGCGGATGCCGTAGCGCAGGCCCGCGAACCAGCTGCGTTCGGCGGTCCCGTAGTTGCGCGCCAGCTCATAGCGTTTATCGAGCGTGTTGTTCACGCGCGCCAGCAGCGACCAGTCGGCATCGATGCGCCAGGTGGCGTACAGGTTGAGCAGACCGTAGCCACCGAGCCGGCGCAGGTTGGCGGCGTCGTCGAAACGTTCGCCCGAGACTTGCCACTCGGCGCCCGTCTCGAACGCACCCAGCGTGTAGTCGGCCTGGAAGCTGCCGTGTTCGCGCGCGCGCCGCGCCAGGCGTTTGTTCGTGGTGTTGTCGCGCGGGTCTTGCCAGTCGAGGCTGCCGCGCAGGCGCAGCGCACCGAGGCGCGTGCTCGCCGCCAGCGACACGCCTTCGAGCGTCGCCGAGGCCACGTTGTAGGCGCAGCTGCCGGTGCGGCCGTCGCGGTTGTCCGGACAAGGCGTGGCCGAGACGATCATGTCGCGCAGGCGGTTGCGGAACAAGGTGGCGTCAAACTGGACGCCGGCGCGGTCGTAACGCAGGCCCAGTTCGGCGTTGCGGCCGCGCTCGGGCTGGTTGGTCGGTACGCCGTAGCCGGGGTAGTACAGCTCGTTGAAGGTCGGCGCGCGGAAACTGGTGCCGACACTGGCGGTGGCGCGCAGGCCGGGTGTGAACTCGTAGCCGTAGCCGGCGGCGCCGGTATTCTTCGCGCCGTAGTGCGACCGGTCCTGGCGCGCGCTGAGGTCGAACAGGTGGCCGGCGCGGCGCAGGGCATAGGCGGCGGCATACGAGTTGGTGATGCGTTCGCGGCCGAGGGCGGCGGTCGCGCTCGATTCGACGCTTTCCTTGCGGTGGCCATACAGCAGCTGCAAGGTGTCGCGACCCAGGGTGAGCGTGTTCTGCCAGGTGAATTCGTCCTGGCGCGTGTCGATCTGGCTGGCGCCGCTGGCCGCGGCGCTGGTAAAGCTGCCCAGCTTGTCGTTCGAACGCGCCAGTTGCACGGTGCTGCGCCAGTTGGGCAGGAACTGGTTGCTCATGAAGGCGGCGACCGTGTCCAGGTCCTGGCGGTTGTGCACGTCGTAGCTGCCGGCGCCGCTGTCGTACTGGGCGCGCAGGCGGCTATTCAGGAACTGGCCGCCGATCTCGTGGCCCGGCGCCAGGGCGAAGGCGATGCGGCCGCTGGCGCTGCTACGGCGGTAGCCGTCGTCGTCCGGGTTAAAGCCGAAGGCGCCCGGTTTGGTGGCGGAGAAGCCGTCCGATTCTTCGTAGCCGGCGCCGATCGCATAGCTGACGGCGTGGTCGCCGCTGCTTGCGCCCGACAGCTGCGCGCGCGCCTGGCGCGTGGCCTCGCTGCCGGCGCCGATCGCTGCCACCGCGGCGAAGCCGGCTTCGCCCTTGCGCGTAAAGATCTGGATCACGCCGCCGATCGCGTCGGCGCCGTAGAAGGTGCTCAGCGGCCCGTAGACGATCTCGATGCGGTCGATCGCGTCGAGCGGTACCGCGTTCCAGCTGGCGCTGCCGGCGGTCGAGGAACCGATGCGCACGCCGTCGAGCAGCACGACGACGCCGTTGCTGTTGGCGCCGCGCAGGAACACGCTGGTGCTGGCGCCGGCGCTGCCGTTGCGAGCGATCTCGATGCCCGGCTGGCGCGCCAGGACATCTGCAATCGACCCGGCGCCGCTGCGGGCGATTTCTTCGGCGTGGATGATGGTGGTGCTGGCGATGACGTCCTGCGCGCGCTGCGGAATGCGGGCGGCGGTGACGAGAACGGTATCGACAGGCGTGGTGTCGGCGAGCGCGCAGGGCGCGGCCATGGCAAGGGCGAGCGACGAAACGGCCGCTTGCCGTGAAACGTGAAAGTGCATGATGGTCTACGAGTTGGACAACCAGCCCACGTCCCCGTAGGCCAGATTGAACGGAAGCGCGCCTGCATGGCATGGCGCGCGTCCACCTTTTGGCCGGTATCCGGGCTGGCAAGTGAAGCCGTCTGACCTTCCCATGCAAACGCACAGTGGTCTGGGGAGACGGTTGGCCGCGTGAACGCGGTACTTGCTTACCGTTGCGGGGGCAGCACACGTTGGCTCGGCGAAGAGCGTCGTGTTTCCCGTTTAACTGCGCCTGTGAACACAGGCGCGAGCACCAAAACGCCGCAATTATACGGCGCTGTTAATCGTTTAGTACAAGGATTTCGCCGTAATCGATGTGGTGGGGCGTTGCTGCCGCCCTGAGCGCAGCCTGTTCCAGCGGCACGCTGTCCCGCAGCGCGGCCAGCAAACGGATGGTCCCGGCGTGGCAGACGACCAGCGCGTCGGCATGGCCGGCGGCGCGCAGGGACGCATCGAACGCAGCCACGCGCTGCGCCACCTGCAGCACGTTTTCGCCGCCGCCGGGGCGGTAATGCAGCAGGTCGGCGTTCCAGGCGTCGACCTCGCTGCGGCCGATGTCGTCCCAGCTGCGCAGCTCCCAACTGCCGAAATCCATCTCGGCCAGGTGCGCGTCGTAGGTTACCGCGTCTCCGGCCAGCAGACGCGCCAGGTCGGCGCAGCGGCGCAGGGGACTGGCATGCACGGGCAAGCTGCCCGGCAGACCGGCTGCGCATAGCGCCGCATGGATGCGCTGGGTGTCGGCAGGCAGGGCTGCGACGTCCGTGCTGCCATAACACAGGCCGGGCGCGATGGCAGGGCGCGGATGGCGGACCAGTAGCAGGCGCATAGGGTCAGGCTCCAAGCTTCAGGCTCAAGGCTTCAGGCAAGAGCGCCATGGCCCAGGCTGGCCAGCACCGTCAGGTACACGGCGACTTCGGCCAGCTGCTGAACCGCGCCCAGGCAGTCGCCGGTGTAACCGCCGATCCGGCGCCCGAACAGGCGTGCCAGCCACAGTGCGGCAAGAGCGGCCGCCAGAAGACTGGCGCCGACGACGGCGGGCGAAACCGCCCCCATCGGCAGCAACACGGCAGCGGGCAGCAGGGCGGTCAGGGCGGCGATACCGAACTCGCTGCCACGCATCTGCTGCGCCATCGGCTTGGCCTTGCCCTCGGCACGCGCATACGCCATGCGCCAGATAAGGGAAGTCGCCGCCAGGCGCGACAAGGGGTGCGCCAGGAACAGGGCGGCGATGGCGCTCACTGGCGGCAGCATCGCCAGTGCCGTGCATTTGGCGCCCAGCATGCAGACGATGCCGATGGCGCCATAAGCGCCGACGCGCGAGTCCTTCATGATCTCGAGCACGCGCTCGGGGCTGAAGCCGCCACCGAAGCCGTCGCAGGTGTCGGCGAAACCGTCTTCGTGAAATGCACCGGTGATGTAGATCGACGCCGCGGTCGATAGCACCGCAGCGACCGGCGCCGGGAAAAAGAAGGCCGCCAGCCAGTAGACGCCGGCCGCGATGGCGGCGACGACGCCGCCGACCAGGGGAAAGTAGCGCGACGACTGGTGCAGCCAAGCCGGCTGGAAGCCGACCCAGCGCGGGATTGGCAGCCGCGTGAAGAACTGCAGGGCGATGAAAAACAGGCGTAGCTGCTGCATCGCTTATGACGCCTGCGTGCTGACCCGGGCCGAATCGAAGGTGGCCATTGTGGTCAAGAAGTTGACGGCCGCATGCAGCAGCGGCAGGGCCAGTGCGGCGCCGGTGCCTTCGCCCAGGCGCAGGTCGAGCTGGAGCAGAGGCCGGGCGCCGAGATGGTCGAGCATGCGCCGGTGGCCCTGCTCGCTCGAACAATGGGCGAACACGCAGTAGTCGAGGATGGCCGGCTGCAGTTTGGCCGCAACCAGCAGTGCGCTGGTGACGATGAAACCGTCGATCAGCAGCACCTTGCGCAGCGCAGCCGCCTCCAGCATGGCGCCCGTCATCATCGCGATCTCGAAGCCGCCGAAGGTAGCGAGTACCTCGAGCGGCACGCTTGCCTGCGCATGGGTACGCATGGCCGCGGCGAGTACCGCCTCCTTGCGGGAGATACTGGCGGGCGCCAGGCCGGTACCGGCGCCGACGCATTCGGCCAGCGGCAGGTCCGTCAGCTTGTGCATGAGCGCTGCCGCCGCCGTCGTATTACCAATACCCATCTCGCCGAAACCGACGACATTGCCGGGCAGGTCGCGCATCAATGCCATGCCGTGCTCCATCGCCCTCCTGCATTCGTCTTGCGACATCGCCGCCTCCTCGGCGAAGTTGCGGGTACCCCTGGCGACTTTGCGGTCGACCAGGTTGTACCGCGGGCCGAAGTCATGGTTGACTCCGGCGTCGACGACCTGGATCGTGCAGCCATTCTGGTTCGCGAAGACATTGATTGCGGCGCCACCGGCGAGGAAGTTCTCGACCATCTGCCAGGTGACCTCCTGCGGATAGGCGGAGACACCTTCGGCGACGACCCCATGGTCGCCCGCAAACACCAGGATGGCGGGCGCGTCCAGACGCGGTTGCGTCGTCGCCTGGATCAGGCTGATCTGGCGCGCCAGTTCTTCCAGGCGGCCCAGGCTGCCCAGCGGTTTCGTTTTGTTGTCGATTGCCTGGGACAGGGCCAGGGAGAGGGCGGCATGCGCAGTCGGAATGACGGCAGGAGTCTTCATTGTTGTCGTTCTATATGTATGGAAGAGGCGCCGGAAAGATAGCACACGAGAAGGGTCTTGCAAGGTACCGATCGCCCGACTATAATTCGCCTCCTGCTGAAAACGACAACGAAATCAAGTAGTTGAAGCAACAACAGGAGCCGCAGTGATTTGCGGTGTAGCAAAAAAGAAGTTGACGCGAATCAGAAATTGCTTCATACTCTTCTTCCTCTGCTGCTGACGAACAAAACGATTCGCAGAATACAGCAAGACAGTACCGAATAAAGTTCTTTAAAAATTAACAGTCGATAAGTGTGGGCGTTTGATGAAGGTGCCAGCTGACTAGTTCAGCTGATTACTTAAATTATCAAATGTTCACAAAAGTATTAAGCGTTGTCTCAGCAATGAGGTGACGGTCAGTATCTTGAGTGAGCGACCCCTTAGTAATAAGGGTGACACGAAAGTGTCAACAAACAGAGATTAAACTGAAGAGTTTGATCCTGGCTCAGATTGAA
>NZ_JACYUY010000047.1 GCF_014842025.1 Massilia sp. CFBP 13721
CAGGTCGGACTGGGGCGACAGTTCGACCGATGCCACCAGGTCGAGGTTCAGCAGCACGGCCTTCTTCGGGATGTTTTCTTTGTCGATGCGGATAAATTTACTCACAATTCTTAAACCTTTATCTATTCACTGACATTTCCCAGAAAATCCAAAATTGACTATTCCGGATATAGCCCACCCACCAATTCAATGTTGCATCAAAAGTCGACCAACTTATTAGCAATGCAATATGCTTTACCTTTATTGCTTAATAATAAATCTTTAGTTATATCCTGTCTAATTAATCCTGCTTCTTCGGCTTGGCGGATCAGCATATCGAACATTAACCGAGAAGTCTTAATTCTCGCATGCGTCTTGGCATAGTTTGAATAGTTATGCCCCTTTTCAAAATCGTCAATTACAATTTGCATTAGATCGTTTAATGCATCTGCTGTTTTAACTGCAGGCACTTTCTCGACTGGAACGAACGGGTTATTGCCAATTTCAGGTTTCTTGAAAAGCGGTGCCCCGTGGAGTGATCGAATCAACTCATCAAATGCGAACTCAAACCCGTCGATCTTCGAAAAATCAATAAATAATTTTGACTTCAAGAACGTCGGAACATCGTGAGACCCGTTCTGGCGGATTATTGGGATAACTTTATTCTTATCAATATTTTGAAGTAAGTTTGATGTGATAATCATTTTTTCATATCCAACACCACCACTTCCGGAATTCGCCTTTTCGACATATCGATCAGTACAAACCATTACAATACGGTCAGCGCTCGCCAGATTCCGCTCCATAAAATGAGGGAGGTCATCACCAGGCTGGAGATCCCACTGATCGAGAGTTGCATCTACTCCAGTATTACGCAAACGCGTTGCCAAATCCAAAACCCACTTCTTATGCTCTTGGCTATCATGTGAATATGAGATAAATACTTTTGGGATCGACATTTTGGCTTCGTGAAAATTAATCTGAGGTTTAGTTACCTGCAACAACCATTTTCTCGATCAGGATCGAGCCCGTCGATTTGTTCCCGCGCGCCAGCACGTCGTTGCCGACGCCGACGATCTGCTGGAACATCTCGCGCATGTTACCGGCGATGGTGATTTCCTCGACCGGGTATTGAATGACGCCATTCTCGACCCAGTAGCCGGACGCGCCGCGCGAATAATCGCCGGTGACGTAGTTCACGCCCTGCCCCATCAGCTCGGTGACCAGCAAACCGGTACCCATCTTGCGCAGCATGCCTTCGAAATCATCGGCCAGCTTCGTTTCATCGGAGGTGATCGTGAGGTTGTGCGCGCCGCCAGCGTTACCCGTGGTTTTCATGCCGAGTTTACGGGCCGAATACGAACCCAGGAAGTACCCCTGCAGCACGCCGCTGTCGATGACCTTGCGGCGCACGGTGCGCACGCCTTCCTCGTCGAACGGCGAGGAGCCTACTTCGCCGATCACGTGCGGGTCTTCCATGACCTGGATATGGCTTGGGAACACCTGCTTGCCGAGCGTATCGAGGAGAAAAGTAGACTTGCGGTACAGCGAACCGCCCGATACCGCCTGCACGAAAGCGCCCAGCAGGCCGGCGGCCAGCGGCGCTTCGAACAGCACCGGGCAGGTGCGGGTGTCGAGTTTTCTCGCGTTGAGGCGCGCCAGTGCGCGCTCGGCGGCGTAGCGGCCCACCGCTTCCGGCTTGGCCAGCTTTTTCGGGTCGCGCGCCGAGGTGTACCAGTCGTCGCGCTGCATCTTGTTGCCCTTGCCGGCAATCGGCGCGACCGACATCGTGTGACGCGAGAACGGATAGCCGCCGATGAAACCGCGCGTGTTGGCGGCGACGAAGTGGGACTGCTGGACGTAGACGCTGGCGCCTTCGCTGTTGGTGACGCGGCGGTCGACCTCGAAGGCGGCGTTCTCGCAGCGCTGCGCCAGCTCGACCGCTTCTTCGGTGCTGATCTGCCACGGGTAGCACAGGCGCAGGTCGCGCGGGTTCATCTCGAGCATGTCGGCATCGGGCAGGCCGGCCGCGTCGTCCTCGGCGGTGAAGCGGGCGATGTTCCAGGCCGCTTCCACGGTGGCGCGCAATGACGCTTCCGAAAAGTCGGAGGTGCTGGCATTGCCGCGGCGCTGGCCGGCATACACGGTGACGCCGATGCCCTTGTCCTTGTTTTGCTCGATGGTCTCGATCTTGCCGCGACGTACCGACACCGACAACCCGCTGCCCTCGCTGATTTCGACCGAGGCATCGCTCGCGCCCTGCTCTTGCGCGAAGGCGAGGACGTTACGGGCCAACTCTTTCAACTGGTCCTGGGTGTGGGTAAAAACGGTGTCGTTCATATCGTGTTTTTCGTCGCAAGCCCTAAAACAGTTATCATAGCAGCCGTTTACTGTTTTTACTGATCGGCTCAGCGCCAATCGGATTATTCAAATACCATGCCAAATCCAAACCGCGGCTCGGTGGGCTTCCAGTCCAACGAGTTCGAGCAAGAATACGAACGCCCTTCCAAATCTGAGCTGAAGCGCCAGATGGACGAGTTGCAGAAACTCGGCGCGCAACTCGTTGCCGAGCCGCGCGACCGCGTCAAGCGCGTCCCGATGCCGGAAGACGTCAAGGACGCCATCCTGATGTGCCAGACCATCACCAACCACGAAGGCCGCCGTCGCCAGCTGCAGTTCGTCGGCAAGAAGATGCGCACCCTGAGCGAAGAGGAAGTAGCCGTCATCCAGCGCACCATCGACAGCTGGAAAGGTGCCTCGAAAGCCGAGACGGCCGCGCTGCACGCGCTCGAGCGCCGCCGCGAAAAGCTGCTCACCGACGACAAGGCCCTTACTGCCCTGCTCGAAGAAAACCCGGAACTCGACGCCCAGCACCTGCGCACGCTGATCCGCAATGCGCGCAAGGAGCAGGCCGAATCGAAACCGCCGAAGGCCTACCGCGAATTGTTCCAGATCCTGAAGGACCTGAGCAAGAAGAAGGCTGCCCCGGCTGACGACGACGCACTGGACGACGATGAGCCCGCAGACGAGCAGTGAAGTCGAATTGATCATCGGCCTGGTGTCGGTCTCGGACCGTGCCAGCGGCGGCGTGTATGAAGACAAGGGCATTCCTGCGCTGCAGGACTGGATCGCTTCGGCCATCACCACGCCCTACCGCATCGAGCCGCGCCTGATTCCCGACGAGCGCACGCAGATCGAGAAGACCCTGGTCGAGCTGGTCGATGTCGTCGGCTGCCATCTGGTGCTGACCACCGGCGGCACCGGACCCGCGCGGCGCGACGTCACGCCCGAGGCGACGCTCGCCGTCGGCACCAAGGAAATGCCGGGTTTCGGCGAGCAGATGCGCCAGATCAGCCTGCGCTTCGTGCCGACCGCGATCCTGTCGCGCCAGGTGGCAGTGATCCGCGAGACGGCCAGCCACGCGGCGCTGATCATGAATTTGCCGGGCCAGCCCAAGGCGATCAAGGAAACCCTCGAAGGGCTGAAAGACGCCGACGGCAAGGTGATCGCCGGCGGCATCTTCGCCGCGGTCCCTTACTGCATCGACCTGATCGGCGGCCCCTACATGGAAACCAATCCGGCTGTGACGACTGCCTGGCGCCCAAAGGCGGCCCAGCGTCCAGCTCCAACTCTGGACAACGCATGAGCGACCTGCTGCAAACCATCGACATCGACACCGCACCGAATCCGACGGTCGCCATCATCTGGCTGCACGGCCTCGGCGCCGACGGCAATGACTTCGTGCCGCTGGTGCGCGAACTCGATTTAAAAGGGCTGCCGCCGGTCCGCTTCGTCTTCCCGCACGCGAAGCAGATTCCGGTGACGGTCAACGGCGGCTACGTGATGCGCGCCTGGTACGACATCACCGGCGCCGAGCTGACGCGCCGCGAAGACGAAGGCGGCCTGCGCGACTCGCAGCGCGACGTCGAGGCCCTGATCGCGCGCGAAAAAGCGCGCGGCATCCCGGCCTCGAAGATCATCCTGGCCGGCTTCTCGCAAGGCTGCGCGATGACGCTGCAGACCGGCCTGCGCCATCCGGAGAAGCTGGCCGGCATGCTGTGCCTGTCGGGCTACCTGCCGCTCAACGAAAAGGTGGCGCACGAGCGCACCGAGGAAAGCATCGACACCCCGATCTTCATGGCGCACGGCCGCCAGGACCACGTGGTGCCCTTCATCCGCGGCGAGCAGTCGCGCGACATCCTGGAGAAGCTCGGTTATACGATCGACTGGCACGCGTATCCGATGCAGCATTCGCTCTGCTTCGAAGAGGTGCAGGATATCTCGGCCTGGTTGAAAAAAGTACTGGCTTAACAAGCCTCAACCACGGGAGCCCTAGAGCGCCTGAAAAAGCCCCAGGGCAAGGCGCATCGTCGAAGACAGTACGTTAGTACGGCAAGACGGTGCAACGCCGCCATGGGGAATTTTTCAGGTGCTCTCGGCTTCCGTTTTACATTGGAGGTTCAGAAATGGCCAAAAAAGAAGAGCAGCTCGACGAAGAAACGATGGCGCTGATTAACTGGTGCATCGAAGTCGAACAGCACCTGGTCGCCGGCGGCGCCACGCAGAAGGAGGCGCAGGACCACATCGAGGAGCAGGTCGAGTGGTTTACGGATCTGTTTTATGACGGCTTGACGCCCGAAGAGGCGGCGAAGGAAGCGCTGGCTTAAGTTCTAGCTTTGTAAACCCGTGGAGTCAGGACTCCACCCTACAATTCGAGGTGTACGTAGGGTGGAGGGGGGCGCCGAGCCTCCTGACTCCACGGGGTTTAAAATCACTTCGGCAGCGGCGCCGCGCTCGACACCGGAATCGCCGTGCGCGCCGTGTTCATCACCATCGCCAGGAACGTGTAGTAGCCGTTCAAGCCCATCAAGTCGACCACGCCCTGCTCGCCGAACAGGGCCACCGCATCGTTATAGACGCGGTCCGAGACCGCCTTGTTCTGGTGTAGCTCGACGCAAAAATCGTGCACCACCGATTCGTCGACCAGCATCCCCGCCGGCCGTTCGCGCCGCGCGATCGCATTGATCACGTCCGGCGGCACGCCCACCTGCGCCGCGATCGGCGCGTGAATCGCCCATTCCACGCCCTGGTTCCACTGGCGTGCCGTGACCAGGATCGCCAGTTCCGACAACCTGACCCCGATCGCACTGCGGTAACGCAGATACTCTCCCATGCGCTGGGCGTTTTCCAGCAGTTCCGGACTGCGCAGCAGCGGCACGAACGGGCCGTACAGCGCGCCGCGCGGGCCTTCGATCACGGCCTGGGCCGCGCGGCGCTGGGCCTCGGTCATCTCGCTGGGGGGAATCGGGAGCAGGCGGTCGGTCATGTGGGCGTCGCAATCTTGTCGGGATAGCAAACTGTCTTTACAGAAAATATTCGCACAGCTTACGTTAAAGATCAAAGGAAACAGGTTGCGGGAAGTTTATTGTCAACCGTCAACTTTTTGCCGGAGGAAAACCCCATGAGCCATATCATCCACCGCAGCCTGCGCCAGACGCCGCCCGTGGCCGTGCATGCATCGGGCGTGACGATCTTCGACAATGCGGGCAATGCCTATATCGACGCCAGCGGCGGCGCGGCCGTCTCTGCGCTCGGGCATGGCCATCCTGACGTAATCGCTGCCATGCACCGCCAGATCGACCGTTGCGCCTACGCCCACACGGCCTTTTTCACGACCGAGGTGGCCGAGGAACTGGCCGCTCGGCTGGTGGCGCGTGCCCCGGCCGGCATCGAAGCGGTGTACCTGGTCTCGGGCGGTTCGGAGGCGATGGAGACGGCCTTAAAGCTGGCGCGCCAGTATTTCGTCGAGGGCGGCGAAGAACGGCGCTCGCTGTTCATCGCACGGCGCCAGAGCTATCACGGCAATACGCTGGGCGCGCTGGCCGTCGGCGGCAACGAATGGCGCCGCAAGCCCTTCGCGCCGCTGTTGATGGAGGTGCCGCGCGTGGCGCCCTGCTACGAATACCGCGACCGCCGCGACAACCAGAGCGTCGACGAGTACACGGCCCTGCTGCTCGACGAACTCGAGACGGCGATCATGAAGGCGGGGCAGGACAAGGTGATCGGTTTCGTCGCCGAGCCGGTAGTGGGCGCCACCGGCGGCGCCATCCCGCCCACGCCCGGGTATTTCAAGGGTGTCCGCGAAATCTGCGACCGCCACGGCATCCTGTTTATCGCCGACGAAGTCATGTGCGGGATGGGCCGCACCGGCACCATGTTCGCCATCGAGCAGGAAGGCGTGGCGCCGGACATCATCGCCGTGGCCAAGGGACTCGGGGCCGGCTACCAGCCGGTCGGCGCGGTGCTGGCGCAAGGCGCCATCGTCGAGCGCCTGCGCCACGGCAGCGGCAGCTTCCTGCACGGCCACACCTACATCGGCCATCCGGTCGCGGCGGCGGCGGCGCTGGCGGTGCAGCAGGTGATCGAGCGCGATGGTTTATTGGAGCAGGTGCAGCGGCGCGGCGCCACGCTCAAGCGCATGCTGGGCGACGTCTTCGGCAAGCACGAACACGTGGGCGACATCCGCGGGCGCGGGCTGTTCGTCGGCATCGAACTGGTGCAGGACCGCGCGACCAAGGCGCCGTTCGCGCCGGAGCGCAAGCTGCACGCGGCGATCAAGACGGAGGCGATGGCGCGCGGGCTGATGGTGTATCCGATGGGGGGTACGATCGACGGCCAGCGCGGCGACCATATTTTGCTGGCGCCGCCGTTCATCGTCACGGCGAGCGAGTTGTCGGAGATCGTGACGCGGCTGGCCGAGGCGGTTGATGCAGCACTATCGACGTAAGGTGGGCGGCTCCACCCGGTTGCCCGCACCGACGTAACGCAGGCGCCGCCCACGCGTTCAGCGAACGTCAAAGGCGGCGCGAAATTTCAAGGGATGGTTGAACGCGTGGGCGGCATTAAAGCCGCGGAGATTCAACCAACCGGGTGGAGCCGACCACCCTGCCCCATCACTTCGGAAACGCCACCACTTCCGCCTGCTGTTCCCCCAGCCCCGCAATCCCGAGCCTGAGCTGGTCGCCCTTCTTGAGGAAGCGCTGCGGCTTGCGTCCCAGGCCGACGCCCGGCGGGGTGCCGGTGGTGATGATGTCGCCCGGCTCCAGCGTCATGAAGCGCGAGACGTAGCTGACCAGCTGGGCGACGCTGAAGATCATCTGCGACGTGTTCCCGGTCTGCATGCGCTTGCCGTTCAGTTCCAGGTAGAGGTCGAGGTCCTGCACGTCGTAGACTTCGTCGCGCGTGACCAGGAACGGGCCGACCGGGCCGAAGGTGTCGCAGCCTTTGCCTTTGTCCCACTGCGAACCCATCTCGAACTGATAGGCGCGCTCGGTGACGTCATTGACGACGCAGTAGCCGGCGACGAATTTGAGGGCGTCCTCTTCGCTCACGTACTGGGCGCGGGTGCCGATGATGACGCCGAGTTCGACTTCCCAGTCGGTCTTTTTCGAGCCCTGCGGCAGCTGGATCGGGTCGTCCGGCCCGTTCAGGCAGCTGATCGCCTTGGTGAAGAAGACCGGTTCCGTCGGGATCGCGGCGCCCGTCTCGGCCACGTGGTCGGCGTAGTTCATGCCGACGCCGATGAACTTGCCGATGCCCTTCACCGGCACGCCCAGGCGCGGATTGCCGCGCACCAGCGGCAGCGTCTTGACGTCGACCTTGGCGAGTTTGCGCAAGGCGCGGTCGTTCAGGACCGTGCCATCGATGTCGGCGATGATGCCGGACAGGTCGCGCAGGCGGCCCTCGTCGTCGAACAGGCCCGGCTTTTCCTTGCCCGGGCGGCCATAGCGCACCAATCTCATGTTTTCCCCTTCGTGTTCTGCCGCGTGCACGTGCCACCATGGCGCGCCAGCGGGCAGGCATGATACCAGAGCTTATTTTTTCGCCGTCAGCAGCCAGGCCGTCATGTCGATGGCATCGCGTTCGCTCACGCCCATGGCCGGCATCGCGGTCTGCGGGTCGATCGATTGCGGATCGCGGATCCAGCGCACCAGGTTCGCCTGGTTGTTGGGCAGGCTGCCGGCGACGAAGCGGTGTTCGGCCAGGTCGACCAGTGGGCGCCCGACGTAGGTTTCGGGGCCGGTAATCCCCGGGATCATGTGGCAGGCGCGGCAGGCATGCTGGGCCAGCGCGATGCGTCCGCGTTCGGGATCGCCCTGCACGCCGGTCGGCACCGGCTTGCCCTGGCAGCCGGCCAGCAGCGCCAGCGCCAGGCCCGTAATCAACAAGCGCGCGCTCATCGGGATGCTCCAGTGGATGCGTGCGCAGGCGCAGGCGCTGGCTGCCCGGTCGCCTGCGCATAGTCGCGCGCCGACAGTGTCGGCAGCTTGCCCATGAAGGCGACCACCGCCCACAGGTCGGCGTCGCTCATGTGGAACTGCCAGGCCGGCATGCCGCTCATCTTGATGCCGTGCTTGGTGATCCAGTACAGCTCGCGCGGTGTCCAGCGCGCGCCGGCGTCGATCAGGGGGCCGGGCAGCGGCTGCATGCTCTGTCCGAACTTGGACTGCGCCACGCCCGGCGCGCCGTGGCACTGGACACAATGGGCGTCGTAGACCATCGCGCCGCGCGCCAGTTGCGCGGGTGCGCCCAGGGCCGGCACGGCCACGTCTTCCGAATGGTTGCGCACCGAATAGCGCATGCCCTGCTCCAGCAGCGAGTACACCGGCTGCAGGTGCTGCGAGGTGGCCGTGGTGTCGTACCAGCCGGCGCGCAGCACGACGGCCCCGGCCGCGGCGGCAGCGAGGCCGGCCAGCACCAGGGTGGCGATGGCGGTTTTGAAAATCAGGCGGCGGCGGTTGGAAGGCATCGGCAGGGGGTGCGCACTATTGAAAAAATGATATTGTTTCCTCTTGTATTATATAGAGCCTATGGCTTCATCGGATTCAATTGTGCGCAATCACTTCCCCCTCCCTGCCCTGTCCCGTGCCCGCCCTCTTGGCCTTGCCGGGCTGTGCCTGGCATTGCTGGCCGGCTGCGGCAAGGAACAGGCGCCCAGGCAGGTGAGCGGCGGCGATCCGGCCCAGGGCCAGCGCCTGATGGCGCAGTACCAGTGCACGGCTTGCCATGCGATCCCGGAAGTGCCGGGCGCGGTCGGCAATGCCGGGCCGCCATTGGACCAATTCGGCCGGCGCAGCTACATCGCCGGCGGCATTCCGAACACGCCGGACAACCTGACCCGCTGGCTCGACAACCCGCAAGCCCTGAAACCCGGCAGCGCCATGCCCGACCTGGGCGTCTCGCCCGAGGAAGCGCGCCACATGGCGGCTTATCTGCTGACGCTGCGATGACGGCTGCGATGACGACGCCGCTGCAGTCCGCGCTGCACCCCGCCGGCCCCGATGCGGCCATCATCGCGCAGATGTCCTGGGTCCTGTTTGGCGGCGCCGCCGTCATCTTCGTTGCCGTGATGGCGCTGTTGGTGCTGAGCATGCGTCCCGCCGCGCGGCCGGTGGCGACGCGCTGGTGGATCGCCGGCGCCGGCATCGCCTTTCCGGTCGTGGTGCTGACGGCGCTGCTGGTGTGGAGCACCTGGCGCAGCGCCGAACTGACGCCGCAGACCTCGCGCGGCGCGATGAGCATCGGCGTCACCGCCAAGATGTGGTGGTGGGAAGTGCGCTACCACGACCCGGCCAGCGGCCGCGAAGTGGTCAGCGCCAACGAGATCCGCATTCCGGTGGGGCGTCCGGTGTATGTCGGCCTGACCTCGACCGACGTGATTCACAGCCTCTGGATCCCGGCCCTGAACGGCAAGATGGATACCATTCCCGGCCGCGTCAATGGCCTGACCCTGCAGGCCGACAAACCCGGCATTTATCGGGGCCAGTGCGCCGAATACTGCGGCGCGCAGCATGCGCGCATGGCGCTGCACGTGGTCGCGATGGCGCCCGACGACTTCGCTCGCTGGCTGGCGCGGGAAGCGCAGCCGGCCAGCGCGCCGGACAATGCCCTGGTCGAGCGCGGACGCGCCGCCTTCCTCGAACAGCGCTGCCAGAGCTGCCACACGATCCGCGGCCTGGCCGGGGCCGAACACGCGCGCCTGGGTCCCGACCTGACCCACGTCGGCGGGCGCACCCACATCGCCGCCGGCACCCTGCGCACCCACAGCGGCACGCTGGCCGGCTGGATCGCCAATCCGCAAGCCATCAAACCGGGCGCACGGATGCCGGCTGCCACCGACATCGACGGGGCCACGCTGCACGCCCTGGCCGCCTACCTCGAACAGCTGAAATGACCGACATCCTCACCCAACGTCCGCCCGATGCATTGCCCGGCGCGCTGCCCTCTTCCTTGCCGCGTCCGCCGGACGAACTGGAAAAGCTGGAAAAACCCTGGCAGCGTCCAACCGGCTGGCGCTTCCTGTCGCGCGTCGACAACACCAGCATCGGCCTGCTCTACATCGGCACCGCGCTGCTGTTCTTCCTGCTGGCCGGGATCCTCGGCCTGATGATGCGCGCCCAGCTGGCCGTGCCCGGCAACGGCCTGCTGAGCGCATCCGTGTACAACCAGGTCTTCACCATGCACGGCACGGTGATGATGTTCCTGTTCGCGATTCCGATCGTCGAGGCGATCGCCGTGTTCCTGCTGCCGAACATGCTCGGTGCGCGCGACCTGCCCTTCCCGCGCCTTTCCGCCTATGCCTACTGGGCGTATGCGATCGGCGGCCTCGCCTTCTTCTGCACGCTGTTCTTCGGCCTCTCGCCCGACGGCGGTTGGTTCATGTACCCGCCGCTGACCGGCAAGGAATATTCGCCGGGGCTGAACGCCGACTTCTGGCTGCTCGGGATCGGCTTCATCGAGATCTCGGCGATCGCCGGCGCCATCGAACTGATCGTCGGCATCCTGTTTACGCGCGCACCGGGCATGACGCTGTCGCGCATGCCGGTGTATGCCTGGGCCATGCTGGTCGTCGCCGTGATGATCGTGTTCGCCTTCCCGGCGATCATCGCCGGCACCGCGCTGCTGGAAATGGAGCGCGCCTTCGACTGGCCCTTCTTCATCGGCGAACGCGGCGGCGACCCGATCCTGTGGCAGCACCTGTTCTGGTTCTTCGGCCACCCCGAGGTGTATATCATCTTCCTGCCCGCCGCCGGCATGGTCTCGACCATGATCCCGACCATCGCCGGTACCCCGCTGATCGGGAGAAAAGCGATCATCGTGGCGCTGATCGTCGTCTGCTTCTTCAGCTTCGCGCTGTGGGCGCACCACATGTTCACCGCCGGCCTGGGCGTGATGACGATGAGTTTTGTCTCGGCCGCCAGCATGGCCGTCGCGGTGCCGACCGCGATCCAGGTGTTCGGCTGGATCGCCACGCTCTGGCGCGGCAAGGTCACCATGAACGCGCCGGCCCTGTTCCTGGGCGGCTTCATGTTCATCTTCGTGCTGGGCGGGCTGACCGGCGTCATGGTGGCGCTGCTGCCCTTCGACTGGCAGGCGCACGACACCTATTTCATCGTCGCCCACCTGCATTACGTGCTCGTCGGCGGGATGGTGTTCCCGGTGTTCGCGGCGCTGTATTACTGGCTGCCGCTGCTCAAGGGCCAGCGCCTGTCGGAGCGGGTGGCGAAATGGGTGTTCTGGCTGATGTTCGGCGGTTTTAACATTGCCTTCTTCCCGATGCACGTCACCGGCCTGCTCGGCATGCCGCGCCGGGTCTACACCTATCCCACCGAGATGGGCTGGGATGGGCTGAACCTGGTGTCGACCCTGGGCGCATTCGTGCTCGCGGCCGGCGTGCTGCTGTTCCTGGTCGACGTGGTGCGTACCTTGCTCAAGCCCGAGCAGGAAGTCGGCAATCCGTGGAATGCCTCGACGCTCGAATGGCTGCCGACGGAAGCGTATAACGCGCGCAGCATCCCGGAAGTGAAATCCGCCGATCCGCTGTGGGACCAGCCGAACCTCACCGAACAGGTGGAAGCCGGCCAGCATTACCTGCCGGGCACCGTCAGCGGCCAGCGCGAAACGATCGCCACCAGCCCGATCGCCGCCAGGCCGACTTACCTGCTGATCCTGCCCAGCGACGGCTGGCTGCCGTTCATCGCGGCGGCCGGCACCGCCGGCTTCTTCCTGCTGTTGACGGTCAAGATGACCTTCATTGCCTGGGCTTGCGGGATTACCGCGATCGTCTCGACCGTGGCCTGGCTGTGGGCGGCGGACAAGACTCCCCCGATCAGCGAGGCGCGCGTCTCCGATACGCTGGTGCTGCCGGTCGGCGCCCGCGGCACCGCCTCGCACTCGTGGTGGGCGACCATCATCATGCTGGTGGTCGATGCCACCGTGTTCGCGTCGTTCCTGTTCGCGCACATCCATATCTCGATGCGCCTGGAAGTCTGTCCGCCGCCGTCGGCCAGCCTGCCGGAGCTGCGCTGGTCGATGATCTCGGGTGCGCTGCTGCTGGCGGGTTCGGCCCTGATGCTGTGGGCTGTGCGCAGCCTCGGCCGACGGCGCCTGCCCTGGCTGGCGCTGGCGGCGACCGGCTGCGTGATCGCCGCCTTCCTGGTCGACCTGCACGGCTATCAGCTGGCCGGACTGGCGCCGCGCGCGCAGGCCTGGAGCGCGACGATCGCGGCGCTGGTAAGCTACCAGGGCCTGCACGTGGTCCTGCTGGCGATCGCCGGCCCCTATCTGGCGGCGCGTGCCTGGAGCGGCCGCCTTGGCCCTGCCAGCCGCGCCACGCTCGACAATACGGCGCTGCTCTGGCACTACACGACGCTGCAGGGCATCGCGGCGGCCCTGGCGGTCCATGTCGTCCCCCTGCTGATGGAGTGAGCGATGCGCGAACGGTTCTTCCGAAAGCTGATCCGCGGCACCCTGCCGCTCTTGGTCTGGGCCGCGCATTTCGCCGGCAGCTACGTGCTGGTGGCGGCCCAGTGCAGTCCGGCCGGTTTCACGCCGGGCAACCCGCAGCGGCTGCCGCTGGCGCTGATGACGCTCGTCGCGCTGGCGATCTGCGCGGCGCTGGCCTGGCGCGGGCGCCATGCGCTGGGTGGGAGCGACGAGAAGATCGCGCTGCTGGACCGGGCGGCGGCGCTGACGGCGCTGCTGGCATTCGCGGGGGTGGCGTGGACGTCGGTACCGTTGTGGTTTGTGGATAGTTGTGCGTGATGTGATGCGCGGATGATCAACCGGCGGTTGAACGCGTGGGGTAAGTCAGGCCAGTGGCCTGACTTGCGAGCCGCCCACCCTAACGGTCATTGCGAGCGGCGCCACCCCGGAGCATGAAAGAGAATAGAGGTGGAAGGCAA
>NZ_JACYUY010000048.1 GCF_014842025.1 Massilia sp. CFBP 13721
TTTTCTCGATGCCGGGAATGGTAAAGAGACCCCCTGAAACATACGGATCTCGCGTTTTTACACAGCCTGGGACAGGAGCGGACATTGTGATCACCCAAAAAAATTTGCGCTAATAACAACTAAAGGGTACGCTTGGGCTACGGAAACTATGTTGAAGCAAAAATGAACAAGAAGAGTTTTATTACTGCCGCAGGTGCCACATGTACGAACTGGACATGGAGCTGGTCGTATGTAAACCACGAGGAACGGGTTGTCATCTTCGGGGCGTGGAACAAACACACCAACGGTCGCAAGGCCCTCATCTTTGGTGAAAGCTGGGAGCGAAAGGAAGATGGGAAGAGGCGCCCGGCTTTCGGGCAGTCGCGCGAGCACATCCGCTTGATCGAAGAAGAAGATTATACGCTTAAAACGTTTCCTATCGTTTATTCGGACGAGAGGAAGAAAAAGGACGGAACTGGGCCGTCGAAAATTGCAGATTTCACTCCAGTTTTGACTCAATGCATACTAAATCGATCAGGTGATGACTGGTACGCGGAACACACCTAGTTTTTTGCGACGATTGTTTTCTGCATCTTCCGACCGTCGGCGTTAGGCACTTCGTGCTCATAATAGCTTCTTAGATCGATGTCTACACAGCAACACGCACATGAAACCTCTTAATAAGCTGGCAGCCCCACCTCCATCGAATTCACGTGCAATGCGAGCTTACATGCAAGCGATACTCGAAGTGACTGGCCTGATGGCTGGTGAGCGTTTCGATATCTCACGTTTTATGAGCAACTATAGAACTCATCTTGAGAGTGGCAGACTGCAGAAACATAACGACGGAAGTTATTCTTTGAGTAGCCTAGGGAGGGAATACTTCATAAGTCGCCTAACCAATGGACCTGTTACAAAGGGGCAACTCGTCCATCGATCGGAGGTTGTGGAGATGGTTCATTACATCACGACGGATTCTCCGCCAGCAGGATGGATTCCTATCGCTATACTGCGGCCATAACTGTAAGGATGAGTCAATGTCATTCGTTCGTATACGACAAATACAATACCCCACTTTGGGTCAACAGTTCCCTGACGCAGTACGTCCGTCCAGAGCATCATAAGTCACGATGATAAATTCACTCTGGGCTCTGACCTTATCGAGTCAGTGTACGTGGAGAACGGTCTTCGGTACGAGTTACCGTTGAACGTAAAGTCTCGCAAAATGGGAACAGCGATCTTCGCGTCAAATCAATTGAATAAGGCGTACAACTGATGTGAGAGCGAAATGTCTTGGTGGGAGGCATGTAGGTCCGCTTCGGGTCGGAAGCGGACGCTACAATACGGCCGCTGGCGGCCAGAACCGGCCATTTGAAAGTCCAATGTGCACCACTGGCGGGTTGGTTACTGCCATCGGTGGCGCATTGGCAGCATCGGTAGGAGCTAGCGTACTTTCTCCACCGAGCAATTGGATACTGCTACTCACCGAGACGGAAACTGGCGCATGCGCGCATACGCCTAACCCTTCGGGTGAACTCAAACATTAGGTGGCTACGCATGGACATGTGGAGTGCTCGAGAGGCCTCTTGGGCCTATCTTAAGGCGAAGCGGCCGTCCCGGTTATCGGTATTCTTGGCGCTGATTGAACTGATCGACCGATGTGTTGACGAGTACGAGGCTCGTTCGGGAATCGACACTTACGCGAGAGTCGACGGGCTGACTTTACTGAAGGCTAAGAACCTGGCGCTGGGATCTTTCAGTCTGCTGCTGGATGGATTGGGCCAAGAAGCTGGTGCTTTGCTGCGGCCCATGATTGAGTATGCCGAACTCCTCACGTACTTTCGCCATTTCCCTGAGAAGACAGAACAGGCTACCGAGAATGACCTGCCGAAGGCTGGTGAACGGGCCAAGGCCATTGAGGGCATATACCACGGGTTGCGGCGGCACCTTAATGAGCATGCCTCACACAGCTCGTACAGTCAGTATTCTCTTTCACACCTGCTCACCCGAGAGCTCTCGTTTCGGAAAATGCAGCAGTTTGTTCCGGAGGTACTCGATCGAAATTTTATTGATTTAGCAGTTCAAGTTTGGCTGATCCTCCACGAGGCTGTGCTCTCACTGGAGCGGGCCGTTTCGTATGAGACTCTCGTGGAGCTGGCGTCGTCGGCTGACAAATTAAAGGCGAGGATGATCCATGTCTTCGAACTCGAAGCCGCCTAACAGGTCGTTCGCTGCGTGTAGGTCAGCTCCAACGTTAAACCTTATGACTGAAACTATCTCCGCCACTGCCGCCGAAAATCATCGGCTAACTGATCGATTGGTAACCGATGTCTATTGGCTCTTCACCTTAAAGGTCGGGAAAGGGTCCAAACTGTGTAATAACGCAAAACAGACAGCATGCCGGCGACACTCGGCCTCTCAGAACGCTCTACAAGGCGTTTGCTCGAGGTCAGTAATGGTAAAGAGACCCCTGAAAACACGAGATTCGCGTTTTTACACAGCCTAGGCCAGGAACGGACAGTCTTTTTTAATCGAACGAATTAAGCGTCAGTCAGCGTGAGTTTCTCCAACACCTGGGCCTACTCGCTTCATCTTTCTCTCAGCCACCGGAGTAACTTCGTCCCAGCCATATGCGAAGCGGTCATATAGACAAACCAATTTTCGGAAATAGGTCGAATAATTATTATTGCTTAATTTATTCATATTTTGCTCAAGAAATTGTCGCGCAATTTCTAGATCGAATCGCTCTTTTGGAACAAAAGCAAGGAAGATTGCCGCCTTCTCAGGAGTATTGGTTTCGACGATCTCCCGCATTGTTTTATTTTTCTCGGAGCGAAGATAGGTTTTAAGGTAACTCTTTGTAGAGTAGGAACCTACTCCGTCACCCATATGTTTCCTAACATCGACATCTGAATCTTCGTACGCCTCTGTCGATTCGATTCCTATTGCCCTAAGATACTTATAAACCGGAACATAAGTTGCAGATTTACCAATATTAGGCACGGTTGTTCCTAAAACTTTTGCTGGGTCGAACTGCTTATCGTCGCGGACAATATCATGAAAGATGTCGATTAGGGTCACACCTTGATAGCCGATCTCGCTTGCCCCTCCCTCCATCACGGTATTCATTCCAACTCCAACGACGAATTGCAAGTCGTCTTTCTTATCGATTTTGTCGATATCCGCGACATACAACTTTGCTTCCGGCGTCTTCGATTTGACTAGCTCGTAGATCTGTTCTTTGCAAAGCCGCAAGACCCGGGCTGGGATTTTCCGCTTCACCGTTTCAAGCGCTTGATAAACAGGAACAAAGCTGTGCGCCTTCACAATAGTAATTGGAATCTGGCCTCCTTCAATTGCCATGAAGGTCTGGCTATAACTGTCGTGACCGGGATCAGCGCGACCAACGAAAATTAGGTTATTCTGTAACTTCGATATATTATCAGTGCCAAGAACAGATACGATTGCTTTCAGAAGGGCGACGATATTCGGATCAGTGAGAGAATAACCAATAAAAACAATAGGGTGTTCTACAAATAGTGTAATTAGCTTTGCCGCTAGATATGGGTTCTTATTATCAAACTCATCGTAATCTTTTTTAGTGAGAACTAAAGAGGATGGTCGCGAAGATGAGCCATGTATTTTGTATATTTCTGCTATCGACTGAGGATTTGAGAAAAGTAATTCAGATTGTCCGACAAAGACCTTGTAATCAGGAAAAAGCTGCTCTAGCAGCAAATCCCAATTTGTGGTGATGATCCCATCGACGTTGAGGCGCGAAAGAATTTCTATCTCATCCTTATATGTCGAAGACATTAGGTCCGTCAGTGACAGGGATGTGAGGTAATTAGCGATTTCGATACGCAATGCAGATGTTTTATCCTTAAGCTTCGCCTTGTTCTTTTCTCGACTAGCCTCGTACTGAGGAGATGCCCACCAGTGCTCGTGAAAGTCCTCAGCAATCAATTGTGCTGTCTCGGGCAAACCTCCATTAGCAGTCGTAAAGTAGTAGTCAAAACTTTTGATATCTTTGCAAAACCTTCTAAGCAAGGCTTCCCAGTCCTCCAGACCTATATATCGACGAGAAAAGCCCGAGCCAACAAACAGGAAGGGTGTAGACGGCGCAGATTGAAAATGCTGCGTAAGCTGTTCAGCAATACTCACGTTGAGCTCCAGGCGTTAGAAGTTGACTAGTACCAATCGATTGTACTCGTAACAACTAGGAGTATGCCACTGAAGAGAAGATCCTCAATGATCTCAGCGCTTCGTCTACTTGTCGCTCAAGTGGAGAAGTTCGTTATGTCCGCTTTGGGTCGGAAGCGGAAGTTCGTGACAATCGACGAGACTTTTCACTACGGCAACATGCTATGCTGACTCGACCGCCCGCTTTCGGCCAGAAGCAGTCTCTGCCGAACGACCACAATCCGCCTTTAGCGGCCGTTTCGATCCAAAGGATGGTTATTGCCAACTCTACAATATGCCCGGTTGGAGCGTTGCCATAACGTTGTTTTCGCGCAGCAGCAGAACAACCCATGCGTCTGCACAGAATGAGGCATCCATGCAATAACCATCTGCCGATGGACCTGGCAGGATGTCTACCGTCAGCAGTACATCACTGTTGCGGTCTGGCGAGCTCATTTTTCCCCAATCCAATACCGGGTAAGCCAGCGATGGCTGTCTCCTGCGAGGGCATCCCGCGAGTGGAGCATGCGCCGGTTATCAATGAGCAGTGCTTCTCCTGCATGTAACAGGATGCGCCGCTGATGGCGCGATTTGCCCAGTTCGGCTTCAAACGCGCGAACTGATGCCGGTCGCGGTTGCATGCATAGCCACGGCGCGTAGAAAATTTGCTGTCGCTTCGAATCGTAAAGTGGATGGGTACCGGTCGGCACGAGAGTTTGCACGCCAGGGCAATTCAGCTCGACGCCTGCCAGTTCTGCTGCGAGCTCCGCGTGAAGGGCATGGATGACACTCCGGGTGTCGACCAATATATTTGCGCCGGCGCCGCTACTGTCCTGCTGGTGGCAAAACCAGAGAATCAGCCGGACGTCGGGATGATCGGTATGCGGCGGAATACTAGCGGCCGAGGTGAGGTAGGTAAGGCCGTTACCGACCCGCACCTCGGTCATATCCAGCACCGCTCCCAACCGGTTCGCGATGGCGGCGGCCATTGCGGCTGTGACGGGCTTGAGTACGGCAAAACCGTATTCAGCCAGCCGAACCGCGATGTCGGGTAACCCGTCGATGGCCATATCGGGCGTACTCAAGCGGCCAGTGAAGGCTGGACCTTCTTGCTGGAGCACGCATGCCAGCAGCGTCCCACGCAGTCGTGCCAGCAGTTGGTCGACCCATGCGCTGCTTGCGTGGCAAAGGGTTCGCCATACATTGCCTGCCACATGCGTGCGGTCTGTTCAAAGGCAGCCTGGAGCTGCGCCGCTTCATCTTCGCCCTTGCCGAAGCCACCGTCGTGGTCAAGGATTTCTCCAAACAGCCGTAGACAGTCGCCATGGTACGCCTTCGGCGACAACATATGCAGATGCCACATCTCATCGATATCTCTGGTGGGCGCATGCGGTACGCCGGGATACATGGCGGCAAGGCGCAAAAAGCGTTCGTACCGGTCCAGTGCACGGGCAGCGTCGTGCCGCGTCCATCCTTCCGGCTTTTTCTCGGACCGTTCCCAGGCGCGAAGAAGGTCAACCGAAACCGGGTTCGGAAAAGGAGTGGGTGAAGTCGAATATATGAGCATGTAACTCTCCTGACGGGTTAAGGCTATAAAAATGTTGTGTCATTGCGAAAGTGCTGCACGGCGTCGCCGTAGAGGAGTAGCAGCGGAAATTGACACATGGGGAACCATAAATGGTTGGGTGGACTGCTTTTGAACCGGTTCATCATCAGGTCAGCATAGCGACGACAGGAATGTGGGGCAACAGAACTGCATCGCAATGCACCGCTGCATTTTGCGTTGCAGAGAGAGATCTTGCACTACACTGCTACCTTTACTGGAGACAAAATGCGTACGCCTATCCGTACAGCCCTGGAGGGCAGGTTCAGATCGTTCGACGCACTTGCGAAGGCGATGACAGAAACGCCGATAAGCGATGGCTGGCCGCGTTACCGTTCGCTTGGGGCCAAAATTGGCCAGCTTGACCAGGGGAAGACAGGCTGGTGGCTACAGCGTCCGGAGCAGCTACGAGTGCTGCTTGACTTGCTCGGGCTTTCTGGTCCCGATGTCGGTATTCATCCAGACGCTTCTGATGGACTGTTTGCGTTCTCAGACTTTCCGGAACTACCGCTGCTTGATCCACGCCGTGAACGATTCTGTGACATCGCCGGTCCGGGCCCGCTGCCCCGGGACCGGGACGGAGCTGAACTGGATCTCTGGCTCGAGCACCGACCACGTTCTCTGCACCGGATGCCAACGTCCACCGTCTGGCTGCACGTTCCGCCCCGGACCGGGCGCAGTGTCCTGCTCGCTACCTTGACCAGCACTGGCCGTTATGAGGTACTTGTAAAAAACACGCTGGCTGACGTCGGAGAACGCCTTGCTGGAGCGGAACCGATCGTGATTGCTGTTAGCGCAGATGGCGGCATGCTGGATCTCCTAGCGCTTGCACGACGCCCTGAGGATGCAGGAACCTTGATTATTGCGCCGTTCGCGGCCCCGTCTCGCAGGGATGCGGATCCGCTCGAAGACTGGTCGTGGGAAGGAATGACAGGCGAAAAACTGGACCGCCAGCTTCTCGGCATGACGAATCCGGGCAGCCTGCGTAGCGCGATCCAGCCCGTGCAATGGCAACTCCACAGCGGGTGGCGCCAGAGGTTATTGAACTGGGTCAACGCGAGATTGTCCCGGCATGACAGCGATACCCTGTTCTCTTCCACCAGTCTTGGCGAGTGGCTGGACAGGTTCGATCCGTTGCAGGAATGGATCCGTACGCCGGCAGACTTGATGGCGCTATGCCGGGTCACTCACCACGGTCTGGAAAAAAGACTTCCTGAGCGCGGCATGCGGAACGCCGGGCAGCAGCTGCTAGCCGCGATGCCCTTATCGGGGCCGGGCGAGGAAGCACTGTTCGCCAGACTGGCGTGCGCCCGCTGGGAGGATTTCACACAGCCATGGCGCAATGCCCTGCCTTACGCAGCTTGGGAGGGGCTCGCGCCCGCGCCCCCCAGTCACGTCGACCTGCTCGCGATCGCCGGGGAGTCTGACATGGATGAGCGTTACAGGCAGGTGACCCGGCTGGCCAGGCAGCCGGATACGGCAGGCCTGCGCCTGTTGTCAGACGCAGGCCTGCTGGCGCGCAGTTCCAACGGCTGTTTCGACCTTGAGCCACGGGTACTGGCAGACCTGGCGGTACGCGACCATCTTCTTGTGACAATGACGAGTGGTGGGTTAGACAAATGGGGGATGGCATGTTTCGATCCGGAACGGCGGACCACAGTTGATGCTGCGCTCGATGCGCTCGATGACGGCGATCTTCTTGTTGCAGTCGAGGGCGTGCTGCATGGAGGGGACCAGAGCGCTGCCGGGCTGGCTGCGGCAGAGGCGCTCTTTTGTACTGTCGGGCGGCGTAAGCTACAGGGCAGGCCAGTGCCAAATGGTGTCCATGCGCTTGCATCCGCTGTAGTACCGCATCTGCCACTTGGCGTGGATGCGTGGACGCTGCCAGGCCCATGGACCCGTCCGCTGTCGATGCCAGCGGAGCGCTGCGAATGGTTGGCAGTGTGCTGGGCATGGAGCCTGAGCCCGAAACCAGAGATGCCCGCACTGGCCGGCTATGCAGGCTGGCTTTTTGCCGGGTGGTGCGATGACCTGCCTGAAACGCCTTTCTGGCTGCGCAGCCTAACGCCGGCTTACGAAGACAGTACGTACATCGACGCGTGGACCAGTGTCTTGAAAGCGGCCCAGGCAGTTGTTCGCCATCGGACCGTGTTAGTCGATGATCCGCCACCGCTGTGGCACGGTGCTCTGCTGGCTGCCAGCATTTATGGCGCATGGCCAGCCCAGGCTGTGTGGTGGGAAGCTGTTCACGCCGATGAGACGATGACAGAGATACTGCTCACGCAGCTGAAACACCACGGCAGCGCCGGCGCAACGAACGTGTGGCCTTCACTTATTGCACATGAGGCAGAAGCGATTTCAACTGGCCAGATCAGGGCGATGTTTTCGCCTGTTCGCATCGCGATACTCGAGCAGCTCGACGCCGCGGTGACAGTCAAGGGGCTTGGCCCGCAGGAACGGCGTTATGCAGTGCGCAATGCGCAGCTGATGCCGCCAAAGGTACGCCGCATGCTTCTCGACAGTCTTGCTCCTGAAGAGCTAGAGGAAGACATAGAGAGCGCGGGTAGGCTGTTTAAAGCTTGCGGTCGCGAGGCCGTAGCGTCCCTGGTACGATGGCTTGATACAACGATCGGCTGTTTCGCTGCCTCACAGATGTGGGAGCACAATCCAGAGTTCACCATACAGTGGATCGAAGCCCATGCTGCAACCAGTGCCGAGCTTGCCGAAATGGTGCTTGATGCATGTCCGCAGAGCGAATCCGCTCGCGCTGCCGAGGTGCTGCTGCGTGACCGCACGCTGCTCGATTTCGGAGCACGGCAGGCCTGGGTAAGGAACCGGCTGCCAGAATCGGGGATGGCAGCCACTGCGCTGGTAGCGCTGCTTGAGCAAAGCGGTAGCAGGAAATGACAGGGCGTAAGCTAGAAACGGTCGAATACAACCATGGATCCGACGCGACAGAGTAGTGAACGTGACTAGAGGCGGGCCGCGGCTCAACCTTTGGACTGTAAAGCGGCCGGTTCTGACGTGGGTTTCCAGTCGATTGCAGACTGTTATAACGTCCGCAATCGGCCCAGGCTGTGTAAAAACGCGAAATCTGCGTGTTTTCAGGGGTCTCTTTATCATTCCCGACCTTGAGAAAACGCCTTGTAGAGCGTTCTGAGAGGCCGAGTGTCGCCGGCATGCTGTCTGTTTTGCGTTTTTACACAGCCTGGGTCGAAAGCGGACTGTCGCGCACCCTGCGTGCACTCCAGACTCCTGTAGCAGACTTTATTGTTGCAAGCGATCGATACGAAACCGTTCGCTGAACTTTTGTGGCATACATGATTTGCGAGAACAGTATGCCGGAATCTGTCCGCCGCATAGCAGAGCTTGTAGCAACTTTCTTGTTCGTCCAAAAGTATGCTGCCGCCGGGTGTAGCAGAGCTCACGAATCAGATTTCACTAGCCGGCCCCATGTTCTCGCGCTCGTAGGCGCGCACTGAATCCAGCGCATCCTGGTTAGTGTAGACCATGGTCGTGTCCATGCTCTTGTGCCCGAGCAGGTTCGCTACTTCGCGCATTGATTGTCCCTGCAAGAGCGCAGCTTTTGCGAATGTATGGCGGAACCAGTGCGGCGAGGCCTGCTCGAGCCGGATAGCCAGCACAGGATCGTCCTTGCGGAGCATATCGGCCGTCACCTTCAAACGTTGCTTGACGATCGCATAGAGATACTGCCTTGTCGTCAGTTCCTGCCAGGCCCCGAAGAAGCGGCGGTCGGCTGCCTTGCGTACCGGTTTGCCGGCAATCGTCACGGCCTGCGTTTGCGGCGAAAGGAGCAGGGCGGTTTTCTCATCAATTCCCGGTTGCGGCGACAAGTCGAACGCCACCCGATAGTCCTCCAGCACCTTGAGCAAGGTGCGGGTTACGGGAACCCACCGCTCCTTGCCGCCCTTGGCCACCGATGCACTGACCTGGAACACCCAATAATGACGCTTCCTTTTCGTGTCGGGAATCTGCTGGAAAGCGCCCATTTTGGAACCCACGAGCTCGCTTGCGCGCAAACCCAGCTCGCGCAGCGCGACCAGGATGAAGCGATCGCGCAAGTTAGTTTTTCGAGCGGCCGGCTTGTCGAACTCTTCTTTCTCCATGGTTTCCAGGACAAGCTCATACAGGTTCACGTCGACGGCCCTGCGCGGGTTGATCGATCGGCGCGTCCCAGCTCCTTCCAGGGCCATCGGATTGATGCGTATGTAGCCTGTACCGTGCCATGCCTTGAACATCGCATGGACGAAGCGCTCGATGTCCGAGCGGCTGCCGGCAGCGGGCTGCACACGGAAGGGCGTATAGCCAGCCTCGTCTGCTCCCACGTACCGCGTGCCGTTGCGCGCGCACAGTGCATCGGCCGGTAGATCGGCCAGGAAATCCTTGAATGCTTCGACATCCTGCAGGCTCCAGCGCGACGGTGTTGCCCGGCGCACGTTCTCGCAGTACCAGCGTAGCTTCGCCAGGTGGAATCGGTAGGTGGCGGCGGTTACGCCGGAACTGCTGCGGCTCTTGCGCGCGACAGACCGCAGCCAGACCTCGGCCGCATCCCAGTCGTCCTCGACCGGACCCAGTGCATGGTCGGGCTGCGGGGCAGGGACCATCAAGTCGGTCCCCAGGAACTGCGCTACCAATGTGCCGTTCACTTCGGACCTTTCTGGAGTACTGCAGGGATTGTGGCGCCGCGCTGGTAGGCCAGCTGGCGGAACGTCTCAAGCAAAATGTTGTCTTCCCGTGCGCGAGCGACCGCCTGCGCTTCGACGCTGGCGCATCGCTCACGCCACGCCCGGGTTTCACCGCGGGCGTCGTCGATCGCGCGCATGCTGAACAGACGCGCTTGCTCAAATTCGACAGCAAGTTTGCCGATCTGGACTGCCTGTTCCTTGAGCTGACCGCGTGCGGCTGCGAGTTCCGCGGCCATGGCATCCGCCGATGCCCGTGCCACGAGCATTTCGGCGCCCAGGCGGGCGGCCTGTGCCTGTGCATCAGCGACGGCTTGCTCGGCTTGTGCAGCACGCTCTCGCCAGAACACGACATCGGTATTCGCGCCGGCGCTGGCGCCGGCAACATGTGGTAAATGGAGAGGATGCGTGCCGACAGCTTCCACGACGGCATCCCGGATCAGCGCTGCCAGGTGCGGTGCATCGACCGAGGCAACTTCGGCCGCGCCTTCGCGCTCGATCGCAAGCTCGTCGGCAAATGCCTGCTTTGCACGTTCCAGTGTCGACGTCGAAGGACGTCGCTCTGGCGCATACGCACCGAGCAGGCGGCGGTAAATAATCGGGCTGAAGATCCTGCCGGTGGCTTCGTACACCGCACGCACGAACGCCCGGACAAATGGTCCATGGTCCCGTGGATTGAGGGGATGCGCAGCCTTGATCGCTTGCAGCCGGTTGATCAGGATCCGTGCTTCGTCGTCGGTCGGTTTAAAAATCGGTCGGGTCATCGTAGTTGTCCCTCCGATGCGCCGCTGACTACGTCGAGAAGCACCGTGGTCGCGCGCCGAACTGCCGTCGTGTCGCCTCGAGCGTGATAAAGGCGGCGCATCGAAGCGGCGCTGCAGCGTGTTCGCTCAAGGAAAACCGGTGCGGGATGGGCGAAAACAGGGGAAAACATGGTGGCGGTTATGGATGGCATACAGGTACATTAACAGGGATAAAAACACCTGTAAAGTACGTACTTCTTACTTAGCACACCTTAAGTAATTTGTTGACTAGATACCTCGACTTGAGCCGTGGAACACCGATTTTATGCGTTTACGGGCGCCTCCGATCACTCGACTGCAAGGCTTCGACCTCAAAGGTGAGCCTATACAGGGACTGCTTACAGCCCGGTCGGACGGCCGATGTTGCCTTCGGCTGTTAGATGGGAGATCGACCCGTTTTGGCCCGTAGCCCACGTCGTCCTGGCGCTAGCTACACAGCGTTTGGCTCCCTCCATACGATGCCCACTGCGCCACTTGCTCGGGGACAGAATTTGGCAGGTAACCCGTCGGTAAGCGTTACGAAGGATGAGGTGGCCTTGCCGTCGCTGCCGTTGGGCCAATGGAAAGGCCAGGTTGAATACAGCTTGTCAACAAAACTGCAACATTGTGATCTACGGCTGCTATCTTGAGCCTATAATCAAGTTGCCTTGTTGAGCCAGGCAGAACACCGAGCTGTGATTAGAGACAGTATCCAACACGACATCAACAATTAACTCTAGGGAATAAAATATGGCAAGCGGTATTGTGAAATGGTTTAATGATGCAAAAGGTTTTGGATTCATTACACCAGATGGCGGTGGCGAAGACTTGTTTGCGCACTTTTCGGCGATTAACGCTGCAGGCTTCAAGTCGCTTGCCGAGAATCAGCGCGTGACCTTTGATGTGACCACCGGCCCGAAGGGCAAACAGGCTTCCAACATTCAGCCTGAGTGATCGTTTGACCTGATGCGACCGCCGCGACTAGTGTGGTTGAGCCAGGACAGAATGCGCCCTAGTGGGCGTAATGCCGTTCAGTTAAGGCTGAACGGCATTTTTCTTTTGTAGTGTTGTAAACGTCTTCAGAGGCTGTT
>NZ_JACYUY010000049.1 GCF_014842025.1 Massilia sp. CFBP 13721
ACACTGGACTCCAAACTATTCAGAGTCGACAGCATGAGCTATCGAGCAAAATCAGACATTTCTACTTTGCCCAAACCGGACATTACTACTTTGCTCTTACACACCCTACGTTACGCCGCCGTTCCGTGAACTTGCTACGGACGTTGGTGCACCGTAGGGTGGGCACTTGTGCCCACGCGTTTTTCGTGTCTATGCACACCCGACGATATGCACCACCCGCCTCAATTCGGTGCAACCGTTGTGTTTCCGTCACACACTATGGTTGAGTCCATCAAGATTGTTTAGCATGCAATTTTGATCTTTGGAGAAGTTGCGTGTTCGAACAAAAACAATTGCGCCGCGCCGTGCTGCTGGCCCTGTACGGCAGCGCCACCTTCGCCCTGGCCCCGTCGGCCTCGGCCCAGACCGCCACTCCCGACACCGCCCAGGCTGAAGCCATGCAAAGCGTGCGCGTGGTCGGCACCCGCCGCATCGGCGCTTCTTCTTCCACCGACACCCCGGTCCCGATCGACATCATTCCGATGACGCGCGTGGCCGAGCAAGGCAGCCAGTTCGACCTGGCCCAGACCCTGACGAATATCTCGCCCTCGTTCAACTCGACCCGCCAGAGCGGCGCGGACGGCGCCGACCTGGTCGATTCCGCCGCTCTGCGCGGCCTCGGTTCCGACCAGACCCTGGTGCTGGTCAACGGCAAGCGCCGCCACAGCACCGCCCTGGTCAACCTGTTCGGCGCGCGCAACCGCGGCAACACCGGCACCGACATGAACGCGATCCCGCTGCTGGCGATCCGCAACGTGCAGGTGCTGCGCGATGGCGCCGCCGCCCAGTACGGCTCGGATGCGATCGCCGGCGTGATGAACATCGAACTCAAGAAAAACCTCGGCTGCGAAGCCGTCACCGGCTTCGGCGAATACACGGAGGGCGACGGCGAGAACTACCTGGCCTCGGCCTACTGCGGCGTGGCGCTGGCCGGCGGCACCTTCGGCGTGACCGCCGAATACCTGTTCCGCGACCGCTCGAACCGCGCGGAAAGCGACAACCCGCGCATCATCGGCGACAGCCAGACCGAAAACCAAACCGTTTATATCAACGGCGAGATCCCGCTCGGCACCGGCCGCCTGTACACCACGCTCGGCGTGCAGCGCCGCGACGCCTCGTCGGCCGCGTTCGCGCGCGGTGGCCTCGGTTCCGACGACATCCCGTCGCGTAACTCGGCGGCGATGTACCCGAACGGCTTCGTCCCCTTCATCAACGGCGACCTCGACGACCGCTACGGCACCCTCGGCTACCGCCTGAAGTTCGGCGAGTGGAATGCGGACTTCTCGCAGACCTACGGCTACAACCGCCTCGACTACACCATCGCCAACACCCTGAACGCCTCGATCGCCAATCTCGACCTGGCCAACGGCGGCCGCGGCGTCAGCGCCAGCTCCTTCGGCGCCGGCGGCTTCGCCTTCCGCCAGTTGACCAGCAACGCCGACTTCAGCCGCTTCTACCCTGGCGTGTTCCAGGGCCTGAACGCCGCCTTCGGCCTCGAATACCGCAGCGAGAACTACAAGATCTTCGCCGGCGAGCCGGGTTCCTACATCGACGCCGACGGCGTCGGCAACGGCGGCAATGCCGGCAGCCAGGGCTTCCCGGGCTTCCAGCCGGGCGACGCCACCAGCCGCAGCCGCCACAGCACGGCCGCCTACATCGACCTCGAAGCGGACATCACCGACCGCCTGAAGCTGCAAGGCGCGCTGCGCCACGAGCGCTTCTCCGACTTCGGTTCGACCACCGACGGCAAGCTGGCCGCTGCCTTCAAACTGGACGGCAACGTGCTGCTGCGCGCCTCGGCCAGCACCGGCTTCCGTGCGCCGTCGCTGCAGCAGGTGTACTTCTCCTCGACCTTCACCGACTTCGTCAACGGCCAGCCGCTCGACGTGGTGCTGGCGCCGAACGGCGGCGCGGTCGCGAATGCCGCCGGCATCCCGGCCCTGAAGGAAGAAAAGTCGAAGAGCCTGACCTTCGGCGCGACCTGGACCCCGACCCAATCGACTTCGCTGACGGCCGACCTGTACCGCATCGACATCGACGACCGCATCGTCCTGTCGGGCCGCTTCGACGCCGACAACTACCCGGCCCTGGGCGCGACGCTGCAAAGCCTGGGCGTGGGCCAGGCCCAGTTCTTCGTCAACTCGGTCGACACCGAAACGAAGGGCCTGGACATCACCGCATCGCACCGCACGCCGCTGGGCGCCGGCCGCCTGAATACCTTCCTCGCGCTGAACTTCAGCAAGACCGAAGTGACCGGCGTGCACGCGCCGAGCGCCTTGAGCGGCTTCGAGGACGTGCTGCTGTCCGAGCGCGAGCGCCTGTTCATCGAACAGGGCGGCCCGCGCCGCAAGGCCACGCTCGGCTTCGAGTACAGCCAGGGCAAGTTCGGCACTGACTTCCGCATCATCCACTTCGGCCCGCAAACCCTCGGCACCTTCTCCGGCCCGCCGGTACCGAACGCCTATTACGAACCGAAGACCTCGGCCGACCTGTCGTTCAGCTGGTCGTTCAGCGAGAAGACCCGCCTGACGGTCGGCGGCACCAACATCTTCAACGTCAAGCCGACCGCGCAGGACGAGAACGAGACCGACAACGGCTTCAAGTACGAGAGCGTGCAGTTCGGGCTGAACGGCGCGGCGTATTTTGCGCGGCTGTGGCATAAGTTCTGATGGATCAAGCACCGCATGCCGGTGCCGCGTGAACATCGACGCATGAAAAAGAGGGCACAGAGTGCCCTCTTTTTCCTTGGATGCCAGCGATGGCGGGCCAGTTCGGACAAGCGGGTTCTCCTGACCAAACGCGTCACTGCTGACCTGGGTCCGCCTGAGGGGCCAGGCCGTCGACAATTACATCCTGCGTACTTGGGCGCTGGCACTGTAGCCGCCCGCTGGCGGTGGCGGTGATGCTGGCGCAGTGGCATTGCGCGCGCCGCGACCAGCCGACCATGTCCTAGCGCCGTCCAGCCCGGTTACGCATCGCGCTTGTCCATCCGCGCCCCGACGGCTGTCCCGGCAGACCGGAGAAAGCCGGGACCACAGCCGTGTTCGATGGTATGCCGGCAATGGGCCGCCAGGATCCGGAAGCCCACCCTATAATGGCGCAGTGAGCCGTTATTCAACGGATTTGACGATAGAGGATTTCATGTCCGACAGCAATAGGCCGGTACAGCAGCTTGCGGATGAGGCTGTCGCTATTCTGGAAAGTATCGCCGATGGTTTCTTTTCGGTGAACCGGAACTGGAATTTCGTCTATGTGAACCGGCAAGCCGAGCGCATGCTCGGCGTCGCGCATGGCGCCCTCATCGGGGCCAGCATCTGGGAGGCGTACCCGGGCCTGGTCGGGAGCGCCTTCGAAGACGTGTACCGGACCGCCATGCGCGAGCGCAGCGGAGCAGAAATCACCTCGTATTATCCGCAGCACAAGACCTGGTACGAAGTGCGCATTGCCCCCGTCTCGACCGGCCTGTCGCTGTATTTCCGTGACGTGACGGCCCAGGTCGATACCGAAACGGCGCTGCGCGAAAGCGAACGCAGCTTTCGCCAGCTGGCCGAGTCGATTCCGCAGATCGTCTGGATCGTCACGGCCGCCGGCCAAGCCGTTTATTTCAACGAACAATGGCAAGCCTATACCGGCACCCGCATCGACTCGACCACACCGGCCGAGGTGGCCGGCCAGTTCGTCCATCCCGATGACCAGGCGCTTACCATGGCGACCTGGGCCGAGGCCTACCGGCGCCGCGGCGGCTTCCACGTCGAGCACCGCATCCGCTCGAAGTCGGGCGATTACCGCTGGTTCCTGGTGCGCGCCGAGCCCTACCTGGACGCGGCCGGCGCCATCGATCGCTGGTTCGGTACCTCGACCGACATCCACGACCAGAAGCTGGCGAAGATGGCACTCGAAGCGGCCGAGCGGCGCCAGTCGTTCCAGCTGGCGCTGGCCGACCGCATCCGGCCCCTGACCGACCCCGAGGAGGTCACGGCCGCGGCCTGCGAACTGCTGGGCAGGCACCTGCGCGGCAAGCGCGTGGTCTATGCCGAAGCCGACGACGCCGTCACCTGCCTTTATCCGCGGCGCGGCTGGACCGATGGCAGCCTGGCGTCGCTGGACGGCGCTTGCCTGCCCCTGGATGCCTTCGGCCTGGCCGTGGTCGATCCGCTGCGCGCCGGTGGCAACATCGTCATTGGCGACGTCACCCGCGATGCCGCCGCGGCGCCGCATGCGGCGGCCTATCTTGCCAACGGCATCGTGTCGGTCCTGGCGATTCCCCTGTTGAAAAATGGCCGGGTACGGGCCGTGCTGAGCGTGCACGACAGCGCGCCGCATGCCTGGAGCGCCGACGACATCGCCATGGCCGAAGACATGGTCGACCGCACCTGGTTCGCCGTCGACAGCGTCCGCGCCCAGGTCCTGCTGCGCGCCGAACGCGACGAGAGCCGCCAGATCTTCGACAGCATGGCCGAAGGTTTCGGCCTGCTCGACCGCCATTGGACCATCCTGCAGGTCAACGAGATGGGCGCCCACCTGACCCACAGGAGCCGCGCCGGCCTGCTGGGCCGTAATTTGTGGGAGGCCGTGCCGCCGCTGGCCGGCAGCGCCATCGAAACGCTGTACCGGCGCGTCCGCGCGCGTGGACTGGCGGAAACCCTCGAGTACAGCCAGGCGATGCCCGACGGCCGCCGCGCCTGGCTCGAGATCCGCGCCTATCCGCTGCCCGAAGACCGGCTCGCCGTTTTCTTTCGCGACATCAGCGAGCGCAAGGCGGCGGAAGAAAAGCTGCGCGACGCCGATCGCCGCAAGGACGAGTTCCTGGCCATGCTGGCGCACGAATTGCGCAACCCGCTGGCGCCCATCGGTGCCGCCGCGCACCTGCTGCGCCTGGGCAGGCTGGATGAAGACCGGGTACGCCATACCAGCCAGATCATCGGCCGCCAGGTCGATCACATGACCCACCTGATCAACGACCTGCTCGACGTCTCGCGCGTCACGCGCGGCCTGGTCGAGCTGGAGAATGCGCCGCTCGACATCCGTCACTTCGTCCTCGACGCGATCGAACAAGTGACGCCGCTGATGCAGGCCAGGCGCCACCACCTGCGCACGCACATCCCGCCCGGTACCACGATGGTCATGGGCGACAAGAAACGGCTGGTGCAGGTCGTGACCAACATCCTCAACAACGCTGCCAAATACACCCCCGACGACGGCAGCATCACCCTTGCCTTGCAGGTGCGCAGCGATCACGTCGTGATCGAGATCAGCGACAACGGCATCGGCATGACACCCGCGCTCAAGGCCCATGTGTTCGATCTGTTTTCCCAGGCCGAACGCAGCTCGGACCGGTCAGCCGGCGGCCTTGGACTGGGATTGGCGCTGGTCAAGAGCCTGGTCGAGCTGCACGGCGGCAGCGTCACCTGCGACAGCGCCGGGCCGGGCCAGGGCAGCCGCTTCAGCGTCCGCCTGCCGCGCCTGCGCGAAGCCGACGCCGGCGCGGCGCAGGCAAACCCGGTGTCGGCAACGCCGGCGGCGGGGGCGTCACTGCGCGTACTGGTGGTCGACGACAATGCCGATGCCGCCGCGATGCTGGGAATGGTGCTCGAAAGCCTGGGCCACCAGGTTACGCTCGAACACGGCGCCCAGGCGGCGCTGGCGCGAGCGCGGCTGATGCGGCCCGATGTCTGCATCCTCGACATTGGCCTGCCCGAAATCGACGGCAACGAACTGGCCCGGCGCTTGCACGCGCAGCCCGAAAACGCCGGCGCGGTGTTAATCGCCGTAACCGGATATGGCCACGACAGCGACCGGCGGCAATCGCTTGCCGCCGGTTTCGCGCATCATCTGGTCAAACCGGCCGATACCGGCCAGCTGACAAATATCCTGGCACAGATCGGCCAGGTCGGGGGATGACGGCCTTCTAGGCCGTCACTGCATGCCAGCCCTGCTGCTGGCGTCAGCCGCTTCGGCCGCCGCAATCACGCACAGGTACATGGCGCGCAAGGATGCGATCTCGTCCTCGCTCATGAAGCCCATCACGAATTGTTTCTGGATGGTACGTGTGATCTTTTTGGGGGCGCCCACGCAGCGGTTGTAGCACGCGACGAGCGCAGTCCGGTGCGCGGATTCTTCGCCATCGATCAACAATGCCATGGGAGAAGGCTTTATGGGGTAATCCAGGGGCACGGTTTTTCACTGAAATTAAAGTTGCCCTAGATTAACTCGTATGCACGAAATATGTTGGCGTTATGGTGAAATACCAGGTTCATGGCTGGCTAGCGCAAAAATAGTCGTCCTGCCGCAACAGTATGTTGCCAACATGCTCTCCGAAATTCCGGAACACATGGGCCGACGTACGCGCCATCGTCAAAAAAAACAGCAGCCGAAGCTGCTGTTTTCGTTGATTATTAAGCGTTCAGCCCACCACTTTCCTGAGCTTTGGTGAGTTGGCGCGGTTTTCCTCGGCCACGCGCCGTTCCCAGTAATCGGCATTCTCGATCCCCAGCGCCACCGGATCGAATTGCGGATCCTTGCCCTGCGCCTTCTGCGCCTCGTAGTCGCGCAGGCATTTGAAGGCGACGTTCCTCAGCAGGACGATCGCGACCAGGTTCAGCCAGGCCATCAGGCCGACGCCGATGTCGCCCAGCGCCCAAGCCAGGTCGGCCGTCTTGACGGTGCCATAGACGGTGGCGCCGATGATTGCCGCTTTCAGCAGGAATTTCAGCCACGGATACTTCGCGTGGCGGTCGATGTAGGAAATGTTGGTCTCGGCGATGTAGTAGTAGGCGACGATGGTGGTGAAGGCGAAGAACAGCAGGGCGACGGCGACGAAGATCGCGCCGAAGCCTGGCATCACGTTTTCCAGCGCCGTCTGCACGTAGCCGGGGCCGCTGGCCACGCCCTGCACGCCGGTGAACATCGCGGTGCCGTCGGGGCCCTGGACGTTGTACTGGCCGGTGATGAGCAGCATGAAGGCGGTGGCCGAGCACACGAACAAGGTGTCGATGTAGACCGAGAAGCCCTGCACCAGGCCCTGCTTGGCCGGGTGGCTGACTTCGGCCGCGCTCGACGCGTGCGGGCCGGTGCCCTGCCCCGCTTCGTTCGAATACACGCCGCGCTTGACGCCCCACTGGATGGCGAGGCCGAGGATGGCGCCGAAGCCGGCGTCCATGCCGAAGGCGGAACGGAAGATCAGGGCCATGACGTCGGGCAGGCGCTCGAGGTTCATCAGGATGATGACGAGGGCAACCAGGATGTAGCCGAGCGCCATGAACGGCACCACGACTTCGGCAAAGGTGGCGATGCGTTTCACGCCGCCGAAGATGATAAAGGCAAGCACGATGGCGAGGCCGACAGCGGTGACGTTGCGGTCCAGGCCGACGGCCGTCTGCAAGCCTTCGGCGATCGAATTGGCTTGCACGCCCGGCAGCAGCAAGCCGGTGGCGAAGACGGTGGCGAACGCGAAGGTCAGCGCATACCATTTCATGCCCAGGCCCTTCTCGATATAAAAGGCGGGGCCGCCACGGTACTGGTTGTTGATCTGCTCCTTGTAGACCTGGCCCAGCGTCGATTCCACGAACGCCGAACTGGCGCCGAGGAAGGCCACCGCCCACATCCAGAACACGGCGCCGGGGCCGCCGAAGGTGATGGCGGTGGCGACGCCGGCGATGTTGCCGGTGCCGACGCGGCCGGCCAACGTCATGGACAGGGCCTGGAACGAGGACACGCCCTGCGCCGAGCTTTTACCCTCGAACATCAGGCGCACCATTTCCTTCACATGGCGCACCTGCAGGAAACGCGAGCGGATCGAAAAATACAAACCCACGCCCAGGCACAGGGCGATCAGGGCCGGACTCCAGATAATGCCGTTGATGGTGCTGACTAACTCGTTCATCTACCTCTTCCCCTGGCATGGCCGCGGCTTCATTTGCCGGACCGGATTGTTGTCGCTTGTCGATCAATGTCTTACAGGCAAAAATAGAAGATACCCGAAGCAGGCACGGTTGGGCAACGAATTGCGTCGCGGGGGACCTGCACGGGGTCCTGCACCGGTGTTGGTTCGTGTAAAATCTGCTGGTCAGATGGACAATCAACCAAAGGATGTCGGATATGAAGCTACTCTCCAAATCGTTCGCACTCGCTTTCGCGGCCTCAGTCGTATCGCTGAGCGCGGTCGCCCAGAACTGGCCTGAAAAGAACGTCAACGTCATCGTGCCGTGGCCACCAGGCGGTCCGTCCGACATCGCGGCGCGTCCATGGGCCAAGCAGCTGACCGAATCGCTCGGTAAAACCTTCATCATCGACAACCGCGCCGGCGGCGGCGGCAACATCGGTACCGCAGCGGTGGTGCGTTCCCAGCCGGATGGCAACACCCTCTTGATCACCTCGAGCGCGCCGATCGTCATCAATCCGAGCGTCTACAAGAACATGACCTTCGATCCGCTGAAGGACCTGGCGCCGGTCAGCAACCTGCTGCGCGTGCCGCTGGTGCTGGTGGCCAATCCGTCGGTCCCGGCCAAGAACCTCAAGGAACTGATGGCCTACATCCAGGCGCAAAAAGGCGGTTTCTCGTTCGCCTCCTCGGGCAACGGCACGCCGCAGCACCTGACCGGCGAACTGTTCAACACCGTCCAGAAGCTGAACATGACGCACGTGCCGTACAAGGGTTCGGCGCCGGCGATTTCCGACCTGCTCGGCGGCCACATCCCGATCATGTTCGACAGCACCATCGCGATCATGCCGCACATTAAGAGCGGCAAGGTGCGCCCGATCGCCATCTCCAGCGCCAAGCGCTCGCCGCTGCTGCCGGACGTGCCGACCTTCGCCGAAGCCGGCATCCCGCAGATCGAGTCCTACGCCTGGTACGGCCTGTTCGCACCGGCCAAGACGCCGAAAGCGACGATCGACAAGATCAATGCCGCGACCATCAAGTTCCTGAAGTCGCCGGAATTCGCCAAGGTCCGTGCCGAAACCGGTTCCGACCTGCTGGTCGACACGCCGGAGAACTTCACCAAGTTCGTCCACGCCGAATCGGCCAAGTGGTCGAAGGTGGCGAAGGACAGCGGCGCGACGGTGGATTGATCGCACTGTCCGGCACACCGCCGGAATGCCTGCAAGGGACTGGTAACGCCAGTCCCTTTTTTTATGGGCGGTTATTCAGTCCATCAAGCGCTTGTCGAGATTTCTTACACTTCGGATACTTTTATTTTACTTAAGAAATATAAATTGATTTAAATCAATATGTTATCAAACATGGCACAATCATTGCTTATATAAAATAAACTCAACCATTGTCTGGAATCCTGTCATGAAAAACCTCGTATTGGCATTCGCCGCTCTCGCCCTTGCATCGTCCGCCTCGGCTACCACCATCAATTTCGACAGCATGACGCCCGGTGTCATCAGCAACGGCACTGCCGGTATCGACAAGTGGACCAATCTGTATTCCCTCAATGCCACTAGCCAGGTCGGCAATTATGCCGACGGCATCGTGTCGGGCAAGAACGTGGCATATAACGGTTCCGGCAGCAGCGCTGGCTTGTCGGATGCCGAAGGGTTTACCTTCAATAGCGCTTATTTCACCGCTGTCTGGACGCCGCTCGTCGACTTGCAATTGCGCGCCTACGACAGCAAAGGCATCCTGAAATACTCGTTCGACACGACCCTCGACCACAAGGCGCGCAACATCAACCTGGGTTGGACCGGCATCGGCTCGATGACGATGGCCGGCTTTACCGCTGGTACGAAGAACACGACCTGGTTTGCCATGGACAACCTGGTCATCAATGAAGCAGTGAACGCCGTTCCCGAGCCAGGCAGCATCGCCCTGCTTGGCCTGGGCATCGCCGGCCTGATGGCTGGCCGCCGCCGCAAGGTTGCCTGAGCGGCAAGCAACGGAGACGGCGCACCTCGCTGCCTTCTGAAATGAAAAAGGGACTGGATCATCTCCAGTCCCTTTTTTTATTCCCTGATCGTTGCGTGGACTGTAGGGCGATCGGCTATACCCGATCGCGGGTATGCACGCATCTTGTACGCCGCCCACGCATTCAACGTACGGGTGCAAACCACAACAGTGCGACCAGCACCCGCTGGTTGAACGCATGGGCGGCGTCGACGCAGCGTGGTCACTGACGTTCGGGTATAGCCGACCACCCTACGGCCTGCTGCATACCCGTAGGGTGGGCGGCTGTACTTTGCTGCGAGCATACTCGCATCTTGTGCGCCGCCCACGCGTTCAACGCGCGGCAGCAAACCACGGTACGATTTAGCACCCGCCGGTTGAACGCGTGGGCGGCGTCGACGCAGCGTGGTCACTAAGGCTCGGGTAGAGCCGACCACCCTACGGCCTGCGGCATACGTAGGGTGGGCGCCCCTTGAACTGACCCCCAAAAGTTGGGCACAACTTTTGGAGCGGTATGAAGTACACG
>NZ_JACYUY010000050.1 GCF_014842025.1 Massilia sp. CFBP 13721
TCAGCTGGCACCTTCATCAAACGCCCACACTTATCGACTGTTAATTTTTAAAGAACTTTATTCGGTACTGCCTTGCTGCGTTCTGCGAATCGTTTTGTTCGTCAGCAGCAGAGGAAGAAGAGTATGAAGCAATTTCTGATTCTCGTCAACTTCTTTTTTGCTACACCGCAGTACTTTGCGGTGCCTTGCTTTAACTTCAACTACTTGATTTCGTTGTCGTTTTTGCGAGGAGGCGAATCATAGCAAATAGCATAGGTATCCGGCAAGGTTTGTTTTAGACGCACGTCCAGATCCCGTAACAGCCGGGCCGCCAGCGCTTCTTCGTCGATCGCCCTGCCCTGCATTTGCATTGCTTGCGTCAGTGCGCTATCCCAGCGGGCCTCGACCGCCGCTCCCGCCAGCGGGCGCGTCGCTCGCGCATCGGTGTCGAGCGCACTGAGGTAATCGGTTGCGCCAAAACGCCAGGGCGCCGCGCCGAACATGTCGACGACCGTATTCGCGATGACGATGCCCGGCCAGTCGAAATCGCCGTGGTAGTGCAGTCGGGCGCCCGCCAGCGCTAGCTGCGACAACAGCGCACGCTGCGCCGCCGCGGGCATGCCGTCAGTGCACACCAGCGGCGCGCACTGGGCTCCCAGCGCATCGGCTGCGATGGCCACCAGGTTCGGGTTTTCGCATACATAGACGTCGCGCGATGCGACTTTCCATACCGGCGCCGAACGCATCAGCGCCCGCAGCGACAGATAGCCCGGCTCGCCACTTGGGTCACCTGCACTCGCGCCCGCACTGCCTGGCAAGTTCAGGAACAACACCGGGCGTGCCAGTTCATTGACCAGCACCCCCACTGCCGCCCATGACTCGCGCACCGTTTCCTCGCCCTCGGTAGCGTCGGCCCCCGCGCGTTCGCGCCGCAGTACGGCAAGCACGATGGTGGCTACCGGGCTGCCTGGATCGAGCGCGTGCGCGTCGCCCAGTAACTGCGCAGCCAGGTGGGAGCGCGTCACGGCCGCCGCCGGCAATTGCGCCAGCACGGCCTGCACCTGCCCGATCAGCGCCGCAGCGACCGGCAAGTGCGCGGCCAGGCGCTTGAGCAGGCCCAGGCCGCGGCCATCGGAGAGAAATGCGGCCAGTCTGCCGTCCGTCACCAGCGCGCGCACGTTCTCCCAGTTGCGCGCGGATTCGGCACGCGCCGCCACCAGGTCGACGATTGGCCCATCGAGCAATTCCAGCGCGTGCCGCAAGGAGCTTGCCAGCCCGGCATCGGCCAGGCGTGCATCCAGCTCCGCGATATCGAAACGCAGCGAGCCGGCCTCGCTCGGACGCCGTCCAAGCAGGCCGGCCAGGGCATCGCGTTCCGTCCCGCTCAGGCTGCCGAGGGTGACGACGCCACTTTCACGGCCGCGCTGGTAGCGGCTGCGCAGCCGTGCCCGCAGTGACGCCAGCGCGGCGCCGCCCAGCAGACGCGCCAGTCTCGGGTTCGCTTCGCTCATTCGGCGCTGGCCTCGGCCGCGTCCTGGAAGCGCCGCGCGCCGTCTTCTTCGAGCCGGCGCGCGCGGCCGTCCCAGCTCCAGCGCGACACGTGAACGGCGTCGATGCCTTCGTGCCGCTGCAGCTGGCAAATCGACACGCCGGGCAGCTCTGCATAACAGGCCCATTCGCGCTCGCTGGTCATGACGAAGTCGAGGTCGAACTCCCGCACCAGGGCCATGCAGTGGGCACGTGCGGCGTCGTCGATGCCGGCGAAAGCTTCGTCGAGCAGCACCAGGCGCGGTGCATGACGCGATCCCGCATGCGTATAGAAACTCGACACCGCCGCGAACAGCGGCACCGTCAGCCCCAGGGCGCGCTCGCCGCTGGAAGCGGGTCCCGACAGCGGGCGCCACTGCCCGTCCTGCCAGCGCTGCACGCGGAAGCGATGCCAGCGCCGGTAGTCGAGCGCACGCGCCAGCAGTTCGAGCAGGCTGCCGCTGCGCCCGGCATCGTCGCGTGCACGCTCGGCCGCGATCCGGTTCTGCAGCATGCGCCCCACCACTTGCCGGTCCTCAGGCGACCAGGCGTCGTAGCTGGTGCTCAGCAGACGTTTGCGCGCGGCTTCCAACCCGACCGGTGCGCCCTCGCTGCCCTCCTCCAATGCTTGCCACTGCAGGCGGAAGCGCACGCCGGTCGAGGTCGGGCGTTTGGCCAATTCGATGTTGATCGTCGCCACCCGGCGGTCGGCTTCCTGCAGGCGGCGCTGGATCGCCGCCGCCACTTCGGCCTGCAGGTGATTTTCGAGCACCTCGGTCTCGCGCGCGGTCAAGAGTTCCTGGCGCTGCGCGATCTCGGCGCGGATCGCCGCCTCGATGATGTCCGGACGCTGCGGCCGGTTCTGGTAGACGATGGTGACGATCATGCCGTGGTCGCTCGGCTCGGCCTGGCCCTGGTGACCAAGCGCGGTCAGTGCGCTCTGCAATTCGGAAAAGTCGCGCGCATAGGCGCTTTGCACGCGCGACCAATCGTCGTCCTCGGCATCGACTTCTAGCAGCAGTTGCTCGGCGCGGCGCGCCACACCCAGTGCCGGTTCGATACTCCATGGCGCAGGCGGCAGTTCCAGTTCGGGCAGCGCGATGGCCAACAGTCCGGTGGCGTTGAATTGTTCGAGTCCGTGCACCGCGCCCTGGCGTAGCGCGCTGCGTTCTTCCAGCGTCGCGGCGGCGCTTGCGGCGCGCTGGCCGCTGACGGCACGGGTTTCGCTGGCCGCACTGAGCAGCGTACGCGCATGTTTCAACGCGGCTTCTCCATCCTGCACCGCTTGGCGCAACGCCGCCAGCCGCGCCGTGAGTTCGCCCACCTGGGCGCCGACCCGTTCGCGCAGCGTGTCCAGGCGCGTACGCGCCTCGTCGACGGCTTCGGCGCAGCGCACCGCCTGCTCGCGGCGTCCGGCGACGTCGCGGTTGCCGTCCTCGAGACGGTCTTGCTGGCGGCGCCGCTCGGGCAGCACATCGCGCACCTGCTGGGCCCGCAGCAGCAGGTCTTGCAATGCCTGCGCAGCCGCGTCCAGCGCGGCGCTCACGTCCGCCAAGGCGCTGCCGTCCGGCGGCAACTGCAGGTCGGCGGCATCGCGCTCGAGGGCAGCGCGCGCGGTGCGCCAGGCTTCAAGCGCTGCGGCCAGGCGCGCTTCGGCCGCCAGCAATCGGTCGGCGAACTGGCGCCGCTCGCGTTCCAGTGCGGCGGCCTGCACATGGGCGCCGCGCAGCGCCGTATCCGCCGGCGCCGCGTCCCACTCGGCCGCTGCGCGGGTGCGCCGTTCGGCCAGCAGTCCGAGTGTCCCTGACAAAGTCGTTTGTTCTTCTTCCAGCAGGGCCAGGGTGGCGTCGATCTCGCCGATGCGCCGGCGGCGCGCCTCGGCCCGGCTGGCCGCGCCGATGTATTCGGCGGCCGGCTTGGACCAGGCGCCGGCCAGCGGTCCGATACGGAAGCGTCCGTCGGGCGCGATCCAGGTCTCGGCGCCGTTGTCGTGCGCGCCGCAGAAAACCGATGCCAGCAAGCGTTCGACCAGCAGCGGGTCGAGTGCGCACGGTTGCGCCGGCGCCAGCCAGGCAGCCAGGGAGTCGGCCTGCGCCGTCCGTGCGCGCAGCAGCGTGTCGAACAACGGCGCGCCGGCGCCGGCGTCGATGGCGCCGTCGGGGCTGACCCAGGCATCAAGCAAGCCGGCCGCTTCCAGCGCGGCTTCGATACCGGCACGCTCGGCCTGGTCAGGCACGCCGGCGCGGAACTCGACCAGCCGCCAGAACGGCGCACCCGGGCGGCCAGCCAGGCGCGCGCCGGGGTCACGCTGATACGGGGCCGGCGGCGCGCTATCGACGCCGTTCGCCAGGTGCTCGCGCTCCTGCCGCAAGGCCAGGGCCTGCGCATCGAGCAGCGCGCGGCGCGCCAGCGCGGCTGCTTCATCTTGCGCCAGCCGCAGGCTGCTGTCGTGCTGGGAGCGCATCAAGGCAGCGCGGGCGGGATTCTCGCCTTCGAGGCTGCGGGTCCAGTCGGCCAGTGCCGGCAGCACCGCTGCGCTGTCGATCGCCAGTTCGCGCAGCCCGGCCGCATGCGCGCTCCATGCATCGACGACCTGGTCGGCCTGCGCAAGCAACTCGGCCTCGCCCGCCGCCAGGCGCACGGCGGCATCGGCGAGGTCGTCGGCACTGTCGTCGCGCCGCGTCTGCGCCGCCTCGCGTGCCTGCCCCGCCGCATCGAGCTGGCGCAGGCGCTCGGCCACCACAGCGATATCGGCACGACGCTGCCGGCCAAGGTTGCGCAAGGCGCGCTCCATCTGCTCGTACTCCGCCGGGTCGAGAGCGGCCAGGGCATCCGGTTGCGCGAAGCAGGCTGCGGCTGCCGCGAAGTCCTCGCGCTGCGCCAGGCCGGCCGCCGTGCCCGCATCGTCGAAGCCGGCGGCAGCACGTGCCAGCGCGGCGCAGGCGGCATCGGCGCGTTCGGCATAGCCGCGCAGCGCATCCGCGTCGCGCGCCTGCCGCTGCACGGCTTCGCGCAATGCTGCCTGCGCTGCCTCCAGCTCGCGCCGGCGCGCCGCAAGATTGCGGGCGAGTTCGTCGATGCGGTTGGCGTCCTGCATCCGCGGATCGGACTGCATTTCGTCGAGCGCGGCGCGGTCGCGCAACTGCTGCGCTTCGGCGGCGTCGAGCGATGCGTGCAACGCTGCCTCGGCCAACTGGTCGGCGTCGAAGGCGGCACGTGCTTCGTGCAGTTCGCGGCTGGCCTTGTCGAAGCCGGTCTGCGCCGTGCGCAGCACGCGCGCCTGGCGCCGCGCATTCACCCGCGCGTACTGGCTGTAGCGGCGGTTGAACTGACCGACCGCTTTGGCCAGTTCGTTCAGTTCGGCCAGCTGCTGGCCATATTCCTCCAGTTGGTTCATGGCCTCGGCCACGTCGGCCAATAACTCGTCCGGCAGCGGCGCCAGCGCTTCGGTGAGCGCGTTCGACAGGTTCTCTTCGTTCGGTTTTTTCGACAGCTGCGGCTGGCGCAGCTGGATCAGCGTATCCATCAAGGCCGCGTAACGCGCTTCCCCCAGGTGGAACAGGCGCTCGTCGACCGCGCGGCGATAGGCTTGCGCGGTGTCGAACAACTGGCCGCTGCCGTCGAGCGCCTGCGCCAGGCGCTCCTTGCCCAGCACTGCGCGCCGTTCGTCGATCAGCCACAACTCGCGCCCGACACGCTGGCCCTCGGTAATAAAGTACCAGGTGTCGACCTGGGTTCGCGCCGCGACCGCCGACAGGCCGCAGCCCAGGGTCAGGTAGTGCGGCTGGCCATCTTCGCCGATGCGGCCGAACTCGATCCAGGCATAGCCGACCCGGCGCTCGTGCTTGCCGAGCAGCAGATTCCACGCCATCTTCTTGGTGGCGTCACCATCGGGTTCGATGCGCGACGACTTGATGCTGGCGTCGAACAGGAAGGGCAGCGTGAGCGACAGCACCTTCGACTTGCCGGTGCCGTTATTGCCGCGCAAAAGCAGGTGGCCGTCGCGAAACCAGAACTCTTCGCTATCGTAGTGAAACAGCTCCACCAGGCCGATGCGCAGCGGTTGCCAGCGCGCCTGGAGCGGCTCGGGAAGTGGCAGCAGCGCAGGCGCGGCGCCGCTGGAAAACAGGGAATCGGGCATCAGAATAAGGCGTCCTGGGCGCGCTCGGCGCCCTTGTCGCGTTTGGTTACGGTGCGCTTGCGCGCGACTAGTTCGGTGTCGCCGAGTGCGAAGCGCGCCAGTGCCGGCAACGGATACACACCCTGCGCGTCGCGCCGGACCAGCCGGAGCATCTCCAGCCGTTCCAGCGCATTGCTGGCCAGGTCATGTTCGGCGCCGGGCTCGCGCGCGGCCTTCGCCCAGTAGCGCCCGTACTCGGGGATCATGTCGCGTACGGCCTCGCGCACCGCCGCCTCGCCCACGGGTAGTCCAGGCCGGGCACGGCCGGCGCTTGCCAGGAATTCGGCGACCAGCAAGGTGACATGGGATGCGGTGCCGGCCGCCGGCATGGCGACGTCGGTGAGCTCTCCACTCTCGTCCACCAGGGCCAGGCCTTCGGCGCGCTGCTCGGCGCTCAGGCCGGTCGCCTCGCCCAGGCGCGCGGCAAGCGCACCACGCTGGTTCTGGAAGTAGGCGCGCAAGGCGGGACGGTCGTCCAGTTCGTCGAGGTAGACGACCGGATCGTCGAGCAGGCGGCGCGCCAGGTGGTGACGCATCGCGGTGCGTCGCCCCTCGTCGCTATCGGGGGTAAATTCTTCGGTCAGGGCGACAAGGCGGTCGTCCAGCTGGACTGGCGCATGCCCGGGCGCCCAGGTCGAGGGGCCGCGCGCGGCCGCCAGCAGGCCGGCCAATGCGCGCCGCCGTACGTCGTACAGGGCGTCGCCGACCTTGCTGACAAAGGCGTCTTCGTCGCCGGCCACGCGCAGCAGCACGCCGAGCGACAGCAGGTAGCGGCAGATGGCCACCAGCTCGCGCCGTTCGTGATGGCTCTCGAGGGTAAAGGTAAAGCCGCGCGTACCGAGTTCCGGGTCGGCGGACAGGGCCAGCAGCTTTTCGCCGAGGGTGCGCAAGGTAATCTGCGGCTCGGCGCGCTCGAGCGCGGCGCAGGCCAGGCAGAACAGGATGTAGCGGCGGCGGTCGAAATCGGCCGCGCCGCGGCTGGCGTCGGCCAGGTCGGCAGGGCGCTTGTACAGGCGCGCGCAATCGCGCTCGACGTGCAGGACCCAGCCGGCCGCTTGCGAAAACCAGTCGCGCAGTTCGCGTTCGTGGCGGCGCACAGCGTGAAAGGCCGGGTGCGACGCCGTCATCAAGGGGCACATCAACAGGGCGCGCAAGGCGTCGCGGCGCTCGTCTTCGCGATGCCGCGCGAGCACGTCCTTGACCTGTGCGGCATCACGCGCCATGGCCGTCTCCGGTGGCAGTGATCGTCAGCAGGTGGTCGCGCCCGGTGAAGGTGCCGAAGCTGGTCTGGATGCTGGCGACACTGTCCGGCGCCAAAGGCACCAGGCGGATCTGCAGCAGGCCATCGGCACTCTGGCATGCGACTTCGGCGCCGGGACGCGCCTGCACCACCAGCGCTTCGCCGAGCAGGTTCAGGAACAGCCGGAACGCCTGTGCATCGAGCATACCGAGATCGGACAGGCGCGTGGCCTGGCCGGTGGTGAGGATCGCACGCGCCGCATCGATCTCGGCGCGCTCGGCGGACACGCGCGCGGCCAGCATGGCGCGCTCGGTGTCGCGTGCACGCACATGCGGCGCCGCGCCGCGCGGCGTCAGCTCGCCCTGCTCGCGCAGGCGTGGATGCACGCGTACCGGCGGCGCGTCGGCCCAGGCGGTGGATGCGGGCACCGGGTCCGCGTGCGCCGTCTCGGCTTGCAGGCTGAAGTGACGGGCGGGATTGAGCGCGAAGCCGGCGCGCCAGAGTCGGTGCGCCTCGGCGTCGCTGGCGGTATCGGCGAACCAGCGTGCCAGGATGCGATAGTCGGCCGAGCGGTCGCTGCGCCCGCTACGCCGTTCGTTCAGGCTGGCCACCGCCGCCAGTAGTTGCGGGATCGCCGCCCTCACCTTGGCGCGCAAGAGTTCCGACTGGGCCTGGATGTGGCCATCGCTGATGAACCAGCGCGACAGGCCACGCCAGCGTTCGCGCCAGATCGCCACGCGTTCGGCCAGGGCCGCTGCCTGCCCGGCCTCGTCGCCAGGCGCCGCATCGCGCCGTTCGCGCTGTGCGGCAAGCAAGAGCAACGGTTCGATCCGGTTATCCAGTTCGAGCAGGCGGCTGGCGATTGCGCCCGAACGGCCCACCAGGTCGCTGACGAAACGGTTCAGGTAGTCGATCAGGCGCTGCTTGAAGGCGATCACGGCCTGCACGTCGGCCTGCTGCAATTCGATGGTGCGGGCGACGCTGGCCATGAAGGCCTGGGCATTGTCGGCCAGGCCGTCGAAGACACGCACCAGGTCGCGCAAGGCGGTGTGCACCTTGGCCGGGTCGGGTGCCGATTCGCCCGCCAGTGCCAGTAGCGCATTGAGCTGGGTGAGGATGTCTTCGAGGGCAACGGTCTGCAGTTCGCTCTGCCGTGCGAGAGTGCGCGCAAAGACGGCCAGGCCCGTTTCGACGGCTTCACCGCCGAGCGACAAGCGGTACAGGAAGCGTGCCCGATAAAAATCCTCGACGCTCGAAACACGCGCCGTATCCGGATGCGCCTCCAGGTTGCCCCATTCCGCCAGCGTCGACAGCGCGTGCTGGATTTCATCGAGCGCGGGGGTGGCGCCAGGCCAGCGCGCTTCGATCTGCACCTCGTCGGGCCGCAACTGCAGCCTGAACTGTCTTTTGGCGGCGGCGAAGGTGTCCATGATGGCCCGGTACAGCGCGGCTTTGTCGGCCACGACGTGGCGGAACAAGTTGCCTGCGGATTGGGTAAGCGTCGGCATGGTCTGGATGGAGGGCCGGGAATCCCCGACTATAATGTGGGGTTGTGTAATGGTCAACGCCGTAAAACGGTCAACCCAAAGCAAAAAACCCCACAGAGATCACTCTGTGGGGCTTTTCTTATAACTAGCCTGACGATAACCTACTTTCACACTGGTTGCAGCACTATCATCGGCGCAAAGTCGTTT
>NZ_JACYUY010000051.1 GCF_014842025.1 Massilia sp. CFBP 13721
GCCAGCGTTCAATCTGAGCCAGGATCAAACTCTTCAGTTTAATCTCTGTTTGTCGAAACCAGATTGCTCCAGTTTCGAACCCCTCCCATTGGTCGGGGTTCGCTCACTCAAGATACTGACCGTCGCTCATTGCTGAGCAACGTTAATACTTTTGTGAACATTTGATAATTTAAGTAATCAGTGACCGAAGTCACTGGCACCTTCATCAAACGCCCACACTTATCGACTGTTAATTTTTAAAGAACTTTATTCAGTACTGCCTTGCTGCAATCTGCGAATCGTTTTGTTCGTCAGCAGCAGAGAGATGAGATTATGCAGTGTTTCGCGATCTTCGTCAACTCCTTTTTTGCTACACCCCGTTGCGTCTTCCGGTTTGCACCAGCGCCGCGTCGGGGAGCAGGACTATAGCAAAGTGCCGTCCCTGCCGCAAGCCCGATGTGTGAACTCGACGACGGCAGCCGGCACGCCGGCGGTCATCCCTGCCCGCCGGCGCCTTGGCCCTTTCAACCTCAGCGACGCCGTTCAACCTGGCCTGACCTTCAGCACGTCCGGCCCGGACTCGAGTACCTCGATCACTCGCGCGTCGCCCAGGCGAAAACGATTCATCCCGAGCGGAGTGATGCCCGCGCTGGCCCGCACTTGCCGGTCGTCCGGACCCGGCATGCCGCTGACGACCTTCCCCGCATCGCTGAAGTCGAGCGTGGCGCGGCCCTGGCGGCTGGGCGGAAACGGAAAGGTGTCGGAGGGGCGATAGACTTGCACGCCCCCTTCGTCCTCTTCGTAGGAGTGGGCCCAGGTTCCGCTGAGCCCGCCTGTCTGCGTGCGCGCCATCATGCGATCGCTCCTGGCGCCTGCGTTGCACCGTTCTGCAGCGTCAGCGGCATGTCGATGGCGTCCTCTTCGCCCGCCTCTTCCGGCCTGAAGGCGGAAACGGTGCCGCCCATGTACTCGTAGCCGGTGACCGACGGACCCCATGCGGAGCCGTTCCACCATTTATGGTAGAGCGCGCTGTCGGTGCCGGTGACGAACACGTCGAGCCGGTTCGGTCCCCAGGCGACGACACGCGGCTGCGAGGTGCAAACGCCGCCCATTTTTTCGTAGCCGGTGATCGACGGGCCCCAGGCGGAACCGTTCCACCATTTATGGTAGAGCGCGCTGTCGGTGCCGATGACGAAGATGTCGAGGCGGTTCGGCCCCCAGGCGACCACTTCGGGCTGGTCGACGCAAACGCCGCCGAGGCGCTCGAAGCCATCCTTCGACGGTCCCCAGGCCGAGCCGTTCCACCACTTGTGGTAGAGCGCGCCATCGGTGCCGGTCACGAACACATCCAGCCGGTTCGGTCCCCAGGCGACCACTTTCGGCGCCGAGGTGCAAACGCCGCCGAGCTTTTCGTAGCCGGTCACCGACGGTCCCCATGCGCTGCCGTTCCACCACTTGTGGTACAGCGCACGGTCGGTGCCGATCACGAAGATATCGAGGCGGTCCGGTCCCCAGGAGACAATCTCAGGCTGGCCGAGGCAGACGCCGCCCAGGCTTTCGTAGCTCGTCAGCGACGGTGCCCACGACTGCCCGTTCCACCACTTGTGGAACAGCGCCCGGTTGGTGCCGAGGACGAACACGTCCAGCCGGTTCGGCCCCCAGCTGACGATGCGCGGATCGTCGACGCACACGCCGCCCATGAATTCATAGCCGGTGACGGACGGCCCCCAGGCGGAACCGTTCCACCATTTATGGTAGAGCGCGCTGTCGGTGCCGGTCACGAAGACGTCGAGCGGGTTCGCGCCCCAGGACACGACCTGCGGGACGCTGGTGCAAACGCCGCCCATGTTCTCGTAGCCGGTGACCGACGGGCCCCAGGCACTGCCGTTCCACCACTTGTGGTACAGCGCGCGGTTGGTGCCGAGCACGAAGGCGTCGAGCCGGTTCGGCCCCCAGGCGACCACCGGCGACGAGCTCGGCCGGATGGCGCCGGCGCTGAGGCCGATCGCGCTACGCACCCCGTCGAGGCAAGCCTGCATGCGCGCGACCTGGCCGGCGGAAAACATGACCATTGCCCGATCGTCGACATAATCCATGTAGTTCATGAACATGTCGCCGTTCGGTCCATTGCTGCAGGAGACGTGCGGAAAGCTCGGCGCACCAACATTGCTACCGCCCTGGTTCGGCGTGTCGGAAACATTGTCGGTGCCGCTGCAACCGGTGCCGTCGTCGCCCCAGATGTGATTCAGGTTGAGCCAGTGCCCGATCTCGTGCGTGGCCGTGCGCCCCAGGTTGAAGGGCGCGGCTGCGGTGCCGGTCGTGCCGAATGCCGAGTGGCGGATGACGACGCCATCGGTCGCGTCCGGACCACCGGGAAATTGTGCGTAGCCAAGCAGGCCGCCGCTGAGCGGGCAGACCCAGATGTTCAGGTAGTGCGCGGCGGGCCAGGCATTCAGGCCGCCGCCTGCCGTCGATTTCACGGCGTCGTTGTCGTTGAACCCGGTCACCGAGGTCTGGCGCCGCTCGATCCCGGACGTCGGTGCGCCGGCCGGATCGGACGTCGCCAGGAAGAATTCGATGCGCGCATCGGTGGCCAGCGGCAGGAAGGGCGCCGGCGTCGTGCCGACGTCGGGATTGGTGCGGCGGAAATCGCGGTTCAGTACCTCGATCTGGCTGGCGATCTGGGCATCGGACACATTTTGCGCCGCAGTGTTCCAGACCACGTGCACCACCACCGGGATCCGGGTAATGCCGGTACGCTGGGTGCGCGCTTCGCCGCGCTCGTAGCGCGCGGCCTCGATTTCGATCTCGTCGCGCCGGCGCGCATATTCCAGACTGGTCGACAGCAGGCGCCGATGCACGTCCATCGTGCCGCATGTGCGTACCTGCGGGGTGCCTTCGCCATCGCCCCCTCCTCCACCGCCGCCGCCGCCAAAACCGTCGTTGCCGCCGGAGCCGCCACCGCGCTCGAGGCCGATGCTGCCATTTCCCATGCTCCCCGGCGGCATGTCGTGTTCGCGGCCGCGCTTCGTCTCCATGGCAGCGCCGGGCATGCCGCCGGCCGCTGCCGGTTCGCGTCTGGTAATGCCTGGCATGCCGCGCTCCTCGGGCGCCAGGCTGAGGTTGCCGTCGCCGCCCGGCATCATGTTGCCGATCGCCCCATCCGAGCCGGAGGTGTCCGAGGCCGTACCGCCGTCGCCATTACCGTCGCCGTCCGGCATCGATGTTGCGCCTTTCGATGTTTTCGCTTTCATGTTGTGCCCCTAGTCGCCTGCAAGTGCCTAAGCGCCCTGTGTCGAGCGCACCTTTTCCAATCGTTATCAAATTGGAATCGTGGTCTTACGTCTTAAGACAATCGGCAGGAGCGAAGTTCCGGGCGCGGATGGATAAACTGGTGAACGGACGCGGCAGGCGCCGTTGCCTTCCTTTTGACAAGCGCGTCCTGTGTGCGTGAGCTAACAGATAAGGTCGACACGGCCGGGATAATTGGGCTTCCTGCATTCCCATGCGAAAGACGACGATGTCGAACGAAATCCCCTCGGACGAGCCCGGCGCCCGTCCCCATGACGATGCGCTCGCGCTGACGCGGCGCGGCTTCCTGCAAGGCGCGGTGGCCGCCGCCGCCGTTGTCCATTTGCCCCAGGCGGGCGCCGGCGGCGCGCCTGATGCCGCAAGGGGAGCCGGGGCCGTCCCGGCGGTTCCTGCCCGGCCGGTCAAGCTCGACATCAACGGCAAGATGCAGACGCTGATGCTCGAACCGCGCGTGTCGCTGCTCGACGCGTTGCGCGAATATGTCGGCATGAGCGGCACCAAGAAAGGCTGCGACCGCGGCCAGTGCGGCGCTTGCACGGTGCTGGTCAACGGGCGCCGGGTCAACGCCTGCCTGACGCTGGCGGTGATGCACGAAGGCGACCGCATCACCACCATCGAGGGCATCGCCCAGGGCGGGCAGCTGGCGCCGATCCAGGCCGCCTTCCTCGAGCACGACGCCTTCCAGTGCGGCTACTGCACCCCTGGCCAGATCTGTTCGGCCGTAGCCTGCATCGACGAGATGCGCGCGGGTACCGCCAGCGCCGCCAGCCCCGATGTACGCGCCAAGGTCGTGATGTTCGGCGACGACGAGATCCGCGAACGCATGAGCGGCAACCTGTGCCGCTGCGGCGCCTACAACAACATCGTGGCCGCGGTGCGCGCCACCGCCAAGGTCTAGGAGAACGCCATGCAAGCGATCGATTACGAACGCGCCGCCGACCCGGCGCACGCACTGCGCCTCGGGCAGGATGCGCAGGCCCGCTTCATCGGCGGCGGCACCAACCTGCTCGACCTCATGAAGGGCGGCGTCGAACGGCCGCTGCGGCTGGTGGACATTACCCGCATCGGCCTGGCCGACATTGCCGAGACGGCGAACGGTGGCCTGCGCATCGGCGCGCTGGCGCGCAACAGCGATACCGCCAACCATCCGCTGGTGCGCAGCCGCTATCCGCTGCTGGCGCAGGCCCTGCTAGCCGGCGCCTCGCCGCAGCTGCGCAACATGGCGACCGTGGGCGGCAACCTGATGCAGCGTCCGCGCTGCCCGTATTTCGTCGACACCGCCTTTGAGATGTGCAACAAGCGGCTGCCCGGCAGCGGCTGTGCCGCGCGCGGCGGCTACAACCGCATGCATGCCATCCTCGGCGCGAGCGAAGCCTGCATCGCCGTCAATCCATCCGACATGAGCGTGGCCCTGGCCGCGCTCGACGCGATCGTGCAGGTATCCAGCCCGCGCGGCAACCGCAGCATTTCGATCGGCGACTTCCACCGCTTGCCCGGCGCCCAGCCGCAGGCGGAAACCACCCTGATGGCGGGGGAACTGATCACCGCGGTCGACCTGCCGCCACCAAGCTTCGTGCGCAACACCCATTACCTGAAGGTGCGCGACCGCGCCAGCTATGCGTTCGCGCTGGTCTCGGTAGCGGCCGCGCTCGAACTCGAAGCCGGCATCGTCCGCCAGGCGCGCATCGCCCTCGGCGGCGTGGCCCACAAACCCTGGCGCGTGCAGGCCGCCGAAGCGCTGCTGGTCGGCCACCGGATCGAAGAAGCGCGCTCGCGCGAGGCGGCCGCGCTGCTGCTGCGCGGCGCGCACGCCTTTGATGACAACCGATTCAAGATCGACATGGCGCAGCGCGCCACCGTGAGCGCGCTGCGGCGCGCGGGAGAAATCGCATGAGCGTCGTCGGACAAGGCATCGACCGCGTCGATGGCCGCCTGAAAGTCACCGGCGCCGCCACCTATTCAGCCGAACACAAGCTGCAGGGGCTGGCGCACGCCGTCATGGTGCTGTCGACCATTCCCAAGGGCCGCGTCGAGGCGATCGACATCACGGCGGCGAACGCCATGCCGGGCGTGCTCGCCGTCATGACGCACGCGAATGCACCGCGCCTGGCACTGCCCCAGGGTTCGGAAAAGAAAAAGGAAGGCGGCGAGCAATCGAAGCCCGACCAGAAGAAGCAGCCGCCCAATCCCAAGCTGTCGCTGCTGCAGGACGACGTGGTCTGGTACAACGCGCAGCCGGTGGCGGTGGTCATCGCCGACACCTTCGAGCATGCGCGCGACGCTGCCCAGCGCTTGCAGGTGCGCTACCGGCGCGAGCGCGCCCAGCTCGATTTCGCCCAGGCGAAAAAGAGCCTGCGCCGGCCGGAACCGCAGCCCGAACGCCCTTCCGACACCGGCCGCGGCAACCTGGCGCGCTCGATGGAGCGCGCCGCCAGCCGCATCGACGTCACCTACACGACGCCGATGGAAAACCACAATCCGATCGAGCCGCATGCGACCATCGCGCACTGGCAGGGCGACAACCTGATCTTGTACGATTCGACGCAAAACGTCACGGGTGTGCAGCGCACGGCGGCATCGACCTTCGGCATCGCCCCGCAGCAGGTGCGCGTGATCTGCCCGTTCGTCGGCGGCGGCTTCGGCTGCAAGGGCTCGGTCTGGTCGCACGTGGTGCTGGCGGCGATGGCGGCGAAGCTGGCGGGTCGTCCGGTCAAGCTGGTGCTCGACCGGCCCCAGATGTACGGGCCGGTGGGCGCGCGTCCGCTCACCGAGCAGCGCCTGGCGCTCGGCGCCTCGCGTGCCGGCAAGCTGGCGGCGGTGCGCCACGATACGATTTCGAGCACGGCCTTCCTCGACGATTTCGCCGAACCGTGCACCGCCATGACGCGCAAGATGTATGCGTCCGACAGCCTGCAGACCTCGCAACGGCTGGCCACGCTCAACGTCGGTGTGCCGACCTACATGCGCGCGCCGGGCGAATCGAGCGGCAGTTTCGCGCTCGAGTCGGCCATGGACGAACTGGCCTACAAGCTGAACATGGACCCGGTACAGCTGCGCCTGGCGAATTACGCCGACAAGGACCCGGAAAAAGACTTGCCCTGGTCGAGCAAGTCACTGCGCGAGTGCTACCGCATCGCGGCCGAACGCTTCGGCTGGGACAAGCGCAATCCGCAGCCGCGTTCGATGAAAAGCGGCCGCACGCTGGTCGGCTGGGGCATGGCGACGGCGACCTATCCCGCCAACCGCAAGGACGCCAGGGCGACGGCGACGCTGCTGCCCGACGGCAGCGCGGTGGTACGCAGCGGCTCGCACGACCTGGGCACCGGCACCTATACGGTAATGTCCCAGATTGCCGCCGACGCGCTCGGCATGCCGGTGGCGAACATCCGCTTCCAGCTGGGCGACACCGCGCTGCCGGAGGCGCCGGTATCGGGCGGTTCGCAGACGGTGGCCAGCGTCGGCCCCGCCGTACACCAGGCGGCGCGCGCCCTGCGCGACAAGTTAATTGGTATGGCGCTTGCCGATGGCGCCTCGCCGCTGCACGGCCTGCGTGCCGACGAGGTCGATGCCGCGGACGGCTGGCTGGTTGCGCGCTCGGCGCCGGCGCGGCGCGAACGGATGCAGGCACTGCTCGCGCGCGCCGGCGGCCAGCCGGTCAGTGCCGATGCCCACGCCGAACCCGGAGAGGAAAAAAAACGCTATGCGATGCATGCCTTCGGCGCGGTCTTCGTCGAAGTCCACATCGATCCGGACGTCGGCACGATCCGGATACCGCGCATCGTCGGCGCCTATGGCGTCGGCCGCGTCATGAACCGCAAGACCGCCCACAGCCAGCTGATGGGCGGGATTGTCTGGGGCATGGGAATGGGCTTGATGGAAAAGACGGAGATGGACTGGCGTTTCGGGCGCGCGGTGAATGCCAACCTGGCCGATTACCATGTGCCGGTGAATGCCGACATCGGCGCGATCGACATCGTGATGGTCGACGAGGAGGACAAGCAGATCAACGAATTGGGCGCCAAGGGTGTCGGCGAGATCGGCATTACCGGCGTCGCGGCGGCGATCGCGAATGCCGTGTATCACGCCACCGGAAAACGGATTCGCGATTTGCCGATCACGCCCGACAAGGTGCTGGTGTAAAGCACGAGACGAAAAAAAACCCGCTCATTTATGAGCGGGTTTTTCTTTTATAACTAGCCTGACGATAACCTACTTTCACACTGGTTGCAGCACTATCATCGGCGCAAAGTCGTTTCACGGTCCTGTTCGGGATGGGAAGGGGTGGGACCGACTTGCTATGGTCATCAGGCATGACTTGTACGAGGCGTTGTCTCAATCGACAACCGCCCAGAATCTGGAGGAAGTAAAGTTCAGGTAGTGGTCTGTCACAACAAACAGCAGTGTATTCTTATTGCTATAA
>NZ_JACYUY010000052.1 GCF_014842025.1 Massilia sp. CFBP 13721
GGCCCTGGAAGGTGGCGGCGGCATTCGCCAGTACGCCGTAGTCGTTGCTGAGCACGAAGTCGGCGTCGATTGAGGTGACGTAGACGTTACCGTGGCGCATGCGCTCGATGCGCAGGGCATGTTTTTCGCTCAGTTCGTCAGAACGCACCACCACTTTGACGGCTGGGTCGTTGATCGCCGCTTCCAGGGCGATGCCGGAGGCGCCGGCGTTCTCTAACGTGAGGAAATCGAGCGTGACGCCGCTCATGATGGCGTTTCCCAAGTTGTATTGGCGTACCAGTTCGGTCAGCGCTTCGCCAGTGATTAGGTCGGCCTTCGCGCGGGATCAGGGACGCGCTGTTCAGCGCCACTATCATCATGTAGCTCGCTTCCTCGACGTCATCCTTCCGGTAGCGCTCGTCGCAGCCGGCTTTTACCTTGTACAGCGGCGGTTGTCAATATAGATTTGATTGTGCTCGGTTAACTACGCCGTACAATGGCTTAATGGTTTAAGCTCGCAACTTCTGGATTTCACTCTGTCGATGGTCCTGCACAATCGTCCCCTGTTGAAGCACGACAACCCGCTCCGCCATCGCAATCGTTTCCGGCCGATGGGCCACTAAAACCCGCGTTAAATTGAGCGTTTTGATTGCTGCATTCACTGCCTGTTCATTCCAGACATCGAGGTGGCTGGTCGCTTCATCTAGCACCAAGATCTTTGGCTGTTTATATAGCGCTCGCGCCAGTAGCAGCCGTTGTTTCTGCCCACCTGACAAACCAATGCCGATATCCCCGACCAGCGTGTTGTAACCCATCGGCATACCTGCGATTTCCATGTGAATCGCCGCCAGTTGCGCGCTGCCCTGGATTCTTTCCATATCGACGGTCGGAGAGAAGAAGCTGATGTTGTCGGCAATCGAGCCAGCGAATAGACAATCTTCCTGCATCACGGCGCCGACCAGATTGCGAAAGTTCGCGGTACCCAGCTGCGCCAATTTAACGCCATTAACCAGAATTTCACCTTCGCTCGGTTCTAACAGACCCAATAACAGTTTCATAAGTGTGGTCTTGCCGCAGCCGGAAGGACCCGTGACCGCGATGCATTCGCCGGCAGGAATGGCGAGGTTCAGGTTTTTCAGGATTAAGGGTTCACCATCGCCGTAGCGGAACGAGACGTCCCGGAACTCGACCGATGGCTTAATGGTCCCGATATCGATTTCGACTTCTTCCCTGCTTGGTTCCGGTTCGGTCATCAAAATGTCAGCCAGGCGGTTGCCGTGCAAGCGGAGCATTTTGAGTTCGAATAGTTTATCGACTAGGCTTGTCATTCGGCTGCTGAACTGGTCCTTGTAACTAATAAATGCAAATAGCATGCCGACCGAAAGCGTGTTTTCCATTACTAAGAAGGCAGCGAGCCAGATCACCAGCACGCGTTCGCTGCTGAACAAAAAGGTATTTGCGCTCTGGTAGGTGAGGCCGAGTTTCGCGATGCGCAGGTCAGCATTGAATTGTTCGACCAGAGCATTCATCCAGCTGGCGCGCCGCTCTTCGCTGCGGCCGAATAGACGGATGCTTTGAATGCCGCGCACCGATTCCAGGAAATGCGTTTGCTGCTTGGCAGCGTGGATAATTTGTTCAGAAGTGGCCTCGCGCAGAACGTTGAAGATGGCTAGGCGCAGCAGCACATACAAGACCACGGCAATACAGGCGATGCCTGTCAGTTTCGGGCTGTAGGTGAACATCATAACGAGCGTCCCTAGCACAAGGACGCCGTCGATGATCCCCTCGACAAATTGAGTCGTAAGATTGCGCTGGATAGTTTCGATCGACGTAAAACGTGAGACGATATCACCAGTGTGGCGTTTTTCGAAATACGGCAGTGGCAGCTTCATAAGGTGAGTGAAAGCGTTCCCAAACCACTGGAAGTTTAGGTCAGTGGCGAGCGTCGTCGTGATCCAGCCACGCACCGCCCCAATCGCCGTTTGAAGCACAACTAAAAGTAAAAATCCGCCACCTAGCACGGTTAGTAAATCGCGGTCAGCCGCTAGCAAGGCTTCGTCGATTACCCATTGCATGTAGAAAGGGGCGACTAGTGCGCATAATTGCAGAGTTAGCCCAAGCAGGAGTAACTGGATCATGCCGCGACGTAGGCCGCTTACCCGGCCCATCAGGGATAGTAGGGGAAAATTCTGGATTTCATCCTTTTTGACGAACTCATTCGTCGGTCGTAATTCCAATGCAACGCCGGTGAAATGCTTTGAAAACTCGGCCAGCGGGAGGCGGCGCACGCCAATTGCCGGGTCGTGGATTACCGCATATGCGGATGACACTGCCTTGAGCACGACGAAATGGTTCATGTCCCAGTGCAGTATGCAGGGCAGCTTTAGTTGTGGCAGGTTCGCCATGTCGAGTTTCAGGGGGCGGGTCTGAAGCGCCAGGCCGTGCGCCATGCTGATCACCCCCTTTAGCGTCGCGCCCTTTAATGAGACCGAAAAACGCGTCCTTAAACTGGCCAGATCGAGCCGGTGGCCAAAATAGCTAGCCACCATGCACAGGCAGGCTAATCCGCATTCAGCTGCCTCGGTTTGCAGGATTGCCGGCAATTGATTGCGGTGCCAAAAAGAATAGCCGGGTGAATTTTCAAGTTTCATCGCTGTCTCGTAGGAAGTTCGTTACGGTTTAATTCCGGCCGGTGATACTGAATAGCGGCTCCAGAATCCATTCGTACAATCGGCGGTGATCCAAGTGAATACTGGCGTCGATCACCATTCCTGATTTCAGCGGCAATTGTTTTCCGTAGGCAGTGATTGTCTGGGACTCAAGTCGCAGGCGGATCCGATATAGCGGCTCCGAAGAGGGGCTTTGCGGCAGGCCCAGTTCATGGGGCTGGAGCGAAGTATCTGCCACTTCGCGCACGTGAGCCCGATATTGGCCGAATTTTTGATACGGGTAAGCCTGGTAGCGCAACAAGACCAGCATGTTAGGTTTTACGAAACCGATCGAACGCGAAGGAACATAGATTTCCGCTTCCAGTTGTGCGCCTGCGGGCAGTACCGAAGCCAGCGGGGCGCTCACGGCAATCGTCTGGCCAATTTCCGCTGCAATTGCCGTTACCACGCCGTCGACCGGGGCGCGGACCAAGATTTCCCGGCGCGCTTCGTTTTCGGTCAAGTTCTGTTCAAGCGAAGACAGGTTTCTGCCGAGCGCACCCGTTTCGCGCTGAGCCTGCAGTTCGAGGTCAGCCAAATTGGCCTCGGCGGTGGCCAATTCGCGCCGGCTTGCGGCGTGCATGCGCTCGAGATCGGCCAAGCGCTGGCGCTGATCGAGTAATTCGCCATGCTTGTCCTGCAACTGGGCAGACGAGATGAATTTAGTGGATTCAAGTTGGGCAAACCGGTCCAAAGACTGGGCAGCAATCGATACACGGTTTCTCTGCATCGCGATCTGTTGTAGGGCGCGCTCGGATTCGAGTGTCAGGTCACGTGTCCGCCACTGCGCTGCAGCAATGCGCTGCATGCTCTGCAGCTCCGACTGCTTTAGCTCGCTGCGAATGCTAGCAAGCTGGCGTTCGAGTAGCATCGAAATGCGTTTTTCGGCCGAGTCCCGGTTGGCGCCGCTGCGCTCACTCGATAGAATGAACATTACTTGCCCAGCCTTGATTACCTGTCCTTCGTTGACGCGTTTTTCTATAATGATGCCGGCCTGGACTGGCGTGACTCGAATCACGCCAGCGGTGGGAAGCAAAACGCCCATCGCCTGGGCTTTGCGGGTTGTGCTGAAAAGGAAGAAGAAGGCGAGGATGCACAGGGCGACCGCGATGAATATGCCGGTAAGAACTCGGTGGCTGAGCGGGCTGGCAAGGATGATAGTGCCATATTGGCGGGCTTTGACATGCTCGATGACTTGTTCGCGGAACAAGGGACGGTAGGGACCTTCTTTTCTATCGTCCGCCACTGCTGGCGCTGGATTCATGCTGGGAGAATTCATCGGTGTGGGCAAGTAAATGGACGCAAGTGCTGAAGTTAGCTCATGCACCACACGGAGCTATTGATTTTATGCAATACACTGAGAGCCGCTCGCTCTTAGTCGAAAAATGCAACAACTAATAAAGCTTTGCCTGGCAACGTCTATTGGTAGCGTCGTCCAACGAACGCTATCGCTGTGAAGAACTACGCGCCGCGAGCCGTCAGACCCTGCCACTCAAGCTGCTGGTACTTGCCAGTTTCATCTATTACCTCGACGCGCCACCTTGGCGATAGCCGACGAGTTTTCTAGACCGACCCCGATCTCTTGTACGATTGATGTGGGCTGCTATTGGCGTTTTTCGGAGATATGATGTGCTAGTTGCCGATTGGCGCGCTAGTCGAAAAATTGGTTTCCGCTAGATGCTTGGCGTGGGACTGGTCATGTGATATTCGGTCCAAGCTGCGGCGGGCCTGTCTCGACCTTCGGCAGGTTCGTAGAAGCGCATCGTGCTTGGAATCGGGCAGGCGCCGTAATTCCCAGTCTTAGCGCGGGTCGTCAGCAACTGGTTCCATTGCCTGCACAAAGTGCGCTGACCGGCGTCTGCAACTCAGCTGCGCCGCCTGCGGTGATCTGGGTCATCCGTACCGCGCTCCGGTATGAAATGAAATATCTGAGAACAAGATTGCCTACTGGGACGTCAAGCCGGAGCCGGAGCGGCACCGACAACAAGTTTCGTCTCCTAACGTGCGCTGTCCCGGCACTGTGCTGCTTGAAGCAGGCTGTTTGCTTTCAGGATTGGTCGACCTAGACTAGGTGTATCTCATCTGGCTAGGCGAGCTATTTACGCACCGAGCGCCAATAGACATGGCCTATGCCAGCATGGAAGTTTCGACTCTCTTCGCCTGCGGCTTTGCAAGCGCGTGATCATAGACAGGTCCTTAGACTGGTGCAACACCACTTATCTTGCCAAGTCTTCTCTAAAATTTAGTTTCCCCATGACAATTATCATGAACAAAAATAACTAGCCAGGTATTCTGATTACGTCATCGCTTCGGTGGCATAACCCAAGGAGATTAACATGACTGAACTGTCCGTGAACGAAATTGGCATGCAAGAACTGACCATGGATGAGGTTGACGACGTCTCCGGTGGCGTTCTCTGCCTGCTGGTACTGGCATTTGGCGGTGGATATGCGCTCGGAACCGCTATTTATAATGCTTGGTAAATCTATTTGATGAATGGTCAGGCAAATTGCCTGACCATTTCTTGCGGAAATAACATGCCCAAATTTCGCTTCGGCCGCCCTTTGCAAAGTCCAGTAACGAAAAATACTGCCTGGAACCGTATAGAGTTATTTGATCGAAAAGCTGTAATTTATTCTCTTATGATTGGTTTCGGCGCAGCATTATGCATGGCATTTATTTGGCTCTGTCTTGTTCCACATAGCTTACCATTAGGTTCACCTTCTGCTTTACAAATTGGAGCGACACTAGCTGCACTTATAATTGGGCATGAGCTCCTTCATTTACTCGGCTTTCCACGCTTTGGATTGGGTTCCGACACTAGCATTGGAATATGGGTCGAGCTTGGGTCGCCTTATGTGCAGCACCATTCATGTATGATCCGTAATCGATTTCTCTTCGTTGCAGCATTGCCGTTCGCAAGCCTATCAATTCTTCCAATCCCGATGCAGTTTCTTGGAATTGGAGCAACCAACTATTGGAGTTGGGTATCCGTTTTGAATTGCATAGGTGCAGGGTCAGATATTTATGTGTTTTTTAAGATAATATCAATCGTACCTGGGAAAGCACGGGTAATTGAAGATGGGGAGGCATTGTATTGGCAACAATGTTAACGTTTCTATCGGTCATCGTCATGCAGAAGCCATCAGTTCCATAGCGTCGCATGCTCGGTGACCGATGGCTACCACTGCTGCTAGAGCACACTGGCTGAAAGAGTCAACGGAAATTTAAGCCAACACCGCTAATATCGAAACACCTGGATATTAAGTAAGCGGCTGCGCTGATAAGAAAACAATCGACTTCCTCAATCATCAAAATTAAAACGCTCCACTGCCGTACGTGGAGCGTGTTTGATACTGACTCTTCTGATACTATAAATGACGGCAACTCGTCAACTTCCAAGGGCAAGTCACACGTCGTTATGATCGACAGACTTAAGAATCAGAGCTATTGAATCAAACGTCGATATTCCCCGCCTGCAGTGCATTGCTCTCGATGAAGTTCCTACGCGGCTCCACCTCATCACCCATCAGCGTGGTAAAGATCTGATCCGCCGCAATCGCATCCTCGATCTGCACTTTCAGCAAGCGGCGCACGGTTGGGTCCATCGTGGTTTCCCACAGCTGTTCCGGGTTCATCTCGCCCAGACCCTTGTAACGCTGCTTCGACACGCCGCGTTCGGCTTCTTCGCGCAGCCAGATCATCGCTTCGTGGAATTCGCGCACGGCGAATTCCTTCATCTTTTCGCCTTCGCCGCGGCGCATGATGGCGCCTTCGCCCATCAGGCCCTGGAAGGTGGCGGCGGCATTCGCCAGTACGC
>NZ_JACYUY010000053.1 GCF_014842025.1 Massilia sp. CFBP 13721
CGAAGTCACTGGCACCTTCATCAAACGCCCACACTTATCGACTGTTAATTTTTAAAGAACTTGTTCGGTACTGCATCTTGCTGTCAGCGACAAATCGTTTTGTTTGTCAGCAGCAGAGAAGTGAGAGTATGCAGTGTTTCGCGTTTTTCGTCAACTTCTTTTTTTCTACCCCGCCGCTACTTGCACAGAAAACATAAATCTAACTACTTGATTTCGTTACCGTTTTGCACACAGCGCCGAAGCGGACGCGAATTATAGCCAAGCCTCATTGTGCTTGGCAAGTGCTTTTCACCACACATCGATACCGTCCCTCTTCCGCCTGAAAATCGATAACCACAGGCAAGAATCGCGCAATCACTTCGGCATTCGTTTTCGCATGCAATGAAATAGTGGAGGCGGTAAAGCTGCCACCGCCAGCCAGTGCCAGCGGCAACATCAGCTGGTCGGCCAAGTGCTCGCCGACGGCGGCGCCGGACGCGAGATAGGCCTGCGCCTGCTCGATCGCATCCCGCGCAACGGCTTCCGCCCTGACCGTCCTGGCACCGAAGCCGGCGAACACTTCCGTTACCTGTTCATGCGCGAGCGTGACCAGCACGGCGTTGCCCGGCCCTTGTTCGGACGGCAGCCGGTGCAGGCGCAATTGCGTTTCGTCCCAGTCCAGGGCGTTGCCGATACAGTCCAGCTCACGCGTGCCGACGTTCGCGGACAGTCCGGCGACAAAGGCATCGGCATGGCCGGCGATCCGGCTACCCCGCTCCGTCAAGACGAGCTGCCGCAGCTGCGTACATGGCTGGACGATGGCGACGACTTCGCCGCCACCGGCCGGATAGAAGCCATAACGCAGCAGGTCGATGTCGACCTGCGCCCCCATGCGTGCAAGCAGCGGCAAGTACGCGTGTTGCAGGAACTGGACTGGCGGTGCCATCACGTTATGGGTACCGCCGGTGATGCGGACGGTCGACGGCTGCTGCGCATGCAGCAGTGCTAAAATCACTGTTTGCAGGACCAGCGTGCAGCTGCCCGCGGTGCCAATGGCGAAGTGGTAATCGCCGCTTCGAATCGGCCCTGGCGCGAAACTCAGTGCGGACGATCCCAGTTCGGCGCCAGTCACGCTTGCGCCGCTGACTTGGGCGGCCGCCTGCACCGCCACCAAGTGCTGCCGCATCAGTCCGGGCTTGGCGCGGTTCGCCCTGATGCGATCGATCCGGAACGGCTGGCCCGTGATCATCGACAGCGCGAGCGCGCTACGCAGAATCTGGCCGCCGCCCTCGCCATGGGCGCCATCGAGTTCAATCATTGTCTACCTCTTTTCTTCTTGTTATTCGCACGTACGGAAAGGTCACCCCTTCACGCACACCACCTGCTTGAGCGTGTGGACGACTTCGACCAGGTCGCGCTGGGCGTGCATCACCGCGTCGATATCCTTATAGGCCATCGGGATCTCGTCGATCACGTTCGCATCCTTGCGGCACTCGACGCCTTCGGTCGCCTTGACCTGGTCGGCCAGCGTGAAGCGCCGCTTGGCTTCGGTCCGGCTCATGGTGCGGCCGGCGCCGTGGCTGCAGCTGTTAAAACTGTCCGGATTGCCCTTACCGCGTACGATAAAACTCTTCGCACCCATCGAGCCCGGAATGATCCCCAGTTCGCCGGCACGCGCCGATACCGCACCCTTGCGGGTCACCAGCACGTCCTTGCCGAAGTGGTGCTCCTTCTGCACATAGTTGTGGTGGCAGTTCACCGCTTCCACGTGCGTCTCGAACGGCTTCGTGATCACCGTGCGCACCGCCGCGATCAGGTTTTGCATCATCACTTCACGGTTCATGCGCGCGAACTTTTGCGCCCAGCTCACCGCCTCGACGTAATCGTCGTAATGCTGCGTTCCTTCCGACAGATACGCGAGGTCGCTGTCGGGCAGGTTGACGAAGTGGCGGCGCATGTCCTGCTTGGCCAGCTCGATGAAATAGGTGCCGATCGCATTGCCGACACCGCGCGAGCCGGAGTGCAGCATGAACCACACGAAGCCGACTTCGTCCAGGCACACTTCGACGAAGTGATTGCCGCTGCCGAGCGTGCCCAGGTGGCGATAATTGTTCGTGTTCCTCAACGAGGGCGTCTTCAGGCAGATCGCATCGAATTCGCCTTTCAGTTCAGCCCAGGCCGCATCGACAGGTGCCGGCGGCGTCTGCCAGGAACCCTCGTCGCGCCCACGATGGCCGCGCGTCTTCGGCGACATCCCGTGCGGAATCGCGCGTTCGATCGCGCTACGCAGTTTGCCCAGGCTGTCGGGCAGATCGTTGGCCGTGAGCGTCGTCTTCGCCGCCATCATGCCGCAGCCGATATCGACACCGACAGCGGCTGGAATCACCGCACCGAGGGTCGGCACCACGGTGCCGATGGTCGAGCCTTTGCCGAGGTGGACATCGGGCATGACCGCAATGTGCTTGTACACGAAGGGCATCTTTGCGGTATTGGCCAGCTGCTGCTTGGCCGCCTCTTCGACCGGCACGCCTTGCGTCCACATTTTTATGCGGCTGCCGTCGGGAATGTCCATCACATCGTAATGCTGGCTGTTCATTGTCTTCTCTCTCTCTCTTCGCTCATTGGATATCAGCTCTATTGCAAGCGCCGTGCCAGCTTGGCACTGAGCGCGTGCCACGGGCTAAGTCCTTGTTACTACGAGAGTTAACGCGGCTATGCACCTGGTGGCCTTGAAAGCAGTTTCCTGATAAATTATCTTCCAATATAAATATTTATACTGAGATGAAAAAGAAGAATACCGTTGTGATCGGCTTCGTCGGCACGAATCTCGACAATTACCGCGGACAGTCGCGCTGGGACAAGTGGCGGCCCACCATTGCCTTGACCCAGCAGCCCGATCTCGCCGTCGCACGCTTCGATTTGCTGTACAACGGCAAGGTCGACAAGCTGGTGAGCGAGGTCGCGGCCGACATCGCCGCGGTGTCGCCGGAAACGCAAGTCGTTCCCCATGCGCTCCAGATAACGAACGCCTGGGATTTCGAGGAAGTGTATGGCGCGCTGTTCGACTTCGCGAAACGCTATCCCTTCGATCCGGACAACGAGGATTACTGGATCCATATTACGACCGGCACCCACGTCGTCCAGATCTGCATGTTCCTGATGACCGAAGCGCGCTTCTTCCCCGGCCGCCTGGTGCAAACCTCCCCGCCGCGCTCACCAGGCGCCGGCGCCGTCGGCAGCTATACGCTGATCGACCTCGACCTGTCGCGTTATGACCAGATCGCGCAACGTTTCTCGCGCGAGCAGGCCGAAGGCGTCGCCTTCCTGAAATCCGGTATCGCCACGCGCAATGCCCAGTTCAACGCGATGATCGACGAGATCGAGCGCGTCGCGATCCGCTCGCGCTCGCCCATGCTGCTGATGGGACCAACCGGCGCCGGCAAATCCTTTCTGGCGCGCCGCGTGTATGAACTCAAAAAGACCCGTCACCAGGTCGAGGGGCGTTTCGTCGAACTCAACTGCGCAACCTTGCATGGCGATGGCGCGGCCTCCACCTTGTTCGGCCACGTCAAGGGCGCATTCACGGGTGCGGCGTCCAACCGCCCGGGCTTGCTCAGGAGCGCGCACAAGGGTCTGCTCTTCCTGGACGAAATCGGCGAACTCGGTGCGGACGAGCAGGCGATGCTGCTGACGGCGATCGAAGAAAAGCGTTTTCTGCCGGTCGGCAGCGACGAGGAAGTGCACAGCGATTTCCAGCTGATTGCCGGGACCAACCGCGACCTGGGGCAGGAGGTGGCGGCGGGACGGTTTCGCGAGGACCTGTATGCGCGTATCAACCTGTGGACCTATGCCCTGCCCGGCCTGCGCGAACGAGTCGAAGACATCGAACCGAATCTCGACTACCTGCTCGCCCAGTTCGGCGCGGAGAATGGACAGATGGTGCGCTTCAACCGCCAGGCGCGTGCGCGCTTCATGCAGTTTGCGCGTTCAGCCGATGCGCTCTGGACCGGCAACTTCCGCGACTTATGGGCGTCGGTGACGCGCATGGCCACTCTCGCGCAGGCGGGCCGCGTCACCGAAGCGATTGTCGACGACGAGATCGCACGCCTGCAGCGGCTGTGGCGTCCACATGTTGGCCGCGCAAACGAGGATGCCGTCGCGCTGGAAGACCTGGTCGGCACCGAGGCGGCCAGCCGCATCGACCTGTTTGATGCCGTGCAGCTGCAGGCGGTGATCACGGTATGCCGGCAATCGAAAACCCTGTCCGACGCGGGACGCAAGCTGTTCGGCGTGTCGCGCGATGCGAAGGCCAAGCCGAACGATGCGGACCGGCTCAAGAAGTACCTGGCGCGCTTTGATCTGAGCTGGGATCAATTGTTTGGCTAACGAGCAGTGCGCTGTCGCGATCAGGCGAAGGAACCGTCGCGTTTTCTGACTGTCGTACGGTAGCCAGCCATATGTGAGGCTGGCCTGGACATGACAGAACTGGGCGGCACCCGTCCACCTGAGGTTTCGTTAATCGGGGGGAATGCGAGGGTGGCGAGTGCTCGCCCAGCCGGATGTATATCGGCTGGGTAGAGCAAGAATAAAAGCAGAGGACGAAAAAAAACCCGCTCAGATCACTGAGCGGGTTTTTCTCTTATAACTAGCCTGACGATAACCTACTTTCACACTGGTTGCAGCACTATCATCGGCGCAAAGTCGTTTCACGGTCCTGTTCGGGATGGGAAGGGGTGGGACCGACTTGCTATGGTCATCAGGCATGACTTGTACGAGTGATTGTCTCAATCGACAACCGCTCAGAATCTGGAGGAAGTAAAGTTCAGGTAGTGGTCTGTCACAACAAACAGCACTGTATTCTCATTGCTATAA
>NZ_JACYUY010000054.1 GCF_014842025.1 Massilia sp. CFBP 13721
AGCGATCAAGAGGATGGCGGCGGTACGGACTGCGTTCGTGGCTTGCATTTTCATTGAGAAATTTCCTGAAGTAAAAAGTGAATACGTAAGCTTTGAGGGTAAGAAACTTCCTTAGTTCAACTTTTTTGAAAAAAAATTCTGATAAGTAACAATCTAGTAAAGCATATTCGCCCTAATAGATCGGCGTTCATGAAACGATTCATATCGAAGCAGCATCGACAGAAGCGTAAAAAACCCGCGTGCCTGGCGGCGACGCGGGTCAGGTCAAGCCCGGGGGCTTGGAGGGGAACAGTGCTGGTTTCGTGCGCTTAGTACTCGCTTTTAGTGCTGGTATGCGCCGATATCGAAACCGGTCGATGCATTACGTGCCTTGCCATCGATGTCGGTCGGGTGCGCATAAGTCGCGATGCCACGGCCGATCACCGGCGAGCTATTGCTCGGCTTGAAGTTCGGCGTCGCGGCGGTACGCGAGTAGCCGGCCAGCAATGGGTCCGAGCTGATGGTGCCGGTGTGCTTCAGACCATTGCGCAGCTGCCAGTCATAGGTCGGGTTCTTGAACACGAGGTTGTTCTTGTATGTATTGCCGGTACCGGTCTTGCCCTGCTCCGAGATGCCGTACTTGTTGTCGTACACGATGTTGTTGTGTACGGCGACATTGTTGGCGCCAGCCGAGGTGAAGTAATAATCGCCACCGCCGACGATGATGCCGAATACCGACGAGCTCACCGTGTTGTTGGTGATCTTGACGTTGTTCGCGTCGTGCCACAGGTGAATCGCTGCCGAACCCACGCGGTAGACCACGTTGTTCTTGATCGAGCCCGACGTGCTGTGATAAATGCCCTGGACGTAGGTACAGCCGGCCGGGCCAATATCGTGCACGACGTTACCGATGACGTCGCCCATCACGCCCTTGTAGTAGCTGTCCACGCCGATGGCCGAACCGCCGGCGCTGCTGCAAGGAATGGTGTTGGCCGTGTGGTGGACGTGATTGCCTTCGATGACGTTGTACGAACCGCCAGTGTAGATGCCGAGGGTCCACTTGGTACCCTTCTGGATCTTGCTGCCGTCGATCTCGAAACCGACGATGCTGACGTAGTTGCCGCGGTTGTCCCAGGCGGTCTTGTTGGCCGAGTTTGCTGGCGGCACGATCTTGGCGCCCCACTTCGTGGTCGACACCCAATAGATGCGGCCGGCGGCGGTACCGTTGCCGGTCGTCTTGAAGCCGCCGTCATAGGTGCCTGGCGCCACGAACACGGTGGTGTTCGCCTTGACGGCTGCCTTGGCGGCGCGCGCCAGGGTCTTGAATGGTGCTGCTTTCGTGCCGGCAGCGGTGTCGGAACCGTTCGGCGCCACGTAGTAATTGTTCGCGGTGGTCGGGGTGGCGACCGTGCCGCCACCGGTGTTGCCGCCGGTGTTGCCGTTGCGGGCGATGTATTCCGGGGTTTGCTTGAACGCCGCTTCGACCTGGGCGATCGTCATGCCCCCTGCCATCAGGCGCTTCCAGTGGGCGAGGCCGCCGGCGTCCGGTGCACGGCCGAGCAAGTCACGATACAACTCGGTGATCTGTTGGGTCGGGGATGCGCCTGCGGTCACGGCGGTGGCGGTATTCCCGGTGCTGTAACCGGTCACTGCGAACTGCTCGGCAGCGTTTGCTGCGGAGACGGCACACAGTGCCACGAGTGCGGCTGCGGTAGCGCGGGTAACTGCGTTCAAACGGAAGTTGATGATGATGGCTTGCTGTTTCATGCGAGAGTTTCCCTAACAAAAAAATTGAATACGTACCTTTGAGCGCTGGAAACTTCCTAAGTTCAACGTTTTCGCAAATAAATTTCTTTTGAATATCATTGTTACAAACGTTGTTTAAACTGAGAAACATTCGTGAGTATTCTGCCTTGCTGGTTGTTAGCCCTTCTCCCTGGGCCGGCACTGGGCCTGGGGACGTAAAAAAACCCGCACACCTTGCGGTGGCGGGTTTGCTTGGGAAACGCCGCGGATCGGGCGGCGCTCCCTGCGCTTCGGGCTTGGTGTGCGTACTCAATGCTGGCTTTTAGTGTTGAAACGCGCCGATGTCAAAACCGGTCGATGCGTTACGCGCCTTGCCATCGATGTCGGTCGGGTGGGCATAGGTCGCGATACCGCGGCCGATTACCGGCGAGCTCGCGCTCGGCTTGAAGTTCGGCATTGCGGCGGTGCGCGAGTAGCCGGCCAGCAGCGGGTCCGAGCTGATGGTCGCAGTGTGCTTCAGGCCATTGCGCAGCTGCCAGTCGTAGGTCGTGTTCTTGAACACCAGGTTGTTCTTGTAGGTGTTGCCGGTGCCGGTCTTGCCCTGCTCGGAAATGCCGTACTTGTTGTCGTACACGATGTTGTTGTGCACGGCGACGTTGTTGGCGCCGGCGCTGGTGAAGTAGAAATCGCCGCCACCGACGATGATGCCGAACACCGACGAGCTCACCGTGTTGTTGGTGATTTTCACGTTGGTGGCGTCGTGCCAGAGGTGAATCGCCGCCGAACCGACGCGGTAGACCACGTTGTTCTTGATCGAGCCCGAGGTCGACACGTAGATGCCCTGGACGTAGGTGCAGCCGGCAGGGCCGATGTCGTGCACGGTGTTGCCGATGACGTCGGTCATGACGCCCTTATAGTAGCTGTCGACACCGATGGCCGAACCGCCGGCGCTGCTGCAGGCGATCGTGTTGGCGGTGTGGTGCACGTGGTTGCCTTCGATGACGTTGTACGAACCGCCGGTGTAGATGCCCAGCGTCCACTTGGTGCCCTTCTGGATCCTGGTGCCGTCGACTTCGAAACCGATGATGCTGACGTAGTTGCCGCGGTTGTCCCAGGCGGTCTTGTTGGCCGAGTTCGCAGGCGGGACGATCTTGGCGCCCCACTTGGTGGTCGAGACCCAATAGATGCGGCCGGCGGCGGTGCCATTGCCGGTCGTCTTGAAGCCACCTTCGTAGGTGCCGGGAGCGACGAACACAGTCGTGTTTGCCTTGACGGCAGCTTTTGCTGCGCGTGCCAGCGTCTTGAATGGTGCTGCTTTCCTGCCGGCGGCGGTGTCGGAACCGTTAGGCGCCACGTAGTAATTGTTGGCGGTGGCTGGCAGCGTGGCGGCGGACATGGTGCCCGGCGTTGCGCTCAGGCTGTCGTAACCCGACAGGGCAACCGAAGCGGACGTTTGTGCGTTGGCGCCGGCGGCGGCGAAGGAAGCGATCAAGAGGATGGCGGCGGTACGGACTGCGTTCGTGGCTTGCATTTTCATTGAGAAATTTCCTGAA
>NZ_JACYUY010000055.1 GCF_014842025.1 Massilia sp. CFBP 13721
CCTCGACCTGGTGGCATCGGTCGAACTGTCGCCCCAGTCCGACCTGCTCAGTTCGGCCGACGAAAAGCGCATGTTCGTCAGCTGCCTGGCGCACGACAAGACGGTGATCGCCACCGTGCACTTCGATAGCGTCGAAGATGCGCACGCGTGGATCGAGAAAAATTTGAACGTAAAATTAGCATTCTAAGTTCAAATTTTGCATCTATTAAACGTTGATTAAATGAACAGCAATTAGGATTGGTATTTATTCCTAAATTCATTGTGTTCTAAAATCGTTTGCTATCAATAATAGTCTTACAACAACACTACACATGACGGTGACGGCTAATAGATCGCAACAACGACAAGAACTCGCTAAGCGCGTAGAGGAGTTCAAAATAGCGCTTCAGACGCTTGGTGCGCAACGTGTTTACGAAGATTTCATTCTTCCTCCAGATATATCACTGCTGGGGGGGAATGAGAAAATGCTCCGAGAACTTATTGCCAATAATTTTGGTGTTGCTGAAACAGAAGTTATCGTTGTTGGGTCAGCAAAGCTTGGCTTTAGTCCCAAGCCTGGTCAGTATTTTAAGTATTTTAGTAGCAAATCAGACATTGATGTTGCAATTATTTCAGATTCCCTTTTTTCTAGAATTTGGGAAGAAGTGTTTTTGATGGAGCAAGCTAGGGAGTATTATGACTTTGCCGAATTTCGGCATTATCATTACAGTGGCTGGGTTCGTCCAGATAAAATGCCGTCAAGCTCTAACTATACGACATGTAAGAAATGGTGGGAATTTTTTAATAACCTGTCTTCGATGGAAGAATTCGGTAGATTAAAAATCCGAGGTGGTCTTTATTATAATGACTTTTTTCTTCGGCAGTATCAAATTTCAGGTCTTTTAGGGTTGCAAGAACATCTTCAATCAAGCGGATTAAAATGAAAACATCGGCGACGAACCGTAGGGTACATCAATTAATGACTGCGATTACAGAGCAGAAGTTAAACCCGCGTCCAGATTTCCAGCGAAGGATGGTTTGGACCAATGAAGATAAACTTAACTTCTTATTCACTGTAGTTCATGGTTATCCATTCCCTGAAATTTATGTTTGTGCTGGGAGCCTTAATCCAGACACCGGTGCAGCTACGGAATATTTAGTGGATGGTCAGCAGCGTGTAACTACACTATACCAATATTTTAAGGGGTTGCCTGACCTTCGACTTGGAAAAGGATTGCTCCCATATTCTAAACTTACTAATGAAGAAAAAGAAGCGTTTCTAGAGTATGAAGTCGTTGTCCGCGATCTCGGCAAGCTTCCAATTGAAGAAATTAGGCGAATTTTTGAGATAATTAATTCTGCGAATTATGCGCTTAATTCTATCGAAGTGAAGAATGCACGCTACGCCGGCGCGTTCAAGAAATTCTGTGAAGGTGTAGCTGAACGACAGGAATTTCGGGATTGGAAAATTTTTAAACTTAGTGATGTTCGACGGATGCAGGACTTGAGATATTGTTTAGTTCTCGTGGCTACATTTTTGTCGACTTACTTTAATCGCGACGACGAAATTCAAGATTTTCTAGAGCGGTATAATGAATCGTTTGAGGCTGGCGAAAGCTTATCAATAGAAATTGATGGCACATTTGAATTTATAAGAAGTCTTACATTGCCGCCTACTTCGCGTGCGTTCAGAAAGACCGATATATTTTCTCTATTGGTTGAAGTGCACCGCGCTCTTTATAAAAGAAAAGTGAAGTTGGATAAAGTTCGGGCTGCTGATCGTCTGTTAAAATTTTTTGCTGAAGTTGATGCGGTTGCGAACGGTTTTAGAAGCGAATCAAATGAGTTTGCAGAGATGTACTATAAGTCTACAGTAAGGGCTGCTATTGACCGAGGAAATAGGTTCCGTCGAGGAGAGATACTTCAAAGTATTTTGGATGCGGATTATGCTCCGCAGTTAAAATTTTTTGTGCCTTCCGAGAGTGAAAACGAATTTGAAAAAGCAGAAGAGCTAGGCGAGGGTGACTACTGAATTTAACATTGGGGACATTATTTAACGTGCGCTGCCAATGAGTTGAACAACGTTTACTTGCAGGTTAAGAGAAGTTAAGGATTGAATTAAAAGGAAATCCGTGAGCCGTTTTATCCGCATCGACAAAGAAAACAACCCGAAGAAGGCCGTGCTGCTGAACCTCGACCTGGTGGCATCGGTCGAACTGTCGCCCCAGTCCGACCTG
>NZ_JACYUY010000056.1 GCF_014842025.1 Massilia sp. CFBP 13721
ACCCTGTAAAGGCAAATTAGAAATGTCCGGTCGCAGCAAATTAGAAATGTCCGGTTTTTCGGTCATGCCTGACGGAGTTGAACCGAGCTCGATGGGCCTTTGCGCGCGCTTGCTTGTTTTGCGGCGGTAACGCCTGCTGTAATCTCCGAGGCAGTAGGGTGGCGGTTACGCTGGCGTTTCTGGGGCAGTTGGTCGAGCGCGTTTCCTAGCGTCTTGCTTTCGACATCGATGAGCTGTCGTTTCGTTGGGCTGCTTTCATGGATCGTGTGGGGCAGCAGGTGTCCTTCTGCTCGTACTTCCATGCGTCCATCGGCGAAGGTATAGAGCTCCACCTTGGTACGGGCATGCGCCCTGGCGGCCGGAGAATCGGCGAGCACGAAGCACCTCGATTCATACTGCAGCGTCAGCTTGGCGCTCAGTTTGCGTTGGACACGGTGGGCCAGGATCATCGACAGGTCGTCGCTTGGCCTGAGAGGCCGATGCGCATCAATCGTGCTGTGCGCTCGACGTTCAAAGCGGTCGTTGAATTGGGTGACGAAAGCATCGCACCAGGTATTGGCTTGCTCGATACTGCTGATGTTTGCCAAGCGTAACTCTCGCGTCAAGCGCCCCTGCAAGGTCCGATTCATTCGTTCGACCCGGCCTTTGGCTTGCGGAGAGTTGGCGCAGATCAGCTCGATGTCGAGCTCATCGAAAGCGCGTTGCAGCTGCGTCGGAATATGGCGGTTTTGGGCCGGCGAACGAAATACCGCGGCTTTATCGGCATAGAACGCTAGCGGCTTGCCGTAGCGCCCGAGATAGCGCCGTGTCGCTTCGAAATAGCTGGTGGTAGTTTCAGTCTCGGCAAAGTACAGCTGAGATAACCGGCCCGTCGCGTCATCGACGTACACCAGCAGGGTACACTGGGCGGCGCGACCTTCGAACCAGTCATGCCGGCTTCCATCGATTTGAACCAGCTCCCCGAGACATGCGCGGCGCTCACGGGGCTGGTGCAGTTTACCTGCGCGGGCGCGGCGAGGAATCCAAAGACCATCCTCGATCATCAGGCGACGCACCGTCTCCTTTGACAGATCCACGGCGTGACACTCGACCAGCTTCTCGTAAGCGAATGTCGGTGGGAAGTCGGCGTAATACTCCCGGATCAGCAGCAAGGCTTGCTGCGCCAGCCCCGCCTTCAACTGGTGGTTGCTGGCCTTGCCTCGCTGCGCCGACATAAGTCCGGCCGGACCAGCAGCGCGAAACCGATTAGCCAGACGCTGCACCTGTCGCGTCGTCACGCCAAGCTGCATCGCCGCCGTTGCAGGCTTGATCCGCTTATCGACCAAGGCCTTGATGACCTTGGCCCGCTCCACTTCCTTCATGCTCATGCTCCCGGTTCTGCTCATCGCCCGACTCCGACCTATTCGAAGTCCATAGCTTGATTGAGATAGCAAAATCAGACATTTCTATTTTGCTAGAACCGGACATTACTATTTTGCCCTTACACACCCTAC
>NZ_JACYUY010000057.1 GCF_014842025.1 Massilia sp. CFBP 13721
GCCAGTCCTTTAAAGGTGCGCTTCCTTAGTGCAACTGCAATAGCGTGGCACTATTATCTGTAGATCGCGTCCAAGTGGTACAGGAGGAATGTGCCATGTTGATGAACGAAATAATAGAGCATTGTGCCAAGGGAAGTCCGGTCACGGTGATGGCGCGGCTAGCGCTGCAGCATGCGTTAAAGCCTGCCTGGCTCGACAAGTTATTTGAGCGTAAGCGCGGCAAGCAATATGAGAGGGAGTTGCTGTTTTCTAGAACAGTAGAGTTGATGTCGTTGGTTGCGGTTGGGTTACGCCCATCGTTGCATGCTGCTGCCAGGGAGTGCCCGGAGTTAGGCGTGTCGCTGCAGGCACTGTATGACAAGGTCAATCATACGGAGCCAAATCTGGTGCGCGCCCTGGTCACTGAAAGCGCAATGCGTCTCGACGCAGTGCTGGCGCCGATGATCAAAGACAAACCACTTACAGCGCCTGGCTACCGGGTACGCATCGTCGATGGCAGCCATTTGCCGGCGACCGAAAAGCGGCTCAAGCCATTGCGTGGCTTTGGTGGCGCTCCCCTGCCGGGCTACTCCCTGATCATCTACGATCCGGACGATGATTTGATACACGATATCGAACCATGTGAAGACGCTTATACGCAGGAGCGTGCCCTGATGTCGTCACTGCTCGATCGCGCCATGCCGGGCGAACTGTGGATCGCCGATCGCGCCTTCAGCACCCGCACCATCCTAAGCGAGTGGGACCGCCGCGGTTGCAATTTCATCGTACGTGAGCACAGCAGTACACCTAATCCAACTGCGCTTGGCGACATGTCTTCTGAAGGGCTTGTCGAAACAGGAGTCGTGTTCGAGCAAACAGTCGAGTTCGAAGGCGAGGCAGGGAACACAGTACCGCTGCGGCGAATTGAACTGCGCCTGAATGGGGCGACCGACAGCGGAGAGAAGGTCATTCGGATCCTGACAAATCTGCCTGGCGAAGAATTCACGGCCTGCGAAATAGCGCGTCTCTATCGGAAGCGCTGGAAAATCGAGACGCTCTTCCAGCGACTTGAATCGGTTCTGCACAGCGAAGTCAAAACACTTGGCCATCCACGTGTAGCCTTGTTCGCTTTCGGCGTGGCCGTGATGGCCTATAACGTTCTGAGCGTCATTCAGGCAGCGATCTCGCAAGCGCATGATTTAGCCAGTAGCGGCATCGAGCTGTCGCCGTTTTATGTCGCGCTTGAAGTCAAGAGCTGCTATGCAGGCATGATGATGGCGACCACGCCAGCCGCATGGGCGGCCTACGATGCCATCGACGCCCCGCAACTAAGCCGCCTCCTGCTGGAAATCGCCGTACATGCCAGGATCAAGGCGCTACGCAAGAACCCTACTAGCCCCAAGAAGCCGAAAGAGAAATCCATCGTATCGGCTGCAGAAAAGCGCCGCCATGTATCGACGGCTCGGGTACTCAAGGCAGGGTTTGTTAGCTAAGACCTTTAAATGACTGGC
>NZ_JACYUY010000058.1 GCF_014842025.1 Massilia sp. CFBP 13721
GCGAAGCAATCGGAAGTGGTTCCAAGAAAAGCCTCTAAGCTTCAGTCATACGAGACCGTACCGCAAACCGACACAGGTGGGCGAGATGAGTATTCTAAGGCGCTTGAGAGAACTCGGGAGAAGGAACTCGGCAAATTGGTACCGTAACTTCGGGAAAAGGTACGCCCCGGTAGCTTGACCACTTTACTGTGGAAGGGTGAAAGGGTTGCAATAAACTGGTGGCTGCGACTGTTTAATAAAAACACAGCACTCTGCAAACACGAAAGTGGACGTATAGGGTGTGACGCCTGCCCGGTGCTGGAAGATTAAATGATGGGGTGCAAGCTCTTGATTGAAGTCCCAGTAAACGGCGGCCGTAACTATAACGGTCCTAAGGTAGCGAAATTCCTTGTCGGGTAAGTTCCGACCTGCACGAATGGCGTAACGATGGCCACACTGTCTCCTCCCGAGACTCAGCGAAGTTGAAATGTTTGTGATGATGCAATCTACCCGCGGCTAGACGGAAAGACCCCATGAACCTTTACTGTAGCTTTGCATTGGACTTTGAACCAATCTGTGTAGGATAGGTGGGAGGCTTTGAAGCGGGGACGCCAGTTCTCGTGGAGCCATCCTTGAAATACCACCCTGGTTTGTTTGAGGTTCTAACCTTGGTCCGTTATCCGGATCGGGGACAGTGCATGGTAGGCAGTTTGACTGGGGCGGTCTCCTCCTAAAGTGTAACGGAGGAGTTCGAAGGTACGCTAGGTACGGTCGGACATCGTGCTAATAGTGCAATGGCATAAGCGTGCTTAACTGCGAGACCGACAAGTCGAGCAGGTACGAAAGTAGGACATAGTGATCCGGTGGTTCTGTATGGAAGGGCCATCGCTCAACGGATAAAAGGTACTCTGGGGATAACAGGCTGATTCCTCCCAAGAGTTCATATCGACGGGGGAGTTTGGCACCTCGATGTCGGCTCATCACATCCTGGGGCTGTAGCCGGTCCCAAGGGTATGGCTGTTCGCCATTTAAAGTGGTACGTGAGCTGGGTTTAAAACGTCGTGAGACAGTTTGGTCCCTATCTGCCGTGGGCGTTGGAAATTTGAAGGGGGCTGCTCCTAGTACGAGAGGACCGGAGTGGACGAACCTCTGGTGTACCGGTTGTCACGCCAGTGGCATTGCCGGGTAGCTAAGTTCGGAAGAGATAACCGCTGAAAGCATCTAAGCGGGAAACTTGCCTTGAGATGAGATTTCCCGGAGCCTTGAGCTCCTTGAAGGGTCGTTCGAGACCAGGACGTTGATAGGCTGGGTGTGGAAGTGCAGTAATGCATTAAGCTAACCAGTACTAATTGCCCGTACGGCTTGTCCCTATAACCTTGGCAGGTTATAGCAATAAGAATACA
>NZ_JACYUY010000059.1 GCF_014842025.1 Massilia sp. CFBP 13721
TGTAGTGGTCAAGTAATTTCGGACACGACGATAAGTTCTTTCTCTGCCATTGTGCGTTCATAGACGCTGGGCGGCAGATTGCCCAAAACTGAATGCAGGCGCTCGCAGTTGTAGAAGCTGGCGATGTAATTGGCCACGTCAAGCCTGGCTTCGGCATGGTTCGCGTAATTGCGCTGCCAAACGCGCTCCATCTTCAGGTTCAGGAAGAAGCGTTCAGCGACGGCGTTATCCCAGCAATTGCCTTTACGGCTCATGCTGCAGACGAAGCCATGTTCGGCCAACAGGGCCTGATACTGGTCGCTCGCATACTGGCTACCGCGATCGGAATGAACGATCAGTCCGGCGGCCGGTCGGCGCGCCTGGATTGCCATGCGCAAGGCATCGCAAACCAGGGTGGCTGGCATGCTCGGCGCCATCGCCCAGCCCACGACTCGGCGCGAGAACAGGTCGAGCACGACAGCCAGGTACAGCCAGCCGGCGCCGGTCCGGATGTACGTGATATCCGAAACGTAAGCCAGGTTTGGCGCTGCAGGGTTGAACTGCCGGGCAAGCACGTTCGGCGCAACCGGCAGGGCATGTTTACTGTCGGTGGTGTGCACGAACTTGCGCTTCCAGACTGGCTTCAGGCTGGCCTGTTGCATCAGCCGGCGCACCTTGTAACGGCCGACCTGGAGCCCGCTATTGGCCAGCGCTGTGACCAGGCGACGGCTGCCGTAACTCTGGCCGCTGCTCATGAACGCGGCACGCAGATGCACGCTCGCTTTGCAAAAAGTCGGCGTGGCGGCACGACGCTTGGCTTCGTAAAATCCAGCCCGGCTCACGCCCAGCAGACGGCAGGTTTGTGCGACAGGTACGGCCTTCGTTTGCAGCTCGTCGACGAGCCGGTAGCTCACTTGAGCTCGCGGGCAAAGAAGGCCGATGCTTTTTTTAAGACGTCCACATCGCTACGAAGCTGACGATTTTCCTGCTCCAGCTGGCGAATGCGCTGCTGCTCAGCCGTCAACGGTTTGCCAATGCCGGGCTGGCCTTGTTGCTCGGCCTCGTATTGCTCCATCCAGCGACGGATCGAGGTCACGCCAATGTCCATCGTCTGGCTGACGTGCGAGATGCTGAGGCCTTGTTCTGTGATCATACGGACGACCTCAAGCTTGAAGCTGGGGTCAAAATTGCGGCGCTGCCTGGTCATGTAAACTCCTTCGAAGGTGAATTATCCACCTATCGAGGTGTCCGGGGGCATTAGACCACTACA
>NZ_JACYUY010000060.1 GCF_014842025.1 Massilia sp. CFBP 13721
TAATGCCGTTCAGTTAAGGCTGAACGGCATTTTTCTTTTGTAGTGTTGTAAACGTCTTCAGAGGCTGTTAACCTGCGTCACCATGTTTGATGACGCATTCCATTTTCTCGTACAAGCCCAGGAAGACCCGGACTGGGCCCGACTGGGGCAGCACCTGCCATACGAGTGGGTCGAGCAGGCTGTTACATACACTGGTAAAGCGAGCATTCGGCAGCGCCGCTTGCCGGCCGAGCAGGTCGTGTGGCTGGTGGTCGCTTTGGCGCTGTACCGTCACCAGTCCATTAGCGAAGTAATTGATGACCTGGATCTGGCTTTGCCGGATGCGCAGACGCCTTTCGTGAGCAAGAGCGCGGTAGCGCAGGCACGGCAGCGTCTTGGCGCCGAACCTCTTCGGGTCTTATTCGAGATATCGGCAAGGGCATGGTCGGAACAGGATCGCAAACAGTACCTGTTCAAGAGCCTAAGTCTGTTCGCGATGGACGGCACGACGTTGAAGACTGCAGACACGCCGCAGCTTCGCGAGCATTTCGGTGAGCAGGTGTACCCCAGTGGGCGAATCTCGAGCTATCCGCAAGTGCGCGGGGTAACCTTGACCGCGGTGCCGACCCATCTGATCCGCGATGCGAAGTTTGGTCCTTATGGGATCAACGAGATGCTTTACGCTAAAGAGCTGCTTGCATCGATTCCAGATGATTCGCTTACTGTCTTCGACAAAGGCTTCCTGTCGGCCGAAATCCTGTGCGGCCTGACGCACGGTGGAACCAACCGACATTTCATCATTCCAGCCAAGGCCAACACCAAATGGGAAGTCGTTGGCGGCACACCTGACGACGCCGTCATCGAAATGCGCGTCTCGCCCCAGGCGCGCAAGAAATGTCCGGACCTGCCCGAAACGTGGCGTGCCCGTGCCATCACAATTATCGACCAGAGCGCACGCAAGCACATACTGCTGACATCACTGTTTGATGCCAGGCGCTACACAGTCAAGGACATCGCCGCTTGCTATACCCAGCGCTGGCGGATTGAAACGAGCTATCGCGAGCTCAAGCAGACGATGATGGGTATGGCGCTGACTCTGCGTAGCCGCACCGTCGACGGCGTCTATCAGGAAATCTGGG
>NZ_JACYUY010000061.1 GCF_014842025.1 Massilia sp. CFBP 13721
CCGGTGCTACTCTAGAAAGGAGGTGATCCAGCCGCACCTTCCGATACGGCTACCTTGTTACGACTTCACCCCAGTCACGAATCCTACCGTGGTAAGCGCCCCCCTTGCGGTTAAGCTACCTACTTCTGGTAAAACCCGCTCCCATGGTGTGACGGGCGGTGTGTACAAGACCCGGGAACGTATTCACCGCGACATGCTGATCCGCGATTACTAGCGATTCCAACTTCACGCAGTCGAGTTGCAGACTGCGATCCGGACTACGATACACTTTCTGGGATTAGCTCCCCCTCGCGGGTTGGCGGCCCTCTGTATGTACCATTGTATGACGTGTGAAGCCCTACCCATAAGGGCCATGAGGACTTGACGTCATCCCCACCTTCCTCCGGTTTGTCACCGGCAGTCTCATTAGAGTGCTCAACTAAATGTAGCAACTAATGACAAGGGTTGCGCTCGTTGCGGGACTTAACCCAACATCTCACGACACGAGCTGACGACAGCCATGCAGCACCTGTGTTCAGGTTCCCTTTCGGGCACAGCCAGATCTCTCCGGCCTTCCTGACATGTCAAGGGTAGGTAAGGTTTTTCGCGTTGCATCGAATTAATCCACATCATCCACCGCTTGTGCGGGTCCCCGTCAATTCCTTTGAGTTTTAATCTTGCGACCGTACTCCCCAGGCGGTCTACTTCACGCGTTAGCTGCGTTACCAAGTTAATTAAAACCCGACAACTAGTAGACATCGTTTAGGGCGTGGACTACCAGGGTATCTAATCCTGTTTGCTCCCCACGCTTTCGTGCATGAGCGTCAATCTTGACCCAGGGGGCTGCCTTCGCCATCGGTGTTCCTCCACATCTCTACGCATTTCACTGCTACACGTGGAATTCTACCCCCCTCTGCCAGATTCAAGCCTTGCAGTCTCCATCGCAATTCCCAGGTTGAGCCCGGGGCTTTCACGACAGACTTACAAAACCGCCTGCGCACGCTTTACGCCCAGTAATTCCGATTAACGCTTGCACCCTACGTATTACCGCGGCTGCTGGCACGTAGTTAGCCGGTGCTTATTCTTCAGGTACCGTCATTAGC
>NZ_JACYUY010000062.1 GCF_014842025.1 Massilia sp. CFBP 13721
GAAGAAAAAGCACGCGGCATCACCATCAACACCGCGCACGTCGAGTACGAAACGGAAAACCGTCACTACGCACACGTCGATTGCCCAGGCCATGCCGACTACATCAAGAACATGATTACCGGTGCTGCCCAGATGGACGGCGCGATCCTGGTGTGCTCGGCCGCTGACGGCCCAATGCCACAGACCCGCGAGCACATCCTGCTGGCGCGTCAGGTTGGTGTTCCATACATCATCGTGTTCCTGAACAAGTGCGACCTGGTCGACGACGCAGAACTGCTGGAACTGGTCGAAATGGAAGTCCGCGAACTCCTGTCGAAGTACGAGTTCCCAGGCGACGACCTGCCAATCATCAAAGGTTCGGCACGTATGGCGCTGGAAGGCCAGCCAGGCGAAATGGGCGAAGAGTGCATCACCCGTCTGGCCGAAGCCCTCGACACCTACATCCCGACGCCAGAGCGCGCAGTTGACGGCGCCTTCCTGATGCCAGTCGAAGACGTGTTCTCGATCTCGGGTCGTGGTACCGTCGTGACCGGTCGTGTCGAGCGCGGCATCATCAAGGTCGGCGAAGAAATCGAAATCGTCGGCATCATCGACACCGTCAAGACCACCTGCACCGGCGTGGAAATGTTCCGCAAGCTGCTGGACCAGGGTCAGGCTGGCGACAACGTCGGTCTGCTGCTGCGCGGCACCAAGCGTGAAGACGTCCAGCGTGGTCAGGTTCTGGCAAAGCCAGGCTCGATCAAGCCGCACAACCACTTCACCGGCGAGATCTACGTTCTGTCGAAAGATGAAGGCGGCCGTCACACCCCGTTCTTCAACAACTACCGTCCGCAGTTCTACTTCCGTACCACCGACGTGACCGGCTCGATCGAGCTGCCAGCGGACAAGGAAATGGTCATGCCAGGCGATAACGTGTCGATCACCGTCAAGCTGATCAACCCGATCGCGATGGAAGAAGGCCTGCGCTTCGCAATCCGCGAAGGCGGCCGTAC
>NZ_JACYUY010000063.1 GCF_014842025.1 Massilia sp. CFBP 13721
GTAGATACCGTCTTGACCGTCAAGCCCTACATCGCAAATTTTGGATCGTAGGGCTTACCGGAATGGACGACGCCGAAGCACAGGTGCGCCAGCTTGGGCATGGCTGCACCGATGGCTGCCATTTTGGATTTGCCTTTGGCGAGCAATCTGTCGTTCAAAGCCTTGATGTGAGGGTTCCAGCGCCTGGCGCCGACAGCAGGCAAGTACAGAACCTTACGCAGGTACGCAGGGCCCGCCTTGGACATGTGCGGCCGGTTACGTACTGAGGATCCAGACTCCCACATGACCGGCACCAGGCCGAGATAAGCCGCCAGCTGCTCGGCGCGCTCAAACGTTCGGCCAGCAAATAACGTCGTCATATGAGTCGCCACACGTGGTCCGACGCCTGGGATTGTTTCGAGCAGCTTCTTTTTGTTACGCAGATCCGGATCGTCATTGATGTGCTTGGCGATCATCTTTTCCAGGCGCTTGAGTTCGGCTTCCAGGAAAGCGATCGACTCCCTGATTGAGTCGCCTACCGCCTCGGGAGCTGAACTGAAGTCGTTCGCTTCCTGGCGATTTCGCTCGCGCTGAAGATCATCGGCGACAGCGTCGCGTCGCGTCAACAGGGCTTTGAGGCGCCGGGCCGAGGGCGATGGCGGCTGCCATGGCACAGGATTCTGGGCTGCGCCAAAGCGCGCGAGGACAGTACTATCTTCTTTGTCGGTCTTGTTCTTTATGCCCAGGCCTTGCGCAAAAGCGCGCAGTTGAGCTGGGTTGACCAATGAAACCACCAGGCCTGCATCGGCTAATGCCAACGCAGCGCTTTCGTGATACATCCCCGTCGGTTCCATGATGAC
>NZ_JACYUY010000065.1 GCF_014842025.1 Massilia sp. CFBP 13721
TGAAGGTCGAGTTAGTGGTGATGGAAAGTACGGGCATTTACTGGAAAAGTCCGTACGCGGCACTGGAAGCGGCCGGTCTCAAAACGCTCGTGGTCAACGCCAAACATGTCAAGAACGTGCCTGGGCGCAAAACCGATGTCAGCGATGCGCAATGGCTCGCTACGCTGGCCCGTGCAGGACTGCTGCGCGGCTCGTTCATTCCTCCTGCGCGCCTGCGTGAACTGCGTCTGGTATCACGTCAGCGGCAAAAGCTGGTCGGCCAACTAGCCGCCGAGAAAAACCGGCTGCACAAGGTGCTCACCGACAGTGGAATCAGGCTTGGCGTTGTCGTCAGCGATGTGCATGGTGTAGCGGCGCGCAAGATGGTCAAGGCCCTCATTGCCGAGGCCAGCGTGCAGGAAATACTGGCCTTGGCCAGCACGCGTTTCAAGGCCAGCCGCGAAGAATTGTTCGAAGCTCTGCAAGGCGAGCTGACGCCGAGTCATCGTTTCGTCCTGCACGAATTAATGCAGCATATCGAGGAAATCGAGGCGCGCATCGCGCGCTTCGACAGTCAATTATTGACCGGCATGGCCGAGCAGCGCAATGCACTGGCACTGCTGCAAACCCTTCCCGGAATCGACCTGATCGGCGCTGCCATGCTCCTCGTTGAAATTGGCACCGACATGGATGCCTTCGGCAGCCCGGATCGTCTTGCTTCATGGGTAGGGGTCTGCCCTGGCAACAATGAATCGGCTG
>NZ_JACYUY010000066.1 GCF_014842025.1 Massilia sp. CFBP 13721
GCAAAGTAGAAATGTCTGATTTTGCTCGATAGCTCATGCTGTCGACTCTGAATAGTTTGGAGTCCAGTGTGAGCAAAATCGGGGGCATGACGATGCAGGAGTGGAACCGTGCCAAGGTCATTGAGGCCTGTGTACGAGGCGAGATAGCACCAGCCGTTGCAGCCCAGCGGCTGCAGATTACGCCCCGACAGGTTCTGCGTCTGCGGAAACGGTTTGTCGATGAAGGTGTTGGCGCGATGGTCGCCAAATACCGGGGCAAGCCGAGCAATAATCAGCTCAAGCCAGGGGTGGCAAAGACAGCACTGGAGCTGGTGCATGAGCATTATTCCGACTTTGGCCCTACCCTGGCATGCGAGCAGTTACGAGACCGGCACGACATAAATCTGTCGAAAGAGACGCTGCGCAAGCTGATGCTCGAAGCGGGTTTGTGGCCCCCAAAGGGTGTGCGGCGCGCAGCGCTGCATCAGCCGCGGGAGCGACGTCCCTGCCGTGGTGAACTGGTCCAGATCGACGGCAGCCGCCATGACTGGTTTGAAGGCCGCAGCGCAGCTTGTACATTGCTGGTGTACGTCGATGATGCGACAGGCGAACTGTTACAGCTCTATTTTGCCGGCACCGAATCGACCGTCAGCTACTTCGAAGCCACACGGCGCTATATCGGACGACATGGCAAGCCACAAGCCTTCTA
>NZ_JACYUY010000067.1 GCF_014842025.1 Massilia sp. CFBP 13721
TGTAAAGGCAAATTAGAAATGTCCGCTTTTGGCAAAGTTAAAATGTCCGCTTTCTAAAAGTCATACTCGCTTTTGGGCGGACGCTTTCTTCGCTGCTGCCGTGCCCTGGGTAACGACAGCGCCTGGTAGATTGAGGCGATGTGGCCGGGCGCGCTGCCTCTTGTCGAGCGTCGCATGCAGTGATTTTTTGTCGGTATCGATGCGACGCGTCGGCTTCGATACAGTCATGCTGGTGTAGGCAAATACCTGTCTGTTCGCGTGCAGTTCGACACGTCCATCAGCATAGGTATGGATGGCGACGGTTTGGCCGACCAAGCCACGCGCAGCCGGTGTATCGTCAAGCAGATGCAACAGGTTGCCATGCTGGAACGTGAGCTTGGAGGTCAGTTTGCGGGTCTCGCAAATGGTCAGGATGAGCTCCAGGTCGTCCTCGATATGGAGCGGTGTGTGCAGATCGAGTTCGCTCATTGGAGTACGGGCAAATTGCTCGTTGTATCGCCTCACGTACTTCTCGCACCATGTGTTTGCGGCATCGATATTGTCGATACCTTCGAGCCGCATTTCCTTGACGAGCCGGTCTTGCAGGAGACGGTTGACCCGTTCCACACGTCCTTTCGCTTGCGGGGTGTTTGCACAGATGAGCTCAATGCCAAGCTGGTCGAGGGCACGCTGAAA
>NZ_JACYUY010000068.1 GCF_014842025.1 Massilia sp. CFBP 13721
CGATACCTGGACCCTGTTCCACTCGTTCGCCTTCGATTTCTCGGTCTGGGAAATCTGGGGCGCGCTGGCCTACGGCGGCAAGCTGGTGGTGGTGCCGAAGGCGGTGGCGCAGTCGCCGCTCGACTTCTACGAACTGGCCTGCCGCGAGAAGGTCACGGTCCTGAACCAGACGCCCTCGGCCTTTGCCGGCTTCATCGAGGCGGACGCCCAGCTGCGCGGGACGCTGTCGCTGCGCGCGGTGGTGTTCGGCGGCGAAAAGCTGAAACCCGCTTCGCTGCTGCCGTGGACGGCACGCCATGGCGACGAGGCGATCGCCCTGGTCAACATGTACGGCATCACCGAAACCACCGTCCACGTGACCTACCGGCGCCTGCGCCAGGCCGACCTGGAAGGCGCCTGCAGCCTGATCGGGCCACAGCTGTCGCACCTGACGCTGTACATCCTCGACGGCGCGACCATGCAGCCGGCGCCGCTGGGCGTGGCCGGCGAGCTGTTCGTCGGCGGCAGCGGGGTGGCGCGCGG
>NZ_JACYUY010000069.1 GCF_014842025.1 Massilia sp. CFBP 13721
AGTATCCAGTTGTTGGTCTGCTCAAGCTCGTTGGCCTGGCACGCAGCACCTATTACTACCAGGTCAGCGTCCTGGAAGCCGAGGATAAAGACGCCGAATTGAAGGCGATGATCAAGGCCGAGTTCGAGCGCCACAAGGGGCGCTACGGCTACCGTCGCATAACGGCCGCGCTGCGCCAGCTGGGCAAACACGTCAATCACAAAGCCGTCCAGCGTCTCATGGGAGAGCTGAAGCTGAAGTCGCTGGTCAGGCCAAAGAAATACAAGTCGTACAAAGGCGAGGTAGGCCAGGTGGCGCCGAATGAGTTGAACCGCCAGTTCGAAGCGAGTGCGGCAAACAAGAAGTGGGTAACGGACGTGACCGAATTTAATGTCGCTGGCGAGAAGCTGTATCTGTCGCCCGTGCTTGACCTGTATAACGGCGAAATCGTCGCCTTCGAAATGAACAGGCGCCCTGAATTCAAGCTCGTCACTGGCATGCTTGCCAAGGCATTCTCCAA
>NZ_JACYUY010000070.1 GCF_014842025.1 Massilia sp. CFBP 13721
TTGGAGAATGCCTTGGCAAGCATGCCAGTGACGAGCTTGAATTCAGGGCGCCTGTTCATTTCGAAGGCGATGATTTCGCCGTTATACAGGTCAAGCACGGGCGACAGATACAGCTTCTCGCCAGCGATGTTAAATTCGGTCACGTCCGTCACCCACTTCTTGTTTGCCGCATTCGCTTCGAACTGGCGATTTAACTCGTTCGGCGCTGCCTGGCCTACCTCGCCTTTGTACGACTTGTATTTCTTTGGCCTGACCAGCGATTTGAGTTTCAGCTCCCCCATGAGGCGCTGGACGGCTTTGTGATTGACGTGTTTGCCCAGCTGGCGCAGCGCAGCCGTTATGCGACGGTAGCCGTAACGCCCCTTGTGGCGCTCGAACTCGGCCTTGATTATCGCCTTCAATTCGGCGTCTTTATCCTCGGCTTCCAGAACGCTGACCTGGTAGTAATAGGTGCTGCGTGCCAGGCCAACGAGCTTGAGCAGACCAACAACTGGATACT
>NZ_JACYUY010000071.1 GCF_014842025.1 Massilia sp. CFBP 13721
CCACCCTAACGGTCATTGCGAGCGGCGCCACCCCGGAGCATGAAAGAGAATAGAGGTGGAAGGCAACGATAGAGGTCGCGCGATATCGTGGAGGTGCCAACCCCGACCCTAACGTGACCCGCAAAGCTGACTCGTACCCCGGATTGCATCCTTAGAGAGCGAACGTTAAGCAGGCCGTCGGCGACTTGTCGCCTTCAGGCTACTTCAGCTTTTTGCATCGCTGCCTTCCATTTTCTAACTTTACCTTAAAAGGTGAAAAATGAATTTGGTGGCATTCTATAAACGCGTGCTGGGTCTGGACGTGCACCAGGCACAGATAACGGCGTGTGCAATGATTGAAGATGAGAATGGCGAACCACAGCTGATACAGCGTCAGTTCGGTACATTCAAGCGCGACCGCAAGGCACTCGCTGAGTGGGCTGCGTCGCTGAAGGTCGAGTTAGTGGTGATGGAAAGTACGGGCATTTACTGGAAAAGT
>NZ_JACYUY010000072.1 GCF_014842025.1 Massilia sp. CFBP 13721
ACCGTTTCTTCCCTGACAAAAGAGCTTTACAACCCGAAGGCCTTCTTCACTCACGCGGCATTGCTGGATCAGGCTTGCGCCCATTGTCCAAAATTCCCCACTGCTGCCTCCCGTAGGAGTCTGGACCGTGTCTCAGTTCCAGTGTGGCTGGTCGTCCTCTCAGACCAGCTACTGATCGTCGCCTTGGTGAGCCTTTACCTCACCAACTAGCTAATCAGATATCGGCCGCTCCAGGAGCACAAGGCCTTGCGGTCCCCTGCTTTCATCCTTAGATCGTATGCGGTATTAGCGTAACTTTCGCTACGTTATCCCCCACTCTTGGGTACGTTCCGATATATTACTCACCCGTTCGCCACTCGCCGCCAGGTTGCCCCGCGCTGCCGTTCGACTTGCATGTGTAAAGCATGCCGCCAGCGTTCAATCTGAGCCAGGATCAAACTCTTCAGTTTAATCTCTGTTT
>NZ_JACYUY010000073.1 GCF_014842025.1 Massilia sp. CFBP 13721
CGCCGGTGACGGCATTGCCGACGATGGCCAGGTCATGGCCATCGCCGTCGACGTCGCCACCCAGGGTGACGGTCGAACCGGTGAGCGTGGTGTGCGCGCCCAACGCCACGTCGTTGCCGTAGGTCTGGGTGCCGCTGGTGGTGACGCCGCCGCCGTCGATTGCGGTGGTGCCGTTGCCGCTGGTGGTGACGCTGGCCAGGGCAGTGGTGCCGCCCACGGCGCCGCCGAAGGTGGTGGTGCCGTCGGTAGCGACCGTCAGCGCATGTGCGCCGTCTAGCGTGCCGCCGAAGCCGATGTCGCCGCCGCCGGTGCTGGACAGCGTTGCATCCGCCGCCAGGGTGGCCGCGCCGGTGTAGGTCTGGTCGCCGCTGGTGGTCACGTCACCGCCGATGGTGGTGGTGCCGGTCACGCTCAGGTCGGCCACGCCGCTGACGTCG
>NZ_JACYUY010000074.1 GCF_014842025.1 Massilia sp. CFBP 13721
TGAAGTGACCCCACAAAGTTGGACAGTTGCGCTTATGCTGCTGCCAATTGCTGAGTCCTGAATTGTACAGGGCTCAGCCCGCCGAGTTTGAGCTTGATGCGGTCGTGATTGTAGTAATGGATGTAATCGGTGATCCCGGCCTCTAACTGCTCAATGCTGGTGAATTTGTTCAGGTAAAAAAATTCCGACTTGAGCACCCCAAAGAAGCTTTCCATGGCCGCGTTGTCGTGGCAGTTCCCCTTGCGCGACATGCTCTGCACCATGCCACGGTTCTTGAGATCTTCTCGATAAGCAGGCATGCGGTATTGCCAGCCCTGGTCGGAGTGGAGCATCGGTTTGTCCGTCGAATCGAGCTTGGAGAATGCCTTGGCAAGCATGCCAGTGACGAGCTTGAATTCAGGGCGCCTGTTCATTTCGAAGGCGA
>NZ_JACYUY010000075.1 GCF_014842025.1 Massilia sp. CFBP 13721
GCTTTCCATAACCGAAACCGCTGCCAAGTTCGATATCCGCCGTCATTCGACGGTGGGCGACTGGGAGCGTGCATATCGGGAGAGCGGCGTGGAAGCGTTGACGCCAGCCCCGACAACGAGAGTGAAAAAGATAGTGATACCAACGACAAAACCGGCAGTGCCTGCCGGTGAGGACAAGCGCAGCCGTGAAGAGTTGCTCGCTGAGCTCGATTATTTGCGGATGGAGAACGCAGTCCTAAAAAAGTTGGAGGCCTTAGTTCAAGCACGGCAGAAATCGACCACGCCGAAAAAGCGCAAGTAGTGCATGAACTAAGGCAGCAGTATCCAGTTGTTGGTCTGCTCAAGCTCGTTGGCCTGGCACGCAGCACCTATTACTACCAGGTCAGCGT
>NZ_JACYUY010000076.1 GCF_014842025.1 Massilia sp. CFBP 13721
TAATGCCGTTCAGTTAAGGTCCTTCTTCAGGACGCGAACGGTGTAACGCTGAGGCAAGGCCTTGACGGCCCGGTCGATTTTTCGACCGGGCCGTTCTTCATTTAGTAGCATTACAAGGCGCTGGCGAAGGCGCTGCATTAAGGCAGGCAGCTTGCCATATGACCGGGTTACCGCAGCCCAGTGCAGTTCGTACTGGATGACGTGGAAGGCGCGGATAAAACTGATCTCGGTCGGCTCGCACTTTACGTCCAGCGCGGCTTTGACCATCTCCAGCCGGATCAGGTTGTAAGCGGTCAGCGCTCCCCAGATTTCCTGATAGACGCCGTCGACGGTGCGGCTACGCAGAGTCAGCGCCATACCCATCATCGTCTG
>NZ_JACYUY010000077.1 GCF_014842025.1 Massilia sp. CFBP 13721
TTCACGGTGATGCGCTTGACCTGGAAACGGTCGCCGGCATCGATGCCCTCGTAATGCCCCCACGGACGGTAGACCCGGGTATGGTGCAGGTGCTCGGTGCGTTCGGTCGACTTCAGGTGCTCGACCACCTGCTTGACGCGCTGCACCGCGCTCTTGTGGGCCACCAGCACGGCGTCGTTGGTCTCGACCACGACCACGTCCTCCAGTCCGACCACGGCCACGATGCGGCTCTCGGCGCGCACCAGCGAATTTTTCACGCCGTCCAGGTAGACGTCGCCGCGCCGGGCGTTGCCGTTTTCGTCGTGCTGCTGCACTTCCCACAGCGCCGACCAGGAGCCGACGTCGCTCCAGCCGATGTCGGC
>NZ_JACYUY010000078.1 GCF_014842025.1 Massilia sp. CFBP 13721
ACGCTCCCAGTCGCCCACCGTCGAATGACGGCGGATATCGAACTTGGCAGCGGTTTCGGTTATGGAAAGCCGATTCTCCCACATGTGCTGCAGCACCGACAATTTGAAAACGGCGTCGTACCGGCTTCGCTTTGGACTAAGCCCGGCATCCCCATGAATCTCGTATGCAGCGACCCATCGCTCGAGCAGCGAGCGATTTCCCATGCCGTGGCGTCGAGACACATTCCGATAGCCTTCGTGGCTCGACAGGTAATCGTGGACTACCGTCTGTTTGAACTCTTTCGTGTACTTCATACCGCTCCAAAAGTTGTGCCCAACTTTTGGGGGTCAGTTCA
>NZ_JACYUY010000079.1 GCF_014842025.1 Massilia sp. CFBP 13721
GAAGGTGTCTTGTGAAGGATGCTGGAGGTATCAGAAGTGCGAATGCTGACATGAGTAGCGATAATGGGGGTGAAAAGCCTCCACGCCGTAAGCCCAAGGTTTCCTGTTCAACGTTCATCGGAGCAGGGTGAGTCGGCCCCTAAGGCGAGGCAGAGATGCGTAGCTGATGGGAAGCAGGTTAATATTCCTGCACCGTCGTATGATGCGATGGGGGGACGGATCGCGGAAGGTTGTCTGACTGTTGGAATAGTCAGTTTCTGGTTCATAGGAGGTACTTAGGCAAATCCGGGTACATAATCCAAGGGGCTGGGACGAGCGG
>NZ_JACYUY010000080.1 GCF_014842025.1 Massilia sp. CFBP 13721
ACATCATTTTTCGGATGACGCTGTGCCCAAATCTGGAAATGTGGGGCTTGCCGCGCACGCTGCTACCCGATTCGTGCTGACGGGGATCGAGGCCGGCATAAGCGGTAACCTGCCGAGCGTTCTTGAAGCGGCTCGGGGTGAGTGAGAAGGCCAGCAGCAACGAGATCGTGCGTTCACCAACGCCTGGAATGCTCTCGAGGAGCGCTTTCCGTTGCCTCAAGTCCGGGTCGTCGTCAATGCTGTTGCGGATTTTCTTGGCCAGATTCTTGATTTCATTGTCGAGCCATTGAATGTGAGAGCTGATCT
>NZ_JACYUY010000081.1 GCF_014842025.1 Massilia sp. CFBP 13721
GCCCACCCTTGTATCTTGGACGAGTTGGTGGTTAGCTACTACCAGCAGAGGTGAAGACCAGCTTGGGCCCACCCTTAAGGCTCGACCTTGGAAGGTAGATCAAGCCCTTCACCTCGTTCCCACACCATACCAAACACTGGACGGTAGCCAAGGGCAATGACCCTGTATGCACAAGGAGAGTGGGTGTGTTGATCGAGAACACAAGGAGAGACTATGTTTTACCTGGGTGTAGACGTTGCCAAGAAAAAGCTTGATTGCATGCTGCTCGACACCTCGAGCGGCAAGACGAAATCGAAGGT
>NZ_JACYUY010000082.1 GCF_014842025.1 Massilia sp. CFBP 13721
TTTTGATGACAACAAGTTCAAGCAGGTTGATTGATCAACCCGAACTTGGTCAGTGCCTTGATCCAGCGCGGCGCGTTTTTCTTCACTGACATGGCTTCGTAATCGGTGGCGCTATCCCGGTAGTACTGGCCACGTTTGAGCATGTAGAAGATGGTGCGCAGGATTTTGTGTGCGATGGCGATGATCGAACGTTTATGGCCGCGTCGGATCAGCAATGCCTGAAATTTCGATTTGAAGACGGACGTCGTTCGGCTGGCCGAGTGTGCGAACTCGCAAAGCAGGCGGCGTACGTAG
>NZ_JACYUY010000083.1 GCF_014842025.1 Massilia sp. CFBP 13721
GCTAACGTTATAGGGACAAGCGAATAAGTGCACATGGTGGATGCCTTGGCGATTACAGGCGATGAAGGACGTAGTAGCTTGCGATAAGCTGCGGGGAGTGAGCAAACACACTTTGATCCGCAGATTTCCGAATGGGGAAACCCGGCCCTTTGGGTCATTGCATGCTGAATACATAGGCATGCAAAGCGAACGCGGCGAACTGAAACATCTAAGTAGCTGCAGGAAAAGAAATCAACCGAGATTCCCAAAGTAGTGGCGAGCGAAATGGGAAGAGCCTGTACGTGATAGTCGA
>NZ_JACYUY010000084.1 GCF_014842025.1 Massilia sp. CFBP 13721
GGCTGGCGCAATGCACAGTCGACTTTAGCCTTGGCAACATCGATTCCCAGATACCACACCTGCATTTTGTCCTCTTCTGATCTACCTTGTGAATACGGGCTCACGGCTGGGCCGGGCCAAAGATACTTGTCCGATCTTCGAACGAGGGTGAGCAGCTGGTGCGAAATCTACGAATTACTGGCTTTTGCCAAAGGGTGGGCTCGGCATCCAGCTGCTCGAACCCGAGTGATTCCTCGGGTTAAAGTGAGCAATAAGCTCAGAAAGCATAATACAAGGGTGGGC
>NZ_JACYUY010000085.1 GCF_014842025.1 Massilia sp. CFBP 13721
TGCATGTGTAAAGCATGCCGCCAGCGTTCAATCTGAGCCAGGATCAAACTCTTCAGTTTAATCTCTGTTTTTGCCATTTCTGGCAACCTCTTTCGAGGTGTCGCTCACTCAAAATACTGACCGCTATCTCATTGCTGAGATAACGTATTTCTTTTTTGTGAACATTTGATAATTTAAGTAATCAGCTGAACTAGTCAGCTGGCACCTTCATCAAACGCCCACACTTATCGACTGTTAATTTTTAAAGAACTTTATTCGGTACTG
>NZ_JACYUY010000086.1 GCF_014842025.1 Massilia sp. CFBP 13721
TCGACGAAGCGCTCCACCTGGTAGCAATCATCGCAGCCGGGCAGCGCCGCGCCGCGGCGGATGTAGCCGTAACCGGTTTCCGGCGCCTGCGGCACGATGCCGAAGGTGGCCAGGCCGCCGCCTGCCACCAGGCCGGCGGCGCGGGCGACGGCTTCCTTGAAGGCGCCCGTGTTTTCGATCACGTGGTCGGCCGGCAGCACCAGCATGACCGCCTCGGGATCGATCGCCTTCAGGTAGTGCGCCGCCGCGGCCACCGCCGG
>NZ_JACYUY010000087.1 GCF_014842025.1 Massilia sp. CFBP 13721
AGTTCGTCAGCCAGCGAGTCGTACTCGGCTTGCATCGCGGTGCGGTCATCCTTCGACGACGAACCGTCGGCGGCCTGGGTCGCCAGGTCTTTCATGCGCACCAGGATGTTGCCGGTTTCGTTCAGGGCGCCTTCGGCGGTTTGCAGCATCGACACCGAGTTTTGGGTGTTGCGCATGGCGACGGCCATGCCGCTGGTCTGCGACTTCAGGCGGGTGGCGATCTGCAGGCCGGCGGCGTCGTCGCTGGCCGAGTTGAT
>NZ_JACYUY010000088.1 GCF_014842025.1 Massilia sp. CFBP 13721
TTGGTCTTTTAGAGATCACTGTTGTTCTGTTCTTTAACAATCTGGAAGAAGTAAAGTTTTTTTAAGCGTGCGATTAGGTCAGCAATGATTTGATCACACACTTAGGGTAGTAGTAAATGTAACAACAAACATGCAACAAGCTGTACTCTTATTTCTATGACCGTTCTCTGGTGTTCACACTAGAGGCTAACGTTATAGGGACAAGCGAATAAGTGCACATGGTGGATGCCTTGGCGATTACAGGCGATGAA
>NZ_JACYUY010000089.1 GCF_014842025.1 Massilia sp. CFBP 13721
CACACTGCCCGCGTTGCATTAACCGTAGGGTGGACTCCGTCCACGCGGTACGACGTATGCATATCGACATGTACCGCACAACTCCAGAGCGCGTACGCACAGGGTTTTCTCTGGCGTTGCGGCGTACGACGAAAGGCCGTGGACGGAGTCCACCCTACGATTAACGGCATTCGAACATTCGGGCGTTAAGCCTGGCCACACTGCCCGCGTTGCATTAACCGTAGGGTGGACTCCGTCCACGCGGTACGAC